>NZ_JBVJVZ010000027.1:0-59069 GCF_055603245.1 Streptomyces sp. NPDC037290 | reverse complement strand
TCCCCCCCCCCCCCCCCCCCCCCCCCCCCCCCCCCCCCCCCCCCCCCCCCCCCCCCCCCCCCCCCCCCCCCCCCCCCCCCCCCCCCCCCCCCCGCGGCCGTGTACGAAGGCGAGGCGTCAGCCGTTGCCGCGCGTCCCGCGACGGCGCATGCCGAGGAAGACGGCGCCACCGCCGACGACGACCAGCGCGCCCGCGATGCCGGCGATCAGGCCGGTGTTGGAGCTGGCACCGGTCTCGGCGAGGTTCGAGTTACCGGCCGCCGGGGACGGCGCGTTGCTCGGCGCGCCCGCCGGGGCGGAGCTGGACTCGGAGGCCGTCGGAGTCGGGGTCGCCGACTCGGCCGGGGCGGACTTCGACGGCTTCGGCTTCGGCGTCTTGGCCGGCGGCGTCGGGGTCGAGCTCTCGGTCTTGCAGGCGGTGGACGAGGTCACCAGGTCGGGCTGGATGTCCTCGTCGACGATGTTGTGGGCGGCCGTGACGTGGACGCGGTAGGTCGCGTTCGGCTTCCAGTCCTCCGCGAAGGTGACGGGAGCGCCCTTGGCCGAGCCCTTGACCTTCTGCTGGCCCACCTGCGTGTCGACACCACTCGCGCCCTTCAGGAACACGGTGATGGTGGCGGAGGTGCGGGAGGCGTCGGTGTCGGTGACGACGATGACGCCCTTTTCGCCGTCGCACTTGGCTTCGGCCTTGAAGTCACGGATGGTGCACGCGAGCGCGGAGCTGGACAGACCCAGCACCACCGCCGCCGAGGCGGAGGCAACACCCAGGATGCGCACGGAACGGCGTGCGCTACGGCGAGTTATGGACACGTTTGTCCTTTACAGAGTGCATAACTGCGGGGGGCTGTAGGGGGAGTTGGAGCGACTGATGAGGTGAGGCCCCAGCGCCCCCAGGAGGCTCACAGGTCTATAAGCGCTCCGTAAGCAGTGTCAATGCATATGCCGCCAACGGCCGTTGACTTTACCTGCTTATTAACCGCCCGGACGTTTCGGGTCAGTTCGTCAGCCCTGGACCGCTGCCGGGTCCATCCACATGATTTCCCAGGTGTGCCCGTCGAGGTCGTCGAAGGCGCGCCCGTACATGAAGCCGTGGTCCTGGGTGCGGCCGCTCGCCGTGCCGCCCGCCGCGATCGCCTTGTCGACCAGCTCGTCGACCTTCTCGCGGCTCTCGGCGCTCAGACAGACCAGCACCTCGCTGCTCTTGGTCGCGTCGGCGATCTCCTTGTCGGTGAAGGTCGCGTAGAACGGCTTGGTGAGCAGCATCGCGACGATGGTGTCGCTGATCACCACGGAGGCGGCGTTCTCGTCGCTGAACTGGGGGTTGATGGTGTAGCCGAGTTCCGTGAAGAACTTCTTCGACGCGTCGAGGTCGTTCACGGGCAGGTTCACGAAGATCATCTGCTGGTACATACGGGACTCTCGCTTCCGTGGCTTCGTTCCGGGGTGGGTCTGTTCGAGGGGGTAGACCCCGGGCCCCGGGAGAACTCATCGGTCGCCGGAGATTTTTCTTGCGGAGGGCGGCTCAGCGGCTCAGCGGCTCAGTGGGTCAGCGGGTCACGGGGAGCGCCGCCAGGGCGGCGACGCCGAGGGTGAGCGGACCGAAGAGCGCCAGCAGGGCCGCCGTGCGGAGGGCCGCGGCGGCGCGCAGCGTCGTGACCCGGGCGCCGAGGCGGAGCAGCGCGGCCCTCGTGCCGGCCCGGCACTGGCGGGTCTCCACGGCCGCGGTGAGGAGCGTGGCGACCGTGCAGCCGGCGACGAGCAGCGTGCCGAAGGTGGTCAGGGGGCCGAACGCCGGTGCCGAGCGGGCGTACAGGGTGGTCATGGTGAAGCCGGCCGACGCGACCGCGCAGACGACGCCCAGGGGGCGGCCGACCCGGGTGGCCTCCGCCATGAGGAACCGGCCGGCGAGGAGGCGGAGGGCGCCCGGGCGGGTGCACTGGAGGAGGCGGCCGCACAGGTGGGTGAGACCGGGGGAGGCGAGGACGAGACCGGTCGCGGTCAGGAGCCAGCCGGTGAGGACGGCGAGGGACGACCCGTCGGCGTACGCCTGTGCCGTCAGGCCGGTGGCGAGGAGGGCGATGCCCCAAGGGAGGCCCACGGGCGCGTCGTTGGGGGACGCGGGGGCGACGTCGGCCCAGTCGGCATCCGGGGTCCGGGGTCCGGCGTCGGCGGCGCTGTCCGGCGGCTGGGGCCCGAGGCCGGTCGCGTCGCCCGGCACCTTCTGTGGGACAGGCGCCACTCCAGCGGCGCGACCGGCCGCGGGCTCACCGACGGGGCGGTGGCCGATCCCCGCGGCCTCGGGGCTGAGGCGGGCGCCGAACCGGGCGTACGAGCCGAACCTCTCCCGCGCCGCCGCGTAGCCGAACGAGCCGAAGCGGCCGTGTGCGCGCGGGCCGGGGGCGGCGGGGCCCGGGTCCTTCGGGCGCAGGGCCAGGGCCACGGTGGCCGACGCGGCGGCCGGGGGCAGGCACAGCAGGGTCAGGGTCGCCGGGGCGGGAAAGGGCACGTCCGCCGCCAGGAAGTCCGCCGCCGCGCCGTCGAAGGGCATGCCCGTCAGATCCCCGCGCAGGTGCAGGAAGACCAGCAGGGCGAGCAGCGAGCCCAGGGTGCAGGACAGGGCGGTCGTCAGTGCCGAGACGGCCATCAGCCGCGCCGGGCCGAGGCCCACGGCGGACAGGCCGGGGCGTGGCCGGGTGCCGGGGTCGGTGCGGGCGACGGCGAGCGCCAGGTACGCCGTGGCGGCGACCGGCACCGTGCACCAGGCCAGGCGCAGCGCGGCGGTGGACGGGGACTCGGGGTGGTTCAGGGCGTAGCCCAGGCAGGACAGGAGCAGGAAGCCGGTGCCCGCCGAGGCCGCGGCGACCAGCAGACGGCGCAGCTGGACGGCGGGCCGCGCCGTACGGGTCAGACGGAGAGCGACCACGCGGCGCGGCCCTCCGTGTCCGGTGCCTCCGGCAGGTGCACGGTGCGCACGCTCCGCCCGTCGAGCAGGCCCACGGTGCGGTCGGCGAGGGCGGCCGTCTCGGGGTCGTGCGTGGCGAGGACCACGGTGATGCCGTGCGAGCGTGCGGCCGTGATGAGGGTGCGCAGGACCTGGGTGCGGTCGGTGCGGTGCAGCGGGGCCGTCGGCTCGTCGGCGAAGAGGATCATGGGAGCCGCGGCCAGTGCCCGGGCGATCGAGACCCGCTGGCGCTCGGTCTGCTGGAGCGCGTGCGGGCGGCACCGTGCCTTGCCGCCGACGTCGAGCCGTTCCAGCCACTCCCGCGCGGTGACCTTCGCCCTGCGGCGGCCGGTGCCGCGCAGCATCAGGGGGAGGGCGACGTTCTCCCAGGCGTTCAGCTCGGGGACCAGGGCCGGTACGGGGTCGATCCAGCCGAAGCGGTCCCGGCGCAGCTGCTCGCGGCGCGTCGGGCCGAGGGTGTGCAGGGGGGTGCTGTTGAACCACACCTCGCCGTGCCGTACCGGCAGCAGGCCGGACAGGCAGCCCAGCAGGGTCGTCTTGCCGCTGCCACGCGGGCCGGAGACGGCGACGATCTCGCGCTCGCGCACGGCGAGTGCGACCCCGGCCAGTCCGGGTGACCCGTCGGGGTACCTGAAGTGCAGCGAGCGTGCCCAGAGCACGTCGTTGTCCGGCGGGGCCTCCATGCGCGTCACACCTCGGTTCTGATCCGCTTTCCCTGCCTCGTCCCTCGTGCGGGGGAACGAAGGATGGGCCGATCGGTCACTGGAACGCTAGGCAGGTGTTCTGCGGCAGCCCGGACAGCACACGGCCCCGGGCCGCCGTTCCCACTCGAACGGAGGCACCGGGGCCGGTGTCGATCAGCCGGTCGGATGATCGGACCTTCCGGGGGAAGGAGCGGACCTTCCGGGAAGGCTCAGAGCTTCGTCCACGCCTCCGTGAGGGTGGCGCGCAGGATCTGCTCGATCTCGTCGAAGGTCTCCTGGTTGGAGATCAGCGGCGGGGCGAGCTGGATGACCGGGTCGCCGCGGTCGTCGGCACGGCAGTACAGCCCGTTGTCGAAGAGCGCCTTGGAGAGGAAGCCGTACAGGACGCGCTCGGTCTCCTCCTCGTTGAAGGACTCCTTGGTGTTCTTGTCCTTCACCAGCTCGATGCCGTAGAAGAAGCCGTTGCCGCGGACGTCGCCGACGATCGGCAGGTCGTGCAGCTTCTGCAGGGTCTGCAGGAAGGCGCCCTCGTTGTCGAGCACGTGCTGGTTGATGCCCTCGCGCTCGAACAGGTCGAGGTTGGCGAGGCCCACCGCGGCCGACACGGGGTGGCCACCGAAGGTGTAGCCGTGCAGGAACGTGTTGTCGCCCTTGTAGAACGGCTCGGCGAGCTTGTCGGAGATGATGCACGCGCCGATCGGGGAGTAGCCCGAGGTCATGCCCTTGGCGCAGGTGATCATGTCCGGGACGTAGCCGAACTTGTCGCAGGCGAACATCGTGCCGAGGCGGCCGAAGGCGCAGATGACCTCGTCCGACACGAGCAGGACGTCGTACTGGTCGCAGATCTCGCGCACGCGCTGGAAGTAGCCGGGCGGCGGCGGGAAGCAGCCGCCGGCGTTCTGCACCGGCTCCAGGAAGACCGCGGCGACGGTCTCCGGGCCCTCGAAGAGGATCTGCTGCTCGATCTGGTCGGCGGCCCAGCGGCCGAAGGCCTCCGGGTCGTCACCGAAGAGCGGGGCGCGGTAGATGTTGGTGTTCGGCACCTTGTGCGCGCCCGGGACGAGCGGCTCGAAGGGGGCCTTCAGGCCGGGCAGGCCCGTGATGGACAGGGCGCCCTGCGGGGTGCCGTGGTAGGCGACCGCGCGGGAGATGACCTTGTACTTGGTCGGCTTGCCCTGCAGCTTGAAGTACTGCTTGGCGAGCTTCCAGGCGGTCTCGACGGCCTCGCCGCCGCCCGTGGTGAAGAAGACCTTGTTCAGGTCGCCCGGGGCGTGGTGGGCCAGGCGCTCGGCCAGCTCGACGGCCTTCGGGTGGGCGTAGGACCACACCGGGAAGAAGGCCAGCTCCTGGGCCTGCTTGAAGGCGGTCTCGGCGAGTTCCGTGCGGCCGTGGCCGGCCTGGACCACGAACAGACCCGCGAGACCGTCGAGGTAGCGCCTGCCCTTGTCGTCGTAGATGTAGGTGCCCTCACCCCGGACGATGGTCGGGACGGGGGAGTTCTCGTACGAGGACATGCGGGTGAAGTGCATCCACAGGTGGTCGTACGCGGTGCGGCTGAGGTCCTTGGTGCTCACGGTTATCGGGTCCTCACGGTTATCGGGTTCCCCACATGTAGGTCTGCTTCTTCAGCTTCAGGTAGACGAAGCTTTCGGTGGAGCGCACGCCGGGCAGGGACCGGATGCGTTTGTTGATGACGTCCAGCAGGTGGTCGTCGTCCTCGCAGACGATCTCGGCGAGGATGTCGAACGAGCCCGCGGTCATCACCACGTACTCGACTTCCGACATGGCGGTCAGCGCGTCCGCGATCGACTCGACATCGCCCTCGACGTGGATCCCGACCATCGCCTGCCGGCGGAAACCCACGGTGAGCGGGTCCGTGACGGCGACGATCTGCATCACGCCCTGGTCCAGCAGCTTCTGGACGCGCTGGCGCACGGCCGCCTCGGAGAGGCCGACGGCCTTGCCGATCGCGGCGTACGGCCGGCGGCCGTCCTCCTGGAGCTGCTGGATGATGGCGAGGGAGACGGCATCCAGCTGGGGGGTGCCGTTCCTGGACTCGCGGGAGAAGTCCCTCTGGTCTGCGCTTCGACTGGCCACGACCTCACTGTGCACGACGTCTCGATAGTTTCGCAACCCTCCAGCGATGAAATTCGTTGTTTGAGTGGCCGAAGCTTGCGGATTTCGCAGAACTGGTGGCGATGGGGGTGTTGAAAACGTGGGCCCGGCGGCTAGGGTGGGTGTCTCAGTGAGTGGACGCAAAGAACCAGATCAGGAGGCCGGCAGTGAGCACCGAGCTGCGTCGTCTGCGCAACTACATCGACGGTGAGTTCCGGGACGCCGCCGACGGACGGACCACCGAGGTGGTCAACCCCGCGACGGGCGAGGCGTACGCGACTGCGCCGCTGTCCGGCGAGGCGGACGTGGACGCCGCCATGGAGGCCGCCGCCCGCGCCTTCCCGGCCTGGCGTGACACGACCCCCGCCGAGCGTCAGAAGGCCCTCCTCAAGATCGCCGACGCGTTCGAGGAGCGTGCCGAGGAACTGATCGCGGCCGAGGTGGAGAACACGGGCAAGCCGACCGGGCTCACCCGCTCCGAGGAGATCCCGCCGATGGTCGACCAGATCCGCTTCTTCGCGGGCGCGGCGCGACTGCTGGAGGGCCGCTCGGCCGGCGAGTACATGGAGGGGATGACCTCGATCATCCGCCGTGAGCCGGTCGGTGTGTGCGCCCAGGTCGCCCCCTGGAACTACCCGATGATGATGGCGGTGTGGAAGTTCGCCCCGGCGATCGCGGCCGGCAACACCGTGGTCCTCAAGCCCTCGGACACCACCCCCGCCTCCACGGTCCTGATCGCCGACATCATCGGCTCGATCCTGCCCAAGGGCGTCTTCAACGTCATCTGCGGCGACCGTGACACCGGCCGCCTGATGGTCGAGCACGAGACCCCGGCCATGGCCTCCATCACCGGCTCGGTCCGCGCCGGCATGTCGGTGGCCGAGTCCGCCTCCAAGGACCTCAAGCGGGTCCACCTGGAGCTGGGCGGCAAGGCCCCCGTCGTCGTCTTCGAGGACACCGACATCGCCAAGGCCGTCGAGGACATCTCGGTCGCGGGCTTCTTCAACGCCGGCCAGGACTGTACGGCCGCGACCCGCGTCCTCGTCCACGAGTCCATCCACGACGAGTTCGTGGCCGCGCTCGCCAAGACCGCGTCCGAGACGAAGACCGGCCAGCCGGACGACGAGGACGTCCTGTTCGGCCCGCTGAACAACCCCAACCAGCTCAAGCAGGTCGCCGGCTTCATCGAGCGCCTCCCCGCCCACGCCAAGGTCGAGGCGGGCGGCCAGCAGGTCGGCGACAAGGGCTACTTCTACGCCCCGACCGTCGTCTCCGGCCTGAAGCAGGACGACGAGATCATCCAGAACGAGGTCTTCGGCCCGGTCATCACCGTCCAGTCCTTCTCGGACGAGGACCAGGCCGTCGAGTGGGCCAACGGCGTCGAGTACGCCCTCGCCTCCTCGGTGTGGACCAAGGACCACGCCCGCGCGATGCGGATGTCCAAGAGGCTCGACTTCGGCTGCGTGTGGATCAACACCCACATCCCGCTGGTCGCAGAGATGCCCCACGGCGGCTTCAAGAAGTCCGGCTACGGCAAGGACCTGTCGGCGTACGGCTTCGAGGACTACACGCGCATCAAGCACGTGATGACGTCCCTGGACGCGTAAGCACCGGCAACGCAGCGCGGCTCCGGACGGGTCACCTCCCCGTCCGGAGCCGCGCTGTCTCCGTGCGAGGCTCTGGGACCGGTCGCAACGGCGCTGATCGACAAGGTGTCGGCGAGGCGGGACCTTGCTCGACGCAGCGTCGATTGTCCCTCCACCCGGCGGGACGGCATCCTTCCCGGGTGCCCCAGACTTCCTCTCGTACGTCCGCGATGTCCCGCCGCTCCCTCCTGCGCGCCCTCGGCGGCGCCGCCGCGCTCGGTGGCCTGGCCGGCTGCGGGGTGCCCGCCGCCTATGTCGCGCCGGGCGACCGGGCCGTCGCCGACGAGTCCACGGCCGACAAGAAGCTGACCTGGGCGAACTGGCCGCTGTACATCGACACCGACGACAAGAACCCGAACAAGCGGCCCACCGTGGACGCCTTCGAGCAGCGCACCGGCATCTCCGTCGACTACGCCGAGGAGATCAACGACAACGACGAGTTCTTCGGCAAGATCAGCCCCGCGCTGATGAACCACCAGTCCACCGGGCGCGACCTGATCGTCATCAGCGACTGGATGTGCGCCCGGTTCGTGCGGCTGGGCTGGGTGCAGAAGATGGACCGCGCCCACCAGCCGAACGTGGCGAAGTACCTGGACCCGCTGCTCCGTTCGCCCGCCTTCGACAGGGGCCGCCGCTTCACGGTGCCCTGGCAGTCGGGCATCACCGGCATCGCCTACAACCGCAGGAAACTCGGCCGCGAGATCCGC
This sequence comes from Streptomyces sp. NPDC037290, assembly GCF_055603245.1. NCBI lineage: Bacteria > Bacillati > Actinomycetota > Actinomycetes > Kitasatosporales > Streptomycetaceae > Streptomyces > Streptomyces sp. NPDC037290. The sequence continues at coordinate 50,935 of NZ_JBVJVZ010000027.1, read as the reverse complement.
CACGTCAAGGACCTCTGGGCGAGCGACCTGAAGGGCCGCGTGACCCTCCTGTCCGGCCTGGACGAGTCGTTCGCTCTGCTCATGCAGGGCAACGGCGTGGACATCACCCGGTGGACGGCGGACGACTTCCACACCGTCTGCGACGAGGTGGAGCGGGAGGTCCAGCGCGGCCAGATACGCCGCTTCACCGGAAACGACTACACCAAGGACCTGGTCAGCGGGGACGTGCTGGCCTGCCAGGCGTACTCCGGCGACGTCATCCAGCTCCAGGCGGACAACCCCGACATCCGCTTCCTCGTGCCCGAGGAGGGCGCCGAGCTGTGGTCGGACTCCCTGATGATCCCCAACCGGGCCGGCCACAAGGCCAACGCCGAGCGCCTGATCGACTACTACTACGCCCCCGAGACCGCCGCGAAGCTCGCCGCCTGGGTCAACTACGTCTGCCCGGTCCCGGCGGCCAGGGAGGTCCTGGCCGCCTCGAAGGACAAGGACACCGCCGCCCTCGCCGACAACCCGCTGATCTTCCCGGACTCCACCATGCGGTCCCGCCTCGCCATCGCCCGCGACATCACGTCCACGGAACGGGTGGAGTTCGCACAGCGATGGAACAAGATCGTGGGTCTGTGACGAGGTCGGACGAGGCCGGTGTCAGGAGGCCGCACCCGCGGCGCACGTCAGCGTGGGCAGCGCCCAGTCTCCGTGGTCGTTGCCGTTGCCGTCCTGGGCGTCACCGACCTTGAGGTCGACCACCTGGGCGCCGCTGATGTCGACGTCGACCGGCAGGGCGGCCTGTCTGCCCCGGAGCGTCGGCGTGGTCACCAGGGTCCTGCCGTCGGCGATCACGGAGAACGTCACCGTTCCCGCACCGCCCGTCTCGTCGTCGACGCCGACGTCCGCCGTCAACCGGGAGCAGTTTCCGGCGAGGTAGAGCTCGACGTCGCTGACGGAGTTGGTGCCCAGGCCCTTGGCGTAGCGGACACCGGCGATACTGAGCGGGCGTCCGTCCCCGGCTGCCTGTTCGCCCACGCTGCTGTCGCGCTCCACCGGACCCCACCCGTTGGTGGACGACAGGAACGGCAGGTCGCTCACAGCGCTCTTCCCGGTCGGTGGAGCCGGCGGGATTCCGCCGACGATGCGCTCGTCACCGCCGGTGGCCCGCCGTCCGTTCTGCCGGTAGTGCACCGTGGCGGTGAGTGCCGAGGCGGACGGCAGCTGCCCGGCGGGCGGCCGGACCTTCCAGGTGAAGGAGGCTGATCCGCCGGGACCCAGGCGCGGGACCGACGTGGGGCTCGTGGCGCTCGCGTTCCAGCCGTCGGGCACGGAGAGCGAGGCCGTCAGGCGAGAGGCGGACGGCCGGTCCTGCGGGACCCGCACCGTCGCCTCGGCCGTGAAGGCCTGTCCTGACCGGGCGGTGTCCGGCACGTCCAGGCTGACGTCCGCTCCCGGGCGTCGCGGCATCGCGTACCTCCGCTGGTCGTAGCGGGGGCTGTCGTTCTGCGCGACCTGCAGGGACGATGCGTAGCTGCCGTAGTCGGTGAGCGAGACCTTGCCGAGCCCGCCGGTGCTGCCGTCCAGGTTCCACACGGCGATGGCGATGCTGTTGTGGCCGTTGGGGTTCAGTATGCCGTTGGGGACCGGGAAGGTGTCCTGCGGGCCGAGGTAGTTGACGTAGTTGCCGACCTGCCAGCCGTTCACGAAGATCGTGGCGCGGTACCTGCGTGACGGGTCGTCGGTGAACGTCAGCCCGAGCGAGGTGTCCTGGCCGTGCGGCAGGTCGAGGCTGACGTCGGTGCGGTACCAGGAGACCCCGGGCCGGGTGTCGGCCGTCGGCAGGGACACCCGGTTCCAGCTGCCGTCCGGGTAGCCCGGCAGGGACCAGCCGGCCCGTTCGCCGTACAGGCCGCCCGTCGCGAGCGGGCCGCGCACCGGGTCCTGCGGGTCCTCGCCACCCCGTACGCCCTGCAGCCGCCAGGTGACGGAGGTCAGCGGCGCCCCCACCAGGGAGGCGCTGGTCAGGCCGCGCGGGGCCTTGTTGCCGTTGGTCGCGTTGTAGTCCTCCTCGTGGCCCATGTTCACCGTGAGCACGGAGATGACGTTGTCACCCTTGGCCTTCACCGCACCGGCCGGGAAGGTGAAGTCGGCGCTGCCTGTGGTGGAGCTGCCCAGGAAGGTGCCGCCGAGCCAGGCGGAGAACGCCTGCGCGCCGCCGCCGGAGTCCGAGACCAGGTGGATGCCCGTCTCCTTGCCGGTCGCGCGGAAGCGGCCGCGGTACCAGGTGTTGCCGGTGTGGAAGCCGTAGTCGTCCGCGTAGAGCACCGGCAGCGCGTTGGCGCCGGAGACGCTGTTGGTGGTCGTCCTGTCGGCCACCTGCCAGCGGGAGTCGTCGAATCCGGGGGCCGCTTCGGGGGACTCCTCGGCGTGCTTCCAGTCGGTCAGCGCCGGCAGGTGGACCGGGGCCGCGACCGGGATCTCACCGGCGAGGCTTCCCGTGTCGGTCGCCCGGGTGGCCAGCGTCCCGCCGTTCCAGGTGACGTGGTCGGCGGCGGTGAACACCTCGATGTTCTTGTCATCGGCGTTGTCGCCGGTCAGAGCCACGGTGTGGCCGCCGTCCAGGCTGGTCGCCGTGCGCAGCAGGTGGGTGCCGCGCACGAGCACCGGGCCGGTCGCCGTGTCCTGACGCCAGAAGGTCTTCGCCGTGGCCTTGTCGCCCACCAGGAGGAGAAGCGGGCGCTGTCCGCCGCCGTCGACGCTGATGCGGATCAGGCCCTTGTGCGTGTAGTTCAGCCGCAGGTCACCGGTGGCCGCGTCCCAGGTGGTCGTGACCGTGCCGCCGCTGGTGGTCACGGTGGGCCTGGAGGCGTAGTGAAGGACGGTCTCGCCGTCGCTGTCCGGGTCGCCGTAGAGCACGGCGGCATCCCGGTTGCCGATCGTCGCGCTGGTCATGATCTCCGAGGTCGAGTACTGCAACTGCGCGTCCCCGAGCCGGTAGTTCGCCACGATCACGTGCGAGTCGCGTCCGTCGAGCGTGATCGCGGTGCCCGGTTGCTGCGGCACGACCGGGTAGGTCGGGTTCGAGGCGGCGGCCGTCGGCACGTCGACGGCGTCGATGGACACGTAGTCGTCCGTCGAGCCCGAGCTGTGGTTCCCGTTGACGACGATCTTCAGCGTGTGCGCTCCGGGCGTCAGGCCGGACTTCTGGAAGATCACCGCCTGGTCCTCGCTGCCGGAGTCGTCGACCGTCGCCGCCTTGGTGTCGTCGAGGTAGACGTCGGCGTAGCCGTGGTTGCCGGTCTTCGAGCCGATCCAGCGGACCGCGGTGCCGTCGAAGGGGACGGTGACCGAGTCACCGGCCTTGTTCGAGAACGACTCGGTGTGCCGGTAGTCGCCGCCGGTGTAGCTCGTGTCGGCCACGTGCGACCACGAACCGGTGTACTGCAGCGCGGAGTCGGGGTCGTCCCAGGTGTAGGCGGTGTCCGCGGACGGCTGGGCGTTGAGGTCCAGCGAGATGTGGGTCCTGTCGGCCGCCGTGGACGTGGAGTTCCCGTGCCGCAGGACGTGGAACTGTGTCCTGGTGTCGGGGTTTATTCGGGCGGTGTCGACGACCGCCGAGTCGTCCGGCGGCGTGGCCCTGATCGCCTCGGTCCGGGTCAGCGGGGCGACCGACTGCGTGAAGTACCCGATCAGCTTGTCCTCGTAGTACTTCGGATCGAGCCGGCGGTTCTCGCGGATGGCGGCCCCGTAGTCGTAGGACGTGTAGTTCTCCGGCATGCCCAGCCAGCCCCAGTTGGTGCCGCCGTAGGTCATGTAGAAGCTCTGGGCGGTGGCGCCGACGGCTATGTTCTGCTTGTAGAACACGTCGGCGAACCGGTCGTTGATCAGCTGGGCGCACTTGTCGTAGCCCGGCCCGCCCCAGGGGTCGAAGGCGCCGCCCTGGAACTCCGGTGAGTACAGCGGCTTGCCGGCGGGGTGGTCGTAGCCGATGTCGGGTACGCCGTTCCACTTCGAGGGGTTGGAGCAGTTGAAGCCCTGCGGGTAGGAGTCCGGTCCGTCGACGTCCAGTGCGCCGGTTCCGGAGTTGAAGGTGCCGTTGTTGTTGCCGGTCAGCGGTACGGTGATGCCGTCGGCGCGGGCCTTGTCCTCCAGGTGCTTCATGTAGGAGCGGCCGGCGGCCGAGCCGTTGTAGTACTCGTTCTCGACCTGGTAGGCGATGACCGACCCGGTGCCGTTGGTCAGCTGGTGGCGCGCGATGATCCGGTCGATCTCGGTGAGCCACTCGTCCGCGTACTTCAGGAACTGCGGGTCGTCACTGCGGTTGTGCCCGGCCCTGGTGGTCATCCAGCCGGGCAGACCGCCGCTGTCGACCTCCGCGTTGATGTACGGCGCGGGGCGCGCGATGACGTAGAGCCCGGTCTCCTCGGCCATGTCGAGCAGCTTGTCCACGTCACGCACGCCGCTGAAGTCGTACACACCCGGCTTCGGCGAGTGGTAGCCCCAGTCGAAGTACAGCGAGGTGGAGTTGAACCCGGCGGCCTTCATCTTCTGGAAGATGTCGCGCCACAGGTCCGGACTCGGGAGCCGGAAGTAGTGGAACTCGCCGGACCACAGGTAGGTGCGCTTGCCGTCGACGAGGAACGAGTAGCCGTCGAGACTCACCGTGTGCGCCCGCGGACTTGCGGCAGTCGTGGCGGCGGGCGCCCGCCCGCCGGCGTCCCGCGCCGCGGCGGGGGCGGTCATGCCCGTGGCCAGGCCGATGGTCGCGGCCGTCGCGAGGGCGGCCCTCCACCACCGGCGGCGACCGGGTCGTGCGACCTCTGAACCGATCCGATCACTCCGCACTGCGGCCTCCATACCGACTGAGCAATCAGCATCAAACAGACTCAGGCAAAGTCGAACAGTAGAGGCGCACAAGGCACAACACAATGGGGCGGGAGAACATGGCCGAGGCGGCAGGGGTGGCTTGGAAGTCGCCGGCGAGAAGGAGCAGTTGGCGCGCTCGCCCCCGAACTCGGCCCCGGGATCAGTGAGTCGGTGCCCGGCGCTCGTACACCGTCACCCTGCGGCCACGGACCTGCTTGTCGGCCACGGCCGTGAAGTACCTCTTCAGCACGGCGATCTTCATGCGGTCCCGCTCGGCCGTGACCGGCTTCGCCACCTGAACCGCGTCCGTCACCAGCAGGACCCGGTGCTGGGCCAGCATCGCGTGACGTATGCGCCGCGGATCCGCCTCCAGCCCCTTCAGGGTCCCGGAGTCCACCGGGCTCTGAGCGAGAGCTATGTCCCGCAGACCGGTGAAGGCGTCCGGGGTGACGGACCGGGTGTCCCGGCGTGCCGCGGGGACGAAGAGCACCGCGTCCCCGGTCGCCTTCAGCCGCCGTACGTCCGACGCGATCGCCCTGACGTCGTCGATCCGGCTCGCCGGGGACCGTTCGGCCAGGGACTGCGGCAGGAGCGCCACCATCGCGACGGTGAGTGCCGCGGGAAGAACCCACATCGACGCTCGCGGGCGCCTGAGCCCGACCGCCTGTGTCGCCGAGCCGATGATCCTGCCGATCAGCAGCGCCAGTCCCAGCAGGCTGAAGAGGAGGTACCGGTCCAGGAACAGCGGCTGGACCAGGGACAGGCCGACCAGGATGAGGTGCGGCACCACCAGCAACGGCAGCCCGACGGCCGCGACCGACAGCCGGCCCGCCCGGGAAGTCCGGCCTGCCTGGGGCCGGTCCGCCCGGGGCCGGTCCGCCAGGGCACCGAGGCCACCGATCGCCAGCAGGACGGCCGGCCCGATCAGCATGTGCCAGGTCAGCGGTGGTATCCACGACACCTGCTCGGACTGGCTCCGGCTGAAGAGGACCAGGGGCAGCACACAGGCCGTGGCGCCCGCGGATGCCGTGGCCCAGCGCGCCCACGGTCCGCGTCCGGCCCGGGTCCAGAGCAGGGTCGCCAGGTGGGCCGGCAGGATCATGAGCGAGAGCCAGTTCAGCAGGCCCATCAGCAGGACGGTGCCGCCGTACGCGGCCCAGTGCACCATCCGGGCACGCCCTTGGAGCGCGGTCACGAGGAGCAGTGTGGAGATCCCGGCTCCCGCTGCGACCAGGGCGTACGGTCGCCCCTCCTGGAGGTGGAACTGCACGGCCGGTAGCAGCCCCAACGCCATCCCGCCGGCCAGTCCCGGCCATGGGCCGGCCAGCCGGTGGCCCGTGACCGCCACGCACGCCGCCGCCACCGCGATGGCCAGCACCGAGGGCAGCCGCAGGGTGGTGGTGCTGGGCCCGAACCATGCGAACAGCTCGTGCATCAGCAGGTAGTAGCACCCGTGCACGACGTCGACGTTCCCCAGCATGTGCCCTATCTGGGCGGGGGAGCGTTCGGCCACCTGCCAGGTCGCGGCCTCGTCCCGCCACACACTGCCCTGCCGTGACAGCCCCCACAGGCCGAGAGCGACGGTCCACAGCGCCGGGATCAGCCAGACGGCAGCGGGGCGGCGCAGCGAAAAGGACGTGCGGTCAAGGGACATGAGGAAGACTTCCGGAGCGGCTGTTGGAGGGGAACGACAGCAGGAGAGGCGCCAAAGCCAGTCGGTGGAAACGACTGATACGCGCCGTGACGCTCCCCCGCGCGGCTCCGTTGGGAGCCGATGTGATCAAGGGCCACATCGCCCTGTCAAATCGCGCAGGTGAGCGAACGCCCCCGGTTCACCTCGGCGGACCGAGACCCGTTCCGCCGCGGTCAGGCGGCTGGGTCAGGCGGCCCGGGCGGGTGGTCGTCGGGGCGGTCACCAGGACGGCAGACCCGCGTCACTTTCAGCCATCGCCAACACCCTTTCCGCCTTGGGGGCTGCCGAGGGGCACTGGACCCGGCCGATTTCACGGCCGATTGACGCATGGCTGACGAGGTGTCCCTGCTCCTACGATGGAAGCCACCGTCGGGGGAGGGTGGACGTGACGAGCAGTACACCGCAGGGGGCCGGACGCCGGCTGGAGAACGGGATCGCCTGGGCCGTCCGGAACCTGGACGGGGTCGTCGCCATCGGTGTCGCCCTGGTCGTCGGGCTGATGGACGTCCTCAACCAGAACATGGACCCCAACATCGTCTCCGGCGCCACCCTGCTCGTGCTCGCGGCGCTCGTGTACGGCTCGCTCACCGAGCGCCGCCGGCGGATGGCCGACATCCGTGCCGCGACCGCCGGGACCGGCCGGGCCATCGAGGACCTGGCGATGGTGCGCACGCTGTCCGGAGCCGAGGTCGCCCTCGCGCACGAGCGGGCCCGGCGCGCCACCACCCGCTGGGTGTTCAAGGGCGGCACCGGCACCTATCTGCGCGCCGTCACGCTGCCCGAGTGCGTGCTGGAGGCACAGCGGCAGCGGCGCTCCCTCAGCATGAAGATCGACATCATCAATCCCGCCGACGACCAGGTGTGCACCGCGTACGCGCGCTTCAGGAGCACGTTCGGGGGCGGCTTCGGCGAGTGGACCCTCGAACGGACCCGCAAGGAGGCGTACGCCACGGTCGTGGCCGCCAGTTGGCACCGGCAGCGGCTGGACACCCTGGAGATCGACGTCCACCTGTCCTCGGTGGCACCGGCCCTGCGCTTCGACCTCTCGGACGCCTGCCTGATCATCACCCAGGACGACCCGAGCCGGGTCAGCCTGTACGTGGAGCGGGACCGGCCGCTGTACGACTACTACGTCACCGAGCTGCACCAGAGCCGCGAGCAGGCGGTCAAGCTCGATCTGCGCGAGGCCGTCCCGCTCGCCGACGAGCCCACCGTCGACGAGGTCAGACGCCTGCTCGACCGGCTCGGCCTGCCGCTTCCGTCGACCTTCACCGATCCTGACGTCGGCGACATCATCGACAAGGCGCTGCGCGCGGAGAACCCGTACCGCAGGTGAGCGCCGTGTTCCGGCCAACGGGGAGGGAACATGGACTACCCGGCCCTGGAACGGGCCGCCCGGCGGCACGCCACCGCCGAGCTGATCCGGCACGCCGTGTCGGAACTGGACGGGATCGCCTCGGGCCGCCGCGCCCTGCGCGCGGTGCGCCATCCCCTGGGATTCGTCTGCTTCCCCGTCCTGCGCGACGGCGACGACGGCGTCTGCGTCCACGTCTTCCGCACACCGGAGGCGGAACCCGACCGGACCGCACCCCAAGTGCACTGCCACAGCTGGGACCTGACCAGCACCGTGCTGTACGGGCGGCTCGGCAACCGGCACATGGACGTCGAGGACGACACCGGCGCACCCACCCACCGGGTCTTCGAGGTGCTCAGCGATCCCTCGGGCATCGACGAACTGCGGCCCACCCGGCGGTTGGTGCGCTGCCGCCCCGGCGCCGAACACACCAGTGCGCCGGGCCAGACCTATGCCCTCCCGGCGGGTGAGTTCCACACCACCGTGGTGCCGGACGGCCGCCCCACCGCCACCCTGGTGCTGGGGCGGACCCTGCCCGGCCGGGTGGACCTCTCGCTGGGCCCGCTGTCCGAGCCGGGGCACCGCATGGTCCGCCGGACGTGCGACGCGACCCAGACCGCCCGGATCGCTCGGGCCGCCCTCAGGAGGATCCATGAGCCCGAACCCTGACCCCGGCTACCGCAGTGAGCACCGTACGGCCGTGACCGCCGCCGAGGAGGCCGGGGCGCTGCTGCGGTCCCGCTTCCCCGACGGCTTCGCCGCCCGCACCAAGGGCCGGCTCGGCGATGTCGTCACCGACCTGGACGTGGCCGCCGAGCGGCTCGTGGTCGGCCGGATCCGCGCCCGTTTCCCGCGCGACCGCATCCTGGCCGAGGAGTCCGGCGAACTCGCCGGCGACGGCGGTGGCCGTACCTGGCTCATCGATCCGCTCGACGGCAGCAACAACGTGGTGATCGGGCTCGCCGTCTACGTCGTCGGCATCGCCCTGTGCGTGGACGACACCCCTGTGGTGGGTGTCGTCCACGATCCGATGACCGGCCGCACGTGGTCCGCCCGGCGCGGCGGCGGTGCCCACGGCCCGGGCGGCCGGCTCGCCGCCCCCGGGCAGGCCCTGTCCGCCGCCGGCCCCCTGCTGGCCTGGACCCAGGGCCACGGCGTCCTGCGCGACGACCCCGTGGCCTGTTCCCTGCGGCACACCCTCGAACTGCGCTCCCGGCGCCTGCTCCAGCTCTGGGCGCCCCTGGTGGCCTGGGCGATGCTGGCCCGCGGCGACATCGACGGCTTCGTGGGCTACCGCGCCGAGGCGATCGACCTCCCGGCGGGCGCGCTCCTGGCCCGTGAGGCCGGTGTCGCCCTGAGGCACCTGGACGGGGCGGAGTTCACAGGCGGCTACGACGGCCCCGACACCGCGCGTTCCTTCGTCGCCGGCCGCCCGGAACTGCTGCCGCACCTGCTGGACCTGGTCGGCTCGGTCTCAGCCTCGTCGGCGTCCGCTACGCCTGCGCCCTTCGCCTCGCGCGGCGATGCACGCACACAGTGAAGCGGGCGCGGGCAGGCTCGCCCGGCCCGCTTTCCCCGGCGTCGTGAAGGCCGGCGGCTGGCGCAGTCGCCTGGTGTACGACCAGGTCAACGCCGTCATGAGGGCCGGGATGGCGAGCAGGGGGGCGTAGGTGATGCCCCAGACGGTCTGTGCCGTACCGCTGGACATGTACGTCCGGCTCTCGGCCGTCAGGGCGACCACGACCTGCCACAGCGCCACCAGAACCAGGACGGCCGAGGCGGTCCAGGCCAGTGAGGCGAGGACCCGGGGCCGCAGCGGCCGCCACCGGTCGCTCACGAGGAGCAGCGGGAACAGGGCGGCCAGTTCGGAGAGGACGGAGAGGCCGACGACGTACGCGACACCCCAGCCCGGGATGTCGAAGACGTCCCGCAGGACCCGGTCGCTGTAGCCGACGTGGACACCGGATGCCATGGCGATGCGCCACAGGCCGGAGGGGAGGGCGCACAGGGCGATGGAGTGGGCGGCGCGACGGGCCCATACGGGCGCGGGAGCGGGGAGGCGAGCGGATTCCGTGGTCATGACATACATGCTGGCCACGGACGTGGCAGCCGCGCGTCGTCCGCTGTGGCAGACCGTCTCCCCCATGCGACGGAGGTCCCGTCCCCCGAGGGAGGAGCCGAGTGGCGGCGCCTCGCCGGACAGGAGTACTAGCGCCCCAGCGCCAGCACGCTCACCGAGGCCGCCACCGCCGCCGTCGCCAGTACCGCGCCCGTGCCCATCAGGCGCGCCACCGGCACGCGCACCCCGTACGCGTGGCAGCGCTCGTACCACAGGAGCGTGGCCAGGGACGCCCACGGGGTGATCACCGGGCCGGCGTTGGTGCCGACCAGCAGGGCGAGGAGCTGGTCGTGGTTGCCCAGGGGGACGGCCGCCTCTCCGGCCAGGTACACCGGGAGGTTGTTGAGGGCGTTGGACAGGCCGCCGCCCACCGCCGCCGCGCGGAACAGGCCGAGCGTGCCGCCGTCCTGCCCGACCGCCGAAGCCAGCAGATCGTGCAGCCCGTGCGCGTCGAACGTCTCGACCACCAGGAACATGCCGGGCACCATCACCAGCAGCCGCCAGGGGACGAGCGACAGCCGGAGCGCGGACCGGTCGCGTCCCGCGAAGGCGGCCACGGCGACGAGCGCGGCCGTCGCGGAGGCCATCCACAGCGGGACGTCGGCCACCAGAATGGCCAGCAGAAAGCCGGCGCACGCGAGCGCGCAGGCGCGGAAGAGCACCGGATCGGCGGGCCGGTGCACGGCCGGCGGCACATAGCGGTCGGCGGCGTCCACCCGTACGTCGTCGGCGCGCGCCGCGCCCGGCCCCGACACCGGTACGGCGGCCATCAGGCCGGAACCGTCCACCACCGGCTCCCCACGCCTGCCCCGGCGCCAGAAGAACAGCCACAAACAAGCCATCGTCACGGCCAGCGCGGCGAGCTGCGGTGCCCACATCCGGGCCGCCAGGCCCAGCGGGGACAGCGCGACCCGGTTGGCGGCGAGCAGGTTCGTCAGGTTGGACACCGGCAGCAGCAGGCTCGCCGTGTTGGCGAGCCACACCGTCGTCATCGCCAGCGGCACCGGCGCGATGCCCACCCGGGACGCGAGCGCCAGCATCACCGGAGTGAGCAGGACCGCCGTCGTGTCCAGGTTCAGGGCGATCGTGGTGACCGAGGCGAAGGCCACGCACAGCAGGAACAGCAGCGGATAACTGCCCCGTCCGGCCCGCGCCACCCGCGCCGCCACCACGTCGAACACCTCGGCGCGGCTGGTCAGTTCGGCCAGCACGATGACCGTGCCCAGGAAGGCCAGCAGCGGGGCGACGCGGGTCATCGCGCCGGACGCGGCAGCGGTGGGCAGCAAACCCGTGGCCACGCAGAGCAGTCCGGCCACCAGCAGGGCGATCGCCACCCGGTCGAGGACATGCAGACGCAGCAATGAGGCTCGCACGGTTGGAAGGGTCGCACGTTTGTGCCCCGCTGTGACCGGTGCGCAGTCGAACGCCTGGAAACCACCGGTGTCGCCCTGTCTTCTCACGGCATCATTGAATACATGGTGGCTCGTCAGATCACCCCGGGGGACACCGGGCCATTGGACTTCTTCATCAGTTACTCGCCGGCCGACGAACGCTGGGCGTCCTGGATCGCCTGGACCCTGGAGGAGGCCGGATACCGTACGGTCCTGCAGGCCTGGGACTTCGTACCGGGCACGAACTTCGTCGACTTCATGGACCGGGGCGTCAGTGAGTCCGCCGCCGTCATCGCCGTACTCTCGCGCAACTACGAACGCTCCCGGTACGGGCGGATGGAGTGGCAGGCCGCGCTGCGCGCCGACCCGGACGCGCCGGAGCGGCGGCTGATCACCGTGCGGGTCGAGGACATCCCGGTGGAGGGGCTGCTGGCCACCATCACCTATGTGGACCTGGTGCCGGTCGCCGATCCGGCGGCGGCCCGGGACCTGCTGCTCGCCCGGGTCCGGCAGGCCCTCGACGGGCGGGCCCGGCCCAGCCTGGCGCCCGGTTACCCAGGGGCGCACGGGCATCCCGTACCGCCTGCCGCGACCTCCCCGGGGCCCGGGCGGCCGCTCGGCGGGCCCGGGTGGGCGGGGCGGCGCAGACCCGCCGCGCCGCCGTCGTATCCGCGGGCGTCCGCAGCGGCGGGCCAGCAGGAGTCGGTCACCGTGCTCCAGCTGGCCGGGCCCGCCTTCGGCCGCGGGCAGGACCCCGCCGAGTTGCAGGCGGCCATCTGGGGCGACCTGGTCGAGCTGGCGGATGCCGGGGCGCCGTCCCCGGACCTGCTGGTGGTCACCGGCGACCTGACCGCCTCCGGCAGCCGGCGCGAGTTCGAGCAGGCCCTCGCCTTCCTCACCGGGCTGCGGGCGCTGCTCGGGCTCGAACCGCACCGGGTCGCCCTCGTCCCGGGCGGCCAGGACGTCAACCAGGCGGCCTGCCGGGCCTACTTCAGCACCTGTGAGGCCGACGAGATGCCGCCCCGGCCGCCGTACTGGCCCAAGTGGCGGCATTTCGCAAGGCTGTTCCAGGAGCTGTACCAGGGGCTCGACGTCGTCTTCGACAGCGATCAGCCGTGGACCCTCTTTCCCGTGCCGGAGCTGCACACCGTCGTCGCGGGGCTGAACTCCTCGATGGCCTACAGCCACCGGCGTGACGACCAGTACGGGATGGTCGGGGGTGAGCAGGCCGCCTGGTTCGCGCAGGCGCTGCGGCCGCACGAGACCGAGGGATGGCTGAGGATCGGCGTCGTACGCCACGCGCCCGGTGCCGTACGCCCGGCCGCCCCCGGCGTGCGGCGCGCCGGTACGGCCGCGCTGGACGGCGCCGGGCCGCTGCGCGACACCGACGTACTGACCCGGCTGACCGCTCCCCGGCTGCACCTGCTGCTGCACGGCCCGACCGGCCCCGGTGCGCCGCCCGTCCTCACCACCGCCTCCGGTGAGGTGCCGGTGATCGGCGCCGTCGGGCCCGGCCGGCACCAGCTGCTGCGGGTCGGCCGGGACGGAGTGGCCGTCTGGGACGGGCCGCAGGAGCCGCAGCGGCGGCCGGTCCGGTGGCACCGGGCCCACCGCGCCCTCGGCCCGGAAGGGGCCACGCCCGGCACCGACCCCGCGCCCTCCGCCGGCCGCGCCGGCGCCCCGGAGCCCGAGCCGGAGCCGCGCGCCCTGACCAGCCCGGTGGAGATCCTGCTCGCCCGGGTCGCCGAGGTCTGCCGCACCCGCCACGAGGGCGCCCAGATCCGTCAGGTCGACGGGCCGCTGCCGCAACTGCTCGTCACCTGGACCCAGTCCGGCTTCGTGCGGCAGCAGCGCGTCGCCGTGCACACCGGCACCCCGACCGAGCAGGACGTCGACCGGTTCGTGGCTTTCGTGCACGCCGCCGACGCGGAGACCGAGGCCGAACTCGTCCACGACGGGCCGCCGCCCGCCCGCGAGCTGCGCGACGCGGCCCGCCGCCGGGGTGTCCGGGTGCGCAGCTTCACCGAGTTCCAGGGCCTGCTGGACCTGCGCGGCTATGTCGCCGCGCAGAGCGAGCGGCTGCGCACCGACCCGCGCTATCCCTCGGGCATGTACCTGCCGCAGCGGTACCGGGAGGGGGAACGCCTCGACGCCGAGGACCGTGACGGGCTCGTCGACGAGATGCTCCGGCTGCTCGACTCCGACCAGGGGCGCTTCCTGCTGCTGCTCGGCGACTTCGGGCACGGCAAGACCTTCGCGCTGCGCGAGCTCGCCCGCCGCGTCCCCACCGAACTCCCGCACCTGGTCCCGCTGCTGGTCGAACTGAACGCGCTGGACCGGGCGTACTCCTTCGAGGGCCTCGTCGCCGCCCACCTCGCCGCCCACGGGGTCGACAACATCGACCTGCGGGCCTTCAGGTACATGCTCCAGCAGGGCCGGATCGTGCTGCTCTTCGACGGCTTCGACGAACTCGTCAACCAGGTCACCTACGACCGCGCCGCCGAACGCCTGCAGGTGCTGCTGGACTCCGCCGTGGACAGCGCCAAGATCGTGGTCTCCAGCCGCACCCAGCACTTCCGTTCCCAGGGCCAGGTGCTCACCGCGCTCGGCGAACGCGTCGGGCTGCTCCCGCACCGCCGGGTCCTCGCCGTCCAGGAGTTCACCCCGCAGCAGATCCGCGCCTACCTGGTCAACCGCTACCACGGCGACGAACGCGTCGCCGACCACCGGCTGGCGCTGCTCGACGCCATCCCCGACCTGCTCGCCCTGTGCCGCAACCCCCGGCTCCTGGGCTTCGTCGCCGACCTCGACGACGACCGGCTGCGCGCGGTCGCCGGCGCCGGGCGCGCCCTCAGCCCCGCCGGACTGTACGAGGAGGTCCTCACCGCCTGGCTGGGCTTCGAGGCGGAGCGCGGCAGCGGCAGTCCCGGCCGGGCGCCGGGACTCTCCGTGGACCAGTTGTGGGACGCGGTCACCGCGCTCGCCCTGCGGCTGTGGGAGAGCGGACAGGACTCACTGCGCCTGGACGAGCTGACCGACGTCGCCGAGACCCTGACCGGGCTCGCGGACGCCCGCCTCTCGGTGCCGCAGACCGCGCACGCCATCGGCTCCGGCAGCCTGCTGGTGCGCAGCGACGACGGTGTGTTCCGGTTCATCCACGGCTCGGTGGTGGAGTGGCTCGTCGCCCGGGAGTGCGCCCACGGGCTCACCGGCGGCGACAGCACCCTGCTCGGCCGGCGCCAACTCAGCCAGCTGGCCGTGGAGTTCCTGTGCGACCTCGCCGACCACCGGGTCTGCCAGGCGTGGGCCGAGCGCGAGCTGTCCGGCACCGTGCAGGACGCCTCCCTGGACGCCGGTCACGCCAACGCCGTGAAGATCCTCAGCCGGCTCCGCGTGCCCGCCCACACCGATCTGCGCGGCGCCGCCCTGGCCGGGGAGGACCTGTCCCACCGTGACTTCTCCGGCGTCGACCTCACCCGCGCCGACCTCACCGACGCCCGGCTGGTCGGGGCCAACCTCTCCGGGGCGGTCCTGCGCGGCGCCCGGCTGACCGGCGCACGGCTCGACGGTGCCGATCTGACGGGCGCCGACCTGCGGGGCGCCGACCTCAGGCGGGCCCGGCTGATCGGCACCGACCTGACCGGCGCCCGGGTGGACGGCGGCCGGTGGCGGCGGGCGGCGCTGATCTCGGCGGCCATCGGGCCGCTGGCCGGCCGGCCCGAGCTCGCCACCGCGGCGATCGCGCCCGGCATGGCCGTCGACTCCGGCTTCCGGCCCTCCGCGGTCGGCGTGCCGTACGGCTTCGACATGCGCACCAGCCGGCTGCCCGAACCCATCTCCTACAGCCCCGACGGCGAACTGCTCGCCGTGGGCAGCGAGGACGGCGGGGTCCTGGTCTGCGACGCGGCTACCGGCATCCCCCTGCGCACCCTGCAGGGCCACACCGGCCGGGTGTACGCCGTCAAGTTCCGCGGCCGGGTCCTGGCCACCGGCAGCTCCGACGGAACCGTACGCCTGTGGGACCCGGTCTCCGGTCGCTGCGCACACCGGCTGGAGATCCACCCGGACGGCGTGTGGCCGGTCGTCCTCAACGCCGAGGGCACCCGCATGGTCACCGGCGACGCCGACGGCGTGGTCACCGTCTGGGACCCGGCCTCGGGCACCCCGCTGCACCGGCTGCCCGGCCACACGGCGCCCGTCTACACCGTGGCGTTCGGGCCGGGCGACACCTCGCTGGTCACCGGGGACGCCGCCGGCGCCGTACGCCTGTGGGACCTGGACACCGGCCGGCAGAGCGGCGAACTGGCGGGCCACCAGGGCGCGGTGTACCGGGCGCGGTTCAGCCCGGACGGCACCCTGCTGGCCGTCACCGGCCGCGGCGACGACCGTCCGGGCGGCACGGTCCGGCTGTGGGACGTCGCCACGGGGAGCCTGCGGCACGAGTTCACCGGACACTCCGGGCGTGTCTACACCCTGGACTTCCATCCCGGCGGCGCCCTGCTGGTCAGCGGTGACACCGAGGGGGAGGTGCGGCTGTGGGACCTGGCCAGCGGGCGCTCCGCCGGGCTGCTCGGCGGCTGCCGAGGGGCCGTGTACCAGGTGCTGTTCGACCCCGACGGGACCCTGCTCGCCGCCGGGGACAGCGCCGGGGTGGTCCGGCTGTGGCGGATCGACCCGGGGGCCGACCCGGTCGCGGCCCCGCTCAACCGGCAGCCGCCCGAGCACCGCGGCTCGGTGTGGGTGTGCAAGTTCCGCCCGCACGGCGACACGCCCGCCCAGGGCCCCGGCACACTGCTGGTGACCGGCGGCAACGACGGTGTCGTACGGCTGTGGGAGCCGGCCACCGGCCAGGGCCGGCGCATTCTGCGCGGCCACGGACGGCGCATCGGCACCCTGTCCTTCAGCGCCGACGGCTCGATGCTCGCGGCGGGCGGCAACGACGGTGTCGTCCGGGTGTGGCTGTCCGCCTCCGGCCGGCGGCTGCGCGAACTGACCGGCCAGAGCGACCGCCTGGTGTCGGCGGCGTTCGGCCCCTCCGGATCCCTGCTGGCCACCGCGAGCAGCGACGGCGACGTCTACCTGTGGAACGCGGCCACCGGTGAGTACCAGCGCGAACTGGACGTCGAGACCGACCACGTGTGGGCGGAGGCGTTCAGCGCCGACGGCGAACTCCTCGCCACCGCCAACGACGACGACACGGTACGGCTGTGGTACCGGGCCACCGGAGCGCACGTCGCCACCATCCGCGAGCACTACGGGCGGGTCCGCGCGATCGCCTTCCGGCGCGACGGCGCGGTCCTCGCCACCGGCTGCGACGACCGCAAGGTGCGCGTCTGGGACGTGGAGGACCGCCGGATCACCACCGAACTCGACGGCCACACCGACCGGGTGTACGCCGTCTCCTTCGCGCCGGACGGCTCCTGGCTGGCCAGCGCCTCCTGGGACGGTACGGCGGTGATCTGGAAGGACGGCGAGATCGGCCACCGGCTGACGGGCCACACCGGCAAGCTCTGGACGGCGGCGGTCCACCCCTCGCGCCCCCTGCTGGCGACGGCGGGCGACGACCGCACGGTCCGCCTGTGGAACCCCGGCACCGGTGCGGAGACGGCGGTGCTGACGGGCCACACCGGCCGGATCCTCGCCGTGGCCTTCAGCCCCGACGGCTCGCTGCTGGCCAGCGGCGGCGAGGACGGCACGGTACGGCTGTGGAACGTCCCCGCCGACGCCCCGGCGACCCTGCGGGTCACCCTGGTCGGCATGCCCGGCGGCTGGGCGGCCCTCGCGCCGTCCGGCGGCTACAAGTACGAGGGTGACGTCACCGGCGAGTTCTGGCACGCGGTCGGCATGTGCCGGTTCGAGCCGGGCGAGCTGGACGGGCAGCTGCCGGGGGTGTGGCAGGTGCCGCTGGACGACCGGCTGGGGTGAGGGGGGCGACCGGAGGCGCGGTGCTTTTGAACGCGTTCAAATATGGGCGTACGCTGCTGTCATGAGCGACAGAGCCGCCCTGCTCAAGGGCATTCGCGCCTGGTTGGTCCTGTTCGTCGTGTGCCTCGTGCTGAGCGGGGCCACGGCCTTCCCGCTGGTGCACGAACTGCGCTGGACCGCCGACGCGTTGCGGGCCCTGTCCGTGCCGGAGCACCTTCCAGGGCTCATGGCCTGGATCACGCGGGTGCGGGACGGCCTCGACACCGCCGACGCCGACTACCCGTTCCTGCTCTACGGCACCGACTGGCTGGCCTTCGCCCACCTCGTCATCGCGGTCGCCTTCTACGGCCCGTACCGCGACCCCGTCCGCAACATCTGGGTCGTCGAGTTCGGGATGATCGCCTGCGCCGGGATCATCCCGCTCGCCCTGATCTGCGGCCCGATCCGCGGGATCCCCTTCTGCTGGAGCCTGGTCGACATGTCCTTCGGGGTCGTCGGAGTCGTCCCGCTGTACGTCGTACGGAAGAAGATCAAGCGACTGGAGGCGTTGGTCCAGGGGCACGCCACCGGCTCCGGTCAGGGCGCGAGGCCGGCGCGGCGACGGTGGCTCAGCGCTCGCGCGTGTAGCGGTCCTGGGCGGCCATGACCTCGTCGCCGTGCTCGAACGCCCAGGCGCGGAAGGCGTCGATCGGCCCCAGCAAGGTCCGCCCCAGCGCGGTGAGTCCGTACTCCACCCGGGGCGGCGAGCCGCCGTGGGCCCGCCGCTCCACCAGGCCGTTGAACTCCAGCCGGCGCAGCGTCTCGGTCAGTACCTTCTGGCTGATCCCGCCGATGTGCTCGCGCAGCGCGCCCGGCCGGCGGGGGCCGTCCCTGAGCGCCCACAGCACCACCGCGTTCCAGGTGTTGGCGAGCAGGTCGAAGGCGAGGCGGGCCCGGCAGTCGGCGAGGAAGGCGTGGTCGTCGGTCACGTACCGAATGGTGCCCGAACGCCCTCCTACTGTCGTGTCCGTATCCAACCGGCTCGCAGAAGGGGGCAGTTGTGCGCATAGGGATTCTCGGCACCGGTGCGATGGCGGACGCGCTGGGCGGGCAGTGGCGGCGGGCCGGCCACCAGGTGGTCGCGGGCAGCCGCTCGCACGGCGATGTGCGGGCGGCCGTGGAGCACGGCACCGACGCGGTGCTGCTGGCCGTGCCGTACACGGCGGCCGTGGACGTGCTGACCGAGCTCCGGCCGGCCCTGCGCGGGCGGGTGCTGATCGACTGCACCAATCCCGTGGGCGGCCCGGACTTCCGGCTGCTCACGGCCGGCGGCCCGGCGGCGGCCGAGCGTGTCACCGCCGCCGCGCCCGGAGCCCGCGTGGTCAAGGGGTTCAACCTCTGCCACGAGAGCGTCTGGCGCCTGACCCCACCGGCCTTCGCCGGCCGCCCGCTCGCCGTCCCGCTCTGCGGTGACGACGAGGACGCGCTCGCGGTCGTACGGCGGCTGTTGCGGGACCTGGGCTGTGAGCCGCTGCACGCCGGCGGACTCCACCGGGCCGCACTGCTGGAGGCGACGGCGGCACTGCTGATCGGGCTGTGGGCGGGGGAGGGCGCGGACGCCCAGGCGATCGCGCCCCCGCTGGAGTTCGCCGGGGTCTAGCTGCCGTTGCGCAGGGCGTGCAGGACGTCGACCCGGTTCGTGGTGATCGAGTCGGCGCCCAGGTCCAGCAGGCGGCTCATCGAGCGGCGGGTGTCCGGGGTCCAGGCGGACAGCAGGTAGCCGTCGTGGTGGACGCGGGCCGCCAGCTCCCGGCTGACCAGGGAGAAGCGGTAGTTGAGCCAGCGCGGGCGGACCACGTCCAGCAGTGCGGGCCGGGGCGGGGCGAGGGTCGTCCAGGTCAGGGCGATCTCGGCGGCCGGGTCGGCGGCGCGGACGGTGAGCATCGCCTCGGCGCCCGCGCAGTAGTAGACGCGCTCCTCGGCCCCGCTCTGCCGGACCACGTCCATGACCCGGTCCACCATCCGCCGGTCGGGCCGCCCGCACAGGTCCACCATCACCCGGCAGTCGCCGGTCGCGGCCAACGCCTCCGCGAGCGTCGGCACACCGCCCGCCGTGAGCCCGCGAACCTCCTCGGCGGACAGCGCGCCGAGCGGCCGGTCGAGTTCCCACAGCCGTCCGAGCGTCGCGTCGTGCAGCAGCACGGGGACGCCGTCGCGGGTGAGCCGTACGTCGATCTCGACCGCGTCCGCGCCCCGGTCGAGCGCGGAACGCAGCGAGTCGACGGTGTTCTCGCGGAAGCGGTAGGGGTCGCCGCGGTGGGCCACGGCGGTCACGGTCTGCATGGCCCCCATTGTGACCGTCACGGCAGACGTCAGGAGGCGAGCCAGGTGCTGGTGTACGTGTCGATCTCCGCCGCGATCCGGGCCTTGCCGCCGGCGTCCAGGAAGGAGGCCTCCACCGCGTTCTTGGCGAGGTCGGCCAGGCCCCGCTCGTCCAGGCCGAGCAGCCGGGCGGCCACCGCGTACTCGTTGTTCAGGTCGGTGCCGAACATCGGCGGGTCGTCGGAGTTGATCGTGACCAGCACCCCGGCCCGCGTGAACTCCTTGAGGGGGTGCTCGTCGAGGGTGCGGACCGCGCGGGTGGCGATGTTGGAGGTCGGGCAGACCTCCAGCGGGATGCGGTGCTCGGCGAGATGGGCGAGCAGCTCGGGATCCTGCGCCGAGCTCGTGCCGTGCCCGATGCGCTCCGCGCGCAGCTCGGTCAGGGCGTCCCACACGGTCTCCGGGCCGGTCGTCTCACCGGCGTGCGGCACGGAGTGCAGACCCGCGGCGATGGCCCGGTCGAAGTACGGCTTGAACTGCGGCCGGGGTACGCCGATCTCGGGCCCGCCGAGCCCGAACGACACCAGCCCCTCCGGCCGGATCCGGTCGTCGGTGGCCAGCCGGGCGGTCTGCTCGGCGGACTCCAGGCCCGCCTCGCCCGGAATGTCGAAGCACCAGCGCAGCACGGTCCCGAACTCGGCCTCGGCCGCCTTGCGGGCGTCCTCGATCGCGGCCATGAACGCCAGCTCGTCGATGCCGCGCCGGGTGGAGGAGAAGGGGGTGACGGTCAGCTCGGCGTAGCGCACCTGCTGCCGGGCCAGGTCACGCGCCACCTCGTACGTCAGCAGCCGGATGTCCTCCGGGGTGCGGATCAGATCGACGACCGACAGGTACACGTCGATGAAGTGGGCGAAGTCGGTGAAGGTGAAGAAGTCGACCAGGGCCTCGGGGTCGGTGGGGACCTTGGAGTCGGGGTGGCGGGCGGCCAGCTCCGAGACGATGCGCGGGGAGGCGGAGCCGACGTGGTGGACGTGCAGTTCGGCCTTGGGCAGCCCGGCGATGAAGGCCCGCAGGTCGCGGTCGGCGGTGCCGGCGGCGGGTACGGAGCTGCTGTCGGTCATGGGGTCCTCCCCGGGAAGGGCGCCGGCGGCCCGGTGCGGGCGAGGCGCGGGTGATCGGCTGATCGATGCCACGCACGACATCGTAGGCGGGCGGCGGATACCGCCCGGTCGGCGCAGGGGGCCGACCACTGCGAGCACCGTGGCCCCCCGCTCGCCGCCCGCTCGGTGGCCCCGGTGGGACCGGGCCGTGGCGGTGTGGAGGCGAGGTCGTAGCATGGCGGGACGAACGACCGAGGGGGACATGCCCGTGAGTGACGGAGCGCAGCCGAGCGGAGCCTCGGGGGGCGACTACAACCCGTGGGCGCCGCCCGAGCACCGGCCTTCGCTGGAGAAGAATCCGCCCGGGGCGGCGGCTCAACCGCCCGTGCAGCCGCCGTCCGTGCACGACCAGGCGACCATGACCTCCCTGCCAAGCGACGGCTTCGCACCGCCCGCCTCTACTCCCGGCTTCGCACCGTCGGCCGCCGCCCCCGGGTTCGGACTGCCGGGCACGGCCCCGGTGGGCGGCGAGGCGGTTCCGCCGCCGCCGATCGCTCCCTCGGGCCCCGGCATACCCGCAGCACCGCCCGTGTCCGGCGGCTACGGCTACCCCGGTTACCCCGCGGGCTACGGCTGGCCCGGCATGCCGATGGCCCCGCAGAACGGCATGGGCACCGCGGCGATGGTGCTCGGCATCCTCTCCCTGTGCCTGTTCTGCCTGTACGGCGTGGTCTCGGTGGTGCTCGGCATCCTCGCGGTGGTCTTCGGCATCAAGGGCCGCAGGCGGGCCGAGTCCGGCGAGGCCACCAACCGCGGCCAGGCCCAGGCGGGCCTGATCATGGGCATCATCGGCATCGTGCTCGGGATCGCCGTGATCGTCCTGCTCGCGATCGGCATCACCGCCGCCATCCATGACGGCAGGACGCACTCCGACCCGTACGACGACAGCTCCGCCCGCACCGTCTCGGTGACGGTGGCCGCCGACCGCTGAACTCCGCCAGGTCGTGCCCGACCGGCACCTTCCGGCCGGAACCCGCCTCTTCCCTTCCGTACGGCCATTACGATGCCTTGATCGTCAACGGAGGGGAACCCGCGTCATGTCACACCTCAACCCAGAATCTGGTGGTTTCGGCCCGCCGGCCCCGCAGCAGGCACCGGGATACGGATACCCGCAGCAGCCCGGGCCCGGTTACGGCCACCCCCAGCCGGCTCCGTCCTACCCGGCCGGGCCGCCGGTGGGCTACCCGCAGGCTCCCGGCTACACGATGCCGATGCAGCCGAGCAACGGCATGGGCACCACGGGACTGGTGCTGGGCATCATCGGCGTGGTCTGCAGCGTCACCGTTTTCATGGAAATCCTCGGGATGATCCTGGGCATCCTGGCGATCATCTTCGGTGCCATCGGCCGGGGCAAGGCCAACCGGGGTGAGGCCACCAACAAGGGCGCGGCGACCGCCGGCCTGGTCTGCGGCATCATCGCCACCGTGCTCCTGCCGCTGCTGGTCTTCTTGTTCTTCGCCAGCATCTTCAGCACCAGCAGCACCTTCTGACCCGAGGATCCTGGGGCCCCGACGGACCGGGGCCCTCAGGCCCCGGATCCCGCCAGCCGCTCCCGCGCCTCCATCAGCGCGAACCCCAGCAGATTCGGCCCCCGCCACCGCTCCGGGTCCGAGGCCGCCTCGTCGTCCGCGGCGAGGCCGATGCCCCATATACGGTCCAGCGGGCTCGCCTCCACCAGCACCCGGTCGCCCGTGCCCAGCAGGAACACGCGCAGATCGTCGTCCGAGGCGAACTTGTGCACGCTGCCCTCGACCACGAGCCCGAAGCGCTCCCGCTCCCACACCTCCTCGTCGAAGTCCCGGACCAGCCGTCCCGCCTTCTTCGCCTGCGCGGGATGCTCCGCGGCCAGCACCCGGCGCTCCGCCTCCGCGTCCCCGAACAGCCGTGCCTTGCCGGCCATCATCCAGTGCTCGGCCGTCGCGTAGCTGACCCCGTCCACCACGAACGGTGACGGCCACCACTGGCTCAGACAGCTCGCGCCGATCCTGCCGTCCGGGCGCGGCCGGTGCCCCCAGAAGTGCAGATACTTGATCCGGGCCCCTGCCCGGACCTCTCTGATCAGGGCTTCCGCCCCGTCGATCTTCCCCATGCACGCGAGTCTGGCACGCACCACTGACACTCCGTCCGGCCTTTTCCCTTCGGACTCGACACCTGGTCGACAGATTCCGTCGCGTAACCAAAAGGCAACAACGGAATCACTTGTTGGAGTGCACTCCCTCTGTCAGGATCGGCACTCAAATCGAGCTGGAGCTACGCCACCCGCCCCCCCGGGACGGGGCGAACGGCGGAGGAGAGCGACATGCACAAGCCGGGCACCGCCACCCCGGAACGATTTCCCGCCGAGGAGCGATTCGCCGACGGCGCGCAGTTCATCGCCGGCCGGCTGACCAAGGGCACGTCCGGACGGACCCACGCCGTGGTCGACCCCGCCACCGGCGAGGAGGTGTACACCTACGAGCTGGCCGGCACCGACGACGTCGACGCCGCCGTCGCCGCCGCACGCGCGGCCTTCGGGGGCTGGTCCTCGGCCACCCCGGGCGAGCGCTCCGACGCCCTGCACCGCTTCGCCGCCGTGCTCGCCGACCGTGCCGAGGACTTCGCCCGCGCCGAGTCGCTGCAGTGCGGCAAGCCGCTCAAGCTGACCCGCGAGTTCGACGTGCCGGGGACCATCGACAACACCGCCTTCTTCGCGGGCGCCGCCCGGCACCTGCAGGGGCAGTCCGCCGGCGAGTACTCCGGCGACCACACCTCCTACGTCCGCCGCGAGCCGATCGGCGTCGTCGGGTCGATCGCGCCCTGGAACTACCCCCTGCAGATGGCCGCCTGGAAGATCCTCCCGGCGGTCGCCGCCGGCAACACCATCGTGCTGAAGCCGGCCGAGCTGACCCCGCTCACCTCGCTGCTCTTCGCCCGGGCCGCCACCGATGCCGGCATCCCGGACGGTGTGATCAACATCGTCACCGGGACCGGGAAGGAGGCCGGGGAGCACCTGGTCGGCCACCCCGACGTCGCCATGACCTCCTTCACCGGGTCCACCGCCGTCGGCAGGCGCGTCGCCGAGGTCGCCACCGCCACCGTCAAACGGCTGCACCTGGAACTCGGCGGCAAGGCGCCCTTCGTCGTCTTCGACGACGCCGATCTGGAGGCCGCCGTCAACGGGGCCGTCGCCGGTGCGCTGATCAACACCGGGCAGGACTGCACGGCCGCCACACGCGCGTACGTGCAGAGGCCCCTCTACGACGCCTTCGTGGAGCGGACGGCCGCCCTGATGGAGACCGTGCGGCTCGGGGACCCGTTCGCCGCCGGTACCGACCTCGGGCCGCTCATCTCGCACGTCCAGCGGGACCGGGTCGCCGGCTTCGTGGACCGTGCGCGTGCCTACGCACGCGTGGTGACCGGCGGCGAGGCACCGAAGGGTGCCCTGGAGAACGGCGCCTACTACCGGCCGACCCTGATCGCCGACGCCGCCCAGGACAGCGAGATCGTCCAGTCCGAGATCTTCGGTCCGGTGCTGGTCGTCCTGCCCTTCGACAGTGATGATGAGGGCATCCGGCTGGCGAACGACACGCCGTACGGTCTTGCCGCCTCCGCCTGGAGCAGGGACGTGTACCGGGCGAACCGCGCCACCCGCGAGATCAAGGCGGGCTGCGTGTGGATCAACGACCACATCCCGATCATCAGTGAGATGCCGCACGGCGGCTACAAGGCCTCCGGCTTCGGCAAGGACATGTCGGCGTACTCCTTCGAGGAGTACACGCAGGTCAAGCACGTAATGTTCGACAACACCGCGGTGGCCGCAAAGGACTGGCACCGCACCATCTTCGGGGACCGCTAGCCACGACCCGGCCAGTGACCAGGCCGATCCCTCCCGAAAGGGCACCACGCGCATGGAGCAGTACGAGCCCGACCGCCTGACCCCGGCCGAAGCGGCCGCCATGCGGCGCAGTCTGCGCGACGGCCGCGCGGCCATGACCCGCCGGTCGTGGCTGCGCGCCTCCGCGGGCGGCGCGCTCGCGGTCGGCGGCCTCGGGGCGCTGAGCGCCTGCGGCATCCCCGCGGCGACCAAGACGCAGGGCGGCGTGTCCGCCGACGACCACTCGGCCAAGGAGAAGGTCGTCAACTTCTCCAACTGGCCCGAGTACATCGACGTGGACGACAAGACCAAGCGCCACCCCTCGCTCGACGCGTTCGCGAAGCGGACCGGCATCCAGGTCAAGTACACCGAGGACATCAACGACAACGACGAGTTCTTCGGCAAGATCCAGCCGGAGCTCGCCGCGGGCCAGGACACCGGGCGCGACCTCATCGTCCTCACCGACTGGCTGGCCGCCCGGATGATCCGGCTCGGGTACGTCCAGAAACTGGACGCGTCCAACCTGCCGAACGCCTTCGCCCACCTGTCGGACCAGTTCCGCGACCCCGACTGGGACCCCGGCCGCGCCTACTCGTACCCCTGGCAGGGCATCTCCACCGTCATCGCCTACAACAAGAAGGCGCTCGACGGCATCGAGGTGAAGTCGGTCTCCGACCTGCTCGACAACCCCAGGCTCAAGGGCCGGGTCGGCTTCCTGACCGAGATGCGCGACAGCATCGGCATGACCATGCTCGACATGGGCAAGGACCCGGCGAAGTTCACCGACGACGACTTCGACGCGGTGATCGCCCGTCTGCAGAAGGCCGTCGACCAGGGCCAGATCCGCCGCTTCACCGGCAACGACTACACCTCGGACCTCACCAAGGGCGACTTCGCCGCGTGCATAGCGTGGGGCGGCGACATCGTGCAGCTCCAGGCGGACAACCCGGACGTCGGCTACGTCATCCCCGACAGCGGCTACATGACGTCGACCGACAACATGCTGATCCCCAACAGGGCGCGCCACAAGACGAACGCCGAGCGGCTCATCGACTTCTTCTACGAGCCCCAGCCGGCCGCCGAGCTGGCCGCGTACATCAACTACGTGAGCCCCGTCGCCGAAGTGAAGCCCTACCTTGCGAAGATCGACAAATCGGCGGCGTCCAACCCGCTGATCATTCCCGACAAGGCCATGCAGGCGAGGTCCCACGCCTTCCGCGCGCTGACGCAGAAGGAAGAGACGGCCTACCAGCAGAAGTTCTCCAAGCTCACAGGGGCGTGACGACGATGACGACACCAGACAACAGCGGCGACGTCCGCCTCTCCGGTATCAGCAAGACGTACGACAACGGCTTCACCGCCGTACAGCCGCTGGACCTGACCGTGCCGCAGGGCTCCTTCTTCGCCCTGCTCGGCGCGTCCGGCTGCGGCAAGACCACCACCCTGCGCATGATCGCCGGACTGGAGGAACCTTCCTCCGGCACCGTGCGCCTCGGCGACCAGGACGTCACCCACCTGCCGCCGTACAAGCGGCCGGTCAACACGGTCTTCCAGTCCTACGCCCTCTTCCCGCACCTCGACATCTTCGAGAACGTCGCCTTCGGCCTGCGCCGGCGCGGCATCAAGAGCGTGAAGAAGCAGGTCGAGGACATGCTGGAGCTGGTCCAGCTCGGCGAGCAGGCGCGCAAGAAACCGCACCAGCTCTCCGGCGGCCAGCAGCAGCGCGTCGCCGTCGCCCGCGCGCTGATCAACCACCCGAAGGTGCTCCTCCTCGACGAGCCGCTCGGCGCCCTCGACCTCAAACTGCGCCGCCAGATGCAGCTGGAGCTCAAGCGCATCCAGACCGAGGTCGGCATCACCTTCGTCCACGTCACGCACGACCAGGAGGAGGCCATGACCATGGCCGACACGGTCGCCGTGATGAACGCGGGCCGCGTCGAACAGCTCGGCTCGCCGACCGACCTGTACGAGAACCCGCAGACGACGTTCGTCGCGAACTTCCTCGGCACCTCCAACCTCATCGAGGCCGAGGTCGACACGAAGAACGGCGACGACATCGTGCTCAGGGCGGCCGGCGGCAAGCTGGTGCTGCCCGAGGCGCGATGTTCCGCCCCCGCGACGGCCGGCGGCAAGGTGCTGGTCGGCATCCGCCCCGAGAAGATCTCCCTCACGCACGCCGACGACGCGGGGGACATCCCGGCGGGCCGCAACCGCCTCACCGGCAAGATCGCCGACGCCAGCTTCATCGGCGTGTCCACCCAGTACGTGATCGACAGCCCCATCTGCGACGAGCTCTCGGTGTACGTCCAGAACGTCGAGCGCGACGGCCGGCTGGTGCCCGGCGCCGACGTCGTCCTGCACTGGAGCCCGGCGCACACCTTCGGCCTGGACGCCGCCCAGGACATCGACGCGGGCACCGAGGAAGAGGCGGCCGCCTGATGTCGACGCTCACCGAGGCGCCCCCGCCTCTCGCCCCCACCGCACCGGAGAAGAAGCCCCCGCGCAAACGCGGCCGGTTCACCCCGTACTGGCTGCTGCTGCCCGGCCTGCTGTGGCTGGTGATCTTCTTCGCGCTGCCGATGATCTACCAGGCCTCCACCTCCGTGCAGACGGGCTCCCTGGAGGAGGGCTACAAGGTCACCTGGCACTTCGTGACCTACTGGGACGCCCTGTCCGAGTACTGGCCGCAGTTCCTGCGCTCGGTCTTCTACGCCGCCGCCGCGACCGTGCTGTGCCTGCTGCTCGGCTACCCGCTGGCGTACCTGATCGCCTTCCGCGCGGGCCGCTGGCGGAACCTGATCATGATCCTGGTGATCGCGCCGTTCTTCACCAGCTTCCTGATCCGCACCCTGGCCTGGAAGACGATCCTCGCCGACAACGGCCCGGTCGTGCACACCCTGAACTCGCTGCACCTCCTGGACCTCACCAACTGGCTCGGCTGGACGGCCGGAGACCGGGTGCTCGCCACACCACTGGCCGTCGTCTGCGGCCTGACGTACAACTTCCTCCCGTTCATGATCCTTCCGCTGTACACCTCGCTGGAGCGGATCGACGGGCGGCTGCACGAGGCGGCCGGCGACCTGTACGCCAAGCCCTGGACCACCTTCCGCAAGGTCACCTTCCCGCTGTCGATGCCGGGCGTGGTCTCCGGCACCCTGCTGACCTTCATCCCGGCGGCCGGTGACTACGTCAACGCCGAACTCCTCGGCTCCACCGACACCCGCATGATCGGCAACGTCATCCAGACGCAGTTCCTGCGGATCCTGGACTACCCGACCGCCGCGGCCCTGTCCTTCATCCTCATGGCCGCCATCCTGGCCATGGTCACGATCTACATCCGCCGGTCCGGGACGGAGGACCTGGTCTAAATGCCCGTCGTCACCTGGCTCAAGCGCCGTCTCGTCGTCATCGCGGGACTCCTGACGCTCGCGTACCTGTTGCTGCCGAACGTCATCGTCACGGTGTTCTCCTTCAACAAGCCGAAGGGACGCTTCAACTACGAGTGGCAGCAGTTCTCGCTGGACGCCTGGAAGCAGCCGTGCGGCGTCGCCGACATGTGCGGCTCACTGTCCATCAGCCTCCAGATCGCCGTCTGGGCGACGATCGGCGCCACGGTCCTCGGCACGATGATCGCCTTCGCGCTGGTCCGCTACCGCTTCCGCGCCCGCGGCGCCGTCAACTCGCTGATCTTCCTGCCGATGGCGATGCCCGAGGTCGTCATGGCCGCCTCGCTGCTCACCCTGTTCCTCAACATGGGCGCACAGCTGGGCTTCTACACGATCCTGATCGCGCACATCATGTTCTGCCTCAGCTTCGTCGTCACCGCGGTCAAGGCGCGCGTGATGTCGATGGACCCGCGCCTTGAAGAGGCCGCCCGGGACCTGTACGCCGGCCCCGTGCAGACGTTCCTGCGGGTCACCCTGCCCATCGCGGCACCGGGCATCGCCGCGGGCGCGCTGCTGTCGTTCGCTCTGTCCTTCGACGACTTCATCATCACCAACTTCAACGCCGGCTCGACCGTCACCTTCCCGATGTTCGTGTGGGGTTCGGCGCAGCGCGGCACGCCCGTCCAGATCAACGTCATCGGCACGGCCATGTTCCTGGTCGCCGTGCTCTTCGTCCTGACCTCGATGGTCATCAGCAATCGCCGTAACAAGCAAAAGGCGTAAGCCCCTGTAGGGAGTTGAAATCATGGCCCCAAGCGCCATGAGCCGTGGCAAAGACAACTGGATCTCCTCTCTCTCCGAAGCCCAGCCGGTCCCGTACTGGCTGGAAGACCCCGGCAAGCCGCCCGCCGAGCCCGCCCTCACCGGCACCGACACCTGCGACCTGCTGGTCGTCGGCGGCGGCTACAGCGGACTGTGGGCCGCGCTGAACGCCAAGGAGCGCGACCCGCAGCGTGATGTGGTCCTGCTGGAAGGCCGCGAGGTGGGCTGGGCCGCCTCCGGCCGCAACGGCGGCTTCTGCGCCGCCTCCCTCACCCACGGCCTGCCCAACGGCCTGACCCGCTGGCCCGACGAGATCCAGAAGCTGGAGGAACTGGGCCGGCGCAACCTCGACGAGATCGAGGCCGCGGTCGCCCGGCACGGCATCGACTGCGACTTCGAGCGCACCGGCGAGATCGACGTCGCCACCGAGACCTACCAGGCGTGGGAACTGCGCGACTGGCACCGGGAGCTGGAGGAGAAGGGGCTCGCCGACGGCATCGAGTTCCTGGACGCCGACGCCGTGCGCGAGCAGGTCAACTCGCCCACCTTCGAGGCCGGCCTCTGGGACCGCCGGGGCGTGGCGATGCTGCACCCGGCCAAGCTCGCCTGGGGCCTGAAGAAGGCGTGCCTGAAACTCGGCGTGCGGGTGTACGAGCACACGCCCGCGCTGACGTTGAGGCAGTACGGCGCCGGGATGGCCGTACGCACCCCGTACGGCGCGGTCCGCGCCCGCAGGGTCGCCCTCGGCACCAACATCTTCCCGAACCTGCTGCGCCGCGTGCGCTCCTACACCGTCCCGGTCTACGACTACGCGCTGATGACCGAGCCGCTGAACGCCGACCAGCTGGCCTCGATCGGCTGGAAGAACAGACAGGGCCTCGGGGACAGCGCCAACCAGTTCCACTACTTCCGGCTGTCCGCCGACAACCGGATCCTGTGGGGCGGCTACGACGCCATCCACCACTACGGCGGCCGGGTGCGCGCCGAGTACGACGACCGGCCGGAGACGTACGCCAAGCTCGCGGGCCACTTCTTCACCTGTTTCCCGCAGCTGGAGGGCGTCCGGTTCACCCACGCCTGGGGCGGCGCGATCGACACCTGCTCGCGCTTCTCGGCGTTCTTCGGCACCGCGCACCAGGGGAAGGTCGCGTACGCGGCCGGCTACACCGGCCTGGGCGTGGGCGCCACGCGCTTCGGCGCGGACGTGATGCTGGACCTGCTGGACGGGGAGCGCACCGAGCGGACCGAGCTGGAGATGGTCCGCAAGAAGCCGCTGCCGTTCCCGCCCGAGCCGTTCGCCTGGACCGGGATCGCGCTCACCAAGTGGTCCCTGGCCCGCGCGGACGCGCACGGCGGCCGGCGCAACCTGTGGCTGCGGGCCATGGACCGGCTGGGGCTGGGCTTCGACAGCTGAAGGCTGTGTGATTCAGGTCACTTGAAAGGGGGTGCGGAACCCGCGTAATGCCCCCGGAAGGCCTCCCTCTCTCCTCCTGACGCGACCGCACAAGGACGGTCCGGCGAGAGAAAGGGAGGCCTTCTCATGGCTGGGGCGAAGACGGCCGTCGAGTGGCTGGCATCCGTCGCACCGGACCCCGAGGCCTGCCGCTGGGAATGGGAGCGCAACCCCCTCGGGATCACGCTGCTTCCCGCCGGCAGGGCCTGGGACGTGCTGATCCTGCCGGGTGACCTCGGCTATCCGACCCTGGACGTGCTCAGCCGGGTCCTCGACCAGCCCGGCCCGGTGCTCGCCGACTTCGGTGACAACCGGGTCGGGTTCTTCGTGCCGCCGGGCACCGCGGCCCGCTGGCTCGGCACCGGCATCCGTACCGCGGGATGCGGAACCTGGATCGTGGTGCCGCATCCCGGCCGGGCGACCAGGGACGTCCGCTGGCTGGTGCCGCCGGACGGCTCGGGCACGCTGACCGACCCGGCGCTGCTGGAACTGGCGATGCACGAGGCGGCGGCCGGGCCGGCCCGGGGCGGGGAGGGCGGTGGCTGAGGCCCGCCCACCTTGACAACAGGATTGGTCTGGACCAAGTTGAGTGCGCTCCACCCCTCCAACTCCCCTGACACCGGAGGCCCTTGTGGACCGCGTCCGAACCCGGCGCAGCGCCGGCCGCCGCAGACCCCTCCTCGCCCTGCTCACGGCCGCCCTGCTGGCCGTGCCCGGCATCACCGCGCTCTCGTCGGCCGCCCGTGCGGCCGACACGGACCTCGCGACGAACGGCGGCTTCGAGTCCGGCCTGACCGGCTGGACCTGCACCGCCGGTAGCGGCACCACCGTGAACACGCCCGTACACAGCGGGAGTTCCGCGCTGCGGGCGACACCGGCCGGCGGCGACAACGCCCAGTGCACGCAGACGGTGACCGTCCAGCCCCACGCGCAGTACTCCCTGTCGGCCTACGTCCGCGGCTCGTACGTCTACCTCGGCGCGAGCGGCACCGGCACCACCGACGTCTCCACCTGGACCCGGTCCGCCCCCGACTGGCAGAAACTGACCACCACCTTCACCACCGGCGCCGGCACGACGCAGGTGACCATCCACACGCACGGCTGGTACGGCACCGGCGCCTACTACGCCGACGACATCACCCTGGTCGGCCCGGGCGCCGGCAGCACCGGGCAGGTGCCCGCCGCGCCCACCGGACTGAGGACCACCGCCGTCACCTCGTCCTCCGTGGCCCTGTCCTGGTCTGCGGTGAGCGGCGCCACGAACTACACCGTCTACCGGGACGGGACCACGTCGCAGACGGTGAGCGGCACTTCGGCCACCGTCGCCGGACTGTCCGCCTCGACGGCGTACAGCTTCCAGGTCACCGCCGGCAACGACGCCGGCGAGTCCGCGAAGTCGGCGGCCGTGACGGCGACGACCGGCGCGGGCGGCGGCACCGGGGGCGGCTCGGCCGGCCTGCCCGCCCACGCCCTCGTCGGCTATCTGCACGCGAGCTTCGCCAACGGCTCCGGCTACACCCGCCTCGCCGACGTACCCGACAGCTGGGACGTCATCGACCTGGCCTTCGGCGAGCCCACCTCGGCCACCTCCGGGGACATCCGCTTCAACCGCTGCCCGGTCACCGAGTGCCCGAACGTGGAGAGTGACGCCGGCTTCAAGGCCGCGATCAAGGCCAGGCAGGCGGCCGGCAAGAAGGTGCTGATCTCCATCGGCGGCCAGAACGGCCAGGTCCAGCTGACCACGACCGCGGCCCGGGACGCCTTCGTCTCCTCCGTCTCGGACATCATCGACACATGGGGCCTCGACGGCCTGGACGTCGACTTCGAGGGCCACTCGCTGTCCCTCGACACGAACGACACGGACTTCAAGAACCCCACCACGCCGGTGATCGTGAACCTGATCTCGGCGCTGAAGACCTGAAGGCCAGGTACGGCTCCCGGTTCGTCCTGACCATGGCGCCGGAGACGTTCTTCGTGCAGAACGGCTACCAGTACTACGGCACCGGCAAGTGGGGCGGTCAGGACCCGCGCTGTGGGGCATACCTGCCGGTCATCCACGCCCTGCGCGACGACCTCACGCTGCTCCACGTCCAGGACTACAACTCGGGCCCGATCATGGGACTGGACAACCAGTACCACTCCATGGGCGGCGCCGACTTCCACATCGCCATGACCGACGTGCTGCTCACCGGCTTCCCTGTCGCCGGTGACCCGGGCAACGTCTTCCCGCCGCTGCGCCCCGACCAGGTCGCCATCGGCATGCCCGCCTCGACGAACGCGGGCAACGGCTACGTGGCTCCCGCCGAGGTCACCAAGGCCCTGGACTGCCTGACGAAGAAGACGAACTGCGGCTCGTACCCGACCCACGGGACCTGGCCGTCGCTGCGGGGCCTGATGACATGGTCGGTGAACTGGGACCGGTACTCGAACTGGGAGTTCCAGAAGAACTTCGACGCCTACTTCGGCTGACGAGGCCGGCGAACGGGGCGAGGGTGGTCAGCAGCATCGTGCTCAGGCACCAGCTGGCCACCACGTCCAGCGGCCAGTGCCAGCCGTGGCGGACCAGGCCGTACGACACCCCGAGGACGAGGGCCGCACAGACGGCGACCAGGGTGCGGCGGGCGGCGGCGGAACGCAGCCAGGGGAGCAGGACCAGGGTCGCGGAGCCGTAGGCGACGGCCGCCGTGGCGGTGTGACCGGAGGGGAAGTACCCCACCCCCGGAGGCACCACGGGGGTCCCCGGCCGTGCGGTCCAGTCCTTGAGCGGTACGACGACCGCCGGGACCAGCGCCATCAGAACAGCCGCCGCGAGCGGCGGCAGCCACCAGCGGCCGGCACCGGCGAGACGCCCCCGCCAGGCCGCGTACACCAGGGCCAGGACCAGCATGGGGACGGCGACCTGGATGTTCCCGAGGTCGGAGAGGAGCTCGGAGGACCGGTCCGGGTGGACGAGGACCCGGCTGAGGCGGGCGTCCAGGCGCAGCAGCGGGCCGTGGCCGATCACCTGCCAGGTGATGAGGGCGAGGAGGGCGGCCGGGAGGCCGAGGAGCGGGGCGCGGCGGACTACGGTCGACACGGCACCCAGCTTGACAGACGGGCTCGGCGAGAAGGAGGTCGGCCGCCCCGGAACAGGGGGGGTCGTTCCGGGGCGGCCGTCCGGATCGGAACGTCGCGCGCCCCGGGGGGTTTGGGGCGGCGACCGTCCGATCGGTGAGGAGATCCCGGCGTCAGGCGCCGGTTGTGTGCGCGAGGGCACGACCAGGCCGAAGCTGGGGAGGCCCCGTCCTGAAATCGCCCACAGTCCCCTGTGGGCGGGGTGTATCTCTCATCTGGAAAGAACCTACGGCAGGCCGAGGCGCTTGGGCAGACGGAATCGCGTCCCGTCATCCACCTCGCACACCTTCTTCACACGGCCTGCCGCAGGACCCCGTCAGAGGTGCGGAGCACTCGCTCAGATGCGCGAGAACGCCTGCTCGATGATGTCGAGGCCCTCGCCCAGCAGGTCCTCACCGATGACCAGCGGCGGCAGGAACCGCAGCACGTTGCCGTAGGTGCCACAGGTCAGGACCAGCAGGCCCTCGGCGTGGCAGGCCTTGGCGAGCGCGGCGGTGGCCTCGGGGTTCGGCTCCTTGGTCGTACGGTCCTTGACCAGCTCGATCGCGATCATGGCGCCGCGCCCACGCACGTCACCGATGATGTCGAACTTCTCGGCCATGGCGGTGAGGCGACCCTTCATGATCTCCTCGATGCGCTTGGCCTTGCCGTTGAGGTCCAGCTCCTTCATGGTCTCGATGGCGCCGAGCGCACCCGCACAGGCGACGGGGTTGCCGCCGTACGTACCACCGAGGCCACCGGCGTGCGCGGCGTCCATGATCTCCGCGCGCCCGGTGACGGCGGCGAGCGGCAGACCGCCGGCGATGCCCTTGGCGGTGGTGATCAGGTCCGGGACGATCCCCTCGTCCTCACAGGCGAACCACTGCCCGGTCCGGCAGAACCCGGACTGGATCTCGTCGGCGACGAACACGATGCCGTTGTCGTTGGCGAACTTCACGATCTCCGGCAGGAAGCCCTTGGCCGGCTCGATGAAGCCGCCCTCGCCGAGGACCGGCTCGATGATGATCGCGGCCACGTTGTCCGGGCCGACCTGCTTGGTGATCTGGTCGATGGCCTGCTTGGCGGCCTCCGGGCCGGCGTTCTCCGGGCCGGTCGGCCAGCGGTAGCCGTAGGCCACCGGCACCCGGTACACCTCGGGCGCGAACGGCCCGAAGCCGTGCTTGTACGGCATGTTCTTCGCCGTCAGCGCCATGGTCAGGTTGGTCCGCCCGTGGTACCCGTGGTCGAAGACGACCACGGCCTGCCGCTTGGTGTACGCACGCGCGATCTTGACGGCGTTCTCGACGGCCTCGGCACCGGAGTTGAACAGCGCGGACTTCTTGGCGTGGTCACCCGGGGTCAGCTCGGCGAGCGCCTCGGCGACCTCCACGTAGCCCTCGTACGGGGTGACCATGAAACAGGTGTGGGTGAAGTCGGCAAGCTGGGCGGAGGCACGCCGTACGACGGCCTCGGCGGAGGCGCCGACGCTGGTCACGGCGATACCGGAGCCGAAGTCGATGAGCCGGTTGCCGTCGACGTCCTCGATGATCCCGCCGCCCGCGCGCGCGGTGAAGACCGGCAGCACGGAGCCCACGCCCTGCGCGACCACGGCGGTACGGCGGGCCTGCAGCTCCTGCGACTTCGGGCCGGGGATGGCGGTGACGACGCGGCGCTCCTGCGGAAGTGCGGTCATGGGGGCTCCTGATGATCTTGCGTACCGGGCGGTCTGATCTGGCGTCCCGGACGATTCCGGGCAGTGCGTTTTCGGCCGCATACCTATCTTTCTTCGCAGGCTAGGGCCGGGGGTGGGGGGTGGGCATGCTCCATGTGGGCGTTGTAGCCCACTCCCGTTGTCCGTCGTGGACATAGCCGGGTGGCCGGGGTACGCCCAGTCGGTGGGCACTCTCGGCCGTGTAAGCGGTGAACTCCCCTTGTCATGGCATTAGATTGGCTCGCTGATGGTGGACGGAACGGCTGGTCAGGGGGCAAGGGCGATGGACGGCGACGGCACGCGAGACACGCGCGGCACGCACGCGCATCCTGTACCCCGCCCGGCGGCACCGTTCGAGGTCAGCGACGTACCACCGATGCCGACGGTACCGCCGGGGGCACCGCCGAAACCGGACGGCTCCTCCTTCCTCACCTGGCTGCGCACCCCCCGCCCGGAGGCGGCGCCCGGGGTGTGGCGCCTCGGCCACCGGCCCCGGCCCGAGCAGGAGCCCGAGCAGGTCCCGGCCCGGCAGCTGATCAGCGGCGCCCTCATCGCCTTCCTCGTCGGCTGGCTGGTGTGGTCCCTGCTGTGGAACGGCTACCTCGGCGGCTGGTGGGTCCTGCCGCTCCAGCTACTGGTCCCCGACTCCTGGCGCAACAGCGACAGCAACGTCGCGCAGGCCTTCCTCTGGTACGGCTACTACACCGTCATCGCCCTCGCCATTCTGCTCGTCGTGGGCCGTCTCGGCCGCTGGGGCGAGGTCTGGCGCCGCTACGGTCCGCCCGCCTGGCGTCCCGCCGCGCCGGTGGCCGAGCGCCCGCCCGCACCCGAGCAGGACCCCGCCGAGTGGCCCCAGCTGCGTCAAGCCGGTGCCCATGACGCCGCGGACCGGCTGGCTGCCGAGGTGAGGGCCGGGCTCATGCGGGATGTCGACCACGCGCGGATCAGCCGGGCCTGGCAGGGTGTGCGGTCCGGAAGGCACTCGCTCGCCGGTTTCACCGGCGCCGTGCTCAAGGACGGCTCCGCCGCCTGTCTGCACCCCTCCGGCGAGCGCGACCTCCCCGCCCGGCACGCGCGCCACGACCTGCTCACCGGTCAGGTCCGGCTCGGCACCACCGCCGACGACCCCCGCAACCCGTACCACTACCGCGGCGCCGGCCTCGGACTCGACCCCGGACTGCTCGGCACCTCGCTGCTCGCCGTCGGACCGTCCGGCTCCGGGAAGACCGGCGCGGTGGTACGGCCACTCGCCGAGTCCCTGTGCCTGCACGCCCTCGCCGGGCGCGCCTCCGTCGTGGTCGTCGGCGCGGCGGGCGCCGGACTCGGTCCGGCCGAGGCCTACGACGTCGTCGTACGCATCGGCCATCCGGAGTCCGTCTACGACCTCGACCTGTACGGCGGCACCACCGATCCCGACGAGGCCGCGGCCATACTCGCCGAAGCCCTCGTCGGTGATCTCGCCGACCCGCACCCGGGCAGTGACAGCCGCCGCTCCACCACGGTCCTCGCCCAGCTGCTCGGCCCCTTCCGCGCCGTCCACGACCGCTTTCCGTCCGTGCCCGAGCTGCGCGGGCTCCTCGACGGTGCTCCCGGCCCGCTCGCCGCGCTGCGCAAGGCACTGACGGACACCGGACAGGACGGGCTGCTGCGCGAACTCGATGCCCGGGAGCGGCAGATGGCCCACCCGGGTGACGTCGGCACCCTGCTCGCCGACCGGATCGCGCTGCTCGACCGGCCCGCGTTCGCCACCTTCTTCGACACCTCGGGGCACAGCCGGCCCTTCTCGCTCAAGGCCCTCGACCACCCGGTCCGCGTCCGCATCGACCTGCCCCAGCGCGGTCACGCCGATGCCTCCCGGATCCTGGCCCGCCTGGTGCTCGCCCAGTTCACCGCGGCCGTGACGGTGCGCGAGGACCGCTCGCTCTTCGCCTGCCTGATCCTCGACGACGCCTCCGGAGCCGTCACCGCGGAGGCGGTCCGCGGCATCCAGCGGCTGCGTTCCGTGGGGGCCGGCGCGGTGCTCACCCTGCGCACCCTGGACGACGTGCCCAGGCCGCTGCGCGGGCCGCTGCTCGGCGCCACCGGCTGCCGGATGGCGCTGTCCGGGGTCACCCCCTGGGACGGGCAGGACTTCGCAGACGTGTGGGGCAAGGAGTGGACCGAGACCCGGGACGTCACCGACCGGCAGATCATCGCCGAGACCCCGGCCGGCAAGGCCGTGCACATGCTGCGCCGGATCATCACCGGTAAGGCGCCCACCGCCCGGGCCGTCACCGTCCGGCAGGTCGAGCGGGAGCGTTGGTCTGCTTCCGAGTTGGCCCACGGCGTGCCGGCGGGGCATGCCGTGTTGTCGTTGACCAGTGTGCGGGGGGAGCACGCGCCGCCGTTGCTGGTGGATCTGCGGGGGTGAGGAGGCAGCGGCGGATCGTACGGTGAGGCAGAATCGGCATAGGTCGTTCATACGCCGCGGCCAAAAGATCACCGAAGGATCACCGGATCTCCGTCACGTGAAGGCCCCATGCCCCTGACCCTCGCCTCGCTCGTCCACCACTCCGCGCTCAAGCTGACCGTGCGCGCGGGCGAGGACCGTCTCGACGTGCCCGTCCGCTGGGCCCACGTCAGCGAGCTGGCCGACCCCGTGCCGTACATGGAGGGTGGCGAACTGCTGCTGATCACCGCGCTGAAGCTGGACGCGGAGGATCCGGAGGCCATGCGGCGGTATGTGAAGCGGCTGGCGGGGGCCGGTGTCGTCGGGCTCGGGTTCGCCGTCGGGGTGAACTACGACGAGATTCCCGAGGCCCTGGTCGAGGCCGCCCGGGAGGAGGGGCTGCCGCTGCTGGAGGTACCCCGCCGCACCCCCTTCCTCGCCATCAGCAAGGCCGTGTCCGCCGCCATCGCCGCCGACCAGTACCGGGCCGTCACCGCGGGGTTCGCCGCGCAGCGGGAGCTGACCAGGCAAGCGCTGAACTCCGGGCCCGAGGGGCTGCTCGGCGCACTGGCCGCCCAGGTCGACGGGTGGGCGGCCCTGTACGACGCCTCCGGCGCCGTCGTCGCCGCCGCGCCCGAGTGGGCCGGCCGGCGCGCCGCCCGGCTGACCGCCGACGTCGAGCGGCTCAGGGAGCGGCCCGCCCCCGCCTCCTCCGTCGTCGGCGGACCCGATCACGAGGACCGCGTCGAACTGCACTCCCTGGGCACGGGACGGCGGCCGCGCGCCGCGCTCGCCGTCGGCACGGCCGCCGCGCTCGGCACCGCCGAACGGTACGCCGTCCACTCCGCCATCGCCCTGCTCACCCTCACCACCGAGCGCTCCCGCTCCCTGCACGCGGCCGAGCAGCGCATCGGCGCGGCCGTCCTGCGCATGCTGCTCGCCGGGCAGCCCGACCACGCCCGGGCCGTCGCCGGGGATCTGTACGGCGGGCTGCTCGACGCGCCGTTCCGGATGATCGTCGCCGAGTCGGTGTCCGGCTCGGCGGCACGGGCGCACGCGGACGCCCACACCCACACGCACGCCCCCGCGCGCGGGCCGGGTGCCCCCAAGCCGGCACCCCCGGCCGCCGCTCTCGCCGCCGCCGACACCGGCGGGGACCCGCTGGGCGGGCTGACGGAGAGCGTGGAGTCCGCCGCCGCCCGCTCCGGGGAGGCCGTGCTGGTCGTGCCCGAAGGGGAACGGCTGGTGGTGCTCGCCGCCGACGGGGGCGCCGCGGTGGCCGCGTGCACGCAGTACGCCGCCGCGCTGGAGTCGGCGCGAGCGGTGCCCGAGCAGTCCGGGGCCGACGAGGACGAACTGGTCGTCGGGCTGTCCGCGCCGGCCGGGCCGATCGCCGCGGCGGCGGCCTACAAGCAGGCCGAGCAGGCCCTGTCCGTGGCCCGGCGGCGGGGGCGCGTGCTGGTGGAGCACGAGCAGCTGGCGGCGGGATCCGTCCTGCCGCTGCTGGCCGACGACGCGGTGAAGGCGTTCGCCGACGGGCTGCTGCGGGCGTTGCACGAGCACGACGCGACGGGCCGGGGCGATCTGGTTTCCTCCCTGCGGGCCTGGCTGTCGCGGCACGGGCAGTGGGACGCGGCCGCCGCGGACCTGGGGGTCCACCGGCACACGCTGCGGTACCGGATGCGCCGGGTCGAGGAGATCCTGGGGCGGTCCTTGGACGACCCCGACGTACGCATGGAACTGTGGCTCGCCCTGAAGGCGACCTCGCCGGAGTGACCACGAGCCGGCCGGGCCCAGGGGAAGCAGGGATGTGACCCCGCCATTCCGGCGCACCCCCCACCCCGACTGCTACGACTCGGACAAACGACCCTCGGCTGCCTCCGCCCTACCGTGGACAGCGAACCGAAACAACACCCCCAAACGCGGAAGGGCCGGGACTCGCACATGACTTCCACCCACGCCTTCTGGCTCGCCGGCCGCCAGGTCACCGGCGAGGACACCTTCGACGTCACCTCCCCGTGGGACGGCCGGCTCGTCGGCAAGGTCAGCGTGCCGACCGACGCCCAGGTCGAGGAGGCCGTGGCCGCCGCGTACGCCGTGCGGGACGAGTTCGCCGCCACCCCGGCGCACGTGCGCGCCGCCGCCCTCGACCACGTCAGCAAGCGGCTGGTCGAGCGCACCGAGGAGATCGCCCAGCTGATCTCCGCCGAGAACGGCAAGCCCATCAAGTGGGCCCGCGGGGAAGTCGGCCGCGCCGTCTCCGTGTTCCGTTTCGCCGCCGAGGAGGCCCGCCGGTTCAACGGCGGCGAGGCCCAGCGGCTGGACACCGACGCCGGCGGCCAGGGCCGCCTGGCCCTCACCCGCCGCTTCCCGAAGGGTGTCGTGCTCGGCATCGCGCCCTTCAACTTCCCGCTGAACCTGTGCGCCCACAAGGTCGCCCCGGCGATCGCCGCCGGCGCGCCGATCATCCTCAAGCCGGCTCCGGCCACGCCGCTGTCCGGTCTGGTCATCGGCGAGCTGCTGGCCGAGACCGAGCTGCCGGCCGGCTCCTGGTCGATCCTGCCGGTCGCCAACGACCGCATGCCCGCCCTCGTCCAGGACGAGCGCCTGCCGGTCATCTCCTTCACCGGTTCCGAGAAGGTCGGTTACGCGATCATGGACTCGGTGCCGCGCAAGCACTGCACGCTGGAGCTGGGCGGCAACGGCGCTGCGGTCGTCCTCGGCGACTACGCCTCCGACGCCGACCTCGACTGGGCCGCGACCCGCATCGCGACCTTCTCCAACTACCAGGGCGGCCAGTCCTGCATCTCGGTGCAGCGCGTGATCGCCGACGCGTCGGTGTACGACCGTCTGCTGCCGCGTATCGTCGCCGCCGTCGAGGCCCAGGTCACCGGTGACCCGAGCGACGCCAAGACCGACGTCGGCCCGCTGGTCAGCGAGGACGCCGCCAAGCGTGTCGAGTCGTGGGTCAAGGAGGCCGTCGAGGCCGGCGCGACCCTCCTCACCGGTGGTGACCGCGACGGCGCCTCCTACGCGCCGACCGTCCTCACCGACGTACCGACGGACACCACGATCGCCTGCGAGGAGGTCTTCGGACCGGTCCTCACCGTGCAGAAGGTGGACGGCGAGGCCGAGGCGTTCGCCGCGGTCAACGACTCCAAGTACGGCCTCCAGGCGGGCGTGTTCACCCACGACGTGCAGGCCGCCTTCCGCGCCCACCGCGCCCTCGAGGTCGGCGGCGTGGTGGTCGGCGACGTCCCGTCCTACCGTGCCGACCAGATGCCGTACGGCGGCGCCAAGCAGTCCGGTGTGGGCCGCGAGGGCGTGCGGTTCGCGATGGAGGACTACACCTACGAGCGCGTGCTGGTTCTCACCGGACTCGCGCTCTGACCTGCCACGGACAGGTCAGTCGGAACGGCCGGAGCCCACTGTGCGGGGGCTCCGGCCGTTCCTGTTCCCGGGCCGGCGGACCGAGGGATAACCCTCTGTCCGTTTCCCGGTTTTCTGTCCCCTGGTAAAGGATTCGATATCGGCTGTTCAAGAGTGTGCCCCTGCGTATTGATCTGTCCATGACTCGCCCGATGGGATGCGCCTGACCAGTTCGTCCGGGCCGGGTTCCGCCCGCCCAGGACGCCTCAGGACCACTCAGGGGACCACATGCTCATAGCCCGTTCCGGGCGCGGCGTCGCGGCGTCCGCCGCCACCGTCGCACTCGTCGCCGCCGCACTGGCGGCCACCTCCCAGGCCGGCGCCACCACCGCCGCGCCCGCCGGCGTACCGCACACCTTCGCGGCACCGGCCATCGCGGGGCACAACCTGGTCCACGGCGCGCCCAGCCCGCTGCCCATCGCGCAGTGCCAGGCCAAGTGGCACATCAACTGCTACAACCCGCTGCAGTACCGCACCGCGTACAACCTGAACCCGCTGTACAAGAAGGGCATCACGGGCAAGGGCCGTACGATCGTCATCGTCGACTCCTTCGGCTCGCCGACCGTCCAGCACGACCTGGACGTCTACAGCAAGCAGTTCGGGCTGCCCAGCACCAAGGTCAACGTGGTCAAGTGGGGCCACATCCCGAAGTGGGACCCCAAGAACTCCGACATGACCGGCTGGGCCGGCGAGACCACGCTCGACGTCGAGATGGCCCACGCCGTCGCGCCGGGCGCGAAGATTGTGCTGGTGGAGACGGCGGTCGCGGAGACCGAGGGCACCACCGGTCTGCCGGAGATGATGTCCGCCGAGAAGTACCTGATCGACCACGGTGTCGGCGACGTCATCAGCCAGAGCTTCGGTGCCACCGAGAACACCTTCCCGGGCTTCGACAAGGGCGACTTCTCCAGCATCAAGAAGCTGCGGTACGCCTTCCAGGACGCCCAGCGCAAGCACGTGACCGTCCTCGCCTCCTCCGGTGACGGCGGCGCCACCGACATGAAGGCCGACGGCAAGACGTACTACAAGAAGCGGGTCAACTCCTGGCCCTCTTCGGACCCGCTGGTCACCTCCATCGGCGGCACCCAGCTCCACCTCAACGACAAGGGCGAGCGGGTCAAGCCGGACAGCGTCTACAACGACTACGGCTCGGGCGGCGGCGGCCAGTCCCACGTGTTCACCCGGCCGTCGTTCCAGGACGGCGTGAAGAACGTCGTGGGCACCCGCCGCGGTACCCCGGACATCTCGATGGCCGCCGCGGTCAACGGCGGCGCCTGGGTCTACTCCAGCTACGACCCGACCGCCGTCGGCTGGGACGTCAGCGGCGGTACCAGCGAGGCCAGCCCGCTCTTCTCGGGCATCGTCGCCCTGGCCGACCAGGCGGCCGGCCACCGCGTCGGTGACATCAACGCAGCCCTCTACACCCTGCTCCGGCAGAAGAACCCGGGCATCGTGGACGTCAACGACGGCACCGACAACACCTACCAGGGTGTCAAGGGCTACAAGGCCGTCAACGGCTACGACATGGCCACCGGCGTGGGCACCCTGGACGCCCTCCGGTTCGTGCCGGCCCTCGGCAAGGCGAGCCGCGGCTGACGCCCGTTCGTGGATCGCTCCTGCGACGGCCCGGGTCCCCGACCCGGGCCGTCCGCGTGTACCGGTGCCGTTCGCGCGCGCCGCGCCCGGGCGGCCCCTCGTCGGTGGCGTGTGCTTCACTGCCCGGCCATGGACACACACGAAGTGCTCGCCGCCATCCATCCCGTGGTCTGGTCGGGCACACGGGAGTTGGAGTGCGCGGAGGCCGGGCATCCGAGGGGGCATGTGTGCCTGACGGCTGCCGACGGTGCCGGTCTGCCCGCGCTGCTCGCGGAGTTGAGCGGCTGGTACGGGGAGCCCCGCGCTCTCGTCAGGGGCGGGCGCGCCGATCCCGCGGTGACCGAGCGGAGCGGGCTGCCGCTGCTCGCCCCGCTCGGTCAGGACGTGATCGAGATGCACGCGTGGGCGGCCGGCGGGCGGTGGATCGGCTGCGGTACGACCCGTACCGGTGACGGCGTACGGCCCGTCGTCGTGATCACCGAGCGGGCCGCACCGTCGCTCGACGGGCTGCCCGACGACGCCTCCTGGGTGGACCGGGTCGTCGCCGTCACGGGTTGGGAGGCGGACGGAGCGTATGACGTCGACTGGGCGGCGGCCGAGGCCCGGCTGGGCACCGCGCTGCCGAGCGACTACAAGCGGCTGGCCGACGTGTTCGGGCACGGCGCCTTCGACGGCTACCTCCAGCTCTACCTGCCCGGTGACCGGCACTGCGACATCGTCGGCCACAGCGAGTGGCTGGCCCGGTGGGCCGAGGTGCACGGCAACCGGCTGTGGCAGCCGCACTGGCCGTACCCCGCTGCGGGCGGGCTGCTGAAGTGGGCGGACAGCGAGCAGGCCGACTCGTTCTTCTGGCTCACCGAGGGCCCCGACCCCGACGGGTGGCCCGTCCTGGCGTACGAGGACGACGGCACCCCCTACCGGTTCGACGGGTCGACGGCGGAGTTCGTGCACCGGCTGCTCACCGACCCGCGGCAGCCCTTCTCGACCGCCCGCCACTTCTGGGCCCACTGGTTCCAGAGGCACTGGCCTGCTCGCCGAGACTCCGGCGTGCTGGGCGACCTCGGCGAGGGTGAACACCGTGCTCCAAGCGTTGTGAACCGCTTCGACAGCCTTTCTGCGATCGCTGCGGGAGCCCTGCGTGATCCCCGTCC
Source organism: Streptomyces sp. NPDC037290 (assembly GCF_055603245.1). Classification (NCBI taxonomy): domain Bacteria; kingdom Bacillati; phylum Actinomycetota; class Actinomycetes; order Kitasatosporales; family Streptomycetaceae; genus Streptomyces; species Streptomyces sp. NPDC037290. Next base: position 7,213 of record NZ_JBVJVZ010000027.1, on the reverse strand, counting down.
GGCCTCCCCGCGCGGCCTCCGCGCGCGGTCGATACGCCGAACGGGCCCCCGGGAAGCAGTTCACACCCGAGGACCGGCACTCCGGCAGACCTTTCGGCCGTTCGGACGCGCGAGGGGTGGTGGGGTCGGCCCGTTTCGGGTACCAACGATCCAGTAGCACTGGTCGGTAGCGAACGGTCCGCAATCATCCCTCTTCGCGGCGAGGTGAGCCTCATGTCCGCCCCCACCACTTCACGTACCAACGTCACCGAGCGCGAGGCCCGTCAGGTGGCGGAGGCCGCCCGGCAGCAGGACTGGCACAAGCCCAGCTTCGCCAAGGAGCTGTTCCTCGGGCGTTTCCGGCTCGACCTCATCCACCCCCACCCGCTCCCGGATCCCGAAAGCGTCCAGCGCGGCGAGGAGTTCCTCGCCAAGCTGCGCGCGTTCTGCGAGTCCACGATCGACACCGCCCGCATCGAGCGCGAGGCCCGCATCCCCGACGAGGTCGTGGCGGGCCTGAAGGAACTCGGCGCCCTCGGCATGAAGATCGACCCCAAGTACGGGGGTCTCGGCCTGACCCAGCTCTACTACAACAAGGCCCTCGCCCTGGTCGGCTCCGCGAGCCCCGCCGTCGGCGCCCTCCTCTCCGCCCACCAGTCGATCGGCGTACCGCAGCCGCTGAAGATCTTCGGCACCCAGGAGCAGAAGGACGCCTTCCTGCCCCGCTGCGCCCGCACCGACATCTCCGCCTTTCTGCTCACCGAACCGGACGTCGGCTCCGACCCGGCGCGGCTCGCGACCACCGCCGTACCCGACGGGGACGACTACGTCCTGGACGGCGTGAAACTGTGGACCACCAACGGCGTGGTCGCCGACCTGCTCGTCGTCATGGCGCGCGTGCCGAAGTCCGAGGGCCACAAGGGCGGTATCACCGCGTTCGTCGTGGAGGCGGCCTCCGAGGGCGTCACCGTCGAGAACCGCAACGCGTTCATGGGCCTGCGCGGCATCGAGAACGGCGTCACCCGCTTCCACCAGGTGCGGGTCCCGGCCGCGCACCGCATCGGCCCCGAGGGCGCGGGCCTGAAGATCGCGCTCACCACCCTCAACACCGGCCGGCTCTCACTGCCCGCCATGTGCGCGGGCGCCGGTAAGTGGTGCCTGAAGATCGCCCGTGAGTGGTCGGCGGAGCGCGAGCAGTGGGGCAAGCCGGTCGCGCTGCACGAGGCCGTCGGCTCCAAGATCAGCTTCATCGCGGCCACCACCTTCGCCCTGGAGGCCGTCCTCGACCTGTCCTCGCAGATGGCCGACGAGGACCGCAACGACATCCGCATCGAGGCCGCGCTCGCCAAGCTCTACGGCTCCGAGATGGCCTGGAAGATGGCCGACGAACTGGTCCAGATCCGTGGCGGGCGCGGCTACGAGACCGCCGAGTCCCTGAGGGCGCGCGGCGAACGGGCCGTCCCGGCCGAACAGATGCTGCGCGACCTGCGCATCAACCGCATCTTCGAGGGCTCGACCGAGATCATGCACCTGCTGATCGCTCGCGAGGCCGTCGACGCCCACCTCTCGGTCGCCGGTGACCTCATCGACCCCGACAAGTCCCTGTCCGACAAGGCGAAGGCAGGCGCGAACGCGGGCGTCTTCTACGCCAAGTGGCTCCCGAAGCTGGTCGCCGGGCCCGGCCAACTTCCCACGTCCTACGGCGAGTTCAAGCACGGCGTCGACCTGTCCGGGCACCTGCGTTACGTCGAGCGCACCGCCCGCAAGCTGGCCCGCTCCACCTTCTACGCCATGTCCCGCTGGCAGGGCCGGATGGAGACCAAGCAGGGCTTCCTCGGGCGGATCGTGGACATCGGCGCCGAACTGTTCGCGATGAGCGCGTCCTGCGTCCGCGCCGAACTGCTGCGCGGCCGGGACGACCACGGCCGCGAGGCCTACCAACTGGCTGACGCCTTCTGCCGGCAGGCCCGCATCCGCGTCGAGGAGCTCTTCGGCCGGCTGTGGACCAACACCGACGCCCTTGACCGCGACGTGGTCAAGGGCGTGCTCGGCGGGGCCTACACCTGGCTGGAGGAGGGGGTCATCGACCCGTCCGGTGACGGACCGTGGATCGCCGACGCGACCCCCGGGCCCGCCACACGGCCGAGCGAGCGCCGCCCCTTCGGCGACTGAGCCGCTCCCGTACCGGCCGGCAGGGCGCCTGGGGTCAGTTGCCCCAGGTGCCCTGGTTCACGGCGCAGTTCCAGCCCGAGCCGTGCAGGGTGAACTTCACCCCGTAGCTGTGGGTGTTGAGCAGGTGCGTCTGCACCTTCACTCCGAGGCTCGCCTTCTTGTTCAGCGTCCCCGTGTACACGGTCACCGTCTTCGAGGTCTTCTGGGTGACCTTGCCGCCCGTGGCCGTGGCCGAGCCGAAGCGGATGTTCTTGGTGTCCGTGATGGTGAGGCTGACCTTCTTGAAGCTCTTGGTCGTGCTCTTGTTCTTGATCCCGAAGTACAGACCGCCGTTGGTCACCCAGCCGTGCGAGTCGATGTAGAAGCTGGTCGGGTAGACCAGGTTGATCGGGCAACCGGTGCTGCTCGGCGTCTGCGTGGCGGCGAACGCGCCTCCGGCGAGCCCGAGCTGTCCGGCGGTCAGAAGACCGGCCGTCGCCAGGACGGTCGTGGTCGTACGCATGCGGTTCATGGTGGTGACTCCTCCCCCTTTGGCCCTGCTTGACTGGGCCCCGACGCAGAAGGATGCCATCCCCCCGGACCCGACGTGCGCAATTTCAGCAGTACTTGTCGCTCGGACGCGTGGTGCGGGGGGACGGCGCGGCGGCCTGCGCTCCTTGTCCGGCGCGGTGTCCGGGCCGCGACCGGTGCGGATCTCCGGGCGCTCACCGGCGCCGATCTTGAGACCGAACCGTTATCACACGATCTTCACCGATGCTTCACACGGAGAACCGCTCCCGCCCGCGACGAAACCTGTTCACGCACCCGCGCGGGGGACGCCCTGTCCTGACCGTCACCGCTTGCGGCAACAATGGAGGGATGACCGACAGCCCCGCCCATCCGGCACCCCTCGCCGATCCGCACCTCGTCTACGACCCCGTCGCCGGGGACGGCCCCAAGGACGTGGTGATCCTCGGCTCCACCGGATCCATCGGCACCCAGGCCATCGACCTCGTGCTGCGCCACCCCGACCGTTTCCGGGTCACCGCCCTCTCCGCGAACGGCGGCCGCGTCGCCCTCCTCGCCGAGCAGGCGCACCGGCTGCGGGTGCGGACCGTCGCGGTCGCCCGCGAGGACGTCGTACCCGCGCTGCGCGAGGCGCTCGCCGCCGAGTACGGCCCCGGCGAGCCGCTCCCCGAGATCCTCGCCGGACCGGACGCCGCCACGCAGGTCGCCGCCTCCGACTGCCACACGGTGCTGAACGGCATCACCGGTTCCATCGGCCTCGCGCCGACCCTGGCCGCGCTGGAGACGGGCCGCACCCTCGCGCTCGCCAACAAGGAATCCCTGATCGTCGGCGGACCGCTGGTCAAGGCGCTCGCCAAGCCCGGCCAGATCATCCCGGTCGACTCCGAGCACGCCGCCCTCTTCCAGGCGCTGGCGTCGGGGTCCAGGGCCGACGTCCGCAAGCTGGTCGTCACCGCCTCCGGCGGCCCGTTCCGCGGCCGTACCAAGGCCGAGCTGGCGCACGTCACCGTCGAGGACGCCCTCGCCCACCCCACCTGGGCCATGGGCCCGGTGATCACGATCAACTCCGCGACCCTCGTCAACAAGGGCCTGGAGGTCATCGAGGCACACCTCCTCTACGACATTTCCTTCGACCACATTGAGGTGGTCGTGCATCCCCAGTCGTATGTTCACTCGATGGTCGAGTTCACCGACGGATCCACGATCGCCCAGGCGACGCCCCCCGACATGCGCGGGCCCATCGCCATCGGTCTGGGCTGGCCCGAACGCGTCCCCGACGCCGCGCCCGCCTTCGACTGGAGCACGGCCTCCACCTGGGAGTTCTTCCCGCTGGACAACGAGGCCTTCCCCTCGGTGAACCTCGCCCGGCACGTGGGGCGGCTCGCGGGGACCGCCCCGGCGGTGTTCAATGCGGCCAATGAGGAGTGCGTCGAGGCCTTCCGCAGCGGCGCGCTGCCCTTCAACGGGATCATGGAGACCGTCACCCGGGTCGTCGAGGAGCACGGCACCCCGGCCACGGGAACTTCACTCACGGTGTCGGACGTCCTCGAAGCGGAGACCTGGGCCCGCGCCCGGGCCCGAGAACTGACAGCCACGACGGCGACCGCGGAGGCGCGTGCATGACGACCTTGATGTTCATCCTCGGCATAGGGGTCTTCTTCGTCGGGCTGCTCGTCTCGATCGCGTGGCACGAACTGGGGCACCTGTCCACGGCCAAGCTCTTCGGCATCCGCGTCCCGCAGTACATGGTCGGCTTCGGCCCGACCGTCTGGTCGCGGAAGAAGGGCGAGACCGAGTACGGCTTCAAGGCGATCCCGCTCGGCGGCTACATCCGCATGATCGGCATGTTCCCGCCCGACGAGGAGGGCCGGGTCTCCGCCCGCTCCACCTCCCCGTGGCGCGGCATGATCGAGGACGCCCGCTCGGCGGCCTTCGAGGAACTGCGGCCCGGTGACGAGACGCGCATGTTCTACACGCGCAAGCCGTGGAAGCGTGTCATCGTCATGTTCGCCGGCCCCTTCATGAACCTGATCCTCGCGATCGGCCTGTTCTTCACGGTCCTGATGGGCTTCGGCATCCAGCAGCAGACCACCACCGTCGCCTCCGTCTCGCCCTGCGCCATCGACCAGAGCCAGCACCGCGACACCTGCAAGAAGTCCGACCCGGTCTCCCCGGCGGCGCAGGCCGGCATGAAGCCGCACGACAGGATCGTCTCCTTCGACGGCGTGCCGACCAGGGACTGGAACACGCTCTCGGACCTCATCCGCGACAGCGCCGGCAAGAAGGTCGCGATCGTCGTCGACCGCAAGGGCCAGGAGCTGACCCTGCACACGACGATCGCGACGAACAGGGTCGCCAAGAAGGACTCCAGCGGCCAGTACGTCCAGGGCAAGTACGTCGAGGCCGGCTTCCTCGGCTTCAGCGGCGCCACCGGCGTCGTCCACCAGGACTTCGGCCAGTCCGTGACCTGGATGACCGACCGGGTCGGCGACGCGGTCGACTCCCTCGCCGCCCTGCCCGGCAAGATCCCCGCCCTGTGGGACGCCGCCTTCGGTGACGGCCCGCGCGAGCCGGACTCCCCGATGGGCATCGTCGGCGCGGCCCGGGTCACCGGCGAGATCGCCACCCTCGACATCCCCGCCTCGCAGCAGGTCGCAGGGTTCGTGATGCTCCTCGCGGGCTTCAACCTCTCCCTGTTCCTGTTCAACATGCTCCCGCTGCTCCCCCTCGACGGCGGACACATCGCGGGCGCCCTGTGGGAGGCCATCAGGCGCAACGTGGCCAGGGTCCTGCGCCGCCCGGACCCGGGCCCGTTCGACGTGGCGAGGCTGATGCCGGTGGCGTACGTGGTGGCCGGGATCTTCGTCTGCTTCACGATCCTGGTCCTGATCGCGGACATCGTTAACCCGGTCAAGATCAGTTAGCAGTCCCGCAGGCTCGGCTTGCGAGGGGCGGTCTCATACGGACCGCCCCTCCGTGGGACGCCATGGCATTCTGGTACGCACCTACAGGGCATCACGAGCCGCGCGCAGGACCCGGTCAGTGCGGGTAGGCCCGCGGTGGCCGCTGCCGGGGCAGTTCCTCGCGGAAGGCGGAGATGGCGGAGCTGATCTGGCGCATCAGGACCGTGTCCTCCAGCCGGTCGAGGTAGAGGTTCGCGCGCGCCAGGGCGGGCAGGTCGACACAGAAGTACAGCGCCATCAGCGGATTGACGAACAGCTCGCTGCCCCGGGTCCGCTCGGTGAACCGTACGTCCCCGAACTCCCCCCGCACGGCGGCCGCCACGGACCCGTGGACGATGCTCGGATGACTCGCATGGCTGTGCTGGGCATCGGCCACCGCATCGAGATAGGCGGCCCCCTCCACGCTCTCGCGAGGCAGCGAGAACGCCCCCAGATACCCGCCGGCGCGGTCCAGAGCGGCCAGGTTCTCCAGCGCCAGCGAGTGGTTGACGCCGTGGTAGGCGTCCACGCCGAAGCCGACGCAGGCGACGAGCCGGTGCGTGACCTCGTCCAGCCCGGCGACGGCCGCCAGGCTGGCCATGTCCTCCTCCGGGGTGCCGAGCCCGTGCTCGTCACCCCGCATCAGGATGTCGGTCCCGCCGTCCACCAGCACGACCGCGTCCACGCCGCCCAGGTGTTCCAGCAGCGCCCGGTAGGCGGCGCGCAGCGGCTGCACACCCGTGCGGGGAAAGGCGTACACGGTGTCGGGCAGCTCCTGCGAGTGCAGCCAGCGGGCGAGGGCGCGCTCGGGGAAGTAGTCGCCGCGCAGCGGGGTGTCCGGGCGGACGGCGGCGACGTCCTCCGCGACCCAGGAGTCCAGGTCCAGGCCGAACAGGTCGGAAAAGGACAGGCTGGCCAGGTGCACCTCGGCACCGGCCGACCGCAGCGCGAGGGCCAGCGGCAGCCCGGCGTAGACGTCGAACCCCCCACCCGCCCCGGCGACGAGGACCCGGCCCGCCTCGCGCAGGCGGGTGAAGAAGACGGGTTCGCGGAGGGAGATCATCACCCGACCCTAACAATCCCCGATCGTTCCCATGTTCGAGGCGGGCGGGTGCCCTCGGTCACCTTGGGCCACGGGCCGGTCACGGTGCTCAACCAGGGATCCTGCTCCTCCGGGCACCACACCACGCCCGGCCCGCTGTGACACGACGCCATAGGGTGGACCGTTGGGACGCCGTGTGCCTCCCTTCACGTCCGTGCCGTAATCTCGAAGCGCGGAGCCCGCTGCTGACGGGACCGGACCTTGATCCACGACTTGGGGTTGCACAGCAGATGACTGCGATTTCTCTCGGCATGCCGTCCGTTCCGACCAAGCTCGCCGAGCGCCGCAAGAGCCGGCAGATCCAGGTCGGAAGCGTGGCCGTCGGCGGAGACGCGCCCGTCTCGGTCCAGTCGATGACGACGACCCGTACGTCCGACATCGGCGCCACCCTCCAGCAGATCGCCGAGCTGACGGCCTCCGGCTGCCAGATCGTCCGCGTCGCCTGCCCCACCCAGGACGACGCCGACGCCCTCGCGACCATCGCGAAGAAGTCCCAGATCCCGGTGATCGC
>NZ_JBVJVZ010000026.1:0-59157 GCF_055603245.1 Streptomyces sp. NPDC037290 | reverse complement strand
CGGGCGGCGAGGCCCGGCGGCAGCCCCAGACGATGGGCGCCTGGGGGGGGGGGCGGGGTGCGGGGGGCGAGCACCAGCACGCCGCTTTCCCCCCCCCGCGCCCACGCCACCACCTCGTCCGCGCGGGCGGTGACCTCGGCGATGGTCTCGCCCCGCGGCACCCCGTCCCGCCAGATCAGCCACCCCGGCCGCACGGCCTGGATCTCGGCCGGCGTCATGCCCTCGTAGGCGCCGTAGTCCCACTCCATGAGCGTGTCCCAGGCACTCGCCCGGTCCCCGAAGCCGGCCAGTTCGCACGTCTCACGCGCGCGTGCCAGGGGGCTGGTGCGCACCTCCACCCCCGGCAGCCCGTCCAGCGGGGCGCGGTGCAGTCGCTCGCCGAGCAGCTTGGCCCCCCGCCGGCCCTCCTCCAGCAGCGGCACGTCGGTCCTGCCGGTGTGCTTGCCGGACAGCGACCACTCCGTCTGTCCGTGCCGGGCCAGCAGGATGCGCGGTGCCATGGGAGACCTTTCCGGGAGTAAGACGCCACACGGACGCCACGAGAACGAGAAGAGAGGGCTTCTCCATCATCGCTCACACCCGGTCGGGGCAACCCGGCGGGCGATCCCGACGTCTTTGTGGGCCGGAGCGCCCGCATGGGCGGGATACGGACACCGTAAGGTGGCACGGTCGCCCTCCGGGGCGGGCCGCACTGCAGAAGGGGGAGGGCGATCGGATGCCGCAGACCGAGACACCGGGCACCGAGGTGGTTCCCCGTACCCGGCTGCGCTGGTGGACCGAGCTGCCGCTGATCCTCCTCGTGTACGGCTGCTACTCGGCCGGCCGGCTCCTCGCCCGCGGTGACGTCTCCTCCGCCGTCGACCACGGCCTGGCCATCCTGCGCCTCGAGAAGGCCCTGCACCTCAACGCGGAGCATCCGCTCAACCGGCTGTTCACCCGCGAGCCCTGGCTCGGCGTGCCCGCCGACTTCTGGTACGCCTCGCTGCACTACCTGGTCACGCCCGCCCTCCTGATCTGGCTGTTCCGGACCCGCGCCGAGCACTACCGGCGGGCCCGCACCTGGCTGATGACGTCCACGTTCATCGGACTGATCGGCTTCACGCTGCTGCCCACCTGCCCGCCCCGGCTGCTCTCCGCCGGTCACGGCTTCGTGGACACCATGGCGCACTACAGCTCCTACGGCTGGTGGGGCGGCGAGGCGAGCGCGCCGCGCGGCATGGGCGGGATGACCAACCAGTACGCGGCGATGCCGAGCCTGCACGTCGGCTGGGCGCTGTGGTGCGGGGTGATGCTGTGGCGCCACGGCCGCACCCGCCTCGCCAAGGTCCTCGCCGTCGGCTATCCGCTCGGGACCGCGCTCGTGGTCATGGGCACCGCCAACCACTACTTCCTCGACGCGGTGGCGGGTGTCGCCGTGATGGGCGTCGGCTCCCTGCTGGCGCCGCGCGTGATCCGGGGCCTGGATCTGCTCCGGGCCCGCCTGTCCCGGCTGTTCCCGCCCCGCACACCGGTCCCGGCCGGCACGGGTTCCCCGATTGTCAGTGCCGGATGCCAGACTTCCGCGGGTGAGCGAATTCCACGGCAGCGCGAGTCGCGGCTCGACGCCGGGGCCGAACCGGACACCGCCCCCAGCGACGCGGGCGAAGGGGCTCCGACACCGGCTCGCTGAGCTGCGCGGTCCCGACGTACCGGCCAAGGCCCTGGACGCACGCGCCCTCGCGGCGCTCGCCGCGAACCCCGGGTGCGCGCGACGGGCGATCCTGGACGGCGCCGGGGTGGACAAGGCGCGGCTGGCGAGCGCGCTGGGCGCGCCGTCCGGTTTCGGGCAGTCGCAGTTCGCGCTGACCCGGGGCAACGCGTTCGAGGCGAAGGTGAAGGCGGACGGCGGCGCCGAGTTGCTGCGGCTGGCGCACGCCCGCCTGGACCCGGGCGCCGCAGAGCCGGAAGGCGCCGCCGTCCCCGACCTGAGCGCGCAGGGCCCCGAGGGGCGTACGGCGCGCACGGCGCTGGCGCTGCGCGAGGCCACGCGCGCGGGCGGCTGGACGCTGCTGGACCACCCGATGCTGGCCCTGGACGTGGCCGGTTCGCTCGCGTTCCTGGAGCCGGACGCGGTGGTCGTGCACCCGGACGGCAGCTGGTCGGTGGTCGAGATCAAGTCGTTCCCGATGCTGGACGGCTCGGCGGACCCGGCGAAGGTCGGCGCGGCGGCCCGGCAGGCGGCGGTGTACGTACTGGCCCTGGAGGAGGTCGCCGCACGCCTGGATCCTCCCCCGCGGGTGCGTCACCGGGTGCTTCTGGTCTGCCCGAAGGACTTCTCGAACCTGCCCGCCGGCTCGGCCGTCGACATCCGCAAGCAGCGCGCGGTCACCGCCCGTCAGCTGGCCCGGCTCACCCGCATCGAGGAGATCGCCGGGACCCTGCCCGACGGCACGTGCTTCGCGCCCGACCGCAGCGCCGAGGAGCTTTCGGCGGCCGTGGACGCGGTCCCGGCGACGTACGCGCCCGAGTGCCTGTCCGCGTGCGAGCTGGCCTTCCACTGCAGGGAACGCTCCCGCGAGGCGGGCGTCGTCACCCGTCTCGGCCGGCCCCTGCGCGCGGAACTGGGCGGCCTGACCACGGTCTGGGACGTCCTCGCGGCGGCGCGCGGTGAGAGGGGCGACCCGGACGACCCGGCGGTCGCGGCGCTGCGCCGGGCGGCGGCCCTGCGCGCGGAGGCGCTGGCGGGTGCGGAGGGGGCGGCCGCGTGTCCCTGATCACCACCCTCGCCCGGCTCGAGGCCGTGGCCACCGGCCGGGCCCGGCCCACCGCGACCGTCCGGCACCGCCATCTGTCCGAGCGTCCCCTGGTGTTCGTGCCGCTCACCACCGCCGGTGAGGCCGGCGCCCCGCTCGGTGCGCTCGTCGGCACCGACCGGCACGCGCCGCGCCTGCTGGCCGTGCCGCAGCCCCGCGACCGCGATCTGCGCTTCACGTTCCTCGCCGAGCTGGCCGACGTCGTCCTGCCGTACGTCGACTCCTACGCCGCGTCGGTCGAGGCGGCCGAGCGCACCGAGACCGACCCGGAGACCGGCAAGCGGGTCAGGGTCGAGGTCGAGCTGTGCGCGGACGCCCCCCAGCTGATCGTGCCGAGCCGGGCGGGTCTGGACTTCGTACGGCTGCTGGGCCGCTCGATGCGTTTTCGGCGTACGGCCGAGCAGGACCCGGAGGCTCCCTATCCGGCGCCGCCGCGGGTGCCGCTGCTCGGCCGCTGGCTGACCCACTACGGCGAGCGGTCCCGGGTCCCCGGCTCCTCCCTGCTCCTCGCCCTGACCGAGGTGCTGTCCCGGCACTGGGCGACGGGCCAGTCGAGCCTGGAGGACCAGCACCTGGGCGCGCTGCTCTCCTGGATCGACCCACCGGAGGGCACGAGCGGCGCCGAGGCCGCCCGCCGGGCCGAGCTGGCCCGGGACGGGGCCGGCCAGCTGCTGTGCCCGCCGGCCGGTCCCGCCACCGACCCGGCGTTCGACAACAAGCTGCTGGCCCCGGCGATCGAGCGCTACGACCGCGCGCGCGGCGCACTCGCCGCCGCCGAGGACGCCCTGGCCGCCGACGACCGGCTGGCGGCGCTGACGGCCGCCGAGCGGGAGATCCGCGACCTGGTGGAAAGCCGCACACGGCCCACCTGGGACGCGGTGTGGCAGGGTCTGGACCTGCTGCGGGCGCTGCCGCAGGGCGCGCATGTGGAGGAGCGCTGGACCCGTGACCGGTGGTCGTTCACCGGTCACCGCGACCGGGTGCTGGCGGGCGAGCCCCCGCAGCCGCGCCGGGACGACGCGGTGACGGCGGCGAACAAGCTGGCCACGCGCGAGCGGGAGCAGGCCCGGCTGGAGGCGCAGGAGGCGCTGGACGACCCGCTGGTGATGGCGGGGCGGCGGCTGGCCGGGGAGGCGTTCGCCGGCGAGGTCACCGACGTCGTCCTGGCGTACAGCGAGGGCAGGCGGCCGAGCCCGCGCCCGCTGGTGACGGTCCGCACGGACGACCGGCCGCATCTCGCCGAGCGCGCGAAGGTGTACCGCTCGCTGGGCGGCAAGCCGCAGTCGGCGGAGTTCGTCGGACCCGACCGCGAGGGCGGGCTCGTGCTGCGGATCCTGGACAAGATGGGCCGTGGCAAGGAGCCGGAGCCCGGTTCGGTGCCGGAGAAGGGCGACCGGGTGTGCTTCACCCTCTTCGAGCACGAGCAGCGCGGCGGCGCGAAGCTGCCCGACCCGGAGGAGACCCCGTGGACGCACGGCGGGCCGCCGGGTGAGGCCGCCCCCGAGACCCCCGACACCGTGACCGAGGAGGACGTCCTGTGACGACGGTCGGCTTCGACCCCGGGGCGGCCGCCGCCCGCGCCACCGACGCGATCCTGCACGACACCCTGCACGGCACCGAGCGGGGTGTGGTCGTGGACTCCCCGCCGGGCGCCGGCAAGTCGACACTCGTGGTCCGCGCGGCACTGGAACTGGCCGAGGCGGGCCGCCCGTTGATGGTGGTGGCGCAGACCAACGCCCAGGTGGACGATCTCGTCCTCCGGCTCGCCGAGAAGAACCCGGAGCTGCCGGTCGGCCGCCTGCACAGCAGCGACACCGACGCCTACGACAAGGCACTGGACGATCTGCCGCAGGTCCGCACATCGGCGAAGGCGGCAGAGCTGAACGGCCTGCCGGTCGTGCTGTCCACGGCGGCGAAGTGGGCGCATGTGAAGGTCGACGAGCCCTGGCGGCACGCGATCGTGGACGAGGCGTACCAGATGCGCTCCGACTCCCTGCTGGCCGTGGCCGGACTGTTCGAGCGGGCGCTGTTCGTGGGCGACCCCGGTCAGCTGGACCCGTTCGCGATCGTCGGCAGCGAGCAGTGGGCGGGCCTGTCGTACGACCCGTCGGCCTCCGCGGTGACCACGCTCCTGGCGCACAATCCGGGCCTGCCGCAGCACCGCCTCCCGGTCTCCTGGCGCCTGCCGGCCTCCGCGGCCCCCCTGGTCTCGGACGCCTTCTACCCCTACACGCCCTTCCGCAGCGGCACGGACCACGGCGACCGCCGCCTGGCCTTCGCCGTCCCGTCCGACGGCTCGGGCCCGGACCGTGCGATCGACGAGGCGGCGGAATCCGGCTGGGCCCTGCTGGAGCTGCCCGCCCGGCACACCCCGCGCACGGACCCCGAGGCGGTGCGGGCCGCGGCCACGGTCGTGCGCCGCCTGCTGGACAGAGACGGCGCGGCCGTCTCCGAGCGGGCCCCGGATCCGGCCCCCCTCAGTGCCGACCGCATCGCCGTCGGCACGGCCCACCGCGACCAGGCGGCGGCGGTCCGCACGGCGCTCGCCGAACTGGGCGTGGCGGACGTCACGGTCGACACCGCGAACCGCCTCCAGGGCCGGGAGTACGACGTCACGGTCGTCCTGCACCCGCTCTCCGGCCGCCCCGACGCCACCGCCTTCCACCTGGAGACCGGCCGCCTGTGCGTCCTGGCCTCCCGGCACCGCCACGCGTGCATCGTGGTCTGCCGCGCGGGCGTGGGCGACCTCCTGGACGCCTACCCGTCCACGGAACCGGTCCAGCTGGGCACGCTGGTGAAGTTCCCGGACGGCTGGGAGGCGAACCACGCGGTCCTGGCCCACCTGACGGAACACCGGGTGCCCTGGCAACCGTGACCGCCCCACCGGGCACCTGGTCGGCGGCCATCCGGCTCAGCGCCGCCCGCTCGCCGGACGGAGTCCGGCCCGCCGCCGGAGGCGGCCGACGGTCACAGCCCCGGACGGCTGGGAGGCGAGCCACGCGGTCCTGGCCCACCTGACGGAACACCGGGTGCCCTGGCAGCCGTGACCCGCGGCCCCGCCGCCACGGCCCACCTTGCAAGCCCCGAGTGCCCTGGCAGCCGTGACCGCCCCACCCGGCACCCGGCACCCGGCTCAGCGCCGCCCCTCACCGAGCCCCGGGTGAACCGGCACCGCGCCCCGAGGCCTCGCCGGTCGGCTCACCCGGCGGGACTCCGGGTGAAACCGCGGCCATGAGGGGGCCTTGCGTGCGCGCGGGACAATGGACGGTGGCCCACCCGAAGGCGGGGCCCAGCGAACCGTACGAGGAGGAGACAAGACATGGCGGAGCCCACGCCGCGTCGTAACGAACCGCGGCTACGCCCCGCGCCTCTGATCTTCGAGCCCGCGGAGGCGGCCGCCGATCCCGAGCACTTCTTCGACCTGGAGTCGATCGAGGATCCGCGGGCGCTGCTGGTCCGGGCCACGGAGCTGACCCAGGCGTTCCGCGCGGCCGCCGACCGGGCCGTGGAGTTCCAGGCCATCGCGGCGGCCCAGCTCGCCGACCCGCGCCGGTTCGACCGGCTGACCCCGGCGGACATCGCCGAGCGGGCGGAGTGGACCGAGGACTACGCGAAGAAGATGGTCGAGTTCGGGCGGGACCTGCTGCGCGGCAACACCGAGGGCCGGACGACCGCCGATCCCGCGTGACCTCCCGCCCGTCAACTTCGATCCCGCACGTCACCCCCGCCTGGCATATGCCAGGCGGGCAAGATACTCCTCCCCCACCGTTTCTGTCCCGAGTTTCGGCAACTCAGAAGAACGGCCCGCTCACCCCCGGTACATCTGGGTGGCATGAGCAGCACACCGAACGTCACCCGGGTCACCTCCGACGGAGTCGGCTGGCTCGCCTCGGCGGCCACCTACCCACGCAGCACGCTCGCCCTCTGGGAGGAGCGCCCGGGCGCCCCCGTCGTCCTGCCCTGCGGCACCGTTTTCGACGTGGTGAGCGCACCGGCGATCTTCGGCCGCCGGATGCTGGACCGGCTCTGGGACGACGGCCCGGGCTCCGGCCCTGTCGCGATCTTCCGGGGCCGTGTGCTGCTGTTCGCCGCACCGGGCACGGCCCAGCGACTGCCCTCGCTGCTCGCGTGGGAGGAGTGGGGCTCGAACCGCGCGGATGCGGTGCCGCCCCTGCTGTGTCACGGCACGGGCGACGCGGTGACCGTCCCGGCGCCCACCGGGGACGACGGCACCGGCACCGCCCGCTGGCTGGTCGCCCCGGACGCGCGTCACCCCTGGCTGCCGGGGCCGGAGGTCGTCCTCTGGGCGGCCGTGCGGGCGGCCCGCGCCGCCGTCCGCATATCGATTTTTCCTCCCGCCGACCAGGATGCTAAGGTCTACGACGTCAGCAGGCGCCGCTAGCTCAGTTGGTTAGAGCAGCTGACTCTTAATCAGCGGGTCCGGGGTTCGAGTCCCTGGCGGCGCACGCGCGGAAGACGGCGGGTCCGGTTCGAAAGAATCCGGCCCGCCGTTTTCGTGTGCGCGGTGTGTACGTCAAGCAGGCATCAGCCGGTGACACGCGGCGTGATCCTCACCGTCCATGCCCCCGACGCCGTCCTCCCCTCCACCTCCACCTGGACGTCCTCCCCGGGCACGGTGAAGCTCTCACCGAGGGCGACCGGGGCGTCGGCGAGGGGCGGGTAGACCGAGTCCTCCCAGCACCCCTCGGTGCGCGGGTGGGCGTCGACCACCTCCACCGGGCCGCCGCCGGACTCCGCTCCACTTCTGATCCGGTACACCAGCACCCCCTGCCGGCAGCCGGCCCGGTCGTTTCCGGCCGGGCCGCGTGCCTCGAAGCCCAGGGCGCTGTCGGGCCCGGTGCGTACGATCGCCAGCTTCACCCCGTGCCCGAGGCCGAAGGCCGGGGCGCCCGCCGTGCCCTGCACCGGGATCCCGGGGCCCGCCTCCAGTGGCTCCAGGGTCAGCCGGGTCGGTCCCGCGCCGCGCACGCACACCACCTGGCGCGGATCCAGCCAGCCCAGCTTCCACTTGTGCCAGGCGAACAGGTCGGGCGAGAGCCCGAACTGGCTGCCCATCAGGTCCCAGTCGCCGACGTAGGTGTCCCAGTCGCCCTTGCCGTCGACGGGGCGGTGGTAGAGGTCGGGCAGGTCGAAGACATGGCCGGTCTCGTGGGCGAGGACCAGCCGGTCCGGCGGATGCTTCTCGAACACGGTGACGACCCGGCGGATGTCCGTGCCGTCCACGTGCACGGGCGTGTCCAGGTTGACGACCTTCGTCGCGTCCGAGTCGACGCCGGGCGCGTCCGGATCGGCGACGAAGTACACGACCTGGTAGCGCGAGAAGTCGACCTCCTTGTCGGCGACCGCGAACGCGTCCCGCAGGTAGGCGGCCCGGTCCTCCACGCTCCAGTCACGCCTTATGGCGTACGCCGTGGACGGCCGGGGCATGCGCAGCCAGTGCCCGAGCGGGTGCGGGCGGAGGGTGAACCTGCCGTAGGAGGCCTGCTCGAAGTAGCGGCTGGTGGCCGGGAAGTGGTCGGCGGTCAGCTCGGCGGGGGTGGTGCGCGGCGCGGCGTCCGGGAAGGACAGGAAGACCATGACGGCGTCCAGGGCGCCGATCGGCCGGGTGTAGTCGGGGTTCCAGGTGTCCACGCCCTCGGAGTGGTGGGCGTCGGTGCGGTGCAGCGCGCAGGGGGTGGTGGAGAAGGGCTCGGCGACCGACGGGCCGCTGAGGATCGACGTCGCGGCGAGCGCCGACAGCGTGGTGCACACGGCGGCGGTGCTGCGCAGCTTGGGCACGGACATGACCTCCGGACGCGGTTCGACAGGACCCGCATCCAGATTGCTGTTATTTATTGCGTCATGCCCTGTTCATCTGCACCACAAGGGTGAGTGCGCCCCCGGATGCTCCGGCGCGCTCCGGCGCCCGACACCCCGGAACACTCACAGAACGTCACAACTGGTCGGGGGCCTGAAGAACCCGTCCAGGCGCGGGCAGAAACGATCTGTCAGAACCAGTGTTCGGTCCGGGACACTGGACATCGGCTGGAAGGGCCCGGGGCCAGCCTCTATGATCGGCACACTTTCCGGCACGGACAGCGACAGCGATCGAGTGCACTGCGGGAGCGAGCGGTGAGCGGAACGTCCGAAGGGCCGACGCCCGCGGCAGACCTCGACCGGTCAGCCGTCACAGACAGTGACCACACCACCTACCACCGTGTCTTCGCGGCTGCCCCGATCGCCATGGCCGTCGTGGACCGCGCGGGCCTGGTCGCCGGCGCGAACGCGGCCTTCGGCGAGCTGCTGGGCACCGATCCGGACACGCTCACCGGGCGGATCGCCGCCGACCTGGTGGACCTGGCCTCGGACACCCGCAGCTGGCACGCCTACCGCGAGGTGCTGCGCGGCCGGCAGGCGAAGCTGCGCTGCACCCGCCGGCTGAAACATCCCGAGGGGCACTCGGTGTGGGTGCAGGTGACCGTGGCCCCGCTCGGCGGCGAGACCGGGGTGCTGCTGTCCGTCGCCGACATCAGCGCCCGCCGCGAACTCCAGGCGCGGCTGCGGCACTTGCAGATGCACGACCCGGTGACCCGGTTGCCCAACCGCACGCTGTTCTTCGAGCGGCTTTCGGCCGCGCTGGAGGCGGAGTCGTACGAGCAGAGCGGCACCGGCCGGATCGGGCTGTGCTACCTGGATCTCGACGGTTTCAAGGCCGTCAACGACACCCTCGGCCACCGCGTCGGCGACCGGCTGCTCGCGGCCGTCGCCGAGCGCCTGACCCGGGTGGCCGACGAGGCCGGTTACGCCCGCGCCGTCACACCGCTGGTGGCCCGGCTCGGCGGCGACGAGTTCGCCCTGCTCGTGGAGGACTCCACCGGCACCGAACAGCTCGCCGAGCTCGCCGAGTCGGCGCTGAAGGCGCTGGAGGACCCCTTCGATCTGGCCGGGCAGCGGCTGTCGTTGACCGCGTCCATCGGCGTCGTCGAGCGGCACGCGGCGGGTACGACGGCCACGGGCCTGATGCAGGCGGCCGATACGACGCTGTACTGGGCGAAGGCCGACGGCAAGGCCCGCTGGACCCTGTTCGACCCCGAGCGCAACGCGCACCGGATGACCCGTCAGGCCCTGGCGTCCACTTTGCGCCCCGCCATCGACCGCGACGAATTCGCGCTCGAATACCAGCCGTTGGTCGGCATGGAGGACGGACGCCTGTCCGGGGTCGAGGCGTTGATCCGCTGGAATCATCCTCAGTTCGGCACACTGACGCCGAATCGGTTCATCGGACTGGCCGAGGAGGACGGCTCGATCGTGCAGCTCGGCCGCTGGGCGCTGAACACCGCCTGCCGCCAGGCCCGCCGCTGGCAGCTGGACCACCCCGACGAACCGCCGATCTTCGTCAGCGTCAACGTGGCCGTGCGGCAGGTGTGGGACTCCGACCTGGTCGCCGACGTGGCGGAGATCCTCGCCGAGACCGGGCTCGCCCCGCACCTGCTGCAGCTGGAGCTGACCGAGTCGGCGGTGATGGGCTCGGCCGGCCGCCCGCTGCAGGCACTGCAGGCGCTCAGCGACATGGGCGTGCGTATCGCCATCGACGACTTCGGCACCGGCTACTCGAACCTCGCCTACCTCAGCCGCCTGCCGGTCTCGACCCTCAAGCTGGACGGGTCGTTCGTGCGGGGCTTCCAGTACGAGGCGGAGTCCGGCAAGACCCCGGCGATCACTCCCAACCGCGCCGACGAGGTCATCGTCGAGGCGATGATCCAGCTCGCCCACCGGCTCGGCATCACCGTCACCGCCGAGTGCGTGGAGACCTCGGCCCAGGCCACCCGGCTGCGCCGGATCGGCTGCGACACCGGGCAGGGCTGGCTGTACTCCCGTCCGGTGCCGCCGGATCGTATCTCCGAACTCCTCGGCGCGCAGACCTACGCGGTCGGCAATCCGTAGGCGTCCGCGATCAACTCGTAGGAACGCAACCGGAGTTCACCGCGGTGGGCGTGGGAGACGAGCATCAGCTCGTCGGCGCCCGTGCGCTTGTGCAGATCGTCCAGGCCCGAGCGGACCTCGTCGGCGCCGCCGTGCACGATGTTGGACGTCCAGGAGGTGATGAACTCCTCCTCCATCGGGCTGAACTCGTGCTTCTCGGCCTCGTCCGGGTCGGGGAACAGACCGGGCCGGCCGGTGCGCAGGCGGAGCATGTTCAGGGCCATCGCCCGGGTCTGGCGGCGGGCCTCGCGCGCGTCGTCGGTGGCGAGGGCCGAGACGCCGATGAGGGCGTACGGCTCGTCGAGGACCGCGGAGGGGCGGAAGCTCTGCCGGTACAGGTCCAGGGCCGGGATGGTGTTCTGCGCGGAGAAGTGGTGGGCGAAGGCGAACGGCAGGCCGAGCATGCCGGCGAGGCGGGCGCTGAAGCCGGAGGAGCCGAGCAGCCAGACCGGCGGCCGGTGCGGGGACTGGACGCCGCCGGGGGTGGTGGCCTGGACGGGGCCCGGGATGGCGTGGATACGGCGGTAGGGGTGTCCGTCGGGGAAGTCGTCGTCCAGGAAGCGGACGAGTTCCGCGAGCTGCTCGGGGAAGTCGTCGGCGCCCTCGTTCAGGGTGTCGGTGCGGCGCAGGGCCGCGGCGGTGGCGCCGTCCGTGCCCGGCGCCCGGCCGAGGCCCAGGTCGATGCGGCCCGGCGCCATCGCCTCCAGCGTGCCGAACTGCTCCGCGATCACCAGGGGGGCGTGGTTGGGCAGCATGACGCCGCCCGAGCCGAGCCGGATGCGGTCGGTGTGGGCGGCGAGGTGGGCGAGGATCACGGCGGGCGACGACGAGGCGACGCCGGGCATGGAGTGGTGCTCGGCGACCCAGTACCGGTGGAACCCGCGGGCCTCGGCGAACCGGGACAGCGCCACGCTGGTGCGCAGGGCGTCGGTGGCGGTGCTGCCCGCGCCGACGGTCACCAGGTCCAGTACGGAGAGGGGGGCGGGGGCGGTCCCGTGCGTGGTGCCCCGGATCTCGTCTGCCTCGACTGCCTCGTCTGCCGACACGGTGCGGGCCTCCTGTTTGTGGCGTGGCTGTCCTGGCCCACCTAACAGGAGGCAGTCCCCGCTTATTCCTCCCGCCCCTGCCGGCCCTCAGACCTGCACGATCGGCTCCCTCGTGAACAGCGTCCCCAGCGTCGGCGCGTTCACCCGCCGGTCGGCAAGCCTCAGCGCCTCCCACACCGACACCTGGTTCGCCGTGAGCACCGGCTTGGACAGGGCCTTCTCCAGCAGCGACAGATGCGCGGCCGTGTGCAGCGCCGTGTCCGGCAGCAGCACCGCCTCCGCGTCCGGGACGTCGGCCGCGCGCGCCAGCGTCAGCACGTCCTCCTCGCCCCAGGTGCCGACCTCGGCGGCCGTGACGATCCCGGACGACCGCATCCCGGTCACCTCCAGGCCGCCGGCCCGCAGGAAGTCCGCGAACAGCGCGGCCACGTCCTCCGGGTAGGTCGCCCCGACCGCGACCCGGCGCACCCCGATCTCGCGGGCCGCGTGCACGAAGGCGAACGACGTCGAGGACGCCGGCATCCCGGCCAGCCGGGCGAGTGTGCGCACCTGCTCCTGGGCGCCGTCCCAGCCGTGCACGAAGCCACCGCTGGTGCAGGCCCACACCACCGTCTCGGCGCCGGTCAGCCGCAACCCCTCCATGCCCGCCGCGAGCCGCTCGGCGGACCCCATCTCGCGCAGCGCCGCCACCCGGTGCGCGTCCTCGCCGATGTCGGTGTGGACCAGGTCCACCCGGATGTCGCTGCCCAGGAGCTGCTCGATGCGTGGATAGTCGTCCTCGGCGGAGTGGCCCGGGTAGAGGAATCCGAGTGCGGTCATGTCCAGCCTTCCTGCGTCTCTTCGGGCAGTACCGGGGGCCAGGCACGCGCGGCCTCGTCCAGCAGCGCCTGATAGGGGCCCACGGCCCGGGTACCCATCCGGCGCAGTGCAGCCCACATCGTGACCTGGTTGGCGGACAGCACCGGGATGCGCAGCTCGGCCTCCAGCTGGGGGATCACGTCGTAGGTCGGCAGGTTGGTGCAGGAGATGAACAGCGCGTCGGCGCTGCCGGGGCGGACGACGGCCTGCCGCGCCATGGCGACGACGTCCCGGTACGGCACCTGCCAGATGTGCCGGGTCAGCCCCATGAAGGCGCACCCGGTGACCTGCACCCCGGCCTCGGCGACGAACTCCTCCAGCGCCCGGGTCACGGACACCGTGTACGGCGTGACCAGCGCGACCCGTCGTACCCGCAGCTCGGCCAGCGCCTGGAGCAGCGCGCCGGAGGTCGTCACGGAGGGCGGCGCGCCCGCCAGGCTCATCGCCGCGCACATCGCCCGCTCCCCGGCGATCCCGCCGACGAAGCTGCCGGAGGTGCAGGCGTAGGCGACGACCTCGGGTGCGACGGCGGTCAGCGCGCGCACCGCGTCGGTGAGGGTCTCGTGCTCGCTCACCAGCCGGGCCAGGTCCAGGCTCACCTCGACGGGCACGAACGGGGTCCGGGTCAGGTGCAGCGACACCTCGTCGGGCACCCAGCGCCACAGCTCGCGGTCGAGGGCGAAGTCGAAGGGAGCCACCACGCCGACACCGCGCTGGGGGCGGGGGCCGCCGAGAAAGGAGACGTCCATGGCTGGCACCGGCCTCACGCTGGGAGACGAGTGGGCAACGGATCGCGAGTACGCCCGTGTTGACGAAGGTAGATTCGGGTGCGAGCGTGGTCAATCCGCGCATGTCACCGCGTACGTCACCAGGCATGCCACCGCGCATGTCACCTCGTACGCAAGAGCCTGTCAGACGCCGGGAGCCGCCCCGTATGACGACCCTCCCCACCGTCCTCGTCCTGGACGCCGAGCCGCCGCCCCGGCTCGGCCGGCTCACCGGCCGCGCCCGGATCGTGCACACCGACGCCGCGCACCTGGCCGCCCGGCTGCCGCAGGCGGACGTGCTCCTGGTCTGGGACTTCACCTCGCACGCGGTGCGCGAGGCCTGGCCGGGTCACGGGCCGAGGCCGGCCTGGGTGCACACGGCGAGCGCGGGCGTGGACCATCTGCTGTGCCCGGAACTCGCCGAGTCCGCCACGGTGGTGACCAACGCGCGCGGGATCTTCGACCAGCCGATCGCCGAGTACGTGGCGGCCCTGGTGCTGGCGGCCGCCAAGGACCTGCCGCGCACGCTGGAGCACCAGCGGGAGCGGACCTGGCGGCACCGGGAGGGCCGGCGGGTGGCGGGCACGCGCGCGTGCGTGGTCGGCTCGGGCCCGATCGGCCGGGCGATCGTGCGCACCCTGAAGGCACTGGGCGTGACGACGGCGCTGGTCGGGCGGGTGCCGCGGACCGGCATCCACGGCCCGGCCGACCTGGACCGGCTGATCTCCCGCGCGGACTGGGTGATCGCGGCGGCGCCGCTCACCGCGGAGACGTACCGCATGTTCGACAGCCACCGGTTCGGCGTGATGCAGCCGTCCGCGTTCTTCGTGAACGTCGGGCGGGGCGCCCTGGTGGACGAGGACGCCCTCGCCGACGCCCTGACCCGGCGCTGGATCGCGGGTGCCGCACTGGACGTGTTCACCAGCGAACCCCTGCCCGGGGACAGCCCGTTGTGGACCCTGCCCGGGCTGATCGTCTCCCCGCACATGAGCGGGGACACGGTCGGCTGGCGCGACGAACTGGGCGCGCAGTTCGTGGAGTTGTACGAGCGCTGGGCGGCGGGCAGATCACTGGTGAACGTGGTCGACAAGAAGCGTGGTTACGTCCCCGGTCACTGATCTCTCGGCCTCTTGGAGGGTGCATGCTCACCGACCTCACCGCCGTCCAGCTCCTCGACGGCTACCGCAAGGGTGAGTTCAGTCCCGTGGAGGCGACCGAACAGGCCCTTGAGCGGGCCCGGGCGAGCCGGCCGGCGGTGAACGCGTTCGTGCGCCTCATCGAGGAGGACGCGCTCGCACGGGCGCGGGAGTCGGCGCGGCGCTGGCAACGCGGTGAGCCGGCCGGGCTGGTCGACGGGGTGCCGGTGACGGTGAAGGACCTCCTGCTCCTGCGCGGCCACCCCACCCTGCGTGGTTCGAAGGCGGTCTCCGAGCAGGGCCGCTGGGACGAGGACGCGCCCTCGGTGGCCCGGCTGCGCGAGCACGGCGCGGTGTTCCTCGGCAAGACCACGACCCCCGAGTTCGGCTGGAAGGGCGTGACGGACTCCCCGTTGTCCGGCGTCACCCGCAACCCGCACGACCCCTCCCGCACCGCCGGCGGCTCCAGCGGGGGCAGCGCGGCGGCCGTGGCGCTCGGCGCGGGCCCGCTGTCCCTGGGCACGGACGGCGGCGGCAGCATCCGCATCCCGGCCGCGTTCTGCGGCGTCTTCGGCCTGAAACCGACGTACGGCAGGGTGCCGCTGTATCCGGCGAGCCCGTTCGGCACGCTGTCGCACGCGGGCCCGATGACCCGGGACGCGGCCGACGCGGCCCTGCTGCTCGACGTCGTCGCCGCGCCCGACCCGCGCGACTGGTCCGCGCTGCCGCCCGCGCCGGGTCCCTTCACGGAGGCGCTGGAGGGGGGCGTGCACGGACTCCGCGTGGCCTACTCCCCCTCGCTCGGCGGCCAGGTCGCGGTCCAGCCGGCGGTCGCGGCGGCCGTCCGGCGGGCGGTGGAGCGCCTCGCGGACCTCGGGGCGTACGTCGAGGAGGCCGACCCCGACTTCAGCGAGCCGGTGGAGGCGTTCCACGTCCTGTGGTTCAGTGGCGCGGCCCGGCTCACCGAGCGGTTCTCACCGCACCGCCGGCAGCTGCTCGACCCGGGTCTGCGGGAGATCTGCGCGCAGGGCGCCCGCTACAGCGCGCTGGACTACCTGGCCGCGGTGGACGTCCGCATGGACCTCGGCCGTCGCATGGGCCGCTTCCACGACCGCTACGACCTGCTGGTGACGCCGACGCTTCCGGTGACGGCGTTCGAGGCGGGCAGGGAGGTGCCGGGCGGTTCTCCCTACCGGCGCTGGACCGGCTGGACCCCGTTCACCTACCCGTTCAACCTGACCCAGCAGCCGGCTGCCACGGTCCCGGTCGGGAAGGACGGCCGGGGACTCCCGGTGGGCATGCAGCTCGTGGCCGCCCGGCACCGGGACGATCTGGTCCTGCGGGCGGCGCACGCGCTGTACGGGGCGGGGGTGGCTTCGGCGACGCCGGCCGCGCTCACGCCCGCCGGAAACTGAGCGTCTCCCCCGCCGCCCCGCCGCGCCACAGGTCGTTGCAGGCCTCGGCCATCGCCTCCAGGCCCTGCACCACCTGGCCCCACACGATCCCCGGCACCCATCCCACGTCGCCGTTGAGCAGCAGGTTGTTGCGCTCGTAGAACAGGGCCAGGTCGACCACCGTGGTGCCGGGGCGGACCTCGCGGTCGTAGCCGTAGGCCTTGGTGCCGAGTTCGGCGCCGGCGAAGGAGAAGTAACAGAGGTCGCCGGGAATCGGGGTGACCGTCGGGTTCTCCAGTGGGGGTTCCGTGGAGGCGAACGGCGGGAAGAGGGCGTAGATCTCGTTGCGGGCGTACTTGGCGTGGTAGACGTCGCCGGACAGAGGGAGCGCGTCCCATACCGCCGCGCAGGTCAGGGGCGCGCGGTCGGCCAGCAGTCGTGCCGTGCAGTGCACGTCCCGCTTGTCGAGCGAGACGGTGACGAATCGATCGGCCATGAAAACAAGGGTGCATAGCCACAGAGCGCTTGGGTAGCCGCGCCGCCATGGCTCCACCACTTGGGAACGACGTACACACAATTCGGACGGAACACAGACGCACCCGGCGGTCCGTGCTCGGCACTCTCGCCGCCCTCGGTGCGCTGGGCGCGGCGGGCTGCACGCGGGTGGCCGCGGCCTCGGGCAAGGCGGGCGGTGACCTGCTGGACCGGCTCCGCGCGCAGGGCGTCGTGCGGCTCGGGATCGCCGGTGAGGTCCCGTTCGGGTACATCGACAAGGACGGCCGTCTCACCGGTGAGGCGCCCGAGCTGGCGAAGGTGATCTTCAAGCGGCTGGGGGTCGGCAGGGTGCAGCCGGTGCCCACCGAGTTCGGTTCGCTGATCCCGGGGCTGAACTCGCAGCAGTTCGACGTCGTGGCCGCCGGGATGTACGTCAATCCGGAGCGCTGCCAGCAGGTGATCTTCGCCGATCCGGACTACCAGATGCTGGACTCGTTCATCGTGCGCAAGGGGAACCCGCTGGGGTTGCACTCCTACCGCGATGTCGTCGCGAAGAAGGCGAAGTTCGCCACCGGCACCGGATACGCCGAGATCCAGTACGCGGTCGAGGCCGGGTACGAGGAGGGCGACATCCTCATCGTCCCGGACCAGGTCGCCGGGCTGAACGCCGTCGAGGCGGGCCGGGTCGACGTGTTCGCCGGTACGGCGCTCACCACGCGGGAGGTGGTGAAGAAGTCTTCCAAGGCGGAGGCCACACGGCCGTTCGCGCCGCTGGTCAAGGGCAGACCGCACGTCGACGGCGGCGCGTTCGCGTTCCGGCCGACCGAGACGAGCCTGCGGGACGCCTTCAACGGGGAGCTGCGCAAGCTGAAGAAGAGCGGCGAACTGTTCCGGATCCTGCGGCCGTTCGGCTTCACCAAGGCCGAGATGACCGGCCTCACCGCGAAGGAGCTGTGCGGCGGATGACCCCGGGACTGTGGGAACTCGTACTCAGGGGCGTCTGGACCACGGTCCAGCTGCTGGTGTTCAGCGCGCTGCTGACCACGGCGGTGTCCTTCGTCGTCGGCATCGCGCGCACCCACCGGCTGTGGATCGTGCGGTTCGTCGCCGGTGTCTACACCGAGGTGTTCCGCGGCACCTCGGCACTCGTGATGATCTTCTGGGTGTACTTCGTGCTGCCGCTCGCCTTCGGCTGGCAGCTGGTGCCGATGTGGGCGGGCACGCTGGCGCTCGGGCTGACGTACGGCGCGTACGGCTCGGAGATCGTGCGCGGCGCGCTGAACGCGGTGGACCCGGCGCAGAAGGAGGGAGGGATCGCGCTCGGCTTCACGCCCTGGCAGCGGCTCCGGCTGATCCTGCTGCCGCAGGCGGTGCCGGAGATGATCCCGACCTTCTGCAACCTGCTGGTCGAGCTGCTCAAGGGCACCGCCCTGGTGTCGGTCATGGGCATGGGCGATCTGGCGTTCAGCGCGAACCTGGTGCGCCTCGCGCTGCAGCAAAGCGCGGAGATCTACACGTACGTCCTGCTGATCTACTTCGTGATCGCCTTCGTGCTGACGCGGCTGATGCGCGGACTGGAGAAGCGGCTGAAGGCCGGGGTCGGCAGGGATCCCGGGACGGAGTGGGCGGCGCGTGAGCTGAAGCGGGCCCAGACGACCGGCGTGGGCGCCGCGGGTGGCGCGGGCATGGGCGGAGGTGCCGCATGAAGTGGGACTGGAACGCCGTCAGCGCGTTCATGCCGGCCTTCTGGCACGGGCTGCTGGTCACCCTTGAGGCCCTGGCGCTCGGTTCGCTGGTGTCCTTCGGCCTCGGCCTGGTGTGGGCGCTGCTGATGCGGACGCCGGTGCGGTGGGTGCGCTGGCCGGTCGGCGTGGTCACGGAGTTCGTGCGCAACACCCCGCTGCTGGTGCAGCTGTTCTTCCTGTTCTATGTGCTGCCCGAGTGGGGCCTGACCTTCTCGGCGCTGGCCACCGGTGTCTTCGCGGTCGGCCTGCACTACTCGACGTACACCATGCAGGTCTACCGGGCCGGTATCGAGGCGGTGCCCGTCGGCCAGTGGGAGGCGGCGACCGCGCTGAGCCTGCCCCGGCGGCGGACCTGGACGGCGGTGATCCTGCCGCAGGCGATCCGCCGGGTGGTGCCCGCCCTCGGCAACTACGTGATCGCCATGCTCAAGGACACCCCGGTGCTGATGGTGATCACCGTGCCGGAGATGCTCCAGCGGGCCCGGCTCTTCTCCCAGCAGCACTTCCAGTTCACCGAGCCGCTCACCGTGATCGGTGTGGCCTTCGTCCTCATCTCCTACCTGGCCTCCCTTCTCCTGCGAGCCCTGGAGCGACGCCTTGTCCGTTGAGACCCGTCCGCAGCCGCCCCTGTCCGACGCCCAGCCGGGCGAGCTGATCCGCCTTGCGAACATCACCAAGCGGTTCGGCGCGAACACCGTGCTCGACGACCTGAACTTCACCGTCGACCCGGGCAAGCACGTGACCCTGATCGGCCCGTCCGGGTCCGGCAAGACCACGATCCTCAGACTGCTGATGACCCTCACCACGCCGGACGAGGGCACGATCACCGTCGACGGGGAGCAGCTGTACCCGGCGCCGGAGAAGCGGGTCCGGGAGGTCCGCAAGAAGATCGGGATGGTGTTCCAGCAGTTCAACCTGTTCCCGAACATGAGCGTGCTGCGGAACATCACCGAGGCCCCGGTGCAGGTCCTCGGCATGCCCAGGGACGAGGCCGAGGAGCGGGCCCGGGAGCTGCTGGACCTGGTGGGGCTGGCGGACAAGTGCGACGCGAGGCCGACCCGGCTGTCCGGCGGGCAGCAGCAGCGGGTGGCGATCGCCCGGGCGCTGGCGATGCGGCCGCGGGTGCTGCTGCTGGACGAGGTCACCTCCGCGCTCGACCCGGAGCTGGTCGCGGGAGTGCTCGACCTGCTCAGGGACATCGCCCGCAGCACGGACATCACGATGCTCTGTGTGACCCATGAGATGGGTTTCGCCCGGGACATCTCCGACCAGGTACTGATGTTCGACGGCGGCCGGGTGATCGAGTCGGGTTCCCCCGAGAAGATCTTCACGGAGCCGGAGCAGGACCGCACCCGGGAATTCCTCAGCGCGGTGCTGTGACTACGGTGCGTGGCTCCGGAAGATGCCGAGGTCCGGCCGCTGGGTCATGTCGTTGGCATATGCCAGAGGGTCTGCGTCGCAGTTGGGAGGGGCGGGCGGGGGCAACAATCTCGCCAACCCCCTCTCCGCGCAGGGGGTTTGCCCGTTATCGTGGTAGCGATCCGCCGACCGGATCTCGCGGCCACTGACAGGCGAGCGCAGGGGGAACACCGTGGCGCTGATGCACGAGCCGACCGCCCCGTACCACTCCGCCCAGGACGCGCTGCGCGTGCTGGAGACCGTCGCCCGCCACTCCGCCGGCGTCACCGACACCGAGCTGGCCCGCCACACCGGCCTCGGCTCCGAGCGGCTCACCGCCCTGCTGCGCATGCTGCGCCGCGAGGGCTACGTCGAGCAGATCACCGACGGGGCGTACGTCACCGGCGACACCCTGCGCCGCCTCACCTCCGCGCACGACCGCGAGCGGGCCCTGCACGACAAGCTCCAGCACACCCTGGACCGGCTGCGCGACTCGGTCGGCGCGGCGGTCTACATCAGCCGGTACGTCGACGGCGAGGTCAAGGTCACCCAGTACGCCGCCGGACCCACCACCCCGGCGGTCAACGAGTGGGTCGACTTCCGCTGCTCCGCCCACGCCACGGCGGTCGGCAAGAGCCTGCTGACCCAGCTCGACCACAACGCCCGCCGCGACCACCTCTCCCGCTACAAGATGGCCCGCCTCACCTCGCGCACCATCACCAGCGACAAGCTGCTGCTGTCCCGGCTGGAGTCCCAGCCGCCGACGGTGCCGGTGCTGGACCTCCAGGAGTACGCGATCGGCACCGTCTGCGCGGCCGTCCCGATCACGGCCGGTTCCTCGGTGGGCTGCCTGGCGCTGTCGCTTCCCGTGGAGCACGCGCACCGGCTGAAGCAGGCCGCGGACACGCTCAACCGCAACGCGGCACCGGTGCTGCTGTCGCTGACCCTGTAGGTGGTCACGAGCAGGTGGTCACGAGCACCCCTCAGGACCAGGTAGTATTTTCTTCGTCGCCAGCCGAGGAAGAAAAAATCCGAGGTCGGCGGGAGTCATGCGCCGCTAGCTCAGTTGGTTAGAGCAGCTGACTCTTAATCAGCGGGTCCGGGGTTCGAGTCCCTGGCGGCGCACCTGGACGAAGGGTCCTTCGCGGAAGCGAGGGGCCCTTCGGCGTCTTCCGCGGTGAGTCGGCGGTACGACTCCTCCCCCGGCGGCCGCCACCACACCGGATCGGGGCACGCGTACCCCTCCCGCCGCAGCAGCGCCCGGTGGATCTTGTTCGTCGCGGTCACCGGCATCCGCTCGACGACCCGCACGAACCGGGGCGTCATCTTCGTCCCCAGATCGGGCTGGGCCGCCAGGAACTCCGCGAAGCCCGCCGGGTCGAAGCTGCCGGCGACGGTCGCCATCACCTGGTCCCCGGTCACCGGGTCCGGCACCCCGTACACGGCGGCGGCCACCGCACCCGGGTACCGGGCGACGATGTTCTCGATCACCGCGGCGGCCAGGTTCTCCCCGTCGACGCGGATGCGGTCGTCGGTGCGCCCGGCGAAGTACAGGTATCCCGCCGTGTCCCGGTAGAAGAGGTCGCCCGTCCAGTACGCCCCTCCCCGGCGCCGTTCGGCCTCGGCGGCCGGGTTGCGCCAGTAGCCCTCGAAGGGGTTCGGCGCCCGGTTGACCAGCTCGCCTATCGCCTCGTCCCCGTTGAGCAGGCGCCCGGCGGAGTCGAACTCGGCCGGCGGGCACTCGCGCCCGGTGCCGGGTTCGAGCACCGCCAGCCCCGGCCCGGCCGGTCCCACCGCGCCCCGCGGCGTGCCCGGCGCCCACTGGATCGCCGCCCCGCCCTCGGAGGAGCCGTACCCCTCCACCAGCCGCACCCCGAAGCGCCGCTCGAAGGCCGCCGCGTCCACCGCGCCGGCCTCCGTGCCGAAGCCGAGCCGCAGCGGGTTGTCACGGTCGTCCCCGCGCGCCTCGGTGGCGAGGAGGTACTGGATCGCCCGGCCCACGTAGGTGAAGTAGGTCGCCCGGTGGCGGCGCACGTCGGCGAGGAACCCGGACGCCGAGAAGCGGCGGCGCAGCGCCACCCCCGCGCCGGCGGCCAGCGCGGGCGCCCAGTCGGCGATCACCGCGTTGCCGTGGAACATCGGCATGCAGATGTAGTGCACGTCGTCCGCGCGCACCCCGAACTGCCTCACCAGCGCCTGCCCGGCCGCCGCCAGCCGGCCCTGTGAGCAGATCGCAGCCTTGGGGGCGCCGGTCGAGCCGGAGGTGAAGTACAGCAGCAGGCGGCTCGCCGGGGCGGCGCGGGACGGGTCGGGCACGGCGCCGGCGTAGGGGGCGAGGAGGGGGCCGTACTCCTCGCCGTCCGTCACCAGGATCCGCACCCCGGGCAACTCCAGGCCCGCCAGCAGGGGCAGGTGGGCCCGCTCGGTGACCAGGAGCGGGCACTCGGTGTGCAGGATGTCCCGGGCGAGTTCGGGGCCCCGGCGGGTCGGGTTGATCCCGGCGACGGCCGCGCCGGCCAGGGCGGCGGCGCCGAGCCACAGCGGGAACTCCTCGGTGTTGTCGAGGAGCACGCCGACGTGCGGTACGGCGCCCGGGGGCAGCAGGTCGGCGAGCAGGGCCGCCCGGGCGGCGGCACCCGCCGCCACCTCGTGCTGCGTCAGCGTCCGGTCCTCGCACATGAGCCCCGGGCGGTGGTCCCCCCACCACGCCGCGACCAGCTCCGCCACCGTGCTGCCCTTGGACTCCATGGATGGGCACGGTAATTGACGTAGCGTCAGATGGGGAGCCTCACGGCAGCAGCCCGCTCGACTCCGTGAACATCATGTGCGCCACGGCCATGAAGACGGCGCAGAAGGCGATGCCCACGCCGAGGAAGGCCACCCCGCAGCCGGTGCCCACGGCCAGACCGGCGCGCGCGGGCGGGCGCGCGGTGGCCCGCTGGGGCTGCTCCGGCAGGTACCGCACCGTGACGATGTCGCCCTCCAGGACGGTCGCGGGGCCGCCCTCCTCCTCGAACCGGACCGTGCGGCCCTCGCGGGTGGCGAACTCGTAGACGTGGTGCACGGTCGTGCGCACGGACGTGTCCCCGCCGCCCCCGCTGGTCGTCGTGAACATCCGCAGACAGCGCCCCTCGGCGGTCAGCCCGTGCGCCCAGGTCCTGCTGATCCGCCGGGCGCGGTGCAGCAGGAGAAACGCGGCGTACCCGAAGCCGGCGATCATGACGGTGGGTACGAGGTAGAACAAGAGCTCGAACATGAGGTTCCCCCGAGGTCCGGTACGCCACCCGCTCGGTCGGCGTGCCAGGAACGTACCCGCCGGTAGGGGCGACCGGCCTCAGGAGAACCTCAGTTTCCGTGCTGTGGCGGAACGGCCCTCAGAAGGTGACGTCGGAGCAGGCGTAGAACGCGTTGCCCGTGTCGGCGATCGTCCACACCGCGAGGATGACGTGGTGCCCGCTCAGCCCGCTCGGCAGGGTGCCGCTGTGGCTGAGGGTGGCCGGCGGGCGCTGGCCGTTGTACGGGACCGTCAGGAACGGGGTGAGGTTGAGGTCCGAGCGGGACAGGGCGTGGTTCTGGTTCCAGCCCTGCCTGGTGACGTAGTACTTGAAGTCGGTCGTGGCGTGCATGGCGGTGAACTGCCAGCGGAAGGTGTAGGTCTGTCCGCCCGTCACCTTCGTGGTGGGCCAGGCGCCGCCGGACGGGGTGGCCGGCGAGCTGAGCTGGGCGAACCGGCTCAGGCCGCCGTTGCAGAGCTGGCCGTCGGCGGGCCCTGAGGCCGGGAAGCCCTTGGGGCCCTCGACGCTCTGCGGCTCGTACTGGATGTCGCCGCAGCCCGTCACCGTGCCGTTGGCACAGAGCTTCTGCCTGCTGATGGGGAGGTCGGTGTAGCCGTGCCCGCTGGCGCCGCCGGTGGAGAGCGCGAACGCTCCGGCGGTCACCATGCCCAGCACGACCGCGGACAGCTTGGTCCTGGTGTGCATACTGCCGCTCCTGGAGAACGTGGGGAGTTCGGTGAGCTGTGCAGGTAGGTCTAGACCAAGTGCCAGATTATTGCCGCTAGTTGAACATGTCCATACCAATCGCGGAGGCCCTTGACGGAGGCCCTGGGCGAGCG
Organism: Streptomyces sp. NPDC037290; assembly: GCF_055603245.1. Taxonomy (NCBI): domain Bacteria; kingdom Bacillati; phylum Actinomycetota; class Actinomycetes; order Kitasatosporales; family Streptomycetaceae; genus Streptomyces; species Streptomyces sp. NPDC037290. Next base: position 35,429 of record NZ_JBVJVZ010000026.1, on the reverse strand, counting down.
CCCGCTACAACGGCTCCCCGCGCCCCGAGCAGAAGGCGACCGTCAGGTCCCGCACCAGCACCTTGCGCTCGTAGTCGTCCAGCTCCACCAGGCCGCGCACGGTCAGCCGGGTCACCGTGTCCTCCACCGAGTCCACCACCGAGCTGAGCATGCTGGCCCGCTGCCGGGCGTCCAGCGCGGCGATCCTGCGCCGGTGCATCGCGGCGGCCACCTCCGGGGCGTACTCCACCCGGATCGGCTGTACCGAGAACACCTCCACACCGACCGGCGCGGTCTCCTCCGCCACCAGCCGGGTCAGCGCGTCCCCGGCCGCCGTCACCCCGCCCCGCGTCCCGCCCGCCGGCTCCACCGGCACCCGGGCCAGCGCCGCCTCCACGCACTCGCGCAGATACGCCTCGTGGTCCGCCAGGCCGAGCACGGCCCGCGCGGTGTCCCGCACCCGCCACACCACCAGCACCACCACCCGCAGCGCCATCCCGTCGGGATCCGCCGCCGGCATCGCCTCACTGCGCCAGTGCCGCAGCCGCACGTCGACCCGGCGGCGACGCAGCAGCGGGTTCACCCAGACCAGCCCACTGCGCCGGACCGTGCCGCGGTAGCCGCCGAACAGGCCGAGCACCCAGGCCCGCCCGGCCCGGCCCCGGGCCAGCCCGGCGAACCCCAGCGTCCCCAGCGCCCCGGCCCCCGCGTACGCCGCCCACTGCGCCGGACCGGGCCCCGCCCCCACGGAGGCGGGAAGCCGCAGCACCTGCGCCGTGACCGACGGAAGCAGCCCCGCCCACCAGGAGGTCGCCAGACACCCGGTGAGCCCGCATGCCCCGGCGAGCACCCCGGCCACCCCCGGCAGCACCCGCGCCGGGCGCTCCACCAGCTGCGGGTCGACCTCCGGCAGCGGCCGGCGCCGCACCCGCGCCGGACGGCCGAGGCGCGGCTGCTCGCCGGTGCCCTGCCGGCGGGCCACCACCGCCGGCTTGAGCGGCACCTTCACCGGGTTTGCCGGGTCGGGATCGTCGCGGAAGAGCAGATGGACGGGGATCTCGGTGGTCGCCTCGTTCTGGATGAGCCGGGCCGGACGCCCGCCCGGCACCGGAGCGCCCTCCGGCTGCCCCTCGGATTCGGGCGGCGTGTGTGACGTGGTCGTACTCATGCGTTCCTCCAGCCTCCGCGCCAGATACGTCATGAACAGGGGGGTGGACGGGGGGTCGACAGGGTGGGGGTGGCGGTGCGGGACGTGTGCGGCCGGGCGCCGGGCGCCGGTCGCACGGTCAGGCGGTCACCGGCCGCTCTTGTGGCCGGGACCCGGATCCGCGAAGAGCCGTCGCCAGGTCTCCGGCCCCGGGTAGCCGTCCGCCGCGCCGCCGCGCCAGCCCTGGGCGCGCTGGAAGGCCTCCACGGCACGCCGGTCCGCTTCGCCCCAGCGCGGACCGGGACCGGTGGCGTAGAACCTGCCGAATCCCTTCTTCACCAGTTGGCGGCCCAGCTGTGTGACGTACTCGTTCTCCGCGCCCGGACGGAAGAGGTTGCGGCCGGGATAGCCGGGCACCCCGTGCGAGGCGGGCGCCACCGGAACCGTCGTCTTGCCGTCGGCCGGCTCGGTGCCCGCCGTGCCCGCGCTCACACCCTTGTAGCGGTAGGGGACGTACTTGCTGGCGTTGCTCCAGTAGGGATACGGGGTGGCCTGGGTGCGGGTGTGCGGGGGCGTCTGCTCGTAGGCCGTGTAGGTGGTGTGCGCGGAGTCCGTCCAGCCGCCGAAGATCACCACGTGGGAACCCTTCTCGGGGTTGTCGGGGTTGTGGAAGAGCAGGATGTCCCCGGGCTGCAGTTCCTCCTTGGTGATCTTCACGCCGAACTGGTCGAGGCTGCCCGTCCACTCGTTGCTCCCCAGGTTCCAGGCCATGGAGACATAGCCCGAGCAGTCCTGGCGGTAGCCGTCGGACCAGTAGTCCGACATGCTGTACGGCACCTGTGCGGTCACCCAGACCTTGGCCCGCTTGATGATCTCGGCCCGGGTGGTCGCGGGGATCGGGACGGTGGCGGGCTCCGGCGGCTTGCCCGCCCCGCCGTGCAGCGGGGACCTGGGGCCCTGGGGGGTCGCCGGCTCGCCGTCGCCGGGGGCGTGGGGGCGCTGAGCGACGTGCCCGCTGGGGGTGACGGCGGCGGCCGGTGTGACCGCACCGAGGACGGCGGAGGCGGCGGCCACGACCACGATTCCGCAGGCCGCCGGGTGGCCGCAGGAGCGGCCGGACGACGGGCGGGGACTTACCCGTCGTACCTCGACACAACCGTGGCAGTCGCAGTCCCTCGCGGGCTCGAATTCCTCGAAGGCCGGAGTGGTCATGCGATCTGCCTCACATTCGGGGGGGTTTTGTCCGCGTCTGTGCACGTTGATCAGTTTCTCAACTGTCCATCGGACCGCCACTTTGACGGTCCGAACGATGTACGCGGGCCCCGGCGCGATCTTCCGGCCTCTCCCGGTGGTCAGGGGCACCCCGGAAGGTCAGGTAGAGTTGTCCCCGTCAGCAGGCGCCGCTAGCTCAGTTGGTTAGAGCAGCTGACTCTTAATCAGCGGGTCCGGGGTTCGAGTCCCTGGCGGCGCACCGACCGGAAGGCCCCTCGCGAAAGCGGGGGGCCTTCCGCATGCCCGGACCTCCGCCCCTGTCCGGAACCGGGCCATCCCCCCGATTGGCCGGATACCCTCTCGCCATGGCAGCCCGGGACCTCCAAGAGCGGATCAAGAAGCTGATCGTCGGCCGGCGGCTGCCCTCGGGAGCCCCGCTGCCCACCGAGCCCGAGCTGATGGAGTACCTCGGCGCGAGCCGGAACTCCGTGCGCGAGGCCCTGAAGGCGCTGCAGGCGATGGGGATCGTGGAGATCCGGCACGGCTTCGGGACGTACGTCGGCTCGATGTCGTTCGCGCCCTTGATCGAGGGGCTGGCCTTCCGCACCGTCGCCGGGCACTACCGGGGCGAGGACTCCCTGCTGCAGTTGCTGGAGCTGCGCGAGGCCGTGGAGACCGGGCTGGTCTCGCGGCTGGCCGGGCGGCTGCCCGAGGCGGACCTCGTCGAGCTGGACGCCCTGGTGAACCGCATGGAACAGGAGGCCGCGGAAGGAGCCGGCCTCGCCGAGACCGACCGCGCCTTTCACGCCACCCTCTACCGGGGACTGGACAACGTGCTGCTGAGCGAGGTGCTGGAGGCGTTCTGGGACGCCTTCCACCGGGTGCAGCGGGATCTGGTGGACGTGCCGCAGGACCCCAGGGTCACCTGCCACCAGCACCGGGAGATCCTGGACGCGGTCCGGTCCGGCGACTCGCTGCGGGCGGAGAAGGCCATAAGGGACCACTTCGGCAACGTCCGCGTCCGTCTCTCCACCACCGGCGCATCCCGGCCCCCTGAGCCTCACGCGCGCCACAATGAACGGGTTTGACCGGTAAACACGGTGTTTCGCGTCTTGCGATCATGCGGAGCGCCGTAGAACCCTGGGGTGTCCAAGCTGCCGCCGTTTGGCGGCAGTTGGGGGGAAACAAGCGGTTGCACGCCGGCGGGGTGGGGACCTCGCTCATGAATCGATGCCGAGGGGGGCATCATGCAACCGGAAGCTCGCCGTCCCGTGTCGACGCGGTGGGGAAAGACGCGGGGACTGCGCGCCACCACTGACCCGCGCGTGTGGGCTTAAGGGGAGCCGGCCGGGCGGAAAGGACCGACGAAACACGCGGGTGACCTGCGTGTGGGGGGAATGACTCATGACGTCGACGCCGCCGGGCGCCGGACCGAGCCACGCTCACAACGACCCGTCACAGACCACACAGCTCAGGGCGGTCACGCATCGGACCGGCCAGTTCCGCCGGATGAGGAAGAGCCTGCCGAGATACGATTACGAGCACTACAGCCGGCTCGCGGGCCCCCTCACCCAGCCCGACCCGACCAAGCCGTACAAGGTGCAGTACCGCTCGCTGCTCTCGCAGGAGCCGCACCGCGTGCGCGCCGCGCTGATGCTGGGCGCGGCCCCCGTACTCTCCCTGGTCCTGCTGTTCTGGCTGCTCCGGCCGGAGCACTGGACCGAACGCGACTATCCCGCCCACGACTTCCTGCCGGCCCTCGACACCGTCATGCTCGTCTCGATCGGCCTGATCGAGTTCTTCCGCTGCATGAACGTGCTGTCCAACGCGCACGCCACGCTCGTCGCCCGCGACCCCGTCCCGGTCGTCCCCGAGAGCGGCACCCGCGTCGCCTTCCTCACCTCCTTCGTGCCCGGCAAGGAGCCGCTGGAGATGGTGACGAGGACCCTGGAGGCGGCGGTGCGGCTCCGTCACCGCGGTCTGCTGCACGTGTGGCTGCTGGACGAGGGCGACGACCCGGCCGTCAAGGAGGTCTGCGCCCGGCTCGGCGTGCACCACTTCTCCCGCAAGGGTGTCGCCCGGTGGAACCGGCCCGAGGGACCGCACCGCGCCAGGACCAAGCACGGCAACTACAACGCCTGGCTGGAGGCGCACGGCGACGACTACGACTTCTTCGCCTCCGTCGACACCGACCACGTACCCCTGCCGAACTACCTGGAGCGGATGCTCGGTTACTTCCGCGACCCGGACGTCGGCTTCGTCATCGGCCCGCAGGTCTACGGCAACTACGACACGTTCGTCACCAAGGCCGCCGAGTCCCAGCAGTTCCTCTTCCACGCCCTGATCCAGCGCGCCGGCAACCGCTACGGCGCCCCCATGTTCGTCGGCACCTCCAACGCCGTACGCATCAGGGCACTCAAGCAGATCGGCGGGCTGTACGACTCCATCACCGAGGACATGGCGACGGGCTTCGAGATGCACCGCGCCAGGAACCCGGCGACGGGCCGGAAGTGGAAGTCCGTCTACACCCCGGACGTGCTCGCGGTCGGCGAGGGCCCGAGCGCCTGGACCGACTTCTTCACCCAGCAGCTGCGCTGGTCCCGGGGCACCTACGAGACGATCCTCAAGCAGTACTGGAAGGGCCTGTTCACGCTGGGGCCGGGCAAGCTCTTCAACTACACGATGATGATCATCTTCTATCCGATGTCCGCCCTCAACTGGATCCTCGCGGCGCTGAGTTGCGCCCTGTTCCTGGGCCTGGGCGCCTCGGGTGTGAACATCGACCCGACCGTGTGGCTGATGCTCTACGGCAACGCCTCGGCGCTGCAGATCGGCCTGTACGTCTGGAACCGGCGGCACAACGTCTCCCCGCACGAGCCGGAGGGCTCCGGCGGTGTCGCGGGCATGGTGATGTCCGCCCTGTCCGCGCCGGTCTACGCGCGCTCCCTCATGGACGCCGTGCTGCGCCGCAGGAGCAGGTTCGTGGTGACGCCCAAGGGCGAGTCGGCAAGCCCCGACACCCTGTTCGGGACCTTCCGGATCCACTGGTTCTTCATCCTGGTCTTCGCCGGCTCCCTCGCGGCCGGCTTCGTGTTCGGGCACTCCCACCCCGCGATGATCACCTGGGCGGCCTTCGCCCTGCTGATCACCGCCTCGCCGATCTTCGCCTGGCGGTACACGCTGCGGCAGGAGCGGCCGAAGCCGGCGCCGGCCGCCGCCGAACCGCAGGACGCGGTACCGGCGCGGTACGCGGCCCACGCCCCGCACGTGCCCCAGCAGCGGCCCACCTGGGCGGCCGCCGGGCACGGGGACCGGGACCGGACCGGCCCGGCGGCTGGGGAGACCGAGCAGACCATGAAGATCGCCTTTGGCGGACTGGGGGGACGTAACGAATGAGGGACCAGTCCGGCCACCGTCGTGCCCGCAGGCTTGCGGTCGGTACGGCGGCGGTACTCGCGCTGGCCGGGATGAACGGGCCGTGGGTGTACCGCTTCGGCACCGCGCAGTACCACCAGTACGAGATCAACAGACCCGAGTACAAGGCCGGGAACGGCCACTGGGACATCATCGAGTTCCCGCCGGAGTACCGCCAGGACACCATTCACGCGGCGCTCCTGCACACCGGCAAGGTGCTGCTGGTGGCCGGCTCGGGCAACAACCAGGACAACTTCGACAAGAAGAAGTTCGACACCCGGATCTGGGACCCGGTCAAGGGCACGATCAAGAAGATCCCCACGCCCAACGACCTGTTCTGCACCGGGCACACGCAACTGGCCAACGGCGATCTGCTGATCGCGGGCGGCACCAAGCGGTACGAGAAGCTCAAGGGTGACGTCACCAAGGCCGGCGGCCTGATGATCGTCCACAACGAGAACCCGGACAGGCCGATCACGCTGCCCGCGGGCACCAGGTTCACCGGCAGGACCAACGGCAAGGCGTTCGTCTCCAAGGACCCGGTGCTGGTGCCGCGCGCGAAGAAGGTGTTCGACCCGAGGACGGGCGCCTGGCTGCGCAACGACCCCGGGCTCGGGCGGATCTACGTCGAGGCGCAGCGAAGCGGCACCCAGTACGAGACCGGCACCCAGGACAACTACCGGATCCAGGGGCTGACCGGCGCCGACGCGCGCAACACGTACGGCATCGCGCAGAAGCTCGCCCTTGACAAGAAGGACTTCCAGGGCATCCGCGACGCCTACGAGTTCGACCCGGTCGCCGAGCGGTACATCAAGGTCGACCCGATGAACGAGGCCCGCTGGTACCCGACGCTCACCACGCTGTCGGACGGCAGGATCCTCAGTGTCTCCGGCCTGGACGACATCGGTCAGCTGGTGCCGGGCAAGAACGAGATCTTCGACCCGAGAACCAGGAAGTGGACGTACACGAAGAAGATCATGCAGTTCCCGACGTATCCGGCGCTGTTCCTGATGCAGAACGGGAAGATCTTCTACTCGGGTTCGAACGCGGGATACGGGCCCGACGACGTGGGCCGTGACCCCGGTGTCTGGGACGTGGACACGAACAGGTTCACGAAGCTGCCCGGGCTCAGCGATCCGGACATGATGGAGACCTCCGCGACCGTGCTGCTGCCCCCGGCGCAGGACGAGAGGTTCATGGTGATCGGGGGCGGTGGGGTCGGCGAGTCGAAGCTGTCGAGCAAGAGGACGCGGCTGATAGACCTGTCGGCCCGGAACCCGAGGTTCGTGGACGGGCCCGCGCTGGAGAAGGGGACCCGGTATCCGCAGTCCTCGATCCTGCCCGACGACACCGTGCTGGTGTCCGGTGGCTCGCAGGACTACCGGGGGCGCGGCGACTCCAACATCCTGCAGGCGCGGCTGTACCACCCGGACAGCAACAGCTTCACCCGGGTCGCCGATCCGCTGGTGGGACGGAACTACCACTCCGGGTCGATCCTGCTGCCGGACGGACGGGTGATGTTCTTCGGGTCCGACTCGCTGTACGGGGACCGGGCGAACACCAAGCCGGGGAAGTTCGAGCAGCGGATCGAGATCTACACACCGCCGTATCTGTACCGCGGTTCGCGGCCCGGGTTGAGTGGTGGGCCGCAGACGATCGCCCGCGGCGCTTCCGGGACGTTCACGTCGAAGCACGCGGCCGGCATCAAGAAGGTGCGGTTGATCCGGCCGAGTGCCTCGACACACGTGACGGATGTGGATCAGCGGTCCGTCGCGCTCGACTTCAGGACCGCAGGGGACAGGATCACGGTGACCGTGCCGAAGAACCGGAATCTGGTGCAGTCCGGCTGGTACATGCTGTTCGTGGACGACGATCAGGGGACGCCGTCGAAGGCTCAGTGGGTCAGGGTGCCGTAGTCACCTGCTGTCCTTGGCGAGGGCGAGTGCGTAACTCGCCCACCAGTCCCCTGCCTTCGGGCCGCCCTTGCACGTGCCGTCGGACTCGCCCGGGCGCTTGACCCACAGGTAGGCGTCCGCCAGCGGGTCGGCCGTCCTCGTCGTCGGGGTCTCTCCCAGGGCGCGGCCCGGCGGGTTGCACCAGCGCTGGTTCGGGTCGCCGGCCGTGTAGGGGCCGTTGCCGTTGCGGCTGGTGTCGATGACGAAGTGTTTGCCGCCCACCTTCGCCGAGAGCTGTGTGCCGTAGGCGAGGGAGTCCTCGGTGGAGTAGAAGTTGGAGACGTTGACGGAGAAGCCGTCGGCCCCCTCGACGCCGGCCTGCTGGAGGGGCTGGTAGATCTGGTCGGGGTGGCCCCAGCCGGCGTTGCCCGCGTCCAGGTAGACCTTCGTGTTCTTCAGGGACTTGAGCCGGGCGATCGCGCCCTTGAGGAGGTCGTAGCGCTCCTCGCGGAACTGGGCCGGGGTGCAGCCGTCCACGAGGTGCAGGACGGCGTCGGGTTCGAGGACGACCGTCGCGGAGCGGTCCGCGATGCCGCGGGCGACGGCGTCGATCCAGGCGCGGTAGGCGTTGCCGTCGGCGGCGCCGCCCTGGGAGTACTGGCCGCAGTCGCGGTGCGGGATGTTGTAGAGGACGAGCAGGGCCGTGCGGTCGGACTTCTGGGCGGCCTCGGTGAAGCCGCGGGCCTCCCGCTCCGGGTTCTCCGGGCCGATCCACTCCCCCACCGGCTGTTCGGCGATCTTGCGGATCTGCGCGGCCTCGGCGTTCCTGCCGGACCTGGTGTAGGCGGCCAGCTGGCGGGCCGCGGTGCCGTCCGGGTTGACCCAGAACGGGTCGGCGGCCTTGGGCTGTTGAGTGATCCGGGCCGAAGCGTCCCCGTTCTGGTCCCCGCCCCCACTCCCGTTCCCGTTCCCGGAGGAACATCCGGCGAGGAGCAGTGCCGCCCCCAGCACCACCACCGCTGCCGACGCCCGCGCGGTCGAACGGGCCCCCCTGATGTCGTCCATGCGCATCCCCCTGGTCCCCCCGGGCGAACTGGTCCGGCTGCCAATCGTGGCATATCCGGCCGGTTCGTCACGAGATCGTGTGGCGGGGCGCGCGGGTGTGCCGGAGGGGGTCAGCGGGTGGTTCCGGTGAGGTACGCGGAGACCACCACGTTGGCCGTGTAGCTGTGGCCGGCGCGGTCGAAGGAGCCGCCGCAGGTGATCAGGCGCAGTTCGGCGCGGCCCGGCCGGCGGGGGCCGTAGGCCTGGTCGGCGTCGAAGCCGGCGCGGGGCAGGACGCGGACGTCGTCGATGGTGAACTCGGCGACCGTGCCGTCCGAGCGGACCACCCGGACCGTCCCGCCGGGTTGGAGTGTGCTGAGCTGGTAGAAGACCGCGGGCCGGGTGGCGGTGTCGACGTGTCCGACCAGGAGCGCCGCTCCCCTGGCGCCGGGCGGGGTGCCGGCGCCGTACCAGCCGACCACGCCCGGCTGGTCGAGGGGCGGCGGGTCGATGGCGCCCCGGGAGTCCAGGCCCCGGCTCACCACCGGTGCCCGCACGCCCAGCCGGGGGATGTCGACCCGCTGGGGTACGGCGTCCCCGAGCGGCGTGGCCGGGCGGGGCAGCCGGGCGGGGTCGGCGGGTCCGACGGCGAACAGTCCGCCCGTGGCGGGGCCGTCCGTGCCGTGCGGTACGCCGGTCAGCCCGCGCCCCCACAGCCACAGGCCGAACAGCAGCAGCGCCCAGGCGAGGCCCGTGAGGAGCCGCCCGCCGCCGGTGGCGCGTTCGCGGTCGCCGGTCATGTGCCGCTTCAGCGGGTACGGCGGCTGCGGCCGGCACCGAGCGTGACGGCGACGGCCGCGATCGCGGCGAGGGCCAGGCCGGTCACCGCCTGGCCCGTGTCGGGTCCGGACTCGTCGGTGGCCACCGTGGCGAAGTGCGCGGTGCCGCCGCCCCCCGCCTGGACGGGGGCGACGGGCGTGGCGTTCGGGGTGGGCCGCCGGCCCGGCTCTGACGGCCCGGCGCCTTTGCCGGCCACCGTCACCTTCCCGGTGATCACATGGTTGGCGCAGGTGATCCTGACGTCGTAGCGGCCCGGCCCGAGGGAGGAGCGGACGCGGGTCTCGCCCGACAGGGTGCCCTGGCCGCCGGTCAGCGGGGCGTCGGAGACGAACGCGGCCGAGGTGGCGCTGCCCTGCTGCGCCGAGCAGCCACGGACCTGCAGGGACACGTCGGAGCCGGGAGCGGGGACGGCGGGGGTCACGGAGACCGAGCCCGCGTCGGCCGCGTGGGCCACCGGGGCGAACGCGGTGAGGGCCAGGATTCCCGTACAGAGCGTGAGGCGTAGTGAGCCCATCGTGAACCTCCAGATATCTGGAGGCTCCCCCGGCTGGAGCGCCCCCGCATCCTCGGGGGGCGCCCCGTTGCTCCGAACGGGTGGACCGGGGTTTGAAAATCCCTGGTCAGGGCCTAGTGGGCCGGGCCGGACGGGGTCAGACCAAGTCGACCAGGTCCGCGATGGAGTCGGCGACCTGCGAGGGGCGGAAGGGGTAGCGGTCGACATCGTCGGGCTGGGTGACGCCGCTGAGCACGAGGAAGGTGCGCATGCCGGCCTCCAGGCCCGCGAGGACGTCGGTGTCCATGCGGTCGCCGATCATCGCGGAGGTCTCGGAGTGGGCGCCGATCGCGTTCAGGCCGGCCCGCATCATCAGCGGGTTCGGCTTGCCGACGAAGTACGGCTTCTTGCCGGTCGCGGCGGTGATCAGGGCGGCGACCGAGCCGGTGGCGGGCAGGTCGCCCTCGGTGGAGGGGCCGACGTTGTCGGGGTTGGTGGCGATGAACCGGGCCCCGTTGTTGATGAGCCGTACGGCCTTGGTGAGGGCCTCGAAGGAGTAGGTGCGGGTCTCGCCGAGGATCACGAAGTCGGGGTCGTGGTCGGTGAGGATGTAGCCGATGTCGTGCAGCGCCGTGGTCAGACCGGCCTCGCCGATGACGTAGGCGCTGCCGCCGGGGCGCTGGTCGTCGAGGAACTGGGCGGTGGCCAGGGCCGAGGTCCAGATGTTCTTCTCCGGCACGTCCAGGCCCATGCGGCGCAGGCGGGCGTGCAGGTCACGGGCGGTGTAGATGGAGTTGTTGGTCAGCACCAGGAAGGGCCGGCCCGACTCGCGCAGCTTCTTCAGGAAGGCCTCGGCGCCGGGGATCGGGACGCCCTCGTGGATCAGGACACCGTCCATGTCGGTCAGCCACGACTCGATCGGCTTGCGGTCTGCCATGTTGTGCTTCTCCTGGCGTACGTACGGTTCTGAAAGCGGGGGCGCCGGAACCACGGCGTACCGACGCCCCCCAGCCTAATCAGCGTGGCCTGATCCTGACCCGGCGTTTCGCCTGCCGGCCGGCTCAGCTGCCGGTGGCCGCCTTCCAGTCCTCGACGTACGAGGCGAGGTTCTTGTCGATGTCGTTCCAGTCCGGCTCGAAGAGTGCGACGCCGTCCATCAGCCTGGCGAGGGCGACGGCGTTGGCGTCGGTGGCCTTGACGTCCTGGCGGGCGGCGAAACCGCCGCCGATCTCGCTGACCTCCTGCTGCTGCTTCCGCGCGAGCATGAAGTCGAGCAGCTTCCTGCCGTTCTCGCTGTGCGGGGCCTTGGTGACCAGGCCGGCCGCGTAGGGCAGCGCGAAGGTGGTGGGCTTGCCGTCCCGGCCGGCCGGGAACCAGATGCCGAGGCCCGGCATGGTCTTGGACTGGGCGTAGTTCATCTGCACATCGCCGTTGGCGACGAGCAGTTCGCCCTTGTCCACCTTGGGGGCGAGCTTGCCGGTGGAGGCGGACGGGCCGACGTTGTTGGCCTGGAGCCTCTTGAGGTAGGCGAGGGCCTGTTCCTTGCCGCCGAAGTCGTGGACGGCCTTGATGAGGACGGCGGTTCCGTCACCGGCGACGCCCGGCGTGGAGTACTGCAGCTTGTTCCTGTACCGGGGGCCGAGCAGCTCCTCCCATGTCTTCGGGGCCTGCTTCAGCTGCTTCTTGTTGTAGACGAAACCGAAGTAGTTGCCGACGACGGACGTCCAGGTGCCGTCGACGGCCTTGTCGGCGCCGCTGACCTGGTCGGTGTCCTTCGGCTCGTACTTCTGCAGCAGGCCCTTGCTGTCGGCCTCCTGGATGAAGGGCGGCAGGGTGACCAGCACGTCGGCCTGCGGGTTGCTCTTCTCGCGGACGGCGCGCTGCACCATCTCGCCGGAGCCGCCCTCGACGTACTTGACCTTGATGCCGGTCTGCTTCCGGAAGTCCGCGAAGACCTTGTCGTACCAGCCGTCGCCGTTCTCGCCCTTCAGTCCGTCGGCGCTGTAGACGGTGACGGACTTGGCGTCGGAGGCGTTCGACGAGCCGCCGCAGGCGGACAGCGCGGGAGTGGCGAGCAGAGCGAGGGCCACGGCGAGCGTGAGGTGGTTTCTGGGCATGGCGAGGTGAACTCCTTGCCTGGGTGAGGGCGTCGGTCAGCGGTAGGAGGCCCGGGTGCGGACCCGGGAGACGGCGAACAGGACGAGCAAGGTCGCGGCCATCAGCACCACGGCGACGGCGGAGCCGGTGAACAGGGCGCCGCGGTCGGTGGCCGCGTAGATCAGGACCGGCAGCGGGGTCCAGTCGGGCGGATAGAGCATCATCGTGGCGCTCAGCTCGCCCATGGACAGGGCGAAGCAGAGGCCGGCCGCGGCGGTGAGCGAGGGCAGCAGGAGGGGGAGGCGGACCCGCCACAGCACGTAGGAGGGCCGGGCGCCGAGGGAGGCGGCGGCCTGTTCACAGGCAGGGTCGAGGCGGCTGATCGCCGCTGACACGGACTGGTGGGCGAACGCGGTGACCAGCACGGTGTGCGCGAGGATCACGATCCACCGGGTGCCGTTGAGCAGCATCGGCGGCTTGGAGAAGGCGACCAGGACCGACAGTCCGACCACGACCGAGGGCACGGCGACCGGCAGCACGAACAGGGCGTCCACGAGCCTGCGGTACCGCTTCTTCAGGGCCGCCCCGGCCAGTGCGGCCCAGGTGCCGACGGTCAGTGCGAGCAGGCTGGCGGCGGTGGCCGTGAGCAGGCTGGTGGTGAGGGCCTGGAGGGCCTCGCCGCGGGTGGCGGACCGGTAGTTGGCCGCGGTCGGGCCCGAGGGCAGGACGCCGGACCAGTGGGTCGCGAAGGAGGCGCCGAGGACGACGAGCAGGGGGAGGGCGAACAGCGGCAGGAAGAGGGCGGCGAACACCGCCCACACGGCCCACCTGGCCCCGCGGCTATGCACCAGCACGGCGGCTCACCACCCGGTAGAGGCCGTAGAGGCCCACGGAGATCAGGACGTTGACGACGGCGACCACGCACGCGCCCGGGTAGTCGGACTCCAGGATCGCCTTGCCGTAGACGAGCATCGGCAGGGTCGTGACCCCCTTGGCGCCGGTGAACAGCACGATCCCGAACTCGTTGAGGCAGAGCACGAGGACGAGACTCCCGCCGGCCGCGAGCGCGGGCAGCGCCTCGGGCAGGATGATGCGCCGGACGATGCGCAGGGCGCGGCCGCCGAGGCTCGAAGCCGCCTCCAGCTGCGCGGTGTCCAGTTGCGAGAACGCGGCGAGCAGCGGTCGCATCACGAACGGCGTGAAGTACGTAACCTCCGCCAGCAGCACGCCCCAGGGCGTGGTGAGGAACTGGAAGGAGCCGATGATGCCGGTCGTGCCGTAGATGAACAGCAGCGCCAGTGTGATCAGGAAGGACGGGAAGGACAGGTACACGTCGATGAACCGCGCCACCGCCTTCGCCCCGGAGAACGGCACGAACGCGATGACCAGCGCGAGCAGGAAACCGAGGACCAGGCATCCGGCGGTGGAGGCCAGCGCCAGCCAGACGGTGGTCCACAGGGCGTTCCGGAAGGCGGCCGAGGCGAGGACGTCGGCGTACGGCTGCAGGGAGGTGCCGCCGCCGTCCGGCTGGAAGGACTGCCGGGCGACGAGGGCGAGGGGGTAGAGGAAGAAGAGGGTGAGGAGAGCGAGGGGCGGGAGGGCCCACAGCAGTCGCCTACTCATGGCCGACCCCCGCGGGCAGCAGCACCGCGTCCTCGGCGGCGAAGTGCAACGTCACGGCGTCCCCGTACCCCGGCGGATCCCTCAGTTCGCGCACGTCCGCCGTCACCGCGTGCCCGCCGACCTCCACGTACAGCCGATGCGTGGCCCCCCGCCACTGGATCTCCCGTACGACGCCCACGAGTTGGTTGGGGCCTTCCCCCAGCCCGACCAGATGCGGCCGTACGCACAACGTGGCCCGTGCGCCTGCGACCGCGTCCCCCGTGTCGACCTTCAGCTCCGCGCCCGCGAAGGAGACGCCGCCGCGGCCCACCGTCACCGGCACCAGGTTCGCGCCGCCCACGAAGGACGCCGTGAACGCGTCGGCGGGCGCCCGGTACAGCTCCCTGGGTGTCCCGCAGGCCTGCAGCCTCGCCCGGTCCATGACGGCGATCCGGTCCGCCAGGGTCAGCGCCTCGACCTGGTCATGGGTGACGTAGAGCATCGTCACGTCCGGCAACTCGCGGTGCAGCCGGGCGAGTTCGGCCAGCATGCCGGACCGCAGCCGGGCGTCGAGTGCGGACAGCGGCTCGTCCAGGAGCAGCACGTCGGGCCGGATGGCCAGCGCGCGGGCGATGGCGACCCGCTGCTGCTGCCCGCCGGACAGCTCGCGCGGATGCCGGCGGGCGTAGGCGGCCATGCCGGTCATCTCCAGCGCCTCGGCGACCCGCTGCCGCATCTCGCCCCTGGCCGTCCTGCGGGCCCTGAGTCCGAAGGCCACGTTCTCGTCCACCCGCATGTGCGGGAACAGCGCGTACTGCTGGACGACCATCCCGATGCCGCGCCGGTACGGCGGCAGGTCCGTCACGTCCCTGCCGCCGAGGAGCACCCGCCCGGACGCGGGCCGTACGAACCCGGCGACCGCCCGCAGCGCGGTGGTCTTGCCGGAGCCGGACGGCCCGAGCAGCGCCATGACCTCGCCGGGCTCGACGGTCAGGTCGAGGGAGTCGAGGACGACGTGGCCGTCGTAGGCGACGGTGACGGAGTCGAAGCGGATGCTCATCTCACCGGGCTCCCGGGAGCAGCGCGGGCAGGCCGGCGACGGAGTCGAGGACGTGGGTGGCACCGGCGGCGCGGAACTCCGCGTCCCCGTGGGCCCCGGTGCGCACACCGGCGACCAGGCCAGCCCCGGCACGTACGCCGCTGAGCACGTCGTACGACGTGTCCCCGACGACGGCGATCTGCCGCACGTCCTCGGCGGCCTTGGTGCGGACGAAGGCCTCGAGGACCATGTCCGGGTACGGCCGTCCGCGCCCGCCGGCGTCGGCCGGGCACAGGGTGAGCGGGACGAGGTCCTGCCAGCCGAGGGCGTCGAGGAGGGCGTCCTGCGTGACGCGGGCGAAGCCGGTGGTCAGGACGACGGTGCGGCCACCGCCGGCCAGCTCCTCGATGGCCTCGCGGGCGCCCGGCACCGGGGCGATCAGGCCCGCGTCGACGAGGTCGCCGTAGGCCTTCTCGAAGGCGGTGTTGGCGCGCCGGGCGCTCTCCTCGTCGCCGAACAGGTGCCGGAAGACGGAGATCTTGGACTCGCCCATGGTGGCGCGGACGTAGGCGAGGTGCTCGGCGTGCTCGGCCGAGCCGGGTGCGACGCCCAGTTCGGTGGCCGCCGCCTCGAAGGCCCGCTCGACCAGTCCGCCGTCGGCCACGGTCGTACCGGCCATGTCGAGGACGACGAGACGGATGTCGTTGCTGATGTCGGTCATCTGGTGCTCACCAGCCCAGTTCGTTCGCGGTGGTCTCGGCTATCGCGGGGGCGCAGGTCATGCCGCGCCCGCCGGGCCCGGTGACCAGCCACACCCCCTCGTGCACCTGCTGCCGGTGCACGACCCGGCCGGGCTCGGTGCACTGCGCGTACACGCCCGCCCAGCGGCGGCGGACGCGCGGCAGCGGCCGGCCGAGGAGGGACTCGACGACGCCGGTGAGGTGCTCGTACGGCTCCTCGACGGTGTCGAAGGCGAAGGGGTGCTCGTACTCGTGGGTGTCGCCGATGGTCAGGCCGCCGTCGGCGCGCTGCACCATGAGCAGCTGCATCCTGTGCGTGGCGGCGGTCTCCGGCTGGGGCTGGTCGGCGTTGAGCCGGTCCAGGGCCGGGGAGGCGTACGCCGGGTAGTAACGGAAGCTGTCGGCGTCGGCGACCGAGGTCGGCAGCCGCTCGCCCAGCGGGTCGGTCTGCATCATCTGGAGGCGCACACGGCGCACGGGCAGATCCGGCCCGGCCAGTTCGCGGACCAGGCCGCCGAGCCAGGCGCCGGTGCACAGCACCACCGCGTCGGCCCGGTGCACGTCCCCGTGGTCGTCCCGGACGGTGCCGGGGCCGGTCACCTCGCGCACCTCACGTCCCGGCAGGAAGGTGTAGTCCGGGGACTTCAGCAGTTCTTCCCGCAGGGCCAGCTGGGCGGTGCGCGGCTCGACGGCCGCGTCCCGCTCGCAGTACAGGGCGGCGGTGAAGTCGCCCCGCAGGGCCGGGTTGAGGGCGCGGGCCTCGTCCGGAGCGAGGAGCTTGTAGCCGCGGGCGGCGGCGTCCGGGCGGGCCGCGGCGGCCTCGGCGACGGCGAGTTCGAGGGGGCCGCGGACCGGGGTCAGGGACCCGTTGGCCCTGAAGCCGAGCGCCGGGACCCGCTTTCCGATCCCTTCCCACAGCTCCCGCGCCCGCAGCGCGGTCTCCAGCTCTTCTCCACCGGCGCGGCCACTGACCCAGATCTGCCCGAAGTTGCGCAGCGAGGCGCCGCGCGCCTCGGCCTCGCGCTCGATCTGGACGACCTGGTGGCCGCGCCGCACTGCGTGCCAGGCGTGCATGGTGCCCACCACGCCTGCTCCGACGACTGTCACTCTCACGGCTGCAACGCTCCTCGCGATCGGGGAACCGGAAGGGTCCGGCTGACAACGAGAGCGTGAACGACCCATCACGTTTGGGCTAGACCCGTTATCTTTTCGTGACATCACGACGGCTGTCGGCGGGGCGTTTTTCAGCCCTTGAGAGGGCGCCTTTCAGCCTTTGAGATGTGTGGTGAACGAGAACCGGTCGCCCCGGTACAGCGACCGCACCCGCTCCAGGGGCCGCCCCTGCGTATCCCGGGAGATCCGGTGGATCAGCAGCATGGGCAGCGCGGGCGGGGTGCCGATGAGCAGGGCCTCGCGGGGTGTGGCCAGCACGGTCTCGATGCGCTCGTCGGCGTCCCCGAAGGAGAGGCCCTGGGTGGTGAGGTAGCCGTAGAAGGAGGAGTCCGGGTCGAAGTCGGCGTCCAGCCGGGGCACCCGCGCGACCGCGACGTACGTGCTCTCCAGGCCGACCCGTTCCTCGTCGGCGAGCAGCACGCGCTCCAGGTGCCAGACGGGTTCGCCCCGGGTGAGCCCGGTCTCGGCGGCCAGGGCCTCCGGGCAGGGGAAACGGTCCAGGGTGACGAGGGCGCGGCCGGGCGTACGGCCCTGCCGGCGCACACCCTCGGTGTAGCTGGCGAGGGACAGCGGCTGGGCCAGCTTGGCCCCCGCGACGACGGTCCCCCGCCCCTTCCGCCTCAGCCGCCCTTCCAGCACCAGCTCCCGTACGGCCTGCCGCACGGTCTCCCGGGCGACGTCGTACCGCTCGGCGAGGTCCCGCTCGGTGGGGATGACACTGCCCTCCCCGAGTTCCTCCAGCAGCGCGGCGATCCGTGCCTTGACCGCGTAGTACTTGGGGATACGCCCGTGCTCGGGGATGCCGGAGCGGACGGGGGCGCCGGGGGCCTGGTCGTTCGGATAGTCCACGCAGGGATCGTCGCAGACGGGGCGGCTCACGCCCCACGGCACCCTGGCCACGCCGCCCCGGCCCGCCGCACCCCGGCCCGCGGTTCAACGGCGTGTGCGCTTCAACGGCGTCTGCGGGCCACCAGCAGGGCCGTGCCGCCGACGCCGAGGAGCGCGACGGCCCCCGCGAGCAACCCGGCGGCGCGGCCGGGTCCGGTACGGGCCAGCTCGCGGGCCCACTCTCCGGCCGCCTCCACCTCCTGGGCGGGCGGCGGCGAGGAAGGGGGCGTCGCGGTGGGGGTCCCGGTGCCGGGTGTGGCCTGCGGGCTGCCGGACGCGCTGGGACTCACCCCGCCGCCCCCCTGTGTGCCGTCCGGCTCCGGCGTCGCGTCCGGCGGCGGCTCCTCGCCGTTCCGGCCGATCCCGAACCGGTACGCGTTGGACTGCCCGACCCAGTCCCCGTCGTCACCCCTGCGCTGGACGAGGGCGGCGGTGGCGGTGACCCGCTCGGCCACGACGTCGGAGCGGAGCGCGAGCCTGACCTTGACGCTGACGGTCCCGCCGGGCGGTACCGCGAAGCCGGCGAACCCCTCGCCGTCGAGCACGCCGACCAGTTCCTGCTCGTCGGTGCTCTCGAACGTCACCGGCCGGGCCCGGTGGCCGTCGTAGAAGTCCAGTTCGGCCTGGCCGGGTCTCAGTGCGCGTCTGTCGTCGACGAGGACGACAACGGGGTGGACGCCGGTGCAGGTCCGGCGGGTGGTGTTGGTGAGGTCGAGGTACCAGGTGCCGTATCCGCCGCCCGCCTCGTAGGAGCCCGGGCCACCGCGGATGCGGGTGGTCAGCGGGAAGGAGTGCGCGTCGGCGCCGACGCAGGCCGGGGGCGTGTCGGCGAAGGCGGGTGCCGGCGACGACACGGGGACGACCACGGCGGCGGCTGCGGCAAGACTGAGGGACAGGGACGTGCACAGTCGCATGAACACATGACCATGCCGGGTCGCGGGCGGGGGGCGCGCACGCCACTCCGGGACGGGCCGGAACTCCGCCCGATCAGCGCAGCTCCGGCGACGGGACCCCGGGCCTCAGGGACCGCAGACGCGCTGGGCCTGGGAGGCCGTCGCGAGGCGCTTGGCGTCGGCCTCCTGGAGCGCCCGCAGCTCGGACTTGTCCGGGTGCCCCCCGTCGGCCGTCTAGCGCTCGAGCGTTCCTGGCGCAGCCGGATACGCACGGACACCATGGGAGAACCTCCGGTCACGACGTCAGCGTGACCAGGCGGGTGTGGTCCCGCGCGGCGACGCACTCCTGGTACGGGTTGGGGTCACCCCGGCGTTCCTGGCACTTCCAGGTGGCCCCGGCCGCGCGCACCTCGACGGGTGCGCCCTTCGTGCCGTGCCAGACCTTGGTGTACGCGGCGACCACCTGGCGCGCGGTGGCACAGGGCACGTTCCCGGTGGCCGACACCCCGAGTCCGGTGGCCCGGTCCGTTCCGCAGTAGCGCGTGGGTTTCGCGGGTGCGCCGGTGGCGGCGGACACCTGGGCGGGCACCGCGAGACAGAGCACGGCGGCTCCCAGCACACCGGCGGCGGCTCTCCTCCTGGTCGGGTCCACGTCGTACCTCCTTACGGGGAAGGCCTGGCTGCACCGAGTACCCGTGCGGTGCGGTGCCGTCGCATCCGTGGCGCGGTGAGCGACCCATCCGGCCGCAGACACAGCGCGCCTACACGTCCCCCCGCCCGAACACGGGCGCCAACAGCAGCTGCGCGGCCCCCTCGGCCACCACCCGCTCCCCCCGCGGAGCGACCCGCACCGTCCCCGCGGGCACCCCCTCCCGCCGGGCCCGCGCCCGGAGCACCTCATCGACCCCCCGTACGTACGCCTCCGGTGCCCCCGCGACCGTCCGGCCGCCGAGCAGCACCACGTCGATGTCCAGCAGCCCGACCAGGTTCGCCGCCCCCACCCCCAGCACACGCGCCGCCTCCCCGGGCTCCCCGCGCCCCACCGCCGCCAGGCACAGCGCCTCCACGCAGCCCCGGTTCCCGCACTCGCACAGCGGCCCGTCCAGCTGGATCACCTGGTGCCCGAACTCCCCGGCCCCGGTCCGCGCCCCCCGGTGCACGCGCCCGCCGATCACGAGCCCGGCACCGAGCCCGGTCCCGAGGTGCAGATAGGCGAAGGATCCGCCCTCGCCCGCCACCGACAGCCCGAGCGCCGCGGCGTTGGTGTCCTTGTCCACCACGACCGGCACCCCCAGCCGCTCCCCGAGCGCGTCCCGCAGCGGAAACCCGTCCCACTCGGGAAACCCCGTGACCCGGTGCAGCACCCCCCGCGCATGGTCGAGCGGCCCGGGGAGGGCCACGCCCACCCCCAACAGGGTCCCGGCCCCGGCCGGCGCCTGCTCACCGAGGACGAGGCCCAGGCCGTCGCGCACCGTCCCCGCCACCACTCCGGCGACCACGCCCAGCACGGCCTGCGCACCGGCCCCCAGATCCAGCCCGGCCCGCCGCTCCCCCACCACGGCGCCGTGCAGATCGACCAGCACCACCCGCAGCCCGTCCCGGTCCAGATGCACTCCCACCGCGTGCGCCGCCTCCGGCACGAGCCGCAGCACGGTCCGCGGCTTGCCGCCCGTCGACGCCCGCCGCCCGGCCTCCGCCGCGAACCCCTCCTCCCGCAGCCGCGCGGTGATCTTGCTGACGGCCTGCGGGGTCAGCCCGGTCCGCTCGGCCAGTTCGAGCCGGCTGATGCCCTCGGCCCCGGCGTCCCGCAGCAGCCCCAGCACCAGCGCGGTGTTGTGGCTGCGCACCGCGCCGAGGTTCGCCCCCGACGGACCGCCGCTCCCAGGCCCAGGCCCGGGTCCCGGTCCCGGGCCGGCCCCCGTCCCCGCCGTCGTCCCCGGACCCGCCCCTGTCCCCGTCCCCGTCCCCGTCCTCGTCCTGTTCACGCCACCCATTGTCCCCACCACTTGCACTTTGGCAACAGCGTTGCGAAAGTAGGTCGCATGACTGCTACCCCCCTCCGCGTCGGCCTGATCGGCTACGGCCTCGCCGGCTCCGTCTTCCACGCCCCGCTGATCGCCGCCACCGAGGGCCTCACCCTGGACACCGTGGTCACCGCCAACCCGGAGCGGCAGGAGCAGGCCCGCGCCGAGTTCCCGGACGTGACGCCCGTCGCCACGCTCGAGGAGCTGTTCGACCGAGCGGACCGGCTGGACCTGGTCGTCATCGCCTCCCCGAACAGGACGCACGTCCCGCTCGCCTCCGCCGCCCTCAAGGCCGGCCTGCCGGTCGTCGTGGACAAGCCGGTCGCCGGCACCGCGGCCGAGGCCCGCGACCTCGCCGCCCTCGCCGAGGAGCGCGGACTGCTGCTGTCCGTCTTCCAGAACCGCCGCTGGGACAACGACTTCCTGACCCTGAGCAAGCTGGTCTCCCAGGGCGACCTGGGCGACGTGTGGCGCTTCGAGTCCCGCTTCGAGCGCTGGCGCCCCCAACCGAAGGGCGGCTGGCGCGAGTCCGGCGACCCGGCAGAGATCGGAGGTCTGCTCTACGACCTCGGCAGCCATGTCGTCGACCAGGCCCTGGTCCTCTTCGGCCCGGTCACCGAGGTGTACGCCGAGACGGACATCCGCCGCCCCGGCGCCGAGACCGACGACGACACCTTCATCGCGCTCACCCACGCGAACGGCGTCCGCTCCCACCTCTACGTCTCCGCGACGACCGCCCAGCTCGGCCCCCGCTTCCGGGTCCTGGGCTCCCGCGCCGGCTATGTGAAGTACGGCCTCGACCCGCAGGAGGCGGCCCTGCGCGAGGGCCTGCGCCCCGGCCCCCACTGGGGCGCGGAGCCCGAGTCCCTCCACGGCCGCATCGGCGCCGGCGAGTCCCCGCTGACCGGCGGCGGCACCCCCGTACCGACCCTGCCCGGCGACTACCCCGCCTACTACGCGGCGGTGGCCGGGGCACTCAGGGGCGCCGGCCCCAACCCCGTGACGGCGCTGGAGGCGGCGGCCGCCCTCGACGTACTGGAAGCGGCCCGCAGGTCCGCCCGGGACAAGGTGACGGTGACTCTCTGATGCAGCACCAGCAGCACCACCCGCAGATCACCCCCAGGACCACCCCCGAACTCACCCCCTCGGTCGAGGAACTGGAGGCGCAGGAACGCCGCCTGGTCTTCCGGCAGTTCACCCACGACGACGCCTGGGCCCTCGGCTCGCTCCTGGTCGAGCTGGCCCGGGAGCGCCAGGCCCCGCTCGCGGTCGACATCCACCGCGGCGGCCAGCAGCTCTTCCACGCGGCCCTGCCGGGGTCCGCACCGGACAACGACGCCTGGATCGCCCGCAAGCGCCGCGTGGTGGAGCGCTACGGCGCCTCCTCCTACCTGGTCGGCGCCCGTTTCCGCGCCAAGGGCACGTCCTTCGAGGACTCCTCCCGCCTGGACCCCGACACCTACGCGGCGCACGGCGGCTCGTTCCCGATCACCGTCGAGAACGTGGGCGTCGTCGGCGCGGTGACGGTGTCCGGCCTGCCCCAGCTGCAGGACCACAGGTTCGTCGTGGCGGCGCTGGAGCAGTTCCTGAAGGTGTGACGCCCTCCGGGATTACGTGAGGGATCCCTCCGGTTGGGAATGGCTGCAACGTGACGATCACGGCCCCACCCGGAGGGATCGACCCATGAGCACCCTGAAGGACAGGATCGGCCGGTACGGCGTCTGGAGCGTCGGCCTGCGCACGGAGGACCCCTCCCGGCGCGGTGAACTGGCGGATGCGGCAGCCGAGTTGGAGTCCCTCGGCTACGGAGCCGTATGGCTGGGCGGCAGCAGCGCCGCCCGGCACGCCGTACCGCTCCTGGAGGCGACCGGCACCCTCACGGTGGGCACCAGCATCCAGAGCATCTGGGACTACGACGCCGAGGCGAGCGCGGCGGCCTACGCCGAGGTGGACGCCGCCCACCCCGGCCGCTTCGTGCTCGGCCTCGGTGTGAGCCACGCCAAGCTCACCGACCGGTACCGCCGCCCGTACTCGGCCCTGGTCTCCTACCTCGACGCCCTGGACGCGGCCGGGGTGCCCGCCGAGCGCCGGGTGCTGGCCGCCCTCGGCCCGAAGACCCTGCAGCTGTCCGGCGACCGGGCGGCGGGCGCGGTGCCGTACCTGGTCACCCCCGAGCACACCGCCCAGGCCCGCGAGATCCTCGGGGAGGGCCCGCTGCTCGCCCCGGAACTGAAGGTCGTCCTGGAGACCGACCCGTCCCGCGCCCGCGCCCTGGCCCGCCGGACCCTGGACATGTACCTGGCCCTGCCGAACTACACGACCAACTTCCTGCGCCACGGCTTCACCGAGGACGACCTGGCCGACGGCGGCAGCGACCGCCTGGTGGACGCGCTGTTCGCCTGGGGCGACGAGAACCGCATCCGCGAGCGGATCGACACCTTCCACCGGGCGGGCGCGGACCATGTGGCCCTCCAGGTGGTGGCGGATGACGAGCGGGACGCCCTGCCGAGGGAGGAATGGCGCAGGCTCGCCTCTCTGCTGGGGTAAGCGGTCCCACCCGAAAGGGGCGCGGGGAACTGCGCGACCCGCCGGGAACCGCCCGCGGCCGACGACCGGCCCGCGGTTCCCGGCGTCCCCCAGCGGAGCGTCTACGCGTCCTTGAGCTCCTGCCGCTGCCGCCCGAGCCCGGAGACCTCCAGCTCGACGACGTCCCCGGCCTTCAGATACGGCTTCGGCTCGGGCTGCCCCATGGCCACCCCCGCCGGGGTCCCGGTGTTGATCACGTCCCCGGGGTACAGGGTCATGAACTGGCTGACGTACCGCACGACCTCCGCCACCGGGAAGATCTGCTCGGCCGTCGTACCGTCCTGCTTCAGCTCGCCGTTGACCCACAGCTTCAGGGAGAGGTTCTGCGGGTCGGCGACCTCGTCCGCCGTCACCAGCCACGGCCCCAGCGGGTTGAACGTCTCGCAGTTCTTCCCCTTGTCCCAGGTCCCGCCGCGCTCGATCTGGAACTCCCGCTCGGACACGTCATGGGCCACCGCGTACCCGGCGACGTGCCCGAGCGCCTCCTCGGCCGACTCCACGTAGCGGGCCGTACGCCCGACGACGACCGCCAGCTCCACTTCCCAGTCGGTCTTGGCCGATCCCCGCGGGACGAGCACCGTGTCGTACGGCCCGACCACCGTGTCCGGCGCCTTGAAGAAGACCACCGGCTCGGCGGGCGGTTCGGCGCCGGTCTCGCGGGCGTGGTCGTGGTAGTTGAGCCCGATGCACACGATCTTGCCGATGCGGCCGAGCGGGGGACCGATCCTGAGGCCCGTCGCGTCCAGTGCGGGCAGCTCGCCGGCCTCGGCGGCGGCCCGTACCCGGTCGAGCGCGGTCTCGTCGGCGAGGAACGCGCCGTCGATGTCCTCGACGATCCCCGACAGGTCCCTGAGGGTTCCCTCGGCGTCCAGCAGCGCGGGCCGCTCCGCCCCCGCCGTACCGACTCGCAGCAGCTTCATGGTCACATCTCCCTCGGTCGCGGGCGCCCGGCCGATGGGTGCAGCCATCGGAGGACTGGCCGATCCTCCAATCCGGCCGTCCACTCCGCAAGACCCTGTTCACGTACTGGACCGTAACCGGGCCCCTCACCTGTAGAGCGCGGCCCGTTCCACCGCGCTCCAGGCCGTGCTGGTGACGACGTACAGCGCGGCGGCGAGCGGGACGACCGCCACGGTGAACAGCGTGAAGAAGGACATGAACGGCATGACCTTGCCGACCGCCCCGAGCCCCGGCACCTGCGCACCGCCCGTGGCGCCCGCCGCGGCCGGGTTGTTCGCCACCATCCGCGTGGTGCGCCGGTAGTTGAAGGCGGCGACGGCCGCGACGAGGACGAAGAGCGCGAGGTAGACCAGACCGGCCGGGCCGAACACCCCACCGCCGCCGAGCGCGTCGGCCCACTTCCCGCCGAGCGGCGCCGCGAACAGCCGGTGGCCGAGCAGCCCGTTGCTCTCGCCGCCGATCGTGGAGCTGGAGAAGAGGTGGTAGAGCAGGAAGAAGGCGGGCAGCTGGAGCAGGCTGGGCAGGCAGCCGGAGAGCGGCGAGACCCGTTCCTCGGCGTGCAGTTCGAGCACCGCCCGCTGCAGCCGCTGCGGATCCTCGGCGTGCTTCTCGCGCAGCTCGGCGATGCGCGGCTGGAGTTCGGCGCGGGCGCGCTGGCCGCGGGCGGCGGCGCGGGACAGGGGGTGGACGAGGAGTCGTACGAGGGCGGTGAACAGGACGATCGCGGCGGCGGCCGCGGAGGCGTGGAAGAGCGGCTGGAGCAGGTCGGCGAGCTGCTCGACCAGGCGGGCGAAGACGGAGAAGACGGACATGGGTGAGCCCTCCGGGGGTCTCGTCGTGCCGGAAAGTTCCGGAATGTTCCGGGACATGAGCAGAACGGCATGACGACCCGCGCGGGGTCACGTACACAGGTGTCGCAGAGGTGCGCCGGGACGTGCCCTACGCGGCGGTCGCCGCAGGGGCGTGTCCGGGTGCCCTGGGCCGGCGCCGGCCGGGCGCGTCGGGATCGCGCTGCGGCAGGAAGGCCGTACGGCGGGCCCGGTCGCGGATGGCCGTGCGCACCCGGGTGGGCGGGACGGCGGGGGCCGAGCGGGCGGCGACGAGCGCGCAGGCGGCGAACGCGGCGGCGGCCGCCGTGGTCGCGGCGAGCGCCACGGTCGCGGAGAGGTTGCCGGTGTCGAGCAGCAGGACCGGCAGCAGCAGGAGCAACAGCGGGGCGAGCGCGCGTGACCTCGCGAGACTGCGGACCACCTGGCTCCCCTCCCCACGGTCACAACCACCAGTGTCTGCCTGTCATTTATACAATGTGCGGGTGACCGGCCCCGCCAGCACGTCCCGCGCACCGCTCGTCCTCGCCTACGACGGGGACTGCGGCTTCTGCCAGGCGTCCGTCGACCGCATCCGCGCCGTTGCCCGGCCGACGATCGACGCGGTGCCCTGGCAGTTCCTGCCCGAGGAGACGACCGCGCCCCATGTCCGGCGTCTGGAGTCGGAGGTGCTGCTCCTGGACGGCGGCACGGTCGTCGCGTCGGGCGCCGACGCGCTGGCCCGCTTCGTGGCCTCCTCACCGTCCCGGCCGCACCGCGCCCTGGCGGCCCTCGTCGGCTTCCCGGGCGTACGCGTCCTCTCGCGCGCCGTGTACCGCCAGGTGTCCCGGCACCGACACCGTCTGCCCGGAGCCACCGCCGCCTGCGCCGTTCCCCCGCGCCGCGCCTGAAAGGACTCGCCCTGCCTCGCACACCCACCTGCGTCCTGAGCAGCACGGCACCCGCACGGGCCGGTGACGGCCACGCCGTGGACCGGTTCGTCGAGATCGGCTCCTTCACCAAGGTGCTCACCGGTACGGCCCTCGTGCGCATGGCCGCCGCGGGTCTGCTCGGCCTAGACGACCCCGTCGAGCGCCTGCTCCCCGCCGCGCCCGGCACCGGGATCACGCTGCGGCACCTGGCCGAGCACACGTCGGGGCTGCCGCGCCTGCCGCCCGGCGCCGGGGGCCGCGATCCGTACGCCGCGTTCGACGGTGACGCCCTGCACCGGCTGCTCGGCCGGCTCGACAGGGTGACGATCCGGCCACCGGGAGAGCAGGAGTACTCCAACCTCGGGTACGCCGTGCTGGGCGCCGCACTGGTGAGCGCGGCCGGTGCGCCGTACGAGGAACTGCTCGCCGAGCACGTCCTTGGGCCACTGGACGTCCACGAGGTGAGCGTGCGGCCGGAGGCGACCCGGCGGCTGCTCGCCCCGGGGCTGTTCGGCAGGGACCGCAGGCCCTGGACCATGGACGGGGCGATCCTTCCGGCGGGCGGTCTGTGGGCCACCCCACGTGCGGTCGCCGATCTGCTCGTCCGGCTGGCGGTCGAGCGCCGCCTCGGGGATCCCGCTCCCTCCTGGCAGACGACCGGCCCGGTGCGCTGGCACAACGGCGCGACCCGGCACGCCTCGCTCTTCGCCGGAGCGATGACGGACGGCCGGTGGGTGGTCGTCCACCGGCTGGGCGGCTCGTCGGACCGTACCGACCGAATCGGCGTCGGCCTCCTGAGGGACGGCCGCGCCGACGCCTCCTGAGCCGCCAGGCTCCCGGCACCGCCCGGGCGGCCGGGCGGGCTCCGTGACACCCGGCGACCGCCCGCGCCACCGGCCACGCTCACGCCACCCGGCAACCACCCGCACGCCACCAGCCGGGCTCACGCCACCCGGCACCACCCGCGCGGTCAGGCGGGCTCCGTCTCCAGCGGCTCCAGCAGTCGCTTCGGCTTCAGCAGGGCCCGGCTGACCGGATCCGCCGGGTCCCGGTCGAGCCCCGGGCCGGGCTCCATGATCACGTCCGGGACCGGTACGACGACCCCGCAGCGGGCGCATTCGCCGTACCGCCCGAGTTCCGTGCCGCAGTCCGCGTGCCGGAAGTAGCGCAACCTCTTCTCGGTGACGTGCTCCCGCCCCCACAGGCCGAGGGCGCGCAGGGTGGGCCACAGGGCGGTGCCGCGCTCGGTGAGGACGTACTCGTCGCGCGGCGGCGACTGCTGGTACCTGCGCTTTTCGAGGATGCCCTCGGCGGTCAGGGTCTGCAGACGGGCGGCCAGGACGGCGCGCGGGATGCCGAGGTGGACCAGGAAGTCGTTGTACCGCCGCACCCCGAACAGCGCGTCCCGGACGACGAGCAGCGTCCAGCGTTCGCCGACGATCTCGAGCGCGCGAGCGATCGAGCACTCCTGTGTCGCGTAGTCCTTGCCCAGTGCCATGCCGTCCACTGTAGCCACTTTCCGACAGGTTGGTTCGGTGACCGAACCTGCAGTGTTACGGTGAGAGCCAGGTCAGTTCAATGACCGAACTGTAGAGGTGGGCCGTACGCCGGTTCCCCTGAGCCACCCGTTACGTCGCCCCAGTCCCCGGAAGGACAGGACCACGCCATGACCGGGCTCGACTCCACCACCACCCCAGCCGCCTCAGCCGTGGGCGGCGCGACCGCCCCGGACGCCCCCACACGCCCCAGAGCCACCCTCGCCCTGACCAGCGCGGCCACCGCCGTGGCGCTGATGACCTACACGGCCCCGATGGTCACGCTGCCGGACACGGCGGCCGCCCTGCACACCCCGCTCTCCGGCCAGGCCTGGCTGCTGAACGGCACCCCGCTCGGCCTCGCCGCCCTGCTGCTGGTGGCCGGCAGCCTCGCCGACGACTACGGCCGCCGCCGTATCTTCCTCAGCGGCACCCTGGCCCTCGGCCTCACCACCGCCCTCGGCGCGTTCACCACCTCGACCTGGCAGTTCACCCTCGCCCGCATCGCCCAGGGAGCGGCGAGCGCGGCGATCCTGGCGAGCAGCCTCGGCCTGCTGGTGGCGGCCTTCCCCTCACCACGCGGCCGGCTGCACGCGACCGGCGTGTGGGGCGCCTTCGTCAGCGGCGGCATCGCGGTGGGCCCGCTGGTCACGGGCGCGCTGCCGAGCTGGCGGATCGCGTACGGCATCCTGGGCGCCGCCGCCCTCGTCGTCGCCGCGCTCGGCACCCGAGCGCTCACCGAGTCCCGCGCCCCGCGCGGCGGCCGGCCGGACATCCTCGGCGCCCTGACCTTCGGCCTGGCCCTGATGGCCCTGGTCGCGGCCCTCACCCTGGGCCGCGACGGCTGGCTGCGCGCCCCGGTCGGACTCCTCCTCGCGGCCGCCGTGGTCCTGATCGCCCTCTTCGCCGCGGTGGAACACCGCACCGCCACGCCGATGATCGACCTCGGCCTGCTGCGCCACGCCCGCTTCCTCGCCTCGGCGGCCGGCGGCCTCTTCACGGGTCTCGCGGTGATCGGCATGTTCAGCTTCCTGCCGGCCCTGCTCCAGCAGACGCTCCGGATGTCCCCGATGGCGACGGCCTGGCTGTTCCTGCTCTGGTCCGGGCTGAGCTTCGTGGTGGCCCTCCAGGTCAAACACCTCGCCGGCCGGGTCGCCCCGCGCGTCCAGCTGGCCGTCGGCTTCGCCCTGCACGCCGTCGCCGTCCTGACCATGCTCGGCGCCCTCGCCTCCGGCCACTGGACCCGGCTGCTGCCCGGCCTCGTCCTCGGCGGGGTGGGCAGCGGTCTGCTCAACGGCGCGCTGCCGCTGCTCGCCGTCGAGTCGGTCCCGCGCGAACGCGCCGCGATGGGCTCCGGCGCCCAGCAGACCTTCCGCTACATCGGCTCCTGCGCCGGCGTGGCCCTGACCATCGCCCTGGCCACGTCGGCCGGGAACCCGGCGCACGGCGCGGACATCGCCCTGCTGGTGTCGGCGGGGCTGGCGGCGGCGGGGGCGGTCGGGGTGGTGGTGCTGCGGGAGCGGCAGTAGCCGGCGGGGGCCAGACCCTCCGGAGCGGCCCTAGCGTGGCCGCACGGACACCAGCCTGCCCCACACCACCATCCGGTAGCGCGAGGTGAACTCGGGCGTGCAGGTGGTCAGGGTGATGTAGTAGCCGGGTGTGTCGTACCCGTACGCCGGCCGCACCACGGAACGCGGAACCGGCCGGACGACCCCCGAGTCCATGGCGGAGGTCTGCGGCAGGATCTGGTCGACGCCGTACGTGTACGTCGCCGTCCGCGTCTCCACCTCGATGTCGTCCCCGCGCCGCATCCGGGGCAGATACCGGAAGGGCTCGCCGTGCGTGTTCCGGTGCCCGGCGAGCGCGAAGTTGCCCGCCTGGCCGGGCTGTTGGGTCCCCCGGTAATGGCCGGCGTACCCCTTGTTGAGGACGTCGGCCTTGCTCACGCCCTCGGCGACGGGGACGCGCAGCCCAAGGCGGGGGATGACGAGGATGGCGTACGCCTGGGACTGCCGCGGCAGGCCGACGGGGGCGTACGACCGCTGCGGCGCACGTGACCCGACGGTCCCGGACACCGGTGCGGAGGACGACGAGGACGCCCGGGGTGACGCGGGCGCCGTGGGCGGGGAGACCGCACGACCGCCGCCCGCCCCGGGGCCCCACTCCCGCTCCAGCGCCTCCACCTGCCGCTCGGCCCCGCGCCGGGCCTCCCGGTTGGTCCACCACAGCTGGTGCACGACCAGCAGCACGAGCAGCACCCCGACGGTGACGAACACCTCGCCGCCGCCCCACAGCATCCGCCTGAGCCGGGCACGCCTGCGCCGATCGCTGTGCCGTACGACCCGCACGCCCGACGCCGCAAGCATCCGCACCCACCTCCACGGGAGCCGTGCGCAGGGTAGGCGCGGCAGGCCCAACTGGCCATAGCAGCGCGGGAACTGAATACCACGCCAGTCTGTCGGGCAGGACGCTGTCGGTCCCCTTCGCGGCGAAGTCGGTCCAGACGCTCCAGGTGGACGGGGTGACGGTGTGAGGAGACCTCCGGCAGGACCCTGACCAGGGCTTACCTCCCCCCGTCCGCACTCTTCAGTACGGTGTCCCCCATGCGCCCCGACACGCCTGCCGAGAACGTCGACCACACCGCCGAAGCGGCACGCCTGGAGCGGACCGCCGGACTGTATCCCGAGGACGCCGAGGCCCTCCTGCTGCGCGCCGCGGCCCACCTCGAACTGTCCGGCGACCGCCCCGCGGCCACCGCGCTCTACGACCGCCTGCTGTCCACCACGGACGGCCTGGAGAACCCCGCCCTGGTCCGCGCCCTGAAGGCGTCGAACCTCTGGGAGTACGGCCACGAGGCCGAGGCAAGAGCGATCATCGAGGGACTGCGCACGACGGCCCCCCGGGACCCGGGCCCCTGGGTGATCATCGCGGAGTCCCTGGAGTCGCACGACGAGCTGGAGGCCGCGGAGGAGACCTTCACGGAGGCGGCCCGCCTGCTGCTGCCGGACGGACAGGAGCCCTCCGCGTCGGCCCACCCCCTCCTCTACGGCCGCCACCGGGTCCGCCGCATGCGGGGCCTGCCGCACGACGCCTGGGACACACTGGCCGACACCCTCCACACGGCCCCGGTCCCGCTGGACGAACTCCACGACCCGAAACGCGTCTGGTCTCTGGGCTCCGACAACCCGGCAGAACTGGCGGCGGAGATCTCCCGCCTCAGGGCCGAACTGGGCGCCTACCGAGAGGCCCTCTCCCGCCCGTTCCCGGTGGCGGTCCTGCACTGGCCGGCACCGGAACTCGCCGAGCTGCTGTCGGCGTACCCGCCCCTGTCCTCGGAGTACCCGTCCCACGAGACCCACCTCGCGACCATAGAGTCCTCCCTGCGCGAACTGTCCTCCTCCGGCACCGCCAACCTCGGCATCGTCACGGGCACGGTCCCGTCCTACGAGGCGTTCGCGGCATCGGAGGGGTCATCACCGGCGGACACGACCCTGCTACCGCAGTACGCGACGACGCTGGCGGCCCGGGGGCGGGCGGTGGCTTGGCCGCCGGTGCGGGGGGCGGAGTGCTGGTGTGGCTCGGCCGAGGTGTACGAGGGCTGCCACGGAGCCTAGGAACGCAACCCGCGCCACCACCGAGCGCACGCCGCTGAGCCGACCCGGCGTGCCGCCACCCGACTGGCGCGCCCCGCCGCTCCGGCGGCACCTCCAGCCCACCCGGGCGGCCGCTCCCCCGGGCCTCCGCCTTCCCCGGGCCGCCCGCTCGCTTCTTACCGTTGCTGGAGCGGCCCGGGTCAAGGGGGTGGCCCGAAGGGTCATCGGTGCCAACCGACACGTGAGCGAAGCGGACGAGCCCCTGAGGCGGCCCGCAGAAGCGCACCAATGCCCGAGAAGCGGGGGCTTGCTCCTCACACATCCGAATCCAAGACTTCTTTTCCCTGGCAGAGCCACATGGCTCCAGCTACGCCGGCAGAATTGCTGCCGTGTCACATGCAGTGCCTTCCTCCGCCGCCGTGTCCGCTCGCATGAGCCGTCAGGGATCGCGCGACACAGCGCCCGAAGTCGCCGTTCGCCGACTCCTTCACGCGGCAGGACTCCGGTACCGAGTGAACCGGCCGGTACCGGGCATGCCTCGGCGGACGATCGACATCGTCTTCACCAAAGCCAAGGTTGCGATCTTTCTGGACGGCTGCTTCTGGCACGGCTGCCCCGAACACGCCACGCACCCGAAGGCCAACGCTTCGTGGTGGCGCGCCAAGCTCGACAAGAACATGGCGCGCGACCTGGAGACGACGGAGCACCTGCGAGACGCGGGTTGGACGGTGTTGCGCTTCTGGGAGCACGAATCCCCCGAGGACGTGACACGTCGAATCGCACAGTTGGTAGCGCCGAAGGGCGGTCGGACCTCAGCGGGCGGCCGGGCCGCGTCAAGCATCAATCCGGACACGATGCTTGGTAGTGACAACCATCTGACCTAATAATGTGTAGACCTTGTAAAGGTGACGCTGGAGCACCCCGGACGCCAGGGCTTCCGGAGCGCGGGTCTGATCCAGACACATGGACGAGTGGGAGCGGGGGCGGTCGGGTCCTATGACCGACGAGTTCGACGGCATGTATGACACGTTCAAGGCGCTCCTGGACACCTTCCCGCCTTCGGAAGCGGTCAAGCGGCTGGAGATGCTGGGAGTCGGGCCGGAGATCGTCCAGGAGATCCGCGAGCGCCACGAACAGCAGACGATACGCATCAAGGAACTCGAAGAGCCGCATGCCGTCATCCTCGGGAACCGCGACACGTGGTACACGGGCCCGCAGGACAAGGACAAGTGCTGGCCGGCGATTGTCGAGCTGCTGCGGAAGGACGGCTGGCCTGTTGAACCCGCCATCCGCAACCTCGACGACTCCTCGACCCGCGTGGTCTCTCTACTGAACCATCCCAAGGAGAAGTCGTTCTCCACGCGCGGTCTGGTCGTGGGCTACGTGCAGTCCGGCAAGACAACCAACTTCACCTCCGTCATGGCCAAGGCGGCCGACCGCGGCTACAAGCTCTTCATCGTTCTGGCGGGCATCCACAACGGCCTCCGCCGCCAGACCCAGGCGCGCCTGGTTCAGCAACTCGTGGAGCCCAATCCGTCGCTGTGGTCCCAACTGACCGGGTTGGACAAAGACTTCACTCCACAGGAGAATCCGGCTTCCTACTTCGGCAAGAGCAACAAGACACACGTACTGTGCGTGGTCAAGAAGAACGCGACGGTGCTTCGCAAACTGGCGCAGTGGCTGGAGAAGGCTGCGGACTACTTGCAGGACTGCCCGGCGTTGATCATTGACGACGAGGCGGACCAGGCGACGGTTGCGACGAAGTCCATCAACCCTCTGATCCTCAATATCATGAGCAGCCTGCCGCGTTCCGCCTACGTGGGCTACACGGCATCTCCTTTCGCCAACCTTCTCATTGATCCGAGCGCGCAGGACTTGTATCCCCGCGACTTCGTTGTGAACCTCCCGAAGCCGGAGGGGCACTTCGGAACGG
Organism: Streptomyces sp. NPDC037290; assembly: GCF_055603245.1. NCBI lineage: Bacteria > Bacillati > Actinomycetota > Actinomycetes > Kitasatosporales > Streptomycetaceae > Streptomyces > Streptomyces sp. NPDC037290. Next base: position 2,604 of record NZ_JBVJVZ010000026.1, on the reverse strand, counting down.
AGGTTCTGTTCGGCCGCTATGCGCTCGACGGCGAAGACCCGGAGCAGGTCGACGACGGATACGACATGATCCGTTCGGTCCCCGACGACGATGTGCCGTGTGTTCGCCCGGAGACGAGGGCCGACGTCGATGGCTTCGAACCCGTCATCACCGACACACTCCGCCGGGCTGTCGAGTACTTCTGGCTGACCACGGCAGCTCGTCGCGTGCGCCGCAAGGGCAACCCGCACAGCACGATGTTGGTTCACACGAGCGTCAACACAGCTGTGCACAACAGCTTCAAGCGCCCACTGCAACACCTGTTGAAGCGCGCCGGCGAGTCACTCACCGACTCAAGCTTCCTCTCTCGGCTGCGCGACCTCTGGGAGGAGGAGACCGGGCGTGTGCCTGCGGAAGAGTTCGGCGAGACGAAGGTCGCCTTCGACGACTTGACACCCGAGCTGCCCGGTGTGCTTCGAAGCTGCCGTGTCATCATGGACAACTCCAGCAGCGAGGATCGTCTGGACTACGAAAACGGCCCAGTCGTGGCAATCGCAGTCGGCGGCAACACACTTTCCCGCGGACTGACTCTCGAAGGACTGTCGGTCAGTTATTTCGTCCGCGCCGTCTCTGCGTATGACACTCTGTTGCAGATGGGGCGTTGGTTCGGCTTCAGGAAGGGCTACGCGGATCTACCTCGGATCTGGATGACCGACGAGTTGGCCGAGTGGTTCCGTCATCTCGCCACCGTCGAGACGGAAATGCGCCGGGACATCGACATATACATGACCGAGGCCGAGACACCGCTCACCTTCGCCGTACGCCTGCGCACACACCCCGCACTGCGCGTCACTGCGGCGGCCAAGATGCGCGACGCCGTCACCGCAGCTTCTTCATATGGTGGCAAGCGAGTCCAGACCCATTACTTCCGCACGGACGCGGACTGGCTCCGGGGGAACATCACCGCAGCGCGCGACCTCGTGTCCGCGTCTCGCTCGCATGCGGTTCGAATAGAGGACCGATCGTCGGAAGGACGCTACGTCTTCCGTGACGTGTCTCACGACGTGGTGACCGATTTCCTCAGCACCTACAAATTCCATGAAAATTCGCCAGAGAATGACGCCGACCTGATCATCGGCTACATCCAGAAGAGGATCAAAGTAGCCGACTCCCTTCGCCGTTGGAACGTGGCGATTGTCGGTAATCCCAAAGGTGAGTCATTCGACCTGGCTCCGGGTATCCGGGTCGGGCTCAACAGCCGCGCTCGTCTTGCCGTGAGCAATCCCGATCCTTACTTCGCCGACATCAAGACGCTCATGAGCCGCAGGGACGCCGCTGTGGATCTGGACGGCGACACGGCGAAACTGACCGAGCAAGGCATCATGGACAAGCGCCATGAGCTTCTCCCGGACACTGGGCTGTTGGTTCTCTATCCGATCGACAAGGTATCCACGCCCGACCCGACCAAGAAGCTCCGCGCACCGCTCAACGCCGAGGAGCACGTCATAGGTGTGGGCCTGGTATTCCCCAAGCCCCAGCATGGGGACAGCACGGTCGAGAAGTACATCTCTGCCAACCTTTCGGCATTGCGCATCGAGGACGAGGACTACAGCCCGCTCGTCGAAGGCGAAGACGCGTGAACGACGAGGCCTTCCGAAAGTTGGTCGAAGAGCATTGGGTTGCACTCGAGGCAGAGCAGACCACCGGTGAACGCCGTCTGCGTGTGTCACAGCTGCCAGTGATGACGGCCCAAGGGGCCCTGGCCGCAGGTGTCGACCATGACGGGTACCGCCACGTGCTGGTGCCGGTACACACGCATCGGAAACTCCGGACCAGTCTTGACGGCCCCGTACTCCGGCTGCGCAAGCGCCCGTTGGAAGACGATGAGACGTATCAGACGTATGCCGATCTCGCCTGCCTGCGCACGGATCTCAACGACCTGTTCACGGACCTGTGTGTTGATGTGCTGAGCGCGGTTGCGGCCCTGCCCGGGAATCCGGTCAAGGCGCTTTACGGCGTCCTTGACCGCTGGAAGGCGCTCTTCCAGTCGCAGAGTGCTCCCCTCGGACCTGAACAGATCGCTGGATTGTTCGGCGAGCTGCTGGTGTTGAGTCGGCTCCTCTCGCGCGACTCCAGTGCCCACCGGATCTGGCGCGGACCCGAAGGTCACACTCACGACTTCGTCGGGGGAAAGCTGGCTGTAGAGGTCAAGGCAAGCATTGGTACCAGAAGTCGAAAGCCCCGCATACACGGGCTCGACCAGCTCGACGCTCCCCCCGAGGGGACGCTCTGTCTGGCCTGGTTCCGTCTAGAGACTCCTGAACCAAGTGGTGCCGGGCTCGAATTCTTGGAGTTGCTGGAGCAGACGCTTCATTCATGCGACGACGAGGCCGCCCTCCTCAACATGCTCGCTGCGGCCGGCTACCGCCCCATCGATGCGGAGAAGTACCGCGGCGTTCATTTTGTGGTCAGGGAAGAGAGGTGGTACCGGGTGGGTCCTGACTTCCCTCGACTGACGACGCAAACCCTTCTAGGGCGTGTATCGAATGTGCTGGTCACAGCCACTCGTTGATGGCCGCGACGAGGACGGTCGCCTCGTAGCGGACCGCGAGTTTGTCGTAGCGC
>NZ_JBVJVZ010000025.1:0-59836 GCF_055603245.1 Streptomyces sp. NPDC037290 | reverse complement strand
CCTCCGGAACATCGCTGGTCTTCAAACTCCAGTCCGCCGTGGCCACGTCGCACACCTCCGAGATCAAAGTGTTGCGACGACCAGTTGAATCCACCTTGGGCGCCCCTGTCGGTGTGGAAAACGACGCCGTGGACCCGGCCGCCGCGGGTGGCCACAGCCATTTCGATCGCGTCGGTGACCAGGGAGGTACGCATGTGGTCGGCGATCGACCAGCCCACCACCGTTCTCGAGCAGATGTCGATCACCGTGGCGAGGTAGAGCCATGTCGTGCCGACGGCTATGTACGTGATGTCGCCGCACCACCTGGTGTTCAGCGTGTTGGCGGTGAAGTCGCGCATGACCAGGTCCGGTGCGGGCGGCGCGTTCCTGTCCGCGATCGTCGTCCGCTTCTTCTTGCGTAGGTGCCGGCCGACGATGTGGTTGACGCGCATCAGCCGGGTGACGCGCTTGCGGTTGATCCTGCGTCCTCTCGCACGCAGTTCAGCATGGACGCGCGGAGCCCCATACGCTCCCTGGTGTTCGGCGTGGATGGCGCGGATCTCGCTCACGGTCCGCTTCTCCTCGGCCTGGCGCTCGATGCGGGCCTGCTCGGTGGCCAGGTGCCGGTACTAGCCGGCGCGGGATGCTCCAAGCACCCGGCAGATCCGCTTGACGCCGAAGTCGGCGCGGTTGTCGGAGATGAAGTCCCAGCGGCGGGGGCTCACTTCACCTCTCGGGCGAAATAGGCCGCTGCCCGGCGCAGGATCTCGCGTTCCAGCTGCCACTCCTGCTCTGCCTTGAGCAGCCGAGCGTTCTCCGCCCGCAACCGGGCCAGTTCCTCGGCCGCGCTCACGCTGCCGTCGCGGCCCTCGGGCACGGCCTGTGAGTCGTCCTTGCGGACCCACGTCCGCAGCGACTCCGCAGTGATCCCGAGATCCGCGGCCACCGCCGCGTACGTCCGCTTCCCGGCTGCGGCGCGGTAGAACGCAACAGCGTCCTTCCTGAACTCCTCCGGGTACGGAGACTTGCGTCGCACCTGGACATCCCTCCCTGGACCATCAAGATCCATTGTCAGGGTGTCCACTCCAAAGGATCAGCCTCAGGGACATCTCCTCCCCGGCCCCAGGTCAGAGGCCGGATCAAGGTGTCCACTCCCCGGGGGGAGGTGCCCTTGCGCATGACACGCGCGACCTTCTTCTCGTTGATCACCATGCCGTGGGTGTCACGGAGCTCGGCCGTGATCCGCGGGGCGCCATACGTCCCGTCGGAGTCCGTGTGGATGGCCCGGATCTTCTCGGCCAGGTCCTCGTCGGCCCGCTCGCGCTCGGCGCGGGCCTCACGCCCGCCTCGCCACTTGTAGTAGCTGGAGCGGGCCACCTCAAGGAGTTGGCACAACCGCTGGACGTCGTGGGTCTGCCGGTGGTCCTCGATGAACTGGCAGCGGCTCACCAGGTCATCTCGGTCGCGAAAAACTTCGTGGCCTTGCGCAGGATGTCGCGTTCCTCGGCGAGCGTCGCGTTCTGTTTGCGCACCTGCTTCAGCTCGGTGCGCAGGGCCGCTATCTCGGCCTGCAGTTCTTCGCGGGTGGGCTCGCTCACCGTGGCCGGCTCCTTGGTCTTCCTCGTCGTGCTCATGGTCGTGTGCAGCTCGCCCTGACGAGACCGCTCGGCCCGCACCCAGTCCCGCAGTGTCCCCCGGCTCACGCCCAGGTCCTCCGCGACCCCGGCCAGGGTCAGGTCCGGATCAGACAGGTACAGCGCGACGGCATCCGCCTTGAACTCCGGCGAGTAGAACTTCATCACCATAAGGGACATCTCCTCCCGGCCCCAGGTCAGAGGCCGGATCAAGGTGTCCACTCCCCGGGGGGAGGTGCCACCTTCACCGGTCCCACCGGCACGTTCCAGCAGGTCACCGGCATCACCAAGGCGCAGACCGACCTGCTCGCCAAGCTCAGCATCCCCCACCCCAAGAAGGTCCTCGACCTCCAGCCCACACCCCGCTGACCAGCAGGAATACCGCCGCCTAGAGAAACGCCCTCCAGGCAGCCAAACCCATGTCCACGCAGGTCAGACCCCAGATTCGGCACTCCAGGCCGTCGAATTACGTCGAACCCGGGACTGTGGGTAAGCATGATGCCGTCGCCGCGCAGCGCGGAAATCAGGTGGAAGAAGACGCACTGGCCGTCGGCGCCATCATTGCGCGCGGGGAGTTGCCGTCCAGACGCTGGTGTGTCCGGCTGTGGTGAGGGGGTGGTGGATGTCGTGGATACGCCGGTCGATGTGGGTAAGCGGAGCTGTGGCGGCCATCCGGGTTCAGGTATCCGTTCGCTGAAGAGGTTCAGTAGCCGCCACCCTGATGGGCGGTCGTACTGCATGAGCAGCGGCACCGCGGTGTGGATCTGGCTTGGCCGTCCTGCCTCCTGGGGCGGGGCCTGGATCAGGTGGACGAGCATCACGTTGGGGGCCACGCATACCGGGTGGGCCTTCACTGCCCAGGCGTCCAGGGTGATGGGCAGCGCGGCGCTCTTGATCTGGGTGTGGGCGAATGGACCCCACAGCTCATGGTCGACGTTGTTGCCTGCGAACGCTTCGACGATGTCCTCGGGGCTGTGCCCGTGAGCGCGCACATGTTCCAAGCCGGGCGTCAGCCAGGCTTGTATCCAGCAGCGGCGCAAGGCGGGATGTGTGACCTGCCACGCGGCCCGCATATCCCGGTCGACCCAGAACGCTCGGGCGAACGCCCACGCGGCGTTGATAACCCCTGCCTGCGCGACGTAGACACCTATTTCCTCATCATCGTGATGCACTCCATCGAGTCTGCAGGGTGACCACCCCGTTCAACGCACCTAAACGTATTCGGGCGGGTGTTTCGTCCATCCCTACAAGCGCGAAATAGCGCAGAGAACCCGCGGTACGCCGTGATGGATACACGGTCTTCTTCGGTGTGGACGGAAAGGTGATCATGACCCCGCAGAGCTTCGAGCACTCCAGCACGATTAAGTCGATGCAGATCGACTCTCTCGCTCTCGGCCGTCACGCGAAGACCGCCTCCGACGTCTACATCGACTTCCCTGCCGACGAGAACTCCGCCCTGGACTTCGCCATCCTGCGCGAGGACGCGCAGCGACAGGCTAAGCGCTACAGCTTCGGTGGTGTCGGTCTCCTCCGCGCGCAAGGACTACGACGACTGCACCGCCAAGTACGGTCGCTACGCCATCCCGGTCTATCTGGTCGTGGACCCGTACGCCGGGGAGGTCGTCGTCCACACCGAGCCCACCGGCACCGGTTACATCACAGCGCGCACCCACAAGTACGGCACGGGCAAGCTACCCATCGAGCTGGCCGACGGGCGCACCTTCACCCTTGACCTGGACGAGCTGCCCCGGCCCGAACCTGAGACTGGCGCCCGCTGACGGGTGTTATCAAGTTGAGCGGTGGGGTGGGATGATCTTGGTGTAGATCGTGGTGGGAGGGGTCTGGCGGTGGACAGTGCTGCACCGTCGTACAAGGGCTTCCGGTTCCCGCCGGAGGTGATCGCGCACGCGGTCTGGCTGTATCACCGTTTCCCTCTGTCCTTCCGTGATGTGGAGGAGTTGCTGTTCGAGCGCGGTATCCAGGTGTCGTACGAGGCGGTCCGGCTGTGGTGTGAGCGGTTCGGCTCCGCCTACGCCGCCGGGCTGCGCCGCCGGCAGCCCCGCCCGGGTGACCGGTGGCATCTGGACGGAGTCTTCATCAAGGTCAACGGGCAGATGCGGTACTTATGGCGCGCGGTGGACCAGGACGGGAACGTGCTGGACATCCTCGTGACCGATAAGCGCGACACCAAGGCCGCGAAGCGCTTCTTCCGCAAGCTCCTCAAGGGCACCGGGGCCCTGCCCCGTGTGATCGTTACGGACAAGCTCCGTTCATATGGTGCCGCCCACCGAGACGTCATGCCGTCGGTCGAGCATCGCAGCTCGAAATATCTCAACAGCCGGGCGGAAAACTCCCATATACCCACAGGCGAGCGCGAACACGGCATGAAGGGCTTCCGCAGTGTCGGCACTGCCCAGAGATTCCTCACCTCCTTCTCCCGGATCTCACCGTACTTCCCTCCCCGCCGACACCTGATGACCGCCCCCGACTACCGCACCGAGATGACCAACCGCTTCACCATCTGGCACCAGATCACCGGCACCACACTCATGGCCACGACCGCCTGAACCAGACACCGCCCGCACACCGGTGTACCCCAAGTGGCCTACACCAACAGCAACTTGACAAGCCCTACCGGCTACTGCTGGCCTGGGCTTCAGCTTGGGGCCCCTGCCAGCCTCGGCCAGCCGGAGCAGCTCGCGGACTTCCGCGATCCCGCTCTCGCTTGCGAGCCTGTGCCTCGTGCAGATGGTGCCGGGCTTGCGGCCGACCGAGCCCGCAACGAGATCCCCGCTACATTTTCCCACGTAATATGCCAACTCCATCGGCCCCTGGCAAACTCCCCTCCACGTCGACGGGCGGATTCTAGCAAGAGCCACCGCCCGGATACGAAGAAAAGCCGGAACACTCCGCGCTCGGAGCCACCTAGCGCCTACTGTGCCTTCGTCTGCCATGGCCACGGACGCGATGGGCAGGACAATGAATGCCCCAGACAAAATCCTTCTTATCGATGACGAACCCGCAAGCCTATGCGCCATACAGCATGCCCTGGCGCCCCTCCAGCGCGACATCATCACCGCAGCCTGCGGAGAACACGCCCTCAAAACCGTGCTACGAGAAGACTTCGCCCTGGTGATCCTCGACATGGTCATACCCGGCGGCATGGACGGCCTGCAGACGATGACCTACCTCAAAGGGCTCCACCGCACACAAGACGTACCGATCATCATGCTCACAGCAGCGCCACGCGACGTCGACTGCGCATACGCAGCATTCAAGAAAGGCGCAGCCGACTACCTGGCCAAACCCATCGACCCCTGGGAACTGAGAGCCAAGGCCCGGCAACTCATCAGCCTCTACAGCGAGAACAAACGGCTACGCAGGGAACTTGAACGGTCGCGAGCGCAGGAAGCCGAACTGCGCCAGGCCCTCGACAAGGCCACAGTCCACCGAACAGAACCTGACCAGCCCCAACACCCCCCTACACACACTTGGTATACGCCGGCCCAGCATCCCGAAGGGACGATTTCGGACCAGGCAGAAACCCAGGAATGCTCACTGCTGCACACCGGCGACCCGTACCCCAGCGGCAAAGCATGAATACGGGCCCCGCCTGGGACAGCGACTGTGACCAGAACGCCCAACTGTGCAGTCACCAGCCGGAAATCCCAACACCCAGGAAGAAGGGGAGAACCTGCGCAGGATCTGAAAGAAGAACGAGGGAAACCATCGTTACGACACCACGGCCGGATCATCCGTTTCGATTCTCCCCGGAACAGGAGACAGAAGAACAGCGCGGACTACACCCGCATCATGATCCACCTCTTAACACCCACTCAATCCGGAACTCCAGTCGCTCCGGTCACTGCCACAGAGCCCGGCTCACGAAGCCCAGGAAAACGGTGAGACGGAACCCACAAAACTTGACATGCTTCATTCCGCCCAGTTCATAGGGCACGAACACCTACTCACACACGCCAACGGCCCGTACGTCAGGCCCGAAAGAAAGCCAAGGCACGGGGCCATCAGCGACACAGACGGCGCCCACAAACGCCCCAAACGTACAGCCGCCGACCGGAGATACCCCACGCAGCGAATGAACCACAGCCACGAGGACATAGCCCTCTACACCGCGCACCTACCCGCCATCAACGCCGCCTGGGCATTCACCCACGCTTACTGGATCGACCACGACATGCGGGCCACCTGGCGAGCCACACACCCCACACTGCGCCACTGCTGGACCCAAGCCTGGCTCACCCCCCGTCACGAACACACGCGCGCCAGCGAGCACAGACCCGACGACATCGTCGAAGCGTTCACCCACGACCACGTCGACCACGAACTGTGGCACCCCTTCGCCCACACCCAGATCAAAAACGCCACACTGCCCGTCACCCCGGACACCTGGGGCCTCGGGATCAACCCGGCCTTCATCGCCCCCAACATGATGCTGGTCCGTCTCATACCGACCCCGCCCCAGGGCGCCGGCAACCCTAGTCAGCCCCACCCCACGGTGCCGCTGCTCATGCAATACGACCACCCCACCGGATGGCGACTGCTGAACTTCTTCAGCGAGCAGATACCCGACCCCGGCTGGCCCCCCCCACACTTCACCAACCCATAGTGCCCAGCTGAGCAACCCACCCCCGCACTGAACCGTTCCGACTTCTCTGCCGCTCCGTTGTGAGCTGTCAGAGAGGATGGGACACGTGCCCAAGAAGATTGACGCAGCCCTTCGTAGCCAGGCCGTGAGGCTGGTGACAGAGCATCGCGCGGAGTACTCCTCCGAGCGCGCACTGCCAGGTCGCTGATTCCCTTGGCGTCTCCCGGGAGTCCGTGCGGCGCTGGGTCACCCAACACGAGATCGACAGCGGCTGGGCAGCGGGCGTGAGCACGGACGAGCGCGAGGAACTGCGCAGGCTGCGGGCGGAGAACAAACGGCTGCGCGAGGTCAACGAGGTACTGAAGTCCGCGACGATTTTCTTCGCCCGGGAGCTCGACCCCCGGAACCGCTGATCGTGGCGATCGCCGATCAGATGCGGGCCACGGGGTATGCCGTCGAGTCGATCCTCACCACCCTGCACCAGGGAGGAAGGAGCACCAGGTAGGAAGCAAGTACACGAAGCGGTAGGCCGAGGAGTTCAAGCGGGACGCGATCGCGCTTGTCGATTCCTCGGGCAAGGGCGCCCTTGCGGGCCGTCGTCTCGCTGACCTGGGCCGCCTGCGTGACCGGATACCACCGTGTCCCAGGATCCGGGCCTCGGCCCCCATCATCAGCGGCCGCTGCCACTCGTCCAAATGTGGAAACAACACCCCGAACTTCACCGCGAGTTGACCACGAATCCGTCGGAGACGCTCCTACCACAACAACGAGCCGCATCAGGGGAAGCAAAACCTTGATTCTCTGCGAGCCCTTACATCGCTCGGCGGGACACGATCGTGACTCGCTCTTGGCCACATGAGTGATGTGAACGCGTCACGATGGTGGCTTTCCGGGGCTCGTGCGGTTGTGCGATGTCAGACTCTGGCTGCCGTGTTCCCGTCCGGGACCGGCGCACGACCGACTTGGTGAAAGGGGCTCCTTCCTTGAGGAAGAGGATCAGTACGCTGCTGGCAGCCGCTGCGCTCGCCACTGTGGCACTTGCTGGCCAGGCTAGTGCCGCCCTGCCCGTACACACCTCAGCGCACGTGCAAGCAACGGCAGGTGTGGTCAGACGTGCCCCCCAGGTGTTGTACGCGCCTGCCTCGCTTGAGCGGGGGTATTCCTGGAGTTCCGGTGCTGCCACGCTGGTGATGCAGACCGACGGCAACCTGGTCATCTACGACGAGTTCGGCCGCGCCCGATGGGCCTCCAATACTGTGGGCAGCGGCTGGCGTGCCGTCCTGCAGACGGACGGCAACTTCGTCGTCTACACCCTCTCCGGACGTGCGGTGTGGGCCTCCAACACCGCTGGGCATCCTGGCTCCCGGCTCGCCGTCCAGGACGACGGCAACGTCGTGATCTACGACGGCAGCCAGGCCGTCTGGGCCTCCGGTACCAACCACTGACCCAGGCCGCTGGTCTGAGCTGCGAGCGCCAGGGCCCGTGATGGCCGTGTGCGGTAAGTGGTGTGCCGGTCTCTTCGGGGCTTCGGCTCCGGCCCGCTGGCGTGGTCAGGCTGGTACGCGCCGTGGTGGATCTGCTGGGGTCGTTGCGGTGCCCACAGGCCCGTGCTGTGGGCACCCGTCCGGCGCAGGAGGGATGCGGTTGCCGACTGCACAGGTCGGTGTCGGTCGGGGGAACCGGCCCGTGCCGCCGCGCCGCGTCCCTTTCCGATCCAAGCTCACGAGATAAGCGCGTTACTGATCCGGCAGAGTGTAGAGCTGCCGTGACACATCGGTCCGGAAGACCAGCGGACGGTGGCGGCCGAATTTTGTACAGAGGAACATCGCCGCCGATACCGGACTCGTTGACAGCCTGTGCGGCTGTGGATCAGGCAAGGCGGTCGAACGAGGCAGTGTGCGGCTCGCCGACCCGGTCGCCATCGGCGGTGACGTACGTCCAGTAGATCGAGACGGTCTTGGTGTTGAGGTCCATGACATGGGAAACCGTCATCCCTGACGACTCAACCCAGTTGATGTGGTAAATGCCGTCCCTGATCCTGCGCACGGACAGTTTCTCGTCGCCGCTGCTGCCCCTGAACGGACCTTCCAGCGCTTCCCAGTGGAGTCTGGTGCCGTCAGCGGAGTAGCTGTTCCGGAACACGACGCCATTGTCGACCTTCAGCTGGTAGGCGTGCCCGGCAAAGGTAGGCACCTTGGCGCTGGCATTCGTGTCACCAGTCGGGGAGACGCCGGCTGCGGAATGGGCGGCGGAATGAGCCGCGGCGGGTGCCGCAGCGGCGGCGGAGGTGGTCACCATGATGGCGGTGACTGTGGTCAGCACGGCCCGGGCTGCCTTGGCTGGGGTTCGCATGAGTGATTAGCTCCTTGTTGAAGGGGGGCTTGGTGAACAGTGATAGCGCGCACACCGCGGCGGAAAGCGCCTGGCGAGGGTGAGATCAGTGAGCCTCTTCAGCGGACACGTCCTGGAGTGAACAGCCGCCAGACGTTGACTTGGGCCCCTACCTGCGGAGGCCAACTTAGCGGAACAGCCGTCACCCGATCGGTGGCCACTGAAGAAACTCAGTAAGCTGCCGTCACCGCGCGCCGGAGGCCGATGAAGCAGTGGTGAAGCCAGAACACTTGCTCGTCCGGCGAGCTGTCCCGTTCATCTGGCTGGGTGCGCCTAGACATGGACACGGTCATGCAGCATCCGCTCCCTGCACTCCGTAGTTCGGGGATCGGCTTCTCCTGAGAAATCACGACGCCACTCTCGAGGTCGTTCATGGGCATTCTTTGGAAAGTAGGTCAGCTGGGGAAAGTCTGACCTGCCCTCGCGGGGTCTCCACGAGGGCAGACGCCACTCTGTCGTGACGAACGTGTGACCAGACAAATCCGATGGGGTGTACGGATTGGCCGCCTCCGCAGCCTCAGGCGGCGCGCAGCAGGAAAAAAGAAATCACGCTGAGAAAGGTCGGGGCAAGATGGTCCAGAAACTGTGTGGTCTCCAAGAAATGCAGGTTCGGTGTGCCGAACAATGACAGGCCCGTCCACGCGTCGTCCGCGCGGTGATCGCAGTCACAGTGATTCCCTATGAAGCTTCTATGTCCCGTCAACCCCCAATTCAGCCGCGGCGGCGTTGTTGAGATGACGGTAGAGGCGTCGGGCGAGGTAGCGCTTGAGTCCGCTGAGTCAAGTCAGGGGGCTGTGAGGCGTTGGGCAGCGGGGTGGCTGTAGGGGTCGTAAGGGGTGGCGTTGTGCCAGCAAGCCCATATGACACGGAGCCATGCGCGGGCGACGATCCGCGTGGCGTGAGGGTTGCGTTTTCCGCGTGCGCGGGCGTTGGCATAGAGGGTGGCGGCCCACGGCGACTGCATGCGGGAGTCGTGAGCGAAGGCAGTGATGGCCTTGCGGGCGCGTGTGTTGGCGGCCCACCGGAAGTAGACGCCGTGTGTCTTCCCGGATGCCTTGGTCACCGGTGCGGCTCCGCACTCGGCGGCGGCTTGTTCGGCGGACTCGACGCGGTCAAGGACTGGGCCAACCTCGGCGAGCAGCTGCGCAAGGTTGATGGTGCCCACGCCCGGCAGCTCGGCGAGGAGGAGGGCCCGAGGGTGCTTGGCAAGACGGTTTTTGATGGTCGTCTCGAGCTGGGCGATGGTGGCCTGCAGACTGCGCAGGAGCTGGACTTGCGCGGTGATGAGCGCGGTGAGGACGTCCGCGGGGAGGCTGACAGGGGCGATGGGAGCGGAGCGGAGTCGGGCCAGCAGTGCGGATGCCGGCTTGCCGCCGCGGTAGGCATGACGCTTGCAGAAGGCGGCCATGCGGGCTTCGCCGAGTCGGGCGGCTGACTGCGGCGTGGGGTAGTCCGTCAGGAAGTCCAGGGCAATGTCGGAGACGAGCGAGCAGAACAGGTTCTTGGGTCCGGGCCAGTGCTGCTCGAGCAGAGCACCGAGCTGGTTGCCGGCGGCCGTGCGTGCACGAACGTGGTCATCGCGCAGGCGCACGAGGGCTTGGAGTTCTCGTAGGCCACTGTCGACAGGCACGAGGCGGCGCAGGCGGTGCCATCGGTGCCTAGATAGTCCGCGAGTTTGTAGCTGTCACCGGGATCGGATTTGGCACCGGAGGCGCCCCATCGAGGTCGGGCGGCGTGAAAGGCAGTTGGGTGGACAGGCACGACCGGGTATCCGGCCTCGAGCAAGCGGTCGACGACCAGCCCACTGGAACGTTCGATAATGACGGGCAGTTCAGCGCTGCCCGAACCTCCTCGTCCATTTGTGGAGTGCGCAGCTGTGGAAGCACGGCAGCGGCTATCCGCCGGGCGTCGATCGGGTCGAATTTGCCGATGCCGCGGCGGCCAGCGCGGCCCATTCTGGCGGCTTCAACCACCTGGTAGCCGGCGCGTGCCGTCTGGCGGGCGATCTGGGCTCCGTAACTGCCCGCCCCCTCGATCACCCACAGAGCAGCGAGGTCTCCACCGGTGCGACATCCAGCCCAGTTGATGGCTCGTGCCCTGCCAGCGTGGGTGTTGGGGAATGCCTCCGTGCCCAGGTGCTCACCACTGGAGGCGAGCACGGCGTAAGTGTGCGTTTTGGCGTGGGTGTCGACGCCGATGACGAATGAATGCGCGTGGGCGACAATGGTGTTCACGCGATCAGGGTTCCTCTCCGTGAGGCGGTGGTCCCGGTCGCTGCGGACCGGCGCCGTGCCCGGGAGAGGTCACTTCGAGGCAGAACTGTGACGGGCCACGGCCCTTTGGGGCCGGGCAGGCTTCTTATCAGGCCACCGAGGTGGGCCGGGTCGGCGCCGACCGCCCGCCATAGTCGGACAGTTCATAGGCAAGGCACCCGTGGGGGCCACTTTTGTCACGAGTCACGACTACGACGAGGCGACCGACGCCAACCCTGCCAGCCGGTCCCGGGCCAGCCAGATGAAGACTCACAGTGGTTTGTCAAGACAGTGCCTGACGCTGTGTGATGGTGTTACGTCGCTGCGTGGTGGCGTTTCGACGGCTCGACGGTGAAGGTCTTTTGGTCGCGGACGAGTGCCCAAAAGACGTCGAGGCGGCGTCGGGCAAGGGCGAGGAAGGCTTGCTTGTGTGTCTTGCCTTCGCTGCGTTTGCGCTGGTAGAAGGCTTGCGAGGTGGGGCAGCAGCGGGCGGCGACCTGGGCGGAGAGGTAGAAGACCCGCAGCAGGCGCCGGTGGTAGCCGTGCGGGCGGCGCATGTTGCCGCTGAACCGGCCCGAGTCCTTGGGCACTGGAGCGAGACCGGCGACACCGGCCAGGCGGCCAGGGCTGCCGAACGCGGCCAGGTCGCCGCCGGTGCAGGCGACGAGTTCGGCGCCGAGCAGGGTGCCGATGCCGGGCATGCTGACGATGGCCTCGGCGTGCTGGTGCTGGCCGAACCGGTCCGCGGTCTGGCTGTACCACCGGTTCCGGCTGTCCTTGCGTGATGTGGAGGAGCTCCTCTTCGAGCGTGGCATCCAGGTGTCGTACGAGGCGGCCCGGCTGTGGTGCGAGCGGTTCGGTCCCGCCTACGCCGCCAGGCTGCGCCGCCGGCAGCCCCGGCCCGGGGACCGGTGGCACCTGGACGAAGTCTTCATCAAGGTCAACGGGCGGAAGCGCTACCTATGGCGCGCGGTGAACCAGGACGGCCACGTCCTCGACATCCTCGTGACCAACCCCCGCGACACCGCCGCGGCCAGGCGGTTCTTCCGCAAGCTCCTCAAAGGCACCGAGATCCTGCCGAGAGTGATCGTCACGGACAGACTCCGCTCCTACGGGGCTGCCCACCGCGACGTGATGCCGTCCGTAGACCACCGCTCCTCAAAATATCTCAACAACCGGGCGGAAAACTCCCATATACCCACACCGGAGCGCGAACGGGCCAGGAAGGGCTTCCGCAGCATCGGATCAGCCCAGAGATTCCTCGCCTCCTTCTCCCGCATCTCACCCCACTTCCCAGGGCGATTGCAAAGTCGCGGTGATGTTGTGAGTGTGCAGGTCACGGCGGTGTGACGATGCCGGGATGGTGTGCGACCGGACGCAAAGAAGCTCCGTTGTGAAGGTGACCTTGCCAAGTCGCCTGCGCCCAACGGAGCTTCTATGTGCCGCCAGTCTGCCACCGTCTGTCTGGTCAAGTCGCCCACCCGTCAGCACCGCGCGACGGGTCCGCTGACCGAACGGCTGGCCACGCTGGCCGATCCGCGGTGCCGGCGCGGGAAGCGTCACCCCTTCGTGGCAGTACTGCTGATCGCCTGCTCCGCCGTGGTGAGCGGGGCGAGGAGTTTCACGGCGATCGACGAGTGGGCGGCTGACGCCCCGCAGGACGTCCTGGCCCGGCTCGGTGCCCGCACCGCAACCGCCCTGGCCGTACGCATCCCGCCCAGCGGCGCGACGATCCGCCGGATCATCAAGGACACCTGCCCCGGCGGCCTGGCCGACCTCCTCGGCCACGACCCGGGCCGGCACCGACACCCTCGCCGTAGACGGCAAGAGCGCCCGCGGCTCGCGCCTCGGCACCACCCCAGCCGCGCACCTGCTGGCCGCGATGACCGGCACCGGCATGACCATCACCCAGCTCAGGGTCCCCGCGAAGACGAACGAGATCACGTGCTTCACAGCCCTCCTAAACCCCTATGACCTGCACGGAGTCACCGTGACCGGCGACGCTCTCCACACCCAGCGCGACCACGCCCGCTTCCTCGCCGAGACGAAGAAGGCCCACTACGCCTTCACCGTGAAGCGGAACCAGAAGAACCTCTACGAACCTCGGCAGCGGTCACCGTTGAGCCCAGGCGGTAGCTGCCGGTGTCCAGCTCGGCGCCGATGGTCAGCCCGGTCTGAGTGGTCGTCGCGGCGATGGTCTCGATGACGACCTCGTAGCTGGTCAGTGGGCGGCCGCGCCAGTTCGCGGTGATGTGGCAGAACATCCGGTGTTCGATCTTGTTCCACTTCGACGTGCCGGGCGGGAAGTGGCAGACCGTGATCTCCAGGCCGCTCTGCAGGGCGAAGGCGGCCAGGTACTTCTTCCAGGTCCAGCGGCGGGGATCGTTGGAGCCGCCAGCGTCGGCGGTGATCAGCAGCCGGGTGGCGTCCGGGTGGTGCAGCCGTCCGCGGCGCTGCCACCAGCGGCGTATGGACTCGACCGCGAACTCGGCGGTGTCGTGGTCGGTCCCGACGTTGACCCAGCCGGTGTTGGTGGCGATGTCGTAGATCCCGTAGGGGATGGCGACGGGCTGGTCGCTGGTGGTGAAGGTGTGGCAGTCAACTTTGATCGGTTCCTTACCCGGCCGCCAGGTGCGGCCGGGCCGGTCGCGGTTGCCGAGCCATTCCTTGGCCTTGGTGTCGACGCTGATCACCGGCTGCCGGGCGTCGAGAAAAGCGGTGGCCGTGGCGTTCAGGTGAGCGAACTGGGCGTCGCGGTCCGGGTGGCTGGCGCCTTCGGTGGTTTTGACGGTTCCCTGCAGGCTGTAGCCCAGGCCGTGTAGCAGGCGCCCGACGGTTGCGGCGCTGACGCGATGGCCCTGCGATGTGAGGGTCGAGGCCAGAGCGCGCAGCGACAGGGTGGTCCATCGCAGTGGGGAAACTGGATCGACCCGGGTGTGCGGCTCGATCAGCGCCTCGAGCGCCGGCACCAGGCCGGGATCAGTGGCCGTCAACGGCTTGCGGCCGGCTCCCGGAGCCCGGACCCTCTGCACGGGCACCGGATCCCCGGCCAGCTCTGTGACACCGCGCGAGACGGTGGAGGCACTGGTCCCGGAGGCTGCAGCCACCAGAGCGATCCCGCCGTGGCCGATTGCTGCGGCCTCGCTGCCCAAGTAGAGCCGCCGACGACGCTCATCAAGATGAGGCAGGATCCGATCGAACTTGGCCCGCAAGGCGGTGACCGGAGGACGCACAGACATGGTCCACCATCCCACCAACTCCACCAGAACAAGCGGTAATTGAAATACAAGCCCCCGGCCGGACCGAGAACTGCCAGATCGGCGTCTTCGCCGCCTACGCCACCACCCGCGGCAGGGCTCTGGTCGACCGCGAGCTCTACCTCCCCGAAGTCCTGGACCGAGGACCGGGAACGCTGCCGCACCGCAAGGGTCCCCGACGAGCGGGAGTTCGCCACCAAGGGCGGACTGGCCCGGCACATGGTGCTGCGGGCCCTCGCCTCGCCGCTGCCCATTACCTGGGTCACCGCGGATTCCGCCTACGGCCAGGACAACCGATTCCGCCGGCTGCTGGAACAGTCGGGTGTCGGCTACGTGCTGGCCGTGCCCAAGTCCCAGTTCAGCGTGGGCTGTTCACGGATCGAGGGCCTGTTCGCTCAAGCCCCGGGCGAGGCACGGGAGAAGATCTCGTGCGGCGACGGCGCGAAGGGGCCCCGCGCCTATCACTGGGCAGCGGTGCGGCTGCCGGCCGTCGCCGAATTCGACTATCAGGGCGAGGCCCCTCACCGGATGCGGTGGGCACTGGCCCGGCGCAGCATCAGCAAGCCCGACGAGATCGCCTACTACCTCGCCTACGCACCCCTGCAGGCCACCGTCCAGGAGCTGGTGCGGGTCGCCGGGACACGCTGGGCGATCGAGGAGTGCTTCCAGGCCGCGAAGAACGAGTGCGGCCTAGATCAGTACGAGGTCCGCCGCTACGTGGGCTGGTATCGACACCTCACCCTGGCCATGCTCGCTCACGCCTTCCTGGCCGCCACGGCACACCAGCGCTGGGAAAAGGGGGCGGAACAGGTGAGACACCCGGGCTCATCGGGCTCACAGTGGCGGAGGTTCGGCGACTCCTGGCAGCTTGTCGTGCCCGGCCCCCGCACCTGAGCGGACACCGCGGACGACACCACGCGCTGAGCTGGTCGAACTGGCGCCGCCAACGCCAAGCAGTCGCCCGCCGCTGTCACTACCTGCGGCGTTGTCGCACGATCGAAGGGCGGTCTCCGTGAGACCGCCCCCGCACGATCGAAGTCCCGCTACACTCCCGCCACCCGGCGAAAACACCAGGTCAGACAGCGAAATCCTGCTGGAGTACTAGCCGTGACGGAGCGTCACCGGCGCACGGTGGCACACTCCGGCTTCACGGAAATCTTGCCAGGGCCAGAGAAGGCCGTACGCCGACACATGCCAGCGGTCTCCGAGCTGGACCGCGTCGGGCAGGGCGCGGCGGATAGCCTCGGCATAGGTCGCCGAGCCGTCGCGGCACACGACCTCGATGTCGGGATGCTCGCGCAGCCACGCTTCCAGGGTGTCGGCGGTGCGGTCGGGCAGCACATCGATCCGCTCATGGGTCTCGGCGTCGATCACGATCGTGGCATAGCGGTGTCGTCGGCGCAAAGCGAAGTCGTCGACACCGATCACGCGGGGTGTCCGCCCTGTGGTCACCGGGATGCGTAACAGAGTGCGCAAGGCCGCGTGGCGCGACAGGCGCACCGCGAGTATCACCAGCAAACGTGCACCCGCCCGACCCGCTAATTCCTTGACCACAGCCTTGATTTGCCTGGTCAGCCGGGCGGTGCGGCGCTGGTATCGCTCCAGGACTCCGGGCACCTGCTCGCGGAAGGTATGGCAGCAACCGCGCGTGGGGCACACCAGACGCCGCACCCGCACAAGGACCACCACCCGCAGTCCGTCGACGGGAACGTCGGCCACCGTCCGCAGCTGATAGCCGTGCACCCGCCCAGACGGCTCCCCGCACACCGAACAGACCGCGGCTTCCCTCGGCGTCCGAGCTTGCACCGCGATCCGCTCACCCTCGTCGGTCACATCCTCTATGACCAGCGGAAACAGCCCCGAAAACACCATCTGCGTAGGCCGTTGACATCCTTCACTCGAATGTCAACGACCCTCACAACTCTCCGTCACCACCGAATGTGAGACAGGGCCGAGTCACTGACCCTCCCCCAGCTTCAGTCGCGGTTTGCCGCGAATCTGCGAATACTGCTGATGAAGAGGGCGAATTGGCTGCGGTGGATCTCGTGGGAGGCGTCGGGGAGCAGCAATGCCGTGCTTTGCGGGGGGAGTTGCCGACGGGCCTGAGTCCAATCTGCGGAGTTCAGGGAGCCGCCGCGTGCCGGGTCTGCTCGGATCAGCAGGGTGGGCGTGGTAAGGCGGGCGAGTAGGGCCAGGAGCGGTCCGGATCGTTCTCCGTCGCTGACCAGGCTCCTTGCGATGTCCGGATCCGCATTGTGGAGTCCGTCGACCAGGGTGTCTATGTCAATGTCCTCCCAGTCGGGGTGGACGACGGTGAGCAGTTCCCGGAGTTCTGTGGCGGGTAGTCTGATGGCTTGGGTCAGGTCGTTCAGCTCTTTGCTTTGTCGTGTGGGTGACATAGCAGGGGGAGGGTCTTCGAGGACGAGGCCTGAAAGGGCGGGGGCAGGCGTGTTCGACTCGGCGCCCGTGGCCAGCACGAGGGCGACGGCCGCGCCCCAGGAGTGTCCGACGAGGAGCGGCGCGGTCAGCTCCAGTGCCTCGAGGAAGTCACGGATGTCATCGGCTGCCCCGCGCAGGCTGTAGGAGCCGATCGGCGGTTTGACGCTGTGCCCATGGCCTCGGAGGTCGGGGGCGAAGACACGGAAGCGGTCGGCAAGCGCGGGACCCACGCGTGACCAGCTTGCGGCCGAGCCCGCGTTTGCATGGAGGAGGACAGCGGGAGGAGCGCCGGGCTGATCCGCTCCCCACGCAAGATAGTGAAACTGACCTATGGGGAGGTCAATGAATCGGGATTGGTCGGTGGTCATGATGGGCGTCCAGGAATGCGGCGCCAGGTGAGGTGCGGCGTTCGCTCGTGCCCAGCGGCATGTGTCGTCGGTGAGCACAATGTCAGCACGTCGCCGTCCAGATGTAGACGGCGCACTTGCTGCGTGGCGATCCATTGCGGGACGGAGGCAATGTGTACGTGATGTGTGACGATGTCTTCCCGGCACTCGTACGTTCCGCCGTATCCGATATACGCATTGGCTTCGGCAACGGATTCCACACTGCTCGGGTCAAGAGTCTGAGTAGCAGAGCATGTGTCAAGTCGGCCACCGCCTCGACCGGGATCCAGGAGATGGGCTGACATGCAGCCATCTGCCGTGTAGACGAGCATGCCGCTGGGCTGTGGCCCCATGGGCTGCAGGAGAGTGTGTCCGTCCACGTCAATGATGGAGAACGAGACCAGACACCAGACACCGACCAGGTCGTCTGGACACATGGCACCGTCATCGGACTGCTCTGGTTGCCTATGGCGAACGGGGCCGCGGGTTGGGGACACGACCGTCATGCCTCCTTCTGTTCGGGGCATACCCCTGGGCCGAGCACGTCCTCCAGGTGCGTGCTGAAGGAGTGGATGGTGGGGTGGGACCAGAGGGCAGCTACGGGGATGGCGATCTGCAGGGCGCTCTGAAGCCGGCCACGGAGTTCGAGGGCCCGCAGGGAGTCCAGGCCCAGGTTGGAGAATTCCGTGTGGGGATCGATGTGCCGGGAGCGAAGCTGTAGCAGAGCCTGCAATTGTGCTGTCACGTGGCGTTCGAGAAGCAGCTGGCGGCCCCGTCCGGGCGCGACGGCCTTCAGCTCAGCCAGTATGTCGTCGAAGGTGACCCGGGACTCGGGGCTGCTGCCCCGGCCCGACTCGAGGCTCCTGTCCCGACCTATGCTTACGGTGGCAGGGGATTCCCCGTGCAGATTGATCATGTGATGGCTCCGATCCCAGGTGGTCACTGGAGCGTCGACAAGTGCTCCGCCGGAATACCAGCGGCTCCACTCCACCGGGTAGCCGGCACAGTGCAGGGCGGCCACACAAGTATGCAGAGCGAGTTGCTGGTCTTGCCCCGAGCGGAGTGTGGCAAGGACGACGGGGTCGGCAACGGCGCTGAGCGTCTGGGTCAGGGGGCGGACGGCCACGGGATGCGGGGAGACCTCCTGGAACAGTCGGTAGCCGTCCTCGGCCAGGGCTATGGCCGCACTCACCGCTCTGACAGGACAGCGCATGTTGGCTGCCCAGTACGCCGCGTCGAATACAGGCTCGGCGCGCGGATCCTCAAGGACGGTGGTATAGAAGGGTACGTCGGGCCGCCCGGGCCGCAGGTCGTGCAGTGAAGCAGCGAGAGCGTCCGCAAGCGGGCGGGTCAGCCCACAGTGCGAGGCGAAGTCCACAGCGATCATGCGTGCGGGTATGCCACGGGCCTCCCACGAGCTGACCAGACGCCGTACCGTGGCTCTGCTTCCGCCAATGACGGTGGATTGCGGGGCGGCGAGTACGGAGACGTCCACGTCGGGGACGTAAGCGATCTCGTCCATGACCTGGGTGTGTTCGAGTTCCACAGCGGCCATCGCCCCAGTGCCCGCCTCGGCGTCGGCGACACACAGCAGTGAGCGGCGGCAGATCACACGGGCGCCGTCCAAGGGGCTGATTGCCCCGGCGACCACGGCAGCGGCCACTTCTCCCATGGAATGGCCCACGACCGCCGCGGGCTCGACTCCGTAGGAGCGCAACGCCTGTGCGAGCCCGACCTGCATAGCGAAGATCATCGGCTGCACTTGGTCAACACGGCTGACCTCAGCGCGTGATCGCATCAGGGACAGCGGAGAGAAGCCGGATTCTGCGGCGATAAGAGGGTCGATCTCGGCAATGGCGCGAGTGAATTCAGGCTCCGTCTCGAGTAGTTCCCGCCCCATGCCGGGCCACTGCGAACCGTGCCCGCTGAACACCCACACTGGTGCCCCGCTGCTAGGCCCACGGGTGAAGTCACTGACCAGGCCGGGGACTGCCTTGCCGTCGGCATACGCGCGCAGTCGGCCCACCAATTCCTCATGGGAATGGGCTATCACGGCCATCCGCTCAATGGCGTGAGAACGCCGTAGCGCCAGCGTGTGCGCGACGTCAGTCAGGGGGGCTGCTGCACCAGCACCTGCCAGCCAGTCGGCCAACCGTGCGGAACCGACCTCCAAAGCGGGGATGGACCTCGCGGAGAGTAGAAAGCTGTGCAGCGGTGAGGCCCGCACACCCGAGGAGGATGCAGTGGACGCGGGAGGCGGCTCCTCGACCAGAACGTGGGCGTTGGTGCCACCCACCCCGTAGGAGCACACTGCCGCAAAACGCGGCCCTGCCACTGGCCAGGGCTCAGCAGCAGCCGGCACGAACAGTCTGGTCCCCGACGCATCGATTTCCGGGTGCCAAGAGCGGAAATGCAAAGACGCGGGGACGGTACCGTGCTTGACGGCCAGGACGGCCTTGAGCAAGCCCACCATGCCCGCTGCCGCCTCGGTGTGGCCGAGATTCGTTTTTACCGATCCCAACGCGCAACGCCCTGACCCGACCCCATACACCGCAGACAGCGAGCTGAACTCGATCGAGTCTCCGGTAGGGGTGCCCGTGCCGTGAGCCTCGACCATACCTACCTGCGCGGCATCAATTCCGGCCCGGGCGAGGGCTAATTGGAACACTTCTTGCTGAGCCTTGACCGAAGGCTTAGTGAAACGGGAAGTCTTTCCATCGTGATTCACCGCCGAGCCGCGCAGCACTGCGAGCACTCGGTCACCGTCACGGTGCGCATCCTCAAGGCGCTTGAGCACCAACACCACACAGCCCTCGGCGCGGACATATCCGTCAGCCGCCTCATCGAAGGTGTGACACCGACCTGTCGACGAGAGCACCCCCAACTCATTATATGCCGCGAAGACCCGCGGGCTGAGAAGCAGATTCACCGCTCCGGCGATGGCAAGGTCGCACTCTCTGGCCTGTAAACTCTGACAAGCAAGATGCCCGACGACCAGACCGGACGAACACGATGTGTCCACCGTCAGGCTGGGCCCCCGCAAGCCCAGCAGGTGGGACAACCTGCCAGAGGCAGGGCCGAACTGGTTTCCGGTCACGAAATATGGTCCACCGCCAGCAGGCAGCCAGTGAGAGTACGCGGAATAGTCTGGATTGCATAATCCGGTGAATACACCCGCAGACGTTCCCGCCATCTCCTCCACAGGTACACCTGCATGCTCACACGCCTCCCAGGCAACTTCCAGTAAAAGGCGATGCTGCGGATCGATCAGATCCGCTTCCGTCGGTGCGATCCCAAATGCCTCCGCATCAAAGGCGCCGACATCACCATCCAGGAAACCGCCGCACCACACCACGCTGCGCTCCGACTCCTCCTGGATCGAAGCCAACTCGGCAGCCTCCCAACGACCGGCCGGCGCAGGCGACACCACGTCCCGACCCCTGCGCAACAGCTCCCAGAAAGCAGCCACGGAATCCACGCCGCCGGGAAGCCGACAGGAGGCACCCACCACCGCCACGGCAACCGAGGGCGTCGGCTGCAAGCCCGCTCCCCTCTTACGGCTGCTCTCCATACCTTCCCTCACTCTGCCTTCCAAATTTCGAGATTACTCCGCGATGGCCGTGTGGTAACTCCACTGATATACACGCGCCAGTCCACCCGTGCCGTCGAGCACCTCGCCTGTCGCCACGAAATGTTCACGGCCGTTGCCGAATACCACAGTGTGCTTCTCGACTGTAGCGTCCAGGTAACCTGTGCGCAGATCCTCCGGGAGATCTGAAGGTCCTCCGCGCAGATAGACCCTCATAGGACATCTCACTTTCTTTGCTGTAAGCAACAACTACAGGTTCATGCCTCAGAAAAGGGGAGCCCACCGGGGTTTCTACAGATGGCCAGGCTGCCCACGCAGGCATCAGTTAACTACTCGCGGCTCTCGATGCGATAGGGGGATGGAGGCATGGTTTCGGGGCGATCGGTGCAACATAGTGCACTCGTGAAACCAGCCGACTACCGTTTTGCCGCAGACAACATGAACGCGAGAAGTTATCGAGGAACGGATGTACGACTTCCCGCTGTGCGGCCTGTTGAACCGCAATGCCTCTCATGTGCAGCCGGAAACCTGTGTCTTCAGGTACCCACTGAGCGGACCAGGGGTAGGATCGGTCTTCCGCCTGACCGGACGCGCTTCTTGCGGTTGGTGATCTGGTCGGCTGGTTGCGGGATGACAGCGCGGATCCCGCGCTGCCGAAGATGGGCCCGGATCTTCCTGGATGAGGCCTTGTCGGCGAGGACCACGTCCGGTGTGGTCCTGGGCCTGCCGGTCGGCCGGGGCACCCGTAACCGGGGCATGACCTCGGTGAACGCGGGTGCGTCACCTGCCTGGCCAGGCGTTATGACGAACGCGAGCGGTCGGCAGCGGCTGTCCGCGGCAAGGTGGATCTTGGTGATCGCGTCGATCACCTGCCGGTGATCACGCCACCGCCCACCCCGCTGCGGAGTCCGGTCCGGCAACAGCGGCTCGATGCGTTCCCATTGGGCGTCAGTCAACGACGCACATCAACCAACGATCGGATGATCTGAAGGAAACGGCCTAGTACTGCAACGGTGCTTGCCGTGACTGATGGCCAGGTCGGTCGTTGATGTGGTCATGGGTGGGGACCTTGCTGATGTGAGGCTGTGGGCGCGTGAACTGACGCGGTGCATGGGTTTGTGCACCGTTTCAGCAGGTCGGAGCCGCGGGAGTCGGCACTGGCTTATATGCGGGGCCTGATCGCTCCGCTGCAGCGTAAGAACGGCTGGACTGTGGCCGAAGCGAAGAGGCTGGCCATGACGGTCCGGACCGTATTCAGCGGATGCTGAACCGGATCGAGTGGGACGCCGATGACGTCCTCGACGATGTCCGTGAGTACGTGGTCGAGAATCTCGGTGAACCCGAGGCGGTCCTGATCGTGGACGACACCGGTTTCCTGAAAAAGGGGACGCGGTCGGCCGGGGTGCAGCGGCAGTACTCCGGCACGGCCGGACGGACGGACGGAAAACTGCCAGGTGGGCGTGTTCCTCGGCTATGCGACTGCTCGCGGCAGGACGTTGATCGACCGCCGCTTGTATCTGCCAACGTCCTGGACTGATGACCGTGAGCGGTGTCGCCGGGCCGGCATCGGTGGTGAGGTCGCGTTCGCGACGAAGGTGGCCATGGCCAAGGCGATGGTCCGCAAAGCCATCGCGGATGGTCTGCCGTTCAGTTGGGTGACCGCGGATGCCGCCTATGGCTTCAGCAAGGGCTGGCGCTCGGAGCTGGAACGAGCGGACGTCTTCCACGTCATGGCGACCACCCGGCACGACACCGTCGTCACCCGTTGGGCGATGGACCACCCCGTCCACGACCTGTTCAACGGCCTGCCCAGGCAGAAGTGGAAGCGTCGTTCCTGCGGAGCGGGGGCTCACGGTCAGCGCGTTTACGACTGGGCTCGCGTCGAGGTGCGGCCTTGGCATCGGCCGGACCGCCGCCACTGGGTGATCGCCCGCCGCAGCGTCAGCCGGCCCGATGAGGTCTCCTACTACATCGCATACTGTCCCGCCGAGACCACACTGGACGAGTTGATCCGCATCGCGGGCAGCCGGTGGGCGATCGAGGAATGCTTCCAGACCGCGAAGCAGGAATGCGGCCTGGACGACTATCAGGTCCGCCGCTACCCCGGCTGGCACCGACACATGACCCTCGCCATGGCCGTCCACGCCTGCCTCACCATCTTGCGAGCCCGCGAGCTGGATGCTGGGAAAGCAGAAACGGATCCCCCCAGCTCGTCCACCTCAGCCTCGCAGAAATCAGACGCCTGATCACCCGCCTGACCAACCGCAGGGCTGTGGCCGTCGATCACATCCTGCACTGGTCGATCTGGCGTCGACGGCGCCAACACCAGGCCCGCATCAGCCACTACAAACGACGCGGACACAGCCCCTGACCTGGCCATCAGTCACGGCAAGCACCGTTGCAGTACTAGGTCACTTTTGGCGGATGCTGTCAGTTAGTCCCCGTCGGTATTGGGGGGCGGCGGGAACGGTGGTTTCTCCGCGCCGCTGACGGCTCAGGCCCGGTTCGGCTGGTCGTTCACGGGCGTGGTCACCGCGGTCACGTTCTCGGCCGGTATCGGCGCGAGGGGTGCCCTGCTTTCGTGGCTGGCGTATCTGCCGCTGCCCCGGCCAGGGGGGGGCGGGGCGCGCCGGGCCTCCGTATGAGCCCGGCATTTTCACGACCGGGCGTCGGGATGCGTCTTGCGGTGGCTTCGCAGAGCCGACGATCGCGGCGGGTTTACATGGGCTTCGGCTTGAGCATGGCGAACGGGGCGCCCTGGGGGTCGGTGACCACGGTCATCCGGCCGGCCATCATGTCGAACGGCGGAGCAAGGACCGTGCCGTTGCGGTTGACCAGGGTGTCCACAGCCGAGTCGACGTCGTCGACCGCGAAGTAGGTCAGCCAGTGTGCTGGGGTGCCCGGCGGGTCGTTGGTGACAAGGGTGGCGCCGCCGACGCCGCGGCCGTCGACAAGGAGCTGCCAGTAGGAGTCCGCGCCTTCCATGGGTTCGATCTCGATGTCGAACGCCGCACGGTAGAAGGCGGTGGCGGCGGGCAGATCGCTGGTGTGCAGTTCGTTCCAGATCAGGGCGCCGGCCTCGTTGACCAGTTGAGCGCCGGAGAATTCGCCGGGCTGCCAGACGCCGAACACCGCGCCCTGGGGGTCGGCGGCGACCAGCATCCGGCCGAGGCTGCCAACGTCCATCACCGGGACGACTAACGTGCCGCCCGCAGCGATGATCTTGTCCTGGGTGGCCTGGGCGTCGCTGCTGGCGAGGTAGCTGGTCCAGAGAGCCGGAGGCTCTGGTGTCCCCTGTGGGGCTGTCGCCGGGCCGATGCCGGCCACGGCCTTGCCGTTCAGCTCGCAGACCGCGTAGCCGCCGAACTCGGCTGGGCCGGGCTTGCCGTGCCAGCCGAGCAGGTCGTGGTAGAAGTCCAGCGCGGCCTGCTGGTCCTTCGCCATCAGATCGACCCAGCAGGGGGTGCCAGTCGCGTACGGGGTAGTGATTTCAGGCATCTGTTGCCCTTTCTCATAAGGTCTGGCCGTCTCTTTGTGTCGCACGGACGGGTAATCTGCCGTCCGTGCGAGTCGTCGCAGGTGAGCGGGGTCAGCAGGTTGGGGTGGGAACGGGACGTCGCGTTATCCGAAGCCGCCCCAGTGCATGGCAGTGAGCAGCAGCACGCTCACAGCCGTGAGTGCGAGGGCCGCAACGCCTATCCAGGCGGTACGGAGCTTGAACTTCGGACTCTGTGCCGCCGTGTTCCAGAGCTCGGTGAGCCCGAGGATCAGCAATCCGAGCTTCACGAGCCGTAAGCCCATTTTGACGGGGCGTCGCGATGTACTTCATGGCCTCTCGGGTCACTGCTGGTCGTCGAGGTCGTCCGGGAGGGTGTCCTCCTGTTGTAAGCCGCGCTGCCGTGGGGCTGGCGGACGCTGTTGCGGGTCCTTCTTCTTGGCCGCTGCCAACTTGATCGATTCCATCAGCTTGTCTATGTAGTCGTCGCTGTCGCGGTGCGGGTCGCGTTCCTTGCCCATGGTCGGTTCACTCCTTGGTGTCAGCCGGTGGGCTTCATCTGCCCAAAACAGCGTCACACGGGCCCATATGGGGCGCATCTGGGCGACAGGTGTCGGCGTACACATGAACGTGGCTCTGGCAAGATTTTCGTAGCCGTAGATCATCTCGGAGAGGCGATCGGCCGGCCCGCAGGATGGGCAGTCTTTGACTGTGCACTGTTGAACTGGCCAGGCTGTTACCGCAGTTGTCTGACGTTCTGGTGGTCTCGATCGAGGTCTCCGATGTGGTGGTGACGGTTCTCGCCCGCACGAGATCCGATGAGCCGGCGGGATGCACGGGCTGCGGCTGGCTCAGCCGGTGGTGCCACAGCCGATATGTACGTCGCCTCGCCGACGTCGCCCTCGGCGGTCGGCCACTGCGCATAGATTTGTCCGTGCGCCGCCTGTACTGCGAAAACCCAGCTTGCGCGAAGAGGACCTTCGCCGAGCAGGTGGCAGGCCTGACCGTGCGTTACCAGCGACGCACTCCACAGCTGCAACGCCTGGTCGAGGACGTCGGTGTGATGCTGGCCGGGCGAGGCGGTTCACGCATGCTGCGGACCTTGAGCATCAGGCTCTCGCGGTGCACAGTCTTGTCCCAGCTGATGCGGGTCCCACTTCCGCCGCTGGTCACACCCCGTGTCCTGGGGGTGGACGACTTCGCGCTCTACGGTGATGCCTACGGCACCCTGCTGGTCGACGCCACCACCCGGCTCCCGCTCACCCTCTGGGAAGGACGCGACGCGGAACGGCTCGGCCGGTGGCTCCGCGAGCACCCAGGTGTTGAGGTCGCCTGCCGGGACGGCTCCCTCGCCTACCGACAAGGCATCGCCGCCGGCGCCCCGGATGCCCTGCAGGTCAGTGACCGATTTCATTTGTGGCAGGGCCTCTCCCGACGAGTTCAGGACATAGCCTGCGCCCACCGCGGATGCCTGCCCGCAGCACTGCCGCCGATCTGCGAGACCGATCCCGCGCCGGCCGAAGAGACCGCCCAGAACACCCTCGCGGATACCCGGGCTGGGCGCCATGCCCAGAGGCTGTTCGAGGCCGTGCAGGCTCTGACCCGTTCTGGTCGGAGCCACAGCTCCGTGGCCCGCGAACTCGGCCTGAACCGCCGCACCGTCAGCAAGTACGCCCGGGCCAGAACCTGGCAGGAGGTGGTGCGTCGTCCGCCGCGCAGGCCCTCCACTCTGGACCCCTACCTCGGCTACCTGCAACAACGCTGGGACGAGGGACAGCACAGCGCGAAGATCCTGCACGAGGAACTCCAGGCCAAGGGCTACCTCGGCCACTACCAGCGCGTGAAGATGGCTGTCGCACCCCTCAGGCGGGGCCTGCCTCTGGACGAGCCACCCGAGCGACCGCCGTCCCCGCGCGAAGCCGCCCGCTGGATCACCACCCACCCGCACCGCCGCACCCCACACATCGACGACCGCCTGCCCCGGCTCCTGGACCACTGCCCTGAACTCAGGACCGCGCACAACCTGGTCCGTCGGTTCGCCACGATGCTGGACAACCGCGACGCGACGTCCTTTCCGGAGTGGCTGGACGACCTCGCGAACACCGGCCTGGTCCCGCTGACCGGCCTTGCCAGAGCCCTGCGCGAAGACCGCCATGCCGTCGTCCAGGGGATCGCCACTACCTACAACTCTGGCGTCAATGAAGGCCGGATAACCGACGTCAAGCTGCAGAAACGGCTCATGGCAGGGCGCGCAAGCGTGCCCCTTCTCCGCCACCGCGTCGTTCTGATTGCCCACCTCCGCCGCCGCTATGCGGGCCGGCCGATCGCCTCTCCGAGATGATCTACGGCTACGAAAATCTTGCCAGAGCCAGCGAAAGCCGTACTCCGACAACAGGTCCCCGCTCTGCGTTGCCCGGAGAACAACGGCTGCCAGGTCTCTCGAGGCCCCCGCACCCACGCACCCACGGACCGACGGGGCGTCGGTCCGTGGGCGCCACTGCTGTCGAACCGGCGAACACAGAAGAAGAGGTGCGAACGGGGTCAGGGGTTGGCGTACCCACTGCTCTGGGCCACGGGCTGCGGTGATCGGGTGGCTGAGCGTCACCGGCCGGTGTAGCGTTCCTGGTCAGCAGTCGTGGTCCCGAAGTCCCCGTTCGCCCGTGATCGCATCGCGGGCGTTTTTGCTGTTCAACGCTCTCCGGACCAAGGCGATCACCTCCGGATCCCGCACAGTGCGGGATCCGATACAAGTCCCTTCGAAGGAGACAGGCACATGGCTACAGGCACGGTGAAGTGGTTCAACGCGGAAAAGGGCTTCGGCTTCATCGAGCAGGAAGGCGGCGGCCCCGACGTCTTCGCCCACTACTCAAACATCACCGGAGGCGGCTACCGGGAGCTCCGTGAGGGCCAGAACGTCGAGTTCGACGTGGCACAGGGTCAGAAGGGCCCGCAGGCGGAGAACATCATCCCGCGGTAACACCTGACGTAGGAGAGCCCCCGGCCGGAGTCGTTTCGGCCGGGGGCTCTGTCCGCTCCCGCCTACCCCGTGGTGGGAAAGAGCAGGCGGGAACGGGTCCAGGGAGTTGCCGCCCGGCGTAGGGGACGGGCTAGGACTCCAGCCGGGCGGCACCGACTCATGGTGCCAGACCGCCGATGGTCGGCTACGCCCGTTACGCGGAAGATCACACGATCGGGTCGCCGGAGCTGTACACCCCTGACGCAGAAGAGCCCCGGGCCGGGAAACCACACGGCCAGGGGCTCTGTGCGCACCCACCCCTCACCGGGGGAGCATTCAGGGCGGGTGCGCGTCCTGGTGCCGCCACCCGATGTGCACAGGTCTTACGTCGGATGGCGGCGATTCACCGTGGCATCTGGTCTAAGCAGAATCGATTCGCCACACCCTTGCGTCACCCAAACGCACCATCGGCCGCGTCGCCAGGGCTGTGTGCTGGCCCCTGCGCGGGGGCCACCCTGGGACAAGGCCCGGCAGGCTCATCTCAGCCGTGCGCTCTTCTCGGCGGCCGGCTGAGACGAGCGTCTTGGGGGCCGCCCCAGCGGCCGGCAGGGCGGGCGCAGGCCGGGCGGGCGGAGACACGTGACGCCTGCCCGTCCGTGGAATGGACGGCTGCCCCGGCGTCCCCGAGTGCGCGTCTTCACACGGGTGTGCGCGGCGCCCACAGGGTGGGAAAGGACCGCCCACGCAGGCTGGTCCTCGCACCCTTTCCCCTGTCTGAACTTTCAGTTGACTGCCAGTCAGTAGACAGAGAACCGCTCCCGCTATCAGGCAGGAAGCGGACGGAGGGAGCGTCCAGCATGCAAGATCCATTAGTGGTTGCTGAGGTCTTATCCCTTTGCCGTGCACCGCACCCTGCGATGAGCGGCCGCCTCCGACGGGGGCGGAGACGGCCGCGTCCCCAGCGTCAAGACCTCGCCCTTGATTCGCCGTCAGGGCGGCGCTGGAGTCTGGCCCGCGCCCGGCACGTCGGCGTGCGCCGGGCGCGGAGTATCAGCGGCGCGTCGGCGCCGTCTGCTGAGGAGCGCGCTGGCACGCATACGCGTGGACGATGACGACGGCACCGCCCGCGGTCGCGCCATCGATGTAGACCTCCCGGCGCGTCTCGTTGGGACGGAAGGGCACGTTGCAGCGTGCGCAGTTCATCGGCGGAGCTCCAAGGCGAGGGTGTGCAAGGCGCGGAGGGTCTCGCAGAGGTCGGTGTCGTCCGTGCACTGCTCGCACCGCCCGGGGGTGGGCAGTGCGGGCGGCGAGGACGGCGCGGCGGGTGCAGGGGCGGCAGGCGCGCGGGAACCAGTGGCCGCCGTCGGTCTCGCGCTCGCCGAGGTCAATGCCGTGGCGGTCGACAGCGGCTCGCCGCCCCACACGCACCCGGCGCCGCGCGCCCTGGCGTCGGGCAGGACGCTGAGGTCGGGCAGCGGGATCAGCGGCAGCAGGCCGGTGGGGATGTCGACGAGGGCCACGTTGCTCATGACCACCGCACCGCCCTCCAGGCGGACAGCAGCGGCTTCCCGGCCGGGCACGGATCAGTGCCGTCCGCGCAGGCCGGGCAGTGGCTGTAGTGCAGGATCAGCGCCCTGTACGCCGCATAGGACGGCTTCGCCTCGAAGGCTTTCATAGCCTCGGATAGCGCGTCAGGCGCTGGGCGCGATCGCCATGTTCTGGCCGGCGTGCAGGCTGTACGGTGCATGGTGTCGGCGCTCCTCGCAGCGTTGGCCACACCCCGGGAGGTTCCACCACCTCGCCGGGGTTCTTGCTGGCCTCAACCTTGCGAATGCTGAGGGCTTCTGACTTCCCGCCGAGGGGTACCCATGATGGGTACCCTCACCGTCAGACCGCTTCATCACCAAGCACGACGGGGCACCTCATGACCGGTCACATGCCGCCAACCGTGCTCCCTCGAGAGCTCCTTGAGCGCTCCGAGGTGCGAGCCGCGCTCGCCACCCACGACTTCGGCACCGTCTTCCACCTCGCCCGGACCGAAGCTGGTATCAGCTACTCGCTGATCGCAGCCGAGTGCGGCATCAAGCCGGAGCGGGTAGGGACGCTCGCCAGGGGCAACGGCAAGGTGACGTCGTCGAGAAAATTGTCCGCATCGCCGACGCGCTCCGGATCCCCGGCCACATGGTCGGCCTCGCCCCACGGCCGTGGGAGACACCACCCGAAGGTGCTGCGCCTCGGCGAGAATTCCTCAAGGCGTCTGCGGCGGCGACCCTCGCCGTGGGCCTTCCGGAACTCTCCCGCACCCCGGCGGGCGGAAAGATCGGCACAGCGCACGGCCCGCCTACGGCGCCTGGACGACGTCCTCGGAGGCGGCGACACCTACCGCACCTATCTCGGCGAGTACCAGACCACCAGGGCACTGCTGCGCCGCCACTCGTACGCGCAGGAGACAGGCCGCGGGCTGCTGTCGGTGCTTGCCGAGCAAGCACAGCAAGCCGGCTGGGCAGCATTCGACGGTGGCCGGCACGCGGAGGCAACCGGCTTGTACGAGGCGAGTCGTAAGGCCGCAGTGGATGCGGGTGATGCCGCGCTTGCCGGCAACGCGCTGGCCTTCCTGGCCTATCAGGGACTGCGGGGAGACCGGGGAGACCGACAGGACGCTGTGCAGACAGCGGCACGCTCGTGCGCTACTGCGGGCCCTGACGCGGCGCAGGGGGTTCGTGCGCTGCTGTACGAACGGCTGGCGTGGGCGCATGCCGTGGCTGGCCACGCGAATGAGACGGAGCGCGCCCTGGAGGCCGCTCACACGGCACTGGGTGAGGCTGCTGGTACACCGCAGCCGGACTGGGCGGCGTGGGTTGACGAGACCGAGTTGCAGATCATGTCCGGCCGTTGCTGGACCGAGTTGCGCCGCCCGCTCCGGGCAGTGCCCGTCCTCGAGAACGCCCTTGCCCGGTACGCCGACTCGCACGCCCGGGACAAGGCGCTGTACCTGTCCTGGCTCGCCGATTCCTACTTGACCGCGGGGGAGGTGGAGCAGGCGGCCACGGTCACGGGCCGCGCTCTCGACCTGTCATCCGGGGTGGCGTCGGTACGGCCACGAGAGCGGCTTGCTCCGGTGCTCCAGCGGCTTGGCGAGCACAAGGCGCTGCCCGCGGTCGCCGAGGTCCTGGAACAGGCCCGCGCCTGAACTACTGGGAGGGTGTGGTGTTCGCGGTGATCCAGGCGAGGCAGCCCTTCGACCCGGCCTCGATCGATACGGCGGGGATCTCCGGGTTCTGCCACGGGTGGTTCTCCAGCAGGTGGGCTTCCAGCTCCGAGTAGCGGGTGCGGGTGGTCTTCAGCAGCAGCTGCCACTCCTCACCGGTGCCGAACTCTCCGTCGTGCCAGAACGCGGAGGTGACGGGGCCGATGATCTGAGCGCCCGCGGCGAGCTGGGCGCCGACCGCTGACCGGGCGAGCGCAACGGCTTGGTCGCGGGTGGGGGTCGCGGTGGATACCTGCAAGAAGTCAGCCATGCGCGGGAGCGTATGCGGCGTCCGAGGTTAGACGGAAGGCTCCCCGCCAGCCGTGGTGACCGTGCAAGGGCTCGGCGGCAGGTCTAACGCTTGGTGGGGCGGGAGCCCGGAGCACCAGTGGTTCGGGCTCCCGCCACTGCCCGCCGGTGTCCAGTTACAGGCGGGCAGGCGCCGCGCGCCCCCAGGAATAATGGCGCAGGCAGCAGCCCGACCATACCGGCGGCCACCCAGCACCCGCAGCGAGCGCGTTCGTTCGGACTGGCACCCGTACGAGGGAGCTCACAGCCCTGATTAAGGCGCTGCCCGGGTGTGGATCCGCGTAATTTCACTACCGGGAATCCCACGCATCAGGCTTGCTCCGCTACCGCCGATGTGCAGGTGAGCAGCCGTGCCGCCACGCTCGGACCATGAGCATCTACACGGGTGACGTTGAGATCTTCGCCGACGACCAGTGGCACACACGGTGCGAGCAACGCTCTGGGGGCGGCAGGACGAGCACGCCGACGAAGCTGACTGGTGGGAATGCTGGGGTGGCTCCCTCCAACTGAAAGACGCGAAGGCCGC
Source organism: Streptomyces sp. NPDC037290 (assembly GCF_055603245.1). NCBI lineage: Bacteria > Bacillati > Actinomycetota > Actinomycetes > Kitasatosporales > Streptomycetaceae > Streptomyces > Streptomyces sp. NPDC037290. The sequence goes on along the minus strand of NZ_JBVJVZ010000025.1, from coordinate 28,769 downwards.
CTACGAGGTCTACGCCGATGATGACCGCAAGCTGCGATTACCCAATGGCGAGGAACGGACCTTCTACGTCTACAGCTTCGCGACCCTGATGACCATCGCCGGCGACGGCGCCGTACCGTTCGACTGACCGCGTCTCTCCGGCCGCCACAGACGACCTGCCCCTGTGGGACGATCAGGCCCTCGGGCGGTCGCTTCACACCCATCGCCCTTGCCGGCCGGGCCGTCGTTCCTCACGGCCCGGCCTTCCTGCTGCTCCTGAAGTTCTCCGCGCTCGTCAGGCGTTTCTGCTGCGCGCCAGCTCACGGAGCCTCCGGGCGCGGCGTAGTTGGTTCTGCTCCAGCTTCGTAGCCGCTCTCAGCAGGAGTGCAGGCCACACGATCGTGACCACAATCATCCATTTCCATTCCATATCCGGATGATATGATCGAGATACCCCCCATAGCGGGCGTTGCCCGCCTCCGTGAGCCCCGGCCAGACATGCCCATCCGGCCGCGGTCTCTCCACTCCCGTCCACCCCTACGCGAGTGGGAAGAGTAGGCGGGAGCAGGCCTGCAGGGTGCCGCCCGGCAATGGACCGGAGCGTCTGCCCATTTGGCTACGGTCCCCTGGCGCCGGGCGGCGAGGAGCAACGCGGGCATCCCGCGGACAGCCCAGCGGCACGCCACACCGGGCATCACTCGATCGAGTCGCCCGCAGCGTTGCCGTTGCCGAAATCTCATCCGCCCTGGTGGGAGCGGGTGCGGGGTCTTTTCAGAGGTGCGCCTGCCGAATGCTCATCCGCGCTGGTGAGAGGCGCTTAGCGCAACCGCGAGGTGGCCTGGCGTGTACATGGTGGCACGTGGCCATCATGTCGCCCAAGGCAGCATCATGATGGACCGTGCTGCTTCGACTGGCCTACTTGGGTGTGGCCAACGCCCTCGCCCTGCCGCCTGCTGCCGATGGGCGCCCCTGAACAACGGCTGGCGGCTGATCACTCCAGGGGGTGCCCGCTGAAGAGGCTCATTGATCGGCAGGCCCTTTAGACCTGGTCTAAAGGTGCCCTAGCCCAGCCCTAGCCCGCGTCCACGCGGCCCGCGCGAAGATGGCCGCCGCCCTCGACGAGGACCAGGAGCCCGAGCCCGATGAGCCCCCGGGATGGCAGCCGGTCTGGAAGCGGCCCCGGAAGCTGAAGTCGAAGGCAGCGAAGAAGCCGATACTCGTGATCATCCTCGGTCTGGCGTCCGCCCTGGAGAGCAGCCACGACCACGGCGCCATCGCTACAGGGATCGCCGTGTCCGCCATCGCCCTCGGCATCGCTGTCTTCCTGGTCTTCAGGTTCCCGGCGTTCGGCGACAGCAGCCAAGGCGCCCGAGCGGCGGCACGCACCGCGGGCGGCGCCTCCGCGCGGTGACCGGCACCGTAGGCGCCGTGGTCGGTGTCGAGCAGGGCATCAGCACCCACGCCCCGCGCGCCGGCAGCGCCAACGGCACCTCACGCCCGAAGCCGGCCAACCCCGCCGCGGGTGGTATCGGCGCGCACGGCAACCGCAACCCCAAGCCCAAGAACGACAAGTAGCCGCAAGCACCCCCAGGGCCCCCGCACGCGTAGGGCGGGCCCGGGCAGTTAGCGGCGGTGAGAGAGCGCCGAGCGAGAACCGCCGTGCGGAACCGCGCTCGCGGCCGCCGCGTCGGCCAGCGGCTGACGGCCACGGCCGCGCGGAGGTTGTCGACGGTGATGAAGTGCCGGCGCACGTGCCGCAGGGCGGCCTCGGTCTCGCCGTGCTCGCCGGTCGCCCGGATGCCCATGTTGGTGCCCAGCGCGAACACGGCGAGCAGCAGGCGGCGCTGGAGGACGGCGCGGTCGATGCGCTCGTACGCGGCGATCGAGGAGAACTCGTCGGTGAAGCCGGTGAGGAAGTCGGCGTTCTTCAGCACGTCCAGCAGGTCGAGCACGCCTTCTCTGAACTACCGCCGAGTCAGTTCAGCAGACCTATTCGGCGTCGTCGGGGCCGGGGTTCAGGCGATCCCAGATCTTGCCAGCGAGCCATCCCGCACCGGTTGCATATACCAATGAGTCACCGCCTGTGGTCTCGGTCAGCAAATTCGTGACCTCTGGATAGGTGAGGGACAGATGCACCGAGAGCAGGAAGACGAGCACGCTGACATAGGCGACGACCAGCGCCCGTGCTTTTCGCCGGTCCATGCCCGTGAGCACTGGCTGGATGACCTGGATCGTCTCTTCCACCTGGGCTTCAGTCTCTGCAGTCAACTCATCAGGGACAACGCTCGGATCTTGAGCTGGGGGATACTGGCTCAGCTCTTCGAGGATCGTCTCTGCCTGGTCAAAGGTCTCCGGTGGGAAGTTCAGGTCAGCTGGGGCTTGTCGCCTGAGGAGCTCCAGACCAGCGTGCAGCTGTTCGCTTTGCTTCTTCCAGCCTTCTGCGGTGACGGCGAAGCCTGGACGGGACGGCATGCAGCTGCGATCTGCTGGAATTGTGACCGGTCAAGCGCATCAAGCAGTGGCTTCATGGCCGTTTGAGCGGCCGAGAGCGATGCCGTCAAGCTGGCCAAGCGCTGCTGCTGAAGGAGTAGGGGCGCTAGCTGTTGCCGGAGCGCGCTGGTCGACGCCAGCAGCTTCTGCGTCTTCGCGATCGAGGCCAGCATTGCTCTGAGGCCCGGATTAGGCTCCCATGGCTCGCCCATCACGGCGGTGATCGTCGCCATACCTCCACGTTAGGTGGAGCTTCTCGTGCTGTCGTCTTGAATCCTCTCGTGCCCCGGTCTGGTGGGCTCCTCAATCGATCCAGCGATGTTCAATCGATCCAGCGATGTGCCTGAATGCCGGAATGCCGAGGCCGACGGTTGTAGTTCGGCGGGCTGCTTCGGCGTCGAGATGCACGAGCTTGTCCTGCGCGCCGGCGAGGCTGATTTGCAGGCCCTCGACCTCGCCGAGCCAGCCTTCGCGTTCTGCCTCGGCGATCCGGGCGACGAGGTTGTCGCGGATCTTGGCGGCGTACACCTGAAAACCCCGTACTCCGACAGATCTCGACGAGCCGGGCCCGTTGAGCTGGGTCCGGCCTGAGCATCGAGCACCGGATGCAGGCGTGCTCATGGACGCACTTCGTGCCGAAGGCCCGAGCGCACGTACCGACGGAGAGCTTGCGCTTCTCGAAGTGGGCGTGCCACAGCCCGCGAGGTCGCCTGGCTGCAAGCCGGCGAGAGGCAAGAGGCAATACCGGCCTCCCGTGCAGGCGGAGGCGAACTGCCGGGCCTCCTCCTGGACATCGACGCCACCCTGGTCACCTGCCACTCCGAAAAGGAGAACGCGGCGCCGACCTACAAACACGCCTTCGGCTACCACCCGCTGCTGTGCTTCCTCGACAACACCGGCGAGGCCCTGGCCTCGCCTGCTGCGGCCCGGCAACGCCGCGGCCAACACCGCCGAAGACCACATCACCGTGCTCGACGCCGCAGCCGCCCAGCTCCCCGACGCCCACCGCCACGGCACCGACATCCTCATCCGTGCGGACAGCGCCGGATCCGCCAAAGCGTTCCTGGCCCACATCCGCGGTCTTCGCTCGCGCGGGATCCACTCCTCCTTCTCCGTCGGATGCTCCATCACCGAACCGATCCGCCGAGCGATACGCCAGCTGCCCGACCACCTCTGGCACCCCGCCCTCGAACAGGACGGCACCCTGCGATAAGGCGCCCACGTCGCCGAGCTCACCGGCCTGGTCGACCTGCCGGGCCTGCCCGAGGACACTCGGATTATCGTCCGCCGCGAGCGCCCGCACCCCGGCGCCCAACTGTCCCTGTTCGACCTCGACGAAGGCATGCGCCACCAAGTCTTCCTCACCGACACCCCCTACGGCGACGGCTCCTTGCAGCACCTCGAAGTCCGCCACCGCGCGCACGCCCGCGTCGAGGACCGCATCCGCTGCGGCAAGACCACCGGCTTCGGTCGCTTCCCCTCCCGACACTTCCAGGTCAACCAAGCGTGGCTGGAGCTGTCGCTGACCGCCCTCGACCTGCTCGTCTGGACAGGCATCCTGCTGCTGGAGGGCGAACTGGCGGCCGCCGAACCGAAGATGCCCCGCTACCGACTACTGCACGCCGCTGCCCGTATCAGCCGCAAAGGGCGCCGCATGCACCTGCGGATCGCCGCGACCTGGCCCTGGCGAAACGAGCTGACCAGCGCATTCGCCCGCCTAGCGGCGCTGCCACAGCCAGCCACCTGAAACTCGGCACCGTCCCTGCACACCCACGACCAAGGAACCCTGGAGAACCCGACCCGCGCGTCGGGCCTCGACCACGCCCGCCCGGCAGCCAACAACCACAACCCCCACTCCACGGCCCTCACACCAGCTCAACCGCCCGAAGCGAAACGGGGAGGCTAGGCGATTTCGGCTGTTGCCTCAGGCTCTCACCTCATTGACATGCACATTCCTCGCGGCCGCTGCCCTATCGACTCAGATTTCTGCGGAACTCAGGTTGTAGAGCCACATGTCATCCGGCTGCAGTAATGGATAACACCCGAGCGTCACCGTCGTGTTAGGTCTTGTACACAGGGCTGCCCAGGAGCGCCGTTGAATGGTGCCCGCTGTTCTTGTGGCTCCTGTACACCCAGAACTGCTCGATGTGCGCGCGAGTCGAATCGTGCGTGAATCGGCAGGTCTCATCATGGAGAGGACCCGCGTTGAACCCAACAGCGCAACCGCACTTATCGGCCGGAATCCGCCGCACCAGCCGGAAATCCCGCAGCCTCCGATTAGCCGCGGGCGCGGCCGTGCTGGCCATCGGGTTGGTACCTGCCGTGGCCATGGCACAAGCCCCCCCGCCCAGCCTGACCGGCAGCAATTTCGAGATCGACCAAGACGCCAACCTGGTCGTCGACAACCCCAGCAGCCCGGACGACTGGGCGACCGTCGATGAGGTTCGCAAGGCGGACACGGCGAGCGGGCCGACGGACGAGTCGTTCGGTGAGGGCACCAAGGAGGACACCGTGGTCCCGGCCGTCGTCGATGGTGGTATCCCGCCGAACAAGAGCGATCTGAAATTCTTCGGCCTCTACGAGGAGGGCGTCACCACCGACGGCTTCCTGAACCTGTTCTGGTCGCGTGTCCAGGATCCCTCGGGCACCACCAACATGGACTTCGAGCTCAACCAGAGCAACACCAAGAGCGGCAACGGTGTCACCCCAGTACGTATGGCCGGCGACCTGCTGGTCCAGTACGACCTGTCCCAGGGCGGCACCCACCCGAACATCTCGGTCCGTACCTGGTCAGGCACCAAGTGGGGCAGCGCCACGGCCCTCGATGCGACGAAAGCCGCCGCCTCGATCAATACCAGCCCGATCGCGGCGGCGGCCAGTGACGGTCTCGGTGCCCACGACGCGCGCACGTTCGGCGAGGCCCAGATCCGGCTGTCCGCGCTCTTCGGCACCAGCACCGGCTGCAAGTCGTTCGGCTCGGCCTATCTCAAGAGCCGTTCTTCGGACTCGTTCACCTCGGCGCTGAAGGACTTCGTCCCGCCGATGGACATCAACGTCTCCAACTGCGGCAGCATCCAGATCAAGAAGGTAGACGACACCGGCGCCTCGCTCGACGGGGCGGAGTTCACGCTCTACAACGACAAGGCACCGATCGGAGGCGCGCGCGGCCCGGAGGACACCGTCACCAGCCCTGCCCTCACCTGCGTCACCGGCACCCCCGCCCCTGGCACCTGCACCATCCCCAACGTGCCGCAGGGCCAGTACTGGGTCGTCGAGACCCACACCCCGGACGGCTACGACGCGGCGGCCGACCAGCCGGCCATGGTCGTCGCCAGCGAGACGGTCACGCTGAATTTCACGGATGTGCGCAAGAAGGGCGCGATCCTGATCACCAAGGTCCGCAAGCACAAGGCGGACGGCGACGGAGAGCACCCACACAACGGCGTGCCCTTCACGGTCAAGAACAGCGTCGGAACGGTCGTGAAGGAAGGCTCGACCGACATGGGAGGAACCGGGCGGGTCTGCTTCGACGGCCTTCCGTTCGGTACCTACACCGTGGCAGAGGGGGACCACCCGGGATACGCAGACAATCCCAGCCAGACGGTCACTGTGGACAACGCGGCCACCTGCGCCGAGACTCCGTACACCGGTGAGAGTGTCAAGTTCAGCAACACGCCGCTGACGGATCTCACGATCACCGCGACTCCGCAGGTGCAGGGCGCCACCGAATCCACCATCACCTGCACGACGCCATCAGGCTCCACGACGACCTCAACGACCCTCGAGGACCTGGTGCCCGGCACATACAACTGCAAGGTCCTCATCGACCCGTGACCCAGTGCTCCCGTGAGTGATGGCTCACCAGCAGCACCCGCCGCCTTGGTGTATCACCGCAGCGCAGTTCCGCGAAGAGGAACCTCAAGGGATTCATAGCAAGGCCTCTTTGCGAAAACACGTCGGGGAGGTGGGGAATGCAGCCCGATTGGTCGGCTGGCCCCCTGCAGAAGGCGGGCAAGGGCGGGCCGGATAAGCCATCACGAGCCGCTTCCAGTTCACCGCCCGCATCTGGATAGTCCCCATCGAACTGGTTCCCGGACAGACCGTTGTCCTGCCCGGGAAAGCCTGACAGAGCCTTACTGACTGCCGCCATCCGCACAGCGGTGCAGGCCGGCCCTCGCGGGGCGGCCTGCACCATGGAGCCGGGATTCGGCTCTCGAATCTCAAATCTCAGGTCAGGGAGCGCAGACGACGTAGACCGTGCCGCTGGCCGGGCCGCCGCCGTTGCGCTGGCGCAGGTTTCCCTTCCAGCCGACGGGCTTACCGGAGGAGTTACGGACCGGCTCGGTGCGCGCGACGTACATGCTCGACGGCAGGTCGACGCCGGCGCCGCCGCCCGTGGCCGACCAGCCGGATGGGCAGAAGACCGTGCTCTCGCCGGAGAAGTACGTCGACCTGACGACGGAGGCGGGCGCTGCGGCACCGGCCGTGGACGAGGTGAACGCGACCACGGCGAGAAGGACCGCAGCGACCGCGCTCAGTGCATAGGCGGTCCGTCGGACAGTAGCGCTCATGACTGTTTCCTCCCGTTTTCTCCGGACTACTTCCGAAGTGCTGAGACATCAGATCAACACCGGTTGGAGAACGACACGCTAGCGACCTCTCAATTGGCGCTAATCATTTCTAAGTAGTCTTTCTTTGGCGGATTCCGATCGGAGGGTAATCGCTTTCAGCTTGGGGCGCGGGGCCTAGCGGAACACCGGGGGAGGTGGGGCCGGGGAGGTCGACGCCGTATCGTCCGTCACCGGCGGCGCACTGCCTGTGAAGTCCGGGAAGGCCTGCCGTGTTCGACTCGGGCTGGGTGCGGGTTGCAGGCAGCGCGACGGATGAGTTCGGCGACCGGAAGTGGGATGTCCGAGCCACGCATATCGCGTTGCCGAAGCGCTTTTCGCGCGGTGCGGCCGGGCGGGCGAACAGTGTGAGTCCAGGCGTCCACATAGTCGTGAATCACGTCTGCGCGCGGTGCATGCTCCGGTGTGATCGGGGGTCTGTGTGTTTGGTCAGGATGTGGTGGGCATGGCGCGGGCCAGGGGTGCTAGGTTTCCGTAAAGGGCGGCGTGGAGGGCGGCGGCGAGTTCGCGGGCTCGGTGTTCGGTGGCCACGTCGTACAGCACGAAGTAGACCGGTCCTGCGGAGGAGTCCGAGCGGATCTCGCCGGCGCGGATCAGTTCGATGACCGCGACCCGGATGGCGTCGTACACCGAGTCGGCCACAATGTGCTGCGGAGAGGTGATCATGTCGGCTTTCACCTCCCAGTGCTCACCCAGCGACTCGACGGCGACGAAGATGGCGCGTTGCTGCGTGGCCTGCCGGTACGCCGCTTTGAAGGCGGCCATGCCCGTGGCGTCGAGGATGAGATCGGGTGGGCAGGGGGCCGGCAGCGGCTGCATGAGAAGTATCGTGGCAGGCCGGCCGCGCCGACGCGCACATTGAGTCCCTCTGCACTTGCTCGATCTCAAAAGGGGGGGTTCCTTTGCGCGCTCGTCTTGCTGTCTCAGCGGTGGCTGTCGCCGTGGCCGGTGTCTTCTTCAGTGCACCGGCCGCATCCGCGGCGACCTTGCCGTCGACCAACACCGCTCACCACTGCATCTCCCACACCACGGGCGTGTGCGGCTGGACGCACCACCAAAAGCCCAAGGACAAGTACGAGACCGCGAAGTGCGTGGACGCCTCGCTGTCGTACTCGCGGCACTCGCAGGGCACCTGCTCCCACCACCACGGCGTCCGCTATTGGTTCAAGTAGCCCGCCGCACACCGCAGGTCGCCTCCCCGGTGCCCGGAGAAGGCGACCTGCGCGCTGTCGGGGCGGCTATGAACCGGCGCCACCCACCATCAGGTCAGTGACGGTTCTCGCCGCGCTAGTCGCGGTCACCACCACGGTGGTCGTCGCGGCCCCAAGAGACGGCGTCGACGAAGCGGCCGCGGTCGTTGCGCAGGGTCGCGGTGCCGCCGTGGTCCTCCCACACCTCACGCCGCCGGTCCTGGTACAGGTCGGTGCGGGTGTCCCGGCTGTAACCGATGTGGACGCGGACGGTGGCCCGGCCGTCTAGACTAGAGATGGTCACGAATGTATCCGTCAAGGGCCTCATTCACAGACCTCTCATACGCTGCGGCTAATTCCGCGTCACCACTTTCGCGCGCCTTCTTGAGCAGATACCGTCGAATCCTAATTCGACGTTCCCACGCCTCTTTGTCATGTCGTAAATCATCGAGCGTGCTGAGCTTTTCCATGTAGATCCTCTCTCTTGGAGGGGCTAGCTTGCAGTTCATTCTCTGGGTTATCCAATGCCGTTGGCAAGCATCAACGGAAAATTCCACCTTCCAGGGCATCTCACGGAGGCCCCCACTCGTCTCGGCGGTAGTGAGAACGTGGCCTGGCCGACCTGCCACCCTCTTTTCCCAAGAGCCAGGACAGCCGCACACGAACGGCTCAAGGCCATCTCCGAGAACACCAGATGAGGCGGTCAGTGCCATTATTTCGGGCTTAATATTCCGCCTGGATGGAATCCCGTTGCCGTAATAGTCATCACAACTGTCACCCACCCGACCCCTTTCACAAAGGGGCAAAGTTGCCCTCCGTACCCAGAAGCGCTGGTGTCGGCTGTCTTTACGGCACCGGTAATGGATGGTGCACTCGCCATACACCGCCTATGGCGGTCCCCAGGACGGATCCCGTGAGGGCTCTGACGCTGGCGCATACCTGGACGTGCCGGCTGCCCGGGGTCCTTGGTGGCGGCTGTTGCGGGCGACGACGCGACGGCCGCCACAGCCCTGCTCTTCGTCGCTGGGGTGATGACCTCTTTCAAGGATCCCCACCACCGTGGCGACGGTCGCGGCCGCCGACGACGAGACCGCCATCGCGGTCCAGGAACTGCTCGCCGCTCGGCGTGCCATCGCGCCGACAGACCGGACGACCCGGGAACCTGACGAGCCCGGCACGCGGCTGCGGTTCTCCCTGGACCTGCGCCAGGAAGCCGACGCATCCGAGACACCGCCTCGGACGGCGCGAGCACCTACACGGGCTCAGCTGCTCGTCGCCCAGGCCAGGTGACGGCGACAGACCCATCTGTCCGCTGCACCTCGTTGATCCAAGTGCGGCAGCTTCTGTGCACCGAGGAGGACCGGAGACCGAGGTCAGCGTTGCCGCTGGCCTCGGCTGCGCCTGTCGGGGCGGCGTCCTCGGACTGGGCGAGGCGGCCGCTTGGTAGCCATCGCGTCCGCTGCCCAACGCCAGTACACGACATGGAAGGGCACCGAGACCAGCAAGCAACAGAACCCCAAAACGCCGGATGGCGACGAAAACACACTGGTCATCAACCCCGGAGTCAGCGACGACACCATCGACCGGTACGTCCGCTCGGGCAAGGTCAACATCCGGGTACGGATCGAAGGCCGCACCGCAGGCGAACCCTCGGGCACACAGGCCATGCTCGCTGCAACGCTCAAGCGCCCTCAGCAACTGCAGGACGGCAAAGCCGCCACCGTGACCGCCCCTGACGAACAGGCCGCGGCCCGGCAGTAAGCGATCTGCGTCGCCCTGGGCATGACGACAGACGAACACCCGATCGCAGCAGTGCAGGAAACAGCCTGGGTGTCGTCGGCCGTTTTGAAGAGGCAGATCTCTATGTACGCCATGTCGGTACAGGGAGATGTCATCTGAAGAGTCACAGGTCGTTGCCCGCGTAGGAGAGGTTGAAGCTCTTGTTGGTCAGCGGGAAGTCCGGGACGATCGTGTCCGCCAGCGCGACCGGCAGAGCGGGCCAGTTGAAGAAGGACGGGTCGACCGGCTTGGCCCGGGCGAGGGTGCCGTCGGGTGCGAGTTCGACGCGGGTGGCGATGGTGCCGCGCCAGCCCTCGACCAGGCCCACGCCGGTGCTGCGGCCAACGCCGGGTGGCGGCTGGGCCCCGAGCATCGTCGTGGGGGCAGTCAGTCCGTCGACGAACTGCTCGATCAGGGCGAAGGAGGTCTCGATTTCCTCAGCACGGACGAGGAAGCGGGCCAGGACGTCGCCGCTGGTGTGGACGGGTACGTCGAGCTGCGCACCGTATCCGGTGAAGGGGTGTGCCACGCGGGCGTCGTCGGCGATGCCGCTGGCGCGGGCGACGTAGCCGAGGCAGCCGATTTCCCGGGCGGCGGCGGTGTGCAGGATGGCCGTGCCGGTGAAGCGGTCGTGAACGGTGGAGTGGCCCAGGGCGAGGTCGGCGATCTCCCCGACGTCCTCGTGGATCGCCTTCATCCGGGCCGGATCGGGCAGTGCGCGCAGGGCCGCGCCGCCGGGGACGACGCCGCCGCGCAGCAGCCGGTGCCCGGTGACTTCCTTGTTGAGGCGCAGGAGTTGCTCTCGGAGCCGCTGGGCGTGGGCGTTGAGGATGCCGTGGCCTACGTCGTTGCAGAGCATGCCGAGGTCGGCAACGTGGTTGTGGATCCGTTCCAGTTCCAGGAGAAGAGCGCGGGCGCGCTGGGCCTCGGCCGGGACGTGGGTGCCGGTGGCCTCTTCGACGGCCAGGCAGTAGGCCAGGGCATGGCCGACGGCGGTGTCGCCGCTGATACGTTCGGCGAGTGGGAGCCCGGCGGCCACCGAGCGTCCCTGGAACAGCTTTTCGACACCCTTGTGGACGAACCAGAGGCGGGCCTTGAGTTTGAGGATGGTCTCGCCGACGACGGAGAACCGGAAGTGGCCGGGTTCGATCAGGCCGGCGTGCACGGGCCCGACGGGGATCTCGTACACACCCTCGCCTTCGACCTCCAGGAAGGGGTACGGACCTTCCTGTTCACCGAAGGGCGGCGGAGGTCCGGCATCGGGGTGCATCGGGTACCAGCCGCGGGGCCAGTGGAAGTGGCGTACAAGACGGTGCGGCAGGGGGTGGCCGAGGGGGACGATGCCGAACAGGTCGCGCATCTCGCGCTCGAACCGGCCTGCGGGGAAGGAGAGATGGGCCAGCGTCGGCAGCTGAGGACGGTCGGGGTCCAGGCGTACGGTCAGTTCGGTGCGGGCGTCGGGCGGGCCTGCCACGAACAAGTACACCACGCGCGGTCCGGCCTCGTCGAGGTGTGCGGCGACCAGCGCGAGCCGGTGGCCGTCCGCGAGCAACCGCTCGGCTCGCTGCGGCAATTCGGTGACGTCGATGTCCAGTGTGGTGCGCATCGCTTCAGCCTCCGATCGCCTGGGCGGCGGTGTGCAGCAGATCGGCGAGGGGGCCGAGGGTGATGCCCAGGGCGGCACAGGCGGCCAGGCCCAGCAGCAGCGGCCACACGGCGGAGGGGCTTTCCTCGGCCGGTGTTCCCGGTCCGAGCAGTATGCGGGAGGCGCGGGTGGCGAGTGCGGCGAAGACGACCAGTACGAGCAGTAGCGCGGCTGCGGTGACCCAGCCAAGTCCCCGCCCGGCGGCGAATCCGGCTCGGGCGATGCCCAGTTCGGAGGCGAAGAGGCTGAACGGTGGGAAGGCCATCAGTGCCACCACCGCGAGTCCGAATGCGCCTGCGAGTGGTGGTGTCTGGGCGATCAGGCCGCGGACTCGTCCGATCCGTGTGGTGCCGGTGAGGTGGAGGATGCGACCGGAGGCGCAGAAGGCGACGGATTTGGCGAGTCCGTGGCCGGCGATGTGCAGCAGGGCTGCGGACAGGGCCAGCGGGCTGCCGATCGCTGCGGCGAGGGCGATCAGGCTCATGTGCTCCATCGACGAGTAGGCCAGCATCCGTTTGTAGTCACGTTGGGCGAGCAGCAGCCCGGCCGCGAGGGCGAGGGTGAGCAGGGCGATTCCGGCCAGCAGGACGCGGGTGAAGTCGGCACCGAGGGCCGCGTCCGCGATGACCCGGTAGCGCAGGATCGCGGCGAAGGCGACTGACAGCAGCACTCCGGACATCAGCGCGGAGACCGGTGCCGGGGCCTGGCTGTGTGCGTCCGGTAGCCAGGCGTGCAGCGGGATCAGACCGGCCTTTGCGCCGAAGCCGAGGACGACGAGGGTGATGCCGAGCCGGGTGACCGCCGGGTCGAGGCGGTCGGCGCGGGCGACGAGGGTGGGCCAGTCCAGGGCCCATGCCTCGGCGATGCCCGCCTGCCGGGCTGCGTAGTAGATCAGCACGGTGCCGAGGAAGGCGAGCGCGATGCCGGCGGAGCAGATCACCACGTACTTCCAGGCTGCCTCCACCGAGGTGCGGGTATGGCGGTGGCCGACGAGGAAGGCAGTGACGATCGTGGTGGCCTCCACCGCGACCCACAGCACACCGAGGTTCGCGGTCACCACGGCCAAGCACATCGCGGCCAGGAACGCCTGCACAAGCGTGTGGTAGCGCCAGACCGTACTGTCGCTCGCTCGTCCGGCCGCCCGCTCGCCCGCCAGATACGTCGGAGCCGTCCCGCAGGCGATGAGTGCGACGGCACCGACGACCAGCAGCATCCATGCGGTCAGGGCGTCGGCGCGCAGTAGCCCGGAGTAGGCGGTTCGCGGCCCCTTGCCGAGGACGCCCGCCGCCAGCAGGCTCCCGCAGGCAAGGATCACCAGGGGCGAGACGAGAGCGGCCCAGTCCCTCATATGCCGCTTGGGCACCTCGACAGGCTCCGGCGTCTCCGCCACCATCACATAGCCCTGCGCGGACGAACGCCGCCGGGCCTCGGTGAGAGCTGCGGCGAGCGCCTCGGCGGACGGGCGGTTGCGCCGGGCGGTCAGCGCATACGCGGCGGCGACGACCAGCGGTGCGGCAACGGGAGTGCTCAACGGCAGTGCGGCGGCCCCTCCTGATAGGTACGGCATCAGTCGTGCAGCTCCCGCAGGTCGTCGATGTCGGTCGTGCCGAACGCTTCCCGCATTCGCGTGGTGAGGATCTGCAACACCAGCACCGCCAGCAGCACGTCGAAGGAGACGCCGAGTTCGACGATCAGCGGCACACCGGAGGTGGCCAGGAACGCGGTGGCGGTGATCCCGTTGTCCAGCAGCAGGAAGCCGACGACCTGGGCCAGCGCCCGCCTGCGGGTGGCCAGGACGAAGAACCCGATCAGGACGACCGCCAGGCCGACTGGCAGCGCGCGGGTGGCCGGCGTCGGGTTCAGCTCGGTGAGCGGGCGGGCCACCGCGTAGGCCAGGAGAGTCAGCAGCGCGGTGGTCAACAGGGAAGCGGCGACGTTGACCAGGGGCTGTGTCTCCCGCGTCTCCGCTCTTCCGTCGCCGTAGCGCCGCCGGTCTTCGGTGAGCGAGGCCAGGGCGCGGCGCATCAGATACGGCAGAACGCCCGCCCTGAGCACCCCGACGCCAATACCCACGGCCGTCAGGTCCCACCGCTCCTCGTGTGCGCCGAGCAGGATGACGATCGCGGCCAGGGCAGCGCCCTGGAGGGCGAAGACGCGGACGATCGAGGCCAGCTCGCGCCGCCACAGGACGATCACGGCGGCCAGCAGGAAGGCCCCGCAGGCCAGGTCGAGGAGCTGGGTGTACAGGCCGCCGCTCATGACGCGCCGTTCAGGAAGTAGGAGGAGGTCACCGCGAGCAGCGCCAGCAGGAAGGATCCGGCGAGCAGTTCCGGCACGCGGAACAACCGCACCTTCGCCCAGAACACCTCGGCCGCGGCCAGTACCGCACCCAGCAGCACGAGTTTCGCCACCAGCGCCACCAGCGCGACGACGAGAGCGGCCCAGGTGGCGCTGGTGGCGATGCCCCAGGGCACGAACAGGGAGGACAGCAGGCCGAGCAGGAGCGTGAGCCGCATCTGCGCGCCGAGTTCGACCAGCGCCAGGTCAGGGCCGGCGTATTCCAGCACCATCGCTTCGTGGATCATGGTGAGTTCGAGGTGGGTGGAGGGGTTGTCGACCGGGATGCGGCCGGTCTCGGCGAGCACCGCCACCGCGAGTGCGGCCACGGCCAGCAGCCCGGCCGGGGAGGCGAGGCGGGCTGGTTCATATGCGGCGCCGGACACGATCGCCGGGATGTTGGTCGTCCCGGCCGGTATCGACAGGGCGAACACCGACAACAGGATGGTCGGTTCGACCAGCGCGGCGACCGTCATCTCCCGGGAGGCGCCCATCCCGCCGAACGCGGTGCCGGTGTCGAGTCCGGCCAGGGCGAGCGCGAGGGTGCCGAGCGCGATCAGCGCGACCACCACGATGAGGTCGGCGTGGGAGCTGACCGGGGTGTCGGTGGACAGCAGTGGCACCAGTGCGGCGGTCACGACGGTGGTGGCGACCAGCAGGGCGGGGGCGGCGCGGAACGCGGGCCCGGTTCCGACAGGCGTGATGGGCTCCTTGCGCAGCAGCTTGCGCGTGTCGCGCCAGGGCTGGAGCGCCCCCGCCCCGGCCCGGCCCTCCAGCCGGGCCCGCACCTGCCGCATCCACCCGGTCAGCAGCGGCGCCCCGGCCACCACGACCACGATCTGCCCGGCGACGGCCGCATACCCAATCCCGTTCATCACCAGCCCACCGCCAACGCCAACAGTAGGACGACCAGACCGGCGAAGCCGTAGCCGAGATACAGGTGCACGCTCCCGCCCGCCAGCCGCCGCGCCGCCTGCCCTGTCCCGGCCAGCGCCCGCAGCACGGGCTCGTAGAGCCGGTGTTCGATCCGGTCGGGCACCCGGTGCTGGAAGCGGACCCGTTCCACCAGGTACGCCGACTCCCGCACCGGGGTGACGTCCACATCCTGCTCCGGGGCGAGGACATCGTCGAAGACCCGTTGCAGCGGCTCGGCGAACGAGGTCGCCGTATACGCCATGCGTGCGGTCGGCGCCCCGCCACCACAGTCCCACAGCCGGGCGTTCGTCCGGCGCCGACGGCGTCCGTACAACCGGGGCAGCCCCATGGCCAGCATCAGTGCGGCGGTCAGGGCAGCTACCACCCACACCGGCGACAGCGACGCGGAGATGTCAGTCAGCCGCACCCGCACCCCGCCACCCGACACCGCCCCGGCACCGGGCAGCCCGACCGCGCCAACGGCACGGTCCAGGCCGCCGCCCAGCAGCCCGGGTACCAGTGCGAGCGCCACGCACGCGGCGGCGAGCAACCCCATACCGGCGATCATCAGGGGCGGCGCCTCCCGCGCGCCGTCCGCCCGTGAACTGCGAGGCCGGGCGAAGAAACCCACCCCGAGCGCCTTGACGAACGCGGCAGCGGCGATGCCGGCCGACAGCGCGATCAACGCCACCGACAGAGGCAGGACCACCGCGACCGCGACACCCGGCACCTTCAGACCATGGATGAGGGACTGAAGAAGCAGCCACTCACTGATGAATCCATTGCCCGGCGGCAGCGCCACCGCACCGAGCCCGGCCACCGCGAAGAACCCGGCGGTGGCCGGCATCCGGGCACGTAGCCCGCCCAGACGGTCCAGATCACGCAGACCGGTCGCGCGCAGCACCGACCCGGCCGCACAGAACAACAGGGCCTTGAACGCCGCCTGGTTGACCACGTGCAGCAGCGCCGCCGCCAGCGCCAGCGCGGCCAGTGGCTTGTCGCCGTGGGAGGCGAACAGCCCGGACGCGCCGACGCCGATCAGGACAAGGCCCATGTTCTCGCTGGTCGAGTACGCCAGCAGCCGTTTCAGGTCGGAGGCCATCGCCGCCTGCAGGATGCCGTATACGGCACTTGCCCCGCCCATCGCGAGCAGTCCCAGCCACCACCACGCCGGACCGCCGCCCAGCAGATCGAGCCCGGTGCGGACAAGGCCGTAGATGCCGAGGTTGACCATGGCGGCGCTCATCAAAGCCGAGACAGGACTGGGGGCCTCCGGATGGGCCCTGGGCAGCCAGGCGTGCAGCGGGACGGCGCCCGCCTTCGAGGTGAACGCCAGTGCCACGAGAACGAAGACGAGCCCGCGGACGGTCGGCGAGATGCCGTGTGCGCCCGCTCGCAGCGCGGCGAAGGTCTCCCCGCCCGCCTGCGCGGCGAACAGCGCGAACCCCGCAAGCAGCAACACCAGCCCGAGGTGCGTCATCACCGCGTACCAGGTGCCCGCCTGCCGCACGGACGGGCGGTCCCGGTGCTCGGCCAGCACCAGGAGCAGCGAGGTGAGCGCCATCAGCTCCCACAGCAGCAGGAATGTGGACACCTCCGCCGCCACCGGTACGAGAACCAGGCTGAGCGCGAACAACGGCAGTACTGCCTGGGCTGTGCGCGAGCCGAGCCCGTGTGCGCCGTGCCCGGCGGCGTACCCGATGCTGTACACCGCGACCGCGGCTACGACGGCCCCTGCCACAGCCGTGAACAGCCCTGCCAGCGCATCCACCGCCACATGCGCCCCGGCCAGCGGCACCAGCCCGGCGTAGAAGGCCGCCCACCGGCTTCCGCCCAGTGCAGCCACACCCGCCGTGCCACCCGCAACCCCCACACCGGCTGTCAGAACGCCGACGACAGCGACGCGCAGCCGGTACGGTAGGCCGAGTCCGGACAGCGCCCCGATACCGGCCAGTGTGGTGGCCGTCGCGAGGGCGGCCGGAATCACGCTCACCGACCGGTCACCCTCCTGAGCGCCGCCACGATCGCTTCCGGCTCCGGCGGGCACCCCGGTACCGCCAGATCCACCGGCACGACATCGGAGACCGCGCCCTCGACGCCGTACCCGCCCGCGAACTCCCCACAGTTGATCGCGCAGTCCCCGACGGCCACCACCAGCCGCGGCTCGCCCATCGCGGCGACGGTGCGGCGCAGCGGCTCGGCCATGTTCCGGGTCACCGGGCCGGTCACCAGCGCCACGTCCGCATGCCGGGGCGAGGCCACCAGCCGCGCCCCGTACCGCTCGGCGTCGTACACCGGATTGAACGCGGCGGTGATTTCGATCTCGCAGCCGTTGCAGGAACCCGCATCCACACAGCGCACCTGCACCGAACCACCCAACTGCCGAGCAGCCTGGGGTACTTCACTCTCCGGGCGTGGCGGCGCGGGCTCGGCCACCCGTCCGGTGGTCCGGATCTTGCGCAGCAGGCCCATGAACCTCTCCCGACTGGTGGCGAGGACTTCCGCAGGTGACCAACCAGGTAACCAGCGATTGGAGTTACGGTGCTTTTCCTGCGTTTTGCTTAGTTTTAGGAGACTTTGCGCCTCGGACTGGGACCGAGACGGTTCCATGCGGCAGGGGAGGGGCGATCGCCTCCTGGGACCGCCTCCCGGGGGACGATCGCCGTCCGATGGCCGCCGTGTGCGACGGGCTTCTCCTCCGGCTGTGCTGCCCGCGGGGCGGCGAGCAGCTGCGGGGGGCGACCGCCTCCTGGTATCCGCGAGTGCTGTCCAGCTAGCAGGAGACGGCCGCCGGTCACGGGCCGTGGTTACGACGGCGGTTTCGCCTCCCGTTGGGCTGCACGCAGGTCGGCGAGCAGTTCCGCCTGCCCTGCCAGCACGCCGGACAGGATCGAGCGTGCCACCCGCAGCAGTTCCGCGACCTCGGGGCTGGCCAGGGAGTAGTACACGTTCGACCCTTCCTTGCGGGTCCGTACCAAGTTCGCGCGACGCAGCACGGCCAGCTGCTGGGACAGGTGCGCCGGCTCGATGCCCACCTCGGGCAGCATCTCCGCGACCGCGTGCTCGCGCTCGCTCAGCAGCTCCAGGACACGGATGCGGGCCGGGTGGCCGAGAGTTTTGAAGAACTCGGCCTTCAGCTGGTACAGCGGCGTACTCATCGTGCCACCCTCCCCCCAGCACGGCACGGCCTGACCGGCCGGTCCATTCGGCATCGCATCCACCCACTCGTCAAGAACATGCAGCCCATCCTCGCGTGCGGCAGCGGCAGAACCGAAGCCGCGCCGACGAGTCAGGCCGCCATATTCGGCGGTGATGACCTCAGTAATTGCTAACATTAGCAAGTCCATGGTCCTGGCGAGGGAGGCTTGTATGAGGATCACCCCGTTGCGCGGCAGCGGAATCGTCTGGCTCAAGTGCCCTGCCTGCCGCCTCAAGTGCCGCCCCGCTGCCGTCGCACCGGACGGAAACTGCCCGCGCTGCGGCGACGCCCGCATGCTCCGGCTGTCCATCGGCGGTCGTCATGGGCGGCCCGCTCCGGATGCCGGTCAGCCGGCACAGGGCACCGACTGCGCCTGACCAATGGAGGTACCGGCCCGGCGGGAGAGCCGGTTCAGACCTTCTTGACGACGCTGGACTTCAGCTGCATGGCACCGAAGCCGTCGATCTTGCAGTCGATGTCGTGGCCGTCCACGCTGTCCTCAATGAGCCGGATGTTGCGCACCTTGGTGCCGGCCTTGATGCCGGTCGGGCTGCCCTTGACCTTGAGGCTCTTGACCACGGTCACGGTGTCGCCGTCGGCGAGCACGTTGCCGACCGCATCTTTGATCACTTTGGCCGCGCTCCCGTCGGTCGATTCGTCGGACGGTGACCACTCGTGGCCGCATTCCGGACAGATGAGAAGGACGCCCATCTCGTAGGTGAACGTGCCGGAGCATTCGGGGCAAGGGGGAAGATTTTCACTCATGGGACCAGTGTCTTTCTCTCAGTGAGCTGAAGCGAACGAGGTGGGGGTGTCAGGCGGGCCAGCCGTCGGTGCGCCACTCCTGCTGCCCCTCGCCGGGAGCCGAGGGCTCTCGGCCGTGGACGGCGAGCGCTGAGGCCAGGTCACAGTGGACGGGGATGTCGGGGCAGTCCCCGGCTGGGACCAGCGAGCCGTCGGCAGGGATGGCGGCCAGCTCCAGGCTCCGGCCGGCCTCGGCGAGGCGTCGGGCGGCCTCTGTGATGGCCAGTTGTCCCTCGGCGGACCAGCTGCGCAGCTCGGTCAGGTCGAGGACGACCGGCCCGGTGCCACGGACCAAGACCCAGCCGATCGCGCCGCTGAAGCGGCGGACCGCCTCGGGGCCGAGATAGCCGGCGACGGAGAGGATGCCGAGATCCTGCTCGATGGTGTAGCGCCAGTCGATGGTCATGTCGTCAACTTCCTTGTGCGGTTGCCCGTCCGGGCCTGTGTCCGGTCACAGGGGCAGAGTGACCCAGATGCTCTTGCCTTTGCCGTCGGCGTCGCCGCGGACGACCGCCGTACCGCCCAGTCCGAGCGTGAGCTCCGTGACGGTGGCCAGCCCAGCGGCCCCGGCGGCGGTGAACGCGGCGTACAACGGGGGTTGGTAGGGGTGGCGGTCGTGGACGGCGAAGGCCAGGCAGTCCCGGCCCGCCGCGTAGAACACGGTGAGCTGCGGAGAGAGCACGGCGGCGTGCCGCACACTGTTGGTGACCAGCTCGCTCAGGATCAGCAGCGCGGGATCCACGGCAGGGTGCCGCAGTCCGATGCCCCATTCCATCAGGGTCTGCTCGGCGGTCTCGCGGGCTACGCGGACCGCCGCCGGCACGGTCGGCAGGGTGAGTACGTGGCGGTGCGGCAGCGCCGCCAGTTGTGTGGTCACCGTTTGTCCGTTCCCCGGATGAGGCGGAATGCGGTGACCGTCTGCGGGTGGATACGGGCGACGGTGTCGTGTGGGCCGTGCGTCCAGCCGGGCAGCGTGCGCCGGTAGTGGGCGGCCTCGTCGGGGTCGGTGATCACTTGGGCCGGCCCGTTCGCGGTCACAGTCCAGCCGGTGCCGGTCGCGGTCTGGATGTCGTCGGCGTGGTACGTCGCACTCAGCGGAAGGGCGGCCGGCTGGATCGGGGTGCGCACGATCAGCCGGCCGTACTCCCACACGTGTCTGGCGGGCCGTACGACGGTCGCCTCACGCTGCACGACCACCAACCGCCCCAGCTCCGCCCCTTGCAGCAGCCACAACGCCTCTGCGCCGGAGACCTCGACCATGCGGTGGGTGCTGGAGGGTGTGCTCATCGGGCTGGTTCCTCGCTGGCGTTTGTGTTCTTCGGGTGCGTCTTCTGGGCAGGGATGGCGGGCAGGACTCCCGCCATCTCTAGGTGGTTGCGGGCGGCGCCGATCGCCTCGGGCGTGGTGGCGTACTCCTGGCCCTCGTGCCGCAACAGCTCCAGGGCGCCGACGGAATCGAGAACCTGCCGCTGACCGGGCCGTATCCCGGAGGCAAGGACGACGATGCCACGGCGCCGCAGCTTCTCCACCGCGTCCTTCAGGACCAGGGCGCCGGTGGCGTCCATCGTCGACACCCGCGACATCCGCAGGATGACGACCCGTATGTCGGCGACCTCGGTCAGCTCGAGCAGGAAGCGGTGGGCGGCGGCGAAGAACAGCGGTCCGTCGATTCGGTAGGCGACGATGTGCTCGGTCAGCAGCGTGTGTTCCTCGGCCGTGTGGTCGCCGTGGTCGAGGGGCACCTGGTCGAAGCGGGCCTGCTTGGCCACCGCCCGCAGGGCCAGGGCGCCCGCGACGACCAGACCGATGATGACGGCGTAGACGAGGTCGAGGGCAAGGGTCGCGACCGCGGTGAGGACGAGTATCACGGCATCGGACCGCGTCGCCTTCGCCATGGCCCTGAGCGAGCCGACCTCGACCATGCGGATCGCGGTGGCCAGCAGCACGCCCGCCAGCGCCGCCAGTGGGATCTTCGACACCAGAGGCGCCGCCGCGAACACGATCACCGCGAGGACGGCGGCGTGCGTGAGCGCGGCCAGCCGGGAGCCGGCACCGGTACGGACGTTGACGGCGGTGCGCGCTATCGCTCCGGTTGCCGGGACGCCGCCGAACAGCGGGGCGGCGATGTTGGCCAGACCTTGGCCGAGCAGCTCCCGGTCCGGGTCGTGCTGCTGTCCCACTGTCATCGCATCGGCGGCGGCCGCGGACATCAGCGACTCCAACGCGGCCAGCGCAGCCACCGCCACGGCCGGGGCGAGCAACGAGCCGAGCGAACCGAGATCGAGGAAGGACAGGGAAGGCTCGGGCAGTCCGGACGGCAGGTCGCCGATCGGCTTCACGCCCACGTGGGCGACCTGAGCCATGGCCGTGGCGACGATCACGGCGACGATGGAGAACGGCACCGTCGGCCGCCACCGCGCACCGGCCAGCATGAGCACAACCACGGCGACCGCAAGCCCGACAGCCGTCCAGTTCGGGGACTTCACGAACTCCTCGACCGCGTGCCAGGTGACGACGAGCACCTTGTCGCCCGCAGGCTTGGGCACACCAAGCGCGTTCGGCACCTGCTGGAGCCCGATCACCGCGGCGATGCCGAGCGTGAACCCCTCGATCACAGGCGCCGGCACGTACTGCATGTAGCGCCCCGCCCTGAGCAGAGCGAGACCCGCGAGCATCACGCCGGCCATCAGACCGACCGTGAGCACGGCGGTGGGGCCGTACTGGGCGACGATCGGCACCAAGACGACCGCCATGGCGCCGGTCGGCCCGGACACCTGAAGATTCGACCCACCGAACACGGCGGCCATCGCGCCCGCGACCACCGCGGTCGCCAGACCCGCTTCGGCACCCAGCCCGGACGAGACGCCGAAACCGAGGGCGAGGGGCAGGGCCACGATCGCAACGGTGAGACCGGCGACCAGGTCCCGGCGTGGATCACGCCGTACCTGCGCCAGATCGGAGCGTGAGGGCAGCAGCGAGGTGATCCGGGCCCGAACCGTTCGGGCGAACGTTGCATTCATCGGGTGGCGGCCTCGACTTCCCTCAGCTCGGCCAGCAGCTCGCCCTGACCGGCGAGCATCTCGGTCAGGATCCGGCGCGCGGCCTTCATCAGATCGGCGACATCACCCCCGGCCAGCTCGTAGACCACGGTCGTGCCCTCGCGGACGGAGGTGACGATCCCCGAGCGGCGCAGCACCGCCAGCTGCTGCGACAGGCTGGAAGGCTCCACCTCAATAGCGGCCAGCAGCCCCCGCACCGGCATCGGCCCGTCGTGCAACAGCTCCAGCACCCGGATCCGGACCGGATGCCCCAGCATGCGGAAGAACTCGGCCTTCGCCTGATACAGCGGAACTGACACGACCCCTCGGCTTCCCTCGCAGAGCCCCACCGAGGTGAGACACAGAGAAGCTGTGCTCGCGGCTACCTGCGAGCACAGCGAACATAGCATCTAACCAATTGCAAAATTTCGCAATTCGCCTATCCGTTTAGTGCCGATTTGTGATGCCTACGAGGTGCCTATGAGCCGTTGTCCAGAGGTGGTCGACGCCATGGTCGACAGGTCATCCGGTGACGAGGGCGGGCGGCTGCGCGGGCGAGTAGCACCTGGATCGTCGACGGGCGCGCCTGGGGTCGGCAAGCCGTCCGCAGTGAGAAGTCTGGCCACTGCCTGGCCCCACGGCTCGGTGCGGGCCTCATGTACCAGCTCGATTCCCGCGCGTTGCAGTTCGTTACCGGCCGCTGTGACGACTGGCCGAAAGCACCGGGCCGCTGCGGCGTCAAAGGGTCTGGCGCGCCAGTGTCTCTGACCGGGCCGAGAGCGGGAGAAATGACGAACACCGAGCAAGCTGGGCCGCCGGGCCGGGCCGGGTCTCGGTCTATGGGGGGTGGGCTGGCGGGGGTGGGCTGGTCATCGGCGTACGCCTGTGCAACGCTCCAGGGGCAACCAACCTGGTCTGGTGGGAGGCCCCGCACCGGTCTTGAAGGGCATCTTCTCGGTGACCGGGATGCGGTACGGATTGCCTCGCTCGCTGTATGCGGCCCTATGCCGCGTGCTTGATGCCCTCCTCCTATGGAGGGCGTGACGGGTTTGACCCGGAATCGAGGGGCGAACCATGAACGCTTTGACCGTGGTGACACAGCAGCACGCCGACCGCACTGTGATCACCGTGAGCGGGGAAATGGACCTGCAGACCTGTCCGACACTGGCCGAGGCCACTCCCGTCATCCCACTGGCCGGCAAGGCGCTGTACCTGGACCTGTCGGGCGTGCCCTTCATGGACTCCAGCGGCCTGAACCTGCTGATCCTGCTGCGGCGCCGCCTTCACGCCGAAGGTGGCCGCCTTGCCGTCACCGGCCTGCAGGCCCAGCCCGAACGACTGCTGCACCTGACGCAGGCCAGCGAACTGTTCACGGTGATGCCTTCCGGTACGGCCGGCTCCGACGAAGTGCCGGCCTCCTGGCCGGCCAAGGCATAGCCACGCCGGTCACTGCCCCTTTGCCCTGCCTCAGCAGC
Source organism: Streptomyces sp. NPDC037290 (assembly GCF_055603245.1). Classification (NCBI taxonomy): domain Bacteria; kingdom Bacillati; phylum Actinomycetota; class Actinomycetes; order Kitasatosporales; family Streptomycetaceae; genus Streptomyces; species Streptomyces sp. NPDC037290. The sequence continues at coordinate 5,290 of NZ_JBVJVZ010000025.1, read as the reverse complement.
AGATGCGGGAATGGTCACTCAGAGGCCGCGGAGGGGCGGCTTACCGCTCCCGCCGGCAGGACATAGGAGTGAAGTAAGAAAGCCGGGCCACCGTACGAATGCGAAAGCGGTGCCTGGTGAGCAAGGTGAACCCCCTTGAGGAGGAGGCGAGGCATGGTGGGACCGCAGAGCACGCGGACCGGGCAGGAACAGTCCGCAGCAGTGCCCTCTGCTCACCTCATACCGGCCCTGGAGGCCATCGGGGCGGGAGCCTACGTCGTGGACGAGCAGGGTCGTATCATCGCCGCCAACCGTCGCGCCGAAGACCTGCTGGGCCGCCCCGCCGGTGAACTCGCGGGTCATGACGCTCACGATCTGCTGCATCGCGGGCCGCAGGGCCGGCAGCTGCCCGCGACGCAGTGCGGCATGCGGCAGGCGTTCCACGCCGGGAGTCCGGCCCAGGGGGGCGACGAGTACATCGAGCGCGCCGACGGCAGCCTGCTCCCCATCTCCTGGACGATCACGCCGTACGACATCGGCGACCGACGCGCCGGCACACTCGTCGTCTTCCACCCGGGGCAGGCACCTGACACCGGACCGCGCCTGGAGCAGGCCGCCGCAACGCTGACCGACCTCGAGCGACTCGCCCTGCTCGCCGAGACCACCACCCAGCTGACGTCCACGTTCGACACTGAGGAGGCGCTGCGCCGACTGATGGGCCTGGTCCTGCCGCGCCTGGCGGACTGGGCCGTCATCGACCTGATCACCGAACGCGACGAGGTGTGGCGCGCGGCCGTGGTCCGGGCCGACGGCGACACGCTGGTCCACGACGAGGACCTCGAAGGGCCCATGCCTCCGGTGCCGGAGGACTCCCCGATGCCCCTGTCCCAGGCCCTGCGGGGCGTCGCCTCCGCCCTGGCCGGCCCGGACACCTACCGGGGTGCCCCGGACTCCGGGATCACAGCCGAGCAGCAACACCTGTTCGAAAGGACCCGCATCCACTCCGCGGCCATCGCCCCCATCCGCAGCACCCGCGACGTCCTGGGAGCTCTCACCCTCGGCCGCACCGCGACGTCGCCCGCCTTCACCGTCGCCGACCTTCCCCTGCTGGAGGACATCGCCCGCCGCGCCGGCCTGGCGCTGGACAACGCCCGCCTCTACCAGCGCCAGCGCAAGGTCGCCGAGACCATGCAGAACCACCTGCTGCCCCAGATGCCGAGCGTGCCCGGACTGCAGATGACCGTCCGCTATCTGCCCGCCCCCGATGCCTCACAGGTCGGCGGTGACTGGTACGACGCCTTCACCCTGCCCGACGGCGCCACCGCGCTCGCCGTGGGCGACGTCGTCGGACACGACCTGGAAGCGGCCGCCGGCATGGCCCAGCTGCGCAACATGCTCCGCGCCTATGCCTGGTCCCAGCAGCAGCCCCCGAGCCGGATCGTCGAATGCCTCGACGAGGCGATCCTGCCCATCACCGACGTCACCATGGCAACTCTCGTCCTCGCCCGGGTGACCCAGACCAGCGAAGGCCACTGGCAGCTGTCCTGGACCAACGCCGGCCACCCCCCGCCCCTCCTCGTCACCCGGGACGGTCTGACCCACTACCTGTCCGACGGCCACGGCCTCCTGCTCGGCACCGGACTCGACACGCCCCGCCCCGACTCCACCGTCCTTCTGCCACCGGGCAGCACCCTCCTGCTGTATACCGACGGCCTCATCGAAAGACCCAGCCACACCCTGGACGAGGGCCTGAACCGCCTGCGCCAGCACGCCGCCGCCCTCGCCCACCGCCCCCTGCCGTCCTTCACCGACCAGCTCCTGCGCCGAGTCCAGCCACCCGGCCTCGACGATGTCGCACTCCTCGTCCTACGCACACCCGCCCGAGAACCCATCAGCCCCTGAGCATCCGATAGACATCTCGGGATCTGAAGACGTCAAGCAGCAGCTGCCACTGTTCTTGGTGGTTGTAAGGGGGTGGTGGGTGAGGGGGTTTCGCTGTGTCCCCCTTTGTGGTGGTGTCATTGGTCGTGGGTGGGCATGGGGTCGCCTGCTTCGTATGCGGTGCATCGTGTGCAGCCTGGGTGCAGGCATGTGTGGCTGCGCCATCCTCGTCGGGTGCTTTCGCATCCTGGTGCTGTCCATGGGTATGGCATGGTGGCGAGAGCGGCTCGTGCGGCGTCGCGTGCGCCGGTGAGGGCTGTCGGGTCTTCGGGTGTTTCCAGTAGCTGTAGGGCGCGTCTGAGGGCGGCGCGGGCGGCTGTGGGGTCGGGGGCGCGGCGGGGCGCTGGCACGATTACGCTCTCGTAGACGCTGGGTGGTGGGGGCTGCTTGGGTGTTCGCTGGCGCAGGAGTCTGGCGGCTGCGGTGATGATCTTAGTTCGCACAATCCACCCAAACGCGCCTCGGAGGGAACATGTTACGGATATGAATGGCTGATCATCCCGACGAGCGAGACCGGGCCCGCCGCAGAGCCCGCCGCCGGGCTCTCAGCATCGGCTGGGGCGCGTTTGGCATGGGGTCCCGGGAATCCCAGACAGGAATTCAGTGGCTTATCCTGTAATCGCAGGAGGATTTAGTGTGGTGTGCGCCCCTCGTGTGAGGGATGGTGGGGACGGGGTGGATGGAGAGACGATTCTGCAGGCGGTTTGAAAGGATCGTTGCGCACACCTCGCGTGTGATGGCTCTGGTTTGTAGTGGCCCTCCAGGGGGGTCGTCAAGTTGTTGGTGAGGCTGGTGGGTTGGGGCTGGTGAGGATGCGGGTGTGCTCGCGGTGGCACCTCGGTCAGCCCGTCGAGGGCACGCCGGTGACGGCTTTCCAGATGCGGAAGCGTTCGGTCATCTCGGTTCGGTAGTCACTCGCTGTGATGAGGTGGCGGCGGGGGCGGAAGTGGGTGGAGATCCGGGAGAAGGCGGCGAGGAATCTCTGAGCCGTGCCGACGCTGCGGAAGCCCTTCATTCTGCGCTCACGCTCTCGTGTAGGGATATGCGAGTTTTCTGCCCTGTTGTTCAGATACTTCGAGCTGCGGTGCTCGACGGAGGGCATGACCTGGCGGTGAGCGGCCCCGTAGGAGCGGAGCTTGTCGGTCACGATCACCCGGGGCACGGTCTCGGTGCCCTTGAGGAGCTCGCGGAAGAACCGCCTGGCCGCGGTCGTGTCCCGGGTGTTGGTCACGAGGATGTCCAGGACGTTGCCGTCCTGGTCGACGGCCCGCCACAGGTACCGCATCCGCCCGTTGACCTTGATGAACACCTCGTCCAGATGCCACTTATCACCCGGCTTCGGCTGCCGGCGGCGCAGCCGCGCTGCGTACTCGGGACCGAACCTCTCGCACCACAGCCGGATCGCCTCGTAGGAGACGGTGATCCCGCGCTCGAAGAGCAGCTCCTCCACATCACGGAAGGAGAGGGAGAAACGGTGGTACAGCCACACCGCGTGGGAGATGACCTCCGGCGGGAACCAAAACCCCTTGTATAACGGCGCTGCAGCGGTGTCCACGACCGGGCCCTCCCATGAAATCCCCCGAAGACCATCACACGCCTCGCGAACTTGAAAACACCCCGGACACGGCATTGACCTCTACCTCCGGATTTAACGAACTACCGGTAGACGAGTCCGAGACGTACCGAGTGCGGTGGAACGCGATGGTGGTAGCAGCACAGGTGTTGGGCTACCAAGACCCAAACTTTGACCCATACGAATTCGCCGAGGCATGCGGAATACACACCCGCACCAGCCACGGGCAGCTCGACGGGCACATCGAGTACGGCCTCCGCAGAAACGCCGATGGCAGGTACGCCAAGCCTGGCACGTGGGAGTACACCGACGAGTAAGCCGCTCAGAGACTTCGCTGTCAGCCCAGCCTCACTACAGTGCCGTCCAGCCCCCAGCGCCCGTGTGACGGCGGCGCTGGGGGCTTCCTCGTGGGCAGCCACGCGGCTATCGCTGGTCCCACAGTTCTCCAGCCAAGTAGGCCGCACTGAAAGCCAACTCCAGCCCGCGGATGAGTATCGCAGCAGCGTCATCGTCGCCGTCCACGTCGTCCAGTGCGCCAGTGCAGGGTGCGAAGAACGCAACCGCTACGAGATCGATGAGCCAGGCGCGGGCCTCGTCCGGTGGCCTGCTGGTGACGACCGGCCCCAGTGAGCCTTTTCCAACCTGCCTGTGCAGTTGGGACGTTGGGCTGACAACGTGGTGAAGCCCCTGGTAGATGGGTTTTCGACCAAGAGAACCGTCTCCACCAGAGGCTTCATGTGCTTGTCTACCCGTCGGGTGTCGACGTGTCCAGCTCTGCCCTCCGCTTCCTCACGCAGTTGAGGCGGCAACGCTGTTCGATCGGCTCCCGGTGGCGGCGCCTGAGCGCCAGCCGTCAGGCTCTGCTCACGCTCGCCCATCTCCGAGTGGGGCACACGTATGCCCAGCTCGCGGCCGGGCTCGTGTCGGCACCACGACGGCCTACCGCTATGTCACCGAGGCTGTCGAGCTCCTGGCCGCCCTCGCTCCGGGACTGGCCGACGCGGTACGGACCGCGTCGGTGAAGGCGTATCTGATCCTGGACGGCACGCTCCTTCCCATCGACCACATCGCCGCGGACCGGCCGTTTCACTCGGGTAAGCACAAGAAGCACGGGAGAACGTACAGGCCCTCGCAGACCCCTTCAGCCAGCTGTTGTGGGCCTCACCGGCCCTCCCCGGCGCCATCCACGACATTCGCGCGGCCCGCGAACATGGCATCGTCGACGCACTCGCCGAAGCCGGCATCCCGTGCTGGGCGGACAACGCCTACCGGGGCGTCGGCGGCACGGTCCACACCCCGTGCTGGAGCCGGTGGGAGACCCTGCCCGCAGGCCAGAAAGCGGTGAACCAGTCGCACACGAAGATCCGAGCGCTCGTCGAGCAGGCCGTCGCCACCCTCAAGTCCTGGAGGCTCCCCCGTAAGCTCCGCTGTTCGACCACCCGGATCACCACACTCGTCCACGCCGTCCTCACCCTTCACCCGACCAGCTCAGAGTGAGGATGGAAAAGGCTCAAGGGCTGGCATGTCACCGTCGCCGACACAGCAGCGTGCGCGGTCTTCGCCACCATGCAGAAGACCGCAGCACCGCCATCCCGACATCACCGCTTCAAGCTCAACAGTGAAAACAGTGTGAAGGAACTGGGCGAGTTCAACCAGTCGTTGCAACACCGGGCTGTTGCAGCGAGCGTAGCTGCTCTTCGAAGACCTCGGCGGGTGTCCGCCAGCCGAGGGTCTTGCGGGGCCGGTTGTTGATCGCCATGGCGACGGCTTCGAGGTCCGTGGACGACCACCGGGACA
>NZ_JBVJVZ010000024.1:0-61219 GCF_055603245.1 Streptomyces sp. NPDC037290 | reverse complement strand
TCCGCTCTCCGGTGTCGGTGTCCGACATGATGAACTCGTTGTGCGTGCGGACGAACTCGTCGTAGCGTCCGTTGCGCTTGAGTTCGAGGACGGCGGCGACGAACCTGCGCTTCTCGTCGGCGGTCAGCGTGGCCTGGTTCTTGCGTACGGTCATGGTGCGGGGTGCTCCGGAGTCCTTGCGAGGGTGGTCAGTTGGCCGGGAAGGGCAGCAGCGGGGCGCCCTGCAGCTCGTCAACCGCCGCGCGGGCGGCGGCGCGCGGGGTGGGCACCGGCTCGTAGTGGCTGACGACGCTGATCCAGCTGCCGTCGGCGTTCTGCATGACGTGCAGCTGTACGCCGTCGATCAGCACCTGGTAGCCGCCACCGTGTCCGTGGTGGTGGCCGCCCCCGCTCATGGGACGGCCCTGTATCCGGCGGCCCTTGTAGACCTCGCTGAAGGTGTCCGGCATGGGCATGCCGTGGTCGTGTCCCGCGGCCGAGGCCGCGGGTGCCGCGAGGGCGGTGACGGTGGCCGTCGCGGCGAGGGCTGCCGTCGCGGTGAGTGCGCGGCGCCGGGTGAGGTCGGGCATGCGGGTCCTCCTGGAGGGTGTTCCGGTGGTGACGACGCATGCCTATCGGGGGCTCGGGGACGCGGAGAAATCACCCGGAACCGGTTGGCTACGATCCGGACAATTAGCCACATGTCGTACAGAGTTGAACCAAGATGATCTTGCTGTGTCCGGGGGGTGATCCGCTCCGGAAGGGGGAATTCCTTGCCGTGCCGGCCGGGTTTCCGGCGATCCTTCTCGTCCGCCGTCCGCCCGAGTGGCCCGGCTCACCCCGTCAAACTGACGCGATCGGGTGTGCCGGGTGCCGTCGCTTCGGGTGCTTCCCGCGCACCCCTGGAGGACAACCCCGACGGAGGGCAACCTCGGCCGAGCGCTCCCGTGACGGCGCCGCACAGCATGGGTGAATGGCCATTCACCCGGTAAGGTGAATCGTCATTCACCTCGCCGTCAGAACGTTGCCCGCAGGAGCGCCGATGGACCAGCCCGCCCCGATACCCCGGCCCCCCTCCGGACCGGCCCCGCTGCGCAACCGGCTCACCGTCCCCGTCCTGGCGTCGGGTGGCATCCTCATGGCGGTCATGCAGACCGTCGTCGTCCCCCTGCTGCCGGACCTGCCCCGGATCACCGGCGCCTCGGCCGCGACGGTCTCCTGGACGGTCACCGCGACCCTCCTCTCCGGCGCCGTCCTCACCCCCGTGCTCGGCCGGGCCGGCGACATGTACGGCAAGCGCCGGGTGCTCACCTCGGCGCTCGCCCTGATGACCGCCGGTTCGGTGCTGTGCGCCCTGTCCTCCGACATCGGCGTGCTCATCGCCGCCCGGGCGCTGCAGGGCGCCGCCGCCTCCGTCGTACCGCTGTCGATCAGCATCCTGCGCGACGAACTCCCGCCGGAGCGCCGGGGCTCCGCGGTGGCGCTGATGAGTTCCACGGTCGGCATCGGTGCCGCACTCGGCCTGCCGCTGGCCGCGCTCGTCGTCCAGTACGCCGACTGGCACACCATGTTCTGGCTCACCGGCGCCCTGGGCGCGCTCGGCGTCGCGGCCACCTGGTGGGCGGTCCGGGAGTCGCCCGTGCGTGAACGCGGCCGGTTCGACGTGCTCGGTGCGCTGGGGCTCGCCGCCGGCCTGGTCTGTCTGCTGCTGGGCGTCTCCCAGGGCGGCACCTGGGGCTGGGGGAGCGCCCCGGTCCTCGGGCTGTTCCTCGGGGCCGTCGTCGTTCTCGCCCTGTGGTGGTGGCAGCAGTTGCACACCGAGCGGCCGTTGGTCGACCTGCGGTTGGCCGGCCGGCCGCGGGTGGGCCTGTCGCACGTGGCCGCCCTGCTGACAGGGTTCGCCTTCTACGCCAACTCGCTGGTCACCGCCCAGCTGGTGCAGGCACCGAAGGCCACCGGCTACGGCCTCGGCCTGACGATCGTCGCCACCGGCCTGTGCCTGCTGCCCGGAGGTGTCACCATGCTGCTGTTCTCGCCGCTGTCGGCCCGTATCTCGGCCGCGCGCGGACCGCGGATCACCCTCGCGCTGGGCGCCGCCGTCATCGCCTGCGGTTACGCGGTCCGTATCGCCGACAGCCGCGACCTGTGGATGATCATCGTGGGCGCCACCGTCGTGTCGACCGGGACCACGCTCGCCTACTCGGCGCTGCCGACCCTCATCCTGCGGGCCGTCCCGGCTGCGCAGACCGCCTCCGCCAACGGCGTCAACGTGCTCATGCGCACCATCGGGCAGGCCACCTCCAGCGCGGCCGTCGCCGCTGTCCTCGCCCACCACAGCAGCCCCTTGGCCGGTGCCCAGGTGCCCACCCTGCAGGGGTACATGCTCTCCTTCGCGATGGCGGGCGCCGTGGCCCTCGCCGCCTGCGCGGCCGCCCTCACCATCCCCGGCGACGGCTCTGCGGACGGCACCCGCCGCGCCGAGGGCGGCACCCGGGGTGCGCGCGACGAGGCGATGGAGGGAGCATGAGGACGTGAGCACCCGGACCGACCCCACCGCACCCGCACGCCGGGACGCCGAGGCCACGAAGGACGCCATCCTCAAGGCCGCCCGCCACCTCCTGGCCCGGCACGCGCACGCCGACATCACGCTCAGGGCCGTCGCCGAACGGGCCGGAGTCAGCCCACCGCTGATCGTGAAGTACTTCGGCAACAAGGACGCCCTGTTCGCCCGCGTGATGTCCTTCGCCACCGACGCCGACGCCCTGCTGGACGCCCCCCTTCCCGGCCTGGGCCGGCACATGGCCCGGCACGTCCTGTCCAGCCAGCGCGAGCGCGGCGCCGACCCGTTGCTGCGCATCGCCTTCGCCCCGCTGCACGGCGACCACGGTGACATCCTGCGCGCCAACTTCCGCGCCCAGGTGACCGAACGCCTCGCCGCCCGGCTCACCGGCCCGGACCCCGGCCTGCGCGCCGAACTCGCCGTCGCCGCACTCGTCGGCCTCGGCGTGATGTACGGCATCGCCCGCTCCCCGCACCTGCGCGAGGCCGACATCGACGCGCTCGCCGACCGCTACGGACCGCTCGTCCAGACCCAGTTGACCCCGTAGCACCGGGCCGGCCGAGCAGGACCTCCCCGTTCCCGCGGACGGCCGCCCAACTCCTCAGGGACCCGGACGTGGCCCGGCCCGCTGCTTCGGGGACCGGTCAGCGCAGCAGCCGGTCCAGGAAGGGGTTGCCGAACACCCGGTGCGGGTCCAGGCGGTCGAGCGTCATGACCGCCTGCCCCCACACCGTCGGTCCGAAGGAGCCGGGCACGGTCGTCGCGAGCACGTCCTCGTCGCTCCAGGCGGCGTCCGTCGTGTACGCCCAGCCCTTGGACCACTCCACGCGGGCGAGGGCGTGTCCGCCGTCGTACGTCTCCAGCAGGAACCGCTCCAGCTCGCGCAGGAACGCCTCCGCGTACGGCGTGCCCGGCAGAGTCAGCACGTCCAGCCACACCGCGGTGTCCCACTCCGGCCGGTCCGCGCTCGGCCGCAGGGCGGACAGCAGCGGGGCTCGGGCGCCGGGCACGCCGGAGTCGGCCGGGTCGTCGAGACCGGTCACCCGGATCTCCACCGAGCCGTTGACCGGAAAGCGGCCCTGCGCCGCGTACGCCGCCAGCCGTTCCCGGTAGTACCGAGTGAACTCGTGCACCACCCGCTGCACTCCGGCCCGGCCGGTGAGCACCGCGTACCCGTTCGCGGTCACCCGCAGGGTGGTCGGCCGGAGATACAGCAGCGTGTTCCTCGACGGCCCCCACAGGTCGGCCGAGTCCGTGGCCGCGAGGCCCAGGGACGCGACGGCGAGCTGCGCTGCGCCCAGCTCCGGTGCCAGATACCAGGCCGCGTCCGTCACCAGCTTCCCGGCCAGGTCGGCCACGGGCGTCGGCACGCTGTCGGAGAAAGGGTAGTTGTACGGCGAGGTGACGTGCCGCGAGCCGGCCGGCCGCACCGGCGTGACGCTCCACTCCTTCAGCCACGGGAACTCGGTGAACGCGAACCAGATCGCCTCGACGCGTCCCGAGCGGCGCAGCGCGCTCTCCAGGGTGCGCCCGCCGGAGCCGGGCGCGGCGAACAGCTCGCGGGCGGGGACGTCGGTACGGCTGACGCAGCGCAGATTCGTGTCCGGGCCGACCCGCAGCACCACCTCGGTGACGAACGCCCGGCCGAGATGAGTGAGCAGCGCGGCGCACTCCGCCTCCTCGCGGCGGAACGTCCGCAGCGCGTACGCCCCGCTGTCCGCGTCCCACACCACCGCCGTCAGCTCCAGGACCCGGTTGCTGAGCGAGCCGTAGGTGCCGCCCGGCAGCGGTTGTTCACCGGCGGCCGGTACGGCGGTGCCGTGCGCGTCGATCGCCAGGGCGCCGCCCAGGGTCAGGTCTCCCGGCGCGGGTGTCGCGGTGAGGCCGAGACCGTGCCCTTCCAGGAAGGTGAGCAGGGCCTCCAGGGTGACGCCGGTGCCGGCCCGGACCGCAGAGCCGGACTCCAGCGCCAGCCCCGTCAGCCGCGCGGCCGTGTCCACCAGCAGGACGCGGGCGTCCGACGTCGTCCCCCCGGTGATCGTCAGGGGCGACCAGCCGTGTGAACGACCCCGCGCGCGGACCCGCCAACCACTGCGCCAGGCCCAGTTGACGACGTCCCGCACCTGCTCAGGACCGGCCGGCGCGCAGGCCCACAGGCCGTCGGCGGTGATCTCGCCCACCCAGTTGCGGTATGCCGAGCGGTACAGCGCCACCTGCCCCGGAAACCCGGGGAGTTCGGCCGCGGCCACCGCCGGGTCGGCGGCGAGCAGCACCGGTACGGCGGCCAGCGCCGCGGCACCCCGCAGCAGTCCGCGTCGGCTGAGGGGGCTCCAACCGCCGCCGGGGGAGGATGAGTTGTCCATCGAACGATCGATCACGTGGTCACGCTAAGGGCCCCCTTCCCGTCCGCCGGCATTCCGCCGGCCCATCCACCCGTGTGGGTGACAACGCACGGGTGGCCCACCGGAGCGGCTGCTTCCGCGTGGCCCGGTGCCGGGTGACAGACTGGCGTCATGGACGAACGCGCAATCCACAGGTCGGGTCAGTGGGCATCGGTGGTCGGGCTCGGCACATGGCAGCTGGGCGCCGACTGGGGGGACGTGGACGACAAGGAGGCCCTGTCCGTCCTGGAGGCGGCGGCCGAGGCCGGCGTCACCTTCTTCGACACGGCCGACGTGTACGGCGACGGACGCAGCGAGGAGACCATCGCCTCCTTCCTGCGCGGCCGGCCCGACCTGCATGTGCTGGTCGCGACCAAGATGGGCCGGCGGGTCGAGCAGATCCCCGAGAACTACGTCCTGGACAACTTCCGCGCCTGGAACGACCGCTCGCGCCGCAACCTCGGCGTCGACCGTCTCGATCTGGTCCAGCTGCACTGCCCGCCGACGCCCGTCTACTCCTTGGGCGCGGTGTTCGACGCCCTGGACACCCTCGTCGAGGAGGAGCGCATCGCGGCCTACGGCGTCAGCGTGGAGACCTGCGCCGAGGCGCTGACCGCGATCGCCCGGCCGAACGTGGCGAGCGTGCAGATCATCCTCAATCCGTTCCGCATGAAGCCCCTCCGCGAGGTGCTGCCCGCGGCCCGCGAGGCCGGCGTCGGCATCATCGCGCGCGTGCCGCTCGCCTCCGGCCTGCTGTCCGGCAAGTACACCAAGGACACCGTGTTCGCCGCCAACGACCACCGCACCTACAACCGGCACGGCGAGGCCTTCGACCAGGGCGAGACCTTCTCCGGCGTCGACTACGAGACCGGTGTCGAGGCCGCCGCCGAGTTCGCCGCGCTCGCCCCCGAGGGATACACCCCCGCCCAGCTGGCGCTGCGCTGGATCATCGAGCAGGACGGTGTCACCACGGTGATCCCCGGCGCCCGCAACCCGGAGCAGGCCCGCGCGAACGCGGCCGCCGCCAAGCTGCCGCCGCTGCCCGAGGACACCTTCACCGCGATCCGTGAGCTGTACGAGCGGCGGATCAAGGACCAGGTCGAACACCGTTGGTAGTCGTCGGCGCACACGCCGTTTGAACGAACGGCGGGGTGGTTACACGCACCGCATGACGCAGGAAGGACGGCGCAGGGGGCGGAACGAGTCCGAGGAGGAGCGGGCCGACCGGATGTGGGTCGAACTCATCCAGGAGGTCCGCGTCGCCCAGACGGGCGTGCAGATCCTGTTCGGCTTCCTGCTGACCGTCGTCTTCCAGCCGAAGTACGCCACGCTGCCCCATACCGACCAGATCATCTACATCGTGACCGTCGTCCTCGGCGCCTGCGCGACCGGCGCCCTCATCGGACCGGTGTCCCTGCACCGTCTGGTCGCCGGCCGCCGCGTGAAGCCGCAGGCGGTACGGCTGGCGTCGCGGATGACGTTCGTCGGCCTGGTCATGCTCCTGGTGACGATGGCGTCCTCGCTGCTGCTGATCCTGCGGGTGGCCACCCACGGCGGCTATGTGCCGTACCTGGTGGCGGCCGTCGTCCTCTGGTACCTGGTCTGCTGGTACGGCCTGCCGCTGTGGGCCCGGCACCGCCACTCGACCCGCTCGTCCGACGGCTCCGCCCGCCCGGGACCGAGCGACGGCACCCCCGGCCAGGGCCGGGCATAGGACCGGCGGCCGGGCCCCGGGCACGGATGCGGGCCCCTCAGCCCGCCGAGAGGATCTCGGCCACCAGCTCGTCGACCGGGACGCGTTCCCGCCCCGGCGGGACGATCCGGTGGGTCTCCCGCAGGAACGCGGCGACCGCGGGCGCCCAGGCGAACACCACCGCGCGGTGCCGGCTCCCGTCCGGCCGGACGTCCCCGAGGAACTCCATGCACAGCTCGTGCCAAGCACCGGTCGCGGCCGGCCGCAGCCGCACGTCGCCGGTGCCGACCGGCCGCAGCAGACCGTCGGAGAGCATCTCCCGGTCCAGCCGCCAGCAGGCCAGCACCCGGCCGTCGTGGCCGAAGACGGCGGTGACGGCGAACGGGTCGTCGGCGTCGTAACTGAGATGGGCCAGCACGGGACACCGGCCGGTGCCTTCCGTGCGCAGCTGTACCACCAGGGTCTTGTGCACGAACGCGTTCATGCGAGGGCCTCCGGCAACAATCGGCGTAGAGCCCTCTAGTACCCCCGTGCCGCCCCGGATGCTCACTCGTGCGACTGAATCCCCGGATTCGCGCCGGCGCCGCGCAGCGCGGCCAGGCAGCCGCCGATGGCCTGCTGGAGCTCCTCGAGACGCCGGACCATGTCGTCCTCGTAGAAGTCCTGCGCGTCGTCGAAGGTCAGCTCCTCGAACGCCCTGGCCGCCTTCTGCAGGCTGCTGTAGAACTTCGTCCGGCGCTCCTGGACGCGCAGTTCGGGGTCGGCCTCCACCGCCTCGGCGACCAGCGACTTCATGGTGCCGTAGGCCTCGCCGGCCCACTCGCCCGTGTCCTCGCCTTCCTCCAGTGCCGCTCGGCCTCCTCGCGCAGCTCGGCAGGGGCCTCGACGGTCTGCCCGGCCGGGGTCCTGATCTGCCCGGAGTCGGCGATCTGTCGGACGTAGCCGATCCGGTCGGCGGCCCGGCTCTCGGTCGCGACGGCCTTCTTCAGGTCGTCGGTGCGTACGACGTCACGCGCCAGTTCCGCCTGCAGCTCGGGGTCCTCCCTCAGCCGGTCCAGCAGGGCCGAGCGGGCCGCGCGGGCGGTGGCGGGGTCGGCGAGGATCGCGGCGCGCAGCGCGGTCGGGTTCTCGGCGACCTCCAGCGCCTTGGTGGGGCGGATGCCCTCGGCCTCGGCGGCTTCGGCGATCGCGGTGCCGCGCTCGGAGGTGGCGCTGTTGCGGGAGACGTAGTAGCTCAGCCAGACGTCCGCGTCCGGCAGGTCGACCTCCTGGCCCGGCTCGAGGGCCTCGAAGTGCGGGACGAGCCCGTCGTCGGCGGCCCGGTCCCAGGCCTTGTAGTAGCGCATGACCCGCTCCGGCGAGCAGCCCGCCAGCCGCGCGAACTCCTTCGCCGGCACCTTCGGCGTCCCGCCGGCCGGCTGTCCGCCCGGGCGCACACTGCGGGCCACCATCAGCGCGAAGGCCCAGCCTCCGGTGCGCGCGTACACCCCGAACTCGCGGGCGTCACGCGCCACCAGGTCGGACAGCCGCGGCGCGGCCGGTGCGGGCGTCTCGGACGGGTCGATGACCAGGGTCACGGATGGCTCTCCTGCAAGGTGCTCAAGGCCGCACCCGGGAGCGGACGCGGACAGGAAAGCCCATATCGACGCATCGGCCACGCCCGGCGGTCAGCCGAAGGCCTCCCGCAGCGCGGGCAGCAGGGTCTTCCCCGACCAGTCCAGGAACTCGGGCTGGGTGTCGCCGCCGATCTGCACGAGCGCGATCTCCCCGAACCCGGCCTCGGCGTACGGCCGTACGGCCTCCACGAAGGCGTCGGGGTCGTCGCCGCACGGGATCGAGGCGGCGACGTCGTCCTCGTCCACGAACTGCGTCGCGGCCTCGAAGGCGTCGGGGTGCGGCAGTTCGGCGTTCACCTTCCAGCCGAGCCCGAACCAGCGGAACTGTGAGTGGGCGCGCTTGACCGCCGTGTCCGGGTCGGGGTCGTAGCAGACCGGCAGCTGGCCGACCCGGGGCTTGCCGGTGCCGCCGTGCCGGTCGAAGGCCTCCAGCAGCCCCGGCTTCGGTTCGGTCGCGATGACCAGGTCGGCGAGGTGCCCGGCGAGCTTGCAGGACTGTTCGCCGGAGACGGCGATGCCGAGGGGCGGCGGCTGGTCCGGCAGGTCCCACAGCCGGGCCGACTCCACGTCGTAGTGCGGTCCGTGGTGGGTGACATGGCCGCCCTCGAACAGCGCGCGGATGATCCCCACGGCCTCTTCGAGCATCTCGTGGCGCACGTCGACCGGGGGCCAGCCGCCGCCCACCACGTGCTCGTTGAGGTTCTCGCCGGCCCCCAGCCCGAGCCGGAACCTGCCCTCGGACAACAGCTGCACCGTGGCCGCCTTCTGCGCCACGATCGCCGGGTGGTACCGGAGAATGGGGCAGGTCACGTAGGTCATCAGGGGAATCCGCGAGGTGGCCTGGGCGGCGGCGCCCAGCACGCTCCACGCGTACGAGGAGTGGCCCTGCGAGCGCAGCCACGGAAAGTAGTGGTCGGAGATCACCGAGAAGTCGAACCCGGTCTCCTCGGCCCGCACCACATGGTCCACCAGATCCCGGGGACCGGCCTGCTCGGTCATCATCGTGTATCCGATTTGCACCATAAGGGGCGAGTCCCCGGGCTGGCGGCTCGAAAACGAACCGCGGGTGCCGGTCAGCCCGCCGGTGTACGGAACGTCTGCAGGAACGTCTTCAGCGCCAGCCGGTTGGCGGCGTCGTCCCAGGTCGCGGCCGGGGTGGTGAAGCGCAGGGAGAATCCGTCGCCGTCGCCCGTGAGGAAGCCGCGCCCGAAGGTGTGCACCCGTGCGTCCCCGGCCTGGGCCAGCCACTCCAGATCGGCGCCCTTGTGGCCCTGGTAGGTGGTGGCACGGACGGTGCCGACGCGCTGGTAGCCCGGGAGCCGCTGCAGGTCCGGTTCGACGTCGTCCCGCCAGACGGCGACCGGGTCGGGACCCACGTGCTCGCTGTGTGTGACGGCCAGGGTGGGGGAGGTGCCGCCCCGGCCGAAGGTGATGCGGTAGGCCCCGGTGACCCGGGAGGTGGTCAGCCGTTTCCAGCCGTCGGGCAGGGCCACGGAGAAGCCCTCGGGCGCGGCGTAGCGGTGGTAGCCGGCCGGCAGGGCGGGCGGGCTGCTCGGGGTGGGGCGCGCGGAGGGCGTGGTGCTGCCGCCGCCGGTGTGCGTGTCGGCGGGAGTGGCCGAGGCGGAGGGGCGGAGCGGTGCCTGCGCGGTGCCGGTGCCCGCGAGCCGGTGCGTCGCGGCAAGGACGGCGGCGGTGACGGTGAGCACCGCCAGCGCGGTACCGGCCGCCATCATCAGCCTGCCGTGCTCCCGCCCGACGAGGCGCACGCCCCGGTACGCGCCGCGCAGCCGGGGCAGGGGAGCGGGCTGCCGGTCGGCGTCGGCGTCCTCGTCCAGGGTGCGGATCAGGGCCTCGCGGACCACCGGCCGGGTCAGCCGTTCCCGCGAGTTCTTCCGCAGCAGCCCCTGCACGGCCTGGGTGAGCGGGCCCGCGCGCAGCGGGGTGCGCAGCGGCAGCCGGTCCACGGCCTTCAGGGTGGCGTCGGGACGGCCGCGGTCCCGGAACGGCGGCCGGCCCTCCACCATCGTGTACAGGAGCGCGCCCAGCGCCCACAGGTCGGCGGCCGGCCCGATGCGCTCGTCGCGGGCCTGCTCCGGCGAGGCGTACGAGGGTGCCGTGAGCCGGGGCACCAGGGTCGCGCCCGCCAGGCCGAACCCGGTGACGACGACGGGGCCGCTGTCCCGTACGAAGACCTGGCCGGGGCTCAGCTCGCCGTGGGTGACGCCCTCGTCGTGCGCGGCTTGGAGCACATCGAGCAGTTCCAGGCCGGTCCGTGCCGCCCGCACGGCGTTGAACGCGCCCTCGCGGTCCAGGAGTTCGGACAACGGTGTGCCCTCGATCCACTCGGTGACCGTCCACAGGGCCCCGGCCTCCACCACGGCGTCGACGACCGAGGCGACCTGGCCGGGACACAGCAGTCGCATGGTCTCCGAGGTCCGGATGACGCGGGCCGTGACCCGGCGCGCGGTGTCGTCGTCGGCGGACTCCGGCAGGGTGGTCCGGGCCACCAGCCGGGGCTGCTCCGCCGCCACGTCCTCGGCGTACCACCACAGGCGGTTCGTCTCCCGGGCGAAGACCTCGAGGAGCCGGTAGCGTCCGGCGACCAACTCGTGTGCGGAGACGTGCGCCTTGACCATGGTCATCCCTCGCTGGAACCCCTGTTGCGTGTCTCACAGAGGTACGGGGGACGTGCGGGGGTGCGTTCAAGGAAACGGTGGACGGGCCGCGTTCCTGCCTTTTATTCAACTCTTCGAAAGGGCTTGCGAGTTTGGGATGGCCGCGCGCGGCGGTCGTTCGACCTGCGGGTAACCGAGGGTAAATTCCCGGGCGCGGCCCGGTCTCACCACAGCCCGAACCGCTCGGCCCAGCCGATGAGTTCCCGCGGCGTCGTATTGCCGCCGCACACCACGAGGCCGATCCGGGCGCCGTCGCCGACCCGTGCCACCACCTCGCGGGCCGCCGGCAGCAGACAGCCCGCCGCCGGCTCGGCCCACACCTTGGCGTGCTCGGCGAGGTCCAGCGAGCCCTGTACGGCGTCCCGGTCCGGGACCACCAGCACCTCCTCGACCAGCGCGGACACATGGTCGTACGTCAGCTGCGACACGGCGGGTGCGCTGAGCGTGGTGACCAGGGACGACAAGGGCACCGGCACCGGTCCGCCCGCCTTCAGCGCGGCGGACATGGCCTCGGCGCCCTCGGTCTCCACACCCCACACCCGCACCCCGGGGCGTTCGGCCGCGAGCGCGGCCGCGATCCCGGCGATCAGCCCACCGCCGCCGATGCTGACCACGACGTCCGTCAGGCCGCCGGCGTCCCCGACGTCCTCGGCCAGCTCCAGCCCCACCGTGCCCTGCCCGGCGATCACCACCGGGTCGTCGAACGGGTGGACCAGCGTCAGCCCCTCGTCCCGCAGCCGCGTCACCAGCTCGAAGGCACGGTCCATGCCGTCGGTCAGCCGCACCGACGCCCCCGCCTCCTGGGCGATCCGGATGGAACGCGCGGGCGCGGTGCGGGGCATCACCACGGTCGCCTTCGCATCGAGGGCCGCGGCCATCACCGCGAGGGCGATCCCGTGGTTGCCGCCGCTGACCGCGACCACGCCCGCCGCCCGCTCGGCCCCGCTCAGCGACAGAAGCTTCGCCGTCGCACCGCGTGCCTTGAACGAGCCGGTGCGCTGCAGCAGCTCCAGCTTGGCGGTGACCGGGACGCCGAGCAGCGCGGTCAGACCCGGGCTCGGTACGGTCGGCGTCCGCACGACATGCCCGGCGATCCGCTCCGCCACGGCTTCGATCTCCGTGATGCCGATCAAGGTGCCTCACCCCTCCGGCGCGGGCTGCGGGCCGCGCCTTTCGCACCCTGACCCGTGGAGAGGGTGGCGGTCAACACGGTTTCACCCCGGTGCGAGGGTGGTCACCATGTGCGGTCGGCGAGATGGTCCAGCAGCCGGAACAGGTCCCCGGCGGCCTCGGCAGCCGTTTCCGTCAGCAGGGCCCGGGCGGCGTCCGTGTGCGCGCGGGCCTCGGCCAGTGCCGCCGTACGGCCGCCCGCCGCCTCGATCAGCGCGGCGGCCTCCTCGGCCCGATCCGGCGCGTCCAGCAGTTCGGGGAGCCCGACGGCCGCAGGGGAGCCGAGCGCGGCCAGCACCGGATACGTCTTCTTGCGTTCCCGCAGGTCGCCGCCCACGGGTTTCCCCGTGACGGCCGGATCGCCCCAGATGCCCAGCACGTCGTCGACGAGCTGGAAGGCGATGCCGAGATGCCGCCCGGCACGGTCGAGCGCGCCCACCGTGGTCCGCGGCGCCCCGCCGAGCATCGCGCCCAGCGCGGCCGCGCAGCCCAGCAGTGCGCCGGTCTTGCCCTCGGCCATGGCCCGGTACTCCTCGGGCGTGACCCGCTCCGGACCGGTGCAGGGCCGGGAGGCGAACAGCAGGTCGTCGGCCTGCCCGCGCACCAGGTCGGCGAGGGCCGCGGAGAGCAGCCGTACGGTGCCCGCCCCCTGCGGCGCGGCGGCGAGGGTCTCGACCGCCAACGCGAACAGGGCGTCCCCGGCGAGTACCGCCGGGCCCGTGCCGTACGCCTTCCACACGGCGGGGCGGCGGCGCCGGGTCGCGTCACCGTCCATGATGTCGTCGTGCAGCAGCGAGAAGGCGTGCACCAGTTCCACCGCGACCGCGCCCGGGACACCGGCCCGCCCGTCGCCGCCCGCCGCCTCGGCACCGAGCACCGCGAGCGCCTGCCGTACGCCCTTGCCGCCCGGCGCGGCGGCCGGCGCCCCGCCGACCTCGCACCAGCCGAAGGAGTACGCGGCCATCTCGGCCACCCAGGGATGCAGCCGCCCCACCGCCTCCCGCAGCGCCGGCTGCACCAGCTCCCGGCAGCGGACGAGGACTTCGGGCGCGGACGGCGGGGCCTGTACGGCGGTCACCGGGCGACCTCCGCGTCGAGACCGAACTCCTCCTGGGCCCGGGCCACCATCTCCCGGGCGTGCTTCAGTCCGCTCCGCTCCAACGTCCGCGCCAGGTCGGCGAGTTCGGCCGTCGTCTCCGCCCGGTCGCGGCCCAGCTGCGCCAGCGACTTGGCCAGCCCCAGCCGGGCCAGTGCCTCGCCGCGCGGCTCGCTCATCGCCCGGAACTCCTCCAGGGCCAGCTCGTACAGGTCCCGGGCCTCGGCGTAACGTTCCGCCCGGTACAGGACGTTGCCGCGCATCTTGTGGTTGTAGGCGAGCGCGCTGGAGAGGTTCATCGCCCGGCAGCCGGCCTCCGCCTGTGACAGGAGCTCCAGTGCGCGCTCGGTGTCCTTGTCGCGCACGGACAGGATGTCGGCGAGCCCGCGCAGCGCCCAGGCGTGCCCCCGCCGGTCCTCCGCCCGCTCGGCTATCTCCGCCGCCTCCTCGAACAGCGCGTACGCCCGGTCGTGGTCGCCGGTGTTGCGGTGCATCTGCGCGATGCCCTCCAGCGCCCACACCGTGTGCCGGGCCTCCCCGCGCCTGCGGGCCTCGGCCAGCAGCTGCTCGTGCAGCCGCCCGACCGCCTCGTAGTCGCCCTGGATCCGGCCGGTCTCCGCGAGACCGGCCAGCGAGTATCCGCGGCAGACGATGTCGCCGCCCCGCTCGCCGAGTTCCGCCGCGAGGCCCAGCAGCCGCCAGGCCAGCGGGAACGCCCCGCGCTGTCGGGCGAGGGTGCCGCCGCTCCACAGCGCCCACGCCATCGCGGCGGTGTCGCCGGCCTCCCGGGCCGCGCGGTAACTCGCCTTCCAGGCCTGGTCCGCGTCCTCCACGTGACCGAGGCGCCGGTGCGCCTCGGCGACGGCGAGCCCGCAGCGCGCCGCCTCGGCGGGACGCCCGGACCGCTGGGCCTCGCGTAGTTTCTCGGTGCCCTCCGCCAGCACATCGACCAGCGAGGAGTTCACGGAGAGGGTGGTCAGTGCGCCCTGGTACTCCGGGGCGAAAGCCTTGCCGTACATGCGTACCTTTCTATACACGCTGCGTATACATGGCGTGTATAGCGAGTCGGAAACGAGCCCCGGTCGAAAGACCGGGGCGTGTCGGTCTGTTGCCGATCAAGACGCAGGCACGGCGCGGGGGGTTGCCCGTGCGATGCGGGTCACCCTGTGAAGGTTCAGTGCTGCTGGGTCTTCTGCGGGGTCAGCTCGCTCGGGCGCACCACGACGAAGCCCTCGCCCTGGAGCATCAGCTGCACGGCTTCGCCCGAACCGCCGCGCAGCATGGAGCCGATGGACTGGGAGCGGTGCAGCGAGGTCTGCAGATGCGCGGTCCAGCCGACCACCGCATCCGTGTCCACGTACACCGGGGCCTGTGCGGAGACCGGGATGACCAGCGGGTTGCCCTCGCAGACCAGCCCCAGCCGGCCCTGCCCGCTGAACACGCTGTTGAACAGGCCGCCGCCGGCGATGCCCGATCCCTTGACCGTCTTGATCTCGTACGCCAGCGAGGGGTCGAAACACAGCACGTTACGGCCGTTGACCGTGAACTGGTCGCCGGCCTCGACCTCGACGATGAAACAGTTCTGCGCCTCGTGCGCGAACCAGGCCTCCCCCTGCCCGCGTACCGCCATGAGGGGCAGTCCCTCGCCGGTGACCGCACGCTTCAGCATGCCGCCGACGCCCTGCCCCTTGCGCTCGAACTTCAGGTCCCCGCGATAGGCGATCATCGCGCCCTGCCGGGCGTACATCTCGCCCTGGACGGTGTACTTGACGCACTTGGCGTTCTCGACGGACATGCCCGGCTCCACGGCCGGCTGCACCACGTGCTCACTGGAAAAGAGGTCACCCTTCATGCGGGGCATGGTGTCCCGGACGATGTCATTCCGCCAAGATCACGGACCGTGCCGCCTCAGCCACCGAAAAGCTGCGCCCAGTAGGTGCCCGCCCGGCCGCCGCCCGTGAAGCCGACGCCGATGTGGCCGAAGTCCCGCTCGAGGATGTTGGCGCGGTGGCCGGGGCTGTGCATCCAGCCGTCCACGACCTCGGCGGGGGAGCGCTGGCCGCAGGCGATGTTCTCGCCGATCGTGCGCCTGCGGGACCCGGCCGCGCGGGCCCGGTCCCAGGGCTGGGAGCCGTCGGGCGAGGTGTGGTCGTAGAAGTCGCGGGCCACCATGTCCGCACAGTGCGCCTGGGCGGCGGCCGTGAGCAGCGGGTCCGTCGCCAGCGGGGGCAGGCCGGCCCGGCCGCGCTCGGCGTTGGTGAGCGCGACGACCTCGGCGGCCGTGCGCGACAGCGCGTCCGGTGTGAGGGGAGCGGCCCACAGCGCCGTCCAGTACCGGTCGCCGCCGTCGGCGTGGGCCAGGGCGGCGTGCCGGAAGGCCGGGTCGAGCAGGGTGTGCCGGGAACGTGCCGACTCCAGGCAGTAGTCCACGAACTCGGCCGGGGTGCGGGGCCCGGAGACGAGGTGCTCGCCGACGGTGACGTACGTGTATCCGGTGGCCGTGATGCGCTGGTGCACCGAGACGCCGTCCCGCCCCTCGCCGTCGAGCCGGCCGGCCTGCGCCATGGCCTGGGCGTGGGACCGCGCGGCGGAGGCGAGGCGCGGGTCGAGGGCGACGGCCGGGGAACCCGCCTGCGCGCGAGCCGAGTTGACCAGCCGGAGGAAGTCGTCCGCGGGGCCGCTCGAGTGGCGGCCGGTCGCCGCGGAGCCGCCCGCGAGCCGACCGGACAGCCTGGGGGCGCCGGGCCCGGTGGGCCGGGTGGTGTGCGTGCGGGCGTCCGGTTCGGCGGGCCGGGTCGTGCGGACGCGGGCGTCCGGTGCGGCGGCCCGGGTGATGCGGACGCGAGAGGCCGGTGTGGCGGGCCCGGTGAAGTGGACGCGGGAAGCCGGTGTGGCGGGCCGGGTGGCGGGGGCGCGGCCGTCCGGTGGGGTGGGCGCGGTCTGCCCGCCGTCGTCCGTGACCTGTACCCCGAAGTCCCGGGCGAGCCCGGCCAGCCCGTCCGCGTACCCCTGCCCGATCGCGCGCAGCTTCCATCCCGTGCCCGGCCGCGCATACAGCTCGGCGAGCAGCAGCACGGTCTCCGGGCCAGGACGCGGCGGTGCGAACCGGGCCACCGAGCGCCCCGAGCCGTCCGTGACCTCGAGCCGGGGAGCCGGCAGCCGGCGGAGCGGCGTACCGGGCTCGGCCGCGCTCACCACCACCGTGACCCGGCACGCGCCGCCGCGCAGCCGACCCGGATCGACGGTCAGGACGTCACCGCGCAGCCGGACACCCGGAGCCCGGGGCTGGTTGTAGAAGACGAAGTCGGCGTCGGACCCGACTCTCCCGTCCACGCCGGTGACGAGAGCGGACACGTCGAAGTCCCCCGCCACCCGCAGCCGCACCGCCCCCACGGGCAGTGCCAGATTGCCCCCGGCCACCAGCTCGCTCGTCACGCAGGGGACAACGCCCGGAAGGTGTGCCGCGGTTCCCGCTGCGGCCTCCTACCCCTGAGCGGCTCCGCGCCCGCAGAACCCCGCTTCCAGGGTCTTGGCCAACGCCTGCGACACCTTGCCGTTGTTGGACGTGTTGGCGACGGCGGTCAGGGTCCGCGTACCGTCCTTTGAGGCGAAGGCATACGTGTAGTACCCCTGCACGACTCCCGTGTGCCCGTACACCGAGACCCCGCAGGACAGGTCTCGCCGCCGCAGCCCGAGCCCGTACGCCGTCGTCCCGTCGACCGGCGTGAACCGCTCCATCTCGTCGAGCCGCGCGGCGGACAGCAGCCTGCCGCCGAGCAGCGCACCGTAGAAGACGTCGAGGTCCCGCGCGCTGGAGATGATCGCCCCCGCGCTCTGCGCCCACGACACCGTCTGGTCCGTGGCGTCGACCAACGGCTCACCCGTCCGGTCCGGGGTGAGGTAGCCACGGGCGTACCGGCCCGGAATGGCGGTCGAGGGATGGACGTAGAACGTGTCCCGCAGCTTCAGCGGCTCGAAGATGCGCTTCTCGTACTCCGTCCGCACGGAGTGCCCGGTGAGCTGCTCGATGAGCATGCCCGCCACCACGAAATTGGTGTTGGAGTAGGAGTACGCGGCGCCGGGCTCGTTGGTGAGCGGCTTCTGCAGCGACAGGTCGACCAGCCGGCGGTAGCTGAAGACCTTGTTCCGCACCGCCTCGAAGCCGGACACGCTGTCGGCGAACAGCTCGTCGGTGTAGTCGTGGAGGCCACTGCGGTGGCTCAGCGCGTGACGGACCGTGATCCGGTCGTCGGGCAGCAGCCCCGGCAGGTAGCGGTTGACCGGCGCGTCGAGCGCCAGCCGGCCCTCGTCGGCGAGCTGCAGCAGGACGACGGCCGAGAAGGTCTTGGTGACGCTGCCGACGCGGAACCGGTCGTCGGTGGTGAGGGCCCGCCGGGTGGCCCGGTCGGCGACTCCGTGCGCCGCCGTGTACGTCCGGCCGCTGTCGTCGATCCGGGCCATGGCGCCCGGAGCGCCCTGGTCCACCGCGGACCGCAGCGCCGCGGCGAGGCCCACGGTGTCGGGAGCCGGGAGCCCCGCCGCCGGCGCGTCCGTCTCCGCGGTCGCGGCCCGCGCCGGGACCGCCAGCAGCGCCAACGCGACCGCTCCGAGAACCGCACCCCGCCCCACCGTTGCCGAGAGCATCCGCAACCCACTTTCAGCGATCCGAACCGATACGGCGCTTGATGCGATATCGGTCACATTCAGGCCCTGGAACCTAGGCGATGAGGACGGCGTCTCCCCAGCCGACACACAGTTGGTCAGCTCCTGATCACTCTGTGGCGCGCATTTGTAAAGGATTGCCATAGAAGGTCGCGAAATCGATCATTCCGCCTTTACGTGCACATGACTGATCCGCAAGGGTTGCGCCTCAGGGCCCGACCAGCCCTCGTGGCGTCCAATCGAGCCACGTCGCAAGGCGGTTGGTGATCCCGGCTGCCTTCGAACGAAGGAACCCTGATCAGTGCGTAGACCGCACATACGCAGCGTCGCCGTCGCCATCGCGGTGACGACGGCTGCCACGGGCCTGGCCGGCACGGCCTTCGCGGGCCCCTCCACGGGTGCGGAGCGGTCCGCCGCCTCCACCGCCACGAACGCCACGGCGGTGGTGGAGGCGGCGCGCACCGCGGCCTTCGCCCACGCCTCGGCCACCGGCGTCTCCCAGGGCGACGAACTGCACGCCCAGGACGTGATGCTCGACCCCGAGGGCGCCCGGCACGTCCGGTTCGTCCGCACGCACGACGGCATGCCCGTGCTCGGCGGTGACCTCATCGTCCACCTCGACCACCAGCTGGCCTACACCGGCGTGACCCGCGCCGCCGACCACAACGTCAAGCCGGCCACCACCAAGGCCAAGCTGACCGCGGACCAGGCCGCCGCCAAGGCCGCCCAGGCCGCCAAGGGCGACGCGGGCAGCGCCCAGCTCGTCGTCGACGCGCGCGACGGCTCCTCCGCCCTCGCCTACCAGGTGACCGTCACCGACCAGCAGGGCACGAGCACCGTCGTGGTCGACGCCGTCACCGGCAAGGTGCGCAGCAACACCCCCGACAGCGACGAGTTCCTGTCGCCGAAGCTGATCGAGAGCCTGCGCAAGCACGGTGAGACGGCCGACCCGGCCACCGGCATCGGCTCCGCCTCCCCGGCGGCCGGCCTGCTCGGTTCCGATGTCGCCGGCGCCACGCGCTACCCCTCGGCCGCCCAGGGCACCGGCAAGACCCTCTTCGTGGGCAGCGTCGGCCTGACCACCACGGCGACCTCGCGCGGCCACTACCAGCTCAAGGACCCGAGCCGGTACGGCACCGAGACGCGCGACGCCAAGGGCTCGTACACCGAGAAGTTCAGCTCGGGCACGAAGTTCACCAGCACGACCAACGTGTGGGGCAACGGCACGACCGCCAACCGTGCCAGCGCCGCGGCGGACGCCCAGTACGGCATCACCAAGACGCTGGACTTCTACAAGTCCACCTTCGGGCGCAAGGGCATAGCCAACAACAGCAAGGCCGCCCAGGGCATGGTCCACTGGGGCAAGAAGGTCGCCAACGCCTTCTGGGACCCGACCTGCAACTGCATGCTCTACGGCGACGGCGACGGCGACATGTTCAAGAAGCCGCTCGTGGTCCTCGACGTCACCGGTCACGAGCTGACCCACGGCGTGGTGGACGCCACCGCCAAGCTGGAGCCGACCCACGTCGACGACCAGGGCAACCAGTTCGGCGAGCCCGGCGCGCTGAACGAGTCCCTCGCGGACATCTTCGGCTCCAACGTCGAGTTCTACGCCAAGAACGCCAAGGACACGCCGGACTACCTGATCGGCGAGAAGCTGGGCCTCGCGCAGAAGTTCCTGCGCCGCCTCGACCACCCCTCGCTGGACAAGCTCGAGGGCACGATCGACTACTGGTCGCCTGCCGTGTACGGCGCCGAGGTGCACGCCGGTTCCGGTGTCTCCTCGCACGCCTACTACCTCCTCGCCGAGGGCAGCGGCAAGAAGACGATCAACGGCGTCAACTACGACTCGCCCACCTACGACCACTCCACGGTCAAGGGCATCGGCCGCACCAAGGCCACCGCCATCTTCTACCGGGCGCTCACCCGCTACATGGTCTCCACGACCGACTTCCACGACGCGCGCGTCGCGACGCTGAAGGCGGCCAAGGACCTGTACGGCGCGAACAGCACCGAGTACAAGACGGTGGACAAGGCGTGGGCCGCGGTCAACGTCACCGCCGCCAACACGCCGGCCGACCGTCACTGACGCACGGCCGCACCACCGGATGCCCCGCCCCGCGCGGGGCATCCGCATGTGCGGGCGCGGATGTCCGGGCCCGCGTCCTTGTCCCGTATGCCCGGAACACATGGAGTGCCCCAACTGCCTCCGTAGCAGCCCCTGTTCAACCTCGCCGACAGCCCGGCCGCCGTCACCGCGGACTTCTCCTCCCTCGGCTTCACCGGCAACGGGTCCGTGCGCGACCTGTGGAACCGCGAGGACCTCGGCTCCCACCGGAACAGGATCACCGAGGCCCTGCCCGCCCACGGCTCCCGCCTGTTCACCGTCACCCCGCACGGGCCGCCCTGTCCGCGACCGGCTACGAGGCCGGGTCCGCCGCCAACACGCTCAGCGGCAACGCGTCCGTCGCCGACTGCGCCGCGTGCTCCGGCGGCAAGAAGGCCGGCAACCTCTACCGCGGCGGTGCGCTCCGCTTCAACGACATCGTGAAACGGGCCGGCACCTATCTGATCAAGGTCGCGTACATCAGCGGTGACGCCCGCGCCGTGAACGTCTCGGCCGACTCCGGTGCTGCCGTCCGCCACAGGTTCCCGTCGACGGTGACTGGGGGACCGTCGAGACGGTGAGCGTGCCGGTGACCCTGAAGGCCGGGGCCAACACCGTCACCTTCGTCGGCGGTACGGACTACGGCCCCCCCGGCAGACGCGATGTTCTCGCCCTCGCCGCCGCCACCGGAGCCCTCGCCTCCCTGCCCGCCTTCACCGCCACCGCCGCCCCGCAGCGGCCCCCGCGGCCGACTCCCGCCACCACCTGTGGTGGCGGGCACCCGCCGACAAGCGCTCGCTGATCACGCAGGAGCTGCCCGTCGGCAACGGGCGGCTCGGTGCCCTGGCCACCAACGACCCCGGCCGGGAACTCCTGCTCGTCACCGACGCCACGATGTGGACCGGCGGCCGCAACGACACCCTCGACGCCGACGGTCAGTTCCCCTACGACCGCGACGACTTCGGCTCGTTCACCCTCCTCCACCACCCTGCCGGACAGCGGCCGGGAGGTCCTCGTCGCCGACAGCGACTGGTCACCGGAACACGGCCCGCTCGACGCCAAGGGCATCACCTATGCTCAGGAACTGGTGTGGGCGCTGTTCGGCAACTTCCGCACGGCGGCCGCGGAACTCGGCAGGCACGCCGACCACGCGGCGACCGTCGGCGCCCTGCGCGAGCGGCTGTACCTGCCCGTGGTGAGCCCGAAGACCGGCTGGCTGGAGGAGTGGATGTCCCCGGACAACCTCGGCGAGACCACCCACCGACACCTGTCCCCGCTCGTCGGGCTCTTTCCCGGCGACCGCATCCGCCCCGACGGCTCCACCCCCGCCGACATCGTCACCGGCGCCACCGCCCTGCTCACCGCCCGCGGCATGGACGGCTTCGGGTGGGCCAACGCCTGGCGCGCGCTGTCCCGGGCCCGGCTGAAGAACGCCGGCAAGGCCTACCAGCTCGTCGTGAACAACCTGCGCCCCTCCGAGGACGGCGGCAACGGCACGGCCCCCAACCTCTTCGACATCCGCCAGGCCGAGCAGGGCCGCGGCACCTTCCAGATCGACGCCAACTTCGGCACCCCGGCGGCCGTGACCGAGATGCTGCTGTACTCCCGTCCCGGCCGGCTGGAACTGCTGCCGGCCCTGCCGGACGCCTGGGCTGCCGCCGGGCCGGTGACCGGGGCCGGGGCCCGCGGCGGATTCGTCGTCGATCTCCACGGGAAGGTCGGCAAACCCACCGAGGTGCGCATCCGCAGCGTCGGCGGGACCATGACCTCCGTGGGATACGCAGGCACGTCCCGCACGGTCCGTATGCGACCCGGCGGGTCCGTCACGCTGCGGGACCTCGGCCGATGACCGGCCGGATCGGACGCGTCTGCCGCGTCGCCGCCGCCCTGCTCACGGCCGTCGCCTGCCAGTCCGCGCCCGCCAGGGCGGCCGCCGTGCCGGCGTCCGCCGAACGCGCCTCCGGGGTCGTCACCTGGGCGGCGAGCGCCGACCGCATGGGCGAGGGCACGCCCGGCCAGGGCTACCGGCTGATCGTGCACACCAGCGTCGGCGGCACCGGCCTGCGCGTCCGCGTCACCAACGCCTTCGGCGACCGGCCGCTGACCCTGGACAGTGCCTACGCCGGTCTGCGCGGCCGGGGCGCCGCACTGCGGCCCGGCAGCAACCGGCGGCTCACCTTCGGCGGCGCCCGGAAGGTCACCGTGCCCGAGGGCGCCGCCGCCTGGAGCGACCCGCTGCCCGGCACCTGGCCGGCCGGCAGCGACCTGGCCGTCAGCCTGCACACCCGCGACGCGGCCGGCCCGGCGACCGGCCACTGGATGGCGATGCAGACGTCGTACACCGGCCCGGGCGACCACACCGCCGAGGAGAGCGGCGCCCACTGGGGGCGGACCACCGGCTCCTGGTGGTACCTCGACGCCGTGTCCGTACGGCCGTCCCGCGCTGCCACCGGGGCCGTGGTCGCACTCGGCGACTCCATCACCGACGGCTGGGCGTCCACCAGCGACGAGAACCACCGCTGGCCCGACTACCTCGCCCGGCGCCTGAACACCACCCGCGCCCCCGTGCGGGGCGTGGCAGACGAGGGCATCTCGGGCAACAAGGTGCTCGCGGACGGCGCCGGGCCAAGCGCCCTGAACCGGCTGGACCGGGATGTGCTGTCCCTGCCCGGGGTCCGCACCGTCTTCCTCTTCGAGGGGGTGAACGACCTCAAGGCGCACACCGGTGTCACCGCGCAGGACCTGATCGCCGGGTACCGGCAGATCGCCCGGCGGGTGCACGCGGCGGGCAGGTGCGTGGTCGCCGCCACGGTCGGCCCGTTCGAGGGCTGGCCCGAATGGGACCCCGCCGCCGAGGCCGTACGCCGGGAAGTGAACCAGTACATCCGCACCGGCAAGGACTTCGACGCGGTCGCCGACTTCGACCGCACCCTGCGCAGTCCCTACGACTCCGCGCGGCTGCTGCCGTCCCTCGACGGCGGCGACCACCTGCACCCCAATGACAAGGGCATGCGGGCACTGGCCGACACCGTCGACCTCCACAGCCTCGACTGCGGCCGCTGACCGCACTCCGGCCGGGTCATCCCGACCCGGTCGGCTCCGGCGTGATCAGGCCCCGCCGATGGGCGACCGCCACCGCCTCCGTACGGCTCGCGGCGCCCAGCTTGGCCAGGATGTTGGACACGTGCACGCTCGCCGTCTTGCCGCTGATGAACAACTCCTCGCCGATCTGCCGGTTGCTGCGGCCCCGGGCGAGCAGCCGCAGCACGTCCTGCTCCCGGGCGGTCAGCGCTGCGGCGCCCGCCGCCTCACCCGCGCCGGCGGTGGTGAGGCGGCCCCGGCGGGTCAGCGCGTCGATCCGCTCCAGCAGCGGGACCGCGCCCAGCGCGGTCGCCGTCGCCGCCGCCTCGCGCGCCTGTTCCACCGCCTCCGCGCTCCGCCCGGCGGCCAGCAGCGCCTGTGCGTACCGCACCTGGCAGCGCGCCCGCTCGTACACATCGCCGTACGCGAACGCGGCGACCGCCTTCTCCCAGGCCACCGGATCGGGGCCGGACACGGCCGTCACCCACTCCGCCTCGGCGCGGGCCAGCCAGGCCTGTCCCTCAGGGCCCTGGGGACGGCCCTCCTCGTCCCGCGCGGCGGAGGCCCGCGCCTGTTCCACCAGCTCGGTGGCGGTGTCCGCCCAGTGGCGCACCGCCGGCGCGTCCCCGGCACGCCGCAGCTCCACGGTCCGGTCGGCCACCGCCGCGAGGCAGAGCGCGGCGAGCCGGACGGTGACGTCGGGCCGTCGCCCCGAGTCGTCGGCCAGTGCGGTGAGCGCCGCCCGCATCCGCTGCACGGCCCCTTCCGGGTCGCAGCCCTGCGAGGCGGCGTCGGTCAGGGCGATGCCCGCGACCAGCGTGCCCATCCATGTGAACGGGCCCTGCAGCAGGGCCTCGGCCCGCTCGGCGGCCCCAACGTCGCCACGGGCCACCGCCACGTACAGTGCGGGGCCCGCCACGAAGGCGCCCGTGGCGGGCAGGGCGGCCGCTGCCTCGGCCGCCGCGCGCAGGCACTCGTCCCACCGGCCGAGCGTGTGGAGGACCAACAGCCGCAGGTACCGCATCTCCAGGGGATACGGTGAGGACAGCAGTCCGGTCCGGCGGGCCCGCTCCAGCCCCTCGGCGAGCAGGGGCAGACAGGCCTCGGGATCGCCGGCCTCCAGCCGGCTGATGGCCAGGTTGAACAGCGCGCGCATCTCCACCGGCCCGTGCCCGGCCGACCGCGCCAGTTCCCGGGCCCGCCGCAGCTTCTCGCGGCCCTCCGCCGAACGCCGGCCGTCGCCTTCGAGAGTGGCCAGCGTGATCAGCAGATCGGCCTGGGCGTCGGCCATGCCCAGCTCCTCCGCGACGCGCAGGGCGCGCCGGGCGATGCTCAGCGCCGTCTCGTCCGCGCCCAGCTGACGGGCCGCCATCACATGGGTGGCCGCCGCCCACACCCAGGTCCGCGAGGGCGGCTCGGCGGGGATCAGCGCCAGCGCCTCGCTGCTGTACCGGAAGGCGGCCCGCAACCGGTCCACGGTGAGCAGGTTGCCGGCGAGGGTGTAGCGGATCCGGGCGGCGAGCGCGGAGTCGGCGTCCTGGCCGACCTCGGCGAGCGCGGCCCGGGTGAGGGAGACCGCCCGATGAGCGTCCCCGGCCCGCGCGGCCGCTGCCGAGGCCCGCAGCGTCAGCGTGACGGGGGCGACCCCGTCGGCGCTCGGCCGTGCCTCGGACGGCACCGCCGGCCACAGGTCCAGCGCCGTCTCCAGGTGCCGCAGCTCCTCGGCCGGCGCCCCCAGCCGCCGGGCGTGGTCGGCCGCCTCCAGACAGGCGGCGAGCGCCCCGGGCAGGTCATGGCTCTCCCGGCTGTGGTGGGCGCGCTCGGCGGCCGTCTCCGGGGCGCGGCCGCGGGCGGTGAGCAGTCGGGCGTACGCGCCGTGCAGCCGGGACCGCTCGCCCGGCAGCAGATCGGCGTAGACCGCCTCGCGGGTCAGGGCGTGCCGGAAGGCGTAGGTGTCGCGGTCCCCGGGGACGAGCAGTTGCCGTCCGACGGCCTCGCGCAACGCCGCCTCCAGCTCGTCCTCGGGGAGCCCGGCGGCCTCCCGCAGCAGGTCGTGCTCCACCCGGCGGCCGGCCACGGCGGCGGTCCGCAGTACCTGCTGAGCCGTCTCGGGCAGCTGCTCGACCCGGATGAGCAGCAGGTCCGCCAGCCCGCTGGGCACCCCGCCGGCGTCTGTGCCGGCCGCCGCGAACAACTCCTGCGCGTAGAACGCGTTTCCCTCCGCGCGGTCCACGATGCCGCGCACGACGGCCTCGGGCAGCGGGCGGTCCTCCAGGGCCCGCACCAGCCGCGCGACCTCCGGATCGGCCAGCGGCCGCAGCTCCAGCCGCTCCACGGCCGGCAGCCGGACCAGTTCGGCCAGCAGCGGGCGCAAGGGGTGACGGCGGTGCAGATCGTCCGCCCGGTACGACGCGAGGACCGCGAGGCGCCGGTCGGGGGCGCCGCCGCCGGGCTGGTGCAGCACGCCCCGGCTGAGCAGGAAACGCAGCAGGTCCCGGGAGGACTGGTCGGCCCAGTGCAGGTCCTCCACGACCAGCAGCAGCGGTGTGGCGGCGGCCAGTTCGGCCAGCAGCCCGGCGACGTCCTCGAACAGCCGCAGCCGCCCGTCCGGGCCGGCCGCCGGGTCGGAGCCCGCGCCCAGCAGCCGGTCCACCGCCGGATGCCCGGCCAGCACGGCCGTGAGGCGCTCGTCCGCGGCGAGCGCGCCGAGGATCTCGGTGAACGGCAGGTACGGCAGACCGACGTCGCCGAGGTCCACGCAGTGGCCGGTGACCACGGTCGTGCCCGCCCGGGCCGCCCGCCCGGCGACCTCCTCCAGGAGCCGTGTCTTGCCGACGCCCGCGTCCCCGGCGACCAGCACGCCCCGCGCCGCGCCGCCCCGGGCACGCTCCAGCACGCCCATGAGCCGGGCCAGTTCCTCGTCCCGCCCGATCAACGGCGGCGCGCTGAAAACGATCTGCGACACGCCCCCATCCTGGCACGCGGGACCGACAGCGGCCTCGCCGGGCGCTCAACCCCGCAGCGTCTCCGCCCAGTTCACCGGCACCCGTCCGGCGGGGCCCGGCACGGACTGATCGCTGGGGTGGCTGTGGGGCGGGGCCAGTTCGGGACCCGAGGTGTACAGCTCGCCACTGGCGTAGTTCCAGAACCACTCCTCGCCCGGTTCGAAGCTCTGGATCACCGGATGGCCCGTGGCGTGATAATGCGCGGTGGCGTGTTTCGCGGGGGAGTCGTCGCAGCAGCCGATGTGCCCGCACTGCGCGCACCTGCGCAGATGGAACCACCAGCCCCGGGCCTCCTCGCACTCCACACATCCCGGACCGCTCGGCGGGACGCCCGGGTCGACTCCGTCCACCGTGCTCATACCGATTCCTCCACTTCCTCCGCCGGTGTCTCGGCGGTCAGCGGCAGCAGCACCTGGAAGCGGGTGTCGCCGGGCACCGAGTCCACGCGCAGGGTGCCGTGGTGCTTGTTGACGACGATGCGCCAGGAGATGTCCAGGCCGAGTCCGGTGCCCTCGCCGACCGGTTTCGTGGTGAAGAACGGGTCGAAGATCCGGTCCTTGATCTCGGCCGGGATGCCCGGCCCGGTGTCCCGGAACTCCACCAGCAGCCGCTCGTGGTCGAGCCCGGTCCGCACGGTCAGCGTGCCCTCGCCGCCTGCGCCGTTCATGGCCGACACCGCGTTGTCGATCAGGTTCGTCCACACCTGGTTCAGCTCCGCCGGGTACGCGGGCACCGGCGGGACCGTGCGGTCGTACTCCTTGACGACCTTGATGCCGGGACCCCTCTTGCCGGACAGCATCAGCAGGGTGCTGTCGAGGAGTTCGTGCACGTCCACCACCCGGTACGGGGCCCGGTCCAGCTGCGAGTACTGCTTGGCCGCGTCGACGAGGTGCGAGATCCGGGTGGTGGAGTCCTCGATCTCGTTCATCAACAGCTCGGTCTCGATGGTGTAGTTGAGCCAGCCGACCGCGCCCGGCAGGATCTCCTCGTCCACCGCCGCCGCGACCTGCTCCAGCCAGTCGACGTCGAGCCCGGCCTGCACGAAGGTCGGTGCCAGCTGCCAGCCGTGGTCGATGCCGTGGTCCTCCAGCCAGTCGGTGAGCGTGTCCTCCCGGTCGCTGGCCTCCAGCGGGCTGAGTACGGGCGCCTTCGCCACCCGCTCCGCGGTACGCTCCTGAATCTCGACCAGGCCCGCCAGCGCGTCACGGGAGAAGGGCCCCTCGGCGATCACCGCGAGCTTGCGCCGCATCTTCGCGACCCGCTCGCGCAGGGTCGCGGTGGCCCGGACCGCTGCTGCCGCCGGGTTGTTCAGCTCGTGCGTCAGCCCCGCCGACAGCGAGCCGAGCGCCAGCAGCCGTTCCCGCTGGCCGATCGCCGCCTGGGTGTTCTTCGACCCGAAGAACAGGCCCTCCAGCAGGTGCACGGCCATCGGGAACCACTCGGTCATGACGTCCGCGAAGATGTCCGCCGGCAGCACGAAGAACCGCGTCGGCTCGGTCACCCGCATCGAGTTGTTGTAGACCTGCCGCACCCGGTCGCCGAGGTAGGCCTGCATCGCGCCTGCGTACACGCCGCGCTGCGAGGTGCGGGTGACCTCCACGTCGTCGCCGGCGACCCGTCGGGAGAGCACCACCGTGCCCTCGATCATCACGAAGAAGCAGGTGGCGGGGTCGCCCTCGGTGTACACCGGGCCCGGCTCGAACAGCTCCACCCGTCCTTCGCTGCACAACCGCCCCAGCTGCTCCGGAGCCAGCTTCTCGAAGAGGAAGAGCGAGCTGATCTCCCGGGGGCTGCACGGCATGATCCGACCGCTCATGACTGCTCCAGATACCGGTGGACGAGCATCACGGCCATGGCACCCTCTCCCACGGCGGACGCGACCCGCTTCGCGGACTCGGCCCGCGCGTCACCCGCCACGAACACACCCGGGACGCTGGTCTCCAGGTGGTACGGCGGCCGGTCCAGCTCCCAGCCGTCCGGCGGCCGCCCGTCGGCGGTCAGATCGGGCCCGGCCAGGATGAACCCGCGCTCGTCGCGCAGCACCGCGTCGCCCAGCCAGTCGGTCAGCGGGGCGGCGCCGATGAACACGAACATCCACTGCGCGTCGACCCGTTCGCTCTCCCCGGTCACGGTGTGCCGCAGCGTCAGCTGTTCCAGGTGGTCCGAGCCGTGCGCCGCGTCCACGACCGTGTGCGGGCGCACCGATATGTTCGGCGCCTCGTTGATCTGCTGGATCAGGTAGTGCGACATCGAGGCCGACAGGTCGGGGCCGCGCACCAGCAGCGTCACCGACTTCGCGCCCCGGGACAGGTACATCGCCGCCTGGCCGGCCGAGTTGGCGCCGCCGACGATGTAGATGTCCTGACCCTGACAGGAGGCCGCCTCGGTCAGCGCCGAGCCGTAGAACACCCCGCAGCCGGTCAGATCGTTGCAGCCGGTGGCCTCCAGCTGCCGGTACTGCACCCCGGTCGCGAGGATCACGCTGTGTGCGGCGATCGCCGAGCCGTCCGCGAACCGTACGACCCGGGCGGCGCCGTTGGCCTCCAGACCCGTCACCTCACGGGCGCTCAGGATCTCGGCGCCGAACTTGGCCGCCTGGCGCCGCGCCCGGTCGGTGAGCTGGGCGCCGGAGACGCCGTCGGGGAATCCCAGGTAGTTCTCGATCCGGGAGCTCTGCCCGGCCTGCCCGCCGGTCGCCGACCGCTCCACGAGCACGGTCCGAAGGCCCTCGGACGCCCCGTACACGGCCGCGCCGAGCCCGGCCGGCCCGCCGCCGATCACGATGAGGTCGTAGAAGTCGGCCGTCGGGGTCGTGGCGAGGCCCACCCGTGCCGCCAGCTCCGGCGCCTCCGGCTCGACCAGCGCGGCGCCGTCCGGAGTGATCACCAGCGGCAGCCGCTGCCCGTCCTGCCCCGCGGCCGCCAGCAGCCGCCGGCCCTCCGGCTCCTCCACCGAGTACCAGCGGTACGGCACCTGGTTGCGGGCCAGGAACTCGCGCACGTCCGACGACCGGGCCGACCAGCGGTGCCCGACGACCTTGGTGCTGGGCACCGGCTTGTAGGCGCTGGAGCGCCAGGCCTGCAGCAGGTCGTCCAGGACCGGGTAGAGCTTCTCCTCCGGCGGGTCCCAGGGCTTGAGCAGATAGTGGTCCAGGTCGACGACGTTGATCGCGTCGATCGCCGCGTTGGTGTCCGCGTACGCGGTCAGCAGCACCCGCCGCGCCCCCGGATAGACGTCGAGTGCCTGCTCCAGGAACTCGATGCCGTTCATCTGCGGCATGCGGTAGTCGGCCAGGATCACGGCGACCAGGTCACCGCGCAGCTTCAGCTCGCGCAGGGCGTCGAGGGCGGACGGACCGGACTCCGCGCGCACGATCCGGTACGACTCGCCGTAGCGCCGCCGCAGATCGCGGGCGACGGCGCGGGAGACCCCGGGGTCGTCGTCCACGGTCAGGATGACGGTCCGCGCTGCGTCGGCGGCCTGTGCCATACGTCTCCCACCCCGAGCGTTGGTTCCACGGGCCGGTGTCGTGGCGACCACCGCACCGGTTCCCAGCCATCGTATGTTCGATCGCCCGGGTACGCGCTGGGATACCGCAGGCCGCCCGATCGACCCGGACGCCGCTCCCTGCCGGTGCGCGAAGGTGCCCGATAGTGGGCAGCAGCACCACGAGGGAGCGGCGAGGACGAGGAGGCGCACGCATGACGCGGCCGATCACGGCAGGGGTGGACGGTACGGAGGAGAGCCTGGCCGCGCTGGACTGGGCCGGGCGGGAGGCCGTGCGCCGCGGCCTGCCCCTGCGCGTGGTGCACGCCTGGCGCTACGCCGAGGCGCTCGCCGCCGCCGACCGGGACACCCAGCACGGCTGGGTGTCGCAGGGTGTGGCGGAGGCCGTGCGCGCCGTCTCCCAGCGGCATCCGGCGCTGGAGGTGAGCGTGGAGGTGGTCGAGGCCGAGCCCGTGCACGCGCTGGCCGGCGCGGCGGCCGAGGCGGAGATGCTGGTGCTGGGCTCGCGCGGGCACGGACCGGTGCTCGGCTTCCTGCTGGGCTCGGTGGGCCGCCAGGTGATCGCCGAGGCGACCCGTCCGGTGGTCCTGGTGCGCGCGGGGGACCAGCCGACGGCGGAGGCCGCCGGGCGGGACGTCGTCGTCGGTCAGCACGGCGATCCCGAGGACAGCGCGGCAACGCTGCGCTTCGCGTTCGAGACGGCGGCCGCTCGCGGTGCGACCGTACGGGCCGTACGGGCGTGGACCCTGCCGCCGGTCTTCGCCTACAGCCCCGGCTCGCTCAAGCTCCTCGACGACGCGGGCGGTCTGGAGCCCTGCGAGCAGCAGGCCCTGACCGAGGCGCTCCGGCCGTGGCGGGAGCGGTTCCCCGGCGTCCCCGTGGCCGAGCACGTGGAGATGGGCAGCGCGGGGCAGGTGCTGCTGTCGGTGGCCGGCCGGGCCCAGCTGATGGTCGTCGGGCGCCGGTCGCACCGTACGGCGGTGGGCGCCCGCATCGGCTCGGTCGCACACGGGATGCTGCACCACGCCGACTGCCCGGTGGCCGTCGTCCCGCACGGCTGAGCTACTCCAGGGCGGCCCGTGCCCCGGGCAGGACGTTCTCGATGTAGTCCCTGACGGCGGTGTCGAGGCCCATGTCGTGCTGGGCGCGCTCGGACAGGTACCAACGGTGTTCGAGGAGTTCGTGGTAGATCTCGGCCGGGTCCATGGAGCCGCGCAGCCCGGGCGGTACGGCCCGCACGGTGGGCCGGAAGACCTCGCGCACCCAGCGGTGGGCCAGCACCTCGGGGCGGGCGGCGAGGGGGTCGCCGGGCGCGTGGTCGTCCTGGGTGGCCATCCAGCTCTCCAGGTCGTTCAGCAGCCGCCGGGCCTGGTTCTCCTCGGCGTCCAGGCCGGTCAGCCGCAGCAACTGGCGCTGGTGGTGCCCGGCGTCGACGACCTTGGGCACGAAGGTGACCGTGTCGCCGCCCGCGGAGTGCTCGATCTGCATCTCGGCCACGTCGAAGCCGAGGTCGTTCAGGCGGCGGATCCGGCGTTCTATGTAGTGGTACTTGCCGGCCGGATACACGGACGTGCGGGTCAGCTCCTGCCACAGGCCCTGGTACCGGGTGCAGATCTCGTGCCCGAACTCCACCGGGTCGACGGACGGGTGCAGCGCCCCGGACGCCTCCAGGTCGAGCAGCTCCCCGCTGATGTTCACCCGGGCCAGATCGAGGTCGTACTCCCGCTGCCCGGGGCTCAGCCGGGGGTGCAGGTCACCGGTCTCGGCGTCGACCAGGTAGGCGGCGTAGGCGCCCGCGTCCCGCCGGAAGAGGGTGTTGGACAGGGAGCAGTCGCCCCAGGCGAACCCGGCCAGGTGGAGGCGGACCAGCAGCACGGCGAGCGCGTCCATCAGGCGGTGCATGGTCGCCGGGCGCATGGTCGTCTCGAACATCGAGCGGTAGGGCATCGAGCCGCGCAGATGACGGGTGATCAGGACCGGTTCCAGTGGGCCGCCCGAGCGGTCGGTGCGGCCGGTGACCACCGCGAGGGGGTCGACGGCGGGGATGCCGAGCCGGTCGAGGTCGCGCAGCAGCCCGTACTCGCGCAGCGCGGGCCGCTCGGCCAGCTCCTTGACGGCGATCACCTCGTCCCCGGCGTGCGCGTATCGCACGACGTGCCGGGAGATGCCCCGGGGGAGCGGTACGAGGTACTCCTCGGGCCACTCCTCCAGGGGCACGTCCCAGGGCAGGGCGAGCAGGAGCGCGGGGTGCTCCGGGTTCGTGGCGCTGATCTGCAAGGCCATGGCACGAACCCTAAGGCCGCGCCCGGGCGTTCCAGGAGGCCCGGTGCCGGGTTCTAGGAGGCCCGGTCCCGGGCCAGCTCGGCCGCCGCGCGCACCGGACCGCGGTGCACCGGCCCGTGTCCCGGCAGCAGGATGTCGCCGTCGAGTGCCCCGATCAGGTCCAGGGAGGCCACGACCCGGGGACGCTCGTGGTGGAAGAAGTCGTGCAGGATCTGCGGGCCCTTGACCCGCGAGGTCGCGTGCCCGCTGACCAGCGCGTCCCCGGAGATGACGATCCCCGCCTCCGGCAGGTGGTAGACGCAGTGGCCGTCGGTGTGGCCGGGGGTGTGCACGGGGACGGGCCGGCCGGGCAGGTCGAGCGGGCCCTCGTCCGGGAACGGCTCGGGCGCGGTGACGGGGTTGTGGTCGGTGCCGCCCGCGCGGATGACGTGCACCGCCCAGGGCAGGACACCCGGCCGCCAGGCGTTGCGTACGACGTCGCCGATGGTGGCCTGCTGCAGGAAGTCGCGGCGGGCGTGCGGGACTTCCGCGGGGTGCAGGTACACCGGGGTGCCGTGGGTGGCGCGCAGGTACTCGGCCGAGCCCAGGTGGTCGTTGTGCGCGTGGGTGATCAGTACGGCGGCGACCGCCTCCGGTGAACTGCCCACCTGCGCAAGGGACTCCAGCAACCCCTGCCGGTCTCCGGGGTACCCGGTGTCCACCAGCGTGACGGCGTCGCCGTCCTTGAGGATGACCCAGTTGACGTTGTTGCCGTGCACCAGATAGATGCCGTCGGCGACCTGGCGTACCTCTGCCCGCATGATCTCCCCAAGCCCTGCGCTGCTGATCGTCGCGCACAGCCAACCAGATCGGCCACCGCCCCGCGCAAGGGGGTGGCCGGACGTGTCAGTGCACGCCGTGCGGCCGGAACTGGATGCTTATGCGGGGCCCCACGGCCCGGGCGGTCTTCGGTACGCAGTGTTCCCAGGTGCGCTGGCAGGAGCCGCCCATCACGATCAGGTCGCCGTGCCCGAGCGGCCGCCGCACCGTGGTGCCGCCTTTGCCGGCCGGGCGCAGCAGCAGGTCCCGGGGTGCGCCGACGGAGAGGATCGCGACCATGGTGTCCTCGCGGGCGGCCCGCCCGCCCCGGTCCCCGTGCCAGGCCACGCTGTCCCGGCCGTCGCGGTAGTAGCACAGCCCGGCGGTGGTGAACGGCTCGCCCAGCTCCTCGGCGTAGTGCCGGGTCAACGCGGCGCGCGCCTCGTCGAGCACCGGGTGGGGGAGCGGGTCCTCGGCCGAGTAGTGGGCCAGCAGGCGCGGTACGGCCACCATGTTGTCGTACATCTTCCAGCGCTCCGCGCGCCACGGCACGTCCGCCACGAGCTGCTCGAACAGGACGGCGGCCCCGCTCAGCCATCCCGGCAGTACGTCGATCCAGGCGCCGGCGCCCAGCTCGGTCCGGCGAAGCCCGTCGAGGGGGCCGAGCCGCAGCTCGTCGGTCTGGTCGAAGAGTGAGCCCTGCAGATGCGTGGACATGGGATCCAGCGTACTCCGTAATCGAAAACATGTTCCCTTGATCTGCCGAAGGAACGACTGTTCCGCAGCTTTCGATACACCGGTGTATTGGATACAGTCCTGTATCCAAAGGAGGTGCTGCGGTGGAGGACACCCCGAGGCGCGTCACCCGGCGCCGGGTCCACACCCGGGCCAGGCTGCTCGAAGCCGGGTTCGAGGTGTTCGCGGCGAAGGGCTTCGGGCGCGTGTCCATCGAGGAGCTCTGCGAAGCGGCCGGCTTCAGCCGCGGCGCCTTCTACTCGAACTTCGCCACGCTGGACGAGCTGTTCTTCGCGCTCTACCAGGAGCGGGCCGACCTGATCGCCTCCCAGGTCGCCGAGGCGCTCGCCCAGGACGGGCCCGGACTCGACGTGCCGGCCGCCGTGGACCGGGTCACCGAGGTGCTGCTGCTCGACGTGGACTGGCTGCTGGTCAAGACCGACTTCCTGGTGCACGCCGCCCGCGACGCGGAGGTCGCGCGGATCCTCCTCGACCACCGCGCCCGGCTGCGGGAGGCCGTCGCCGACCGGCTCCTGCGGGCCCGCGGCCACACCACGCTACCCGCGGTGCTCGGTGACGTGAACGGCGCCGCGCACGCCGTGGTCGCCGCGTACGACGGCGTCACCGTCCAGCTGCTGCTGGACAAGGACGTCGAGGCGGCCCGGGCCTGGCTCAAACAGCTGCTCACCGCCCTGCTCACGGACGGCACACCCCCGGCACGACCCGTATGAGGACCCTCAGGAAGGACACACTCACGATGGACGCGGACGTCATCGTCGTCGGAGCGGGCCTCGCCGGCCTGGTCGCGGCGCACGAGCTCACCAGCCGGGGCCGCCGGGTGGCCCTCGTGGACCAGGAGAACGCCGCCAACCTCGGCGGCCAGGCGTTCTGGTCCTTCGGCGGGCTCTTCCTCGTCGGCTCCCCGGAGCAGCGCCGCCTCGGCATCAAGGACTCCTTCGACCTCGCCTGGAACGACTGGCAGGGCAGCGCGGGGTTCGACCGGCTCGACGACGAGGACTCCTGGGCGGTGCGCTGGGCCCGCGCCTACGTCGAGTTCGCGGCCGGCGAGAAGCGGTCCTGGCTGAAGGGACACGGCATCGAGCTGCTGCCGACCGTCGGCTGGGCCGAGCGCGGCGACCTCAGGGCGGGCGGGCACGGCAACTCCGTACCCCGCTTCCACATCGCCTGGGGCACCGGCACCGGCGTGGTCGAGCCGTTCGTGACACACGCCCGCCAGGCCGCCCGGGACGGACTGCTGACCTTCCACCACCGCCACCGGGTCGACGAGCTGCTCCTCACGGACGGCACGGCACGCGGGGTGCGCGGCACCGTCCTCGCCGAGGACCGCT
Source organism: Streptomyces sp. NPDC037290 (assembly GCF_055603245.1). Taxonomy (NCBI): domain Bacteria; kingdom Bacillati; phylum Actinomycetota; class Actinomycetes; order Kitasatosporales; family Streptomycetaceae; genus Streptomyces; species Streptomyces sp. NPDC037290. The sequence continues at coordinate 26,522 of NZ_JBVJVZ010000024.1, read as the reverse complement.
CACCGCGCGGCGTCGCCTCCAACCGCGACCGCGTCGCGGACTTCGAACTCACCGCCCAGGCGGTCGTCGTCACCACCGGCGGCATCGGCGCCGACCACGACATCGTCCGCCGCCACTGGCCCGCCCGGCTCGGCACCCCGCCGGCCCGGATGGTCACCGGCGTCCCCGCCTACGTCGACGGGCGCATGCTCGACATCAGCGCCGAGGCCGGCGTCCGGCTGGTCAACCGGGACCGCATGTGGCACTACACCGAGGGCCTGCAGAACTGGGACCCGATCTGGCCCGGCCACGGCATCCGCATCCTGCCCGGCCCGTCCTCCGTCTGGCTGGACGCCCTCGGCCGCCGGCTGCCCGACCCCTGCCTGCCGGGATACGACACCCTCAGCACCCTCAGGTACCTGCGCACCACCGAGGACATCGCCGGTTACGACCACTCCTGGTTCATCCTCACCCGGAAGATCATCGAGAAGGAGTTCGCGCTCTCCGGCTCCGAGCAGAACCCCGACATCACCGCCAAGGACCGGGGGGCCGTGCTGCGCGACCGGCTGCTCGGCAGGGGCGCCCCCGCTCCGGTGCAGGCCTTCCTCGACAAGGGCGCGGACTTCGTGACCGCGGGCAACCTGGAGCAGCTGGTCGCCAGGATGAACGCCCTCACCGACAAGCCGCTCCTGGACGCGGCCGAGGTACGCCGCCAGATCGAGGCCCGCGACCTGCAGATCACCCACCCCTACAGCAAGGACTCCCAGGTCCAGGGCATCCACAACGCCCGCCGCTACATCGGCGACCGGCTCGGCCGGGTCGCCTCCCCGCACCGGCTCCTCGACCCGGCCGCGGGCCCCCTCATCGGCGTCCGCATGCACGTGCTGACCCGCAAGACCCTCGGCGGCATCCAGACCGACCTCGACTCCCGCGCCCTGGCCGCAGACGGCACGCCGATCGAGGGGCTGTACGCGGCGGGCGAGGTGGCCGGCTTCGGCGGTGGCGGGGTGCACGGCTACAACGCGCTGGAGGGCACCTTCCTCGGCGGCTGCCTCTTCTCCGGCCGGGCCGCCGGCCGGCACGCGGCCCGGCACACGGGCTGAGGCTCAGCCCTTCAGCAGCTCCAGCAGCACCTGCGCGTGGCTCCGCTCCGGCGCCTTGGACGCGGTCAGCAGGGTCACGCGCTTGCTGCGGGCCGCCTTTCGCAGGCCGTCGACCAGCTCGGCGGCCTCGGGGGCGTCGAGTTCCGCCTCGTAGCGGCTGCGGAACTCCTCGTACGAGCCGCCGCCGTGGTACCACTGGCGCAGCTCGGTCGACGGCGTGATCTTCTTGGGCCACTCGTCGACGTGCGCCTCGTCCTTGGCGAGGCCGCGCGGCCACAACCGGTCGACCAGCACGCGCAGACCGTCGTCGGGCTCGGGCGCGTCGTAGATCCGGCGCAGGCGCACGCTCACGGTCGTCACTCCCTCGGGGACGGCGGACGGTGACGCGAGCGTAACCCGGCGGCCCGCGGTCCGCCGGGTGGCGACGCGACGAGACTTGACCGGAAGGAGAGGGAGTCCCGGGCCCTGCCGCCCCTAGTCTGTCGGCCAGCCGATCACCAGCCACCTCCCGAGGAGCGCCCGTGACGCCACCCCGCAGACACCCCGCCCGGCGCCGTACCGCCCTCCTGCGTCGTGAGGCGGTCCTCGCCACCGTCCCCGTCGCCGTCGCGGCACTCATCGGCGCCGCCGGGCCCACGGCGGCGGACGCGGCCGGTGCACCGGGCGTGGGCGACCCCTACTTCCCGCTCAGCGGCAACGGCGGCTACCACGTCCGGCACTACGACCTGACGCTCCGTTACGACACGTCCTCCCGGCACCTCGACGGCACGGCCGTGCTCGCCGCCCGCGCCACCCAGAACCTCAGCCGCTTCGACCTCGACCTCACCGGCCTGGAGGTCACCGGCGTCACCGTCGGCGGCGCGACGGCGGCCTTCCGGCGCGACGGCCAGGAACTCGTCGTCAGCCCGCGCCACACCCTGCGCGCGGGCCGGGACTTCCGGGTCACCGTCACCTACCACGGCACGCCGAAGCCGGTCACCGACCCCGACGGCTCCGCCGACGGCTGGATCCCCACCGACGACGGCGCCTTCGTCGCGAGCGAACCCCAGGGCGCGATGACCTGGTTCCCGGCGAACGCCCACCCGAAGGACAAGTCGTCGTACGACATCACGATCACCGTCCCCCAGGAGCGCACGGCGGTGGCGGGCGGCGTCCTGCTGGGCCGGCGCACCGCGCACGGGCGGACGACCTTCCACTGGCGCGAGACCCAGCCGATGGCCGCCTACCTGGTCACCGCCACCGTCGGAAAGTTCAAGGTCGAGCAGTACACCACCCACGACGGTATCCGCGTGTACAACGCCGTCGACCCGCGCGAGGCGAGCGCGGCCGCGCCGGTGCTGAAGAAGCTGCCGTCCGTCCTGGCCTGGGAGAGCAAGCTGTTCGGGCCGTACCCGTTCCGCTCCGCCGGGTCGATCGTCGACCACGCGCCGGACGTCGGATACGCCCTGGAGACCCAGACCCGGCCGCTGTACGACTCCGCGCCCGACCTCGGCACCCTCGTCCACGAGAACGCCCACCAGTGGTTCGGCGACTCCGTCTCGCTGACCGCCTGGAAGGACATCTGGCTCAACGAGGGTTTCGCCACCTACGCCGAGTGGCTGTACGACGAGCAGCACGGCGGCGACAGCGCCCAGAAGGCGTTCGACGCCCTCTACGCCCGCCCGGCGAGCGACCACCTGTGGGCCTTCCCGCCCGGCGACCCGGGCAGCGGCGGGAACATCTTCGACACGCCCGTCTACGCCCGCGGCGCCATGACCCTGCACGAACTGCGCAAGGCCGTGGGCGACCGGGACTTCTTCCGGATCCTGCGCGCCTGGGCGGCCGGACACCGCGGTGGCCACGGGACGACGGCACAGTTCGTGCGGCTGGCCGAGCGGACGTCGGGCAAGCGGCTCGGCCCTCTCTTCCAGACCTGGCTCTACACCAAGGGCAAGCCGCACCACGCCTGAATCCTGACCGGTTCCCCACAACTGTCGGGCAGGGTCGACACCATGATCCGTCGCGGAACCGCCGTCGCGCTCCCTGCCTCCCCGCCGCTGCCCACCGGCAGCGGCGGCGGCCCGCCGAGCCGCCTAGGATCCGAACCCGTGTGCGCACATGTGCTGGTCGCCGAGGACGACGAGAAGCAGGCCGAACTGATCCGCCGCTCCCTGCTGGCGGAGGGACACACCGCCACGGTGGTGCACGACGGCGCCGCCGCGCTGGACGCCGCCCGGCGGCTGAGGCCCGACCTGATCGTCCTGGACCTGATGCTGCCGGTCGTCGACGGTTTCGGCGTGTGCCGGACGCTGCGCGGCGGCGACGCCCCGGACATCCCGGTGGTCATGCTCACCGCCCGCTCCGCCGAGGACGGCCTGCTGCTCGGTCTCGAACTGGGCGCCGACGACTACATGACCAAGCCGTACAGTCCACGCGAGCTGATGGCCCGCATCCGCACGGTCCTCAGACGCAGCGGGCGCGGCGTCGGCACCCGGGACGACGACCCCGTCGTACGGGCCGCCGGGATCAGCGTCGACCCGGAGCGGCACGAGGTGCGCTGCGACGGCGTACCGGTGGAGTGCACGCCCGCCGAGTTCCAGATCCTGCTGGCCATGGCCGGGGAACCGGAACGGGTGTTCACCCGGCGGCAGTTGCTGCAGTGCACCCGGGGCTTCGACCGGGCCTCCACCGAGCGGGCCGTCGACGTGCACATCATGAACCTGCGCCGCAAGATCGAGCCCGACCCGCGCCGCCCGACACGCCTGCTGACCGTGTTCGGCGTCGGCTACAAGCTGACAGGCACCCGCCCGTGAAGCGTGGGGTGGCCCCAGTCGGCCGGCGGGCGGCCGTGAAGCGCCGGATTCCGTTGCGCAAACGGCTGGTCGTCCGGCTGTTGTCCGTCTCCGCCCTGATCGCTGTCTGCTCGGTGGCCGCGACCGCCTGGCTCGCGGTGACCACCACCACCAGCGCCCTGAAGGAGGAGCAGGGCCAGGACCTCGCGGCCGACAACAGCATCCTGGCCCGGCTCAGCGGGTACGCCGCCACCCACGCCGACTGGACGGACGTCCGGCGCACCGTGCGGGAACTGGCCGCCCGGACCGGACGCCGGATCGCCCTCACCACCGCCGACCGCACCCTCCTCGCGGACTCCGCGCCCCACGGCACCCCGCTGCCACCCCGGCCCGCCGCCACCGTCGACCCGCTGCGCACCGACACCTACAGCGAGACCGGCGCCCAGCTCAGCGGCATCGACCCGCGCGTGGTCGGTCCCTACCGGCTCCCGGCGGCGGAACGCGTGCGGCTGGACACACTGGCCGCCAGGCGCAAGCAGTGCTACGAGCGCTACGGCCTGCGGTCCACCGTCGTACGGACCGGGAGCGGGCGGCCGGTGGTCAGCACCCCGGACGGCACCGACCCCGCCGGCTACGGCGCGACGGTGTGTGAGGACGGGCGGCTGAACACCCCCACCCCGACGGAGCAGAGGGCACTGGACGAGCTGTCGGGCCTCGCCCGGCCCTGCCTGAAACAGGTCGGCCTGGACCTCGGCGGACGGCTGTTCCTCACCTTCGACCCCAGCGGCAAGGACCCCTTCGCCGGTGGCTACCTCATCGCCAAGTACACCCAGGCGGGCAAGGAGGCCACCGCGCGGGCCGCCCAGCACTGCATCCTGACCGCGCGGCGCACCCAACTGGAGCCCTACGTCGCTCCGGTGGCCCAGCTGTTCCTCGGCATCGGCGACCAGAACCCCTCCCGCTTCGACATGTCCCCCGCCAACAAGGCCAAGGTGATCGGCGCGGCCGGCTTGGTCCTCGCCGTCACCGTCGCCGTGACCGCCGTCGTCGCGATCCGGCTGGTACGACCGCTGCGGGCACTGACCGAGGCCGCGCAGCAGCCGCCCGAGCTGCACGTGCGGGTACCGGTGACCACCCGGGACGAGACCGGCATCCTCGCCGAGGCCTTCAACGACCTGACCGAGCGCCGCGCACGCCTGGAGGCCCAGCGCAAGGCGATGGTCAGCGACATCGCGCACGAGCTGCGCAGCCCGCTCACCAACATCCGCGGCTGGCTGGAGGTCGTCCGCGACGGACTGGTCGAGCCCGACCCGCCCCTGCTGGACTCGCTGCACGAGGAGGCGCTCGTCCTGCAGCGGATCATCGACGACCTGCAGGACCTCGCCGCCGCCGACGCCGGGACCCTGCGGCTGCACCGCGAGCCGCTGCGCGCCGGTGAGCTGCTGCACCAGGTCGCCGCCGCCCACCGGGTCGCGGCCAGGGCCGCCGGGGTCGCCCTGCGCACCGAGGCCGGCACCGGCGCCTGGCTGGACGCCGACCCGGTGCGGATGCGGCAGGCCCTCGGCAACCTGGTCTCCAACGCGCTGCGGCACACCCCGGCCGACGGCACGGTCACGCTCGCCGTCCGCCGTGACGGCCGCGATGCCGTCCTCACCGTGACCGACACGGGCGCCGGCATCGCACCCGAGGACCTGCCGCACGTCTTCGACCGGTTCTGGCGCGCCGAGAAGTCCCGCAGCCGGCGCACCGGCGGCAGCGGCCTGGGGCTGCCGATCGTGCGCCACCTGGTCGCCGCTCACGGCGGTACGGCCGAGGCCGCGAGCGAGCCCGGCGAGGGCGCGGTCTTCACGCTGCGGCTGCCCGCGTCCGGCCCGCCCGCCGACGACACCTGATCGCCTCCGGTTCCCCCCGCCCGCCAGGGGTACTCCGGTCGCGCGGAACCGTCGAGGGAGGTCATGCCATGAGCGCACCCCAGGAGCTGCCGGTCGTGACCACGCTCGCCGAGCTGGCCCGCCTGGTGGGCGGCCGGCAGGGCCTGTACGTGCGCTGGTCCCGGGGGCCCGGCCCCGACCTCGCCGACGTCTCCAGCACCGACGACCTCACCGGCGTCCCCATGCCCGGGCTGTCCGCCAGTCCGCTCGACGTCGAGGACTGGTGGGAGGACCGCTCGGTGGAGCTGTGGGTGGCGCGCCGGCTCTACGACTATGCGCACCTGCCGCACGACAAGGGCCCCGGCGTACGTCCCTGGGTCCTGCGGGGCCGGGAGACGGGCCGGGGCCCCGACAACGAGCCGCTGGTGACCGACGTCGAGCCGTTGTGCCGGATCGCCGACGAGGTGATCGACGCGGCGAAGGCCGAGGTGACCCGGCAGGAGCGGGAATGGGGGACCCTGCGCCGCGGTGGCCGCTGAGGACGCCGCGGGCGGAGCCCGTGGGTGCCCCGGCCGGCCGGGCGTCAGGGCCCGTGCGGACCCGGTCAGCCGGAGCGCGGACGGGAGCGGGCGCGGCGGTGCAGTGACCGGCGCTCCAGCTCGGTCGTCCCGCCCCAGATGCCGATGCCCTGCCCCGTCCCCAGCGCCCAGTCCAGGCACTGCTCCCGGACGGGGCAGTGCGCGCAGACCGCCTTGGCCCGCTGCGCCTGCACCTGCGCCGGCCCGGTGGTGCCGATGGGGAAGAACAGGTCGGGGTCCTCGTGACGGCACGCGGCATGGTCGCGCCAGTTGTCCATGGAAGTCTCCTGGATCGGATCGAAGTCGTCCGTGCCTGTCGAATGCGTACGTCGGACCCGGGTGACCGGTCGCAGCGGTGTGAAACGGCGCAACCGGCGGGCGGATCGGATCACGGAGCGCGTCCGGCCACTGCGCGCGCAGGGCCGCGAGGACCCGTACGCGGTCAACGGGCCGGGAATCGGGCGGAGTCGGGGAACTCCGGCGCACGGACGCCCGGTCCCGGCCGAGCACCGGTGGCGAGGGGGTTCAGCGGCGGCGACCGTGCGGCCGCCTGCTGGTGCGCCACCGCGCGACCACCGTACTGCGCGGGGAACTTGTGGCGGTGCGAAACGGCTGAAACGTGACGCGCCGGTCAGCGGTGCAGCGCCTCGGCCGCCGTCGCCGTCACCGCCTCGGCGAGGGCCGCCAGCGCGGGGGAGTCCAGCTTCCACTGCTGCCAGTACAGCGTGACGTCCATCCATGTGCCGGCGGCGAGCAGCGCCAGCTTCCCCTCGGCCAGCAGCCGTGCTGCCTGGACCTCCGGCACCATGCCCCAGCCGAGCCCCGCGACGACCGCGTCCAGGAACCCCTCCGAGGTGGGCACATGGTGCCTCAGCCGGCTCGCGGAACCACGGCCCAGCCGGCGTGCGAAGGCGTCCTGGAAGTCGTCCTTGCTGTCGAAGACCACGACGGGCGCCTCGGACAGGGCGTCCGCGAGTGGCCGCCCGGTGAACCGGGTCCGGCTCAACTCCGGTGCGGCAGCCGGGAGATAGCGCATCCGCCCGAGGGGCCGCACGGTGCAGCCCGGTACCGGAACGGAGGCGGTGGTCACCGCAGCCATCACCAGGCCCTCGCGCAGCAGGGCCGCCGTGTGGCCCTCGTCCTCGCGGTGCAGTTCGAAGCAGAGTCCGGCCACCCGGGTCAGCGCCGGCAGGAACCAGGTCGCCAGCGAGTCCGCGTTCACCGCCACCGAGACCCGCGTCGGCTCCCCGGCACCGCTCAACCCCAGCTCGCCCCGGGCGTCCCGCTCCAGCTGGGCGAGCTGCCGCGCGTACCGCACCAGCACCGCGCCCGACTCCGTGGGCCGCACCGGTTTGGTGCGCTGGAGCAGCACCCGGCCGGTGCGCTGCTCCAGTGCCTTGACCCGCTGGCTGACCGCCGAGGGGGTCACGTGCAGTGCCGCCGCGGCGGCGTCGAAGGTGCCCTCGTCCACCACGGCGAGCAGGGTCCGCACCTGGTCCAGCGGAAGCTCTGTCCTCACGGCAGCTAAGGATACGTAAGAATCTTTAGCTGGACTTGCTCACGGGGGCTTCCTAGGTTCGACGGCATGAACCACGCCCTGACCGCCGCGGTCGCCGGATTCGGCACCGGCCTCTCCCTGATCGTCGCCATCGGCGCCCAGAACGCCTTCGTCCTGCGCCAGGGGGTGCGCCGGGACGCGGTCCTCGCCGTGGTGGGGATCTGCGCCCTGTCCGACGCGGTGCTGATCGCGCTCGGCGTCGGCGGCGTCGGGGCGGTCGTGGTCGCGTGGCCGGGCGCGGTCCGGACGGTCGGCCTCATCGGGGGTCTCTTCCTGCTCTGCTACGGCGTCCTCGCCGCCCGCCGGGTGCTCAGGCCGGGCGTGGCCGGACTGACCGCGGAGGGGGAGGCGGCCGGTTCCCGGCGCCGGGCGGTGCTCACCTGTCTGGCGATGACCTGGCTCAATCCGCACGTCTACCTGGACACCGTGTTCCTGCTGGGTTCCCTCGCCGCCGACCGGGGCGCGCTGCGCTGGACCTTCGGGCTCGGCGCGGCGCTCGCCAGTCTGTGCTGGTTCGCCGCGCTCGGCTTCGGGGCCCGGCTGCTCGGGCGCTTCCTGGCCCGGCCGGCGGCCTGGCGGGTCCTGGACGGCCTGGTCGCCGTGACCATGCTGGCGCTGGGGGTCATGCTCATGACGGGATCCTGAAACAAATCCCCGTGCGCAGGGGTTGCCGAGATAGTTAGGCTCTCGAAGCGAAAAGATGTAGCCAGCAACCTCTACCGGCAACAGGACACCCGTGGACACGAGCGAGAGCAGCACCACCGAACCCGACTCCGCGACGCAGGTGGCGGACCCGCCCCGGCGCGGCTGGCGGCGCTGGGCGATGGACACCCGTCCCCTGCGCATCCCCGCCTACCGGCGCCTGTGGTCGTCGACCATCGTCACCGCCGTCGGCAGCCAGCTCACCGCCGTCGCCGTGCCCAAGCAGATCTACGACATCACGCACTCCTCGGCATGGGTCGGCTACGCGAGCCTGGCCGGTCTCGTGCCCATGGTGGCGTTCGCGCTGTGGGGCGGGGCGGTCGCCGACACCGTGGACCGCCGCAAGCTGCTGCTGGTCACCAACTCCGGCATCGCGGTGACCTCGCTGCTGTTCTGGGCGCAGGCCGCCGCCGGGCTGGAGTCCGTCGTCGTGCTCATGGTGCTGCTCGCGTTCCAGCAGGCCTTCTTCGGCCTCAACGCCCCGGCTCGCAACGCCTCCATCGCCCGGCTGGTCCCCGCCGAGGAGTTGCCTGCCGCCAATGCGCTCGGGTCCACGGTGATGCAGACCGGACTGGTGGCGGGCCCGCTGCTCGCCGGTGTGCTCATACCCGTCATCGGGCTGCCCGAGCTGTATCTGATCGACGCGCTGGCGCTGTGCGTGACCGTGTGGGCGGTCCACCGGCTGCCCGCGCTGCCCCCGCTCGGCGAGGCCGCCGCCCGCAGGGCCGGGGTGCGCGAGATAGCCGAGGGGTTCCGGTACATCTCCCGGCACAAGGTGCTGCTGCTGTCCTTCCTCGCCGACATCGTCGCCATGGTCCTCGGCATGCCCCGTGCCCTGTTCCCGCAGCTGGCCGCGCAGACGTACCACTCCTACGGCGAAGGGCTCGCGCTCGGCGTGCTGTTCGCCGGCATCCCGGTCGGTGCGGTGCTCGGCGGCCTGTTCTCCGGGGTGTTCTCGCGGGCCCGCCGGCACGGCTGGATGGTCATCGGGGCGGTCGTCGGCTGGGGCGTGGCCGTCGCCGGGTTCGGGCTGAGCGGCAACCTGTGGGTGGCCCTGGCCTTCCTCGCCGCGGCCGGTGTCGCCGACATGGTCTCGATGGTGTTCCGCGGCGCGATCCTGCTGTCGGCGGCGACCGACGAGATGCGCGGGCGGATGCAGGGCGTGTTCACGGTGGTCGTCGCGGGCGGACCCCGCCTGGCCGACGTGCTGCACGGCACGGCCGGCTCGGCCTTCGGCCCACGAGCCGCCGTGGCGGGCGGCGGTGCCCTGGTCGTCGTGGTGATGCTGACCCTGACGGCGGCCGTCCCGGCGCTGCGCCGGTACCGGATCTGAGCCAGGGCCTGTCCGGCGGATCAGGCCGGCTCCAGGCAACGGCGTCGTATCAGTGCGGCCCCGCGACTGCGGCATGATCCGCCGGACAGGCCCTAGTACAGGCCGGTACGCCGCTGGATGGCGTACTGGTCCATCAGCTTGCCCCGGGTCGTCTCCAGGCGGCTGGCGAGGATCTCGGCCACCGTCCGCACCAGCGACAGCCCGAGCAGCGGATCCTCCACGGACAGCGCGAGCACCGAGGGCCCGTCGAACTCGTAGGCCCGTACGTTGCTGAAGGCCACCGCGCCGAAGTCCCACTGGTAGGGCGGGAACAGCCAGGACCAGCCGAGCAGGTCGCCCGCGCCGAGCGAGGCCACCGTGACCCGCTGCCGGGAGGTGACCTGGGTGTCCAGATGGACCGCGCCCGAACGGATCACCCAGAACCGGTCGGCGGTGCCGCCCGCCTCGAAGATGCGGGTGTCCTCCGGGAACGAGATCTCCTTGGCCAGTTCCATCAGGCGCTCTCGCTGCGCCTGGGGCAGGGCGGTCAGCAGTTTTATCGCTTTGGTCATGGCGCGGGGCTCCTCGCCGGAGGCGGTCGGGGTGCTTCCCCCATCCCATTTGAGCCGCTGCCGCCGCCCCCGGCACCTCGGAGGACCCGGATTTTCTCCCCGTCCTCACGCGCGGCCGCCGGCTTTCGGGCAGTAAAAAGCCCTGGCTGGACGGGGGAGGCCAGCCAGGGCCGTACGCGGTGACGCGGGGAGGGAGGGGAAGGACGGTTCCGGTCCGCTCCGGCATCACGTATGTATGAACGATAAACGACTTGGCGGGTGTGCGTGAAATCAAAAGCCGGTCACGTGACCTGTTTCACGCCTCCCGTCTCCCTCGGCGGCCCGCCCGGGCACACGATCTCCTCCAGCACCCGCAGCACCGCCCCGAAGGCCTGTGCCCGGACCGCCGCCTCCCGGGCGCCGTCCGGATCCGTCGCCGCCAGGGTTTGCGCGCGCTCCCGCCACGCCCGCTCCTCCTCGGCGGCCCGCTCCCGGCCGCGCCGGATACGCCGCAGCAACTCGTCCGCGTCCACGACATCGGTCATGGCGGTCGGGTACCCGCCCGGTCCCCGGTGATGGCAACCGCACCGACCGTGTTTGACAACGCCGTCAAGGGTCAGCCGAAAAGGGAGAGGGTTATGCAATTCGGGCACCGGTCAAGGAGGAAGGATGCTCGACAAGCACCGGACCAGCTCCTCCACGAGGCTACGGGAGCCGTGCCGCCACCTGCCGTGCCGGCCGGCCGATGCCCGCAGAACAGTGCAGCGCGTGGTGGCCGAGCGCTGCCGGGCCTGTGCCATCTCCTGCGGTGCCGAGGCCATGGAGGACGCCTTGCTGGTCACCTCCGAACTCACCACCAACGCCATTCTGCACGGCGGCGGCATCACCGGCTTCGACGTGGACGTCGACTCCGGCGGCGTACGGGTCTCGGTGAGCGACCGCAGCGACGAGCTGCCGGTGGCCGCCACGCCCGTCGACGACCGGGCCCGGCCCGGCGGCCGGGGCTGGCCCATCGTGTGCCGGCTGGCCCGGGACGTGCGGGTCGCGGAGCTGCCCTGCGGGGGCAAGCGCATCACGGCCGTCGTACCGCTGCGCTGAAGCCGCGCGGGAAGTTCCGCCCGTGCGGTGTTTGCCCCCGGGAGCGGGGGGCAGGCGGAATCTCGTGCTTCGGACCGGAGGCGCGCGCCCAGCGGGACCAGTACGACTGCCTGGGTCTCCCACCTCGGAAGACCCTGCGGCTGACCCGCGGCGACCCTGACACCACCGTTCGGGCCAGGCTCCGGAACCTCGTTCCGGCTGCGCCCTGAAACCACGTTCAGGAGCGATTCCGCATGCTGACCGACATGTCGACAAGCCGTCCCGGCACGCCCACCACGACCGCAGCGGCACCCGCACGGCGTCCCCACGACGACGCCCCCGACACCGCGGAGCTGTTCGCCCGGCTGGCGGAACTGGGTGAGGGCCCCGAGCGGGACGCCGTACGCGACGAACTCGTCACCGCCTGGCTGCCCATGGCCCACCGGATCGCCGGACGCTTCCGCGACCGGGGCGAGTCCGTCGAGGACCTGCGACAGGTGGCCGCGCTCGGCCTGGTGAAGGCCATCGACCGGTTCGACCCGTCCCGGGGAGCCTTCGAGAGCTACGCCGTGCCGACCATCACCGGCGAGGTCAAGCGGCACTTCCGGGACCGGATGTGGGCCCTCAGGGTGCCCCGCCGGGTACAGGAACTGCGCAACCGGGTGCGGGTGGCCCGCCGGGAACTCACCCAGAACCCCGGCAGCCCCGAACCCACGGTCGCCGAGATCGCCGCTCACACCGGTCTCAGCGAGGAGGACGTCAACGCGGGCATGGAGGCGCTGGAGAGCTTCAGCACCCTGTCCCTGGACGCCGAACTGTCCACCGGTGAGGACGGCTACAGCCTCGCCGACACCCTCGGCGCGGCGGACGCCTCGTACGACGTCGTGGTCGACCGCGAGGCCGCCAGGGAAGGGCTGCGCAGGCTGCCCGAACGGGAGCGGGCCATCCTCTACATGCGCTTCTTCGAGGACATGACGCAGAGCCGCATCGCCGATCAGCTGGGCATCTCCCAGATGCACGTCTCCCGGCTGATCAGCCGCAGCTGCGCCCGCGTCCGTGAGGAGGCCCTCGGCCGGCGCGCCGGCGGGAGCGACCCGGTATGAGCGCGCGGACGACGGAGCGTCACTTCGTGGGCCGGCCCGCCCCGGTGGCGAGGCCCAGCGGCCGGGCCAGCCCCGAGACCGCCTCGTCCAGCCGCTGCAGATGGCGCAGCACCCGGTCGGTGACCCGGCCGTAGCGCGGGGTGCGCAGGGTTCCCGGCTCCAGCATCGAGGCGATGCTGGGGCCGGACTCGATCTCCACCGCCGCGCCTGGGTCGGCCACGTGCGCGGCGATCGCCTCGATGTTGTGGACGATCCGCCCGCACGCCCCGCGCAGCCGGGGATCCGCAGCGATCGACGGGTGCGTCGGCAGCAGCTCGGCGGTGGCCGCGAGCGAGCGCGCGTGATACGCGCAGGTCTCCAGCAGCGCCACCACGTACCGCGCGGTGTCACGGCGTGAGCGCAGCGGGGTGATCGGATGCGTCAGCGGCTGGGTGGCCGCGCGCAGATCCGCCAGCGCCTGGTCCAGATCGCGGGCCTGCTCCACCAGACCGGCACCCGCCCCGCCGCTCAACTGGTCGACGGCCGCCCGCGTGACCTCGGCGAGCCGGTTCAGGACCGCGACGAGGAGCTCGTTGGTACGGCGGTCGGTGTGGACCGGCAGCACCACCGCCGCCGCGATCACTCCGCACGCCGCACCGAGCGCCGTCTCCTCCACACGCAGCACCAGCACCGCCATGCTGTAGGTGTTCAGCAACGTGTAGAGCAGCCCCAGCATCGCCGTCACGAAGAACGACATCAGCGTGTAGGACAGCGGCGCGGTGTAGAACATCGCGAAGATGAACACCAGCACCAGTGCGAAGGCCGTCCAGGTGTGGTGCCCCACCAGACCGGCGAGCCCGATCCCGGCCACCACGCCGAGCACCGTGCCCAGCAGCCGACGGTAGCCCTTCACCAGGATCTCGCCGGTCGAGGCGGTGTTGATGAACACGATCCAGCAGGTCAGCACCGCCCAGTACCAGCGCTGACTGGACAGCAGCTCACCACCGGCGATGGCCAGCGCGGAGCCGACGGCCACCTGGACCGCGGCCCGGGTCGTGGGCCGCCCCAGACCGGTCGGCCCGGGCTCCTCCGCCTCGCGCTCCTCGCCCGCCTCGATCGCCGCGTCCTCCGCGTCCAGCTCCTCGCGCGAGCGGATCGTGGCCGGGCTGTCGTCCGACTCGTCCTGCGGTCCGTCCAGCGCCACCCTGAGGCCCAGCGCGGCCCGGGCGGCCTCGCCGAGCCCGCGGAAGACGTCCTGCACGGGGGGAGCGGCCTCGGGCAGGTTCTCCTCGTCGCGGTAGCCGAGCAGCCGGTTGCGCACCTGGGCGAGGGCGGTGCCCCTGGCCTCGCCGACCGGCCGCAGCATCAGCAGCCGCAGCGCCTGCAGGTCCCGGCGCAGCGCCGCCGTGGCCTCGTCCCGCACCGGCAGCTCACCGACGGAGGGCAGCGGAGCACCGGGCAGGTGCAGGGTGAGGGTGTCGGTCCGCTCGGCGCTGCGCGCGGTGAGCAGCAGCAGGCCGAGCCGCTCGGCGGCGATCTCGGCGTCGGCGATCCGGCGCTGCAGCAGCCGGGCCACCGCCGGGTCGGAGATGCCGTCCTCCAGGCGCCCCTGGATCATCAGCGCGGTCTCGTGCAGCCGGGCGGTGGCGGTGCGCAGGTCCTCCAGGATCTTCTCGACGTCGTCGGGGCCGGCGGCCGGCAACTCGGCCTGGACGGCGATCAGCTGCGCGAGCCGGGCGCGGAACGCCCGCCGCAGCCGGTCCAGGGTGCCCGCCGGGGTCTGCGGCAGCAGCACGAACCGCGCGGCGGCGCTGCAGGCGAACGCCACACAGATGACCCCGTACAGCGCGGGCAGCGCGGCGGCGCTCGCCCGTACGAACAGGGACAGGAAGTAGACCTGAAAGCCGATCAGGCCCAGCGCGGTGCCACGGTCGCCGAACCGGCGGCCGTAGACCGCGCAGAAGATGAGGACGACGAAGAACAGGTCCCCGACGACGACCCGTTGGTGCAGTACCGCGCCCAGCGACACCGAGGCCAGCGCCACCGGCAGTCCCAGCGCGAGCGTGACCGCCTGCTGGGCGCGCTGCTTCTCCCGGATCGCGAAGGTCGACACCATCGCCGCCATGGCACCGGCGACCAGCTGGGGCACCGGCACCCGCAGGGCGGCCAGGACGGCGAGGGTGAGCGCGATCGCGGTGACCGTGCGCAGCCCCGCGGTGAGCCTGAGCAGCCCGGGGTCGGACGCCGCGAGCCGGTCCCACATCCGTACCCGCCCCGACCGTCCCGCTGTACTCACGCCGCCGCGCTCTCTCCCGTGCCCGTAATCGATCTACGGTCCAGCATCGCACGGCGGCCCGAGCCGCTCGCGCTCCGGTGGCCGCTGCCCGGGCCACCGGAGCGTCGGTCACCTCACGGGATCACGGGCCCTCCACGGCCCTGCCCTCCACCCGGGACCGCACCTGTTCCGGTGTCAGATAGGCGTCGGTGAACTCGAAGTCCTTCAGACGCGCGGGCTTGCGGGCCTGGAAGCCGGTGCGGACGAAATCGTTGCCCGCGACCGCGTTCAGCAGCCAGTTGGTCATCACGCGGGTCTTGGCGACGTTCGTCCGCAGCGCCGACCAGTGGTAGCCACGGGCCACCGCCTGGGCCAGGAGACCGCGCAGTTCGATGCCGAGCGGCTTGGACACCGCGTCCTTGCCGCCGAGGTCGACGACGAGGCCCAGGTCCTTGTGCACATAGGGCTGCATGGGCTGGTTGCGCAGCGTCGCGATGACGTTGTCGGCGACCTTCCTGCCCTGGCGCATGGCATGCTGCGCGGTGGGCGGGCAGACCGCGCCGTCGCCCTTCGCCAGGTCCGGTACGGCGGCCGAGTCGCCGAGCGCGAACACCCCGTCGTGGCCCGGCAGGCACATCTCGGGGGTGACCGCCAGCCGGCCGCGGACCGTCTCCGCGCCGAGGGTGGCCATCAGCGGACTGGCGACCACACCGGCCGTCCAGATCAGTGTGTGCGTCGGCACCACCCGGCCGTCGGTGAAGGTGACCTCCTCCGCCCCGGCCTTGTCGATCGACACGCCGAGCGACACGTCGATGCCGCGCCGCTTGAGGATCTCCTGCGCGCTGCGGCCGAGCTTGTCGCCCAGCTCCGGCATCAGCTTGGGCGCGATGTCGATCAGATGCCACCGGATCAGGCCGGGGTCCAGGCGCGGGTAGCGCGTGACGGCGGCGTGCGTCAGCCGTTGCAGACAGGCCGCCGTCTCGGTGCCGGCGTACCCGCCGCCGACCACCACGAACTGCAGCCGCGCGGCCCGTTCGGCCGGGTCGTCGCTGGCGTCCGCGAGGTCGAGCTGCGTGATGACGTGGTCGCGTATGTAGGCGGCCTCGGCGAGCGTCTTCATCCCGAAGGCGTGCTCGGTCAGCCCCGGGATGTCGAAGGTACGGGTCACGCTGCCGGGCGCCAGCACGATGTAGTCGTACGGCTCGTTGACGATCTTGTCGGTGATGGTGCGGACGACACACACCTTCGCCTTCGGGTCCACCCCGATCGCACCGCCCGGGAGGATCCGGGTGCGGTACTTCCTGCTGCGGCGCAGGCTGAGGGCGATCGACTGCGGCGTGAGCACCCCGGAGGCGACCTGGGGCAGCAACGGCAGATACAACTGGTAGGAGAACGGCGTCACCAGGGTGACGTCGGCCTCGGCGGGGGCGAGCTTCCGTTCCAGGCGGCGGACGCACTCGACTCCGGCGAAGCCTGCGCCAACCACCAGGATCCTGGGTCGTGTCACGGTGTTCATCCCTTTCTGCGGCTCCAGGCGGTCCGACTCGACGCCGTTCGCTTGCCCTGGATCGGTGCGCGGCACCTTCGATCCCACCGTGGCCCCGGCCGTTCCGCCAGCTGGGGGCGGCAGGCAGACGAACGCGTGGGCACCAGCATGCCCCCACTGGACGTGGAGTAACCGGTTGTCGCACAGATACACGTCACCAGGGCAGGAAGACGTGGATGTCCTTGCCCTCGTCGTGGACGACGACGCTGACCTGTGTGCACAGCGTGTGCACCAGGTGCCAGCCGATGCCGCCGCCACCCGTGCGCGGGTGGAAGGGCCGGGGTTCCGGCTTGGTCGTGCTCGTGTCGCGCATCGTCACGTGCACACCGTCGAAGGTGCGGCGCATCCGCAGACCGAACGGCCCGGGTGCGTACTGGATCACGTTGGCGGCCAGTTCCGTCACCACCAGCAGGATGTCGTCCCAGTACTCGTGCGCGGTCGGCGGCGCCTGCGTGGCGAGCGCACAGAGGAAGTCCTCAGCGGCCAGCCGCGCCTCCGTGACGTTGCGCAGCTCGCCCGCGAAGGAGAAGGTGCGGTCGTACCTGTCCTCCGAGGACGGTGTGTCGTCCCAACGCGGCTCCGTCGCCATCTCGCATTCCCCGGTCCCGGCCGGACAGGGGCCCCTGCGGGCCCTTTGACCAGGACGGTCGTAGGTGCTGGTCTCGTTCCGTGCTTGCGGGTTCCCGCCCCCGCGCGGGCTATCCGTCCGCTCCTGCCCGCGTCCCTGCGATGCAACCCCCTCAGCGGAAGACGTCGTCCGCCTCGTCCCAGTCGGCCGGCCCCTGCGACGCGCGCGCCGCCCGGGACCGGGCCTGGTACATCGCCTCGATCTCGGCGGCGCAGTGCCGCACGATCGCGTCCCGGCGCAGTTTCATGGACGGCGTGAGCAGTCCGTTGTCCGGGGCGAACGGTTCTTGCAGGACACGGTAGACCCTGATGGACTCCGCGCGGGACACGGCGGCGTTCGCCGAGGCGACGGCCCGCGCGATCTCCTCCCGCAGCGCGTTCTCCTCGCGGGTCTCCCGGCCCGGACCGCCGCCCTGGAGCGCCAGCGCGGCCCGCCAGTGCGCGAGGAACTCCGGGTCCAGGGTGATCAGGGCGCCGACGCAGGGCCGGTCGTCGCCGATCACGACCGCCTGGTGGACGAGCGGGTGCATGCGCAGCCGCTGTTCCAGCGGGGCCGGGGCGACGCTCTTGCCGCCGCTGGTGACGATGACGTCCTTCTTGCGCCCGGTGATGGTCAGATAGCCCTCGGAGTCCAGCTGCCCGATGTCCCCGGTGGCCAGCCAGCCGCCGCGCAGTGTGGTCCGCGTCGCCGCCTCGTCGCCGACATAGCCCTGGAACACCGACGGACCGCGCACCAGGATCTCCCCGTCGTCCGCCACCTGGACCTCGGTGCCCGGCAGCGGCCGGCCCACGGTCCCGGACTTCTCCCGGCCCAGCGGCTGCATGGTGATCCCGCCGGAGGACTCGGTGAGGCCGTACCCGTCGTGGACGAAAACCCCGATACCCGCGTAGAACAAGGTGAGTTCACGACTGAGCGAGGAACCGCCGGAGGTGCCGCGCACCACCCGGCCGCCGAGCGCCGCGCGCAGCCTGCGGTACACCGTCCGCTCGTACAGGGCGTGCTGCAGCCTGAGTTCGAAACCGGGACCCGGCCCCCGGCCCAGCCGGTGGCGCTCCTCGGCCGCGGCGAAGTCCCGGGCCGTCTGCGCGGCCCGCTCGAACAGGGCACCCCGGCCCGCCAGCTGCGCGTCCCGCAGGAAATTCTTGTAGAGCTTCTCGAACACCGACGGCACGCCGTACAGGTACGTCGGCCGGAACGTGCTCAGCGCCGACGCCAGCGCCGTCTCGCTCAGCTCCGGCTCGTGCGCCATCAGTACCCCGCCGCGCACGCACATCAGCATGATCATGATGCCGTAGACGTGCGAGAACGGCAGGAAGGCCAGCACGGACGGCTGTTCACCCGGCGGGGCCGCGGTGTGTGCCCAGCCGGCCAGCAGGGTGTCGCAGGGGTAGGCGAGACCGCGGTGGCTCAGCGCGCAGCCCTGCGGACGGCCCAAGGTGCCGGAGGTGTAGACGACCGCCGCTGTGGCGTCCGGCAGCACGATCCGGCGCAGCGACTCCACGGTGGTGTACGGCACCACCGTGCCCCGCTCGACGAGGTCGGGCAGCGCGCCCGCGTCCAGTTGCCAGACGTGGCGCAGCCGCGGCAGCCCGGCACACACCGTGCCCACGGTCATCACGCCCTGCTCGTCCTCCACGACCACCGCCACACAGCCGGCGTCCCGCAGGATCCACTCCACCTGGTCACGCGAGGAGGACGGATGGATCGGCACCACCTCGGCGCCCACGGCCCACAGCGCGTGGCTGAACACGGTCCACTCGTAACGGGTGCGGGACATCAGGGCCACCCGGTGGCCCGGCGAGATCCCGGCGGCGACCAGCCCCTTGGCCAGGTCCACCACCTCGTCCCGCAGCTCGACCGCCGTCACCTCCTGCCACACGGTGGCGGCGGGATCCACCCGGTGCGCGAGCACCGGCAGGGCCGGGCTGCGCTCCGCGGTGTCGAAGACACTGTCGGCGAGGCCGCCGGTGAGCGGCGGGGCAACGGCGGGAGCGAGGGCGACGTCGCGCATGCGCTGCTCCTGGGTGTACGGAGGGTCACACCGCCGATCGGCTCTGTGTCGGCGGTGCTCGAATGTAGCCCAGCCGACCGCGTTCGGTACCCGGAACGGGGAAGTCGTGATCCACTGATGATGTGGGCGGGTCCTGGGGACTCGGCAGACATGAGTCATGTGAACCCCGATCCGGAACCCGAGCGCAGCGCCGGGCTGGAGCCCGGTGGCGGCGTGCCCCCGGGCGAGACGCCGCCGGCCGAGAGCAGCCTGCCCCAGGCCGGGCCCCGGGAACCGGAAGCGCAGCGCAGAGGATGGGCCAAGGCGCCGCTGGCGCTGATCATCATCCTCGTCGTCCTGGTCGCGGCGGGCTTCCTCGGATACGCCCTGTCGCTCGTCTTCTGAGCGGCGCGCTCAGCCCTGGGTGTGCCGCACGCACTCGGTGACGACGCCCCGCAGACTGCCGGTGCGCTCCAGCAGACGGCGCTGCTCGCGCGCCCCGTTGCCGCGCCGCAGCAGCTCCGCGACGCCCTGCTCGGCGCGCTCCGCGTCGCCGCACGCGGTGAGCGCCTCGCCGGTGTGCTCCAGCAACGACCGCAGGACCTGCGGGGCGGCCCCGGGCCGCATGGTCACCGGGTCGAGCAGGTTCTCCTCCAGGCCGAACCGTGCGGCCTGCCAGTCGGCGAGCCGGAGCAGGCTCACGCTGTGGCCGGGCGCCGGCCGGCCGGACCGCCAGTCCTGTGCGGCCTGCTCCACGAGCGCCCGGCTCAGCGTGGCGATCAGCGCCGCGGTGTCCGCGCTGAGGCACACGTCCGCCACGCGGATCTCCACGGTCGGATAGCGGGCGGACAGCCGCGCGTCGAAGTAGGCCATCCTCTCGTCGAGGATGGCGCCGGTGGCCACCATCTCCGCCACCCGCCCGTGGTAGCGCTCGGCCGACTCGAACGGCTCGGTCGGCCCGGCCGACGGCCAGCGGTTCCAGACCCGGCTGCGATAGCTGGCGTAGCTGGTGTCCCGTCCCTGCCAGAAGGGAGAGTTGGCGCTGATCGCGCGGAGGACCGGCAGCCAGGGACGGATCCGGTCGAGGACCGCGATGCCCTCGTCGTCGGACTCCACGCACACATGCACGTGGCAGCCGCACACCAGCTGTTCCCACGTGGGTATCCCGTAGCGCTCGGCCAGCCACTCGTAGCGCTCGTTCACGCTGAGCGAGGGACTGACCGGCAGCGGGGAGGTGGCCAGCGCCGCGACCGTGCAGTCCAGCTCGCCGGCGTGCCGGGCCGCCTCCTTGCGGCAGCGCGCGATCTCCTCGGCGAGGGCCGCCATGTCCGCCTGCGGATGCGTGGCGAACTCCAGCATCTGCCGGAACAGCTCCTTCTCGAAGACATGCTGCCCAGGATCGTCATGGGCGACATGGGCGAGGACGGCCGCAGCCAGCGCCTTCGGGTCGCCGGTGTCCGGGTCGACCAGAAGGAGTTCCTCCTCCACTCCGACGGTGCGCAACGTGGTGCCACCCTTCCGTTTTCATGCCACGAGGGGCAGTCGTGGGTCTGTACGACCCCGACTGCCCCTCGCCGGGCCGCCGACACGTGCGGCTTTCAGGACTCCGGTACCAGCCAGACCGTGGCGAGCGGCGGGAGCGTGAGCCTGAGGAAACCGTCCTCGGGCTTCAGCGGCCCCGCGGTGCCGACCCCGCTGCCGCCGTAGCGGACGTCGTCGGTGTTCAGCGTCTCCTGCCAGGCGCGGATCCCGTCCGGGACCCACAGCCGGTAGTCCTGGCGGATGACCGGGGAGAGGTGCGACACCGCCAGCAGCGGAGAACCGTCGGCGGCGAACCGCAGGAAGGCGAAGACGTTGTCGTCCGCCGCGTCGCACAGCACCCACCGGAAGCCGCCCGGGTCGGTGTCCCGCTGCCACAGCGCCGGCGTCGTCCGGTACACGGTGTTCAGCTCCCGCACGAGATCCTGCACGCCCCGGTGGTCGCCGGCCGAGTGGTAGTCGTCGCCGAGCAGCCACCACTCGGGGCCGTGCGCCTCGGACCACTCCGCCCCCTGGGCGAACTCCTGCCCCATGAACAACAGCTGTTTGCCGGGGTGGGCCCACATGAAGCCGAGGTACGCGCGGTGGTTGGCGCGCCGCTGCCACCAGTCGCCCGGCATCTTCGACACCAGCGCCTGCTTGCCGTGCACGACCTCGTCGTGGGAGATGGGCAGGACGTAGTTCTCGCTGTACGCGTACACCATCGAGAAGGTCATCTCGTTGTGGTGGTACTTGCGGTGCACCGGCTCCTTCTGGATGTACTGCAGCGAGTCGTGCATCCAGCCCATGTTCCACTTCAGCCCGAAGCCGAGCCCGCCGCTGTCCGTCGGCCGGGTCACCCCGTCCCACGCGGTGGACTCCTCGGCGATGGTCACCACGCCCGGGCAGCGCCGGTAGACGGTGGCGTTCATCTCCTGCAGGAAGGCGACCGCGTCCAGGTCCTCCCGCCCGCCGAAGACGTTCGGCTCCCACTGCCCGGAGTCCCGCGAGTAGTCCAGGTAGAGCATCGAGGCGACGGCGTCCACCCGCAGCCCGTCGATGTGGAACTCCTGGCACCAGTACACGGCGTTGGCGACGAGGAAGTTGCGCACCTCGGTCCGGCCGTAGTCGAACTCGTACGTCCCCCAGTCCGGGTGCTCGGCGCGCGTCGCGTTCCCGGGCTCGTAGAGCGGATCCCCGTCGAACCGGGCCAGCGCCCAGTCGTCCTTGGGAAAGTGCGCCGGCACCCAGTCCATGATCACGCCGATGCCGGCCCGGTGCAGCGCGTCCACCAGGTACTTGAAGTCGTCCGGAGAGCCGAGGCGGGGCGTCGGCGCGTAGTAGGACGTGACCTGGTAGCCCCAGGAGCCGCTGAACGGATGCCCGGCGACCGGCATCAGCTCCACGTGCGTGAAGCCCATCTCCTTGACGTAGGCGGGCAGTTCGTCCGCGAGCTGCCGGTACGTCGACCCGGGTCGCCAGGACGGCAGATGGACCTCGTACACCGAGAACGGCGCCTGGTGCACAGGGGTGTCGCCCCGGTGGGCCATCCACTCCGCGTCACCCCACTCGTACCGTGACACCGCGACGACCGACGCCGTGTCGGGTGGCACCTCCGTGCGCCGCGCCATCGGGTCGGCCTTCAGGAAGCGGTGGCCGTACCGGGAGGTGATCTCGAACTTGTACCGGTCGCCCTCGCCGATCCCGGGCAGGAACAGCTCCCACACCCCGGACGCGCCGAGCGAGCGCATCGGGTACTGCGTGCCGTCCCAGTACGTGAAGTCCCCGGCCACCCGCACCCCCTGGGCGTTGGGCGCCCACACGGTGAAGCGGGTGCCCGCCACGCCCTGGTGGGTCATCGGCTCGGCGCCGAGCGCCTGCCACAGCTGCTCGTGCCGGCCCTCCCGGATCAGGTGCAGATCCAGCTCACCCAGAGCCGGCAGGAAACGGTACGGGTCGTGCACCTCCTGCTCGACGTCGTCGTACGCCACCAGCAGCGTGTACGACGGGATCTCCGGGAACGGCAGGACGGCCGCGAAGAGACCGCCGCCCTCCGACCGCAGGGCGTGGCGCGTCCCGTCGACCAGCACGCTCACCGAGCGCGCGTTCGGGCGCAGGGCTCGGAACAGGACGCCGCCCGGGGCCGGGTGGGCGCCCAGCAGGGAGTGCGGGTCGTGGTGGGCGCCGCCGAGCAGCCGGGCCCGGTCGGTGGCGTCGAGCGCGGCGAGACGGGGGTCCCCCCGGACGACGTCGGGGGGAGGGACGGCCGCGGCCGTCCCGGGACCGGAAGCTTCGGGGAGCGAGATGTCACGCAGTGCCATGACGTCAGCCTCCCCACACGGCGAGCCGCTTGATCGCCGCCATCGGAACCGGCAGCCAGTCCGGCCGGTGTCTCGCCTCGTACAGCACCTCGTACACCGCCCTGTCCGTCTCGTGCGCGCGCAGCAGCGCGTGCTTCTTTCGTGGATCCCAGCCCGCGCGGGCCGCGTAGCCCGCGCAGAACGCCTCCCGGCAGCGGCGCGCCCATTCGGGTCGCCAGGGGCGGCGCTGCCGGGCCGCGTAGTCGAAGGAACGCAGCATCCCCGCGACATCCCGTACCGGGGAGTGCGGGGCGCGTCGCTCGGCGAGCGGCCGGGACGGCTCGCCCTCGAAGTCGATGACGAACCAGTCACGGCCGGCCCGCAGCACCTGCCCGAGGTGCATGTCGCCGTGGATGCGCTGGGCGGGCGGCCCCGTGTCGCAGGTGGCGAGCGCTCCGAAGGCGGCCCGCAGCCCCGGCACGAAGGGCCGCAGCCCCGGTACGGCGTGCGCGGCCGCGTCCAGTCGCGCGCACATCGCCCGTGCCGTACGGCCGTTCTCGCCCGGCCCGGCCGGACCGAACGCCTCGGCCAGCGCGAGGTGCACCTCGGCCATGGCCCGGCCCAGCTCATGAGCCTCGGCGGTGAATTCGTCGCCCGCGCCGAGCGCGCGCAGCGCCAGCGTCCAGCCGTCGGACGCGTCCGGCAGGAACGGCTGCAGCACGCCCAACGTGGCCGGCTGCGGAGCGGTCGTACCGAACCAGGCCACCGGCGCGGGCACCCGGGTGCAGCCCTGTGCGGCCAGCGCGGCCGTCACCTCCAGGTCCGGGTTGACGCCCGGCTGGATCCGGCGGAAGACCTTCAGGATGTACGCGTCGCCGTACACGATCGACGAGTTGGACTGCTCGGCCTCCAGCAGGCGCGGCGGCAGACCGCCGGGCACCTCGGCCCGCGGGTCCGCCTCGAACCGCAGCGGGCCCGCCGCGCCGGGCTGCCGCAGCCGCTCCAGCAGCAGATGGGCCGAGCGCGGATCGTGCAGCGCGTCGTACACCGCGAGCCCGGCGAACGGGCCCTGCTCGGCCCGCCCGATGAACGCCCGTTCCAGCCGGGGGGCGAGGTGCTCGCGCAGGCCGAGCAGCAGCTGGTAGCAGTCGCCGGGCGGGGGAGTGCCGCCCGGGGTGGGCACGGGCGCGTGCGAGGCGTGCACCAGCAGATGCAGACACCCCGGGAACAGCTCGGTCACGGACAGCACCGACAGATCGGTGACCGGCCGGTCCTTGCCCGCGAACCAGCGTTGCCTGGGCAGCCACTGGCGCAGCAGCCCGCCCAGCGAGACCAGGGGCTCCTCCAGGCCGGCCGCGCTTCTGGGTCCCGCGGTGATGGTCTTCGGCATGACGCGTCCTTTCCTCGGCGCCGGTCGTCAGCGACGGCGGCCGATGCGGGATGCGACTCGGGTGAGCCGGAACCAGTAGAAGCCGTGGCCCTGCAGGGTCAGCAGGTAGGGAAGCTCGCCGATGGCGGGGAAGCGCACGCCGCCGATCAACTCGACCGGGTGCCGCCCGTCGTACGCCCTGAGGTCGAGTTCGGTGGGCTGTGCGAAGCGGGAGAAGTTGTGGACGCACAGCACCAGGTCGTCCTCGTACTCGCGCAGGAAGGCGAGGACGGCCGGGTTGGAGGACTGCAGTTCGTTGTAGGACCCCAGTCCGAAGGCAGGATTCTGCTTGCGGATCTCGATCATGCGGCGGGTCCAGTGCAGCAACGACGACGGCGAGGACATCGACGCCTCGACGTTGGTGACCTGGTAGCCGTAGACCGGGTCCATGATCGTGGGCAGGAACAGGCGCCCCGGATCACACGTCGAGAAGCCGGCGTTGCGGTCGGGGGTCCACTGCATGGGGGTGCGCACGGCGTCGCGGTCGCCGAGCCAGATGTTGTCGCCCATGCCGATCTCGTCGCCGTAGTAGAGGATCGGCGAGCCGGGCAGGGACAGCAGCAGCGCGGTGAACAGCTCGATCTGGTTGCGGTCGTTGTCCAGCAGGGGCGCGAGGCGGCGGCGGATGCCGATGTTGGCGCGCATCCGCGGGTCCTTCGCGTACTCGGCCCACATGTAGTCGCGCTCTTCGTCGGTGACCATCTCGAGGGTCAGCTCGTCGTGGTTGCGCAGGAAGATGCCCCACTGGCAGTGGGAGGGAATGGCCGGGGTCTTGGCCAGGATTTCCGAGACCGGGTAGCGGGATTCCCGCCGTACGGCCATGAAGATGCGCGGCATGACCGGGAAGTGGAACGCCATGTGGCACTCGTCGCCGCCGGAGCCGTAGTCGCCGAAGTAGTCGACGACGTCCTCCGGCCACTGGTTGGCCTCGGCCAGCAGCACGGTGTCCGGGTACATCGCGTCGATCTCCTTGCGCACCCGCTTCAGGAACTCGTGGGTCGCCGGGAGGTTCTCGCAGTTGGTGCCCTCCTCCGCGTACAGGTACGGCACCGCGTCCAGGCGGAACCCGTCGATACCCAGGTCGAGCCAGAACCGCAGCGCCGCCAGGATCTCCTCCTGCACGGCCGGGTTCTCGTAGTTGAGGTCCGGCTGGTGCGAGAAGAAGCGGTGGAAGAAGTACTGGCCGCGCACGGGGTCGAAGGTCCAGTTGGAGGCCTCGGTGTCGACGAAGATGATCCGGGCGTCCTCGTACTGCTTGTCGTCGTCGGCCCACATGTAGTAGTCCCCGTACGGGCCGTCGGGGTTCTTGCGGGACTCCTGGAACCACGGGTGCTGGTCGCTGGTGTGGTTCATGACGAAGTCGATGATCACGCGCATGCCGCGCTGGTGGGCGGCGTCGACGAACTCCACGAAGTCGGCGAGGTCACCGAACTCCGGGAGGACGGCGGTGTAGTCGGAGACGTCGTAACCGCCGTCCCTGAGCGGCGACTTGAAGAACGGCGGCAGCCACAGACAGTCCACGCCGAGCCACTGCAGATAGTCGAGCTTGGCGGTCAGGCCCTTCAGGTCGCCGACGCCGTCGCCGTTGCTGTCCTGAAAGGAGCGGACCAGGACCTCGTAGAAGACGGCGCGCTTGAACCACTCCGGATCCCGGTCCCCCGCGGGAGTGTCCTCGAAAGTGTCCAGTACGGGTTCGTTGACGGTCATGACGCTGAGGGCCCTCCGTTCTGGGGCGTCGCCCGCCTGACGTGGAGCACGTGCGCCGGCGCGCTGCCGGGCGTCAGGCGCACGAAGTTGGTCCTGCCCCAGTGGTACGCCTCACCCGTCAGTTCGTCGTGCACGGACAGGGCGGCGTGCCAGTCCAGGCCGAGCTGCGGCATGTCCAACGAGACCGTGGCCTCCTGGGTGTGGTGGGGGTCGAGATTGACGACCACGATGACCGTGTCCGGTCCCGTGCTCTTGCTGTAGGCGATCACCGACTCGTTGTCGGTCCGGTGGAAGCGGAGGTTGCGCAGGCGCTGCAGCGCGGGGTGCTCCCGCCGGAGCTCGTTGAGCCGGGTGATGAGGGGGGTGATGGTGCGGCCCTCGCGTTCGGCGGTCTCCCAGTCGCGGGCTCGGAGCTGGTACTTCTCCGAGTCGAGGTACTCCTCGCTGCCTTCCCTGAGCGGGGTGTTCTCGCACAGTTCGTAGCCGCTGTAGATGCCCCAGGTGGGGGAGAGGGTCGCGGCGAGGACGGCGCGTACCTCGAAGGC
>NZ_JBVJVZ010000023.1:0-64024 GCF_055603245.1 Streptomyces sp. NPDC037290 | reverse complement strand
GTGGGTGCCGATCTCGTGGCCCTCCAGCCAGGCCCGGCGCACGTTGGTGAGCGTCGCCTTGATGTGCTCGTCGGTGAGGTAGCCGATGTCGGAGGCACCGCGCGCATTGTTCGGGGGCAGGTACAGCCGCTTCTTCGACTCGGGCAGCAGGTACAGCCCCGAGAGGAAGAACGTCATGCTCGCGCCGTGCTGCTTGGCGAGGTCCAGGAAGCGCGGGAAGAGCCCGTTGCCGACCTCGCCGGCGCCGTCCCAGGAGAAGATCACGAACTGCGGCGGGGTCTGACCCGCCTCCAGCGGCTCGGGCTTGGCCGGCTGGTGCGGCTGCTTGCCCGTGAACGACGTGGAGCCGTCCCCGATCGGACGGCCCGCCGGACGCACGCCGCCCTCGGCGTTCTTCCCCTGATCGGAACCGTCCCCCTGCCCGGCGCCGTCCGATGACGTGGAACTCCCGCAGCCGGCCAGGCCGGCGGCGGCCGCCACGCCCGCGCCGAGGCCGAGCATTCCCCTGCGGGAGAGGGTCCGGGAGACGGTGCGCATGGAGATCCCCGATCGTCGCGCCTGCTGAGTGGTCACCCAGTCAGAGGGCGCGAGGATCGGGGAGGTTCCGTAAATTTGTATGGTTTTCGTAACGGGTACCGAAAAAGAGTCCTAAGCGACACTAAACGGACCGTCAGAAACCCTGTTCTCAGGCCCCGAAAGCCTTCCCCTGGGCGGTGCCCGTGCCCTTCTGCGGCGTGGCACCGGCCCGCAGATGGGCCGGGACGAGATCGATGGCGGGCTCGCTGTAGCCGACCGACACGATCCTGTCGCCCAGATAGGTGAAAGACGTCAGGGAGGCGAGGGTGCACTGCCGCTTGCGAGGATCGTGCCACAGCCGCCGCCGCTCGACATAGGACCGCACGATCCAGATCGGCAGCTGATGGCTGACCAGCACCGCCTCGTGCCCGCGCGCCCGGTCCTTGGCCGCGTTCAGCGCGCCCATCATCCGTACGACGATGTCGACGTACGGCTCGCCCCACGACGGCTTGAACGGGTTGACCAGGTGCTTCCAGTTCTCGGGCCGGCGCAGCGCGCCGTCCCCCACCCCGAAGGTCTTGCCCTGGAAGACGTTGTCGGCCTCGATGAGCCGCTCGTCCGTGTCCAGGTCCAGACCGTGCGCCTTGGCGATCGGCGTGGCCGTCTCCTGGGCCCGCTCCAGCGGCGAGGCACAGACATGGGTGACGTCCCGCGGGGCGAGGTGCTCGGCGACCCGGTCGGCCATCTGCCGGCCCAGCTCGGACAGGTGGTATCCGGGCAGCCGCCCGTACAGCACCCCGTCTGGGTTGTCGACCTCTCCGTGCCGCATGACGTGGATGACGGTGACGTCCTTGTCCCTGCTGCCGTTGCTGGTGCTCACGCGGTGGCCTCCGCAGCCGCCCGGGCCGCCGCCGGAAGGGCGTCGGCGATCTTCTGGATGGCCCGCTCGTCGTGGGCCGTGGACACGAACCAGGACTCGAAGGACGACGGCGGCAGGTAGACGCCGTTCGACAGCAGCGAGTGGAAGAACGCCGTGAAGCGGTACGACTCCTGCCGCTTGGCGTCCTCGTAGGTGCGCACCCGCCGGTCGGTGAAGAACACCGAGAACATGTTGGAGGCGGTCTGCACCCGGTGGGCGACACCCTCCTTGCTCAGCGCCTCGGTGACCAGTGACTGGATCTGCGCGGACACGGCGTTCACCGTCTCGTACGCCGCGTCGTCCAGCAGCCGCAGCTGGGCGAGACCGGCGGCGGTGGCGACGGGGTTCCCGGAGAGGGTGCCGGCCTGGTAGACGGGCCCGGCGGGGGCGAGGTGGGCCATCACATCGGCCCGCCCGCCGAACGCGGCCGCGGGGAAGCCGCCTCCCATCACCTTCCCGAAGGTCATCAGATCCGGCTTGACCCCGTCGATGCCGTACCACCCGGCGCGGCTGGTCCGGAAGCCGGTCATGACCTCGTCGGAGATGTACAGGGCGCCGTTCTTCCTGCAGGCGTCCTTCAGCCCCTGGTTGAACCCGGGGTCCGGCGGCACGACGCCCATGTTGCCCGGCGAGGCCTCGGTGATCACACAGGCGATCTCACCCGGGTGCCGGTGGAAGGCCTCCTGCACGGCCTCCAGGTCGTTGTACGGCAGCACGATCGTGTCGCCGGCCTGGGCGCCGGTGACACCCGGGGTGTCGGGCAGCGCGAAGGTCGCGACCCCGCTGCCGGCCGAGGCGAGCAGCGAGTCGACGTGCCCGTGGTAGCAGCCGGCGAACTTGATCACCTTGGACCGCTGGGTGAACCCGCGGGCGAGCCGGATCGCGGACATGGTCGCCTCGGTCCCGCTGCTGACGAGCCGCACCTGCTCGACCGGCTCGACCCGGGCGACGATCTCCTCGGCGAGCGCGACCTCGCCCTCACCGGGCGTGCCGAAGGACGTACCGCGGGCGACGGCCTCCTGAACGGCGGCGATGACCTCGGGGTGCGCGTGCCCGAGGATCATGGGTCCCCAGGAACAGACGAGGTCGACGTACTCCCGGCCGTCCGCGTCGGTCAGGTAGGCCCCCTTCCCCGACGCCATGAAGCGGGGCGTGCCGCCGACTGCGCGGAAGGCGCGCACCGGCGAGTTCACACCGCCGGGCGTGACGGCGGAGGCGCGGTCGAAGAGCGCCTGGGAGGCGGGCGCGTCGTAGGGATAGGGCGTTTCGCTCAGGGCACTCATGACCTGCTGCTTCTCCGGCTTCTCGGACTCCGGTGCTTGGGTGACCTCCTCAGGGTAGGCCGCGACCCGGCGGACGCGTGGCCCGCCTCGGGGTCCAGGCGCCGCGTCCCAAGATCCAAGCGCCGCCATCCGCCATCTGCGAGACTGAGACCTGATACACACAGCTCTTACGCACGTAATGATCAGAGGCCGGAAGAGAACCCGCGCGCTGTTGTTCCACCGCACGTTTCGGCGGGCGGCCGTGGGGGAGGTCACTGACACGATGATCGGGTTGCGCGGCGGGGGCCACGCGTCCTAGAAAAGCAGTCGGGTGGAGATATGCATCGCGGTGGCGGACTGGGCGAGGGGACTGATGACCTGGGTCCTCGACGTGCCCGGCGGGGAAGGCACCGGCGCGACGCGGAGGAATCGACTGAAGCACGGCAGAGCGACGCACGTCAGACACAGGGTGTACCGAGTGAGCCCGAGCGGTACGACCGGCGGATCGACCGGCAGCTGGAGAGCCAGCTCGACCGGCCGACCGACCGCCGGTTCGACGACCGGGACGACCGCCTGACGGCGGGGAGCAGGAAGGGTGGTCGGGTGGGGGTGACGTACAAATACTTCGGCGCGCCGGACGGCGCGACCGCGGCCCGCGTCCCCATCTCGATGCGCCCCGAGGAGCTCGGCGGCGACGAGCTGGGCATGAACGGCATGTTCACCAAGATCAAGCCGGAGACGATGGCCGCGATGGTCCTGACCGGCATCGAGGGCGTCCCCCTGCACAAGGTCCCGCCCCTGGAACTGGTCGTCCTGCACCCCGACTACGCGGTCGTCAAGCTCCCCATGACCGTCGTCGACCCCCTGCGCGGCATCGGCGAGGAAGCGGTCGGCGCGGCGGCCTTCATCTGGTCGACGGTCCCGGACCGCGGCGGCCCGCGCGACGCGTTCAACGTGTACCAGCTGCTGCACGAGTGGCAGGACTTCTCGCACCGGCTGCATGAGGCGGGGCACCAGCCGTATTGCCTTGTTTGGCCCTGAGCTGGGGTTTCGTGAGGTTTGGGCGGGGCCTTCGGGCCTCGCCCTTTTCATTGCCGGCACCGCAGCCAGACGGGGTGAGCGGAGCGCGCCAGCAGTCAGGATGTGTTCAGGTTCCCGCTGGCACAGTCGTGCGGTATGACCCATGAAACGCCTGAATTTCCCGGAGTTCCGGCCAACTCAGCCGACCGGGGCTCGAATTGGCGCCACGAATTCCTTTGGGCCGACTAGGGGCCGGGCCTTTCCGGCCGAACGTCTGATCCCGGCGGCTCCCTGAGAGGTATCGGCACCTTCCTGGGGCCCGAGGCCGCGTTTGTCCGCCCCTGTGCGGACAGTCACCGTTCCGCAGCCGTGAGGGGCGCCCCTCTGTGCTGCCGCCCGCTCCATGTGAGGATTACATGACAACTTCGACGACTGCCGCGACCCCTCGTCATTCCGCGGGCAGCCTCCTGCTGAACAAGGTGCCCGAGGTCACGGTCTGGTTCTGGATCATCAAGATCCTCTGCACGACCGTCGGCGAGAGTTTCGCCGACTACATCAACGAGACGCTGGGCTTCGGCCTGACCAACACCATGCTGTTGTTCACCGCGGTCTTCGCGATCGTGCTGGCGATCCAGTTCCGTACGAAGCGCTACATCCCGTTCCCGTACTGGCTCACCGTCGTGGTGGTCAGTGTCACCGGCACGCTGTACACCGACATGCTCACCGATGCGCAACAGGTCCCGCTGTGGCTCAGCTCGACGGTGTTCTCACTCCTGCTGGCCCTCGTCTTCGGGGTCTGGTGGCTGCGCGAGCGGACCCTGTCGATCCACAGCATCACGACCTTCCCGCGCGAGGCGTTCTACTGGCTGACCGTCCTGGTGACGTTCGCGCTGGGCACCGCCCTCGGTGACTGGACGCTGGAGCTGACCAACTGGACGCCCGCGCAGTCGGTGTTCCTGCCGCTGGGCCTCATCGCGTCGATCACAGCGCTGTGGAAGTTCGGCGCCAATCCGGTTCTCTCGTTCTGGCTGGCCTACATCCTCACCCGCCCGCTCGGCGCCAACATCGGTGACTGGCTCGCCTCCCCGAAGGTCGCGGCCAACCCGGGCGAGCCGGTTGGACTCGGCCTGGGCACCTTCGCCACGAGCCTGATCTTCCTCGGCGCCATCCTGGCGACGGTCATCTACCTGACGATCAGCCGCAGGGACGTCGCCGGGACCTCCGAGACGGCGCACGAGCCGTCGGTCACCAACGCGCGCAAGGAGCGCATCGCGCTCGGAGGCTTCGCGGTGATCGCCGCCGGCACCGTCGCGCTGATGATCTGGGCCCACAACCAGCCCCACGTCACCTGCGACCCGACCGGTCAGAGCGAGACGATGCCGGCCTGCCCAAAGGCGGCCATGACCGGCAAGCAGACGACCGCGGCAGTGGCGAAGTACGAGAAGCTCACGCAGACGGCGATCGCCCAGGACCGGGCCGGGACGGCCGCGGCCTCCCACGCCACCGTGCAGAAGATGCGCGACGACTGGGACGCCGACGCCACCTCGCTGCAGGCGGTCGACAACACGACCTGGACCCTGCTCGATCACCAGATGGACGAGGTCCTCAAGACGTACGCCATCGACCACGGCAACATCCGGCCGGCGCCGGCCGCCGAGCAGGAGAAGCAACTCGGCACCCTGCTGGGCGACCTCCGCAGCCACCGCTTCTGAGGAGGGTCGGGGACTTGGGTTGGTGGCCGGTTCGACGGGCTTGTCCAGGACCGGTCACCAACTGCGCCGCACCGGCGCACCAAGGCCCAAGGCCCTCCCAAGGTGCCCCTTGGCTCCTCCGCTGAAACGACACAGCCGCGCTGACCGGATCAGCCCTCGTCCCGCCCTGCTCCGGGCTCTTCGGAGGTATGGTCTCCATCGCTCGGGACGACCCCAGGGGTGCCCGGGGCGGTGACCCTTGTTGAGTGATCCCGACAGCCGGGATCCGTGCCGGCGCTCAGTTCGTGCCGGACCTGCCGCCACGCGCGGATGATGTGCGGCAGCCGCGAGAGCACCTCGCTGATCTGCGCCAGCAGTAGCGTGACGCAGCCGAACACAGCAAGGATGACGAGGGTCACTTCGTCCCACTTCACCCGGGGACCTCTACCTTCTACTGGGCCGCCTCGCGGCGCTCGGGCATCTGCAGAACCGCGCGACCGACTCTGACGTGGACGAGGTCGCCGGCAACGGTGGTCAGACGGTGTGCCAGGTATGTGCGCGGTTCGTGGCGAGTATGCGGAGTTGGGTCGAACCACGCCCATGTGCGGCTTCAACGGGTGCCGGGGCCCGCAGGAAAATGCCGCCCACCGACTCTCCGCGAGCCGGATGCGATGAAGGTATGCCCTGGTGCGAGGGCTTTCCCGACCCCGGGCCCGTCAGTGGACGGGCGGGCCGGGTGGCGCGCTAGCCGAGCAGGGCCTGGCGGGAGATCCAGTCGAGGGCGTCTGCCCCCAGCCGGTCGGGCGCTTCGCGCAACGCGGCCTCCACCGCCGCGAGGTCTGTCAACGCGTCGGGGGCGCCCGACCTGTCCAGCACGGCGAGCCGCTCCATTGCTGAGGCGACGGCGCCGGGCCAGCCCGGCATCCCGAAGTAGGTAGGAACCTTGAACGCAGCCGAAGTGGCTCTGTGCAGCAGCCCCGCGCGCCAGCCCTGTTTGCGCATCACCTCCGCGGTGAACCAGACCCGGTCGTCGACGTGCTGGACAAACTCCGCCACGGATTCGGACACCGTCCGCAGCGCGAAGCGCGAACCGCCGGCCCACGGAAGGTTCACGTCCGAGGCGACAGCCACGAACGCGCGCAGCACCTCGGGCCCGTCGTCCCGTGCGGCCACCAACGCAGCCCGAGCCCTGCGGTACAGATCGACGCTCTGCGCGAAGATCTCCCCGTCGCTCGGCCCGTCGTCGGCCGCGTGAATCACGTCCAGCGGCCCCTCGCGCCAGGCGTCCGCCACCAGCCCGACCGCCGCCGCGCTCACCAGTGCGTCCGTGTCGTCAGCGTCGATGCCGAAGTGCGCCAGGACAGCGGGGGCCTGCTCCTCGATGTCCGGAAGCGGCGAGTGCTCCTCCTCGGCCTCGGTCCCTCCCAAGAGAGCCGCGAGCCGAGGCGCCAGGGGTTCGGGCTCCGGCTGCTCCACGGTGATTCCGTGCTTCGCCAGATCCTCGAAGACGGCGTCCGGTCCACAGTCGATGTGTGAGGAGTCATGACGTCCCGAGCAGCCTTCCGGGCATTCGAACTCCTCACACATCTCCGGTTCCTCGGGCTGCGAGTCGTTGATGAGGTGATAGGCGAGCCGTTCCGCCACCGCCTCCCGCGCTGTGATCATCGCCAGGTCGAGCCGGAACGCCTCGTCCCTCAGCTCCGGGTCCTCGCGCTCCGCAGAGGTGGGTGGCTCCGGCGCCTCCGGGAGCCAGGCGTACGCCGACTCCAGCGAGACCAGCAGCCAAGCGACCCGCAGCGGCTCGATGTCACCGTCCCGGGCCAGCCCGGCCACGGCCTCCGCGGCCTGCCGCGCACTGTCGAGCCGGGCGAGATGCCGTTCACGCACCGGCAGCCAGGCCGCGGACTCCGTTCGGGCCCGCTCGGCGTCCTGGGTCAGCGCGGCGTCACGGGCCCGCCGTGCCCGCGCGACCAACCGGGTCAGACAGGGATGGCAGCCGAACAGTCCCGACTCGGGAGTCGGCCCGAGCGGTACGGGCGGCCGATCCTCAAAGGACTTGTCGCAGAGGCAGCAATCCAGCGCCCCCACCTGGCGGGAGGTGGGGCGAGTCGGCAGTGCGGACCGGATCATGGCATGGGCATAGTCGGGGATGTGCACGGGGCAACTCCTTGGGAACGGCGCCGGATCGCTCACGACGCTGTCTCCATGCTCGGGGCCTCCTCCGATTGCTTGTCGTCGTCTGACGCCCGGGAGGGGGAAGTTGGCGCAATCTGGCATGTGGCACTTTGCCTGCGACTTCTACGCTCTTGGCGCTATCTGACGGCCGTCCGGGCCGCCATCTGAAAGGCCGAGGGGGTCTGTCGTTCGTGACCACCGACACCGTCTCTCTTCCGAACGAAGCCCACCAGGAGCTGGTACGCGCCCTGGAAGAGCTCCACCGGGCGGCGGGCCGCCCCGGCATGCGAAAGGTGAGCGCCCTGATCGCTGAGGGCGACCACCCGGCGGCCGTCAGCCATGAGGGCGTCCGTACGACCCTGAAGGGCCTGAATGTCCCGCGCTGGGAGACCGTGCAGTCGATCGTGGCGGTACTCGCCGCCGCCTGCGTCGATCCACCCCGGGACCCGACGGCCGAGGTGGCGCGGTTCCTGCCCCTGTGGCGTGCAGTGCGGGAGGGAGAACCGGGTGGCATGAAGTCGGCCCGGGAACTGGCGCTGTCACAGGGGTGGGGCACGGATGACGGGCAGTGGACCGCTGAGGCGGTCGTCGGCATGATGATCAACCCGTTCAATGCCATTGAGATCGCCCCGTCGCTCGCGGTGCCGCACGAGCCTGTGATCTCGGAGGACGAATGGGTGCAGGTCGGTGTCCGCCTCATCGAGGAGAACGGGGCCGAGTTCGCTCTGCGCGCTCTCTTGCGAACCCTGAAGGGCGACTACCTGGGCGCCGAGGAGGGCAGCCCCTTCGGCTACCGCTATCCGGACCAGGAAGCGGTCGAAATGCACACGGCCTTCCGCTACGGCTGCGACCGGATACTCCAGCGCCTGGCGGTCGAGCCCAACCTCCTTCAGCGGTCGATCAGCGCCATGCACGCCGACGAGACCATGGACCGCGAGGACCGCATCGAGATGCTGCGCGCCGAATCGGACGTGTCCTTGATGCGGGAGATCATGACCGCGACCCCGGACACCTGGCACGAGCTCTCCGAGGAGGCTCATCATCAAATCTTCGGTTATCTCATCAAGGAGATCGGCCCGGTGGGCAGATTCGGGCTTCCGCCGGACCAGCGCTTCCGCATCACCTGGCGCATCCCCGAGCCGCCGACGGCGTAAGCCCCGGGCCGACCAACGGCGGTGGCCGCACGCTGGTGTCTGCGGAAAAGGCGTGGAGCGAGACGCGCACGGCTGATAGCGTGCCGACGACCGTGAAGCCGTCATCAGGAGGTGAGACCCGTGAACGCTGTGTCCCATGGGTGCTCCCCCCTTTCCTTCATGGTCGGGCGACTGACGTAGGTGTCGCCGGGAGTGCCTGATCACAAGGCTCTCCTGAGAGGCAGACGCCAATGAATACTGTGCATTTCACCGCGGGCGTGGACGAACGCCCGGTAGTGGTCGCGCGGGTCGCGGAACAGGAATGGCAAGCGCTGGCCGACGGCCAGGTGGTCGGCTGCGGTGACGTTTCACCCAGGCCCGACGGCCGGATCTTCATCAGCATCGACGCGTGGCACGGCGCGGCCTTCGGCCGGCTCGCCGACGCGATGCTGGCCGAGCTGCCCAGGCCGCTGTACACGGTGGTCGACGAGGCCGACCGCGATCTGATGTCCGGCTGGGAGCGGGCCGGGTTCACCACCCGGCGCCGCGAGTGGGAGTACCTCGTGCCCACCGACCCGCGGGTCACGGGGCTCGATGCGGTGCAGCCGCCCTCGGGCGTGACGATCGTGCCCGCCGGCGAGGCGGAGGATGGCCCGCTGCGCGCGCTGGACCGTGCCATTCGCGAAGAGGTCGAGGCCACCGTCGGATGGCAGGCGATGCCGGCCGAGGTGTTGCCCCGGCCGCGCGGGGTCACCGTGGTGGACCCGTCGAAGTACGCGGTGGCAGCAGTGGCCGGCCAGTACGTGGGCCTGGTCAGGCTCGCTCCGGTGGCCCGGCTGCCGCGGATCGGGCTGATCGCGGTCCGGGCCGGCCGGCATCGCCGCGGCATCGCCCGGGCACTGCTGGCCCACGTGCTGGGTTCGCTGCACCGCGGCGGGATCGAAACGGCAGCGGCCGAAGTGAACGAGTCCAACGAGGCGGCGACCGCGTTGTTCGACGGAATCGGCGCCCAGCGCGTCAGCAGCAACCTGGAGTTGGTGTGCCGCTGACGCCCCACGCCGGCCGGAGAGGCGGGAGAACATGACGAAAGCGGCAGGAGGCATCGAAGTCGAGGGCACCGTCGTCGAGTGCCTGCGCAACGCCACCTTCACGGTGGAGCTCCAGAACGGGCACACGGTGCTTGCGCACATCAGCGGGAAGATCCGGAAGAACTACATCAGAATCCTGCCGTACGACCGTGTCCTCGTGGAGCTGAGCCCGTACGACCTC
Source organism: Streptomyces sp. NPDC037290 (assembly GCF_055603245.1). Taxonomy (NCBI): domain Bacteria; kingdom Bacillati; phylum Actinomycetota; class Actinomycetes; order Kitasatosporales; family Streptomycetaceae; genus Streptomyces; species Streptomyces sp. NPDC037290. Next base: position 54,039 of record NZ_JBVJVZ010000023.1, on the reverse strand, counting down.
ACGCGCGGCCGGATCCTCTTCCGCTACCGCACGTAGCGGTGGGCGCGGGCGGCGCAGGGCCAGGGTGAGCCGGATGGCGGCGGCGCGTCGACTCGCGTCGCCCGCCCGTCAGTTGACGGCCCATCCGGACCCGCGGCCGAATGATCCGAACACGCTGCCGGTCCGCTCCGGCCCCTCTAGGATCAGCGCGTGAAGCTGGAGGGGGCCGGCAAGCGTGCATGAGGAGTGGGCGGAGCGGCCGGTCGTGACCGGACGCCCCTGCGTGAGCGCGGGGTGCGCGGCCGGGATCGCCGAGACCGGCCTGCGGGGCCGCACGGCACGCGACCTGCGGCAGGTGCCGGACGTGATCACCGACCGGCTCGGCTGCTGACGATCCATGAACCCAACCGCGGTCCCCCTCCGTCCGTTCAGTCGAAGGAGCACACCACCATGTCCGTGGACCGCACCGACCAGTACGGCAAGTTCTCCAAGACAGGGCTGCAACGCGTGCGCGACGTGCTGGCACGGCATGTCGAGTCGGGGAAGATCCCCGGGGTGGTCGCGCTGTTCAGCCGGGGCGACGAGACGCATGTCGAGACGGTCGGGACGACGCGCCACGACGGCGGCGCGCCGATGCGCCGGGACACGATCTTCCGGATGGCCTCGACGTCCAAGCCCGTCTCGATCGCGGCGGCGATGGTCCTGCTCGACGAGTGCAGGCTGCGCCTCGACGACCCGGTGGAGCCGTGGCTCCCTGAACTGGCCGGCCGTCAGGTGCTGAAGCGGATCGACAGCCCGCTGGACGAAACAGTGCCGGCGCGGCGGCCGATCACCGTAAGGGACGTGCTGACCTCCACGTTCGGGCTCGGTATGGACATGACGACGCTGGGCACCCCGATCATGAACGCCGTCTTCGAGCAGGGGCTCACGCCCAATCTCCCGGAGCCGATGCCCGGGCCGGACGAGTGGATGCGCCGTCTGGGCACGCTTCCGCTGATGTACCAGCCCGGGGAGCGCTGGCAGTACCAGATCAGCAGCGACCTGGTCGGTGTGCTCGTCGCCAGGGTCACCGGCCAGTCGTTCGAGTCGTTCCTGCGCGAGCGCGTCTTCGGCCCGCTGGGCATGAAGGACACCGGGTTCCATGTGCCCGAGGACAGGATCGACCGGCTGCCGACCCTCTACGCTCCCGACCCGGGGACCGGCGAGTTCACCGTGTGGGACGAGGCCGTGGGGGGACGCTGGAGCGCGCCTCCGGCGTTCCAGAGTGGCGGCGGCGGGCTGGTCTCCACCGCCGACGACTACCACGCCTACTTCCGGATGCTGCTGAACCACGGGGTGCACGGGGGCGAGCGGATCCTGTCCCGGCCCGCCGTGGAACTGATGACCACCAACCGCCTTACGCCCGAGCAGCAGGCCGCCCGGCACGCCATGGCCGTCGACAACGTCCACGTGTCCTTCGGCCAGGGACAGCACGGCGGTTGGGGCTTCGGGATGGCGGTGCGCACCTACCGCGGTGACTACGCACCCATAGGCCAGTTCGGCTGGGACGGCGGAAGCGGCACCTCGACCTACGCCGACCCGGAGAACGGGATCACCGGAATCCTGCTCACCCAGGTCGGGGCGTCCGTCCCGAACTCGGTGCAGCTCATGCTCGACTTCTGGACCACGCTCTACCAGGCGCTCGACGACTGACACCGAGCACGTCCCCGCCGCCCGGGAAGGGGTCCGGCCCTTCCCGTTGGGTCCCGGCTCCGCTGGGTCTATCGTCGGAATCCTGGGGTGAGGACGAGGAGGACGGCCGGTGATGCCGCAGGACGAGGCCGTGATCGGCTGCATGGGCAAGGTGCTCATCGGGACGCGGGGGGCCGCGGGCCCCGGTGAGGTCCTGGTGCGGGTCAGGGGCGGCTCCGAGACCTTCCTGGCGTGGTCCGAGGATCCCCTGCCCGCGGGCGCCACGGTCCTCGTGATCGAATCACGGGGATGCCGCGAGGTCGGCGTCATCGAGTGGGTGGATCCATTGGAGGCGCTCGGCGGACAGGCCGCCGGCGCAGGCTGAGGAGTACAAGCATGTTCGGATACCGCGTTCCCGCTCCCGACGAGGCGATGTTGATCTCGGGGGGCCGGCGGGGACTGGGGGGCGCGCCGTTCCGAGTGGTGACGGGTCACGGCAAGTTCGTGCTCCCGGTCTTCCGTAAGGTCCGGTTCCTCACGCTGTCGATGTGCGAGGCCGAGGTCACCGAGACCTGTGTGACCAAGCAGGGCATCTCGCTGCACGTCCGCGCGGTGATCGCGTTCAAGGTCGGCAACGACCACGAGAGCATCATCAACGCCGGTCAGCGCTTCCTGTCCGACCAGGAGCAGATGTCGGTGCTCACCGGCCGGATCTTCGCCGGCCACCTGCGGGCGATCATCGGCTCGATGACGGTCGAGGAGATCGTCACCGAGCGGCAGAAGCTCGCCGCGGAGGTGCTGGACACCTCCAAGACGGAGATGGCGAAGATCGGCCTGATCGTCGACTCGCTGCAGATCCAGTCGATCGACGACGGCGACACCGGCTACATCGACGCGATGTCGGCCCCGCACAAGGCGGCCATCCAGCGGCAGGCGCAGATCGCGCAGGCCCAGGCCACCCAGGCCGCGGTCGAGGCGGAGCAGGAGGCGGCCCGCAAGCAGGCGGAGTACGCCCGGCAGACCGCCATCGTCAAGGCCGAGTACTCGGCCGAGGTGGACCGCGCCCAGGCGCAGGCCGCGCAGGCCGGACCGCTGGCCCAGGCGCACGCGCAGCAGGAGGTGCTGTCCGCCCAGACGGAGCTGGCTCAGCGCCAGGCCGAACTGCGTCAGAAGCAGCTGGTGGCCGAGGTCGTCAAGCCCGCCGAGGCCGAGGCCGAGAGGGTCAGGATCCTTGCCGCCGCTGAGGCCCAGCGCATGAAGATCCAGGCGGAGGCCGCCGCCTCCTACGACCGGGTCGCGCTGGACCGGATGCTCATCGACCAGCTCCCGCAGATCGTGAAGGAGGCCGCGGGCGGCCTGTCCGGCGCCAACGTGAACGTCCTGAACGGCGCGGACGGTCTCGGCGAGATCGCCGCCGGCCTGGTGTCCCAGGGCCTGACCATCCTCGACTCCGTCCGGCAGAACCTGAACGGCGGCCAGGACAAGGACGGCCAGGGCACCCGGGGCGACCTCAACGGCCTGCTCCAGCTGCGCTCGGGCAAGGAGCGGGCGTCGGACGACGACGGTCCGGTGGACGTCGACTAGTCGCCCCGCGGGTTCAGCGGTTGGTCGCCCGCCGGGTTCAGCCGGGACAGGCCGTCGGGTGTCCGCCGCGCCGCCCCGGCTGGTCGCCCTCGCGCGGCGGCAGCCGCATGTCGGACACGGCCCGGCGCCCCTTTCGGGTCGCTGTCCTGCACGACCGTCACCTGGCGGTCCGGGCCCCGACGTTCCAGCTCGTCCGGCACCGCCACCGCCAGGTCCTCGGCGCTGATCCACGACCGGCCGTCGGCGCCGAGGAGCAGGGTGTCCGTGCCGCGCCGGCAGCGGCCGGTCCGTGTGCCCGGTTCCAGTACGGCCGGCGGACTCAGGCAGACCCAGTCGGCGCCGGGGTGGGACGAGCCGGCGGCGGTCCGCGGCGGGGAACTGGCCATCGCCTTCCTCGGGCTGCCGCAGGGCGAGCGGCCGGCCTGGAGACCGTGGTGCTCGATCACGACCGGCATGTGCTGGTGGTGCCTGCCGGTCACCGGCCGGCGGGCGCCTCCCCGGTCTCGCTGACGGAGATCGCCGGGGAGATGTTCGTGCACTTCGTGGCCGGCACCCCCGCCCGCGCCCAGTCCGGCGGTCGGTACGGTCCTGACCCGCCGGCGAGCCGGTCAGTCCAGCTGGAGCCGGTCCGCCAGGCCCACCTCCTCGAATGCCGTCACCACGTGCTCACGGCCCTCGGTGAAGTGGGCCCAGCTGTCGCAGTGGGCCGGTACCACCCGGCGGGCACCGAGCAGCCGGGCGGCGGTGGCCGTGCCCTTGCCGTCGAGCACGAGGAGGGCGTCGTCGAGGGCGGGCATCCGGGGCGCGCCGGCGAAGAGGACGGCGGTGTCGACCGGGGCGTACCGCTCGGCGATCTCCTGGACCAGTTCCAGGGAGGCGTTGTCCCCGCTGACGTAGACGCTGGGCAGGTCGGCGGAGGTGAGCAGGAAACCGGTGACCTCGCCGACGAAGGGCTCGGAGCCCTCGGGGCCGTGCAGGGCCGGGGCGGCGGTCACGGTGACCGTGCCGCCGTCGGGGCGGGGCAGGTCGACGGACTGCCAGGGGGTGAGGGGCTCGGTGGCGCCGCCGAGCCGGCCGGCCGCCGCGGGCGTGGTGAAGGTGCGGGGGGTGCCGGCGAGTACGGCCCGGCCGGAGTGGTCGAGGTTGTCGGCGTGCTGGTCGTGCGAGAGCAGGACGACGTCCACGGGGCCGAGCCCGGCGGCGCTCGTGCGGGGCGGGGCGGTCTTGGTCAGGGTCCGGCCGCTGGGCGACGGATAGTCGCCGGGGTCGTCGAAGGTGGGGTCGGTGAGGAAGCGGAGTCCGCCGTACTCGATGAGGACGGTGGGGCCGCCGAGGACGCGGACGGGGATGCGCTCTTCGGCGGCGGGGACGGGGGCGGGGGATGCGAAGGGTGTTGCGGCCATACCAACTCACCTCACGGATAGCGTGTGTGTCATCCGTGAGAGACGCTACCCCTGCCTCACGGATGACCGCAAGCCGTACCATGAGAACCGTGAACCCCGTGATCCCCGCAGAGGAGAGTGCCGAGCCGGTCCCGCCGCCCGCGCCCGGCGCCGCGCAGCACCCCGCCCTCGACCTCGCCAACAGCGCGGTCGCCCTGCCCGGCGGACAGCGCGTCGACCTCCTCGACACGCCCGCCGCGGCACAGCGCTGGCTGGTGGACCGCGGGCTCGCCCCGGCCGGTGCCGACCTGCGCGAGACGTGCGCGAGCCGGCTGCGGGCCCTGCGGGAGCGGATCCGCACGCTGCTCGCCGCCCGCGTCGAGGGCCGCCCCGCCCCCGCCGACGCCCTCGCCGCCGTCAACGAGGCGCTCACCCTCGCCCCGGCCGCCTCGCTGCTGCACTGGTCCCCCGAGCGGGGCCTGTACCGCTCCGCCGCCCACCCCGTCACCCAGATCGTCGAGCACGCCCTGGCAAGCCTCGCCGCCGACGCCGCCGACCTGCTCACCGGCCCCGACGCCGACCGCCTCACCGCCTGCGGCTCCGCCCCCTGCAACCGCTACCTGCTCCGGCACGGCCGCCGCCACTGGTGTTCCACCCGCTGCGGCGACCGCGCCCGCGCGGCCCGCGCCTACGCCCGCCGCACGGGGCGGACCGGCGAGGACTGAGCGGACCCCTGCCGAAGGCCCGCGGGAACGAGCACGTCACGGGCACCGTGACGCCCGACGCGTCCCACGCCGTCACCTCCGCACACGCCACGTCGTCGGTGCGGGCCGGCACGGGCACGCCCGCCCGCCCACCCGCCGCCAGCGCGCCCCGCACGGTCGCGTTCACGTCCTCGGTCATCATGGAACGACCGCGCTCGTGGTCCCGGCCGCCCGGCCGGACGCCGTCGGCGTCCACGAGCCCGGTGACGCCTTCCATGTCCGCGCCGATGTACATGCGCACGGCGTCGACCCGGTCGGACCCTACGTATTGTAGGTTCCCAACCACCGGCGGCCACGCGCCCGTTCACACGTCTGTTCATCGGGGGACCCATGCAGGACACGGAAACGGAAGCCGGTGGGGACGTCTGCGTGCGCAGTCTCGCGCCCACGCTGGCCCTGCTGGCCGTCAGCCTGCTCGTCGCCGCCGTCGGCGTGTACGAGCTGTGCGGCTTCGGTCTGCACAGCCTCGACCGGCGCCCGCACCTGTTCAGCGACGGTCTCGCGACCGGCGGGGTGATCGTCGCCGTGGTCGCGGCCGGCGCGGCGGTGGGCAACCTGGCCTGGCACCTGATGGCGGCCCGGCGTGGCAGGGAAAGGGCGGGGTAAGAGACGCGACGGGGGAAGGGGTTGGGTAAGAGGCACGGCACGGGAAGGGCGTGAGTAAGAGCCGATGCCGGTACGCTCCCGATGCACAGGCACACTGCCCTACAAACTGTAGGGTAAGCGTCTGCCCCGTCCCTCCCACCCAAGGTGACCAGTCACCATGCCCGCTGAAGCGTCGACTGTGACCGCCGCCAAGGTCCCCGGCCAGCGCGGTACGCGCCGCGAGTCCCGGATCCCCGCACCCAGCCCCCGGCTTCGCTCGGCGGCAGCCTCCGGCACCGTGTGGTACCTGCGGCTGATCGCCGTGTTCAACATCATCGCGGTGATCTCGCTGCCGTTCCGCAAAGAGGTGGAGGAGCACAACGACGGCAAGCTCTTCACCGCCCGCCACGTACACGCGCACACGCACCACGCGGGTCAGTTCTTCACCCCGTACCTGGCCACCGCCGGCCTGGTCTCGGCGGCGGCGGCGATCTTCCTGGCGCTGGTGATGCGGCGCGGCAAGCGGGCCGCCTGGGTCGTCAACCTGCTGCTCGCCGGCCCCCTGTTCGTGCTCTACGTCCTCGCCCTCACCCAGCACCCGTTCCGCGACCACGTCTTCAACTGGGTCTCCACCGCCCTCACCGGTCTCTTCGTGGCCGCGCTGCTGGTCGGCCGCCGGGAGTTCAACGCCGTCGGCGACCCCTCCAACCCGAAGCTCGCGCTGGCCGTCGGCGCCAGCGGCATCCTGGTCACCGGTGGCGTCGGCACACTGCTCGTGCACGCGACCAACAACCTGACCGGTGCCACCCTGTTCGACGAGCTGGCCTACACCCTGCTGCGCGGCATCAGCGTCGGCCCGCTCGCCGACCGGGTCGACTCCGTGCACGCGCCCCGCTGGGTCGACATCATCATCAATGTCCTGCTCGCCGCGGCCTTCTGCCTGGTCCTGTACGCCTGCTTCCGCTCCCCGCGCGGCCGCCGGCTCCTCACCTCCGAGGACGAGGAGCGACTGCGCGGACTGCTCGACAAGCACGGCGCCCGCGACTCCCTCGGCTACTTCGCGCTGCGCCGCGACAAGGCCGCGATCTTCTCCCCCACCGGCAAGGCCGCCGTCACCTACCGTGTCGTCGGCGCGGTCTCCCTCGCCTCCGGCGACCCGATCGGCGACCCCGAGGCCTGGCCCGGCGCCATCGACGCCTGGCTCACCGAGGCCCGCCGGCACGCCTGGACCCCGGCCGTCATGGGCGCGAGCGAGGAGGCCGGCACGATCTACGCCCGGCACGGCCTGGACGCTCTCGAACTCGGTGACGAAGCGATCGTGGACATCGCCGACTTCACCCTCGACGGCCGCGCCATGCGCGTGGTCCGCCAGGCCCACAACCGGGTCAAGCGGGCCGGCTACACGGTTCGCATCCGCCGCCACGAGGACATCCCCGCCGACGAGCTGGCCCTCCTGATCGACCGCGCCGACCGCTGGCGCGACGGCGCGACCGAGCGCGGCTTCTCCATGGCCCTCGGCCGCCTCGGCGACCCGGCGGACGGTCGCTGCGTGATGCTGGAGTGCCGCGACGCGAACGACGAGCCGCGCGCCCTGCTCAGCTTCGTCCCCTGGGGCGAGCACGGCCTGTCCCTGGACCTGATGCGCCGCGACCGCGACTGCGAGAACGGCCTGATGGAGTACATGGTGGTGGAACTCCTGCTGCGCGCGAAGGAGTTGGAAGTCCACCGGGTGTCCCTGAACTTCGCGATGTTCCGCTCGGTCTTCGAACGCGGTGCCCGCCTCGGCGCGGGCCCCGTGCTGCGCCTGTGGCGCTCCACGCTCACGTTCTTCTCCCGCTGGTGGCAGATCGAGTCCCTCTACCGGGCCAACGCCAAGTACCGCCCCGTCTGGGAACCGCGCTTCCTGCTGTTCGCCAAGAGCAGCGACATCCCGAGGATCGGTCTGGCGAGCGCCCGCGCGGAGGGGTTCCTGGAGCTGCCCGGGATGGGCGGACGGCGGTCGTAGGCCGGCGGTGTGCGCGGGGCCGGCGGGCGTACGGGACCGGCCGCTCAGCCGCCCACCGTGAAACCGATCACCGCTCCGCCGCCCTCCCGCCGGAAGGCGAACGGCGCTCCGCCATGCGCCATGGCGATCTCGCGGACGATCGACAGGCCGAGGCCGGAGCCCGGCAGGGAGCGCGCGTCCGCGGCGCGGTAGAAGCGGTCGAAGATCCGGATCAGGTCGCCGTCGGCGATCCCGGGTCCCCGGTCCAGCACCTCCACCCGCACGGTCCCGGACCGCGCCGGCCCGGTGATGCTGACCTCGATCGGCGCCTTGCCGCCCCGGTCGAACTTGGCCGCGTTCTCCACCAGGTTCGACATGGCCCGCTGCAGCATCCCGGGCCGCCCGTCGGTGGTCGTGTCCCCGCTCGTGCGGAGCACGATTTCGCGGCCGGTACGGCGCTTGGCGAGACCCACGACGTCCTCGGCGATGTCGGCGAGGTCCACCCGCTGCGGGGGCTCGGTGTCGGACTGCCCGGCGGCGAGATCGACCAGCTCGTTGACCAGGTCGGTCAGCTCCCGCGCCTCCTGGCCGAGGTCGGCGACCAGGTCCTCCCGGGTGGCGGGCGGAAGCTCGTCGATGCGGCGGAGCAGGGAGATGTTCGTACGCAGGGACGTCAGCGGGGTGCGCAGCTCGTGTCCCGCGTCCTGGACCAGCCTGCGCTGGTCCTCCTCGGACTGGGCGAGCCGGCCCAGCATGCGGTCGAAGGCGCGGCCGAGCCGGCCCACCTCGTCGAGCCCGGCCACCGGCACCTCGATGCCCAGCTGGCGGGTGCGGGCCACGTCCTCCGCCGCGGAGGTGAGGATCACCAGGCGCCGGGTGATCCGGCGGGCCAGCCACCACCCGAACAGGCCGGCCGCCACCACGACCGCCGCCATCAGGATCAGCGTGCGCTGCTGCAGCGTCCGCAGCAGGTCCTCGGTGTCGCTGAACTCCTGGGCGACCTGGACCGCGCCCCGCCCGTCGCCGAGCGAGACGGTGGCGACGCGGAACAGGTCCGTGTCCACCAGTACGTCCTTGTGCTCGACGACCTTCCCGGCCGTCACCGCGAGCGCCATGGCCTTGTCACGGGAGGTGACGGGCAGGCTCGGGTTGCCGTGGTCGACGATCTGGCCCTGAGCGCCCAGCACCTGCACGTCGGTGCGCGCGGGCCGCACCAGGTCGTGCCCGGGCCGGGAGGAGGAGAAGTCGTCGGGGACCATCTCGTGCTGCCGTACCTCGTCCCGTACGTCCTGCACGACCTGCGTGAACACCGACTGCTGGTCGACGCGGACCAGCCGCGCGGCGGAGCCGTACGACAGGATGCCGACGAGGATCGTGACGGCGGCGGTGACGGCTGCGAAGGAGACGGCGAAGGTGGTGCGCAGGGAGACCAGCTTGGGCCGGCCGGGGGCCAGCAGCCGCCGCAGGCGGCCCACCTAGTCCTCCCGGAGCACGTAACCCACACCCCGCACGGTGTGGATCAGCTGCGGGGCGCCGGGCTCGTCCAGCTTGCGGCGCAGATAGCCGACGTACACGGCGAGGTTCTTCGAGCCGGGCCCGAAGTCGTAGCCCCAGATCCGGTCGTAGATCGTGGAGTGGTCGAGCACGATGCCCGCGTTGCGCACGAGCAGTTCCAGCAGCTCGAACTCGGTGCGGGTCAGCTCCAGCTCGCGCTTGCCGCGCCAGGCACGGCGGGCCTGGAGGTCCATGCGGATGCCGGCGGCCTCGACCTGCCGGTCGGACAGCTGGACGTCCCGGACGCCGGTCTCGGCGCCGCCCCCGCCGCCCGCGCCGTTGCCGCTGCCGGCGGCCACCGGGCTAGTCCGGCGCAGCAGGGCGCGCAGCCGCGCGAAGACCTCCTCGACGTCGAACGGCTTGACCACGTAGTCGTCGGCCCCGGCGTCCAGGCCCGCGATGCGGTCGGCGGTCTCGACGAGGGCGGTGAGCATGAGGATCGGAGTCCGGTTGCCCTCGGCGCGCAGCACCCGGCAGACCTGCAGGCCGTCGATCCCCGGCATCATGACGTCGAGGAGGAGGACGTCCGGCGGGGTCTTGTGGGCCTGCGCCAGCGCTTCCACGCCGTCGGCGACCGCCGTCACCTCGTACCCTTCCAGGGTCAGGGCACGCTCAAGGGCATGACGGATGGCACGGTCGTCTTCAGCGAGCAGCACAGTCTGGGGCACGCACCCAGTCTGCCAAGGCCTCCGGCAGTTCGGCCGGGGCTGGTGGGCCTACGATCACCCTTTTTACCGGCCTCTCACCGTCACAGGGGCAACCGGTACCTGGGTTCTACCGTCTTCTCACCGTCCGCCGCGGCCGGCCCCCGCTCCGGTCCCGAACGGGCCCCGAACCGGCCTCGCTCCGGTCCCGAACGGGCCTCGCCCTCACGCGCCGGACGGGCTGAGTCGCGCCAGCTGCTCCTCGAAGGGCACGACCTCGAACCCGGCCGCGGTGTCCGTCTCGATCCCGCCCGGGCTGTCCGCCCCGGCCGCCGACAGCCCGGTCATGAGGCCGGCCAGCTCCCCCGCCGCCCGCTCGATCCGCCCCGGGAGCCCTTCCTCGCCCCAGTCCTCCGACGCGGCATAGACGCCCGTCGGCACGACGACGGCCCGCAGATGGGCGAACAGCGGACGCAGCGCGTGCTCCAGCACCAGCGAGTGCCGGGCCGTACCCCCGGTGGCGGCGATCAGCACCGGCTTGCCGGTCAGCGCGTCCTTGTCCAGTACGTCGAAGAACGACTTGAACAACCCGCTGTACGAGGCGGCGAACACCGGCGTGACCACGATCAGCCCGTCGGCCCCCGCCACCGACTCCTGCGCGGCGGCGAGCGCCTTCCCGGCGAACCCGTTGGTGAAGGTGTGCGCGATCTCGACCGCGAGCTCCCGCAGCTCGATCACCCGGAGGCCGACCGGTGTCCGCCGGTCCACCGCGGCGGCCAGCCGGTCGGCCAGCAGCCGGGTGGAGGACGGGACGCTCAGCCCCGCCGACACGACGACGAGCCTCATGCGGCGGTCACCTCCCGGGATGCCCTCAGGGAGGCGTGGGTGGGCGCCTCGGGCACGTCCGCCGGACGGCCGGCCGCGAACTCCTTGCGCAGCACCGGTACGACCTCCTCGCCGAGCATGTCGAGCTGCTCCAGCACGGTCTTCAGCGGCAGCCCCGCGTGGTCCATCAGGAACAGCTGGCGCTGGTAGTCGCCGGCGTACTCGCGGAAGGACAGGGTCTTCTCGATCACCTGCTGCGGGGAGCCGACCGTCAGCGGGGTCTGCTCGGTGAAGTCCTCCAGGGAGGGACCGTGGCCGTAGACCGGCGCGTTGTCGAAGTAGGGCCGGAACTCGCGCACCGCGTCCTGCGAGTTCCTCCGCATGAACACCTGGCCGCCGAGCCCGACGATCGCCTGCTGGGGCGTGCCGTGCCCGTAGTGGGCGTAGCGGTTCCGGTACAGCTCGACCATCCGCTTGGTGTGCTCAGCCGGCCAGAAGATGTTGTTGTGGAAGAAGCCGTCGCCGTAGTAGGCCGCCTGCTCGGCGATCTCGGGCGAGCGGATCGAGCCGTGCCAGACGAAGGGCGGGACACCGTCGAGCGGGCGCGGCGTGGAGGTGAAGCCCTGCAGCGGGGTGCGGAACTTCCCCTCCCAGTCCACGACGTCCTCGCGCCACAGCCGGCGCAGCAGGGCGTAGTTCTCGATGGCGAGGTTGATCCCCTGCCGGATGTCCTGGCCGAACCAGGGGTAGACCGGCCCGGTGTTGCCGCGGCCCGTCATCAGGTCGACGCGCCCGTCGGCCAGGTGCTGGAGCATCGCGAAGTCCTCCGCGATCTTCACCGGGTCGTTGGTGGTGATCAGGGTGGTGGAGGTGGAGAGGACCAGCTTCCGCGTCCGCGCCGCTATGTAGCCGAGCATCGTGGTCGGCGACGACGGCACGAACGGCGGGTTGTGGTGCTCGCCGGTGGCGAAGACGTCCAGGCCGACTTCCTCGGCCTTCAGCGCGATGGCGACCATGGCCTTGATGCGCTCCGCCTCGGTCGGCGTACGCCCCGTGGTGGGGTCCGGCGTGACGTCGCCGACCGTGAAGATCCCGAACTGCATGGTCGCTCATCCTCCAGGTGGTTGACCATTCAACTATATCTCGTCGAACGGTCACCCGACCCGGGCTATTCCCGGCTACGGCACCAGCACCAGCCGGCCGCGCACCCCGCCCTCCGCCAGCCGGGCGTGCGCCTTCGCGGCTTCCTCCAGGGCGTACGCCCGAGCCACCCGCAGCGTCAGCACCCCCTCGTCCACCAGCCGGACCAGCTCCGCCAGCTGCGCCGCGTCCGGCCGCACCGACACGGCGGCGGTCCGCACCCCACGCACCGGCCCCGGCTGCCCACCGGGCCGCACCCCCATGAACGCGCCGCCGTCCCGCACCCACTCCAGCGCCGGCTCCCCTAGCACCGCCGCGTCCAGCACCGCGTCCACACCGCCCGGCTCGACCCCGTCGGCCGTGAAGCGCGCGGCTCCCAGCGACCGCACCAGCTCCTCGTCACCCGCGCGGGCCTGTCCCACGACCTCGATCCCGCGCCGCGCGGCGAGCTGCACCGCGAACCCGCCGACCGCGCCCGCCGCACCCGTCACCAGCAGCGACGCGCCCGGCGCGAGCTCCAGCTGGTCCAGGGCCTGCAGCGCGGTCAACCCGTTCAGCGGCAGCGTGCCCGCGTGCACCGCGTCCACCGAGACCGGCGCCTTCGCCACCGCGCCCGCGTCCACGACGACGTACTCGGCGTGCGCACCCAGCGGGTCGGCCACCCCCGGCACCAGCGCCACCACCGCGTCACCGGCCTCCCACGCCACGGACGCCCCGACCGCGTCCACCGTCCCGGCCACGTCCCAGCCGAGCCCCAGCGTCCGGTCGGACCCGCCGAAGAAGCCGGCCCGCACGGCCACGTCCACCGGGTTCAGCGCACCGGCCGCGACCTTGATCCGCACCTGCCCCGCCCCCGGCTCGGGCACCGCCACGTCCGCGACCTCGACGACCTCCGGCCCGCCGAACGTCCGCACCACCACAGCACGCATGTCAACTCTCCTGATTCACAAGGTGTTTGATGCTCTTCGCGGCGGTTTCCCGCCCGCAGCACCAACCCTAGGAGAGGTACTATCTCTCGGTAAGTAGTTACCTGTGAGTGCGTTGGTGACCCGAAGGAGAGCCCATGGCGACCATGACCGCGGCCGAGCGCCGCGAACAGGCACGGACCGAGTACGACGCCTTCCTCCGCAGCTGCCCGAGCCACCAGCTGCTCGGCCGCCTCAGCGACAAGTGGGTCGGCCTGGTCATCGCCGCCCTGTCCAGCGGATCCCTTCGCTACAGCGACCTCGGCCGCAGAATCCCGGGCGTCAGCCCCAAGATGCTCACCCAGACCCTGCGCACCCTCGAACGGGACGGCATCATCGACCGCGCGGTCACCCCGTCCGTCCCGGTGCGCGTCGACTACGCACTCACCCCGCTCGGCGCCAGCCTCGCCGGGCTGCTGACCGCGGTGAAGGACTGGGCGGAGACCCACTTCGAGGAGGTACGCGCCGCCCGCGAGCGCTACGACGGCGAGAACGCCGCCTGAGCCCCGGCAGCCCCGCATGCCAAGCTGCTGTCCATGCCGATCCTCCGCTCCGCCGCCCTGTTCGTCGTCGCCGCACTCTTCGAGATCGGCGGCGCCTGGCTGATCTGGCAGGGCGTGCGCGAGCACCGGGGCTGGCTGTGGATGACCGGCGGCGTGCTGGCCCTCGGCGCGTACGGGTTCGTCGCCACCTTCCAGCCGGACGCCCACTTCGGCCGCATCCTGGCCGCGTACGGCGGGATCTTCGTGGCGGGCTCGCTCCTGTGGGGCGTCGTGGCCGACGGCTACCGCCCCGACCGCTACGACATCGTCGGCGCGCTGATCTGCCTGGCCGGAATGTCCGTGATCATGTGGGCGCCGAGGAACGGCGGCTGAGCCTCACTTACGCTGGACGGAGCCCTTCTCGGCCCCCGGATCACAGGAGCTGCCCATGACCCCCGCCTCCCGCATCGCCGTCGTCACCGGGGCGAGCAGCGGCATCGGCGCCGCCACGGCCCGGCAGCTCGCGGAGGCCGGCTACCGCGTGGTCCTCACCGCCCGCCGCAAGGACCGGATCGAGGCGCTGGCGGAGGAGCTGGGCAAGGCGGGCCACTCGGCCGTGGCCTACCAGCTGGACGTGACCGACCGCGCCGCGGTGGACGAGTTCGCCACGGCGTTCCAGACGATCGGCGTCCTGGTCAACAACGCGGGCGGCGCCCTCGGCGCGGACCCGGTGGCCACCGGCGACCCGGCGGACTGGCGCACGATGTACGAGACGAACGTCATCGGCACCCTGAACCTCACCCAGGCCCTGCTGCCGAAGCTGGTGGCGAGCGGCGACGGCGTCATCGTCGTCGTGTCCTCCACCGCCGGGCACGGCACGTACGAGGGCGGCGGTGGCTATGTGGCCGCCAAGCACGGCACCCACGTCCTCGCCGAGACCCTCCGCCTGGAGATCGTCGGCCAGCCGGTCCGCGTCATCGAGATCGCGCCCGGCATGGTCAAGACCGAGGAGTTCGCCCTGACCCGCTTCGCCGGCGACGAGGCGAAGGCGTCCAAGGTCTACGAGGGCGTGGCCGAGCCCCTCACCGCGGACGACGTGGCGGAGACGATCACCTGGGCGGTCACCCGCCCCAGCCACGTCAACGTGGACCTCCTGGTCCTCCGCCCCCGCGCCCAGGCGTCCAACACCAAGGTCCACCGGGAACCGTGATGCACGAGGACAACTCCGCCGAGTCCCTGGAGAAACGCCGCCTGGCCCAGGAGACCAGGGACGAACGCAAGGTCTGGTACTTCCTGGGCTACTTCCTCTTCGGCATCCACATCGTGGCGTTCGTCATGATCTACGCGGTCCGGCACGGCCACTGACGGCACGTCAGCCCTTCACGCAGACGACCTGCCTGAGCTTCGCCACGACCTCGACGAGATCCCGCTGCTGGTCGATGACCTGGTCGATCGACTTGTAGGCGCCCGGGATCTCGTCCACGACGCCGGAGTCCTTGCGGCACTCCACGCCCCGGGTCTGCTCCTCCAGGTCCTTCGTCGAGAAACGCTTCTTCGCGGCGTTGCGGCTCATCCGCCGGCCGGCGCCGTGCGAGGCCGAGTTGAAGGACTTCTCGTTGCCGAGACCCTTCACGATGTACGAGCCCGTACCCATGGAGCCCGGGATGATCCCGTACTCGCCCGAGCCGGCCCGGATCGCGCCCTTGCGGGTGACGAGCAGGTCCATGCCCTCGTACCGCTCCTCCGCCACGTAGTTGTGGTGGCAGGAGATCTCCGGCTCGAAGACCGGCTTGGCCTTCTTGAACTCCTTGCGGATGACGTCCTTCAGCAGTGCCATCATCAGCGTGCGGTTGTACTTGGCGTACTCCTGCGCCCAGAACAGGTCGTTGCGGTAGGCCGCCATCTGCGGGGTGTCCGAGACGAAGACCGCCAGGTCGCGATCGACCAGGCCCTGGTTGTGCGGCACCTTCTGGGCCACGCCGATGTGGTGCTCGGCGAGTTCCTTGCCGATGTTGCGGGAGCCGGAGTGGAGCATGAGCCACACGGCGCCGGTGGTGTCCGTGCAGATCTCGATGAAGTGGTTTCCGCTTCCGAGCGTTCCCATCTGCTTCGATGCACGCTCCTGACGGAACCTGACCGATTCAGCCACCCCGTCAAACCGGCCCCAGAACCCGTCCCACCCAGCGGTCGCCAGCCCGTGGAAGTCCCCCGGCTCCACGGGGTCCTCGTGCATCCCCCGCCCCACCGGAATCGCCTGCTCGATCTTCGACCGGAGCCGGGACAGGTCACCGGGCAGGTCGTTCGCCGTCAGTGACGTCTTCACCGCCGACATCCCGCACCCGATGTCCACCCCGACCGCCGCCGGGCACACCGCGCCCTGCATGGCGATGACCGACCCGACCGTCGCGCCCTTGCCGTAGTGCACGTCCGGCATCACGGCCAGGCCCTTGATCCACGGCAGGGTCGCCACGTTCTGGAGCTGATGCAGGGCCACGTCCTCGACCGTCGCGGGGTCCGTCCACATCCGGATCGGGACCTTCGCGCCCGGCATCT
Organism: Streptomyces sp. NPDC037290; assembly: GCF_055603245.1. Lineage (NCBI taxonomy): Bacteria > Bacillati > Actinomycetota > Actinomycetes > Kitasatosporales > Streptomycetaceae > Streptomyces > Streptomyces sp. NPDC037290. The sequence goes on along the minus strand of NZ_JBVJVZ010000023.1, from coordinate 37,927 downwards.
CCACGTACGACATACGTTCCTCATCCCCCGAAAAAGACAACAAAGGCTTACTTCAAGCTTATAAGTCACAAAACGCAATAACGGCGCCAAGGTCGGTGAAAAAGGACAAGGGACCGGCGGCCACGGCAGTGCGTGCGATACACATTGTCTCCAGGGGGCGCCCCGCTGCGGCAAGCGATTAACCAGCGGGGACACTGGAGCACCGAGCGAGCGCACACCCGAGAGGAGCCCGACCGTGCAGCGGAAGGCGTACGTATCCGGCACCGCCGCCCTCCTCGCGGCGCTGCTGGCCGGCTGCACGAGCGGCTCGGGCGGCGACAGTCCCACGGACAACGCCAATCCGGGCGACGCCGGCACCGCCACGGCGGTCGCCCAGCCCGGTAAGTACCGCACCCTCCCCGAACCCTGCGGCGCGGTCGGCCACGACACCCTCGACGCGTTGCTGCCCGGCGTCAGGCAGCTCACCGACCCGGTCCAGCGGGACAAGGCCTACCAGGGCGAGGCAGCGCTCACCTACAACACCGATCGCAAGGTCGGCTGTCACTGGAAGGTGGAGTCCCCGAACGCCACCGACCGCCTCTCGGTCGACTTCGAGCGCGTGGTGTCGTACGACAACGCGGTCAGCGACGACGACCAGGCGCAGCAGCTGTTCGAGGAAAAGGAGTCGGCCGCCGGCATCCCCGAGCCGAGCGGTTCCTCGGCGACGAGCGGGGCGCCCGCGCCCTCGGCCACGTCGGCGCCGGCCTCCGGTGGCACCCCCTCGGCCTCGGCCCCCGCCTCCGCCTCGGCCCCCGTCAGCGGCGACGCCTCCGGCTCCGGCTCTCCCTCCGGCTCCGGCTCTCCCTCCGGCTCGGCCTCCGCGGCCGATCTCCAGCCGCGGCTCCTGGCCGATCTCGGTGACGAGGCGTATCTGGACGACCAGCTCGACTCGTCCGGTTCGACCGTCGGGCAGCGGACGGTGACTGTGGCGTTCCGCACGTCCAACGTCGTCGTCACCATCGAGTACGAGGAGCAGCCGACCGCCACCGGAACGCTCCCCGACAGCAAGGAAATGCAGGACAGGGCCCGTAATCTGGCTTCTCAACTCGATGACGCGCTGGGCGGTTGAGGGCCGGCCGAGCCGCTCGCCCCGCCGTCCGCAAAGCCCCCGAACGGAAACCGCGCAGCTCCTTCACCGCGTACCGTGGGCCCCCGCAGGAACCCGCACGACCACCGAGTGTCATGAGTGAAGGAACCATGCAGCGAGCAGCCCAGCGAGACGACCGTGCCCAGCTGAAGACGCGTGGCAAGCGCCTGAGCCGTGTTCTTGTCTGCGCGGCAGCCGTTCCGGCGGTGCTGATCACCGCCGCCTGTTCGTCGGACTCGGGCGACTCCCAGGGCAAGGGCACGGACAGCAGCGCCCAGCAGTCCGCCGGCGGCAGCACGAAGCCGTCGGCGAGCGCGTCCCCGACCGTGCAGGCCGCGGCGTACCAGAAGCTTCCCGACGCGTGCGGGGTGCTGTCCAAGAAGACCCTGACGAACCTCGTGCCGAAGGGCGCCTCGGCGGGCAAGAAGGGCAGTTCGGACGAGCCGTCGTCGCGTGCCTCCTGCTCCTGGAGCAGCCTGGACAACAACGGCGTGAAGGGTTCGCAGTTCCGCTGGCTGAACGTCTCCCTGCTCCGCTTCGACTCGGACGCCACGCGCGGCTCCGGTGGCGCCCAGGCGCACACGTACTTCGGCCAGCAGGTCAAGGACGCCGCGGCGGTGGACGGCGCGCAGAACACCAGGGAGACCCCGCTGTCCGGCACGGGCACGGAGGCGACCGCCGTGCGCTACGACCTGAAGAAGAAAGAGGGTCTCTTCAAGCAGCAGACGGTGGTCACGCGGGTCGAGAACGTGGTGATCACCCTCGACTACAACGGCGCCGGTCTCGCGGGCGAGAAGACCCCGGACGCCGACGACCTGACGAAGGCCGCGCAGCAGGCGATCAAGGAGGTGGTCGGTTCGGTGTCGTCCGCCAACGGTGCCTCCTCCTCGGCCTCGCCGTCGCAGTCGGCATCGAAGTCCGCCTCCAAGTCGCCGTCCAAGTCGGCCTCTTCCAGCGCTTCTCCGTCCAAGTCGGCCGCGAAGAAGAACTGAGCGAGGGGCCCGAAGCCCCGACCGGTACGACGTTCGCCGTATGCGTGTGCCACCCTGTTGCGCGCAACAACAGGCAATGGGAGGGGAGTACGCGTGGCCGCGCCACTGAAGCTGACTCGGATGCACCGCGTTCTCATCGGCGTGGTCGTGACCGGCGCCTTGATCATCGCCGGAATCGGCTTCGCCGGCTCCTACGCGGCCGTCCGTGCGCTGGCCCTCAAGAAGGGCTTCGGGAACTTCTCCTACGTGTTCCCGGTCGGCATCGACGCGGGCATCTGTGTCCTGCTGTCCCTGGACCTGCTACTGACCTGGATCCGCATCCCGTTCCCGCTGCTGCGCCAGACGGCGTGGCTGCTGACGGCGGCGACCATCGCGTTCAACGGCGCCGCCGCCTGGCCGGACCCGCTGGGCGTCGGCATGCACGCGGTGATCCCGGTGCTGTTCGTGGTCGCGGTGGAGGCCGCCCGGCACGCGATCGGCCGCATAGCCGACATCACGGCCGACAAGCACATGGAGGGCGTCCGCCTCACCCGCTGGCTGCTCTCCCCGGTCCCCACGTTCCTGCTGTGGCGCCGGATGAAGCTGTGGGAGCTGCGTTCCTACGACCAGGTGATCAAGCTGGAGCAGGAACGCCTCGTCTACCAGGCGCGGCTGCGTTCCCGCTTCGGCCGGGCGTGGCGCAGGAAGGCTCCGGTGGAGTCCCTGATGCCGCTGCGCCTGGCGCGCTACGGCGTCCCGCTCGCGGAGACGGCCCCGGCGGGGCTCGCGGCGGCGGGGATAGAGCCGAGCCTGCTACCCGCCGTGGCAGCGGACAGTCGTGCCGCTTCCGCGGCGCCCGTCCCGCAGAGGGCGGCACCTGCCGGCGAGCAGCGCCCCGCACTGCCGGGCCAGAACGCCGGGCAGCCGGAAAACGCCCCGGTGGACGAGCAGAGCCCCTGGTTCCAGGCCCAGCAGCAGATCGAGTACCACGGCGGCTACGACCCGGCGTACGACCCGATGCTGCAAGAACCTCAGTACGCGCCCGACGAACAGTACGAGGAGTGGTACGAGGACCAGCAGCCGCAGGACTTCCAGCAGCCCTCCCCGGAGGAGACGGGCAGCTTCCCCATCCCGGTCGGCCCGAACCGCACCCGCGAGCTGGGCGAGGGCGGCGGCACGCCCCGGGTCGAGCCGGGCGAGGAGGAGTTCTACCAGGTCTTCCGCCAGTCGATCGACGGCAGCTACCCCACCGCCGGCCAGTTCCGCGGCGACGTGGAGGCGACGTACGGCATATCCCTGCCGCAGCGTGACGCCGAGCGCATGGTCAACCGCTTCACCAACCGCCACACGGCGGAACTGCAGGAAGACCACATCGCGTAACAAAGAGCGGCGGCCAGGGAAAGCAACAAAGGGGAAGGGGCCCTCTGCCGAGGGCCCCTTCCCCTTTGCCGCTTCTCTTGTGCCGCCTACTCCCCGAGCAGCCTGCGCACGCGCTCCTGCCCGACCGCGAGCAGCAGCGTGGGCAGCCGCGGCCCGGTGTCCCGCCCGACCAGCAGGTGGTACAGCAGCGCGAAGAACGACCGCTGGGCCGTCTTGATCTCCGGCGGCAGTTCCTTCGGCGTGGCGTCGGCCGGGAACCCGGCCTGCACCTTGGGGACGCCGTACACGAGGTGGGTCAGCCCGTCGAGCGACCAGTGCTCGGCGAGCCCGTCGAGCAGCAGCCGTACCGACTGCTGGGACGCCTCGTCGAGGGACTTCAGCAGCTCGGCGTCGGGCTCGTCGCGCACGATGGTCCGCTGGTCGGCGGGGACGTGCGTGTTGATCCACGCCTCGGCCTTGTCGTACCGCGGCCGCGCCTCGTCCAGGGACGCCAGCGGCTGCTCCGGGTCCAGCTCGGAGAGGATCCGCAGCGCCTGGTCCTCGTGCCCGGCGGTGATGTCGGCGACGGACGCGAGCGTGCGGTACGGCAGCGGACGTGCGGTCTTGCGCAGCTCACCGGCGGCCGTACCGACCGCCCGGGTGTACGCGGCGACGTCGGCCGGCAGCGCGGAGCCGTCGGTGACCTTCCCCGCGAGCTTGTCCCACTCGTCGTACAGCCGCTGGATCTCCTGGTCGAAGGCGATCTTGAACGACTGGTTGGGCCTGCGGCGGGCGTAGAGCCAGCGCAGGATCTGCGGCTCCATGATCTTCAGTGCGTCGGCGGGGGTCGGGACCCCACCGCGCGACGAGGACATCTTCGCCATGCCGGAGATGCCCACGAAGGCGTACATGGGGCCGATCGGCTGCTTCCCGCCGAAGATCCCGACGATCTGCCCGCCGACCTGGAAGCTCGAACCGGGCGAGGAGTGGTCCACACCGCTCGGCTCGAAGACCACGCCCTCGTACGCCCAGCGCATCGGCCAGTCGACCTTCCAGACCAGCTTGCCGCGGTTGAACTCGCTCAGCCGGACGGTCTCGGCGAAGCCGCACGCGGTGCAGGTGTACGCCAGCTCGGTGCTGTCGTCGTCGTAGGAGGTGACGGTCGTCAGGTCCTTCTCGCAGTTGCCGCAGTACGGCTTGTACGGGAAGTAGCCGGCGGAACCGGAGCTGCCGTCGTCCTCGGACGCGGCGCCCGAGCCCTCCTCGGCCTCCAGCTCCGCCTCGTCGACGGCCTTCTGCTGCTGCTTCTTCGGGGCCTTCTTCGTGCGGTACTGGGCGAGGATCGCGTCGATGTCGCCGCGGTGCCTCATGGCGTGCAGGATCTGCTCGCGGTAGACACCGGAGGTGTACTGCGCGGTCTGGCTGATCCCGTCGAACTCGACACCCAGCTCGGCCAGCGAGGCGACCATCGCGGCCTTGAAGTGCTCGGCCCAGTTCGCGTACGACGACCCGCGCGGCGCCGGGACGGAGGTCAGCGGCTTGCCGATGTGCTCCGCCCACGACTCGTCGATCCCCGCGATGCCCGCCGGAACCTTCCGGTAACGGTCGTAGTCGTCCCAGGAGATCAGGTGCCGGACCTGGTACCCGCGGCGGCGGATCTCGTCGGCGACGAGGTGCGGCGTCATGACCTCGCGCAGGTTGCCGAGGTGGATCGGACCCGACGGCGAGAGGCCGGACGCGACGACGACCGGTTTGCCCGGGGCCCGGCGCTCCGACTCCTCGATGACCTCATCCGCGAAACGGGAGACCCAGTCGGTGGTCTCGGTGCTCTGAGCCACGATCGGCACGTCCTTCTTTCTGAACGGGGTGGCACTCCATCTGATCGGGGTGACACTCCATTCTCACAGACCGGCTCGCGCCCGCGAAAACGGCTTTACCTGCCATGGGATACTGGCTGGGACTATCCATCCCCACGAGGAGAACGGCACCCATTCCTATGGCCTCGGTCACGTCCCTCAGCGATTCCGTCGAGCAGCACCTCGCGTCCGCCCTCTCGGCCACCCTGCCGGAGGCCGCCGGCGCGGACCCGCTGCTGCGACGAAGCGACCGGGCCGACTTCCAGGCCAACGGCATCCTGGCGCTCGCGAAGAAGGCGAAGGCGAACCCGAGGGAGCTGGCGACGCAGGTCGTCTCCCAGGTCGTCACCGGCGACGAGCTGATCCAGGACGTCGAGGTCTCGGGCCCCGGCTTCCTCAACATCACGGTCGCGGACCAGGCGATCACCCGGAACCTCGCCGCTCGGTACGCGGACGAGACGGGCCGCCTCGGTGTGCCGACGGCCGACCAGCCGGGCACGACGGTGATCGACTACGCCCAGCCGAACGTGGCGAAGGAGATGCACGTAGGCCACCTCCGCTCGGCCGTGATCGGTGACTCGGTGGTGCAGATCCTCGAGTTCACCGGTGAGAACGTGATCCGCCGGCACCACATCGGCGACTGGGGCACGCAGTTCGGCATGCTCATCCAGTACCTGGACGAGCACCCGCACGAGCTGGACCACAAGGCGTCCACCGAGGACACCGCCGCTTCGGGCGAGGAGGCGATGTCGAACCTCGACCGTCTCTACAAGGCCGCGCGGAAGAAGTTCGACTCCGACGAGGAGTTCAAGACCCGCGCCCGCCGCCGGGTGGTCGACCTCCAGGCCGGCGACCCGCAGACGCTCGCCGCCTGGCAGAAGTTCGTGGACGAGTCGAAGATCTACTTCTTCTCCGTCTTCGAGAAGCTGGACATGGAGATCCGCGACCCGGACATCGTCGGCGAGTCGGGGTACAACGACATGCTGGCCGAGACCTGCCGCCTCCTGGAGGAGTCGGGCGTGGCGGTCCGCAGCGAGGGCGCCCTCTGTGTCTTCTTCGAGGACGTCAAGGGCCCGGACGGCAACCCGGTCCCGCTGATCGTCCAGAAGTCGGACGGCGGCTACGGCTACGCGGCCACCGACCTGTCCGCGATCCGCGACCGCGTCTTCAACCTCAAGGCCAACACCCTCCTGTACGTGGTGGACGCCCGCCAGGCGCTGCACTTCAAGATGGTCTTCGAGACCGCGCGGCGGGCCGGCTGGCTGAACGAGGACGTGACGGCGTTCCAGCTGGCGTTCGGCACGGTCCTCGGCAAGGACGGCAAGCCGTTCAAGACGCGTGAGGGCGAGACGGTCCGCCTGGTGGACCTGCTCGACGAGGCGATCGACCGCGCCTCGGCGGTCGTACGGGAGAAGGCCCAGGACCTCTCCGAGGAGGAGATCGCCGAGCGCGGCACCCAGGTGGGCATCGGCGCGGTGAAGTACGCGGACCTGTCGACGTCGGCGAACCGGGACTACAAGTTCGACCTGGACCAGATGGTCTCGCTGAACGGCGACACGTCCGTCTACCTGCAGTACGCGTACGCCCGTATCCAGTCCATCCTCCGCAAGGCCGGCGAGACCCGCCCGGCCGCGCACCCGGAGCTGGCACTGGCCGACGCCGAGCGCGCCCTGGGCCTGCACGCGGACGCGTTCGCGCAGACGGTGACGGAGGCGGCGGCGGAGTACGCCCCGCACAAGCTGACGGCCTACCTCTACCAGCTGGCGTCCCTGTACACCTCCTTCTACGACAAGTGCCCGGTCCTGAAGGCCGAGACGCCGCAGCAGGTGGAGAACCGCCTGTTCCTGTGCGACATCACGGCCCGCACCCTGCACCAGGGGATGGCACTGCTGGGCATCCGGACGCCGGAGAAGCTCTGACCCTCTGACCGGCGCCCCTTAGAGTCTGTGGAGCCGTCCAGTCTCCACAGACTCCAAGGGAGCCGACCCCGATGTCCGATCGAGTCCCCGACCCGTCCACGTCCCACTTCGGCCGGGACGGCATGCGCCGGTTCACGGTGCCGGCCTCCTACGGCGTCCAGCTGCCCGAAGCGACCCGCGAGGTGCTGACGGCCACGGGTGTGCCGCTGCACGTGCGGCCATACTTCGCGGCGGCGGGTGACACCGACGACCCGACCCTGGGAATGACGGCCGGGCACCAGGGGCTGACCGCACCGGCCGACGGCCGGGAGAGCTGGCTGCGGATCGGCAGCGACGCGCTGGCCCACCTGTGCGTACGTCCGGACGGGGCGGTACAGGCCGTGTTCCTGGGCTTCGGCGAGCCCGACATGTTCGTCAGCTCGAGCGTCCCGGCGTTCAACGCCTCCCTGGCGGCGCTGGACCGCCGCATGCCGGTGATCACCGCTTCGACCAGCCTCCCGGTGGCTGCGGCCGCGTTCCGCGAACTCAACGCCGAGCTGCGGCAGATCGACGGCGCCGCGTTCGAGGACCGCGAGAGCTGGTGGCCGAGGGTCCTGGACGACGTACGGCACACGCTCAACTTCCCGTTCTCCTCCGCCTTCGAGTACGTCGACGCGACGGGCGCCAAGCAGATCGTCACGGACGCGACGGGTCCAGGCCGTCCGCACCCGGAGGAACTCGTCTGGCAGCGGCTGCATGCGCAAGGGGTGGCCCCGGAGCAGGTCCGGCGCGTGTACTGCGAACTGGAACCGTGCATGATGCCGGGCCACTACTGCGCGGTCTGGCTGCAAGCGACCTTTCCGCACGCGGAGTTCACGCACAGCTTCGACTACGGCGACACGGCGGACTCGCGCGAGGAGGGTCTCAAGGAGTTGATCACGCACGCGGCCCGGCAGGCGGAGGGCCGGTGACCGAACTCAGCTGGTCCCGCCCGGCGGCGGGACGCGAACCGGCCGCCGCCGCTCTGCTGTCCTGGCTGGCGGACGAGAACGCACCCCGGCTGTGCGTCGTCACCGGAAGCGCGAGGTGCGGCAAGTCAACGCTGCTGGCGTGGCTGATCGGGCACGGGACGCGGGAGGGGACGCAGCGGGAGCGCCGGATACACGGTTTCGTACCGCTCGCCGGACAGACCGCGCTGACCGCCACCTGGGCGCTGGCCCAGCAGCTGTCGGTGGCCGCACGCACGCCGGGCGAGCTGGTGACCGCGCTGGCCGCCGACGAGCGCCGCACGGTGATCGCGCTGCCGGAGCTGCACGAGGCGAAGGAGGTGGGGCCGGTCACCGAACTGGCGCTGCTTTTGTCGGAGTTGAAGCAGGTCCGCCTGCTCGTCGAGATACGGAGCGACAGTCCGCAGATCGGAGCCTTCACGGCCGCCCCCTCTGCCGTGATGGACCTCGACCAGCGGCAGTGGACGGACCCCGAGCGGTACGCCGCCTGGGCCGCCACCCTGTCGGCCGACAGCCGGGCACCGTACGAACGCCCCGCGGACCCGGTCGACTTGGACGACCCCGCCGCGATCTGTGCAGCAGACCCCTGGCAGGTGTCCGTCGATTACGAGCGCTCCACGGACGCTCACGGAGGCCTGCGGGGGGCATGGCTGCGCGCGGGAGCCTCCCTGGCCCGGGAGCAGACACCAGCGAACCGTGCGGTCGTACTTCTGTCGGCCCTGGGCGACGACGCCGACCCGAGGCTCCCACAGGCGCTCGCCGCGCTGGCCGAAGGCGCCGCATGGCAGGTCGTCTGGCGCCGAGTGCGCGGCGATGTCCGTCCGCCGTGGCCGGGACCGGCACGTGCGCTGTCGTCCGGTCGCGGAAAGCTCGCCGGAACACTCGTCGTGGCCGATCACCAGGGCACGGTCCGCCTGCTCGACGAGTCGGACGCGGCTCCGGTCGGCCGGCTGCCGGAGCCTGTGCAGGACGCGCGCGCCGTCGCGGCAACGCCGGAGGGGGACGTCGTGGTCCTGGACGGGCACGGCCGGCTGCACGTCCGGCACAGCCCTTCGGCACCGAGGGCCACGGGCCTGGCCGCACTGCTGGCGGACGGGCCGACGACTCTGGAGCGGCTGACGGAGACGGCACAGGCCCAACTCGCCGCTCGCGCCGAAGCGTTGGCGTTCTGCGAGGGGCTGCTCGCGACAGGGGACGCCACGGGCCGGGTGCACGCCTTCTCCGAAGGCGACGCGGAGCCCCGGACCCTGGCGGTCCGGCTGCACGAGGGCGAAGTCGCGGCCGTGGCAGCCCTGCACCTGACCACGGCGTCCGAGGGCGAGCCGGGAATCCCCGTGGTCTACAGCGGTGGTCACGACGGCACGGTGCGGGTGTGGGGCCCAGGAGCCGACCCACTGGCCTCACCCGTCGGCTCGCGGCCATGCCCGGTGACAGCGCTGGCGGCAGGCACTACCGGCGACGGAACGGTGCTGGCCATCGGCTGGGCCGACGGACTGGTCGAACACCACACCCTGAGCGAGGAGAGCACAGTTCGCACGTACTGGCCGGGAGCCCCGGTGCACGCGCTGGCGGTAACCGCAACCGGGACGCTCCTGGTCGGCACTGACGAGATGCTGGTGCATCTGCGCCCGGTGTGAAACCGGACCGAGTTGTCACAGTGATGCCATAGAGGTGGCGTGCACCCTTGCCCCTCAACCTCCTTTCATCGCTAGGGTTTTACTGCTCATATGATGATCGGGAAGGCGAGGGAGCGTCACGGGGGATGGGCTACACGATTCCGGACTGGCTGGACCAGGTCCTCGACTACATCGGCATCCACTTCCCGAACGTCGACGAGGACGACTACCGCCACATGGCCACAGCCATGCGGGAGTTCGCCGACAAGTTCGAGGGACACGGCGCGGACGCGCACAGGACGGTCGAGCAGATCCTCGCCTCCTCGCACGGCTGGGCCGTCCACTCGATGCAGGCCCACTGGAACCAGGTCAAGGCCGGCCACCTGGACAAGATCCCGGAGCTGGCCCGCCTGTTCGCCGACGCCCTGGACGTGGTCGCGGACATCGTCTTCGGCATGAAGACGAAGGCCGAAGCCGAACTCGCCGTCATGGCCGGCTCCGTGGGCCTCTCGGTCGGTCTGGCCTTCGTCACCGGCGGTCTGTCCGCCGTGCTCGGCGCGGCGGAGGTCACGGCCATGCGGCAGTTGGTGAAACGAATCATCGACGAGGCCGCCGACCAGATCGTGAACGAGCTGATCGCCAAGGTCACCGAGCCGGTCAACGCCAAGCTGGAAGCGATGATCGAGGACGCAGTCCTCAACCTGGCGGAGGACGCGTTCACCTTGCCGCCCGCCCCGTCCGGGCCGGGCGGCGGAAACGGCAACGCCGGCGGCGGGCACGGCCACGGGCACGGCCACGGCGGCATGAAGCTGGCCTCGGCGGGAGCCGGAACCAGTGGCATGGAACTGGCCTCCGCATCCGGCGGCCCGGGCTCGGGTGCCGACCTCCACATCGACCACGAGGAGTTCGAGAGCGGCGCCGGCAAGCTCTCCTTCCATGGCAGCGAACTCCACCTGAACAGCTCGGCCCCACTCGGCCGGGCCAGGGGGCTCTTCGGGCGGACCAAGGGCAAGGACCCGTTCACCCAGGCCTTCGACTCGATGATCCACGGCGCCCTGAAAGGCTGCGAGAAGGCTCTCGGCAAGATCGGCAAACACCTCACCGAGGTGCTCCCCAACCGCGCGAAGGCGGTCTCGCGGCTGCACAAGGCCCATGACAACGAGGTCGGACTGCGGCTCAAGGGCATCAGGACGGGCAAGGACGGCGAGCAGCGTGTGTACCTGATGCACGCCGACGGGTCCGTGCAGCGACTGCATACCGACGGCGGTACGGCAGAGCTCGACGACCACGACAGAAAACGTCTTCACGGAGTCGTCGACGACGACGGCCGTTTCTACATCCCTTCGACGCAGAAACAGAAGTCGGAGTTCTACGCCGAGCAATCCCATAAGAGCAGGGTCAAGTCCAAGAAGATCGATGCATCCACCAGCGATTTGGCCCGGGCCACACAGGCAGCCCGTGTCGCGCGGGATGACTTCGATGGGACGAACTATGCGGCAGGTCGCTACATCGACGCCGGCGGCAGGGAATCAATTCTCGTCGGCTACAGCAACAAACGGGGGCATTCCGAGCGAATGATCGGGTTCCCGATCCTGCACTCGGATCAAGGGCACAGACTTAAAGAAATATTCACGGAACGAGAACCCTGCCAGAAGAATCCGGTGTGTGCTCGCTGGCTGAGCTACCATTTCGGAAAGGATTTCAAGGTCACCCACGCCGCGGACTACTACGACCAGAACATGAAGACCACCAACACGGAACACACCAAGTACGTGAACGGCCTCAAGAAAGCCCTAGGGCTTTAGCGGCACGCTAGGATACACCCATGCATTTTACTGTCACCCCTACCGCCATGCTCGATGCCTACGGGTTGACCAATGTGGTCTACTATCCACAATTCGCCGTCGATGGACCCGTAGATTCACGCGCTGCGTCCCTCCTCAGTTCCGTCGGACTTCCGCACTCGGAAGTCTTCACATCCAAAGAGGATCCGGAGGACCCGTACGAGCCGGGCTTCGACCCGCTCGTCATCGGCAGCCGCTTCGATCATTACGGCTGGTCATGCCCGGAGGAAAGCCGGACATGGTGGGTGCTGGGATACCTGTTCACCTCGCTCATTGCCCTCGACCCACACTCAGGAAAGGTGTACGCATTCCCTGAGAGCGAATCGCAGTATATCCTCCTGCATCGCGACGTCGAATCGCTTCTCTTCAGTCTGATCGAGTTTCGCAAGCTCGAAGTGGATCACGACAACAACATGGACCGAACGGAACTCTCCGAACGTTTCCGGCGCGTGGTCGGCGCCTTCGATCCCACACCGTTCACCGAGGAGGAGTCTCAGTGGAACCTGTCGCTCGAGGAATTCGAGAACGGCATGTGGTGAGACTCCGGTGGATTTGATCAAGGCGCTCGCAGTCTGCCAGCGGCCATCAGTCAAAGAGCGCGTCCGCGTCGCGCGCGTTCTCCTCGGCCAGCTCCCGGGCGCGCCGTGCCAGCGCCTTCCGTACCGAGTCGGGTTCGAGGACCCGTAGGGGTGAGCCAAGAGTGAGGAGATAGCGGGCGAGGCCCTCCGGGTCGGGGCCGCCGATGTCGACCAGGGTGGCGTCGGGGCCGTCGGGGCGGTGGGTGCCGACCGTGGGCGGGATCAGCCGTAGCGCCTCGCTCAGGGGGACGGGGAGGCGGATGGCCGCCGACAGCGGGTAGGGGCCGTTCGCGATGTTGCGGGAGACCAGGTGTCCCGGGTCGGGTGGGTTCGTAAGGTCCGCGGGGTGGCCCGTGGGCTGGAGGCGGTCGACTCGGTCGGCGCGGAAGGTGCGCCACTGGTCTCGGGTCACGTCCCGCGCGACGAAGTACCAGCGGCGGCCCGTGTGGACGAGGCGGTAGGGGTCCACGTCCCGGACCGTGACCCGCCCCTCGCCGTCGGTGTACGACAGCCGGGCGCGTTCGCCCTGGCGGCAGGCGACCGCCAGCTCCAGCAGCAGGCCCGGCCTGATCTGAGGGCCGTCGGCTCCAGGGAGTCGTACGAAGGCGTCGTCCAGCTCGCCGAGACGGTCCGCGATGTGCCGTGGGAGCACCTGCCGCAGTTTCAGCAGTGCCGACAGCGCCGCCTGGTCTCCGCCGAGCGCGTCGCTCAGGGCCGCCTCGCGCAGCCCGACCGCCACGGCCAGCGCCTCCTCGTCGTCCAGGATCAGCGGCGGCACGCGGGAGCCGGCGCGCAGGCGGTAGCCGCCCCAGGGACCGGCCTCGGAGTCGACGCGATAGCCGAGTTCCCGGAGCCGTGCCACGTCCCGCCGGACCGTACGGTCCGTGACCTCCATGCGCTCGGCCAGCTCGGCGCAGGTCCAGGACGGGCGGGCGGAGAGCAGGGACAGCAGCCGCAGGAGGCGGGCGGACGAGCTGAGCACGGCGGAAAGTCTGGCACGTTCCCCGGATGACCAGGACCGGAACTGTCCTGGTCATGTCCTAGCGTCCTCCCCATGACCACAGAGACGTCTTCCGCACCCGCCTTCCGCTACGCCGCCGTCACCTTCGACTGCGCGGATCCCGCCGAAATGGCCCGCTTCTACGGCGAGCTGCTCGGTATGTCGGTCCTCTTCTCCACGGATGACTTCGTCCTGCTCGGCAAGGAAGGCGCGACCGGCCTCGGCTTCAACCGCCTCGCCGACTACCGCCGGCCCACCTGGCCGGACCCGGCCCAGGAGAAGCAGGCACACATCGAGCTGGGCGTGGACGACCTGGACAGCGCCGAGAAGCGACTGCTCGAACTGGGCGCCACCAGGGCGGAGTTCCAGCCGGGCGGGGAACGGTGGCGGGTGTTCCTGGACCCCGCCGGTCACCCGTTCTGCATCACGACGCTGGTGTAGTCAGTCGCCGGGATCAGTTGCTGATGAGGGCTCCTTGGACAGGATCCCGGCGTGACCGCCGGCCCCGTCCTCCACGTGGCGCCCGCTGGGGCCAGAGCAGCACATACGCCGCCGAGCCGAGGCAGAAGGCCAGGCGTATGAAGCCCTGGACCGAGTCCGACGGGACCAGCAGGGCGCTGCCGTAGAGGGAGATGAGCGCTATCCAGCTGACCCACGGGACCAGGCGGCGCTGGCCGATCGAGTCCCAGATCAACGTACCCAGCAGGACCGAGGCGTTGTAGTAGGTGTACACGCTCGGGTCGAGCAGGATGCGGGCGTCGACTGCCAGGAAGACCACCGCCGGCCAGCGGCCCCGGCGTACCGCCAGTGCGCCGAGGCCCATGCCGAGGGCCATCTGGGCGGGGCGGTCCCACCAGGGGGTCGCGGGGTCGTTCACACCGAACCAGCGGAGTGAGGAGGCGGGTTGGTTGGGGATGGTGAAGCGGGCGGCGTGCAGGGTGTCCAGGTGGGTCAGGTAGAAGGGGAGCCAGGCCACCGCCACCAGTCCGAAGGTCCAGGCCGCCGCGCGCAGGCGGGCCGGGCGGGGCAGGGCCAGGAGAAGGGGGAGGAAGCCGACCGCCCAGGGCTTCGAGTCGACCGCCAGCGCCAGGAGCACGCCCGTCGCCGTGGCGTTGCCGCGGACCAGCGCGCGGACGGCGAGGGTGGTGAAGAACAGGGCCAGGACGTCGTCGAGGTGGGCGAAGCGGACCGACACCTCGACCCACATGGGGATGAAGGCGGCGCCGGCGATCAGGACACGCTGTTGGAGCCGTTTGTGGTTGACGCCCGTGCCGAGGTAGTGATCGGCTGCGGCGCGGCCGACCAGGACGAGCATGTACAGGCCGAGGCCGGACATGAACGCGTCGGCCAGTTTCTCACCTACGTCGGCCGGGAACGGTGAGAAGAGACCGGCCACCACGAAGCTGACGGGACCGATCTGCAGCTCGGGGTGGTTGGCGTAGAGGGCGAGGCCGCCGCCCGTCCTCTGGCCGAAGAGGAGTTGTTGCCCGGTGGTCAGGTAGTGCCAGGACACGGCCGCGTGGCGCTCGGCCACGACGAACCAGATGGCCGTCCACAGGGTGAGCAGCACGATGTGCCATCGCACCGGGTAACGCCCGATCCGCACGTTCCGTCCTTCCCCTCACCCGTCATCCCGTCACCCGTCCCCCATCACAGCATCACCTGGTAAGAGAGGGTTCGGCGGGCACCGGTTCATCGGGAGGGGCGGCCAACGGCGTTGTCAGTGGCGGCCTTTACAGTCACGGGCATGGCGACTCTTCCCAATCCGCTGCCCAAGCTGGCCACCGACCCGAGCGGGCGTTCCCTCGGACTCCAACTGCCGCCGGGCAGGCTCGTCGACACGGCGTACGACGGCCCCGGGCGCGAACCCCTGCTGTGGTACGCGGAGAAGCCGGCCGCGCCGGGCACCTGGAAGGCGCTGGGTGCACCGGCGGCCCGCGCCGGTCTGCTGCCGGTGCTCGTGGACGCCGGCGGCGCCGTGGGCGGCGTGGAGGAGTGGATGCTGCTGCCCGCCGAGACGTCGTACCCGGGAGATCACGACGCCGAGGACGTCCTCGCGGAGTACTGGGAGGAGGAGACGGAGGACGGGGAGGTCGTGGACGACATCGAGCCGTTCGGGGCCGCATGGCCCGGCCTCGCGCCCGCCCCCGCCGCCCTCTCCGCCGACCCGGACACACGCGCCGCCCAGGTCGCCGACGCGCTGGTGCAGGACCCGGAGTCGGAGGTCGAGGAGCCCCACCTCGCGCTGGTCCCGGCCCGCCGGTCCGCCGACGTCCCGGCGGCGATCGGCTGGACCGGCCCGGTGAACTACGAGGGGGACGTGGCCCGGATGTGCGCGGTGCTGCGCTCCTGGGAGGACCGCTTCGGCATACGGGTCGTGGCCCTCGGTCTGGACACCCTCGTCCTGTCCGTCGCCGCCCCGCCGGCCACGCAGGAGGAGGCCGAGGCCGTGGCGGCGGAGCACTTCGCCTTCTGCCCGGACAACGTCCTCCAGGGCGAGCAGGACACCCTCCGCGCGTACGCGAAGGACCTGGTCGGGGAGCCCGTCTGGGCCTTCTGGTGGGACTGAGCTGCACGCTTGCGGCCCGTCCCACCGCGCCGCCGTCCGCGCAGCCCTTCCGTGACCTTGTTTCCGGTCGCGGAAAAGGACGCGCCTCTGTCATGATCTGACTTCGCGTCCGGTCGGGCACGCCCTCGCTACACGCGAAGCCGCCAAGTGCCCTACGGGGAAGTGTGGTTGGAGGAACGTATGGATGTCTCACTTGCGCAGTCGGTGGCCGCGGCCGTCGGCCAGGGCGCACTGGACGCCGTGGGAGCGAGGGCGCTGGAGGCCCTGCTCGACATGATCCGGCACCGGTTCCGCCGCGACGAGGAGGCGCTGTCCGCGCTCGACAACGCGGCGACGGACACCGCGCCGCTGGTCGCCTCGCTGGACCGCTACATCCAGAGCGACCCGGCGTTCGCCGAGGACCTGCGCGACTGGCTCAAGGAGGCGCAGCGGAAGGGGGATGGCGCGCCCCCGACCCAGCTGGTGCACAGCAACCAGATCTCCGGCAGCACCGTGCACGGAGCCGTCGTCCAGGGACAGAACATCACGAACGTGGGGAACGCCAAGGGCCGCTTCTCCCTTCGCGGCCTGTTCGGCGGGAGCGACTGACCCGTGGAAGCACCCTCCTCGTCCGACCGCACCAGCAACGAGATCTCCGGTGGCTCCCAGGTCGCAGGCAACGCCTACCAGGCGAAGCACATGCACTTCGGCGGCCGTTCGGCCGGGCTCACGCTCGTCGGCCTGGCCGCCATCGGGGCATTGACCTATCTCGTCGTGCACGCGGGCTCGGGCGCGGGAGGAGGACAGGTGCCCGCCGAGTCGACGCACAGCCCGACGGTCGCGAGCGCGTCTGCGTCCCCGTCGTCCTCGACGTCGCCTTCGGGGACGGCGAGCACGTCCGCCGACAGCAAGCCGAAGGCCGAGGCTCCTGCTGCCTCGCCGGACGAGCCGAAGGCCGCCCCGAAGACAGCGACGCCGAGCCGCCCGTACTCGGGGCAGCACCTCTACTGCGGATCTTGGAGAGGCTCACCGCCAGGGTCGAACCTCCTGGCAAGTGCCTGCACTCAAGTCACCGGTCACGACGCGGCGTTCGGCGTCATGCTGAAGAACGTCGGCAGGAGCCAGATCACCGTCGGCATGACGGTGAAGTACGTCCACGGCACGACGCTGGACTGCCCGGGCGGGGGATATACCTCGCGAGGCATCAGGATCGACCCCGGACAGACCTGGTACAGCGACCTCGGGGGTTGCTCCGTGGGCAGCCTGAACGACGGAACCAGTTTCCAGGCCTCCGCCGTGGCACTGGAGACATCCGACGCGCACGCCTCCCTGAACCTGGGAGGTACGCGCTACTCCCCCACCGCAGCCTTCAACAGCGCCGGCGAGCTGAGGTGCAAGAACGGCAGCAGCTGGAGCTCTTGCGACGACCTGTGGCCGTACCCTCCCCAGCAGGACTGACCCCCGGCCCCCCGCCTCCCGTCAGCGCAGCCCCCGCGCCACCTCCGTGGCCCAGTAGGTCAGGATGTTCCGCGCCCCGGCGCGCTTGATGCCGGTCAGGGTCTCGAAGATGGCCCGGTCGCGGTCCACCCAGCCCTTCTCGGCGGCGGCCTCGATCATCGCGTACTCACCGGAGATCTGGTAGGCGGCGACGGGTACGTCCACGGCGTCCGCGACCCGGGCCAGGATGTCGAGGTACGGTCCGGCCGGCTTGACCATGACCATGTCCGCGCCCTCGGCGAGGTCCAGTTCCAGCTCCCGCAGGGACTCGCGCCAGTTGGCGGGGTCCTGCTGGTAGGTCTTGCGGTCGCCCTGCAGCGAGGAGGCGACGGCCTCGCGGAAGGGGCCGTAGAACGCGGAGGAGTACTTGGCGGTGTAGGCGAGGATCGCCACGTCCTCGCGCCCGATCTGGTCCAGCGCGTCGCGGACGACGCCGATCTGGCCGTCCATCATCCCGCTCGGCCCGACCACGTGCGCACCGGCGTCGGCCTGCACCTGGGCCATCTCGGCGTACCGCTCCAGAGTCGCGTCGTTGTCGACGCGGCCCTCGGCGTCCAGGACGCCGCAGTGCCCGTGGTCGGTGAACTCGTCCAGGCACAGGTCGGACATGACGAGCAGGTCGTCGCCGACCTCGGCCCGTACGTCGCGCAGCGCGACCTGCAGGATGCCGTCCGGGTCCGTGCCGACCGTTCCCTGCGCGTCCTTCTTCGCCTCCTCCGGCACGCCGAACAGCATGATCCCGGAGATCCCGGCCGCCACGGCCTCCGCCGCCGCCTTCTTCAGGCTGTCGCGGGTGTGCTGGACGACTCCGGGCATGGCGGCGATCGGCACGGGCTCGCTCACGCCCTCCCGGACGAACGCCGGAAGGATGAGGTCGGCCGGGTGCAGGCGCGTCTCGGCGACCATGCGGCGCATGACGGGCGAGGTCCGCAGCCGCCGGGGACGCGTACCGGGAAAGGATCCGTACTTCGTCATGCCTCCTACGCTACGCCCGCCCGGCCCGCGCCTTTGCCGACGGCCTGTCGGCCCGGCGGCGGGTTCATAGGGAGCCCGCAGACAGCCCATTCACGCGCATAGCGGCACGCTCATACGAAGTTTTTGCGCTCCCCTGGCCGTCCTTGGAACCGCCCGCCTCCCCAGCGTTCTACGCGCGTGGTGTCATGCACCCGCCACCCCCTCCCCGTCCGTCCGACAGGAGTCACGCATGCTGCGGAAGGCCCTCACCCGCGCGGCCATCGCCCTCGCCGCCGGCACCGCCGTCGTCGCCACGGCCGTCCCCGCGAACGCCGCGAGCTACTCCGCGTTCACCTTCTCCCAGACCGGCAGCCAGCCCACGATCTACGACTTCGTCAACTCGGCCACCAGCACGCTCGACATGACCATGTACGAGCTGGAGGACACCACGGCCGTCAACGACCTCATAGCCCTGAAGAACAAGGGCGTCACGGTCCGCGTGATACTCGACCGCCAGCACCAGAGCGCCAACGACTCGGCGTACACGTCCCTGCGGAACGCGGGCGTGGGCGTCGTCTGGTCCTCCTCCGCCTACGTCTACACCCACCAGAAGACGATCACGGTCGACGGCACGAAGTCCCTGGTCATGACAGGCAATCTGACGTCCCAGTACTACACGACCAGCCGGGACTACGGCGTCTTCACCGACGACACCCGCGACGTGGCGGCGATCGAGAAGGTCTTCAACGCCGACTACACGGCCACCTCGGTCACCCCCACCGACGGCGACCACCTGCTCTGGTCCCCCACCGACTCCCGCAACCGCCTGGTGTCCTTCATCAACTCCGCGACCAGGACCCTCGACGTGGAAGAACTGGAGTTCAGCGACAGCACGGTGGTCAACGCGATCGTCGCCCGCGCCAAGGCCGGCGTGAAGGTCCGCGTGGTCCTGGAGAATCCTTCCAGCTACTCCAGCCAGGTCTCCGCCGTCAAGGCCGCCGGCGGCACGGTCGTCGGCTACTCCGACCCCAACGGCTTCTACATCCACGCCAAGGCGATGGTCGCCGACTACGGCCTGACCACCCAGGAGGCCGAGGCCGGCTCCATGAACATCAGCAGCAACTCCCTCAGCAACAACCGCGAGCTGGGCATCATCCTGACCGGCACGGGCGTGGCCCAGCCGGTCGCCCAGACCATCGAGACGACGTTCAACAGCGACTACGCGGGGGGTACGGCGGCCTGACCGGACAGCGGCCAGCGGTCACCCTGCGCCGAACTCCGTGAGCACACGGCCGGCGAGCCGGCCCCGGTCGCTGTCGCGCGGCACACGGGAGCGGAACTCCTCCAAGCGGCGGACCACGCCAAGCGGAACGTGCTCCGCTCCCGTCTCCTCCACCACTCTGCCGACCGCCCGCAATCCCCAGTACTGGTTGAAGGCGAGTGGTTCGACGGTCACTACCTCGACCAGCGTGCCGAGCAGCTCCGGTTCGGGCACCGCGAACAGGCGCGCGTAGGCCGCGAGCCGCAGCCCGGCGTCCTGCGAGCGCAGCAACGCCTCCGCGTCGAAGTCGCGCACTCGCTGGGTCGCCCGCACCAGGCGGGCGAAGATCTGATCCATCCGGTGGGTCCGCGCCGGCCCGCCGCGCAGCTCGTCGCGTACCTTCACATACTCGGCCGCCAGTTCCCGGACCGCGTCCGACGCGGCCGTGTCGTCCACGGCACCGCCCGGTCCCTCACCGACGAGAGCCGCGTTCGCCGTCCGCTGGACCGCCTCCAGCCGCCGCTGCATGTCCTGGAACTCGATCTTCCCCAAGCCCGGCACGTCGATGCTGCGGATCAGATCCCCGAGCCACGGCATCGCCGCCACCGCGAGCAGTGCGACCGTGACCCCGTCGATCTTCAGCCCAGGTGCCAGAACATGCAGCACAGCGGCCGCAAACCCGAAGCATGTCAACGCCACCGCCGCAGCACGCCGCCGTAACCAGCGGGCTGCACCCTCACGTCGTCGAACTCCCCCACCCATGCCGGTCAGCATCGCAGAGACGAGATCACACCGAGGGCGATTCGGTCAGGAGTGGTTGCGGGGACGCAGCGGGCAGGCATCCCAGAAAAGCGGCGTAATCGCGCCTGGGCGAGCTTCGCGCCGTACGCCTCGCAGCGCTGACGGCGCAAAAAGGCGGAGTGCCCCGGCAAGGAGCACTCCGCCACACCTCACGTAGTCGACCGACGCCTCCGCGCCCCCGGCCGCCGCTCGCTCGGCCGAGTCACCGGATCCCCGGCCTCCAGCGCGGCAGCCCGCCGCTTCATGCCGAAGTCCGCCAGCGCCTCCGCCAGCTTGTGCACCGACGGCTCCGGTGCCATGACGTCCACCCGCAGCCCGTGTTCCTCGGCCGTCTTCGCCGTGGCCGGGCCGATGCACGCGATCACCGTCACGTTGTGCGGCTTGCCCGCGATGCCGACCAGGTTCCGGACCGTCGAGGACGAGGTGAACAGGACCGCGTCGAAGCCGCCGCCCTTGATCGCCTCGCGGGTGTCGGCCGGGGGCGGCGACGCGCGGACCGTCCGGTAGGCGGTCACGTCGTCGACCTCCCAGCCCAGCTCGATCAGACCGGCGACCAGGGTCTCCGTGGCGATGTCGGCACGGGGCAGGAAGACGCGGTCGATCGGGTCGAACACCGGGTCGTACGGCGGCCAGTCCTCCAGCAGACCGGCGGCCGACTGCTCGCCGCTCGGCACCAGGTCCGGCTTCACGCCGAAGGCCACCAGCGCCCTCGCGGTCTGCTCGCCCACCGCAGCCACCTTGATACCCGCAAAAGCCCGAGCATCAAGGCCGTACTCCTCGAACTTCTCCCGCACCGCCTTCACCGCGTTGACCGACGTGAACGCGATCCACTCGTAGCGGCCCGTCACCAGGCCCTTGACCGCGCGCTCCATCTGCTGGGGCGTGCGCGGCGGTTCCACCGCGATCGTGGGGACCTCGTGCGGCACGGCACCGTAGGACCGCAGCTGGTCGGAGAGCGACGCCGCCTGCTCCTTCGTGCGCGGCACGAGCACCTTCCAGCCGAACAGCGGCTTGGACTCGAACCACGACAGCTGGTCGCGCCGGGCGGCGGCGCTGCGCTCGCCGACCACGGCTATCACCGGCCGGCCGCCGTCGGGGGACGGCAGCACCTTCGCCTGCTTCAGGGTCTGCGCGATCGTGCCGAGCGTCGCCGTCCAGGTGCGCTGACGGGTCGTCGTACCGGCGATCGTCACCGACAGCGGGGTGTCCGGCTTGCGGCCCGCCGAGACCAGCTCGCCCGCCGCCGCGGCGACCGAGTCCAGGGTCGTGGAGACGACGACCGTGCCGTCCGAGGCGCCGACCTCCGTCCAGCAGCGGTCCGACGCCGTACGGGCGTCCACGAAACGGACGTCCGCGCCCTCGGCGTCCCGCAGCGGCACACCGGCGTACGCGGGCACACCGACCGCCGCCGCGACGCCCGGGACCACCTCGAAGGGCACACCGGCGGCGGCGCAGGCGAGCATTTCCTCGACCGCGTACGTATCAAGTCCCGGGTCCCCGGACACCGCACGCACGACCCGCCTGCCGCCCCGCGCAGCCTCCATGACAAGATGAGCGGCATCCCGGGCAGGGCCCGGGACAGCGGCGGTGGTTGACGTGCCGTCAACGACCGTCAGCTGGGGCGTGCCCGTGCCCGGCGGCGACACCGAGGAGGAGTCGCCGTCCGTCGGCACGACGGAGACGCCCTGTCGGGCGTGCGTCCGGATCACGTCGAGCACCTCGTGCTCGGCGACCAGGACGTCCGCGTTCGACAGCGCCTCCACGGCGCGCAGAGTCAGCAGTCCCGGATCTCCGGGTCCGGCACCGAGGAAGGTGACGTGCCCGTGTTCAGGACCGGCGGCAGGAAGGGCGGTGGGGCTCAATGTGCTCGCTCCCCCATCAGACCGGCCGCGCCCTGGGCGAGCATCTCGGTGGCGAGTTCGCGACCGAGTGCCATCGCCTCGTCGTGCGTCTGGGGCACGGGACCGGTGGTGGACAGCTGCACCATGCGGGTGCCGTCGGTCGTGCCGACGACGCCCCGCAGGCGCATTTCCTTGACAAACTGCCCGTCGGCCAGCAAGTCGGCCAGCGCGCCCACAGGGGCGCTGCAACCGGCTTCCAGGGCGGCGAGCAGTGACCGTTCGGCGGTCACGGCGGCCCGTGTGAACGGGTCGTCGAGTTCGCCGAGCGCCGCGATCAGGTCCGCGTGGTCCGCGGCACACTCGATCGCCAGGGCCCCCTGGCCGGGGGCGGGCAGAACCGTGTCGACCGACAGGAAGTCGGTCACCTCGTCGATCCGGCCGATCCGGGTCAGTCCGGCGGCGGCCAGGACGACCGCGTCGAGTTCGCCGTCGTGGACGTACCGGATGCGGGTGTCGACGTTGCCGCGTATCGGGACCGTCTCGATGTCCAGGCCGTGGGCGCGGGCGTACGCGTTCAGCTGCGCCATGCGGCGCGGCGAACCGGTGCCGATGCGCGCGCCGCGCGGCAGGTCGGTGAACTTGAGGGCGTCACGCGCGACGATCACGTCCCGCGGGTCCTCGCGCACCGGTACGGCGGCCAGGACCAGCTCCTCGGGCTGCGCGGTCGGGAGGTCCTTCAGCGAATGAACCGCGAAGTCGACCTCGCCCCGCACCAGCGCGTCGCGCAGCGCCGTGACGAACACGCCGGTGCCGCCGATCTGCGCCAGGTGCTCGCGGGAGGTGTCGCCGTAGGTGGTGATCTCGACCAGCTCGACGGGCCGCCCGGTCACCCGGCTCACGGCTTCCGCCACCTGACCGGACTGGGCCATGGCGAGCTTGCTCCGCCTCGTCCCCAGTCTCAAAGCCTTGTCACTCATGCCGGTCGGTCCTTCTTGTCTGTGCTGTCCCCGGCCCGGGAGACGGAGGCGACCGTCTCGGGGTCGAGGTCGAACAGGGTGCGCAGCGCGTCCGCGTACCCGGCGCCGCCGGGCTCGGCCGCGAGCTGCTTGACCCTCACGGTCGGCGCGTGCAGCAGCTTGTCGACGACCCGGTGCACGGCCTGGCGGATCTCGCCGCGCTGGCGTTCGTCCAGGTCGGGCAGGCGGCCGTCGAGCCGCGCGATCTCACTGGCGACGACGTCGGCGGCCATGGTGCGCAGCGCGACCACGGTCGGCGTGATGTGCGCCGCCCGCTGCGCCGCGCCGAAGGCCGCGACCTCGTCGGAGACGATACGCCGGACCAGGTCCACATCGGCCGCCATCGGCGCGTCGGCGGAAGCTTCCGCCAGCGACTCGATGTCCACCAGCCGTACCCCGGCCAGCCGGTGCACGGCCGCGTCGATGTCGCGGGGCATGGCCAGGTCGAGGAGGAAGAGGGAGGGCGCCGGACGCTCGGCCACCGGCTCCGGCCTGCGCCGCTCGGGGATCCGGCCCACGGTGGCGGCGGTGGCGGCGAGCGCGGTGATCAGCTCGGCGTCCGCCTCGGGCGTACGGCGCTCCCGGCGGTCCACCGTGCCGCCCGCCACCCAGGCCGCGTGCTGCTCCAGGGTGGCCGCGTCCATGCCGGCGACCGCGGCCTCGCCCATCACGGAGAAGCCGGGCTGTACGGCGGCCAGGTCCAGCGGGCAGTTCTCGTCGGTGCCGACGCCGGTGGGCGGCAGCGGAGTGGCGGTGGTCTTCGAGGCCGGGGCGACGGTGGCCTTCGAGGCCGTACGGGCGCTGCCGTCCTCGGCCGGACGACCGATCTCGGCGACGGGGGCGCCGGTGCGGCCCTCGACCGCCTGGGCGACCGCCTCCGCCGTGAGCACCAGGCCCGTCGCCCCGGTACAGGAGACGATGACGTCGGCACGTGTCAGCTCGCCCGGTATGGCGTCCATCGGCACCGCGCGGGCGGTGGCCGTGTTGTCCTCGGCCTCCGTCAGGATCTGGGCGAGCCGCTCGGCCCGGTCCAGGGTGCGGTTGGCGACGACGACCTCGGCGACTCCGGCCCGCGCGAGTGTGGCCGCGGCCAGCGAGGACATCGAACCGGCGCCGATGACCAGCGCCTTCTTGCCATCGGCCCAGGCGGGCACCGGGACGGTGACGGCCAGCTGCTCCAGGCCGAAGGTGACCAGGGACTGGCCGGCGCGGTCGATTCCGGTCTCGGAGTGGGCGCGCTTGCCCACCCGCAGGGCCTGCTGGAACAGGTCGTTCAGCAGCCGTCCGGCGGTGTGCAGCTCCTGTGCCCTGGCCAGCGAGTCCTTGATCTGCCCGAGGATCTGTCCCTCGCCGACGACCATCGAGTCCAGGCCGCAGGCCACCGAGAACAGGTGGTGGACGGCACGGTCCTCGTAGTGGACGTAGAGGTAGGGGGTCAGTTCCTCCAGGCCGACGCCGCTGTGCTGGGCGAGCAGTGTGGACAGCTCGGCGACACCGGCGTGGAACTTGTCCACGTCGGCGTACAGCTCGATGCGGTTGCAGGTGGCGAGCACCGCGGACTCGGTGGCCGGCTCGGCGGCGACCGTGTCCTGGACCAGCTTGACCTGGGCGTCCGCGCTCAGCGCGGCCCGCTCCAGCACGCTGACCGGCGCGCTGCGGTGGCTCAGTCCGACGACGAGGAGACTCATGCCGGCATCACGGCGGGTACGTCCCCGTCGGGCCCCTGGTCGGCGGAGGTGTCACGGGTGGTGGCGGGCAGCGCGCCGTCGCCCGCTGCGGTCTCCTCGCCGGCCTTGCGCTGCTCGTGGAAGGCGAGGATCTGCAGTTCGATCGAGAGGTCGACCTTGCGCACGTCGACGCCGTCCGGGACGGACAGCACGGTCGGCGCGAAGTTCAGGATGGAGGTGACCCCGGCGGCCACGAGCCGGTCGCAGACCTGCTGGGCGACTCCGGCGGGGGTGGCGATGACGCCGATGGACACCCCGTTGTCCTTGATGATCTTCTCGAGGTCGTCCGTGTGCTGCACCGGAATGCCGGCGACCGGCTTTCCGGTCATCGCGGGATCGGCGTCGATGAGGGCGGCCACGCGGAACCCGCGGGAGGCGAACCCGCCGTAGCCCGCGAGGGCGGCGCCGAGGTTGCCGATACCGACGATGACAACCGGCCAGTCCTGGGTCAGGCCGAGTTCACGGGAGATCTGGTAGACGAGATACTCCACGTCGTAGCCGACACCGCGCGTTCCGTAGGAGCCCAGGTACGAGAAGTCCTTGCGCAGCTTGGCGGAGTTGACCCCCGCCGCCGCGGCCAGTTCCTCGGAGGAGACCGTGGGTACCGAGCGCTCCGACAGTGCGGTCAGGGCTCGGAGGTACAGCGGAAGCCTGGCGACGGTGGCCTCGGGAATCCCTCGGCTACGGGTCGCCGGTCGGTGTGTTCGGCCAGTTGCCACGGTGCTCCTGCGGGTAGAGCGGGGCTGCGGGCGGTCATACGTCCCCAGACCGCCCCGTCGACAGCAGGCTATGTCTTTGTGAACGCGTGCACAAAGATGGTGTCCGATTTGCCCGGCAGAAGTGACCGGGGTCACGCACCAAGGGCGCCCTGGTCGGGAACCGGCACATACGCACCGCCGTTCCTTCGTTACTGGGGGCAAAACCGCACACTCTCCTCACGAATCTCGCCCCCGAGACCAAACCGCCGTCGATCCTAAGCGACTTTCCGGGCCAGTTTGGACTACGCGGTCAGTGCCCGGCGCAGTCGCTCCTCGTTCACGCGCCAGAAGGTGTGCTGTTCACCGTCGATCAGTACGACCGGGATCTGCTCCCAGTACCGGCCGTGCAGGACAGGGTCCTCGGTGATGTCCTTCTGTTCCCAGGACACGCCGAGTTCGCCACAGACCTTGTCGACGACGACCTGCGCGTCGTCACACAGATGGCAGCCGGGCTTGCGGATCAGTGTGACGAGCCGCTCGCGGGGCTCGCCCTTGCGCCGGAAGAGGGGACTCATACCGGCCATTCTCCCGCGTCGCCCGACGACCGCTCCCCCGTACGCACGGGCCGCCGCTCCTGGCGCCTGTTCGACGGCTCGGCCGCCTTTAACGGCTCGGTCGCGGAGAGTTCACACGCTTCCAACCTCTCGACCGACGGAAGCACCGAACAAACTGGCTATGCTCACGACATGGCCGCTCTCGGATGGCTCACCCCTCGTAGGCGCTCCGCCACGGCGCGCAGCGTGCTGGCAGGCGAGGCCTCGGCGGAGGCTGCCCGCAAGTCCTCGCAGGAAGTGCAGGAAACCCCGCAGGTCGCCGACGAGGAACCGGAGTTCCCGGTGATCGGCGACGACAAGGCGGCTGCCTTCTTCGACCTCGACAACACCGTGATGCAGGGCGCCGCCCTGTTCCACTTCGGCCGGGGCCTGTACAAGCGGAAGTTCTTCGAGACCCGCGACCTGGCCAGGTTCGCCTGGCAGCAGGCGTGGTTCCGGCTGGCCGGCGTCGAGGACCCGGAACACATGCAGGACGCCCGGGACTCGGCCCTGTCGATCGTCAAGGGCCACCGGGTCGCCGAACTCTCCTCGATCGGCGAGGAGATCTACGACGAGTACATGGCCGACCGCATCTGGCCCGGCACCCGCGCCCTGGCCCAGGCCCACCTGGACGCCGGGCAGAAGGTGTGGCTGGTCACGGCGGCCCCGGTGGAGATCGCCACGGTGATCGCCCGCCGCCTGGGCCTGACCGGCGCGCTGGGCACGGTCGCGGAGTCGGTGGACGGCGTCTACACCGGCAAGCTGGTCGGCGAACCCCTGCACGGCCCCGCGAAGGCGGAGGCGGTCCGCGCACTGGCCGCCGCGGAGGGCCTGGACCTCTCGCGCTGCGCGGCCTACAGCGACAGCCACAACGACATCCCGATGCTGTCCCTGGTCGGCCACCCCTACGCCATCAATCCCGACGCCAAGCTGCGCAAACACGCCCGCGAGAAGGACTGGCGCCTGCGGGACTACCGCACGGGCCGCAAGGCGGCGAAGGTCGGCATCCCGGCGGCGGCCGGGGTCGGCGCGGTCGCCGGTGGCACCGCGGCGGCGATCGCCCTGAGCCGACGGCGCCGATAGGCCCGGGGCGGCCGGCCCGGCTCAGCGCCGGAGGGCCGGCGCGGTGGTGCAGGCCGCGGGGCCGTCGTGGTTGCTCGGACAGTTCCCCAAGTTCTCCGCGCAGCCTGCGGCAGCGCGTCAAGCCCGCCCGCACCGCTACCGCGCACGGATTATGCCGCGGCCATTTCAACACGCCCCGGACTTCACCGAAACGCGCCCCTTTTCGATCAACAACCGGTCAAGCTACGGCACTTGATCGGGCGTCAATCGATAACAGAAGCGACGCAATCGATGATTTGAGCAACTCGGTGTAGCAGTGCCTGCACGAAGCGTTATTCTCCTCAGACGCAAACCGGTACCCCTCCGTCGCTACGACGGGTGAACGGTCCCGCACTGCACGTGATGGAAGCTCTGCCTCTGGGAGTCCCGTGTACCCACACGTCGGGGTTGACGCCTCGGGCCTGGCTACGCTGCGCGCAACAGTCGCAACGGTCAAAGAGACGCTGCGCGGCCTCGTCCCCACCGCGTACGCCGTCCCCGCCTTCGCCACCGCCGCGCCCGTCGGCCCGTGCTACGCACTGGCCGACGGCAGCGCTGCGGTGGGCAGACGAGGGCGCTCCGCCGGCGCCACCACCGCCCGCCGCCCGGCCGCCGACAGCGACAGCGCCCGGATGATGGACCTGGTCGAGCGCGCCCAGGCGGGCGAGGCCGAGGCCTTCGGCCGGCTGTACGACCAGTACAGCGACACGGTGTACCGGTACATCTACTACCGCGTCGGCGGCCGGGCCACCGCCGAGGACCTCACCAGCGAGACCTTTCTGCGGGCTCTCAGAAGGATCGGCACCTTCACCTGGCAGGGCCGGGACTTCGGGGCCTGGCTGGTGACGATCGCCCGGAACCTCGTCGCCGACCACTTCAAGTCCAGCCGGTTCCGGCTGGAGGTCACCACCGGCGAGATGCTCGACGCCAACGAGGTCGAGCGCTCCCCGGAGGACTCCGTCCTGGAGTCCCTGTCGAACGCCGCGCTGCTCGACGCCGTACGCCGGCTCAACCCCCAGCAGCAGGAGTGCGTGACGCTCCGCTTCCTCCAGGGCCTGTCGGTCGCCGAGACCGCCCGTGTCATGGGCAAGAACGAGGGCGCCATCAAGACCCTTCAGTACCGCGCCGTACGCACGCTGGCCCGGCTTCTGCCGGACGACGCGCGCTGAGCCACGACTCCCGCCCGCCACGCACAGCGATGCCCAACTCACGCTCGGTGAAAGCCGGTTGCCTTTCCGATCCGGTCATCCGCCGTCCGTAACCCAAGTGCCGCGCCAGTCGTTGTGCGGGATACAGGCTCCCTGTGGTCACGTCTTGGCCGACCCTGATCGCTCGATCGTGTGAAGTGGTCGCCGGCGTGCAACCCTCAGGACCCCCTGGGGAGTCGACCGTCATGACGAGAGGAGGTGCCGCCAGTGATCGCGAACGTATCAACCCACCGGCGGGCGAACGCCTTCGCCCAGGCCCTGGAGGAGCAGTCCGACCGGGACACGGCGGCCGAGCAGTCCGAGAGCGCGGCGGGTTCCCCGCCGACCGCCGAGGAACAGACCGAGCGGGGCGCACTGCTGGCCGTCGCCTCGGACCTCGGCGCACTGCCCAAGCCGCAGCTCGACCCCGAGGTCAAGGTCGTGCAACGCGCCCAGCTGGTGGCCGCGATGGAGGCCATGCTCCGGGAGGGCACAGGGGCGGCGGATGTGCCGGTGCCGGAACAGCGCGGGCGAAGCCGGGGCGCGCACCGGGCGAGCCCGCTCGGCAAACTCCGCCCGCGTTCCCGGCTGACCAAGGGGCTCGCCGCGGGCGGGCTCAGCGTCGGCGTGGCCGCCGGGGCCTTCGGCGGGGTCGCCGCCGCCAGCTCCGACGCCCTGCCCGGCGACTCGCTGTACGGCCTGAAACGCGGCATCGAGGACTTCAAGCTCAACTACATGGCCACGGGTGACGACCAGCGTGGCCAGACCTACCTCGACCAGGCCTCCACCCGGCTCAGCGAGGCCCGTCGGCTGATGGAGCGCGGCCGCGGCGGCCGGCTCGACCACGAGTCCATCGGCGAGATCCGCCGCACGCTCTCCGGCATGCAGCACGACGTCACCGAGGGCCACCGCCTGCTCCACGAGGCCTACGAGGCCGACCCCGGCTCGCTCGGCCCGATCCAGGCCCTGTCCACGTTCTCCCGGGCGCACCGCGAGGCCTGGAGCGCGCTCAGCGACAAGCTGCCCGTGCAACTCGGGGACGTCAAAGAACAGGTGTCGTCGGTGTTCGACGCCATAGACCAAGAGGTCGCCCCGCTGCAGTCCCTGCTCCCGCAGCCGCCCTCCCAGGGCGGCGGCAGCAAGCGGCAGGGCTCCGGCTCGGCATCCACCGGCTCGTCCGGCGGCCCCCGGTCGACCGCGCCCAGCGCCTCCGGCCACACCCCGTCCTCCGGCAAGCACGCCAGCACCGGAGACCCGAGCGGCTCGGCCACCGGCAACGGCGGCGAGAGCCTCATCGGCGGCAACACGGGCGGCCTGCTGGACCCGCCGAAGCTCGGCCCCGGCAGCAGCGCGCCGTCGACCAGCAAGCCCCCGACGAGCGCACCGGACGTCACCCTCCCACCGCTCCTCCCGGGCCTCCTGCCCGGCCTGGGCATCGAGGGCGAGGAGACGCACTAGCCCCGGCACGGCCACGACAGTGGGGGCGCCCTTTCCGAGCGGGGCGCCCCCATCGTCGTATCAGCACCGGCGTCGGAGGACCGATCAGAAGAACACCGACCGCCGCTGCACGAGCAGCTTGTACAGCGTGTGCTGGATCTGCTCCCGTACCTGGTCGGTCAGGTTGAACATCAGCATCGGGTCCTCGGCCGCCTCCGGCGGATACCCGTCCGTCGGGATCGGCTCGCCGAACTGGATCGTCCACTTCGTCGGCAGCGGAATCGCACCGAGCGGGCCGAGCCACGGGAACGTCGGCGTCAGCGGGAAGTACGGGAACCCCAGCAGCCGCGCCAGTGTCTTCGCGTTGCCGATCATCGGGTAGATCTCCTCCGCCCCGACGATCGAGCACGGGATGATCGGCGCACCCTGCCGCAGCGCGGTCGACACGAAGCCGCCCCGGCCGAAGCGCTGCAGCTTGTACCGCTCGCTGAAAGGTTTCCCGATGCCCTTGAAGCCCTCCGGCATCACTCCGACCAGCTCGCCCTGCGCCAGCAGCCGCTCGGCGTCCTCCGCGCACGCCAGGGTGTGCCCCAGCTTGCGGGCCAGCTCGTTGACCACCGGCAGCACGAACACCAAGTCGGCCGCGAGCAGCCGCAGGTGACGGTCGGCCGGATGGTGGTCGTGCACGGCCACCTGCAGCATCAGCCCGTCCAGCGGCAGCGTCCCGGAGTGGTTGGCGACGATCAGCGCCCCACCCTCGGCCGGGATGTTCTCGACGCCCTTCACCTCGACCCGGAAGTACTTCTCGTACACCGGCCGCAGCAGCGACATCAGGACCTGGTCGGTCAGCTCCTCGTCGTAACCGAAGTCGTCGACGTCGTAGTCCCCGGTCAGCCGGCGTCGCAGAAAGGCCAGCCCGGCCGCCACGCGCCGCTCCAGGCCGCCGTCCCGCCCGTCGGCCCCCGGCCGCCGAAGCGACTCCTCCGGCTCCTCCTCACGGCTCACAGGCCCATCTTCCCGCGCCCTGGCCCGGCCGGGCAGGGGCTGGACCTCGCCCATCTCCCCGGTCCCGGCCTCGCCGAGCGCGCCGCGCCGGCTGCCCGCACTCCGGCGCCGCGCCGGGCGCTGCACGGTGCTTCCACGGGACCGGTCGTCGTCGAACGGAATGACCTTGGCGTCCGCCATCGTTGCCGCTCCTCAGTTGGCGCTGTGCGTGGTGGGCCGGCCGCCGCCCCGCGCGGCCAGCGCGGCGATCCGGTCGACGGCCCCCGCGAGGGCCTCCGGGGGCACCAGCCCGGGGCCCTGGCCCCGGGCGAAGTCCGCGAACGTCTCCGCCGTCGTGTACCTGGGCCTGAAGCCCAGCGTCTCGCGCATCTGGACCGTGTCCACCACCCGCCCGTGCGTGAGCAACCGGATCTGCTCCGGCGAGAAGTCCGTCATACCGAGCGTACGCACCAGCGAACCCGCCCAGGTGACCGCGGGCAGCAGCAGCGGCACGGTCGGCCGCCCGAGCCGCCGGGAACACTGGGACAGCAGCAGTACGCCGTCCCCCGCGATGTTGAACGTGCCGCTGTTGAGGGTGCCCCGGCGCGGCTCGTGCGAGGCGATCCTGAGGACCTCGATGACGTCGTCCTCGTGCACGAACTGCAGCCGCGGGTCGTAGCCGAACACGGTCGGCAGGACCGGCAGCGCGAAGTAGGCGGCGAGCGGGGTCTCCGCGGCCGGCCCGAGGATGTTGGCGAACCGCAGCACGCACACGGCGACGTCCGGCCGCCGCCGGGCGAACCCGCGCACGTACCCCTCGACCTCGACGGTGTCCTTCGCGAAGCCACCGCTCGGCAGCGACTTCGGCGGAGTCGTCTCGGTGAACACGGCCGGATCCCGCGGCGCCGACCCGTACACGTTCGTACTGGACTTGATCACCAGCCGCTTGACGGTCGGCGACTTCTGGCAGGCGCCGAGCAGCTGCATGGTGCCGATGACGTTGGTCTCCTTGACCGTGGCCCGGCTGCCGCTGCCCAGCGCCGTGCCCGTCACGTCCATGTGGACGACCGTGTCGGCGCCCGTCTCGGCGAGCACCCGGGCGATCGTCGGCTGCCGGATGTCGGCCTGGATGAAGTCCGCCCCGCCCAGATGGTGCGCCGGCGGCACCGCGTCCACGGCGATCACCCGGTCGACCTCGGGATCCCGCTGGATCCGCCGTACGAACCGGCCGCCCAGTTGCCGGGCCACTCCGGTGACGAGCACGACCTTCCCCAAGATCAGCGCCTTCCTTCCCGCGTTGAGCCGTGTCCCGCGCGTTCCCCGTGTGCGGCCAACCTAGCGTGTTGATGTTGCGCTGTGATGACCACCCGATGCATGAAGTGACGGAAATTCACTGATCGGAATATGCCGGGTACCCCGGATATGCCTGTGGCCTCCCACCAGTACTGATGGGAGGCCACAGAGCCGCGCTGACACGCTCTCGCGGCGTCGCTTACTTCTTGTTGCGACGCTGAACGCGCGTGCGCTTGAGCAGCTTGCGGTGCTTCTTCTTGGCCATCCGCTTGCGCCGCTTCTTGATAACAGAGCCCACGACTACCCTCGCTCACTTCTCATCACTCGGTTGTTTGGGCGCCATGGGCCCACACGACCTACGAGGGGCTAGCCTACCCAACCGAGCGCCAAGGTCGTAATCGAGGGGGGCACCCCAGGTCACCCGGGGGTCACCCTGGGATTGCCGTCAGGCTGTCTCCACCCCCACATAGCTGTCACGGAGGTACTCGTGTACCGCTTGTTCCGGGACGCGGAAGGACCTCCCCACCCGGATCGCGGGCAGATGACCGCTGTGCACCAGGCGGTACACGGTCATCTTCGACACTCGCATCACCGAGGCGACCTCCGCCACGGTAAGGAACTGAACCTCGTTCAGAGGCCTCTCGCCAGCTGCAGCCATGACACACCTGAACCTTCCGCACTCGACGGCCACCGGCTTCCCCTTCCGGTGACTCTTCGTCGTTGCGTGCTCACTCCCCAATGTAGGGGCGGGTGATGCAAGTGGGGAAGAGGTGCACCCATCGCAGGCCTACTGTGACAGACACGCTCGTTTGAGTACGTAGCGGGTGAGCGGCCGGTAGTGATCAGACGGCACGGCGTCATCAACCGGAACGACGACGGACACGCGCCCCTCCGCCTCCCCCACGAACAGCGCCGGATCGTCCGTGTCGGCCAGCCCGATCGCCTCGAACCCCAGCTGACCTGCACCGCAGACCCACCCGTGGTCCCCGACGACCAACTCGGGCAACGGACCTCCGCCCGCCGCCGCGGCCTCCAGGACCACCCGAACCGGCAGCGGCGAATGGCAGTGCACGCCCGGCTCACAACCGGGGCGCCCGCCGCCGGTTTCCCGCACCAACCCGACTCCTCGTGCGTAGTCGACCGCACACGTACGTAGACCGAACCGGGTCAATATGTCGACAGAGCGACCCTGCGCAGGGGTGAGCACGTCACACCCCGCCGCCGAGAGCGCGTCCGCCAAGCCGGCGTAGAACCCGAGCAGCCGCTGCGGGTGCCCGGTCCCGAACAGCACGGGCGCACCGCGGCTCGCGGCGGCGCGGATCCGACCGGCGAAGGCGTCCAGCGCGGCCAGCGTCCGCTCAGGATCGATCACATCCGGGCCCGAAGTGTGCCGAGGATCGGCCGAAACCCCGCACTTCTCCGCCATGAGCGCCAGTAAATCCCGCTGCCCCCAGGCCCCTTCGGGATCGATCCCGATCAGCACGCGCGGATCCCGGGCAGCGAACAGCCGATAACTCCGCAGACTGTCCTCCCGGGAGGTCCCGACCTCCCCGGCAAGCCCAACAGCCAGCAGGTGCGCACGCAGAGCTCCGCCGGTCACCACGGATGCGATGGTGGCGCATGGACGGCGGGACCGGGACGGGAACGGAGGAATACCGCACGGTTGGCCTAACCGACCCCCCGCGGCTCAGGGCAGCAGGCCGCGCAGCGGGAACACCGACCGACGAGTGGCCAGTACCGCCTGGTCCAGCCGATCCGCCGGGTCGTAACCGGCCTCCCAGGACGCCCAACTCACCGGCCACCGCCCGTCAGTCATCCGCTGAGGCCCCAACTGCCGGGTCCTGGCGAACACCTCCTGCCGCCACGCCTCCGGGATCATCGCCTCCGGCGCCACCGGCCGCCCCGCCGCGATCCCCACCAGATGCGTCCACGACCGCGGCACGACGTCCACCACGGCGTACCCGCCGCCCCCCAGAGCCACCCACTTCCCCCCGGCGTACTCGTGCGCCAGCTCATGGCACGCCACCTGCACGGCCCGCTGCGCGTCCAGCGACACCGCGAGATGCGCCAGCGGATCCTCGAAGTGCGTGTCGGCCCCATGCTGCGACACGAGCACCTGCGGCCGGAACTCCGCGAGCAGCTCCGGCACCACCGCGTGAAACGCCCGCAGCCACCCCGCGTCCCCCGTCCCCGCCGGCAGCGCCACGTTCACCGCGGCCCCCTCCCCCGCCCCGGCCCCGGTCTCCTCCGGCCACCCGGTCTGGGGGAACAACGTACGGGGATGCTCGTGCAGCGAGATCGTCAGAACCCGCGGGTCCTCCCAGAACGCCGCCTGCACCCCGTCCCCGTGGTGCACGTCGACGTCCACGTAGGCGACCCGCTCGGCGCCCAGCTCCAGCAACCGGGCGACGGCCAGCGAGGCGTCGTTGTACACACAGAATCCCGACGCGGCCCCGGGCATCGCGTGGTGCAGCCCGCCCGCGAAGTTCACCGCGTGATCGGCGTCCCCCCGCCACACCGCCTCGGCCGCCCCCACCGACTGCCCGGCGATCAGGGCGGACACCTCGTGCATCCCCGCGAACGCCGGATCATCGAGGGTCCCGAGCCCGTACGAGACGTCCGCCGCCGCCGGATCGGCCGACGCGGCCTTCACGGCGTCGATGTAGTCCTCCCGATGGACCAGCCGCAGCGTCGACTCGCCGGCCGGCTTGGCCGCGACGACCTCCATCTCCCGGTCGAGCCCGAAGGCACCCACCAGTTTCCGGGTCAGTGCCAGCCGGACCGGATCCATCGGATGGTCCCGGCCGAAGTCATAGCCCGTTACTGCCTCGTCCCACATCAGCTGTGCGCGGCCGCTCATGCCCGCCACCGTATCGGTCCGGTTGAGCGGCGAACGACCTGGCGTACACCAACGTCACCAGCACCAACACCATTGGCACAAGCATCGCCCCGCGATAGCTCCACGCATCGCCCAGGGCCCCGACCAACGGCGAACCGACCAGAAAGCCGACGTAATTGAAGATGTTCAGCCGCGCCACCGCCGCATCCGAAGCCCCCGGGAACAGCCTGCCCGCCGCCGCGAACGTCTGCGGCACCAGCACACACAACCCGAGCCCCAGCAGCGTGAACCCGAGCATCCCGACCCACGCTCCCGGCGCCGAGGCCACCACCGCGAACCCGCCCGCCGCCACCAGCGTCCCGAGCCGTACGACCGCCACGGCCCCGAACCGCCGCACGCCGAAGTCCCCCAGGGCCCGCCCCGCCAGCGTGGTCACCATGTACACGTTGTACGGCACGGTCGCCAGCTGCTCCGAACTGCCCAGCACGTCCTTCAGGTACTTCGCACTCCAGTTGGAGACGGTCGAGTCCCCGATGTAGGCGAAGGTCATCACCAGGCACAGCGGCAGCAGCAGCTTGAAGACGACACCCCCACCCCGGGTGCCCTGCGCGTCGAGGGGCGCGGCGTCCCCGTCCACG
Organism: Streptomyces sp. NPDC037290; assembly: GCF_055603245.1. NCBI lineage: Bacteria > Bacillati > Actinomycetota > Actinomycetes > Kitasatosporales > Streptomycetaceae > Streptomyces > Streptomyces sp. NPDC037290. The sequence goes on along the minus strand of NZ_JBVJVZ010000023.1, from coordinate 2,257 downwards.
TACCACCGGCTCCCCAGAAGCGTCGCCGGCAGCAGCACGGCCACCACCGGCAGGTACGACACCCACAGCGCGAGATGCCAGTGCGCCCCGACCCACGCCAGCGAGGCACCGAGGATCCCGCCCAGGCTGTACGCGGCGTGGAAGCTGAGCATGATGCTGCGCCCGTACGACCGCTGCAGGCTCACCCCGAGCATGTTCATGGAGGCGTCCAGCGCCCCCACGGCCAGCCCGAACCCGCCCAGCGCCACCGCCAGTTCCGCGATCCGCCCGCCCGCCCCGGCGCCGAGCAGCGCCAGCAGCACCATCGGCTGGGACCAGCGCAGCAGCCGGCTGGGCCGTATCCGCTTCACCAGCTGCTCGGTGGTCACGCTGCCCACACCGGCGAGGATCGGCACGGCGGCCAGGAAGACGGGCAGCAGCGCGTCGGAGACGCCGTACCGGTCCTGGATGGCCGGGATGCGCGTCACCAGCAGCGCGAAGGTCGCGCCCTGGGCGAAGAAGGCGAACGCCAGCGAGGCCCTACCGCGCCGCAGCACATCAGTCATGGCGGCGAGCGTAGGGCCCCGGGCTACCTGTGGGTAGATCCGGCCAAAGATGAATTTCCTTCAGCTTTACCTGGCGGATCGCGTGGGTCAGGCGGCGACGGGCGCGGGGGCCCCGGCCTCCCCGACCCCGGCTCCGGACTCGGTCTCGGCCTTGAGCATCTTCTCCATCGGCTCGATGGCCAGTCCACCGCCGACGAGCATGCCGATCCCGATCGCGCCGACCAAGAAGACCGTGCCGAGCCAGACCATGGTGTCCACGGGGACGGTGTAGGCGCCCACGACCCGCGCGACGCACTCGGTGAGCAGCGCCAGGCCCCAGACGACGGAGTAGGCCCGCTCCTTGCGCAGGAACTCCGCGGACCGTGCCGCCGCTCCGGACGTCAGGCGCGTCCAGGCGGCCTCCTTGGCCGCGTCGGCCTTCACCAGGAAGGGCTTCAGGCCCGCGGTCATCATCGGCTTGCCCATGCGCACGGAGAGCAGGATCCCGAAACCGACGGTGCTGCTGACCACGCCGTCCTTGGCGAGCATCAGCCGCGGGTCACCGGAGACGAAGGTCAACAGCAGCGAAACGAGGTTGACGGCCAGGATCAGCCCGGCGAGTCCGTTCGCCCTGCGCTCCCTCACCAGGGCCCACACGGTCCGCACCGCCGGCACCACACTGCTCCAGGCGAGCGCGGCGAAGGTGCTCATCCCGAGGGCGTCCTTGAACAGGTAGTACGAGCCGAGCGGCACCGCCACGTCCAGGATCAGCGGCTTGAAGTTGTCCAGCACGCTCGGGTTCTGCTTCTGCTGCTCGGTCCGGCCCTGGGCCCCCGTGTTCTTCGTCATGCCCTCAGCTTCGCCCCCGCAGGGGGTCCGCCTGTAGAAACGATCGTCCGGAGGTCCGCATGACAATTGTCAGGCCCACGCCGATGGCGCCGGTCATACCAGCAGGTCAGCCAACTCCCCCATGGTGGAGAACAGGTGGTCCGCTCCCGTCAGCTTCGCCGCCGGCGTCATCGCCGTGAACCCGTAGACGGCCATCTGTGCCGCCACGGCCGCCTGCACGCCGAGCGGAGAGTCCTCCACGACCAGGCAACGCTCCGGCGGCGTCCCCATCCGCTCTGCGGCGTACAGGAAGAGATCGGGCGCCGGCTTCCCCCGCCCCACGTCCTCGGAGCTGAAGATCCGCTCCTGGGTGAACCACTGGTCGAGTCCGGTCGTCCGGTGCCCGACCCGGATCCGCGCATGACTCCCGGAGGAGGCCACGCAGTACGGCACTCCGTCCGCGGCCAGCTTCTCCAGTACGCCGCCCACGCCGGCCACGGGCTGCAACTCCCGCTCGAACGCCGCGAAGACCCGCGCATGGAAGACGTCGTCGAAGTCGTCCGGCAGTCGCTCCCCGGTCCGCTCCAGCACCAGGTCATGGATCCGGTGCATCGCCGACCCCATGTAGTCCCGGATGGACTCCTCGTACGAGGTCGGGTGCCCCAACTCGGTCAGCTGGGCGGCCAGTAGCCGGTTGGAGATGGGCTCGCTGTCGACGAGTACCCCGTCATTGTCGAAGATGACCAGGTCATAGCGCATACGGTCGAGCTTAAACGCAGAAAGGCCCACGCCATCCGGCGTGGGCCTTTCTCAAAGATTGTTCGGCGGTGTCCTACTCTCCCACAGGGTCCCCCCTGCAGTACCATCGGCGCTGTGAGGCTTAGCTTCCGGGTTCGGAATGTAAC
>NZ_JBVJVZ010000022.1:0-64137 GCF_055603245.1 Streptomyces sp. NPDC037290 | reverse complement strand
CCGGCCTTCCAGGGCACGATCAAGTCGGCGGTCGCCTTCGGCGCGCTCCTGTCCCAGGGCGTCGGCGACACGATCCGCGTGTCCCTGTCCGCGCCCCCCGTCGAGGAGGTCAAGGTCGGCCTCCAGATCCTCCAGTCGCTCGGCCTGCGCCAGCGCGGCCTGGAGATCGTCTCCTGCCCGTCCTGCGGCCGCGCCCAGGTGGACGTCTACAAGCTGGCCGAAGAGGTCACGGCGGGCCTCACCGGCATGGAGGTCCCGCTCCGCGTCGCCGTCATGGGCTGCGTCGTGAACGGCCCCGGCGAGGCCCGCGAGGCCGACCTCGGTGTCGCCTCCGGCAACGGCAAGGGCCAGATCTTCGTCAAGGGCGAGGTCATCAAGACCGTCCCCGAGTCCAAGATCGTGGAGACCCTGATCGAGGAGGCCATGAAGCTGGCCGAGAAGATGCAGGACGAGGGCGTGGAGTCGGGCGAGCCGTCGGTGTCCGTGGCCGGCTGACCCCTTCGACTTGCCGTGAGTCCCGTCACCGCTCGGTGGCGGGACTCACGTGTACCTCCGCCCAGACGGATGTGCCGGGCTCGCGCGGTGTGACGCCCCACTTGTCGGCAAGAGCGTCCACCAGCAGCAGTCCACGCCCGGACTCGTCACACGGAACCCGCACCTCGGGCAGCCGCTCGGTACCGGTGTCGCAGACCTCCAGGCGCAGGGCGCCGGCCGACTCGGCCAGCTGGACGAGGAAGTCCCGCCCGGGTACGTGCCCGTGCCGGACCGCGTTCGCGACGAGCTCGGCGGCGATGAGCGTGACCGCCTCATTGACGGGGCCGTCGTAGGGGTGCCCCCACTCGTCCAGCCGGTGCGAGACGAGCCGCCGGGCCAGCCGTGCGCCGCGCGGGGTGGAGGTGAAGCGCATCGCGAACTCGTGGGTGGAGATTCCTGACTTCATGCCGCTTACGCTTCCGCACGCTCAGTAACGTTGACCAGCGGCCGCACCTTGACCAACACGCGTTGTACGCGCGCGAGGTGCGGCGGTACGCGGGCGCGCCGTGACCGGCGGTGGCGCGAGGGCATTGGGGGTTTGCGTGAGCGAGGACGTACGAGAAGAACCTGAAGCAGCGGAGCCTGAGGGCGAGTCCGGGCCGGATTCGGCCGTCCCGCTCATCTTCGGGCGGCTGTTGAAGCGGCTGCGGACCCAGGCGGGTGTGGAACGCGCCGAACTCGGTTCCCGTACCGGGTACTCGGCGTCGACCATCGCGTCGTTCGAGCAGGGAAGGCGGATTCCCCCGGCGCGGTTCATCATGCGGGCCGACGAGGTGCTGAACGCGCGTGGGGTGCTGGTTGATTTCATCGAGGAGATGGAGAGGGCGCAGTACCCGGCGTTCTTCCAGGATGCGGCGGCGCTGGAGAAGAAGGCTGTCGCGTTGCACTTCTTCGCCGTTCAGACCGTGCCCGGTCTGCTTCAGACGGAGGACTACGCGCGGGCGGTCTTCACCGTTCGGCGACCCCCACTGGACGAGGTGACGATCGAGCAGCGCGTGGCGGCCAGGCTGGCCCGTCAGGAGATCTTCGAGCGGAGACCGATGCCCACCATCAGCTTCGTGATGGAGGAGGCGGTTCTGCGGAAAGGCCTGGGCGGACGGGAGGCTGTGCGAGGGCAGTTGGAGCAGATCCTGCGCATCGGTCAGCGGTCCAACGTGGAGATCCAGGTAATGCCGGACGGCTGCGAGGAGCATGCGGCCCTCTCTGGACGATTCACCTTGATCGAGACGACGAATGGGCGCAGGATCGCGTACGTGGAGGCGTACAAGAGCAGTCGCCTCTTCATCGATCGCTCGACGGTCAGGGAACTGGAGGAGCGGTACGGTCTCCTACGGGCCCAGGCCCTGTCCCCGCGCGAATCACTGGCCCTCGTAGAGAAGTTGCTGGGAGAGACATGAACGTCGAAGAGCCGACCAGGTTGGTGTGGTTCAAGAGCAGCTACAGCGACGGCGAGGGCGGCGAATGCGTAGAGGTCGCCACCAGCCCCACCACCATCCACGTACGGGACTCCAAGCAGAACCCCACCACCGCCCCCACCCTCACGCTGCCCCCCGCCGTCTGGCAGGCGTTCCTCCGTCATACGCAATCCTGAACCGCTACTACCCGCACCGGAGTGACGGCACCGATCCGACAACCCGCAACAGCCGTGTCGCCGCCGGCACGGCTTCGGCCCTGGAGGCCGAGCTCCACGCCATCCTTGCCGCGCCCCCAGGGCCGCCCTTCCCCGTCGCTCCCTCGTCGAAGCGGGTTCTCCGCCACGGAGCGCTCCACAATCCCTCGGGGTACAGTGCCGGGACCAGCAGAACCCCAGGATGAGGCCCCGTACGTGTTGACCCAGACCACCTCCCGGGTGCTCGAACCGAGCGACCTCGACGCCGCGCTCGCCATCCTCGGTCGCGAGCCGGTGGCGAACGCCTTCGTGGCTGCCCGGGTCCAGGTCGCCGGGCTCGACCCGTGGCGTCTGGGCGGCGAGATGTGGGGCTGGTACGAGGACGGCATGCTGACCTCCCTGTGCTACGCGGGAGCCAACCTGGTTCCGGTCTGCGCCACCCCCCGCGCCGTCCGCGCCTTCGCGGACCGGGCGAGGAGGGCCGGCCGCCGCTGCTCCTCCATCGTCGGCCCCGCCGAACCCACCGCCGCGCTGTGGCGCCTGCTGGAGCCCCACTGGGGCCCCGCCCGCGAGGTCCGCGGCCACCAGCCGCTGATGGTCACCGACCGCATGCCCGCCGACATCGCCCCGGACCCGTACGTCCGGCGCGTCCGCAAGGACGAGATGGAGACGATCATGCCGGCCTGCGTGGCGATGTTCACCGAGGAGGTGGGCGTATCGCCGATGTCCGGCGACGGCGGTCTGCTCTACCAGGCGCGCGTCGCCGAGCTCGTCGGCGCCGGCCGCTCCTTCGCCCGCCTCGACGAGCACGGCAAGGTCGTCTTCAAGGCGGAGATCGGCGCGGCGACCAGCCAGGCCTGCCAGATCCAGGGTGTGTGGGTGGCCCCCGAGTACCGGGGGAGGGGGCTCGCCGCCCCCGGCATGGCGGCCGTCCTGCGGTACGCGCTCGCCGACGTGGCCCCGGTCGTCAGCCTCTACGTGAACGACTTCAACACGGCGGCGCGACGGGCGTACCTCAGAGTGGGCTTCCAAGAGGTGGGCGCCTTCATGAGTGTGCTGTTCTGAAGCCCTGCACCCCCCTGTACGCTCCCCGCATGGACCTCGTGATCGGCCCCCTGGACCTCGCAGCCCACGTCGACGAGGCCCTTGCCGTCCAGGCTGTCGCCTTCGGCCTCGGCCCCGACGAAGTCGCCGTACGCCGTCAGATCGTCCAGCGCCACATGCAGTACCAGGGCGCGCGGGCCCTCGGGGCCACAGCGGGCGGTCACCTCGTGGGGTTCGTGTACGGCATGCCGAACTCCCGCACCCACTGGTGGTCCACGGTCGTGGAGCCCTACCTCCGGGCGGGCGGCAACGACTTCTGGCTGGACGACTCCTTCGTGATCACGGAGCTGCACGTCCACCCCGACCACCAGAACCGGGGCATCGGCCGACGGCTCATCACCACGATCACCGACAGCGCCACCGAGCCCCGCTCGATCCTCTCCGCCATCGACACCGACAGCCCGGCCCGCGGCCTCTACTACTCCCTCGGCTACGTCGACCTCGCCCGGCAGGTCCACTTCCCGAGCGCGCCACGGCCGTACGTGGTCATGGGGGCCCCGCTGCCGCTGCGCAGGCGATAACCGATTTCCGCCCGCACAGGCGGCCCGGCTAACCTCCTTGCCATCACCCTTACCCGGCAGGAGTACGAGAACCATGGCCAACGCACCGGTCCAGCGCATGTCCCAGTTGATGGCGAAGACCCTGCGCGACGACCCGGCCGACGCCGAGGTCCTCAGCCACAAGCTCCTCGTCCGCGCCGGCTACGTCCGCCGCACCGCCGCCGGCATCTGGAGCTGGCTGCCCCTCGGCAGGAAGGTCCTCTCCAACGTCGAGCGGATCGTCCGCGAGGAGATGGACGCCATCGGCGCGCAGGAGGTCACCCTCCCCGCCCTGCTGCCCCGCGAGCCCTACGAGGCCACCGGCCGGTGGGACGAGTACGGCCAGGAGCTGTTCCGCCTGAAGGACCGCAGGGGCGGCGACTACCTCCTCGGCCCCACCCACGAGGAGATCTTCACCCTCCTGGTCAAGGACCAGTGCACGTCCTACAAGGACCTGCCGGTGATCCTCTACCAGATCCAGACCAAGTTCCGTGACGAGGCCCGCCCCCGCGCCGGCATCCTGCGCGGCCGCGAGTTCCTGATGAAGGACTCGTACTCCTTCGACACCGAGGACGAGGGCCTCGCGCAGTCCTACGCCCTGCACCGCGAGGCCTACCGGCGCATCTTCGAGCGCCTCGGCCTCGACTACCGCATCTGCGCGGCCACCGCCGGCGCCATGGGCGGCTCGAAGTCGGAGGAGTTCCTGGCCCCGGCCGAGGCCGGCGAGGACACCTTCGCCGACTGCCCGAACTGCGACTTCGCCGCCAACACCGAGGCGATCACCTATGCGCTGCAGCCGGTCGACGGCTCGGCCGTCCCCGCGCTCGAGGAGATCCCGACCCCCGACACCCCGACCATCGAGACCCTGGCCGCCTCGCTCGGTGTCCCGGCCTCCGCCACGCTGAAGAACCTGCTGGTCAAGGTGGACGGCGAGATCGTCGCCGTGGGCGTGCCCGGCGACCGCGAGGTGGACCTGGACAAGGTCGAGGCGCACTTCGCCCCGGCGGTCGTGGAGATGGTCACCGAGGCGGACTTCGCCGGCCGCCCCGACCTGGTCCGCGGCTACGTCGGCCCGCAGGGACTCGGCGAGAAGGTCACGTACATCGCCGACCCGCGCGTGGCCCCCGGCACCGCCTGGATCACCGGCGCCAACAAGGAGCACACCCACGCGAAGAACGTCGTCGCCGGCCGTGACTTCGAGGTCGGCGAGTACGTCGACGTCGTCGTGGTGCAGGAGGGCGACCCCTGCCCGAAGTGCGGCACCGGCCTCAAGCTGGACCGCGCCATCGAGATCGGCCACATCTTCCAGCTGGGCCGCAAGTACACCGACGCCCTCAAGCTGGACGTCCTCGGCCAGAACGGCAAGCCGGTCCGCGTCACCATGGGCTCCTACGGCATCGGCGTCTCCCGCGCGGTCGCGGCCATCGCCGAGCAGAGCGCCGACGACAAGGGCCTGGTGTGGCCCAAGGAGGTCGCCCCGGCCGACGTGCACGTGGTCGCCGCCGGCAAGGCCCTGCAGACCGAGCTGGCCCTCGACGTCGCCGAGAAGCTGGCCACCGCGGGCGTCCGCGTCCTGGTCGACGACCGGGCCGGCGTCTCCCCGGGCGTGAAGTTCACCGACGCCGAACTGATCGGCGTGCCCCAGATCCTGGTCGCCGGCCGCCGCTCCGGCGAGGGCGTCCTGGAGCTGAAGGACCGCAGGACCGGCGAGCGAGAGGAACTGTCCGTCGAGGACGCGATCGCCCGCCTGACGGCCTGACGAAAGACTCCGGAAACCAAGACTCCGGAAACCAAGACTCCGGAAACCCGCGAAGAAGCCCCCTGGGACGTACGAACGGCTCAGGGGGCTCCGGCCGTCTCAAGGGCCCGACCCTGCGGGTCAATACACCTAGAGCCACCCGGCGAACTCCAGCAACAACTCCCCGTCCTTCGGCCGCCCCACCCTGAGCGCCCGCACCCCCGACTCCACCGCGCGGAACAGCGTCCACCCCCGCAACCGCTCCTGGTCCACCTCCAGCGACTCCGCGAGCCGCTTGATGCGGCGCCGGGTCACGGACGGGCCGGACGGGGTGGCGATCAGGTCCTCCACGCGGTCCCGCACCAGCCGCGCCAGATCGAAGGCGCTCTCGCCGACCACCGGATCGGGACCCACCGCGAGCCACGGCATCCGCTCCCCGGCGAGCACCTTGCTCTGCCGGAACGTGCCGTGCAGCAGCAGCCGCTCGGGCGGCGCGGCCAGCAGTTCCTCGCGGGCCGCGAGCGCCGCGTCGACCAGCGGCGCCACCTCGGGACCGGCCTCCGCGCCCGCCCGCATCGCCGTCGCCTGCCGCCCGGTGCGTTCGGCGACGGTCTCGAAGACATGGCCGGCCGGCGGCTCCACCCACAGCCGCCGCAGCGTCCCCGCCGCCTCCAGCAGCGCCTTCGCCTCCGGCAGCGAGCGGACCGACACCTCCGGGTGAAGGCGCTCCAGCAGCAGCACGCCGTCCTGCGCACCGGCTTCCAGCAGCTGTACGGCGCCCAGTCCGCCCCAGTGCGCCAGCGCCGCCCGCTCGCTCTCCGGGCGGGCCCTCGGCGGCGCCAGCTTCAGCACAGCCGGGGTGCCGTCCGCCCGCCGTACCAGCACCACCAGGCTGCTGCGCCCGCCCGGCACCTGGACCCGCTCCACGGTCAACTCCCGCCCGGCGACGGCCCGTTCGGCGATCACGGGCAGCTCCGCCAGCCAGGCGTCCCCGTCCGGTGCCGTCTCACCGAGCGCCCGTACCAGGCGCGGCGGCGGTTCGAAAGCCATGCGCGAGTCGTTCCTTTCCGGTCCGGGTCCTGTCGTACGGGCGTCTCACCAGGTCACCGTGACGGTGACACCGGGGCGGAGACCGACGGGGTCGCGCCGGCCGCGCCCGTCCCCTCGCCGGCCCGCTCGGCGAGCCCAGGGAAGGCTACGCTCTCCCCGCTCCAGCGCACCGCGCGCACCGCGGCCTCCCGCAGCGCCGCGGCGGCCGCACCGCGCCGGGTGCCCGTCGCCACCCGCACCAGGTCCGCGTACACACCGGCCACCCGCTCCTCCAGCCGGGCGGCGAGCCGTACGGCCGCCGACGGGTCCGGCACCGGGAACGGCAGCGCGTACGCCGCGTTCGCGGCGGCCGGCCGGCCGCCCAGGTCCTCGATGTCGCGGGTCAGCGCGTCCCGGCGCGCCCGGTGGGCGTCGTACGCCGCCCGCGCCTCGGAGCGGCGCGCCGTGCCGATCCGGCCGCCGACGACGCCGTACCCGTACACCGCCGCGTGCTCCGCCGCCAGCGCCGCCTGCAGCGCGGTCAGCTCGGCCGCCGTCTCCCCGTCCTTCGCCTTGCCGCTCACTTCGCCGCCTCCGTCAGCAGGTACGCGTGCGTGGCGCCCGCCGCCGCCACCGACGCCAGCAGCCGCGCCAGCTCGCCCGGGACGTCCAGGAGGGCTTTCGCGCGCTGGTCGGCGAGCGTGCGCTCGGCGGCGGCCAGTTGGGCCAGCGCGTCCCTCTCTGCGGCCGGAACGAGGGCGGGGGAGGCGGACGGTGCGGCCGTGGTGGGCCGTGCACCGTCCGTGAAGGCCGTGGCGTGGGCCGCGACCTGGGCGCGCAGGGGGCGCAGCCGGCCGACGAGTGCGGGATGCGCGGCGAGGACGGCGTCGTAGCGCTCCAGCAGCCCCTGGCTGTCCCGTGCCGCACGCGCGCGTGCCCGGGCCGTCGCCGAGGCGCCGCTGCCGCCGGAGTCCGCACCGGCCGAGCAGCTCGTCACGAGCGCGGCGCCGGCGGCCGAGGCGAGCAGGGATCTTCTGCGCGGCCCCCACGGGGTGCGCGAGGGAGGGGGGTACGGCACGGCTGACGTCCTCGGGGGCTCGTACGAACACACGGGCGGGAGGGCAGCCCGCCGTGATCACGGTACCCGCGCCTTCCCCCGCTTCAAGTCACCGGCTCAGCGGACCCGCCCCCGAGCCCGAGGGCGCCCCGCCCCACCCCCGGAGGGGACAGCAACACCCCCCGCGACCGGATACCCTTTGACCAGACACGCGACCCATCCCACAACAGCACACGCGGCCGAGGAGTCACCCGGATGAGCACCACCCAGAGCGAGAGGCTGCGAGAGCTGCTGGAACCGCTCGTCAGGTCCCAGGGGCTGGATCTCGAAGAGATCGCCGTGGACTCCGTCGGACGCAAGCGGGTGCTGCGCGTGGTCGTCGACTCCGACACCGGAGCGGATCTGGACGCCATCGCCGATGTGAGCCGTGCGCTCTCGGCGAAGCTCGACGAGACCAACGCGATGGGTGACGCCGCGTACGACCTGGAGGTCGGAACCCCCGGCGCGGAGCGCCTCCTCACCGAGCACCGGCACTTCGTGCGCGCCACCGACCGGCTCGTGAAGTTCCAGCTGACCGAGGGCGGTGACCTGCTCGCCAGGATCCTGAAGGTCGACGAGGACGGTCTGGACGTCGAGGTGCCCGGGGTCAAGGGCCGCAAGCCCACCACCCGCAGACTCGCCTTCCCGGAGATCGACCGGGCGCGCGTGCAGGTCGAGTTCAACCGCAAGGACGACAAGGTCAAGAAGGACATGAAGGAAGAGGAGGAGGCGTAGCCGTGGACATCGACATGAGTGCCCTGCGGGGCTTGGTTCGGGAGAAGGAGATCTCCTTCGACCTGCTGGTCGAGGCGATCGAGTCGGCCCTCCTCATCGCCTACCACCGCACCGAGGGAAGCCGCCGACACGCGCGCGTGGAGCTCAACCGGGAGACCGGGCATGTGACCGTGTGGGCGAAGGAGGACCCGGAGGACCTCGAGGAGGGCCAGGAGCCCCGCGAGTTCGACGACACCCCCACCGGATTCGGCCGTATCGCCGCCACCACCGCCAAGCAGGTGATCCTGCAGCGGCTGCGCGACGCCGAGGACGACGCGACGCTCGGCGAGTACGCCGGGCGCGAGGGCGACATCGTCACCGGCGTGGTCCAGCAGGGCCGCGACCCGAAGAACGTCCTGGTCGACATCGGCAAGCTGGAGGCCATCCTGCCGGTGCAGGAGCAGGTCCCCGGCGAGACCTACCCGCACGGCATGCGCCTGCGGTCGTACGTCGTCCGGGTCGCCAAGGGCGTCCGCGGACCGTCGGTCACCCTCTCGCGTACGCACCCCAACCTGGTGAAGAAGCTCTTCGCCCTGGAGGTGCCGGAGATCGCCGACGGCTCGGTGGAGATCGCCGCGATCGCCCGTGAGGCGGGTCACCGCACCAAGATCGCAGTACGGTCCACCCGTTCGGGCCTGAACGCCAAGGGTGCCTGCATCGGTCCCATGGGCGGCCGGGTGCGCAACGTGATGGGCGAGCTGAACGGCGAGAAGATCGACATCGTCGACTGGTCGGACGACCCGGCCGAGATGGTGGCGAACGCCCTGTCACCCGCTCGGGTGAGCAAGGTGGAGGTCGTCGACATGGCCACCCGCTCCGCCCGGGTGACCGTGCCGGACTACCAGCTGTCGCTGGCGATCGGCAAGGAGGGGCAGAACGCCCGCCTCGCCGCCCGGCTCACCGGCTGGCGGATCGACATCCGTCCGGACACCGAGCAGCCGGCCGAATAGGCGGCCGGCCGCCCGGCCCGCAGGGAATAGATCCAAGCCGCAGGTGGCTTGGTTTACGACAACAGCCGTTCGATCTTTCCCCCGAAGGGGTGAGGTCGCTACGGGGAGGTAGACTTAACCGTGTCTGGCCGGACGCACGCCGGAGCATGCCCTGAGCGCACCTGTGTGGGGTGCCGGGAGCGTGCGGCCAAGAACGATCTCCTGCGGATCGTGAGGATCGAGGACGCATGCGCCCCCGATCCTCGCGGTACGCTGCCCGGCCGGGGTGCCTATGTGCACCCCGCCCTGGTCTGTCTCGACCAGGCGGTACGCCGACGGGCGTTCCCGCGGGCGCTGCGCGCCCCGGGGCCGCTCGACACAAAGGCGTTGCGCCGATACGTCGAGCAGACAACAGTTGCCGAGCAGGCAACACCGTAAGACGTGCCGTACGGAACCCCGTGCGGCCCAGGTACCCCGCGAGTTGGAAGTAGGTCGAGATTGCGATGAGCACTCGATGAGCACGCGATGAGTACGCCCATGAAGTAGCGACGGTCCGGACGCACCCGGACCTAAAAGGAGCGAAGTGGCTAAGGTCCGGGTATACGAACTCGCCAAGGAGTTCGGAGTTGAGAGCAAGGTCGTCATGGCCAAGCTCCAGGAACTCGGTGAATTCGTCCGTTCGGCGTCTTCGACCATCGAAGCGCCCGTTGTACGCAAGCTGACAGACGCCTTCCAGGGCGGTGGCAACGGCAAGTCCGCCGGCAAGCCCGCCCCGCGCAAGGCCGCCCCCAGGCCCGCCGCGCCCTCTCCGGCGCAGGCGGCCCGTCCCGCTGCCCCGAAGCCGGCAGCGCCCAAGCCCACGACGGCGCCGGCTGCCCAGCAGCCCGCTGCCCCGTCGGCCCCCTCGGCGCCCGCGCCGGCCCCCGGTCCGCGTCCGGTTCCGGGTCCGAAGCCCGCGCCGCGTCCGGCTCCGGCCGCCCCGGAGTTCACCGCTCCGCCGGCCGCTCCGGCCGCCCAGACCCCGCAGGCCCCGGCCGCGCAGGGTCCGCGTCCCGGTGCCCGTCCGGGTGCCCCGAAGCCCGGTGGCCGTCCGGCTCCCGGTCAGGGCCAGGCCCGTCCGGGCCAGGGTGCTCCGCGTCCCGGTGGCCAGGCCCCGCGTCAGGGTGCCCGTCCGGCCGGTCCGCGTCCGGGCAACAACCCCTTCACCTCCGGTGGCTCCACCGGCATGGCCCGTCCGCAGGCCCCGCGCCCGCAGGGCGGCCCGCGTCCCGGCGGCCCCGGCGCCGGTCCCCGTCCGCAGGCTCCCGGCCAGCAGGGCGGCGGTCCGCGTCCGCAGGCTCCGGGCGGCCACGGCGGTGCCTCCGGGCGGCCGTCGCCGGCCGGTATGCCCCGGCCGCAGGGCGGTCCGCGTCCCGGCCCGGCCGGTCCGCGTCCGAACCCCGGCATGATGCCGCAGCGTCCCGCTGCCGGCCCGCGTCCCGGCGGCGGTGGCCCCGGCGGCCGCGGTCCCGGTGGCGGCGGTCGTCCCGGTGGCGGCGGCGGTCGCCCGGGTGGCGGCGGCTTCGCCCGTCCCGGTGGCGGCGGTGGCGGCTTCGCCGGTCGTCCGGCCGGTCCCGGTGGCGGTGGCGGCGGTGGCTTCGCCGGCCGTCCGGGTGGTCCCGGCGGTGGCGGCGGTGGCCGTCCCGGCTTCGGTGGCCGTCCCGGTGGTCCCGGTGGCCGCGGTGGCACGCAGGGCGCCTTCGGCCGTCCCGGCGGTCCCGCGCGTCGTGGCCGCAAGTCGAAGCGGCAGAGGCGCCAGGAGTACGAGGCCATGCAGGCCCCGAGCGTCGGCGGCGTGATGCTGCCGCGCGGCAACGGCGAGACCATCCGTCTCTCCCGCGGCGCGTCGCTCACCGACTTCGCGGAGAAGATCAACGCCAACCCGGCGTCGCTCGTCGCGGTCATGATGAACCTCGGCGAGATGGTCACCGCCACGCAGTCCGTCTCCGACGAGACGCTGCAGCTCCTCGCCGACGAGATGAACTACACGGTTCAGATCGTCAGCCCGGAGGAGGAGGACCGCGAGCTGCTCGAGTCCTTCGACATCGAGTTCGGCGAGGACGAGGGCGACGAGGAGGACCTGGTGGTCCGTCCGCCGGTCGTCACCGTCATGGGTCACGTCGACCACGGTAAGACCCGACTGCTCGACGCCATCCGCAAGACGAACGTCATCGCGGGCGAGGCCGGTGGCATCACCCAGCACATCGGTGCCTACCAGGTCGCGACCGAGGTCAACGACGAAGAGCGCAAGATCACCTTCATCGACACCCCGGGTCACGAGGCGTTCACCGCCATGCGTGCCCGTGGTGCGAAGTCGACCGACATCGCGATCCTGGTCGTCGCGGCCAACGACGGCGTCATGCCGCAGACGGTCGAGGCGCTCAACCACGCCAAGGCGGCCGACGTGCCGATCGTGGTCGCGGTCAACAAGATCGACGTCGAGGGCGCCGACCCGACCAAGGTGCGCGGTCAGCTGACCGAGTACGGCCTGGTGGCCGAGGAGTACGGCGGCGACACGATGTTCGTCGACATCTCCGCCAAGCAGGGTCTGCACATCGACTCGCTGCTGGAGGCCGTGATCCTCACGGCCGACGCCTCGCTCGACCTGCGGGCCAACCCGGCCCAGGACGCGCAGGGCATCTCGATCGAGTCCCGCCTCGACCGCGGCCGTGGTGCCGTGGCGACGGTCCTCGTCCAGCGAGGCACGCTGCGGGTCGGCGACACGATGGTCGTGGGCGACGCCTACGGCCGGGTGCGCGCCATGCTCGACGACAACGGCAACAACGTCGCCGAGGCCGGCCCGTCGACGCCGGTCCAGGTCCTGGGCCTGACCAACGTCCCGGGTGCGGGTGACAACTTCCTGGTGGTCGACGAGGACCGTACGGCCCGTCAGATCGCCGAGAAGCGTGCCGCCCGTGAGCGCAACGCGGCCTTCGCCAAGCGCACGCGCCGCGTGTCCCTGGAGGACCTGGACAAGGTGCTCAAGGCCGGCGAGGTCCAGCAGCTGAACCTGATCATCAAGGGTGACGCTTCTGGTTCCGTCGAGGCCCTCGAGTCCTCCCTGCTCCAGCTGGACGTCGGCGAAGAGGTCGACATCCGCGTCCTGCACCGCGGCGTCGGTGCGGTCACGGAGTCCGACATCGACCTGGCGATGGGCTCCGACGCCATCGTGATCGGCTTCAACGTCCGTGCGGCCGGCCGCGCGGCGCAGATGGCCGAGCGCGAGGGTGTGGACGTCCGGTACTACTCGGTCATCTACCAGGCGATCGAGGAGATCGAGGCGGCCCTCAAGGGCATGCTCAAGCCGGAGTACGAAGAGGTCGAGCTCGGTACGGCGGAGATCCGCGAGGTCTTCAAGTCGTCCAAGCTGGGCAACATCGCCGGTGTTCTCATCCGCTCGGGCGAGGTCAAGCGCAACACCAAGGCCCGCCTGGTCCGCGACGGCAAGGTCATCGCGGAGAACCTCAACATCGAGGGTCTGCGTCGCTTCAAGGACGACGTCACCGAGATCCGCGAAGGCTACGAGGGTGGTATCAACCTCGGAAACTTCAACGACATCAAGGTCGACGACGTCATCGCGACGTACGAGATGCGGGAGAAGCCGCGGGCGTAACGGCCTACGGTTCGTGCTGGCCGGCGGGACTTCGGTCCTGTCGGCCAGCGCGCCGTTCCCGGGGGCACAGCCCCCGGGCGGCGTGCCCACGGCACCGAAACCCTGTCGAGTCACCGGCAGGTACGCGGTACCGTTCTTGATGTCCCCGGCCACACCGACCTGGGGCCATCGATCCCGTACCGGCGGGTAACCCGGCACACAACATGTACGTGGGGACTCTGTCCTTCGACCTCCTCCTCGGCGACGTCCACTCGCTGAAGGAGAAGCGCTCCGTCGTCCGCCCGATCGTCGCCGAACTCCAGCGGAAGTACGCCGTGAGCGCGGCCGAGGTGGACCACATGAACCTCCACCGGCGAGCGGTCATAGGTCTCGCCATGGTCTCCGGCGACGCGGCGCACCTCACCGACGTACTCGACCGGTGCGAACGGCTGGTCGCCGGCCGCCCCGAGATCGAGCTGCTGTCCGTACGGCGGCGCTTCCACGGCGAAGACGACTGACCACAGAACGCAAGAAGAAACAAGGAACGGGAGACGGACCAGTGGCCGACAACGCGCGGGCGAAAAGGCTGGCGGACCTCATCCGAGAGGTGGTGGCCCAGAAGCTGCAGCGCGGGATCAAGGACCCGCGGCTCGGCTCGCACGTCACCATCACGGACACCCGGGTCACGGGTGACCTGCGGGAGGCGACCGTCTTCTACACGGTCTACGGCGACGACGAGGAGCGGAAGGCGGCGGCAGCCGGCCTGGAGAGCGCCAAGGGCGTCCTGCGCTCGGAGGTCGGCCGCGCGGCGGGCGTGAAGTTCACGCCGACCCTGACCTTCGTCGCGGACGCCCTGCCGGACACCGCCCGGACCATCGAGGACCTCCTCGACAAGGCCCGGCAGTCCGACGAGAAGGTCCGCGAGGCCTCCGCGGGCGCCAGCTACGCGGGCGGCGCCGACCCGTACCGCAAGCCCGCCGAGGACGAGGCCGAGACGGACGGCGACGCCGCGGAATGACCCAGAAGCACACCACGCCCGACGGCCTCGTCATCGTCGACAAGCCGTCGGGCTTCACTTCGCACGACGTGGTCGCCAAGATGCGCGGGATCGCCCGGACCCGCCGCGTCGGCCACGCCGGCAC
Organism: Streptomyces sp. NPDC037290; assembly: GCF_055603245.1. Taxonomy (NCBI): domain Bacteria; kingdom Bacillati; phylum Actinomycetota; class Actinomycetes; order Kitasatosporales; family Streptomycetaceae; genus Streptomyces; species Streptomyces sp. NPDC037290. Next base: position 50,012 of record NZ_JBVJVZ010000022.1, on the reverse strand, counting down.
CCTCGACCCGATGGCGACCGGCGTGCTGGTCCTCGGCGTCGAGCGCGCCACCAAACTCCTCGGCCACCTCGCACTGACCGAGAAGGAGTACCTGGGCACCATCCGCCTGGGCCAGAACACCGTCACCGACGACGCCGAGGGCGAGATCGCCTCGTCCACCGACGCGTCCAAGGTGACCCGGGACGGCATCGACGCCGGCATCGCCAAGCTGACCGGCGACATCATGCAGGTCCCGTCCAAGGTCAGCGCCATCAAGATCGACGGCGTACGGTCGTACAAGCGGGCTCGCGAGGGCGAGGACTTCGAGATCCCCGCCCGGCCGGTGACGGTCTCCTCCTTCACGGTGTACGACGTCCGGGACGCGGTCGCCGAGGACGGCACCCCGGTCCTCGACCTGGTCGTCTCCGTGACCTGCTCCTCCGGCACCTACATCCGTGCCCTCGCCCGTGACCTGGGCGCCGGCCTCGGGGTCGGCGGCCACCTCACCGCGCTGCGCAGGACACGCGTCGGGCCGTACAAGATCGATACGGCGAAGACGCTCGACCAGCTCCAGGAGGAGCTGACCGTGATGCCGATCGCGGAGGCCGCCGGGGCCGCGTTCCCCCGCTGGCAGGTGGACGCCCGGCGTGCCCGGCTGCTGCTGAACGGCGTCCGGCTGGAGATGCCCGACGAGTACGCGGGCGTCGGTCCCGTCGCCGTGTTCGGCCCCGAGGACCGTTTCCTCGCGCTCGTCGAGCAGCAGAAGGGCAAGGCCAAGAGCCTGGCCGTCTTCGGCTGAGACACCAGCCACCGCTGTTGCCCGTGGAGCGGCGGCCGGCCACGGGGTGCGCCCCTGCCGCCGCTCCACGGTCCCCCCTCGGTTCCCCCACCTCTAGGGTTATCCAACGGCTCCCGCCTATTCACCCGTCCGGGCAGGCGCTCGGAGTGAACCGGGGGAGCGGAAGGGGGCGCGTTCGCCAGGTGATCTGTCCCGTCGATCACCGCGCGCCTACCGTCGGAAACAGGGCACGCGGGCACCGGCGGGGAGGTACGGCCATGGCGGGACGGGGCCCGCGCACCGGAAGCGGTCGCGGGGCGGCGGCGGACGGTACGGGGGAAGCGGAGACCGGCTACACCACGGGTACCGCTGGTTACCCCGGTACTTCCGGCACCGAGGGCGCCAGGGACACCGGCGGCCGCTATGGCACCAGTGCCGGCACCAGTGAGAGCTCCGGCACCGGCTACACCACCGGCACTGCTGACATCGGCGGCTCCGGCGGCAGTGTCGGCATCACCGGCAGCCCCCTGCGCACCACCTACACCACTGGCGCCGCAAGCATCGGCGGCGCCGCAGGTCTCTCCACTCCCACAGCCGGCACCACCGCCACTCCCCGCCACATCCCCGGTCCCCACCCCGATGCCGCTCTCGTCCGGATCCGGGACCTCGCCGGGCGCCCCCGCGGCATCGGTTTCCTCGCCGATCACCAGGGCACCCTGCTCACCAGCCACGAGGCCGTCGACGGCCTGCCCCGCCTCGTGCTGCACGCCGCGGGCGACCGCATCTGCCTGGTCGGCGCGGACGCCGTCACCCCGCTGCCCACCCTGGACCTGGCCCTGATCCGCACCGAGGGCCTGGCTGTGGAGCCGTTGCCACTGACCGTTCGGGAGCGGATCGACGCCGGAACGTACGTACGGCTCCCGGCGGGCTGCTGGCGGGAGGCGCGGGTGCTGGCCGCCACCGAGGTGACGTACACCGCCAACGACCGCTTCCACCTCCTCCGGGACGCGCTGGAGCTGGCCATCGGCACCGCCGGCCAGGACGCGCTGCGGCTGGGCGGCGGGGCGGCCGGGGGACCGGTGCTCGACACGAGGACCGGCGCGGTGATCGGCGTCCTGGGCACCGCCCTGCACTCCGCACAGCGCGACACGGGCTTCGCGGCGCCGCTGCGGCCGGCCGACGGTCCCCTCACGGAACTGCTCGCCCGCAACGCGGCCACCGTGCCCGCCTTCGGCGCCGACCTGAACCTGGCCGGCATGCTGCAGCTGACCGTCACCTCGGTCGGCCAGGACGGTCCCCAGGGCTTCCTCGCGGGTGCCGTGGAACCAGTCGAACGCCTCGGTGTCGTCCGGGAGTTGGCGGCCTTCATGGACGGCGACCGGACCGTGCTCGGTCTCGTCGGCGCCCCGGGCAGCGGCCGTACGACGGAACTCGCCGCCCTCGCCGCACGGCGGGCCCGCGGTGAGCGGCCCGCCCCGACGCTGTGGCTGCGCGGTGCCGATCTGGAGGACACCGACGACTCCGTGGCCGACGCGGCCCGCCGCGCCCTGGAGCGAGCCGCCCGGATCGTCGCCGCCGATCGCTGCGTCCACCCCGAGGACCTGGGCGATGTCGGCCCCGAAAACCTGGCCCGCCTCGCGGGACAGGCCGGCCGCCCGCTCCTGCTCCTCCTCGACGGCCCCGAGGAGATGCCTCCCGTCCTCGCCGGCCGGCTGCCCCAGTGGACCCGGGGGACGGTCGCATGGTTGCGCGCGACGGGGGCACGGCTGGTGGTGGCCTGCCGCGAGGAGTACTGGGAGCGCGCGGGCACGGAGTTCCCCCCTGACCTGCTGCACACCCCGCCCGCCGGGGGCGCTGCCGTCGTCCCGGCGGGGCCCGCGACGCCTGGGACACCCGCGCCTCCGGCCGCTCCGGCGGACACCACGACCCCGACTGCCCCGCCCGCTCCCGCGACTCCTGCGGCCGCTCCCGCTGGTCCTGCGCCGATCCGCGTGGCTTGGGGCACCGCAGGCGCCACCACCCTCACCGCTCCCACAGCCACTTCGGCCGACGCTGCCGCAACGGTCCCGGCCTCCGCCACGTCCTCCGTCAGTCCCACCTCGGCCGGCTCCGCCTGGGCCGGCTCTGCTGCCGCTGCGGTTCCGGTTTCGGCCGTGTCCTCGGCTGGGCCTGCCTTGGCCGGCTCCGCTGCCGCTACGGTCCCGGCCTCGGCCGCGTCCTCCGCCGGACCCGCCCCCGCCGCGCTCTCCGCCTCCGCGGGGCCCTCCGCCTCCGCCACCACCTCCTCCATCCCCACGCCCTCCGCCCCCTCCCCACCCCACCTCCACCTCGCCGACCTCACGCCGGACGAGGCGCGTCTCGCTCGGGCCCGCTACTGGATTCCCGAGGGGGTCCTCGGCGACCGTGACGCCCGGCATCCGCTGACCATCCGCCTGTTGGCCGAGGTCCGCGCCGCCGCCCCGGACGTTTTGGCCGCCGGGCCGCTGGACCGGCACGAGGTGTTCGCGGCCCACCTGGATCTGATGTGCCTGCGTATCGCGGTCCGCCTCGCCGCAGGGAGCGGACTGCGCGGCACGGCCGTGCGCCGGCTCGCCGCGCGCGTCGCCGGGCAGGTGCACGAGGCCGCCCGGCGCAGCCTCGGCCCCGGGCAGGGCGAGCTGGACCGGGAGTCCTTCGAAGCGGTCTTCCCCTGGGGCCCCGCCCCGGCCCGGCTCGGCGGTGGCACCGGCTGGGCGTCCGCCGTCCTCACCGAGGGCCTCCTCGTCCCGGCCGGCCGCGGCTACCGCTTCGCACACGAGGAGCTGGCCGACTGGCTCCAGGGCGTGCACCTCGACCTCGACGAGGCCCTGCGCGCCCTGGTCCACCGCACCCGCACACCCGGCGAAGCCCCGTCCGTTCCCGTGCCGCACCACCGGGTCGGCCCCGTCGTGCAGGCCCTGCTGCTCCTCGCCCGGCAGCAAGGTGACCGCCAACTCGCCAGCCGACTCAGGGACTTGGTGGACGCCCTGGACCGCGACCCCGGCTCCTGGTGGGCCGCCCGGCTGCTCGCCCGCACCCTGCTCCAGGTCCCGGACGCGACGCCGTACACCGACGTGCTGCGGCTGCTGGCCGACCGCATCGTGGCCTGGCGCCGCGCCCGGCAGCCCGTACCGGCCGAGTTCGGCCCCGCATTCTGGACCGAGCTGCCGGTCCCCGACACCGAGCGGCTCGACCTGCTGCGCCGGCTCGTGCTGGCCGACCAGGCGCCCCCCGAGGCCGGCGAGCGCTACCTGGACGCCGTCGCCCACCTGCTCGTAGCCGCTCCCGCCGTCGTACAGCCGCGGCTGACGCGCTGGTTCGACGACGAACGGCCGCTGCCCGCGACCCCGCACGCCACCGTCGCGACCGCCGCCCAGGCGCTGCTGCACACCCACCGGCACGGCGCGCTGGACGACCTCACCGAGATCCTCGTGGCGAGCGCCCACCGGCGCGCCGACGAACTGCTCACCACCCTCGCCGAGGACGAGCCGTCGGCCGTCTGCCGGGCCGTCGACCGCTGGGCGCACGACGAACGCCCCGCCCGCCGGGTCGCGGCCGTGGCCTTCGGGCTGCGCGCCGCCCCGCACGTCCGCTCGGCGGCCGACCGCGAACTGCTGCGCTACGCCGCCCTCGCCCTGCTCGCCCGCCCCGCCGACTGCACCCTGCACGGCGGCGCCCTCGCCCTGCTGGTCCTCGACCCCCACACCCGCGACCGGCACCTGGCCACGGCCCTGCGGCACTTCGCGGAGGCGGACCCGCAGTTCCCGCCGAGCGCCCTGGCGCCCGCCCTGACCACCCATCCCGAACCGGTCCTGGAGGCCTTCCGCGCCCGGCTGCACGGCCCGTACGCACGGGAGGCGCTGGGCACCCTCACCGACGTCACCACCCCGGCCCTCGCCCGCCGCGTCCCGCCCCTGATCCGGGAGGCGGTACGGCTCCGCCCGGAGACCGCCCGGCACATCGCCGCCCACGTCGACCGCCGCCTCGCCGAGGGCCCCACCGCACGCCCGGTCCTGCTGCCCCTGGTCACCGGCCTGCTCGACGACGCACCGGAACAGCTCCGCGCGGCTCTCGCCACCGTCCTGGCCGCCGCCGGCACCCCTGCCTCCCGTCCCCTGCGCCGCGAGCTGCTGGAGTTCCTGCTCGCCCGGGAACACGACCCCTCCGTGCTGTACGCCGTCCTGCGCGCGGCGGCCGAGCACGGCGACGGCCGGGAGGAGGAGGCGCGCGGGCTCGTCCACCGCACCGGCCTGCTCCTCGTCCGCACCCCCGACGGAGCCACCCACTTCGACCGCGGCCTGGTCGACCTGGGCCGGCACGTGCCCGGCTTCGCCGCCCGGATGGCCCGCTGGCTGGCCGCCACCCCTGAGGACTGGGCCGCCGTGGTGGGCCCCAGCACCCGCCGCATGCTCGAGAACCTGGCGGGCGTACGCGTACCGGCCTGATCGTCTCCGGCAGGTGCCGCGGAACGTGCGCCCGGTCACAGCCCCGATACCGATGCGGGCCCGGGGCACCCGGCATGGCACCCTTAGATCTGCGCAAGTCTTAGGCGTCGATATGGACACGGGTTCGAGGAGCGGTCACAGTGCAGCGCTGGCGTGGCTTGGAGGACATCCCCCAGGACTGGGGGCGCAGCGTCGTCACCATCGGTTCCTACGACGGCGTCCACCGCGGCCACCAGCTGATCATCAAGCACGCCGTGGACCGCGCCCGCGAGCTGGGCGTCCCCGCCGTCGTCGTCACCTTCGACCCGCACCCCAGTGAGGTCGTCCGCCCCGGCAGCCACCCGCCGCTGCTCGCCCCGCACCACCGTCGCGCCGAGCTGATGGCGGACCTGGGCGTGGACGCCTGCCTGATCCTTCCCTTCACCACCGAGTTCTCGAAGCTCTCGGCCGCCGATTTCGTGGTGAAGGTGCTGGTGGACAAGCTGCACGCGAAGGCGGTCGTCGAGGGCCCGAACTTCCGCTTCGGTCACAAGGCCGCCGGCAATGTCGACTTCCTCGCCGAGCAGGGCAAGGTCTACGACTTCGAGGTGGAGGTCGTCGACCTGTACGTCACCGGTGCGGCGGGCGGCGGTGAGCCGTTCTCCTCCACCCTGACCCGACGCCTGGTCGCCGAGGGCGACGTCGAGGGTGCCCGTGAGATCCTCGGCCGCCCGCACCGCGTGGAGGGCGTGGTCGTGCGCGGCGCCCAGCGCGGCCGCGAAATGGGCTTCCCTACGGCCAACGTCGAGACGCTCCCGCACACCGCCATCCCGGCCGACGGCGTGTACGCCGGCTATCTGCACGTGCAGGGCGAGGTCATGCCGGCCGCGATCTCCGTGGGCACGAACCCGCAGTTCGACGGCACCGAGCGCACGGTGGAGGCGTACGCCATCGACCGCGTCGGCCTGGACCTGTACGGCCTGCACGTCGCCGTCGACTTCCTCGCCTATGTGCGCGGCCAGGCGAAGTTCGACTCGCTGGAGGCCCTGCTGGAGCAGATTGCCGCCGACGTGAAGCGGTGCCGGGAGATCGTCGCCGCCGAGGCGTAGGGATCTTTTCCGGCGCAACGCGCGACGAAGGGGCGGCCGGTGCGCAGAACGCACCGCCCGCCCCTTCGTGCACTGTCCTACTGCTGCTGGGGCGGGGTCTGCGGAGGCTGCGGGTAGCCGTACACCTCGCCGGGCGCCTGCGGAGGCTGCCCCTGTCCCTGTCCCTGCGCCTGGCCTTGCTGACCCGGTGCCGCCTGCGGATACGGCTGCTGGCCGGGCGCGCCCTGCGGGTAGGGCTGCTGCCCCGGAGCCTGCGGGTACGGCTGCCCCGGCTGGGCCGGATAGGCCGGCGGATACGGCTGCCCTTGCTGGCCCGGGTAGGGCTGCCCGGGGATGAGCTGACCCGGCATCTGCTGCCCGGGCATCGGCTGACCGGGGACGGGCTGACCACTGGGCATCGGCTGGCCCGGCATCGGCTGCCCGGGCATGGGCTGGCCCGGCATCTGGTGGCCGGGCATGGGCGGGGCGGCCACCGGCGGCGGGTTGCCGTCGCTGGTCCACAGCCCGTGCGACTGCTGGTGCCGTACGAAGTCCTCGGCGATCAGCGCGGCGAGGTTGAAGTACGCCTCGCGCGTCCGCGGCCGCATCATGTCGAGGTCGACCTCGGCACCGGCGGCCAGATGCTCGTCGAAGGGCACGACCACGACCCCGCGGGTCCGCGTCTCGAAGTGCGACACGATGTCCTCGACCTTGATCATCTTGCCGGTCTCACGGACCCCGGAGATCACGGTGAGGGACCGGGAGACCAGGTCGGCGTAGCCGTGCGCGGACAGCCAGTCCAGCGTCGTACTGGCGCTGCTCGCACCGTCCACGGACGGCGTGGAGATGATGATCAGCTGGTCGGCGAGGTCGAGCACGCCCCGCATGGCGCTGTACAGCAGACCGGTACCCGAGTCGGTCAGGATGACCGGGTACTGCCGGCCGAGCACGTCGATCGCGCGCCGGTAGTCCTCGTCGTTGAACGTCGTCGAGACGGCCGGGTCCACGTCGTTGGCGATGATCTCCAGTCCGGAGGGCGCCTGCGAGGTGAACCGGCGGATGTCCATGTACGAGTTCAGGTACGGGATCGCCTGCACGAGGTCGCGGATGGTGGCACCGGTCTCCCGGCGCACACGCCGCCCGAGCGTTCCGGCGTCCGGGTTGGCGTCGATGGCGAGGATCTTGTCCTGCCGCTCGGTGGCGAGGGTCGAGCCGAGCGCCGTGGTGGTCGTGGTCTTGCCGACGCCACCCTTGAGGCTGATGACCGCGATGCGGTAGCAGGAGAGCACCGGCGTACGGATCAGCTCCAACTTGCGCTGCCGCTCGGCCTCCTCCTTCTTGCCTCCGAGCTTGAACCGGCCGCCGGCCGCCGCGGGCCGCCCGCTCTTCGCCTTCTGCCTCTTGTTGTTGAGCAGCCGGTCCGAGGACAGCTCCACGGCAGCGGTGTAACCGAGCGGCGCCGCCCCGGGGTTGGTCGGCTGCCGCTGGTCGTGCTGAACGGGCTGCGGCCAGGCGGTCCCGGTACGCGGATCGACCGGCGCCTGCGGCGGCTGCGGGGCGTGCGGGGCCTGGGCGCCGTCGGCCGTCGGCGCGCCGCCCGGCCCCTGGGGGCTCTGGGGCGACTGCGGGAAGCCGTAACCACCCGACTGGGCCTGGGCGTTGGGGGCACCGGTCTGGGGGAAGCCGTAGCCACCGGCCGCGCTGGGGCCGTTGGGGTTCGGTTGCGGCGCGGGCGGCTGCGGGAAGCCGTAACCGCCCGCCGCGGCGGGTCCCGTCGGGTTCGGCTGCGGTCCCGGACCCGCCGCCGGCTGCCCGGCCGCGTGGGGCCGGCCGGGGTGCGGTGCGGTGGGCGCACCGGGCTGGTTCGGCTGGTTCGCGTGGTTCGGCTGGTTCCAGGCGGCGGGCGCGGGCTGCGGGGCCTGCGGCTGGAACGGCGTCTGCTGGCCGGGCACACCCCCGGGCCCCTGCGCGGCCGCCGGCTGCGGCTGCCCCGGCATCGGACCGGGCTGCTGCGGCGCGGCCGGCTGCCCCGGCCACTGGGCCGCCGGAGCGGGCGCCGCGGGCTGGTAGGAGGGCGGCAGCGGCGGCACCCCGCTCTGCGGCGCGGGCGGAGGCGTCCAGCCCGTCTGGCCGTCCTGCGGCGCGGGCGGGACATCGGCGTGCGGTACGGCGGCTTGCGGCGCGCCGGTCGGCGGGGCGCTGTCCGGCTGAGGGCCGCTGCCGGGTGTGCCCGGCTGCGGCGCGCTCTCCGGGGCGGCGGCGTCCGCTGCTCCGGAGTCCTGCACCACGGAGTCCTGCACCACGGCGTCCTGCACGACGGCGTCCTGCACCACGGCGTCCGCGGACTGGCCGTCGCCGGACTCGGCGTCACCGGCGGCCTCCGCCTGAACACCGGCCGCATCCCCGGCTTCGGCACCGGTGGTGTTGCTGTCGGTCGTGTCCTCGGCCCGGACCTTGCTCTCGCTTTCGCCCTCGCCCTCGCCCTCATCGGCATCGGCCGCGGCGTCGCTCTCGGCACCGGCGTCCGCGGCGACCCCGACCAGGGCCTCCTCGCCCGCCTTCTCCTCGGCCGCCTCGACGGAGTCCTCTGCCACCGACTTCTCGGAGGCGTCGCCATCGGCCCCGGCGGTACCCGTGGCGGACGCATCCCCCGTGGCCGTACCCGTCGCGGAGTCCTCGTCACCCGGGGCGCCCTGCTTGGCCGCAGCCGCCGCGCGCTCGGCGATCTCGGCCATCTCCCGCTTCAGGGCCACGGCGGAGAAGCGCATGGTGGCCCCGCTCTCCAGGTCCCCGTTGCCCGTCTCGGGCTCGACAGCGGGCGCCTCCGGCTGAGCCGGCTGGGCGGCCTGCGACTGCTGCGCCTCGAAACCCTCCGGCAACCCCGGCATCGGAACGGGATTCCCGACAGGCGGCGCGGGCGGCACGGGCGCGGCGTAGGGAGCGCCCTGGACCGGCGGGGGCGGCGGCGGGGCGTAGGGCGTGCTGTGCGCGGGCGCGAACGGAGCTCCCAGCGACGGCGAATCGACGGTCGGCGGCGGGGCGAACGGAGTTCCCTGCGGCGGGGTGCCCGAGGCGGGCGGCGGCGGAGCCGGCTCGGCGGCCGGCGTGCTCGACGGGAACGGCTGCATCCCGGAAGCGGCAGGCACACCGGAGCCGTTCGACCCCGTGAAGTCGCCCGGACCTGCCGAGGACGGGCCCGTCGCCGTAGCGGAGCCCCCCGGAGTACCGGACGCGTTCTGGGTGTACCAGGCGGGCGGAGCGTAGTCGATGGTGAACTCGCCGGTGGTCTCGACGGCTTCCGCGTCGGGCTGGTCATCGCCGGGTGTGGCCCAGCCCCCGCGCATCCCGTCCCGATCGCTGCTCACAGTTCCTCCTGGTGTGGTCGAGCACCCTCATGCCGTGCCGGGGCGACCATGTCGTGTTATTCCGAGTCGTCCGTGGTCGTTCGAGGCAGGCCGTTCCACCGGCGCTCCCCCTGGGACACCGACGGCTCTCCCCCTGGGACACCGACGCGCGGTCCACGGGTCCTGCCATCGCGCCCGCTCCCAGCCTAATCACCACGAGCCACGCCTCGGCAGGCCCGCCCGCCACTCGGCACGAGCTCACACGGTCACAGCGCGTTGGGAAGTGCCCTGCCCACCCCGCGCCTTGCCGAATGAAACAGGGAGCAAACGGTGGACAAGTGACGAATCCCGGAACGCGCGAGCAGTGAACAAAAGGGGACGGGTAGGGGCAGTTCAGTCCATCCTTCGCGGTGTGCCCAACAATCCGATCTCGGCATCGGTCGGTTGGGTCATCACATACTGCCGGTCACGGTCGGTGCACCACAGGGTGACGCCGTCGGGCAGCGCCGGCAGCGACTCCACCTCGGCCCGCGACAGCCCCATGGTGCGGCCCAGTTCGGCCGCCTCGTCCGGGGACACCCGCTGGATCCCGGCGAGCCGTGCCTGCCGCAGCAGCCGGGGCGCGACCGGGCTGAGGTACGGCAACAGGGTCAGCACCGACTGCCAGGGCCCTGACACCACGCGCCCGCGCGGCGGGCGCATACCGCAGTCCCGCACCACCAGCACAGGCGTACCGGCGGAGGCACCCTGCGGCGGTACTCGCCCGACGTCGTACACGGACAGGCCGTTCTGCCCGCCGCCCATCGCGTGCACCATCTGCATCCAGGCCTGCGGCCGCCCCGTCTCCACGGCCACACGAGCCCCCGTGGCCGCCGAACGCAGCGCCAGCACCTGCGCGGTCCACAGGCTGCCGATCAGCACGACGTCGTACGGCGTGGGCCGGTTGATACCCAGCACGGCCGGCTGACCCTCGGCATCGACACCGGCCACCACTCCGTCGTCGCCGATGGGCAGGGCGAGCGCGTCCAGTTGCTGCGCGGCCAGTGCGTGCCGGCGGTGCCGTGGCCCGATCAGGCCCAGTCCGTGCCGGAGCAACTCGACCGCGCGGGACGGGCCGGACGCCGCGGGCGTCTCCGTGCCCGGCGTCGCGAACGTCGTCGGAATCGTCGTCACCGCGCACCTCCGAGAGGCAGTGTGGCCAGCATGCCGGGCAGTTGCTCACGGTCGAGGCGGGCCAGGCCGGCCCCCGCCTGCCGCGCCGCGCCTTCCAGCGCCCGGCGTGCCGCCACGAGTTCGTCGTCGCTGCGCCCGGTCACCCGCAGATGCGCGGACACGGAGACCTCCTGCCGCTCGCCCTGGGCGAGGGTGAGGCTGAACGTGGTGGCCAGCGCCGGTATCGCCGTGACCCGGGCGACGAAGTGCGGCAGCGACTCGGCACGGTCACCGCCCAGTTGGGGCCAGCGCCTGACCCAGTACGTCGTGTGCCGCCGGTTGTCGCAGCGCCAGCTGCGCCCGGCCTCCTCCGTGCGCCGCTCCCGGGTCTCACTGCGCCCGGCCTCGGCGGTGACCAGGGGATTGGCGCAAGCCGAGGTGGCGAGCGCGGCGACCAGCTCCTCCTCGTCGAGTACCCGTGCCCGGAAACCGGCACCGGTCAGCCGACTCGCCAGATGGTCCGCCGCCCGAGCCACGCACTTCTGCGCACCGAGCAGCCCGCCCCCGCGCGCGGCCACGGCCTCCGCGCACACCTCGGGGTCGAGCTTCAGCGCGATCCACGTGATGCGCACCGCCGGGGCGCCCGTCTGCTCCTGCAGCGGCAGGTAGTTGGAGACGGCCACGGACTGCTGGGGCAGGTGCAGCGCGGGCGCCGGCTGGGTGTGCAGCACGATCTGCGCGGACTCCAGCCGGATCCCGTCCACCTCCAGCGCGTCCCGCACCAGTGCAACGGGCAGCGGCTGCCGGCTCCGCTCGGCGCGCAGCGCGGTGGCGTCGGCCTCGACCTGCAGCACGGCCGTGACGAAGGTGCCGTCTCCGACGATGCCGACCGGCCGGCGGTCACGTGGGCCGTAGGAGTACGTCCGCAGGGCCGGCTCGCACTCCACGGCGGGGATCAGCCCCGGCTCCGTACCCGGGGGTATGGGGGTGGCCGCAGCCCGCTTCTGGCGTGCCCGCAACTCCCTGGCGGTGGCGAGCCACTCGGGCAGCGACCGTCCCCGGCGTCGTACGAAGGCCAACAGGATCAGTGCCACGGCAACGACTGCGGCCGGCACCAGGGCCATCATCCCGATGGCAAGGCCGACGAGCAGCACGGCTACCGCCAGCTCCACCAGCACGAGCCGTTGCAAACGGAACGAGCCCGACTGGCCCGGCCGCGGCCGGAGGCTGAACGTGACCGGTTGCTGCGCGGCGCCGCGCTGGGCGGACGAGCCGCGCGCCGGTTCCGCGGAGCCGGCCGCGCGGCCTCGTGCCGCCGATCGTCCGCGCGCTCGCGTCCGCGTTCCGGAAGCCATCACGACATCCCCCCGATTTGCTCACAACTCACTGGAACCAGGCCACTGAACAAGGCCCTTGAGGGCCCAGGTACCCTACCCGCTCCGCGAGACCCGCTCCGTACCAGGCATAGTAGGGGCCGGGTCCGACAACGGACGGCGGGGGAGCGTGGTCCCGGGCGCGCTCCGCGTGAGACACGGGGAGAAACAGGCACAGATGGCATCTCGGCGGGATCAACTCAACGCCTACACCTTCGCGAAGCGCCGCATGCTCGCGTCGTTCGTGCAGTCTTCACCGGATGCCTCCGACGAGGGGGCTCCGCGGCCGCTGCGCGCCATCCTGCCCGGTACCCTCGTCGGTGTCGTCGTCCTCGCCGCCTTCGGCGCCTGGGGCATGTTCAAGCCGACGGCTCCGCAGGGCTGGGACACACCGGCGACGAAGGTGATCATCGCCAGCAAGTCCACGACCCGGTACGTGGTGCTGAAGACGAACGGCAAAGCCGAGCTGCACCCGGTCCTCAACATGGCCTCGGCCAAGCTCGTCCTCGACGGCCAGAGCGATGTCGACGTCGTCACCGTCGACGAGTCGATCCTGGACAACGGCAAGATCCCGCACGGCGTCACCATCGGCATCCCCTACGCCCCCGACCGGCTGCCGTCCGCCTCGGCGGCCGGAGCGGGCCACACGTGGGCCGTGTGCGAACGCCCGAGCGGCAGCGGCAGCTCCATCCAGAAGGCCGCGTTCGTGCTGGCCGACCGTGACCAGAACAGGACCGAGACGGCCGGGCAGAAGCTGCGCGGCGGTGAACTCCTGTACGTCACCACCCCGTCGGACCAGAAGCAGTACGTGGTCGACGCACAGGGCACGGCCTACCCGGTGGACCCCTCCAACAGCAACCTGGTGGAGGCCCTCGTGGGCCTGAACCACAAGCCTCAGCAGGTGACCAGCCAGTGGATCGACACCCTGCATCAGGGCGACCCGATCAAGTTCCCGCCGATCGGCGGCGTCGCGAACGCCGCCGCGAACGCCCCCGGCGAACTGGGTGACGCCAACCGTGTGGGCATGGTCCTCCGGGCGCCGGTCAACGGCCAGGAGCAGTTCTTCGTGGTGCTGCCCGGCCGGGTCGCCCCCGTGTCCGACTTCGTCGCCCGGCTGCTGCTGGCCGACACCGACCTCGTGAAGGTCGGCCAGGACGGACACTTCCGGGAGGTCAGCGCGGGCGCCATCAAAAAGAGCCGGCCGTTCGCCTCCGAGTACAAGTGGCCGACCCAGAAGCCCAGCGCGGTCAACGACGCCTCCACTGCCGACGGCAGCCGCAACACGGTCTGCAACGTCCTGAACCACGTCGACCCCGACAACGGAAACACCACCCTGAGCACCTGGGCGGGCAAGGACTTCCCGGCGGCGCTGGCGACCGGCTCCTCGAGCGCCTATGTGACCGCGGGCTCCGGCCAGCTCTACCGCGAGTTCCAGGGCACGGCGACGCAGGTGGGCCCGGTCTTCCTGGTCACCGACACCGGCCTGCGCTACGCCCTGCAGTCCAACGCCGACAGCGCCACGGACGACAAGGGCATCGGCATCACGGCCAAGCAGCGCAAGCAGCTGCAGACGGAGGCCAAGCTGGCGCAGACCCGCCTCGGCTACGCGGACGTGAAGGCGGCCCCGGTCCCCGCCACCTGGTCGAAGTTCCTGCCGACGGGCCCGCGCCTGTCGACGGCGGCGGCGCGCCAGCCGCAGGGCTCGTGAGGGGTACGCCGATGCGGACCACACTGCTCACCCGTACGACCCTGACGACGACGCTGGCCGTCACGGCCACCCTGCTGGCCGCCCCGGTGGCCGCGGCGGACTCCATGTCCGACCAGTGCGAGTTCTCCGGGAAGAACCATGTGTACACCGGCACACCCTGGGCCCTGCAGCGCGTCAACCTCGATGAACTGTGGAGCCAGTCGAAGGGCGCGAACGTGAACGTGGCCGTGATCGACACGGGCGTCGACACGGCCAACCCACAGCTGACCCACGCGGTGAACGCGTCCCTGGGCGCGAACTACCTGCCCACGAAGGACAGCAAGGGCCAGAAGATCGACGTCGGCAAGCAGGACGGCACGACCGACACGGTCGGGCACGGCACGCGCGTGGCCGGCATCATCGCCGCCCGCCCCGCGAAGGGCACCGGCTTCGTCGGTCTCGCCCCCGAGGCCACCATCGTGCCGATCAAGCAGAACGACTCCGAGGGCCACGGCACGGCCGCCACCCTCGCCAAGGCGATCAGACACGCGGTCGCGGTGGGCGCGCAGGTCATCAACATCTCCCAGGACACGGCGAACGCCATCCCCCCGGGCGACGACCTGCACAACGCCATCGACGAGGCCCTGAACCACAAGATCGTTGTGGTCGCCTCGGCGGGCAACGACGGACTCGACGGCAACGTCAAGAAGACGTACCCCGCTTCCTACCCCGGGGTCCTTGCCGTCGCCGCCTCCGACCGCAACAACGAACGCGCGGCGTTCTCCCAGTCCGGGGACTACGTGGGCGTCGCCGCCCCGGGTGTCGACATGATCTCCACGGTGCCCAAGGGCGGCCACTGTTCCGACAACGGCACCAGCTTCTCCGCGCCGTACGTGGCCGGTGTGGCCGCCCTGATCAAGGCCAAGCATCCCCGCTGGACGGCCCAGGAGGTGGTGGCCCAGATCGAGCAGACGGCGGAGCGTTCCATCGCCGGCCATGACCGCCTGGTCGGCTGGGGCGTGGTGGACCCGGTCCGCGCTCTCACCGAGGACGATCACCCGATCGAGACCCCCCACCCCGACGCGGGCCTGACCCACGTGCAGGCCCCGACCCCCGCCAAGCTCACCCTCGGTGAAACCCCTCAGGAACGGACGGCCCGCATCGCCACCTACGTGGCCGTCGGCGTCGCCGTACTGGTCGCAGGCCTCAGCGGAGGCGCGGTGGCCCTACGGGACGCGCGACGCAGGCGCCGGACACTGGAAGGCCGGGCGGCGTAAACCTGATGCTGCGGGGGCGGAGCGTGGGTGGCCGAACGGCCCCCGCGACCTCGAACGAGGCCTCCTACGCCACCTTCGCCGACGGCGCCCTGGCCGCCTGCGCCTGAGGCCCGCCGCCATGACAGGGGCCTTGGAGGGTGTCTCACATGCTCATCCGCGGCATACCCGCCGTCCGGTCCCACCGAGGACCACGGCGGCGCCGACCCGTCAAACGCCTCGGTCGGCACCGCTGGAAGATCGAACGGTCGATCGCCTCGCTCTTCGGCTACCGTCGCCTCACCGTCCGATACGAACGAAAGGGCTCGCACCTCTTCGCCTTCCTCGGCGGCGGACGCCCTGACCTGCTACAAGAAGCTCGCGAAACTTGCCACGTGAGACGCCCTCTTAAGCACACTCATCTGACGTCGCAACAGCTTTCGTGAAGGCGGTGGACAGGTTCTTCATTTTGCCGGGATCTGCGAGATTCGAGTTGCGGACCCGCAACGAGGTGTAAAGCAGCTGCCCTTTGTGCTCGGGACTTTTGCAGCCCTTGATCTGCACGACGGCACCCGTACCGCTGTAGAAAAAGGTGTCGGTGTCGGACATCTTGGCGTCATTCAGTTGAGGGTTGGCATCCGCCACCATGGAACTCGACACGTCGTCCGCCCACCACTCGAGGTTGGCCATCAGGGCCCACTTGTCATCGACGTCCAGTCGACAGTCCTTCCTCGTGGGTACCGGACGTGTGTCGAGAATCTTGATCTTCTTACCCGGAGGAAGGAAAGGAGAGACCAACTCGGGATCCACTGGGATGCCGCACAGCGCCCTGGGGACGTTGTACTCCTTCTTCTCGCCGGATCCCGAGCAGCCGGCGACCACGCCGACCATCATGAGCGTCGACGTGGCTGCCACGAGTCGCCGAGCCATCCAATCCTCCATTGAACCGGGTCGTACCAGGGTCAGATGTCCGTGACGAGTTCGGGGCCGACGCGCTCCATGTAGCCGCCGCCCTCCTGGAATCCCTGCGAGGAAGACTCCTCTGCCCAGGTGGCAACATCGCCAGTGTTCGCGAGATGGTATGCCTTGGCTGCATTGAAGGCAGCCTCTCGCGTGTACTTCATATTGTCCTGATTACCGTTCTGCCAATTCTCACCCATCTTGCTACCGGCGTCGTCCTTGGCGCTTCCCTCGGCGTCTTTGAACATTTCCTCCAGCATCATGCTGGTCGCGGTTCCGGCAGCGCCGCCGACTCCGGCGCCCACTGCAGGAGACGCGATGAAGGAGGTGCCGACACCGACCCCGGTACCGATACCACCGGACAAGAAGTTCTTCCACTGGGCCACGGAGTGATCAAAGTCCTTGTCTTTGAGATCGGCAGGGCCGGCGACGGCCTCGTTTCGTCCCATGGCCAAGGTGCCCGAGATCTGACCGGAGTGACGCGCAATATCCCGAACGGTGAGTTCCAGATCGTGGTTCGGACGCTGGTTCTCGGGCAGATCCGGGTTCAGGTGGTACTCCATCAACTTGCCCATGTAGTTCTTCTGGCCAACCTCCACCGCTGCGTAGCCGTCGGGGTCCTGGCCTACCGCGAAGAGGAACCGGGAGACTTCACGATGGTCCAGTTCGGCTGCCGAGCCCTGGATGGGGTAGAGCTTCTGAATGCGCTGCCAAGCGGTCTGTCCGTCTTCGTCACCCTTTTCCGGATGCGGGTCCACGTCGGTTGTGGCGCGGTCGATATCTGGAAGGTACTCAGAGGCGATCTGCCCAATGCTGTCGGACATCTCACGGTGGTCCGTGAGACGCTCGTTGTCGTCCGAGATCGACGACACGATGTTTTCGAACAGCTTGGCCTGTCCGGGGTTATGAGCAGGCGTGTCAGCGGTCGGCACCTCACCCGCGGGGTGGCCAGTAGCGCCCGCCTCAAGGGCAGCCGCCAGGTTGTTGTGTCCATCGGTGCTCTCGCCCTGGCTGAGGTCGCTGTTGCTCTCATGCGGCCAATGTCGGTCCTCGAAGAGATACTTGAAGTTGGAGACAGCGTGCTTGTGGTCTCCGTCCTTCGGGATGAAGTCGTCGTTGAAGAATTCGGTCGCGGCGTCCGGGTTGTTGGACAAGCCTTTGAGGTAGCCGGACATCGGGTCCCAGCCGGAGTCGCCCGACATGTGGTTGAGGTAGGGATCGAACCCGAGCCGTTGCCAGGCCGTGTGCTTGCCGTCGCCCGTGAACTTCCGTTCCGTCTCCATGAGGTTCTTGCCGTACTGCGTCATGAAGTCGTCGTCATAGTCCCCGGCTCGCATGAGGTTGCTCATGACCTGGAAGCCCAGGACGTTCCCGCGCTTGCCGTGAACGGGTTGGTCGCCGATGTCGACCATGTGCTGCTTCCACTGGGTCATGGCGCCGGTGTCGCTCTGGCTGGCGGTGGCGAGAGTGAGGCCGAGGTTCTTCTGTAGCTCGCCCAACTGCTGACGCCGCTCTCGCGTGAGGTCCGGGGTGACGGCCGGGTCGCTCACGTTCGCCCAGAACGACAGCGTTTTCTCGGGGCCCAGGTCGGTAGCGAAGCGCTCGGAGAAGAGGGAGTCGTTGTGATACTTCTTCAGGCCTGCGTTCAGCCGGTCGAAGTCCTCCACTGACAGATCGTCGGGATCCTTCTTTGCGAGCTCAGCCAGCTCGTCGGCCTGCTCGACGGCGTCTGCGGCAGCGTCCCGGTCCTTGTAGTGGACGTCGGAGAATCCCATCCGGCTCTGATCCGCGATTGCCACGAGCACGGTCTTCGCCGAACTGTCGCTCTCGCTCGCCTTGTTCAGGATGCTCTGGATCTCGTCGCGGAGGTCGTCGCAGTCCTTCTGGCTGACCGCGCTGGTGTTGCCGCTCGGGTCGGAGGCCCAGTCGGGGCGGGTGCTGCCGGTGACCGTGAAGCTGCTGCCGGTAGTGGTGACGGCCATGCCCTTTTGCTGACCGCGCGAGACGGCGTCGGTCAGCTGTGTGTGGTAACCCTTCAGCTCCCCCAGGGTGTCACGCAGGATGTCGCGGACCGTGGTGGCCTGAGTATGCGCGTCGGCGAACTCGCCGGCGGTCTTCCCGATGAACTGTTTGGACACCTGCGCGTTCACACCGGCCCAGTCGGCCTTGTTGGCCGCCTTGTGCAGACCGTCCTCGGCGTCCTTCTTCAGGTCTTCGAGGTGTTTGATGAGCGTCGACCAGTCGGTGACGGCGTCATCGAAGAGCTTGAAGTTGGCGTGGTACAGGGCGTTGAAGTCCATGCGGGTCGTCGTCCTCCGGGAGTAGCGGTGTCAGCTGATGCGGAGGGAGGTTTCGCCGTCTCCTCCCCGTGCCGCTACTCCTTCTTCTTGTCCTTCTCTCCGTAGATGGAGTTCTTCTTGCCCGGCGCCCCGACCCGTTCGTCGAACCCGTCGTCCAGCGCGTCGATGCTGCTCATCTGCCGCTGGATGTAGTTCTCGTCGTTCGCGTGGATGGTCTTGGTGGTCTGCATGTGGTTGGAGATCTGCGCACACGCGTCCATCAGGGACTTGAGCTGCTCGTCCCACCGGTCCGCCACGTGCTGGAGCCCCGCACCGACCGCGAAGCCCTGCTTGGAAAGGTCGGCGGCCGCGGAACCGCTGCTGGGGACGGCGGTGCGGGCCTTGTCCCACATCTGGTTGTAGAGGTGATGCGCGGCACTGCCGATCTTCACCAGGTCGTCGTGTCCGACCTTCAGGTCACCGGTCCTGCTGGGCATCGCGGTGTTGCCGCCACCGCCGTCGACCTGGTTGAGCTGCATGCGCGTCGACTGGCCGGCCGCGTGTGCTTTGAGCTGCTCCCACTCGTCCCATGCCATGGAAGGACCCCTTCCCCCGCGTGACTGATCCCGTGACAGTCAAAATAGCAACCCAAGGGAAGGAAAATTTCCACCATGTTCGTTATGTATCGGATTGTTCGGTGTGAAGATTCATGGCAGAGTGAGTTATGAGGTGGCCATGACAATCCCAGGCTCTGGGTCGCGGCCTGCCGAGGCTCAACGACTACGCGAACGTCTTGAGAGGCCCTGGTTTCCCTGGAAGCCGACTCTCCTTGCGGCAGTTCATCTGTTCGGCCAGCTTGAGAGCCGTGCCGTAGGCCACCAGGGTCAGGTCCTCACGGGACCGGCGGTCGGGGCCCTTCTCCAGGTGGTACGTCATGACGTTGACGGTGAGAACGGTGTTGCCGGCCCGCCCCGGGCCCGCCGGGCAGCGGAAGCCCAACCAGGCGAGGGTCGGCGTGGCAGTGGCATAGGGAGCGCTCACATCCTTCATTCCGCTTCCGAGGATGTCGATCGTCGTCCAGTCCCCGTGGCTCTTCCAGGTGTAGTCACCAGACCGCAGCCGAAGCCAGTTTGTGGAGACCGTGAGCTGCCCACCGGTCATGCCGTCCGTTGCGGCCGGACGGCAGAGGTCGAATGCCTTGCCGCTGTGGACGAACGACGTGTCGTGCAGCAGGGCGGTCCGCGCCTGGCTCGTACCCTTCACTGTCTCGTTCTCCGACAGCGGGGACTCCCTGAAATGCTTGGAGCCGGTGAGGCGTTCCAAGGCGGGTGCCGCCGGACCGTTCAGCAGAGAGCCGCAGATGCGCGCCGCCGTGGTCCCGTCGCTGGAACGGCTCGGCGCGGGAGAGGACGTGGATCCTGTGGAGCATCCGGACAGCACCATGGCGGTGAGCACGGACACCGCCGTGATCCATGGCCGCGGGCGAGACATGGGCATGGTTCAGCCTTCGGGGGAGGGGAGCTGGCCAACATCCTCCTGGAGTTGGCTTCCGCTGGTGTATCCGTCCTGGTGTGCTCGGCTCAGGGCCTTGCTCAGTTCCTGGTACTGATCACGGGTCCAGTGCGGATCATGGTCGGCCCTGTCGAGCACCGAGTACACCGGCTGCTTCGATGCTCTGAAACCGTGGTCGAACACCTGGTTTCCATCAGCGTGGTACTTCTCGCTGTTATCACGGTGCTGTGCCTCGGCGTATGCGTCGAGGTTCTTCTCGATCAGCGTGCCGGACACTTCGCTGGTCTGATCACTGACGATGGGAACGACGGTGGCCGCAAGCCCGCTCTCCGGTTCCGGAACCAGGGAGAACAGGCCTCCCGACACGGCCCCGACGACCATCTTGTTCTTTTCCATCCGGGCGTCGATCGCCTTGTTGTACGCCTCATCCAGGGCTCGGCCGTGCGCCTTGATCTCCTCGACGCGTGACTTGTCGAGCACCCCCTGAACCTCCGCACCCGTGCTCACCGCCGTCTCGGCCTGAACACTGTGCACATGGCCGTGTGCGTCAAGCGTGGGGGCGTACTTGTGCACCAGCGAGGTGGTGTACACCTGCTGGGCCTGGCCCACCTCGGTGTACGCGTCCGGATCCTGCCCCAGGGTGCTGAGGAACCTCGTCACACCCAGTCCCTTCGCATCAAAGTGTGCACGTTCGTCGATCGATGCGCGTCCCCCGTTGTCCATGGCAAACAGCGACTTGTGGGCGTCGTGGTCCATCGCCCAGTCGATGTCGTCGATGTAGGCTGCTCCGATCTTCCCCAGACTGTCCGCGATCCCCTTCTGCTTGTGCATGAGCTGGGCACCGCTGAGTCCGGTCTGTTCGTTTCCTTTGTACTCGGCGTCCCGCCCGTACAAGGAGACGACCTTCTCGGCGACCTTTGCGGTGTCCAGGTCCCGGTGCAACTGCGGCGGATGGGCGTCGTAGGGTGCCCCCGTCGTCGCCGACTCCAGGGCATGCCCGAGCGAGTCGTATCCTGCGATCGTCTTCGCGTGGTCTCCGGCGAAATCCTCGGGCCACTCGCGTTTGTCGGCGAGGTACTGGAAGTGGTCGCCCTCGTTGAAGAACTGCGTCGACGCCTCCGCGTTGTGACCCAGCGCCTCCATGAACCCGGTCATCGGATCGCGGCCGGCATCGTTCGTGTCGCCGTAGTGCAGCTGCTCCCACTCTCCTGAGCGGTCCCACGGAAGAACGTCCTTGCGGGTGACGCGGTGTTGCAGACCGCCGTACTCGTCGGAGGTGTGCGACTTCTCGTAGGCGATGAGGTGGTTGCCGTAGTCGTGCAAGAAGTCGGTTCTGTACCCCCCGTTGCGCATGAGGTTGCTCATGACCTGAAAGCCGTAGACGGGGTTCTCGCCATCGGGGCGAAGATCCGTGCCACCCAGGCTGATGACCTGGTGCTTCCAGGTCTGCATCGCGGCACTGTCGGAATGGCTGGCCGTGGCCAGTGTCATGCCGAGCTGCTTCTCGAAACCCTCGATCAGGTGCATGCGCTGCTTCTGGGCATCCGAGAGACCATGCCCGGAGCGAGGGTTCACTGCGAACTGTGAGTCGTCGACGATGCCGGAATAGAATTGGAGCGTCCGTTTGGGCCCCACGTCTGTGGCGAGCCGCTCGGCGAAGAGAGGATCGTCCTTGTACTTGGCGAGGGCGGAGTTGAGGGCGTTCAACTCGGTGTTGCTGACCTTGCTCGGATCCTTCCTGAGGAGCTGCGCCAGCTTGTCGGCTTCCTCTACGGCCTTGGCCGCGTCGTCGCGGTTCGCATAGTGGGCGTCGGAGAAGCCGTACTTGGCCTGGTCGACGAGGAGCCTGAGCACCTTGGCGGCACTGTTGTCGCTCTCGGTGGCCTTGCCGAGGATGCGCTTGATCTCGTCGCGGAGTTCGTCGATGTTCTTCTGGCTGTACGCGCTGGTGTTGCCGCTCGGGTCGGACGCCCAGTCGGGACGGGTACTACCGGTGACCGTGAACGTGCCGTGACCGGTGTCGAGGACGGTCAGGTGCTTGTACGGTTCCCGTTCGAGTGTCTCCTTCAACTGATCTCGGTAGCCCACGAGTTCACTGCGGGTGTCCTTGAGGATCTTCGTGATGGAGTCCGCCTGGGTGTGCGCGTCCCCGAACTCGCCGGCGGTCTTGTCGACGAACTCCCGTGTCACTGTGGCGTTCAGGCCTGCCCAGTTGGCCTTGTCCGCCTTGGCCTTGAGGTTGTGCTCCGCGTCGTGCTTGAGGTCGCCCAGACTCTTGGTCATGTGCTCCCAGTCGGCAATGGCGTCATCGAGCTGCGAGAAGTTGCCGAAGCGGAGCGTGTCGAGGTCCATCAGTGCTGCCCGGTCCTCTGGTCGAAGCCTGCGTCGAGTGTCGAGATGCTGCTGAGGGTGCCGGCGATGTAGGCCTCGTCGCGGGCGTGCACGCCTTTGGTGTAGTCGAGGTGGTTGGAGATGTGCGCCGTGGCATCGAGCAGGGTCTGCACCTGGTCGACCCAGCGTTCCGCCACATGGTCCAGCGCGGCACCGAGGGCGAAACCCTGGTCCTTGAGGCCACCGGCGGCTTTCATGGATGCAAGTCGGGCGTGGTCGCTGCAGCGGGAGAAGTCCTGGTGCAGTTGGTAGGCGGCGTTGCCGACGGCTGCGAGGTCCTTCTGGCTCACGCGTAGGTCGCCGCCCTGGTGGCTGTCACCGCCGGCGCCTCCGCCGGGGTCTCCCGGAAGCTGATTGAGTTCCATCTTGGTGGAATGGCGCTCGGCTGCCTGTGCCTTGAGCTGTTCCCACTCGTCCCACGCCATGCGTGGACCCTCCCCGTTGCCGTCACGTGCCACCCGTCGAACTCTTCGGCAACATAACGATGGGTTCCCCACGAAGTGGTTTTGTGGTCGCAAAGTTCCCGTGCTGCGGGAGAGTGGCGTCTCGCATGCTGGACAGATGTGAAATTTCTGGGCAGATACCAGAGTGCTTCAGTCTGTATTGACCGTCTTGTCGGTCATGGCTGACTCGCGACTCGGTCACCTCAGGACAGCATTGCAACTGAACTGTCGCAGAGTTCAGTTGGCCGCGAATTGCACAGTGACTACAGTGGTCAACGATGGATCCGGGGGTGCGGCTGCCCGCTGCCCGGGCCGTTGAAGGCTGTACGAACGGGGAACGGGGAAGGGGTCGCGGTGAGTGACGGTGGCGGCTCGGATCTGAGACGCGGACTTGAGGCTCTGAAGATCTTTCAGAAGCGCGTGAACGATGCGTTGAGCAAATTTGATGAGTCACCGGGCTCTTCGTCCAGCATCGCCCGGCACGCCATCGATCGGGCGTCGTTCAGTGGTGGGGTCATCAAGTTCCACGAGGCGGACGCTCTGCATGGGCAGTACACGCGCGTACACGATCGCCTCAAGAGCTTGTCAGGGTCGCTCAGTCTGCACATCGAGTCGCTGGGGCTCGCGGTGAAGGCTGCCGATGCCGGCTTCGACAACGTCGAGGAAGAGGTGCGGCAGCGCTTCTGGGCGATTCAGACGCAGCTCGACCGGGAGCACCAGCAGGCGAAGGCGGACAAGCAGACCGACAAGCAGGCGGGCAAGTCGGTTCCGGGTCAGAAGACCAACAAGTCCAATCAGGGCGAGGACTACTGATGAGCGACGACAAGTGGCAGCAGGAGCCCCAGTACAAGCCCGGTGTCGATCAGGCGAACCAGCAGGTCGGTGGGGTCGATGCCGTGGAGTCCTTGCTGGGCGGCTTCCCGTTCGGCCTCGGCATGCGCGTCAACGCCTTCGGCTCGACCGACTTCGAGAACCACGACCTGAACGACATGATCGACCTCGTCGAGCAAGGTCAGCCCGAACACCTGGAGACGGCCAGCAGGGCGTTGTGGGACGCCCATCAGTCCATCTCCGATGCGGCCACGGAACTGAGAGCCCATCTCGACGCGGTCGACTGGAAGGGGCAGGCCGCCACCAGCTTCCATGTCTGGGGCAAGGGTCTGGCCGGCTGGAGCGATGAGCTGGCGGCGTTCGCCAACAAGGCGGCCACGCAGATCTCCGCGGCAGGTACGGGCCTGGCTTCGGTCAAGAAGTCGATGCCGCAGCGGGATCCCCGACCCCGGGCCGATCGGAAGCTGCCCACCGAGCTGCCGAAGGCCAAGCAGCACGACAACGACCCGGACTACGTGGTCGCCAAGAAGGCCGAGCAGGACCGGCAAGAGGCGATCAACCAGATGAACAAGCTGGCCTCTTACTACGCGGTCTCGACCGACTTCCTGCACGGGGAGGACGGGCCGAAGCCGTATGAGGCGATGCCGGCTGTGGGGGTGCCGAAGCCCAGCAATGCGGGAGGTGACATCTACTCGGACAGAAGGGACCACTACGGTTCGGCTCAACAGGTCTCCGGGCAACCCACGGTGTCCGGCCATCATCAGGTGGCGGTGTCGGCTGATCCGCATGCCCCGGGCCATGCGACGCCTGTGAAAGAAGTGCATCAGCCGGTTGTCCATCCGCATCAGCCGGTTGCCGATCCGCACCCCCAGGTCGGCACGGAGATCAACACCGTTGGCACGCTGCCTCCCCAGCCCACCACCGCACCGCACGGCACACCCGCGCCCACTCTTCCGACCACCGGCGGTGGAGGTCACATCCCTCCGCTGCCCAGTGGACCAATGGCGCCTCCGATCGCGCCGACCGTGGGGCGTACCACGGGCTACGGTCCGACCGGTCGGCTCCCCATCTCGGCGCAGGGGCGCAGCGGCCCTTCGGGCACTGCAAGGGGACAAGTGCCGCAGGAGCCCGAGGGCCAGACGGGGCGGAGCACCACGGGTGGCCGGGTGCCACAAGGACCGATGGGGCAGGCTGCTCGCGCCATGGGTCGCACGACGACTCCGACCGGTCAGTCGGCTGTGCGCGGGGTGCCTCAGCAGGCCGGACGCTCCCCTCTGGGGCGTGGCGTCACTGGCGGAACGCCGAGGATGACCAACCCGACTGGTGGGCGTGCTGGGACCACCGGTCCCACGAGCGCGGTGCGCAACGGGGTCATGGGTGGCAAGCCTGTCACCGGCCGTACGTCGGGATCGGCGTCCAATCCCCGTGTCCCGCGCGGTATGGTCGTCGGCGCCGAAGAGCCGGTCTCCTCGACGCAGCCGAAGGGTGCTCTTGGACAGCGAGGGGTTGTCGGTGCGCCTGCGGCGAAGGCGGATCCGGCCACGGGGCAGTCGGTGCTGCGTTCGGCGAGCAACCCCGAGGGTGTGATCGGCGCGCCCCGCAACACTGGCGGCTCAGCGGCCAAGGACTCCGAAGGCGGCGTCGGCAGGACGGGGCTCGGCCGGGGCACAGTGGGTGATCGACAGGGCCCGGCTGGTGGCACGGTACATGTCGGAAAGCCGGCCGAAAAGGAACAGCGCCGCTCGTCGCAGAAGAAGCGACGTGACGTGCCACAGAAGAACGACTGAACAAGCGAGGACGTACGCGGGCATGAAGCCAGGGACTAGCCGACGTGGCACAAAAGCATTGCGTCTGACAGGGCGTGGCGGAACACGCCTGTCCGTCGTGTGCTCCGTGCTGGGCGCGTTGACCATCGTGTCCACGTCCCTGGCTCCTGGTGCCGCGGCCGTGGACATTCGGTCGAAGCAGTGGTACCTGAACGCGATGCACGCCGACGGCATGTGGAAGACGAGTACTGGCAAGGGGGTGAAGGTCGCGGTCATCGACTCCGGAGTCAATCCGAACACTCCCTCTCTGAGGGGTCAGGTACTCGTCAACGAGGTGCAGAAATCCGTCTCGTACCATGTCACCCAGGACTATGACGGCCATGGCACAACCATGGCGGAATTGATCGCTGGCACCGGTGCGGACAACGGTATAAAAGGCCTGGCCTTCGGGGCAAAGATCATCCCTTACCGCATTGGGCTCAATTCACTGAAAGACAAGCAGGAGAAGGGCAAGACTGCTTCGTCGGTCGAAGCGATCAGGGCTGCCGCCGATAGTGACGCCAAGATCATCAACATGTCCTTCGGCAGCGAGTTCTACGATCCGGATGAGGAGGCGGCGATAAAATATGCCGCTTCCAAAGGTAAGCTCCTTTTCGCTGCCGTCGGTAACGCGGGGTTGAAGAAGAACCAGATCGACTATCCGGCCTTCTACCCGTACGTCAACGGCATCTCCGCGTCGGATCAGTCCGGCACTGTGGCCAAATTCTCGGAGCACGGCAAGTACGTCGACTTTGCGGCACCTGGAGTCGACGTACCTGGCTGGTGTGACAACTCGTTCAAGGAGTATTGCAACTCCCCGGGCACCAGCGCCGCCTCCGCCATCGCCTCCGCCTCCGCCGCCCTCGTCTGGTCGGCCCATCCCAAGTGGACGGCCAGCCAGGTGCTCCGAGTGCTGTACGACACGGCCAGCCGTAAGTGGCCGAAAGACGAGCGGAGTATCTATCTCGGCTTCGGTCTCATGCGTCCGCGCAAGGTCCTCGACGATCCGAACATCAACCCCGGACCGGCCAACGTGGACCCCTTCACGGGCGACAAGGCCCCGGGTGCCGCCGACACCTCGGCCGGCTCCGCCCCGTCCGCCTCGTCCGACTCCTCCGCGAAGGACGCCGGATCCGCCAACAGCCCCACCTCCGCCGCAGCGAAGGACTCCGGCTCCGACGGCAACACCCAGATCTGGGTGATCGTCGGCGCCGCAGCAGCCGTACTCCTCGTCGGAGGTGCCGGATTCGCCGTGCTGCGGGCGCGGCGTAACGCCTGACCGGTCCCCGCGCAGCTGCTCGTTCCCCGAACGGGCAGAGGTCCGCTTGCCGTTGGTGCTGACTGCCTGAAGTCGGCACTCGGCAAGGTCAGTTCACAGAGAAAGGCATCGTAATGGCCGCAAGCACCCAGAAGATCACAAAAGAATCAGTTGTCGGCCTTGAACAGAAGCTGCTGGCGCAGTTCGACGACATCAAGGGGCAGCTCGGGCGCCTCCAGCACCTGATCGACTCGCTCGAGGGTCACTGGAAGGGCATCGGCGCCGGCGCATTCAACGCCAAGCAGACCGAGATCAACGAGAACATGGTCCGGATCGGCAACATCCTGGTCGGGTTCATCGAGTCGATGAGCACCACCATGAAGATCAACGACAACACCGAGGACCAGGTCCGCGCCACGGTCCAGAAGATCGACGTGAACCTCGGCGGCTCGCACTCGGCGCTGTCGCACTACTGATCCCGGTCAGACCACCACTTCTCGGAACAACGGAGGAATCATGGGCGTCAACAACAGTGGCGTGACAGAAGTTCATTACGACGGCCTCGACCAGATCGCGACCGAAATCGCCACCCAGGCCGAGAAGCTCGAGGCCAGCCTCGGCGAGATCAAGCGCGAGGTCCAGAAGGTCTCCGGCATGTGGGAGGGCGAGGCCCACCAGGCGTACATGAGGAAGCAGACCGAGTGGGACACCGCGGCCCGGGCCATCCACGAGTCCCTGCGCGCCATCGGCCGGGCCGTGCACGCCGCCGGCGGTGACTACATGGGCGGCGACAAGAAGGCCGCCAGCTACTTCCAGTAAGTGGCCGGGACCATCGGCACGTCGCGGTAGCGGGGTGGGCACGCACGGAGGGTGCCCACCCCCAGTCGTGTCGGGAAGGACCCGGCAAAGCGGAAGAACCAGGACAGGACATGCACGCCACAGGTGGTGCCACGGGTGTGGCCGCCGGGGAACCGGGCAGCGCCGCGAAGGCGCGGCGACGAGTGGGCCCGTACACGCTCATCACCGCGCTGGACGACTCCCGTACCGGGGTTCCCGTTCCCGAGCGGCGCTACATCGCCCGCAGTGCCGACGGTCAGCACACCGTCCTGCTCTGCTTCCCGCAGCCGGGAGCCGACGCCCAGCGCTTCCGCACGGAAGCCGAAGCCTCCCGTTACCTGCTCGGCCCTTGTGCCGCCCCAGCCACGGCACTTGCCGATCCGGCCGAACCCGCCTGGTACGCGTGGCCGTACCAGCCCGTCCTGCCCCTGCCGACCGCCCTCGCGGTCCACGGCGGCCCGCTGCCCGAGCGGACGGTACGCGCCCTGGGGATCGCCCTGGCCGAGACGCTGGCCATCCTGCACGGGCAGGGCCTGACCTTCGCGGGCGTGTCTCCGGCGGCCGTGCTCCTCGCCGCTGACGGGCCACGTCTGTCCTGCTTCGGCGCGGTGCGGGCAGCAGCCCCGGAGGGTACGGCTCGCACCGGGCTCCCGGGGCTCGAAGTGGGCAGCCTGCCGCCGGAACAGGCCTCCGGAGGACGCCCGCGGCCTCTTGGAGACGTCTACGCCCTCGGGGCGACACTCGCGTACGCGGCCACCGGCTACACGACGCCCGAACGGGACGAACTGCCGGCCGCCTTCCGCACGGTCATCGCCCGCTGCCTCTCCCGTGACCCCAACACCCGCCCCCAGCTCGCCGAGCTGATCGAAGTCCTGGCCGGCCACGCCCCCGCCGACGCCGGAAGCCGCAGCGCCGACGCCGGAAGCCGCAGCACGGCCCGGCCGGCCCCGGGGTGGCTCCCGGGGCGCGTGATCGCCGCCCTCGCCCATCAGTCGGCGGCCGTCCTCATGGCGGAGTTTCCCGTCGAGACAACACCCCCCTCGCCCACCAGCTCCGCACCTCACCCGAACTGACGACGGTCATGCCCTCCCCTCTCACCCACGACGATCCCCAGGTACTCGGCCCGTACCGCCCGCTCGCCCGCCTCGGCAGCGGCGGCATGGGTACCGTCTACCTCGCCCGGAGCGCAGGCGGTCGTACCGTCGCGCTGAAGACCATGCACGCCCGCATCGCGTCCGACCCGGCGTCCCGCACCCGGTTCCGGCTGGAGACCGACGCGGCGCGGGTCGTGGGGGAGCGGTTCGGTGCCGGGGTGGTCGACGCGGATCCGCGGGCCGAGACGCCGTGGTTCGCGACCGAGTACGTGCTCGGACCCCCTCTCGACGAGGCCGTGGAGCTGTGCGGTCCGCTGCCGGAAGGGTCCGTACGGGCGCTGGGGGCGGCGCTGTGCGGGGCGCTGGGGCAGCTGCACGCGTCGGACGTCGTTCACCGCGACCTCAAGCCGTCCAACATCCTGATCACGGCGTACGGGCCCAAGGTCATCGACTTCGGTATCGCCCGGGCGGCCGGCGACGACCGTCTCACGCGGGTCGGAGTCGCGGTCGGGACCCCCGCGTTCATGTCGCCGGAGCAGGCGAGCGGGCAGGAGCACACGGCCGCCGGGGACGTCTTCGCACTCGCCGGTCTCCTCGTGTTCGCCGCCACCGGGCGCCCGCCCTTCGGGCACGGACAGGCGGCGGATCTGCTGTACCGGGTGCAGTACGCGGAGCCCGACCTGAGCGGCGTGCCGGACGCTCTGGTGCCGTTGCTGAGCCAGTGCCTGGACAAGAATCCCTTCCGGAGGCCGGCGACCGGTTGGTTGGCCTCTCAACTGCACGACGGCAGTGGTGAGTTCGCCGACCATCTGCCGGACACGCTCCTGGCCGACATCGCTCGGCGGGCGACCGAGGTCTGGCAGGTCACGGCGCAACGCCTGCCGGCTCCGCCGGAGGAGGAGGCGACGGCGGCGGCTACCACGCGGTGGTCGCGTCGCCGGTTGCTGCTCGCCGGTGCGGGGGCGGCGCTGGTGGTGGCGGGCGGTGCGGGCGCACTTGCCTGGAGTGAGTGGGGCGGATCGGGCGGCGGGCAGCCGACCCCGGGGCCCAGCAACAGCCTGCTCCCGGAGAAGAAGCTGGACTCCCTGTGGCAGGTCCAGATCGGTGCGCCGGGCATCTTCGAGCGGGACGTCCTGTCGCAACCGCTGGTGGTGGAGAACCTGGTGATGGCGGTGGCCGACGACTCGGTCGGCGTCGTGGCCACGACGGGCCGGCGGCAGTGGACGACACAGCTGGTCTATTCCTGGAAGAACGCCACCGACGGAGAGCGGCTCTTCACCCTCGCCTCCGCCGACGAAGCCCCGCGCCGCAGCACCATCGGCGGGCCCCGGATGGTCCTGGCGTCCGTCGATCTGCTCAAGGGCGAGGTCTCGGGAGCCCTGGTGGCGTTCGACGACTTGAACGGCGACCTCTATCCGGCCCAGCTCGTCCGCGTCGCGGACGGCACCGCCTATGTGGTGGGGGGCCGTGGAGCGTGGGAACACAACACGTTCACGGCAGGGCAGTCCTGGTACATGTGCGCGGTCGACATCGACTCCGGCAAGCGACTGTGGACGACATCGCTGCCTGCCCGGAAGCCGGGCACCGAGCGGTTCTACGTCCTCTCCGGCGCCGTCGTGGGCCGCCACTTCGTGGCGCTTGAGGAGAGCAACGACGGAAGGGTCCACGCCGTCGTGCGCGACACCCGCAGCGGAGCCGTCCGCTGGGACCGGCCACTGGCCGGGGTGAAGCCGGATCGCGTACGCCGGTCCCTGGCCACCGACACCAGGCACTTGTACGTCGGCGCCGGCGAGCTGCGGGCCCTGCGGCTCGCCGACGGCGCGGTGGCCTGGGACTCCAGGACGACCAGGCCGGGCCGTACGTACGGGCTGCCCACGCTGACGGACGGCACCCTGTACGCGGTCGAGAAGGGGCTCGGGCTCGTCGCCTTCGACCCGGTGAGCGGCCGGGTCAAGTGGGAGGAGAAGGGGGGCCAGGGGGCGAAGGCGGACCTGGATGACGCGCCCGTGATCGGCACCGACTTCGCGTACAGCAGACGGGACTCGGAGCTGTGGGCCGTCGATCTCTCCTCCCGGACCCCGGCGCACTCCTACAAGACCAGCGGTGACCGCTTCGTCGCTCATGAGAAGGCCAAGGTGGTCGTCGGGCTGGGCGGCAGTTTCCTGGCGGCCTTCCCTCTGCAGTGAACTGTCCGGTGAGACGAGAAAGCGATCCGCGATGAGACCCCTGGAGACCGGCGACCCGATCCGTCTCGGCCCCTACCGACTGCTCGGGGTGCTGGGCGAGGGCGGTATGGGCAAGGTGTACGTCGGCCAGGACCACGCGGGCACCGTCGCCGCGGTGAAGGTGCTCCGGCCCGAACTCTCCCACGACACCAACCTGGCTCAGCGCTTCGTTCGCGAAGGGCTGGCGGCCCAGGCCGTACGGAGCCCGGGTGTGGCCGCCGTTCTGGGCGCGCAGACCGAGGGCGGGCGGCCCTGGATCGCGACGGAGTTCCTTGCCGGGCCGACACTGGACCAGATCGTGGACCGGCTCGGCCCGCTGGACGACAGCGGGGTTCGCGCGCTGGCCGCCTCCGTCGCACATACCCTGCGTGACATCCACGCCGCGGGCTTCGTCCACCGTGACCTCAAACCGCCGAACATCATCCTCACCTCGGACGGCCCGCGCATCATCGACTTCGGCATCGCACGTCCCGAGCACGGTCTGACGCTCACCACCACCGGACAGATCCCCGTCACACCCGGGTACGGCGCCCCCGAGCAGGTGCTCGGCCGGCGTGTGACCGCTGCCGCCGACGTGTTCTCCCTCGGTGCCGTCCTCGTCTACGCGGCCACCGGGCACCGGGCCTTCGAGGGCGCGCACGTGGCCGCCGTCCAGTACGAGGTGGTCCACGGTGAGCCACGCTGGCAGGGCCTGTCGCCCGAGCAGCACGCCCTGATCGCCCCCTGCCTCGCCAAAGAGGCGGCGGGACGGCCTGCCCTCGAACAGATCATCACCGCCTTCGCTCCGCCCAAGAAGGCGGACAGGGTGTGGAAGCACGGGCCGGTGGCGGACGCGATCAAGGAGAGGGAACGTGACGTCAGGAACCTGACCGCCCCTCTGCTGTCCACGGCGGAGACGGGACCCGCGTTCAGCCGGCGGCGCCTGCTCACCGGATTCGCCGCGGGCGGAGCGGTACTCGCCGCAGGCGGGACCGGTGCCGGCTGGTGGCTGCTGCGGGGCCGCGGTGACCGCCGTAGGGAACTCTTCACCTACCCGCCCGCTGTGAAGACACCGGAGGCACGCCTGCTCTCCGCGGACAAGGGCGACTACATCATCGGGGGCTCACCGAAACCCCTGTGGCAGGCCACCTGGGTGCCGAGTCCCCACTCCCCGGCGCCGTTGCCCGTGCGGGACGTCGTCATCGTCAGCAATGCCGTCACCGGTCTGACGGCTCTCAACGTCGTCGACGGCAAGCGGCGCTGGAGCGCTCCGATGAAGCAGATAGCGTGCCGCTGTCTCTCGCTCGACGACCGACTGCTCGTGGCCGCCGACGAGAACGGCATCCTGCACACCTTCGTGCCGTCCACTGGTGAGCCCAAGTGGACGGCAAAGGCCGACGCTGCCGCGCTGCTGACCGCGGACGCGGACGCGATCTACCTGGTGACGAAGGACCACCGTCTGCGTGCCGTGGGCCGTGCCGACGCCAGGATCCGCTGGACGGCACCGGTACCGGACGACTTCCGCGCGAAGCTCCTGCCCACAGCCGCCGCCGACCAGGAAAGGCTCGTCGTCGCCACCACCACCGGGCACGCCATGGCGGTGAACACGGGGAACGGGCGCATGGAATGGGCGGCCCGGAATCTGGCGAAGAAACGGTCCCTCGTTCCCGTGGCCCGGAACGGCGTCGTCTACCTCAACGGCAAGTCGCTGTCCGCGCGCAGGATCTCGGACGGCAAGCAGCTGTGGTCACACACGGAGAGGGCCTACTACGACCACAGCATCGAGGAGTGGTCGTGCCCCAGTGTGTACGGCGACATCGTGTATTCCAGTGCCTGTGACAGCGAGGGGGACGCCGAGCCCTACGGTTACGGCGTCCGCGACGGCAAGGAGCGCTGGGAAGGCGGGCAGGCCCTGAGCGCGGGCGACTTCCCCATCCTGCGGCAGGGCAACGGAGTCTGGCTCATGGACGGCGGGAGCGACCCCGGCGTGAAAACGACGGACACCGCGGCCAGGGCCAGTGAGATCTGGTCCTACAGCCTCTCCGGTGTCCTTGGGAACCTCGGCTTCAAAGCCGACCCCGGAAGCCTCGCCTTCGCAGCCGACGGCAACCGTGTCTTCGTGACCAACGGCGAATCCCTGTACGCACTGCCGGTCTTCTGAACTCCGGTCATCGCGTACTCGTACGCCTGGTGGCCGACGGCGCCCCGGTCGTCCTGATGGATGACCAGGGCCTCCGCCGCCGGCTTCAGTACTCCACGTCCACCAACCCGGTCTGAACCAACGGCTTCCCCCTCTTCCGCGACACGAAGACGCCCCGCCCCGGGGGCATCGGCCGCGGCCGGACCCCGCCGAGGATGTCGCCCTCCGCCGGGTCGCCCGCCAGGACGATTCCCTGGGCGCCGAGTTCCTTCATCCGCTGCATGAACGGCTCGTACGAGGCGCGGCTCGCGCCCGCGGAGGAGCGGGCGACGATGAAGCGGACGCCGACGTCCCGGGCGAAGGGGAGCATCTCCGTCAGGCCGCCGAGCGGGTTGCCGCTGGATGTGGAGACGAGGTCGTAGTCGTCGATGACGACGAAGACCTGCGGTCCGCGCCACCAGCTGCGGTCCCGGAGCTGCTGGGGTGTGACGTCGGCCGTGGGGGTGCGGCGCTGCATGAGGTCCGCGAGAGCCGTCATGTGGTGGTCCATCTGGCTGGACATCGGGATGTACTCCGCCAGGTGGGAGGCGGGCGTGATGTCCAGCAGGGAGCGGCGGTTGTCTACGACGAAGAACTTCACCTCGTCGCCGCCGTACCGCAGCGACAGCTGCTTGATCAGCAGGCGCAGCAGATTGGACTTGCCGGACTCGCTCTCGCCGAAGATCAGGAAGAACGGGTCCTGTTCGAAGTCCAGGAAGACCGGCTCGAGGTTCTCCTCGTCCAGCGCGAAGGCGATGCCCTGCTTCGGGAGGCGGTCGCCCGGCGGCAGCTGGACGGCCTCCAGCTGGCGCGGCAGCAGCCGTACCTTCGGGGCACCCGGCGCCTGCCAGTGGCGGCCGACCTCGGTGGACAGCGCCGCCGTGGCCTCGGCGAGGTCGGTGTCGGACGTCAGTCCGTCGATGCGCGGCACCGCCGCCATGAAGTGCAGCTTCTGCGGGGACAGACCGCGGCCGGGGACGCCGGTGGGGACGTTCGCGGCCACCTTGCGGTCGATCTCGGAGTCCATGACGTCGCCCAGACGCAGCTCCAGGCGGTTCATCAGGTGGTCCTTGAGGTTCGCGCGGACCTCCATCGAGCGCGACGCCGTGATGACGACGTGGATGCCGTAGCCGAGACCGCGCGCGGCGATGTCCAGGACCACCGGTTCGAGGGCTTCGTAGTCCGTGCGGAAGTTGCCCCAGCCGTCGATGATCAGGAAGACGTCGCCCCAGGGCTGCTCGGTGACCGAGATCTCACCGCGGGCGCGGCGGGCACGGTAGTCGGCGATGGACGCGATACCGGCGGAGCGGAAGTACTCCTCGCGGCGGGTCAGGACGCCGTAGACCTCGGAGACCGTACGCCGGACGCGTTCCGGGTCGAGACGGGAGGCGACGCCACCCACGTGCGGCAGGCCGTCGACCGCGGCCATACCGCCGCCACCGAAGTCCAGGCCGTAGAACTGCACCTCGTACGGCGTGTGCGTGAGCGCGAAGGAGCAGATCAGGGAGCGCAGCAGAGTCGACTTGCCGGACTGGGGACCGCCGACGATCTGCATGTGGCCCGCCGCGCCCGAGAAGTCGAGCATCAGGCGGTCACGGCGCTGCTCGTACGGCTTGTCGACCAGGCCGACCGGGACAACCAGGCGGCCGGCGCCCTCGTAGTTCGGCTGGGTCAGACCGCGGCCCTGCACCGCGGCGAGGCCGGGCAGCAGCGCGTCCAGCGACGGTGGGCTCTCCAGCGGCGGGAGCCACACCTGGTGGGCCGCCGGGCCCTGCGCCTCCAGCCGGCGCACGATCACGTCGAGGACCGTGTCGGCGAGCGCCTCGTCCACCTCCGGTTGCGCCTCCTTGCGCTGCTGGGGGATGGCCGTGTACCGCACCGGCACCTGGGTGGCGGTGAACAGCACCGGGCGCCGGTCCACCGGCAGCGGTCCGCCGCCGTGTACCGCGCGCTGCGTGCCCGAGCGGTACACGCCGGAGACGTAGGCGGCCTTGAAGCGCTCCATTTCGTCCGTGCCGTACTTCAGGAAACCGGAGCCGGGCACGTTCGGGAGTTCGTAGGCGTCGGGGACACCGAGGGCGGCGCGGGACTCCGCCGCGGAGAAGGTACGCAGACCGATGCGGTAGGAGAGGTACGTCTCCAGGCCGCGCAGCCGGCCCTCCTCCAGGCGCTGCGAGGCGAGCAGCAGGTGCACGCCGAGCGATCGGCCGATACGGCCGATCTGCACGAACATCTCGATGAAGTCCGGCTTGGCGGTCAGCAGCTCGCTGAACTCGTCGATCACCAGGACCAGGGACGGGATCGGCTGCAGCGGGGCACCGGCCGCGCGCGCCTTCTCGTAGTCGTGGATGTTGGCGTAGTTGCCCGCGTCGCGCAGCATCTCCTGGCGGCGGTTGAGCTCACCGCGGATCGAGTCGCCCATGCGGTCGACCAGCGTGAGATCGTCGGCCAGGTTGGTGATGACCGCCGCCACGTGCGGCATCTGCGCCATGCCGGCGAAGGTGGCACCGCCCTTGAAGTCGGCGAGGACGAAGTTCAGGGTCTCGGAGGAGTGGGTGACGGCGAGGCCCAGCACCAGGGTGCGCAGCAGTTCCGACTTTCCGGAACCGGTCGCGCCGACGCACAGGCCGTGCGGGCCCATGCCCTCCTGAGCGGCCTCCTTGAGGTCCAGCATGACCGGGCGGCCGTCCTCGCCGAGGCCGATGGGCACGCGCAGCCGCTCCGCCAGCGCACGCGGGCGCCACGTCCGCTTGGTGTCGACGGACGCCGCGTCGCCCAGGCCGAGCAGGTCGGTGAACTCCAGGTTCGCCAGCAGCGGTTCGTCGTCGTCGCCGCCCGAGGCCATACGCAGCGGCGCCAGTTGCCTGGCCAGGGCTTCGGCGGACTCGTAGGAGAGACCGTCCGGGGTGCCCTCGTAGATCTCGCCGTGCCCGGACTCCAGGCGCAGCATGCCCGGTTGTACGACCACGTTCAGGTCGCCGCCCGCTGTCGTGAGGTCGCCGGGCACGACCTCGACGACCGTGACGCCCTGGAGCCCTTCGGGGTTCGCGAGCACCGAGTCCGGCAGCAGCGAGATGTCGTCCAGTACGAGCACGATGTGCGGCGCGTCCACGAGCGGGGAGGCGGCGGGGTGGAAGCGGGGCCGGCCGGTCAGCCGGAGGGACAGCATGTCCTCCAGCTCGCGCGGGTCGGTGCCGATCAGCCGGCGGGTGCCGGCGCCGTCCACGTCGCCGGAGGACTGGACGTGCGGGAGCCACTTCGCCCAGTCCCAGTGCGGCAGCGCCTCCCGGCCGGCGGCCACCGCGATGACCAGGTCCTCCGGGGAGTGCAGCGAGGCCAGCGAGCCGACCAGGGCGCGGGCGGCGGCCCGTACGGACTGCGGCTCGCCGCTGATCGTGACGTGGTAGAAGGCGCGCAGGGACACCGCCATCGGCAGGTCGCCGACGGAGTTGTGCGTGGCGAGGAACCGCTGCATCGCACCCGCGGTCAGCGGTTCCAACTGCTCGACCGGGCCGGTCTCGGGAGCGATGAGCGGGGTCGCCAGCGGCTGCGGGCCCAGGCCGATGCGCACGTGCGCGAAGTCCTCGTCACCGGGCCGCCGCTCCCACACCCGGCTGCCCTCGGCGACGAGCGCCCACAGCTGCTCGGGGGAGGGGTGCAGGTAGTACTGCGCGTCCCGCTGCACCCTGGCCGTCTGTACGGCGGACTTGCGGGTCTGCGACAGGTAGCTGAGGTAGTCGCGGCGCATGTCGGCCAACTGCCCCTGCGAGCCCCGGCGGAAGCGGACCACCATGGCGATGGACATGGCCACCGTCGAGGCGATCATGATCATGCCCATGATCTTCATGAACGGCTGACCGTTCGTGAAGAAGAAGACCACCGAG
Source organism: Streptomyces sp. NPDC037290 (assembly GCF_055603245.1). Lineage (NCBI taxonomy): Bacteria > Bacillati > Actinomycetota > Actinomycetes > Kitasatosporales > Streptomycetaceae > Streptomyces > Streptomyces sp. NPDC037290. Next base: position 13,239 of record NZ_JBVJVZ010000022.1, on the reverse strand, counting down.
CCGCCCATGCCCAGCGTGGGCAGGAGCTGCATCAGCACGCTCTCCTGATGCCCTCGCGGCAGCTCGGGCGGTGGCTGGACAACGACCTCTTCCGTGGGCACTTCGGACGGCAGCGCCCTAGCGGGGCGCTTGACGACAATCTGGCTCACTGCTCACCAATTCCCTTGCCCGACCCAGGCTTTCCACCCGCCGCCCCGTGTCCGGCGGGCGCAGGCCGCCGCGTGATCCTACTGAGTTCACGGCAGCCGGGTGAGCGGTAGGGTGCCGGATGTTCGCGTGAGCACACGCCGAGCAGGCTGGAAATACCGGGACAACTCCCTCCATGTCGAGGCGGGAAGGCCCCGGAACCCTGCCGCATGGCACCCGTGCCGCCACGCCCAGGGCGGATCGGCACGAGACCTTCACGAAGTAGACGCACCACCACCACTGAGGGGGAGCAGCAGGTGAGCATGACGGCCGCCGCCACCGGCGGACCCGGGACGGGAGCCCCCGCGGGATCCGGCACCGGACTCGGCTTCTGCCGGGTCACCATCGTCGCGCCGGACAGCCGTATCGACGTGGCGCTGCCCGACGACGTCCCGGTCGCCGACCTCTATCCGGAGATCCTCCGGCTGTCCCAGCAGAGCCCCGAGGCGGGCGCCCCGGTCGGCTACCACCTCGTCCGCACCGACGGCAGCGTGCTGGACAGCGCCCGCTCCTTCGCCGCCCAGCGCATTCTCGACGGCGAACTACTCACCCTGCGCCCGTTCGCGGAGTCCCTGCCGCCGGCCGTCTTCGACGATGTGGCCGAGGCCGTGGCCTCAGCCGTCACCAAGCAGCACAAGCTGTGGAGCGGCGAGCTGACCCGGGCCGCGGGCCTCGTCGGCGGCGGAGTCCTGCCGACGCTGCTGGCGTTCGTCGCCTGGACCGCCGATCCCCGTCACGACATGAACGGCCTGGCCGGCATCCTCGCCGCTGTCGCCGGCATCCTGCTGGTCGTGCTCTCCGCGGTCCGCGCCCGCGTCTACGACGACCGCGGCTCGGCCGTCGCCCTCGGCCTCGGCGCGCTGCCCAACATCGGGGTCGCCGGCAGCGGACTGCTGCCGCTCACCGGCGGGGAGGGCATCGGTAGACTCCAGTTCCTCCTGGCGTGCGGCGCCGTCCTCGTCGCGTCGCTGATCCTCGTCCTGTGCTCCCCGCACGGCGACGGACCGTTCGTCGCCTTCGTGTTCGCCTCGGCGATCGCCCTGGTCGTCGTCTTCGCCGCGACCCTCACCCACTGGTCCCCTACCGAGATGGCCGGCCTGTGCGCGCCCGTCGCCGTGGGTGCGCTCGCCTTCCTGCCCAGTATGTCCATGCGCTTCGCCCGCTTGCCGATCGGTTTCGAGAGCCCCAGCAGCGGCCCCACCCGCTCCGCCTACGGCACCGAGTCCGCCGCCGAACCCGTGGACACCGAGCGCGTCCAGGCCCAGGCCCGGCGCGGCCACGAACTCCTCGTCGGCCTGGTCGGCGGCTGCGCCGTGCTCGCCGTCGGCGCCTCGGCGGTCCTGGGCTTCTCCGACGACATCTGGGCCCAGGTGCTCGCGCTGGCCACCGGCGTCGCGATGCTGATGCGTGCCGGGCTCTTCCGCTACACCGCCCAGGTCGCCCCCGTCCTCGGCGCCGGCCTCGCCTGCCTGGTCCTGCTCGGCCTCGGCCTCGCCCTCAACCCGCCGCGCCACGCGATGCTCGAGGCGCTGACCGGCGACCGTACCGATCTCGACATCCGTACGATCTGGCTGATCTCGGCCATCGCCGCCGCAGCGGCGGTCGTGACCGCCCTCGGCCTGATCCTGCCGCGGGGCGGAGTGACCCCGTTCTGGGGCCGCTTCCTGGAGATCTGCGAGGGCTTCGTCCTGCTGACGCTGATCCCGCTGACCCTGGCCGTCTTCGACGTGTACGCGACCGCCCGGGCCATGACCAGCAAATAACCGGCGCGGTGACGACGACGGGCCCGGGCTCAGCCAAGAGCCCGGGCCCGCGCGCTACCGCCGCGCGCCGCTCAGTGCGCCCCCAGCCCCCCGTTGCCGCCACCGGGCTCCAGATCGAACTCCCCGTCCCGTGCCCCCAGGACGAACGCCCGCCACTCCGCCTCCGTGTAGCGCAGCACGGTGTCGTGGTCGAGGGACGACCGCATCGCCACGGCCCCGCCGGGCAGGTACGCGATCTCGACCCGCTCCTCGTGCTCCTCCGTGCCGGGTGCGCACTGCCACTCCACGCCCGAGATGTCGAGCGCGTACAGTTCGTCCCGCTCCCGCTCCTTGCGCGCCTTGATCTCCGCTTCCGTCTCCGTCATCGTGCAGCGATCCCTTTCCGGCGGTACGTACGATCCCGGCGCTCACCCTAGTGGCCGCCGCAGCGCCGTCCGGGCGGTTTCCGGACCGCGGTCAAGGCGCCGGCCACCTGCTGGTACCCTGAGTGACGGCCGTTTGTGTACGCACCCCCGGAACCGTCGGTTCTGGTGGCCGCGCCCAGCGGATCCCCGCCTCCCGAGTAACGGAAGCTCCCCGAGACGTAGACCGGGGGCACTCGGTGGCACTCAACAGACTATGAGGAGTGCGCGTGTCGCTCGACGCCGCTACGAAGAAGCAGATCATCGCCGAGTTCGGTACCCAGGAGGGTGACACCGGCTCCCCCGAGGTCCAGGTCGCTCTGCTCTCCCGTCGGATCTCCGACCTGACGGAGCACCTCAAGACCCACAAGCACGACCACCACTCCCGTCGTGGCCTGCTGATCCTGGTCGGTCAGCGCCGCCGCCTTCTGCAGTACCTGGCGAAGAAGGACATCCAGCGCTTCCGTACGCTGGTCGACCGCCTCGGCATCCGCCGTGGTGCGGCGGGCGCCAAGTAAGACGCCGTGAAGGGAGCGGTTCCCGGTAGCACCCGGGGATCGCTCCCTTCGTCGTACATACGGAAACGTGCGGAGTGTCACTCACGCTTTGTAGTGTGGTAGCACAACGCAATACGCACGACACAGAACGACGTACGCCACAGAACGGCGTACGACCCTGAACGAGGAGAAGCGCACCTAGCCGCCGCCGGTCCTCGGTAGTGGCCCCCGGGGGATGCGAGCCCCGGGTGCTTCGATCGAAGACCGGCCCGCAAGACGGAGCGCTTCTCCACCACCGTCCCCCTGCCACACGGGCAGCCAAGGGACGAAAGACGATATGTAACGGAGAAAACGCTAGTGGAGAACGAGACCCACTACGCCGAGGCAGTCATCGACAATGGCGCCTTCGGCACCCGTACGATCCGCTTCGAGACGGGCCGCCTGGCCAAGCAGGCCGCCGGTTCCGCCGTGGCGTACCTGGACGACGACACCATGGTGCTGTCGGCCACCACCGCCTCCAAGAACCCCAAGGACCAGCTCGACTTCTTCCCGCTCACGGTGGACGTCGAGGAGCGGATGTACGCAGCCGGCAAGATCCCCGGCAGCTTCTTCCGCCGTGAGGGCCGTCCCTCCGAGGACGCCATCCTCACCTGCCGCCTCATCGACCGCCCGCTGCGCCCGTCCTTCAAGAAGGGCCTGCGCAACGAGATCCAGGTCGTCGCCACGATCATGGCGCTCAACCCCGACCACCTGTACGACGTCGTCGCGATCAACGCCGCGTCCGCGTCCACGCAGCTGGCCGGTCTGCCCTTCTCCGGCCCGATCGGCGGCGTCCGCGTCGCGCTGATCCGCGGCCAGTGGGTCGCGTTCCCGACGCACACCGAGCTCGAGGACGCCGTCTTCGACATGGTCGTCGCGGGCCGCGTCCTGGAGGACGGCGACGTCGCGATCATGATGGTCGAGGCCGAGGCCACCGAGAAGACCATCAAGCTGGTCGAGGGCGGCTCCGAGGCACCGACCGAGGAGGTCGTCGCCGCCGGTCTGGAGGCCGCGAAGCCCTTCATCAAGGTCCTGTGCCGCGCCCAGGCCGACCTCGCCGCCAAGGCCGCGAAGCCGACCGGCGAGTTCCCGATCTTCCTGGACTACCAGGACGACGTCCTGGAGGCCCTGACCGCGGCCGTCCGCCCCGAGCTGGCCCAGGCGCTCACCATCGCCGGCAAGCAGGAGCGCGAGGCCGAGCTGGACCGCGTCAAGGCGCTCGCCGCCGAGAAGCTCCTGCCGGAGTTCGAGGGCCGCGAGAAGGAGATCTCCGCCGCGTACCGCTCGCTCACCAAGCAGCTGGTCCGCGAGCGCGTGATCAAGGAGAAGAAGCGCATCGACGGCCGCGGCGTGACGGACATCCGTACGCTGGCCGCCGAGGTCGAGGCCATCCCGCGGGTGCACGGTTCCGCCGTGTTCGAGCGTGGCGAGACCCAGATCCTGGGCGTCACCACCCTCAACATGCTGCGCATGGAGCAGCAGCTGGACACCCTCTCCCCGGTGACCCGCAAGCGCTACATGCACAACTACAACTTCCCGCCGTACTCCACCGGTGAGACCGGCCGCGTCGGCTCCCCGAAGCGCCGCGAGATCGGCCACGGCGCCCTCGCCGAGCGCGCGCTCGTGCCGGTGCTGCCCACGCGCGAGGAGTTCCCCTACGCGATCCGCCAGGTCTCCGAGGCGCTGAGCTCCAACGGCTCGACGTCCATGGGCTCGGTCTGCGCCTCCACCATGTCGCTGCTGAACGCCGGTGTGCCGCTGAAGGCCCCCGTCGCCGGTATCGCCATGGGCCTGATCTCCCAGGACATCGAGGGCGAGACGCACTACGTCACCCTCACCGACATCCTCGGTGCCGAGGACGCCTTCGGTGACATGGACTTCAAGGTCGCCGGCACCAAGGAGTTCGTGACCGCCCTCCAGCTCGACACCAAGCTGGACGGCATCCCGGCCTCCGTCCTGGCCGCGGCCCTCAAGCAGGCCCGCGACGCCCGTCTCCACATCCTCGACGTGATGATGGAGGCCATCGACCGGCCCGACGAGATGAGCCCGCACGCCCCGCGGATCATCACCGTCAAGATCCCGGTCGACAAGATCGGCGAGGTCATCGGCCCCAAGGGCAAGATGATCAACCAGATCCAGGAGGACACCGGCGCCGAGATCACGATCGAGGACGACGGCACGATCTACATCGGTGCCGCCGACGGCCCCTCCGCCGAGGCCGCCCGCGCCACGATCAACGGCATCGCCAACCCGACGATGCCCGAGGTCGGCGAGCGCTACCTCGGTACGGTCGTCAAGACGACCACCTTCGGTGCGTTCGTCTCCCTGCTGCCCGGCAAGGACGGTCTGCTGCACATCTCGCAGATCCGCAAGCTCGCCGGCGGCAAGCGCGTGGAGAACGTCGAGGACGTCCTCGGCGTGGGCCAGAAGGTCCAGGTCGAGATCGCCGAGATCGACTCCCGCGGCAAGCTCTCCCTCGTTCCGGTGATCGAGGGCGAGGAAGGCTCCGACGAGGCGAAGGACGACGCCGAGCAGTGACGTCCCGTAGCTCCAAGGTGACGGCCCGCCCCTCTTCGGAGGCGCGGGCCGTCGCCCGTACCCAAACCCTCATCAAGGGCACGGGCGGCATCGGCACGGTCCGCAAGACCACCCTCCCGGGCGGCCTGCGCATCGTCACCGAGACCCTGCCCTCCGTGCGCTCGGCCACCTTCGGCATCTGGGCGCACGTCGGCTCCCGCGACGAGACGGCGGCCCTGAACGGCGCCACGCACTACCTGGAGCACCTGCTCTTCAAGGGCACGCACAAGCGCAGCGCGCTGGACATCTCCTCCGCCCTCGACGCCGTCGGCGGCGAGATGAACGCGTTCACGGCCAAGGAGTACACGTGCTACTACGCGCGCGTGCTCGACACCGACCTGCCGCTCGCCATCGACGTCGTCTGCGACATGCTGACCGGCTCGCTCATCCTCGAGGAGGACGTCGACGTCGAGCGCGGCGCGATCCTCGAAGAGATCGCCATGACCGAGGACGACCCGGGCGACTGTGTGCACGACCTGTTCGCGCACACCATGTTCGGCGACAACGCCCTCGGCCGCCCGGTCCTCGGGACCGTCGACACGGTCAACGCCCTCACCGCCGACCGCATCCGCCGCTTCTACAAGAAGCACTACGACCCCACCCACCTGGTGGTCGCCTGCGCCGGCAACATCGACCACGCCAAGGTCGTACGACAGGTCCGCGCCGCCTTCGAGAAGGCGGGCGCCCTGCGGAACGCCGACGCGCAGCCCATCACCCCGCGCCACGGCAGCCGTACGATCCGCACGTCCGGCAAGGTCGAGCTGCTCGGCCGCAAGACCGAGCAGGCGCATGTCGTCCTCGGCATGCCGGGCCTCCCCCGCACCGACGACCGCCGCTGGGCCATGGGTGTGCTCAACACCGCCCTCGGCGGCGGCATGTCCTCCCGGCTCTTCCAGGAGGTCCGGGAGAAGCGGGGTCTCGCCTACAGCGTGTACTCCTACACCTCCGGCTTCGCCGACTGCGGCCTGTTCGGCGTGTACGCCGGCTGCCGGCCCAACCAGGTGCACGACGTCCTGAGGATCTGCCGCGACGAGCTCGACCACGTCGCCGCCAACGGCCTCACGGACGACGAGATCGCCCGCGCCGTCGGCCAGCTCCAGGGCTCCACCGTCCTCGGCCTCGAGGACACCGGCGCGCTGATGAACCGCATCGGCAAGAGCGAGCTGTGCTGGGGCGAGCAGATGTCCGTCGACGACATGCTGGACCGGATGGCGGCGGTCACCCCGGACGAGGTCCGCTCGGTCGCCAGCGACATCCTGGGACAGCGCCCGTCGCTGTCGGTCATCGGCCCGCTCAAGGACAAGCAGGCCGCGCGGCTGCACGACGCCGTCGCCTGAAACACCACCGATCAGGAAGCAGGAACATGAGCAAGCTGCGCGTGGCGGTCCTCGGTGCCAAGGGCCGGATCGGCTCCGAGGCGGTCAGGGCGGTCGAGGCCGCCGAGGACATGGAGCTGGTCGCCGCCCTCGGCCGGGGCGACACGCTGGAGACGCTGACGGCGGCCGGCGCCCAGGTCGCCGTGGAGCTGACCACCCCGGACTCCGTCATGGACAACCTCGACTTCTGCGTGCGCCACGGCATCCACGCGGTCGTCGGTACGACGGGCTGGACCGAGGAGCGCCTCGCGCAGCTGCAGGGCTGGCTCGACCGGTCCCCGCGGACCGGCGTGCTCATCGCGCCGAACTTCTCCATCGGCGCCGTCCTGACGATGAAGTTCGCGCAGATCGCCGCGCCGTACTTCGAGTCGGTCGAGGTGGTCGAGCTGCACCACCCGAACAAGGTGGACGCGCCGAGCGGTACGGCCACGCGCACCGCTCAGCTCATCGCCGAGGCCCGCCGCGCCGCCGGTACGGCCCCGGCGCCGGACGCCACGGCCACGGCCCTGGACGGTGCGAGGGGCGCCAGCGTCGACGGGATCCCGGTCCACGCCGTCCGCCTGCGCGGCCTGCTGGCCCACCAGGAGGTCCTGCTCGGCGGCGAGGGCGAGACCCTCACCATCCGCCACGACTCCCTGCACCACAGCAGCTTCATGCCGGGCATCCTGCTCGGCGCCCGCCGCGTGGTGACCACTCCGGGCCTGACCTTCGGCCTGGAACACTTCCTGGACCTGAGCTGAGACAGACCCTGCGATGCGCGCGAAGATCTCCTTCCTCGTCACGGCCGCCGTCCTGGTCTTCTACTTCCTGCTGGTCGGCAGCCGCGGCGTGATGCTCATCGAGTCCGGCACGGTCGTCACCGTCACCTTCGGGGTCGCGGTGCTGATCCTGCCGGTCATCGGCCTGTGGTTCCTGTGGAAGAACACCCAGTTCGTCCGCAGGGCCAACGCCCTCGCCGCCGAGCTGGACGCCGAGGGCGGCCTGCCGGTCGACGAGCTGAAGCGCACGCCCGGTGGCCGGATCGACCGCGACTCGGCCGACGAGGTCTTCGCCAAGCGCAAGGCCGAGACCGAGGCGTCCCCCGACGACTGGCGTTGCTGGTTCCGCCTCGCCGTCGCGTACCACGACGCCCGCGACACGCCCCGCGCCCGCAAGGCGATGCAAAGGGCCATCGCCCTGCACGACGGCCGACCCGTCCCCTCCTGACCGCGCCCCCGCCGAGGGGCGTCCGACCTGCGCGGATGCGGGTGCGGGCCTGATCGCGCAGTTTCCCGCGCCCCTGAGGAACCGCAGCCCCGTCGGCCGCATCGCGCCGACGCCTGCCGGCAGTCATACGGCCGGGGGCGGCACAGCGCACCGCTCAGCCGGGCGAACCGGCCCCTACGGCGTGACCCGCCCGTGTTCCGCCGCCCATGCCTCCACCGTGTCCGCCGCCCGGTCGAACGCGGCCGGGCGGCCCAGGAAGTCCAGCGTGTGCGTGGTCAGCAGCGGCGGCGTGTCCTCGGCCGGCCGGTCCTTGCGTACGAGCGTCAGCGCCTGCCCCTGCACCGTGCGGGGCAGCCCCAGCCAGCGCACCGGCTGCTGCACCGTCCGCACGGAGACCACCCGGGCCCACGGCGCCGTACGCGTCACCAGGAAGCCGACCTGGCGCAGCCCGCGGCTGCTCACCCACACGCCCATGCGCAGCAGCCGCAGCGCCCCAGCGAGGATGACGAGCGCCGCGACGAGGACGGCACCGGCGGAGGACACCGAGTCGGTCAGGGCGACGGCCACCGCGGCGAACAGCACGAAGGAGGCGAACAGCAGCACCAGCGCCGCCATGCCCACACGCCAGGGGCCGGGACGGTAGGGGCGCCGCCAGCGCTCCCGGTCGTCGTACGGCAGCGCAGTGTCGGCGGCAGCCTCGAAGGTCCGGTCGGCCGTCAGGAAGGACAGGGGCACGGCTGGTCCTCACAATCCTTGCGTGAGCTGTGCCCGGTGAGGCTATCCGCCGCTGTTCCCGCTCACCACCCTTGGGCGGCCGGAAGGGTCAGTGCCCCTGGGACGCCTGGGACTGCTGCGTCGACGTACTGGACGGCGTGGACATCGCCGGCATGCCGAGTACGAGGGCTCCCGCCAGCGCCGCGACGATCGTGAGTCCCAGCAGCCAGCGCCCGGCTATCTCGCCGAAGGACGCCCGCTGACGGGGCGGGGGAGTGACATTGCTGCGGAACCGGTCAGCCTCGGCCAGGAAGGCGAAGGGTACGGGCTCGCGCCGACGGAACATGGGGGCTACGTCTCCTTTCGGGGTCGAACGAGCAGGTCTCACCGATACAGACGCTCGAGTGACACAAAGGGTGCCCATGTCGGAAAAAATCCGTGGCGGGATTTTTGAGGTGAGGTCCTGCCGTGGCCCGGCCGGGTGCCCCGTAAGGTGGGCGCGAACCGCATGCAGTGATGGGAAGGACCCCGACCCCCGTGACCACCCCCGAGTCGCTCACGTTCCGCAGTGACGTCACCGTCGAGCTGGTGAAGTCCAGCGCTTCGGACGCCGACGTCCTCTTCGCCGCGCGGGTCTCCACCGCCGGCGAGCAGTCCCTGGACGAGCTGAAGAAGGACCCCGAGCGCTCCAAGGGCCTGATCAACTACCTGATGCGCGACCGGCACGGCAGCCCGTTCGAGCACAATTCGATGACGTTCTTCGTCAGCGCCCCGATCTTCGTGTTCCGCGAGTTCATGCGGCACCGCGTGGGCTGGTCGTACAACGAGGAGTCCGGCCGCTACCGGGAGCTGCAGCCGGTCTTCTACGTCCCCGGCGCCGACCGCAAGCTGGTCCAGCAGGGCCGCCCCGGCAAGTACGTGTTCGTCGAGGGCACCCCGGCCCAGCACGAGGCGGTCAGCGACACCCTGCGCGAGTCGTACGAGCAGGCGTACGCGGCCTACCAGAAGATGCTCGCCGAGGGTGTCGCCCGTGAGGTCGCCCGGGCCGCCCTCCCCGTCGGCCTCTACTCCTCGATGTACGCCACCTGCAACGCCCGCTCCCTGATGCACTTCCTCGGCCTGCGCACCCAGCACGAGCTGGCCAAGGTGCCGTCCTTCCCGCAGCGGGAGATCGAGATGGTCGGCGAGAAGATGGAGGAGGAGTGGGCCAGGCTCATGCCGCTGACGTACGCCGCCTTCAACGCGAACGGCCGCGTGGCTCCCTAGCCCCGTAGCCAAAGCGTGCGAAGCCCTGTTCCCCCACCAGGAACGGATGTCCGCATCAGCCTGGCGAAGTGTCCGTATTGCGGCATTTAGAGAAGTTCATCTAGCCTGATCAAACGGACCCGGCACTGCTTGAACCCCCGAGCAGGCAGTGCCGGGCTCCGCATTTGTCCTGACTTTCCCGGCACCCCAAGGGCAGACCACGCATTCAGCACCGAGTAGCGTGTTACCCATGGCTCCGACCTCGACTCCGCAGACCCCCTTCGGGCGGGTCCTCACCGCCATGGTCACGCCCTTCACGGCGGACGGCGCACTCGACCTCGACGGCGCGCAGCGACTCGCCGCCCACCTGGTGGACGCAGGCAACGACGGCCTGATCATCAACGGCACCACCGGCGAGTCCCCCACCACCAGCGACGCGGAGAAATCGGACCTCGTACGAGCCGTACTGGAGGCGGTCGGCGACCGCGCCCACGTCGTGGCCGGAGTCGGCACCAACGACACCCACCACAGCATCGAGCTGGCCCGCGCGGCCGAGCGCGCCGGCGCACACGGCCTGCTGGTCGTCACGCCGTACTACAACAAGCCCCCGCAGGAAGGCCTGTACCGCCACTTCACGGCCGTCGCGGACGCCACCGGCCTGCCGGTCATGCTCTACGACATCCCCGGCCGCAGCGGCGTCCCGATCAACACCGAGACCCTCGTCCGGCTCGCCGAGCACCCCCGGATCGTCGCCAACAAGGACGCCAAGGGCGACCTCGGCCGCGCCAGCTGGGCCATCGCGCGGTCCGGCCTCGCCTGGTACTCGGGCGACGACATGCTGAACCTCCCGCTGCTTTCCGTGGGCGCGGTCGGCTTCGTCTCGGTCGTCGGCCACGTCGTCACCCCCGACCTCCGCACCCTCGTCGACGCATTCGTCTCGGGCGACGTCGTCAAGGCCACCGAGATCCACCAGAAGCTGCTCCCGGTCTACACCGGCATGTTCCGCACCCAGGGCGTCATGACCACCAAGGCCGCGCTCGCCCTCCAGGGCCTGCCCGCAGGACCCCTGCGCTCACCCATGGTCGAGTGCTCGCCCGAGGAGATCGCCCAGCTCAAGATCGATCTTGTTGCCGGCGGGGTACAGCTCTGACAACAGACTTGGCACCACACGAGCTTCACAACTGAAGAACAACAGAAGATGACGGGCCACCGGTGCCCGCACCCCACAACGACAACTGCTTCTGCACGAACGTCTCACGCGCCACGTGCCCGACCGGTACGTGGCGCGTGTGGTGAGGAGAGTCTTTTGAGTCATCCGCATCCCGAACTCGGCTCGCCCCCGCCGCTCCCCGAGGGGGGCCTACGGGTCACCCCGCTCGGCGGTCTCGGCGAGATCGGCCGAAACATGACGGTCTTCGAGTACGGTGGCCGCCTGCTGATCGTCGACTGCGGAGTGCTCTTCCCCGAGGAGGAGCAGCCCGGAATCGACCTGATCCTGCCGGACTTCTCGTCCGTCCGGGACCGCCTCGACGACATCGAGGGCATCGTCCTCACGCACGGCCACGAGGACCACATCGGCGGTGTCCCGTTCCTGCTCCGCGAGAAGCCGGACATCCCGCTGATCGGCTCCAAGCTGACCCTCGCCCTCATCGAGGCCAAGCTCCAGGAGCACCGGATCCGTCCGTACACCCTGGAGGTGGCCGAGGGGAACCGTGAGCGCATCGGCCCCTTCGACTGCGAGTTCATCGCGGTCAACCACTCCATCCCGGACGCCCTGGCCGTCGCCATCCGTACTCCCGCCGGCATGGTCGTCCACACCGGCGACTTCAAGATGGACCAGCTTCCGCTGGACAACCGCCTCACGGACCTGCACGCGTTCGCGCGCCTGAGCGAGGAGGGCATCGACCTCCTCCTCACGGACTCCACGAACGCCGAGGTCCCCGGCTTCACGCCGCACGAGCGCGATATCTCCAACGTCCTGCGGCAGGTCTTCGCCGGCGCCCGCAAGCGGATCATCGTGGCCAGCTTCGCCAGCCACGTCCATCGCATCCAGCAGATCCTGGACGCCGCCCACGAGTACGGCCGCCGGGTCGCCTTCGTCGGCCGCTCCATGGTCCGCAACATGGGCATCGCCCGCGACCTCGGCTACCTGAAGGTCCCACCGGGCCTGGTCGTCGACGTCAAGACGCTGGACGACCTCCCGGACCATGAGGTGGTCCTGGTCTGCACGGGCTCCCAGGGCGAGCCGATGGCGGCCCTGTCGAGGATGGCCAACCGCGACCACCAGATCCGGATCGTGGAGGGCGACACGGTGATCCTCGCGTCCTCCCTCATCCCCGGCAACGAGAACGCCGTCTACCGCGTGATCAACGGCCTGACCCGCTGGGGCGCCAACGTCGTCCACAAGGGCAACGCCAAGGTGCACGTTTCCGGCCATGCCTCGGCGGGCGAGCTGCTGTACTTCTACAACATCTGCCGCCCGAAGAACCTGATGCCGGTGCACGGCGAATGGCGCCACCTGCGGGCCAACGCCGAACTGGGCGCCCTCACCGGGGTCCCGCACGACCGGATCGTCATCGCTGAGGACGGCGTGGTCGTCGACCTGGTCGCCGGCAAGGCCAAGATCTCCGGGAAGGTCCAGGCCGGTTACGTCTACGTCGACGGCCTCTCCGTCGGCGATGTCGGCGAGCCGGCCCTCAAGGACCGCAAGATCCTCGGCGACGAGGGCATCATCTCGGTCTTCGTGGTCGTGGACTCGTCCACCGGCAAGATCACCGGCGGCCCGCACGTCCAGGCACGTGGCTCCGGCATCGAGGACTCGGCCTTCGCCGATGTCCTCCCGAAGATCACGGAGGCACTGGAGCGGTCGGCCCAGGACGGCGTCGTGGAGCCGCACCAGCTGCAGCAACTCGTTCGGCGCACCCTGGGCAAGTGGGTCTCGGACACCTATCGCCGCAGGCCGATGATCCTCCCGGTGGTCGTGGAGGTCTGACGCCCCGTCGGATGCGAGCCCGGAGCGGGGCGCCTCGATTTGCATCGGGGCGCCCCGCTCCAGTACGTTTACGGCTCCGCCCAACCGGGAACCCCAGCACTTCACGCGCTGGACACAGGTGTCCGGGAGCGGGTGGGAAAACCGACTCAGAACTTCTGATAAAGTCGGAACCGCCGGAAAGGGAAACGCGAAAGCGAGAACCTGGAAAGCACCGAGGAAATCGGATCGAGAAAAGATCTGATA
>NZ_JBVJVZ010000021.1:0-73447 GCF_055603245.1 Streptomyces sp. NPDC037290 | reverse complement strand
GGAGGAGGAGGGGTTGGTGGGTCCGGAGGGGGGGGGGGGGGGGGGACCCCACCCCCCCCCCTGGGGGGTGGTGGCTCTGGGGGGGAAGAAGAACCCCCCCCCGGCCGCACTCTCCCGCGCGGACGGGATCAGACGTCCTGGCCGTTCCCGCCGCCGGACGACACCTTGATCCCCTTGAGGATCTGGTCGATGACCGACGTGTTCTGCCCCACGTCGATGCCGAAGCGCACCACCACGAGCTGCTGGGCGTCGTCGGGCGAGGGGAAGGCGACCGACTCCACGTAGCCGTCGGCGCCCTTGCTGGTGACCGCCTTCCAGCGCACCATGTAGCCCTTCTGGCGGGCCACGGTCACCGCGCCGGAGGCGAGCACCTGGTGCGAGGTGATCCTGCCGTAGACGGTCCCGCCGTAGGACTCCTTGGCGTTGGCCGCGATGTCCGCCTCGGCCACCTTCTGCGCCGTGTCGCCCTTGATGCGCAGGGCCTGGGCCGGAGCCGTGTAGGCGCCGCCCGAGGTGCAGGTCTGGGAGGAGTCGCCCGGGCACTTGTAGGAGTCGTCGGAGGTCACCTGCGCGCCGACGCTGATCGTCTGCCCGGTCCAGCCCCGGGGCACCGTCAGGCTGATCCCGTTGACCGGGTCCGGCACCGTGCCGCCGCCCTTGACCTTGGGAGGCTGGGACTGGCCCGGCGACGGCGAGGCGCCGCCGGAGCCGCCAGGACCCCCGAAGCCGCCCGACCCCCCGGAACCGCCCGAGTTGCCGGGTCCGCCGAACCCGCCGCCCTGGCCGCCGTCCTGCCCGCCCGTGGCACCCTGCCGGGACCCGGCGCGGTCGGCGTCGCCGCTGCCGTGGTCGCCTGCGAGGAGGTACACACCGACTCCGATGCACGCGAGCACCGCGGTCGCCGCCGTGACCGCCACGGCCGTACGCAGGCCGCGCCGGGACCCGGCCGGGCCGGGGGCGGGGTGGGCCGGATACGCCGGGTAGGCCGGATACCCGGGCTGCGCGCCGTGGACGGGGGGAGCCGAGGGCGCGGCGGGCTGCGGTTGGCCGGCCGTCGGCGGCTGCGGCGGGGGACCCCATGTGGCGGCCGTCCCGGCGGGGCGGGTCTGGTCCGTCCAGGCCTTGCCGTCCCACCAGCGCTCGGTGGGCGGACCGTCGTTCGTCTGCCCGGGGTCGGGGTACCACCCGGGGGGAGTCACCTGCGTCATGCCCCCACCGTATGAGGCGACCGTGAAAGTGCGATGAGAGGGATCCCCGGCCGGTCGGTCACGACGGATGTTCGGTCCCCTCTTTCCTTCCGCCCTCCACCACCAGCCGCACCGGTCCGCGCACCACGGCCGGGACCGGCCGGAACCCGTCCCTGCCCGGAGTCAGCGCCCCCAGCACACTCGCCCGGCGGGCCCCGGTGCTGCGCGGATCGGTACCGGGCAGGCCGTGGGCGGTCAGGAAGCCGAGCACCGCGAAGGCGTAGGCCTCCTTCGCGGCGCCGGGCAGCCCCAGCTCGTCCGACGCGCGCAGCGGGACGGGCGCGAGCTGCTGCCGGAGCAGACGCGTCAGCACGGGGTTGCGGATGCCGCCGCCGGACGCGATCACCTCGGTGGCGCCGACGGACCGCACCCCGTCCGCGACCGTCCGGGCCGTCAGCAGCGCGAGGGTGGCCAGCGCGTCCTCGGGGCGCATGCCGTCGAAGACCCCGGCGGAGCGCAGATACCCGGCGTGGAACAGCTCCTTGCCGGTCGTCTTCGGCGGCGGCAGCGCGTAGTACGGCTCCGCGAGCAGCCGGTCCAGCAGCCGCCGCTGAGGCCGCCCGCGCCCGGCCAGCGCGCCGTCCGCGTCGTACGCCGCGCGCCCGCCGCTGAACTCCCGGACCGCCGCGTCCAGCAGCGCACAGCCCGGACCGGTGTCGAACGCCGTCCCGTCCGGCGCGGTCAGATTGGCGATGCCCCCGATGTTCAGGGCCACCGCCCGGCCCGGCCTGCCGCGCAGCCACAGCAGGTCGACCAGGCTGACCAGCGGCGCGCCCTGCCCGCCGGCCGCGACGTCCCTGGCCCGGAAGTCGGCGACCACCGGCAGCCCGGTCGCCTCCGCGATCCATGCGGGCTGCCCGAGCTGGAGCGTGCCGTGCACCCGGCCGCCCTCCGCCCAGTGGTAGACGGTCTGCCCGTGCGAGGCCACCAACTCCGCGCGCCCGGCGCACAGTTCCCGGTCCGCCCGGACGGCCGCCGCCGCGAACGCCCGCCCGATGCCGGTGTCCAGCCGGCACACCTCGGCGAGCTGGACTGCGGCCGGCGGGAGTGCTCCGGTGAGCGCCGCGCGCAGAGCGGCGTCGTACGGGGTGCTCACCATCCCCAGGGGGCGCAGCAGCAGCGTGTCGCCGTCGAGCCGGAGCCCGGCCGCCGCAGCGTCGACCGCGTCGTACGACGTCCCCGACATCAGCCCGATCACCAGCACCGGTCAACTCCCTTCCCTACCCGTCCGTTTCAGCAGGGCGACGGCACTGACCGCGCACGCCGTCGCCGCGTAGTACGCGGGCACGTCCGGGTTGCCGGTGCGCCGCACCGCCTCCGTGATGATCAGGCCCGCGCAGCCGGAGAACACCGCGTTCGCCAGGGCGTGGGCGAGGCCGAGACCCGTCCAGCGCACCCCGGTCGGGAACGTCTCGGCCAGCAGCGCGGGACCCGGCCCCGCCATCAGGCCCACGACCGCACCCGCGGCGGCGAGCGCCCATCCCTTCCCGGTGGCCGAAGCAGCCGGATCCTGCAGGAAGTCGAGCAGGGGAAGCGCCGTCACCGTCACCAGCACGGCCCCCGTAAGCAGCACCGGCCGCCGGCCGATCCGGTCGCTGAGCAGTCCCGCCGGCAGGATCGCCGCCGCGAAACCGGCGTTGGCCAGCGCCGCGGAGAGCAGCGCCTGCCGGACGTCCGTGTGCAGCGAGACCTGGAGGTAGGAGGGCAGCACCACCAGGAAGGTGTAGCCGGCCGCCGCCCAGCCGGTCACCCGCGCGGCCGCGAGCAACAGCGCCCCGAACCCGAGCCGCCCGGTCCGTGCGCCGGCCTCCTGCCTGTGCGCGAGAGCCTCCTCCGCGTGGGCGAGGAAGAGCGGCGTCTCCGCCAGCCCGGCCCGCAGCCACAGCGCCACCCCACCGAGCGGCAGTGCCAGCAGGAAGGGCAACCGCCAGCCCCACGCGGTCAGTTGGGCCCCGGTGAGCAGGCTCGCCGTAAGCGCCGCCACGCCCGCCCCGCAGAGCAGCCCCAGCGCCACCGTGAACGACTGCCACGCCCCGTACAGACCCCGCCGCCCCGGCGGCGCGAACTCCGTCAGCACCGCCACCGCGCCACCGAACTCGCCACCCGCGCAGAGACCTTGGACCACTCTCAGAAACGTCAGCAGCCAGGGCGCGAGCGCGCCCGCGGTGGCGTACGTCGGCAGCACCCCGATCAGCGTCGTCGTACCCGACATCAGCGCCACCACCGCGATCAGCACCGGCCGGCGCCCCCACCGGTCACCCAGCCGGCCGAACAGCACAGCGCCGAGCGGCCGGAAGAAGAAGGCCAGCGCGAACGACGCGTACGTGCGCACCAGCGCCTCGGCCGTGCCGCCGCCCGCCGGGGCGAAGAACCGCTCGGCCAGCACCGTGGCCAGAAAGCCGTAGACCCCGAACTCGTACCACTCGACGAGATTGCCCACCGATCCCGCCGCCACCGCGCGCACCACGAGCCGGCGCGCGGGCGCGCGGGCGCCGGAAACAGGTCTCGTGCCAGCCATGGTTGACGCTCCGTCCGCTGCTGACCGGCTGCTCGGGCCGGGTGCGCGTCGAGTGGCCGCACCCGTGTTCACCCACCGGGGCAACAGCTGCCCCGACCGGCCACCACACATCCCACCGGACGGCTAGGCTCGTGGTCTGTACGTCATTCGGGCGACCTGGGGAGGTAACGGAATGACGGAGGGACGGCCGCCGGCGGCCGCCTCGGCCCCGCTGTGGGAGCGGGACGGGGAGATCGCCACCGTCGCACAGGCACTCGACCTCCTGTGCGCCGACCAGTCGTCCGCGGGCAGTCTGCTGGTCTTCCGCGGCGAGGCGGGACTCGGCAAGACCGCACTGCTGGCCGAGACACGCCGCATCGCCGAACGCCGCGGCTGCGCCGTGTGGTCCGCGCGGGGCGCGGAGACCCTGAAGTCCGTCCCGTTCAACGTCGTACGGCAGCTGCTCCAGCCCGCGCTGCTGTCCCTGCTTCCGGAGGAGG
This sequence comes from Streptomyces sp. NPDC037290, assembly GCF_055603245.1. Taxonomy (NCBI): domain Bacteria; kingdom Bacillati; phylum Actinomycetota; class Actinomycetes; order Kitasatosporales; family Streptomycetaceae; genus Streptomyces; species Streptomyces sp. NPDC037290. The sequence goes on along the minus strand of NZ_JBVJVZ010000021.1, from coordinate 69,203 downwards.
CCCGCGAGTACCTCGGCGACTGGTACGACATCGCCGGGCCGGCCCTTGGGATAGTCGACCCGCAGGAAGGCAGCGCCGACCCGCAGTACGTGTGCGACGGACTCGTGGCCGCGGTGCGCCGGCTCGCCCGCCGCGAGTGGCCGCTCGTGCTGCTGATCGACGACGCGCACTGGGCCGACCAGGAGACCCTGCGCTGGCTCGCCGCGTTCGCCGAACGCCTGGACGACCTGTCCGTCCTCGTCGTGGTCGGCCGCCGGCCCGGCGAGGTCAGCGGCGACAGCGCCCGCTACCTCGACGCGGTGGCCGCCGCCGCGGGCCGCCCCGTCACCAATCTCCGGGCGCTCACCCCGGACGCCGCCGCCGGACTCACCCGCGCCACCCTCGGCCGGCACGCCGACGACGCGTTCTGCCGCGAGGTCTGGGCCGTCACCGCCGGCAACCCCTACGAGACCGTCGAACTCCTCGCCAAGGTGCAGGACAGCGAACTCCAGCCGGTCGAGGGCCGGGCCGGTGAACTGCGCGCCCTCAACCGCGCCGCACGCGGCGGCGGACTGGTCGACCGGCTCAAGGGGCTCGGCCTGGAGGCCACCCAGTTCGCCTGGGCGGCCGCCATCCTCGGCACCGGCATCACCGTCGACATGGTCGCCCGCCTCGCCACCATGGACGAGGCCGTCGCCCGGCACTGCGCCGACCTGCTCTGCACCGCCCGCATCCTCACCGAGCCCGAGCCCGTGGGGACGCCGGGCGCCGGCACCGAACGCGAGGAGGGCGAGCTGGAGTTCGTCCACCCGCTCATCGCCACCGCCGTCTACAACTCCATCCCGTCCGGCGTGTGCACCGCCATGCACGGTGTCGCCGCCCAGATCATCACCGAGCTGGGACGCGGCGCCTCCCAGGCCGCCCGGCACCTGCTGAAGGTGCACCCGGACGGTGACGAGGAACTCGTCGAGCAGCTGCGCGAGGCCGCCCGCGAACACCTCGCCGTCGGCGCCCCCGACGCGGCCCGCACCTGCCTCGAACGCGCCCTGCAGGAGCCGCCGCTCCCCGACGTCCACGCCCACGTCCTGTACGAACTGGGCTGCGCCACCCTGCTCACCGCACCCGCCGTCACCATCGAACACCTCCAGCACGCCCTCGGCCTGCCCGGCCTCGACGACGAACGGCGGGTCGACGCGGTGGTCCGGCTCTCCCAGGCGCTGCTCCACAACGACCAGCTGGAGGCGGCCGTCCGCACGGTCGAGGCAGAGGCCGCACGGCACGAACCCGGCACCGTCAAACTGCGGCTGCAGGCCGTGCAGTTCATGTGGGAGGGCATCCACGGCGAGACCGTCTCCCCGGCCCGCTCCCGGAGCCTGGCCGACCTCGCGAGCACCTGCACCGGCCGCGACAACGCCGAACGCGCCCTGCTCATCCTGCGCGGCTTCGACGCCATGACCCACGGCGAGAGCGCCGACGAGGTCCTCGAACTGTGCGACCGCGCCCTCGTCAACGGCCGCCTCGCCCCCGGCCTCGGCTGGACCGACCCCGAGTGGGGTATGGAGCTGCTGATGATGCTCGGCAGCGCGTACGCCTACGCCGACCGGCTCGACCGCGCCGAGAGCCTCTTCGCCGAGGCCCTGCGCGTCTACACCGGCGCCGGCTGGCGCGGCGGCCACCTCTCCCTCGCCAATGCCTTCCTCGGACTCGCCTACCGCAGACAGGGCCGGCTGCGCGACGCCGAGTCCACCCTGCGCGAGGCCCTCGTCCTCGCCGAACGCGTCGGACGCCGGCTGCCGCTGTACTGGTCGGCGACCTGCGGACTGGTCGACACCCTGCTCGCCCGCGGCCGCTTGGAGGAGGCCTGGTCGATCGCCGAGCAGTACGGCTTCGCGCCGCCCTACCCCTCCACGATCGTGCTGCCCGACATCCGCTGCGTGCGCGGGCGGCTGCTGCTCGCCGTCGGCCGCACCGAGGAGGGCATCCACGAACTGGAGGCCGCCGAGAAGACGGCGGCCTCGCGCGGCGGCCACAACCCCGTCCTGTCGCCCTGGTCCATCGACCTCGCCAAGGCCCTCGCCGGCAAGGACCCGGCGCGCGCCGCCCAGCTCGCCTCCGACGCCCGCCGGCAGGCCGAACGCTTCGGCACGGACACCGCCATCGGCGAGGCCCTGCGGTGCGCCGCCGCCCAGGAGACGGGCAGCCGCGCGGTGCAGCTCGCCGCCCAGGCCGTCACCTACCTGGAAGCCTCACCCTGCCAGTACGAACACGCGGCGGCCCGCGTCGAGTACGGCATCGCCGCCCGCTCCGTCGCGGAACTGGGCCGGGGTCTGGACCTCGCCCGGGCCTGCGGCGCGGACGGACTCGTCGCCCAGGCGAGAGAGGTCCTGGAGACGGGGCGCGGTCTGCGGTAGGCGGGCGACCGGATACTGCATACAGTCGTCGCCGTACGGTAGGCCTCACATCGTGAGCAGCTGCTCCGTGACCGCCGTCAGACGCTTGCGTACCTCCGGGTCGTACGCCGCCTCGTGCGCCCGCGCCGGCCGCGTCCCGTCGAAGTAACCCCCGCTGCCCACCTCTTCCGTGGCCTGCGCCAGCACACCCGGTGCGCCGTCGGCGACCGAGTTCCACGGGGCGATGGCGCTCTCGCGGACCATCGCCGTGTCCATGAAGGTGGCGGGGTGCAGGACGTTCACCGACACCCCGCTGTCCGCCAGCTCCTCGGCGAGCGTGAACGTGTACGCGGCGAGGGCGAACTTGCTGCGGCAGTACGCCGACATCCCGCTGTAGCCGCGGGTCAGTTCCGGGTCGGTGAAGTCGAGCGGTTCCTGACCGGCCGAGCCGACGTTCACGATCCGGGCCGGCGCGTTGTTGCGCAGGACCGGCAGCAGGGACCGGGTGAGGGCGACGGGCGCGAGGTAGTTCACGGCGAGCCGCAGCTCGTGGCCGTCGGCGCTCAGCTCCCGCCCGGAACCGGGCGCGCCGCCGCCCACCCCCGCGTTGTTGATCAGCACGTCAAGGCCGGGACGGGCCTCGGCGACCCGGGCGCCCAGCGCGCGCACCTCGGCGAGGCGGGCCAGGTCGGCGACGAACCCCTCGGCCTCGCCCTCGGTGCGCAGCTCCGCGACCAGCCGCTCGGTGCGCTGCCGGTCACGGCCGTGGGCGAGGACCACATGGCCGGAGCGGACCAGCTCGAACGCGACGTACCGGCCCAGTCCGGAGGTGGCGCCGGTGATCAGAATGGTGGACATGCTCCCACCCTAGGCACGGTCCGGCGCCGCGAAGGGGGTGCTGCTGGAGCTACGACCAGCAGGGTCACCCTCGGCCCCGGCCCCGCGCCTCCTCCTCTTCCGCGAGCACCCGCTGGGCCGTCGCGAACGCGGAGTTGGCGGCCGGCACCCCGCAGTACACGGCGGTCTGCAGCAGCACCGCGCCGATCTCGTCCGGCGTCAGCCCGCCCCGCAGCGCCGCCCGGACGTGCATCGCCAGCTCCTCCTGGTGACCGTGGGCGACCAGCGCGGTCAGTGTGATCATGCTGCGCTCGCGGCGCGAGAGCGTCGGATCGGTCCAGATCTCTCCCCAGGCGTAGCGGGAGATGAAGTCCTGGAAGCGGGCGGTGAACGGGGTCTGCCGGCTCTGCGCCCGGTCCACGTGCGCATCGCCCAGCACCTGCCGGCGCACCGCCATCCCGCTCGCCGGCGGTCCGTCGAGCCGGGTGCGCAGCGCGGTCAGCACGGCCCGCGGGCACTGCGCGGGCGCCAGATGGGAGGCGTCGGGCAACTCCACCAGCGCCGAGCCGGGTACGGCGTCGGCGATCTCCCGCAGATGCCCGGGCGGTGTCGCGGGGTCCTGCCGGCCCGCCACGAGGAGCGTCGGTACGGTGATCTCGCCGAGCCGGTCGCGCAGGTCGAACGCGGCGAGCGCGTCGCAGCAGGCGGCGTACGCCTCCGGATCGGCCTCGCGGTGGTCCCGGACCAGCCTCGGCACGGTGAACCCGGCGGTGAACCAGCGCGCGTCGGCGCTCTCCACCAGCCACTCCATCCCCTCACGGCGCACTCGCTCCGCCCGCTCCCGCCACACCGTGGCGTCGCCGAAGTGGGCGGAGGAGCACAGCACCGCCAGGGAGGTCAGCCGGTTGGGGTGGTGGACGGCCAGGTGGAGGCCGACCGCGCCGCCGAGGGAGACGCCCGCGTAGGCGAACCGGTCCAGGCCGAGCGCGTCGGCGAGGGCCAGCACCAGGGCGGCGAGGTCGCCGACGGTCGCGCCCGGCCCGATCAGGTCCGGCGCCGAGCCGCCGTGCCCCGGCAGGTCCCAGCGCACCACCCGGTGGGCGGCCGACAGTTCGGGTGCGACCGCGTCCCACAGGGCGTACGAGGTGCCGAGCGAGGGTCCGAGCAGCAGCGGGGGAGCGGAATCCGGGCCTTCGGCCAGGTGGTGGAGGAGTTTCACGGTCAACGTCGCTCCAGTGCGCGGTCGGTGAGGAGGCCGGCGAAACCGGTGTACCGGGCGGGGTCGGTGAGGTCGGCCAGGTCGTCCATGCCCTTCAACTCCGGCTCGCCGGCTAGGAGTTCGCCGAGCGGACGGTTCTCGGAGTGGGCGCGGCGGGCGAGGCCGGTGAGCAGTTCCCTGGCCCGGGCGCGGCCGAGGCGGGGCGTCAGGGCGGCGGACAGCCGCTCGGAGACGATCAGCCCGCGGGTGAGGTCCAGGTTCCCGCGCATGGTCTCGGCGTGCACGCGCAGGCCCTCGGTGAGATCGGCCGCGTCCCGGGCCGCGCCGCCGGTCAGCCGGAGCAGGTCACGCAGCGGTTCCCACTCGGCGTGCCAGGCCCCGGCGGGCCGTTCGTCGCCTGCGGCGAGGGAGCCGTACAGGGTGGCCGCGAGCTGCGGGGCGCGCCGGGACGCGGCGACGAGCAGCGTCGAGCGCACCGGGTTGGCCTTGTGCGGCATGGCGGACGAGGCGCCGCCGCTCCCCTCGGCCAGCTCGCCGGTCTCGGTGCGCGACAGCGTCAGCACGTCCTCGCCGATCTTGCCCAGGGCGCCCGCGGTGAAGGCCAGACAGCCGGCCAGGTCGGCGACGGGGGTGCGCAGGGTGTGCCAGGGCAACGACGGTGCGGCCAGGCCCACTTCGCGGGCGTACGCCGCCGTCAGCGCGGTCGGGTCCTGGGCGCCGTACGCCTGGAAGGCGGCCAGGGTGCCGGCCGCGCCGCCGAGTTGGACGGGCAGTGCCCCGCGTACCCGTACGACGCGGTCCCTGGCGTCCAGGACCAGCGAGCGCCAGCCGGCCGCCTTCAGGCCGAACGTCGTCGGCACCGCGTGCTGGGTGAGCGTGCGGCCCGGCATCGGTGTGTCGCGGTGGGAGGCGGCCAGCTCCGCGAGGGCGCGCTCGGTGCGGGCGAGGTCGGCGAGGACCGGCGCGAGGGCCCGTGCGGCGACCAGCATGGTCGCGGTGTCCAGCATGTCCTGGCTGGTCGCGCCCCGGTGCACGTACGGGCCGTACGGTTCGCCCACCGCCGCGGTGAGGTCGGCGACGAGCGGGATGACCGGGTTGCCGCCGCCGCGGGCGCGTGCGGCGAGGGAGCGGACGTCGAAGCGGGCCGGCTCGGCGGCCTCGGTCACCGCCTCGCCGGCCTCGGCCGGGGCGAGGCCCAGTGCGGCCTGGGCGCGGGTCAGGGCGGCCTCGGCGTCGAGCAGGGCCCGCAGGTACGCGCGATCGCCCGTCGCGTGGGCCGCCGGGGAGCCGGCCCATCCGGGGGCGAGCAGGCCGGCGCAGCTGTCGCTGTCGTCCGGGGGCACGTCCCGCCCGACGGGTGGGGGAGTCACCGGAACTCCAGGAAGACCGTCTCGCCTTCGCCCTGAAGGCGGATGTCGAAACGGTAGGTGCCCGGGGTCTCCTCGGCGGCGATCAGCGTGTCGCGCCGGTCGCCCAGCCGGGTGAGCAACGGGTCGGCGGCCAGCGCGGCCTCGTCGTCCGGCAGGTAGATCCTGGTGAACAGGTGCATGAGCAGGCCCCGCGCGAAGACACAGACGCTCATGTACGGGGCGCTCCGCCCCCGGGCGCCGGGGCGCAGGGTACGGGCGTACCAGTGGCCGCCCGCGTCGGTCTGGCTGCGGCCCCAGCCGGTGAACTCCACGCCGTTGCGGCCCAGGTGGCCGCCCGTGGCCGGATCCCGTCGGATGGAGCCGTCGACCTGCGGGACCGTGCCGTCGGGGCGCGGACCCCACACCTCGATGAGGGCGTCCGGCAGCGGCCTGCCCTCGCCGTCGAGGACGTACCCGTGCACGGTGACCGTGTCCGGGTGGCCGAGCGGGGCGATCTCCTCGCCGCCGCGGAAGGGCAGGGCGTAGCCGTAGAAGGGGCCGACCGTGTGGGACGGGGTGGGTGGCACCTGCGCCGGGCTATTCGTGTCGGTCTTCGTCATGCGGGTCGGCGTCCTTCCTCGGTCCAGGTGGCGGCCGGGCCGTCCAGCACGATGTCCCAGTGGTAGCCGAGCGAGAACTCCGGCACGGAAAGGCTGTGGTCGTAGGTCGCCACCAGCCGCTGCCGGGCCGCGTCGTCCGTCACCGACTGCAGGATCGGGTCGTACGGGAAGAGCGGGTCGTTCGGGAAGTACATCTGTGTCACCAGCCGCTGGGTGAACGCCGCGCCGAACACCGAGAAGTGGATGTGGGCGGGCCGCCATGCACCCACGTGGTTGCGCCACGGATACGGTCCCGGCTGGATGGTGGTGAAGAGGTAGCGGCCCTCGGCGTCGGTGAGGGTGCGGCCGACGCCGGTGAAGTTCGGGTCGAGCGGGGCGTCGTGCTGTTCACGCTGATGGGCATAGCGTCCGGCGGAGTTGGCCTGCCAGATCTCGATCAGCTGGCCGCGCACCGGGCGCCCGGCGCGGTCCAGCAGCCGCCCGGAGACGGTGATCCGCTCGCCGACCGGCTCGCCCCGGTGGTGCCGGGTGAGGTCGTTGTCGATCTCGGTGATGTCGCGCTCCCCGAAGGCGGGGGAGTACAGCTCCACCAGTTCGGGGTCCTGGGCGGTGTCGATGGCGACCAGGGGCTGCCGGGGGTGGCGGAGGACGGAGGAGCGGTAGGGCGCGTAGTCGCGGCGTGGATGGTGCTCGACAGGGGCGCCGTCGGCGACACGCTTCTCGTACGCGGCGTGCTCGGCGGCGATCTCCTGGTCGATGTCCTGCTGGGTGAGAGCCATGGGGTACCTGATGCTTCCTTGGCGTACGACGACGATTCCTCAGCGTTCGAGAACGAGGGCGAGGCCCTGGCCCACGCCGATGCAGAGGGTGGCCACGCCGGTGCCCGAGCCACGGCGGGCGAGCTGGTGGGCGATCGTGCCGGCCAGGCGGGCACCGGAGGCGCCCAGCGGGTGGCCGAGCGCGATGGCACCGCCCTGGGGGTTGAGATCAGGTGTCCGGGCGAGGAGCCGGCGGATCGCGTGGGCGGCGAGGTCGTCCGGGCGTACGCCGGCGAGGGCGCCGTCGTAGCGGCCGACCGGGGTGCGGACCGCGTCCACGAGGTACACCGTGGCGGCGGCGTTCACAGCGGGTTCTCCGTGATGACCAGTTCCGCATCGGTCCGCGCGGCGCCGTCGTCGACGGTCACGCCGGGCGCGGTCTCCACCAGGATCAGGCCCTGCTCGGTGACGTCCAGTACGGCGAGATCGGTGATGACTCGGTTCACACAGGCCTTGCCCGTGAGCGGGAGCGTGCATTCCTTGAGGATCTTCGGGGAGCCGTCCTTCGCGGTGTGGGTCATCACCACGATCACCCGACGGGCTCCGTGCACGAGGTCCATCGCGCCGCCGATGCCGGTCACCAGCCTGCCCGGCACGGCCCAGTTGGCCAGGTCACCGCCGGCCGAGACCTGCATCGCGCCGAGCACGGCCACGTCGATGTGCCCGCCGCGGATCATCGCGAACGACAGCGCCGAGTCGAAGAAGGAGGCGCCCGGCAGAACGGTGACCGTCTCCTTGCCCGCGTTGATCAGATCCGGGTCGACCCGCTCCTCGGCCGGGTACGGGCCCGTGCCCAGGATGCCGTTCTCCGACTCCAGAACGACCTCGACGCCCGGCGGGAGGTGGTTCGGGATCAGCGTCGGCAGGCCGATGCCGAGGTTGACGTACTGACCGTCGCGCAGCTCGCGTGCCGCGCGGGCGGCGATCTGCTCGCGTGTCCAGGCCATCAGCTGCTCACCGTCCGCTGCTCGATCCGCTTGTCCGCCGCCTGCTTCGGGGTCAGCGCCACCACCCGCTGCACGAAGACGCCCGGCAGGTGGACGGCGTCCGGGTCGATCGCGCCGGGCTCGACCAGCTCCTCCACCTCGGCGACGGTGACCTTTCCGGCCATGGCGGCGAGGGGGTTGAAGTTCCGGGCCGACCGGTTGAACACGAGGTTCCCGTGCCGGTCGCCCTTCGCGGCCCTGACCAGCGCGAAGTCGGTACGGATGGCCCGCTCCAGGACATACGCGGCGCCGTCGAACTCCCGCACCTCCTTCGGCGGCGAGGCCAGCGCGACACCGCCCTCGCCGTCGTAGCGCCAGGGCAGCCCGCCCTCGGCGACCTGGGTGCCCACCCCGGCCGGGGTGTAGAAGGCGGGGATGCCGGCGCCGCCCGCCCGCAGCCGCTCGGCCAGCGTGCCCTGCGGGATCAGCTCGACCTCCAGCTCACCGGCCAGGTACTGGCGGGCGAACTCCTTGTTGGCGCCGATGTACGAGCCGGTCACCCGGGCGATCCGCCCCGCGGCCAGCAGCACCGCGAGCCCGGACTCCATCGCCCCGCAGTTGTTCGACACCACGCTCAGCGCGCCGGTCCCGCGCTCGTACAGGGCCTGGATCAGCACGTTCGGCACACCGCTCAGCCCGAACCCGCCGACCGCGAGGGACGCGCCGTCGGGCACATCGGCCACCGCCTCCAGGGCCGTGGCGACCACCTTGTCCATCCGTGAAGCCCCATCTCTTCGCAGTTAGTCAGGGCACTGAGTACTTTCACGAGGTGTCCCTCACGCTGCCACCGCAGCCGGAAGCCGTCAAGGCCCCGGCCTACGTGTGCTCCGGATGGAAGACAGCTGAGCCTTGTGCCGGGTATCGTCAGTGCACCAACGAATCGACCAGGGGAGTGCACATGGCCGCGGTGGACCTTTCCACCCACCCCGGGCACCTGGCCCGGCGGCTGCAGCAGGCGCACTACCTGCTGTGGAACACGATGGTCTCGGAGGAGATCACCTCACCGCAGTTCGCCGTCATGAACGCGCTCGTCGCCGAACCGGGCCTCGACCAGCGGACGGTGGGGGAGCGGGTGGGGCTGGACCGGTCGACGATCGCCGAGGTGATCAGCCGGCTGGGGCGCCGGGGGCTGCTGCACAAGGTCCGCGACCCGCAGGACGGCCGGCGCTTCCTGCTCCGCCTCACCGACGAGGGCCTGCGCACCCACCGCCGGCTCACCGTACGCACCGCCCGGATGAACCAGGTCTTCCTCGCGCCGCTGTCCGCCGGGGAACAGACCGTGTTCCTCGACCTGATCCGCCGGGTCGCGGACGCGGCGGAGGACCTGCGCAACCCGGCCGAACCGGCGGCCGCGCGGGGGTGACGGGCGGTGCCGCCCGGGTGAGCGGCCAGGGCCGTTACCGCCGGTGCGACCGAGGCCCCTGCGGCGCCGGTGTGTGCTCATCGGGTCATCGCTGGTCATGCCCGAGCGCATACGGTCATGCGTGCTCCCGCGGATAGATCGGCCCGGGGGCCGGAGCCGAGCCGTGGCCCGTGGCCCGTGGCCCGTGCCCGGGCGTGGGTCGTCGTGGGCGGGACCCGGTCAGGGTTCGGCGCAGGTGGGCACGGGTACCCGGGCGCCACTGCACGCAGGACACCGAGGGAGCGCGATCCCATGAAGGCAGTCACCTGGCAGGGCAAGCGGGACGTCCGGGTCGAGGACGTGCCCGACCCCCGGATCGAGGAGCCGACGGACGCCGTCATCCGCGTCACGTCCACCGGACTCTGCGGCTCCGACCTGCACCTGTACGAGGTGCTCACCCCGTTCATGACCCCGGGTGACATCCTCGGCCACGAACCCATGGGCATCGTCGAGGAGGTCGGCGCGGGAGTGCAGGACCTCGCGGTGGGAGACCGGGTCGTGGTGCCGTTCCAGATCGCCTGCGGCAACTGCTGGATGTGCCTGACCGGACTGCCCACCCAGTGCGAGACGACCCAGGTCACCGGCGAGGGCATGGGCGCCGCCCTGTTCGGCTACACCCGCCTGTACGGCGCCGTCCCCGGTGGCCAGGCCGAGTATCTGCGGGTCCCGCAGGCGCAGTTCGGGCCGATCAAGGTGCCCGAGGGCCCCCCGGACGACCGGTTCGTCTACCTCTCCGACGTACTGCCCACCGCCTGGCAGGCCGTCGAGTACGCCGCCGTCCCGCCCGGCGGCACCCTCGCCGTCCTCGGTCTCGGACCCATCGGCGACATGGCCTGCCGGATCGCGAAGGCGCGGGGCGCGGAGCGCGTGTTCGGCGTGGACCTGGTGCCGGAACGGCTCGCACGGGCCCGCCGGGACGGTGTGGAGACGTACGACCTCAGGTCCTTCGACGACGAGAAGTCGCTGGTCCATGCCATCCGCGACGAGACCGGCGGCCGGGGCCCGGACGCCGTGATCGACGCCGTCGGCACCGAGGCTCACGGCAGCGCCGCCGCCAAGCTCGCGCAGTCGGCCACCGGGCTGCTGCCCCGCAAGATCAGCGGCCCCCTCGCGGAACGCTTCAGCGTCGACCGGCTCGGCGCCCTGTACATGGCGATCGACCTGGTGCGGCGCGGCGGCACCCTCTCGCTCAGCGGTGTCTACGGCGGTATGGCCGACCCGATGCCGATGCTCACCCTGTTCGACAAGCAGATCCAACTGCGCATGGGCCAGGCCAACGTCCGCCGCTGGACCGACGAGATCATGCCCTACCTCATCGACGAGGACCCGCTCGGCGTCGACGACTTCGCCACCCACCGGCTGCCGCTCGCCGAGGCACCGCACGCCTACGAGATGTTCCAGCGCAAGCAGGACGGTGCCATCAAGATCCTCATGCAGCCCTGAGCCCTGAACCCTGTGCCGTGAGTGCTGGGTCCTGAGTCCCACGGTCAGCCGGGGTCCTTCTCGCCGAGGATCTCCGCGAGGTCGTAGCGGACCGGCTCCTCCAGCTGTGCGTAGGTGCAGCTTTCCGGTATGCGGTCCGGGCGCCAGCGGCGGAAGCGGGCGGTGTGCCGGAAGCGCTGCCCGTTCTCCATGTGGTCGTAGGCCACCTCGGCGACCCGCTCCGGCCGCAGCGGCACCCAGGACAGGTCCTTCTTGCCGGACCAGCGGCTCGGCGCCCCCGGCAGGCGGGCCGTCTCATGGGCGGCCTCGTCCGACCAGGCCGCCCACGGGTGCCCGGCCACGTCGTCCATGCGCAGCGGCTCCAGCTCCTCGACCAGCTCGGCCCGCTTCTTCATGGCGAAGGCGGCCGACACTCCCACGTGCTGGAGCCTGCCGTGGCCGTCGTACAGGCCCAGCAGCAGCGAGCCGACGACCGGGCCGCTCTTGTGGAAGCGGTACCCGGCCACGACCACGTCCGCCGTCCGCTCGTGCTTGATCTTGAACATGGCCCGCTCGTCCTGCAGGTAGCGCAGCGTGAGCGGCTTGGCGACGACCCCGTCGAGCCCGGCGCCCTCGAACCACTCGAACCACTGCTGCGCCACCGCGAGGTCGGTCGTCGCGGGCGCCACATGCACCGGCGGCGTCGCCCCGGCGAGCGCCCGGTCCAGCAACGACCGGCGGTCGGTCAGCTCCACGTCCAGCAACGACTCGTCGTCCAGCGCGAGCAGGTCGAACGCGACGAAGGAGGCCGGGGTCCGCTCGGCCAGCATGCGCACCCGGGAGTCGGCCGGGTGGATCCGCTCGGTGAGGGCATCGAAGTCCAGCCGGCCGCCACGCGCGATCACGATCTCCCCGTCGAGCACGCACCGCTCGGGGACCCGCTCCTTAAGCGCCTCGACCAGCTCGGGAAAGTACCTGGTCAGCGGCTTGCCGGTACGGCTGCCCAACTCGACCTCCGTCCCGTCACGGAACACGATCGAGCGGAACCCGTCCCACTTCGCCTCGTAGTGCATACCCGGCGGGATCTTCGCCACCGACTTGGCGAGCATGGGCTTCACGGGCGGCATCACCGGCAGGTCCATGCCCTCGATTCTGCTCGCACACGTCCCCTGGCGCCCGGTGTGCGGGCCGTGCGGGGGGCGCCTACCGTGGCCGCATGGGTGCTGCGGTGGAACTGGAGGTGGGCGGCCGGACCGTACGGCTGTCCAGTCCGGACAAGGTCTTCTTCCCGGAGCGGGGTTTCACCAAGCTGGACCTCGCCCGGTACTACGTCGCCGTGGGCCCGGGCATCCTGCGCGCGTTGCGCAACCGCCCCACCACCCTGGAGCGCTATCCGGACGGCGTGGGCGGCGAGTGGTTCTTCCAGAAGAGGGCCCCGAAGGGCATGCCCGACTGGATCCCGACCGCCCACATCACCTTCCCCAGCGGCCGCAGCGCCGACGAGATGTGCCCCACCGAGGAGGGCGCCGTCGTCTGGGCCGCCCAGTACGGCACGCTCACCTTCCACCCCTGGCCGGTGCGCGCCACGGACGTCGACCGCCCCGACGAACTCCGTATCGACCTCGACCCGCAGCCCGGCACCGACTACGACGACGCCGTCCGGGCCGCCCATGAACTGCGCGCGCTCCTCGACGAGTTCGGCGGACTGCGCGGCTGGCCCAAGACCTCCGGCGGCCGCGGCCTGCACGTCTTCGTCCCCATCGAACCCCGCTGGACCTTCACCCAGGTGCGCCGCGCCGCGATCGCCGTCGGCCGGGAGATGGAACGCCGGATGCCCGAGCAGGTGACGATCAAGTGGTGGAAGGAGGAACGGGGCCGCCGTATCTTCCTCGACTACAACCAGACCGCCCGCGACCGCACCATCGCCTCCGCCTACTCCGTGCGCCCCCGCCCGAACGCCCCCGTCTCGGCCCCCCTGCGCTGGGAGGAGGTCGGCGTGGCCCACCCCGCCGACTTCGACCTCGCCACCATGCCGGCCCGCTTCGCCGAACTCGGCGACGTGCACGCCGACATGGACAGCCACGCCTACTCCCTGGACGCCCTGCTGGAACTGGCCCGCCGCGACGAACACGACCACGGCCTGGGCGACCTGCCCTATCCGCCGGAGTACCCGAAGATGCCCGGCGAACCGAAGCGGGTCCAGCCGAGCCGGGCCCGTCCGGAGAAGACGTCCTGAGCGCGCCGGGGCTGCCACCGGCCTCCCCACCGGCAAGCCGCCGTTGCCGCTCGGGCACCGACGTCACCACGCGGTTATCCTGACCGGCAGCCGCCGATGAGGAGTGTCGAAGTGACCGAGGCAGTGCGTCCCACGCTCGAGGCCGTGGCTGAGCGGGCCGGTGTGTCCCGGGCCACCGTGTCCCGGGTGGTCAACGGCGGCGACGGGGTGCGCGAGAGGCTGGCCGAGCGGGTCCGGCAGGCCGTGGCGGAGCTGGGCTACGTCCCCAACCAGGCGGCGCGCAGCCTCGTCACCAAACGGCACGACGCCGTGGCGGTCGTCATCGCCGAGCCCGAGACCCGGGTCTTCACCGACCCCTTCTTCGCCCTGCAGTTGCGCGGCATCAGCAAGGAACTGACCGCCCACGACAACCAGCTGGTGCTGCTGCTCACCGAGGGCCGTGACGATCACGCCCGCGTGGCCCGGTATCTCGCCGGAGGCCACGTCGACGGCGCGCTGGTCTTCTCGCTGCACCTCGACGACCCGCTGCCCGGACTCATCCACGACGCCGGCGTGCCCACCGTGTTCGGCGGACGGCCCGGCTGGGGCGACGACAGCCGTGCGGCCGGAGGCCCGGAGCCCGGCGTGGTGTACGTCGACTGCGACAACCGGGGCGGCGCACGCGCGGCCGTACGGCACCTCGTGGGCCTCGGCCGCAGGCGCGTCGCGCACCTGACCGGTGCGCTGGACCAGACGTCGGCGGTGGACCGGCTGGACGGCTACCGGGACGTCATGGGCGAGGTGCCGGGCGGCAGCGATCCCCGGCTGGTCGTGGAGAGCGACTTCACCCCGTCCGGCGGCGAACGCGCCATGCGTGAACTCCTCGACCGCTGCCCGGAGGTGGACGCCGTGTTCGCCGCCAACGACCTCACCGCGCTCGGTGCCCTGCGTGTGCTGCGCGCGAGCGGCCGGCGGGTGCCCGAGGACGTGGCCGTGATCGGCTTCGACGACATGCTGCCGGTCGCCGAGGAGGCCGATCCGCCGCTGACGACGGTCCGTCAGGACATCGAGGGGATGGGCCGCCTGATGGCCCGCCTGCTGCTGCGTGATCTGGCCGACGGCCGCGACCGCAGCGGAGCCACGGCGGACCCGCCGCCCACCGGCGGTGTGATCCTCACGACCACGCTGATACGCCGGGCCTCCGCCTAGCGGCCGCGCCGATGCGCCTCGGCCGGGCGATCCGCTCAGCTCTGCTGCGACTCGCTTCTGATCACCGCGAAGCGGGCGCCGTACGGGTCGCTGAGCTTGGCCATGCGGCCCACGCCCTCCATGGTCGTCGCCGGCATGCGCACCCGTCCGCCGAGCTGCTGCGCCTTCTCGACCACCGCGTCGGTGTCCGTGACCTCGAAGTAGGGCAGCCAGTACGGGCCGCCCTCGGCCTCGGCCGGGGCCTCGGCCAGCGGCACGATCCCGCCGAACATCGTGTCCTCCCCGCCGCCGGCCGGATTGACACAGGTGTACGTCCCGCCCGGGAAGGGCACGGCGGAGGTCTCCAGACCGAGCACCTGGTGGTAGAAGGCGGCGGCCGCCGCGATGTCCGGGGTGTACAGCTCGACCCAGCACAGGGCGCCCGGCTCGTCCGCCACGTCGACCCCCTTGGTCTGCGCCGGCTGCCAGATGCCGAACGGCACGCCCGCCCGGTCGGCGAGGACCGCCATGTGCCCCTGTCCCATCACGTCCATCGGCTGCACGAGCACGCTGCCGTGGGCCAGTTCGGCGGCCTTGGCGGTCTCCTGCGCGTCCTCGCTCCGGAAGTACACCGTCCAGGCCGGCGGCCCCTGCTCGGGGCCGGACTGCATACCGCCAGCGACGGTCCTGCCGTCCAGCTGGAAGAAGCCGTAGCCCCCGGCGTCCGGCCCCGCCGACTGGAACTGCCAGCCGAAGATACCGCCGTAGAAGGAGACGGCACCGTCGATGTCGGGCACGCCGATGTCGAGCCAGTTCGGTGCGCCGTTGACGAAACGGGTGGTGAGCATCATCGCCCTCCTCGGAAGGGGTCCCGTCCTGTGCACTGCCGAGTCTGGCACCCCCCACTGACAATCGCCGCCGGAGCACCGCGGCATGCCGGACCGGTTCCGCTCACGCGGGGTGATGACGCACGTTCTCCGGGTTTTCGGCACGCTCCGCGCGCCGCCGTGCGCCGGTGCGGCCCCGAGGAGCATCATCGGGACGGCCGGGGGCCCTGGCGGCGGCGTTGAGCCGGCGTTGATCGAACGTTTTTCGACGCGCGGCACGATCCTGGGCATGCACTTCGAAACGATCAATCCGGCCGACGACACCTGGCAGGCGCAGGCCCTGTGCGCGCAGACCGGGCCGGACTTCTTCTTCCCCGAGCCCGGCAGCTCGGTGCGCGAGGCGAAGCGCATCTGCGCCATGTGCGAGCTGCGCCCGGCCTGCCTGGACTACGCGCTGGCCAACGACGAGCGCTTCGGTGTCTGGGGCGGCCTCTCGGAGAAGGAACGCCTCGCCCTCCGCCGCACGTCCCACTGACCGCAAGGCCACCGACCGCAGGACGACAGCCCCACCGGTACCGCGCACCGACGCGCACCGGTCCGGCCGCGACGGTCGTCAGGCCCCGGCGCGGGCCGCCATGCGGGCCTTGCGGGCGGCCAGCCTCTCGTCGAACTTGGCGGCCTCCGTGTCCAGGCCGTCCAGGAACAGGCCCAGTTCCTCCTGTGCCTGGCGTCCCTCGGGGCCGAGGCCGTCGATCTCCATGACCTTCAGGAAGCGCAGCACGGGCTGCAGCACGTCGTCGTGGTGGATCCGCAGGTTGTAGACCTCGCCGATGGCCATCTGCGCGGCCGCCCGTTCGAAGCCGGGGATGCCGTGCCCGGGCATCCGGAAGTCGACGACCACGTCCCGCACGGCCTGCATCGTCAGGTCGGGGGCCAGTTCGAAGGCCGCCTTCAGCAGGTTGCGGTAGAAGACCATGTGCAGGTTCTCGTCGGTCGCGATACGGGCCAGCATGCGGTCGCAGACCGGATCGCCGGACTGGTGGCCGGTGTTGCGGTGCGAGATGCGGGTGGCCAGCTCCTGGAAGGCGACGTAGGCGATCGAGTGCAGCATCGAGTGCCGGTTGTCGGACTCGAAGCCCTCGCTCATGTGCGCCATACGGAACTGTTCGAGCTTGTCCGGGTCCACCGCGCGCGAGGTGAGCAGGTAGTCACGCATCACGATGCCGTGCCGGCCCTCCTCGGCCGTCCAGCGGTGCACCCAGGTGCCCCAGGCGCCGTCGCGGCCGAAGAGCGAGGCGATCTCGTGGTGGTAGCTCGGCAGGTTGTCCTCGGTGAGCAGGTTGACCACGAGGGCGATGCGGCCGATCTCCGTCACCTTCGACTGGGCCTTGTCCCAGGCCTCCCCGTCCTCGAACAGGCCCGGGAAGTTACGGCCGTCGCCCCACGGCACGTACTCGTGCGGCATCCAGTCCTTGGCGACCTTCAGATGCCGGTGCAGCTCCTTCTCGACCACTTCCTCCAGCGCGAACAGCAGCCGCGCGTCGGTCCATGCGGACGGGCTGCCGAGGTGAGGGGAAGTCATCGTCACGGGAACTCCAGGGGGACGCCGAACAACGGGGAGAGACTGGTACGGTCCGGCGAGCGGTGCCGGAAACCTACGAGATCGTAGGCTACGAATCCGTAGGTTACGAAGCCGTAGGTTAAGGCTGTCGTAAAGATCGCTGATCAGCGTGGCCGGAGTGGGCCCCTGCGGCGTGTTCCGCCCGCTTTCTCCGGTGCTCGCCGGATACGCCGACGGCCCCGGAACCCATGGATCCGGGGGCCGTGGGCGCGACGGGATCACCCGATCAGGCGTACAGCTCCCGCAGTCGTACCGAGAGGCAGGTCACACAGCCCTCGAGCTTCTCGAACTCGCTGATGTCCACCGTAACCACGTCGTGGCCGAGGTCGGTCAGCAGCTCCGCCGTCCTCGGAGCGCTCGCCGCCATCAGCAGCTTGTGCCCGCCGAGCAGCACCACGTGCGACCCGGACTCCTCCGGTACCGACAGGAAGCCGGGGAACAGCGACGGCCGGTCGACCTTCGGGATGTGCCCGATCACCGTGCCGTCGGGCAGCGCGGTCACCGCCGACTTCAGGTGCAGCACCTTGCTCACGGGGACGGCGACCACGCGCGCGCCCAGCGGTTCGAAGGCGGCCCGCAGCTGCTGCACGCCGACCGCGTTGGTGCGGCCGCCGCGCCCGACGTAGACCGTGTCGCCGACCTTCAGGACGTCACCGCCGTCCAGGGTGCCCGGCTCCCATATCCAGTTCACCGAGCAGCCGAGGCGGGCCACCGCCTCCTCCACGCCGGCGGTCTCCTCCCGCCGGGACTCCGCGCCGGGTCGGGTGATCAACGCCACGTTCTTGTACATGACGACGGTGTCCTCGACGAACACCGAGTCCGGGCAGTCGTCGGCCGGTTCGACCTCGATCGTCTCCCAGCCGTGCGTGCGCAGGGCCTCGACGTAGGCCTCCCACTGCTCGACGGCGAGCCCGGCATCGACCTTCTCCCGCTCGATGTGCGTCACCAGGCCTTCGGCGAGGCGGGGGCCGGGGCGGCGGACGAGGGCCTTCTTGCTGGGCACGCGGGGCCTTTCGAATCGGTGCGGGTCGGTGGGGCGGTGGTGGCGCCGCTGGTTGCGGTGCCGGTCCGCCATCATGCAGTCCGCCCCGGCCAGGACAAAACCCTCGTTGTCAGGCTGTGCCCCTCCTGAGACGTCACACCGTCGTCCTGCGCAGATGTTCCGCGGTGGCCGAGCCCTCGGCCGTGAGCAGCTGCCGCGGGGTTCCTTCGAAGACCACCTCGCCGCCGTCCCGGCCGGCACCGGGCCCGAGGTCGATGATCCAGTCGGCGTGCCGGACGACGTCCAGATGGTGTTCGATCACCACGACCGTGTTGCCCGCGTCGACCAGCCGGTCGAGCAGCGCCAGCAGGGCACCGACGTCGGCCAGGTGCAGACCCGTGGTCGGCTCGTCCAGCACGTGCACCGCGCCGGTCCGGTGCAGCCGGGCGGCGAGCTTGATGCGCTGCCGCTCGCCACCGGAGAGCGTGGACAGCGGCCGTCCGAGGGCCAGATGCGTCAGTCCGACGTCCCGCAGGGCCCGCAGCGGGCGCAGCACGGCTTCCTCGGGGACGCCGAGGTCGCCGAAGAAGTCCAGCGCCTGCTCCGGGCCCATGTCGAGGACGTCCGCGATCGAGGCTCCGCGGACGGTGAGCCGCAGCACCTCGTCCTTGAAGCGCCGGCCCGCGCAGCCGGGGCAGACGGTCGTCACCGGATCCATGAACGCGAGGTCGGTGACGACGACCCCCCGGCCCTCGCAGGCGCCGCACGCCCCGGCCGAGTTGAAGCTGAACAGCGCCGCGGACGTCCCCGTCGAGCGGGCGAAGAGCCTGCGTACGGTGTCCATGATCCCGAGGTGGGTGGCCGGTGTGGAGCGCCCGGAGACCCCGATGGCCGACTGGTCGACGACCACGGCGCCGGGGTGGGTGGTGGTCAGTTCCCCGGCCAGTGTGCTCTTGCCCGAGCCGGCCACCCCGGTCACCACGGTCAGCACGCCCGTCGGGAACTCCACCGTGACCTCGCGCAGGTTGTGCCGGTTCGCGCCCTTCACGCACAGGCCGCCCGTCGCCCGCCGCACCCGGCGCTTCACCCCGGCACGGCGGCGCAGACACCGGCCGGTGAGGGTGCCGGACGCGGCCAGCGCGCCGGGCGTGCCCTCGAAGACGACCTGTCCGCCCCCGGCGCCCGCCCCCGGCCCCATGTCGACGACGTGGTCGGCCAGGGCGATGAGATCGGGGTCGTGCTCCACGACCAGCACCGTGTTGCCCCGGTCGCGCAGCCGCAGCAGCAGCTCGCCCAGGCGGCCCACGTCGCGCGGGTGCAGTCCCGCGCTGGGTTCGTCGAAGACGTACGTCAGTCCGCTCAGGCTGGAGCCGAGATGGCGTACGGTCTTCAGCCGCTGGCCCTCCCCGCCGGACAACGTCGAGGTCTCCCGGTCCAGGCTGAGATAGCCCAGCCCGATCGCCTCGATGCGCTCCAGGCCGTCCACGGCGGCGCGGGCGACGGGCGCCGCCACCGGGTCGTCGATCTGCCGCAGTACGGCGATGAGGTCGGTGACCTGCATCCGGGCGCAGTCGGCGAGGGACAGCCCGCACACGCGCGTGGCGAGTGCGGCCGCGTTCAGCCGGGCCCCGCGGCAGACCGGGCAGACGTCCTCGGTCAGGTACTCCCGGACGAGCTCGCGGGTGCGCCGGCCGAGCGTGGACAGGTCGCGTTTGAGGTAGAGCCGTTCGAACCGGTCGGCGAGCCCCTCGTAGTCGATGTCCCGCGAGCCGCCCGTGTTGCCGACGCGGACCCGCGCGCCGTGCCCGCGCAGGAGGAACGCCCGCTCGTCGGCGGTGAACGCGCCGACCGGCTTGTGCACGTCGAGGCGGGTGGTGTTCGTGTACGTCTGGCCGTGCCAGGTGCCCGCGGCGAACGGCGGGAACCGGACCGCCCCGTCGGCCAGGGACCTTGCCGCATCGAGGATGCGGTCCCAGTCGGGCCGTACGGTACGCCCCAGCCCGTCGCACTCGGGGCACATTCCCGACGGGTCGTTGAACGAGTAGGCCGTGGCCGGTCCGGCGCTCGGGGTGCCGTACCGGGAGAACAGCACCCGCAGCACCGCCTGGATGTCGGTCATCGTGCCGACCGTCGAGCGGGAATGGCCGCCGACCGGCCGCTGGTCGACCACCACCGCGGGCGAGAGGTCCGCCAGCGACTCGATGTGCGGGCGCTCGAAGCGGGGCAGCCGGTTGCGCACGAACGAGGGGTAGGTCTCGTTCAGCTGGCGCTGCGACTCGACGGCGATCGTGTCGAAGACGAGCGAGGACTTGCCCGATCCCGAAACGCCGGTGAACACGGTCAGCCGGCCTTTCGGGATGCGGAGATCGACGTCCTTGAGGTTGTTCTCCCTGGCTCCGGTGAGAGTGATGAATTCGGGCATGCCGCCGACGCTAGGCGGGATACCCGACATCCTCCGGCGTGATTTCCTTCAGTTCTCCCTCCTCCATCAGCAGCCAGCGGGTGATCCCGATGGACTCGAGGAACGGCAGGTCGTGGCTGGCCACGAGCAGCGCGCCCTGGTACGACTCCAGGGCCGAGGTCAGCTGCCGCACGCTCGCCATGTCGAGGTTGTTGGTCGGCTCGTCGAGCAGCAGCAGCTGGGGTGCCGGCTCGGCGAGCATCAGCGCGGCCAGGGCCGCCCGGAACCGCTCTCCGCCCGACAGGGTGGCCGCCTGCTGGTCGGCCCGCGCGCCCCGGAACAGGAAGCGGGCCAGGCGGGCCCGGACCCGGTTGTTCGTGGTGCCCGGCGCGAACCGGGCCACGTTCTCGGCGACCGTCAGCGCGTCGTCCAGCACGTCCAGCCGCTGGGGCAGGAAGCGCAGCGGGACATGGGCCCGCGCCTCGCCGGCCACCGGCGCCAGCTCACCGGCGACCGTCCGCAGCAGCGTGGTCTTGCCGGAACCGTTCCGGCCGACCAGCGCGATCCGCTCCGGACCGCGCAGATCGAGGATCCCCTCGATCCGCGCCCCGTGGGCCATCGCCAGGTTCTCCAGGGTGAGTACCTGCCGCCCGGGCGGCACGGCGGTGTACGGCAGGTCGACGCGGATCTCGTCGTCGTCCCGTACCGCCTCCACCGCGTCGTCCAGGCGCTCCCTGGCCTCGGCGAGCCTCTCCTCGTGCATGATGCGGTGCTTGCCCGCCGACTCCTGGGCGGCGCGTTTGCGCGCACCCATGACGATCTTCGGTTCGCGCTTGGAGTCCCACATCTTCTGCCCGTACCGCTTGCGGCGGGCCAGCTTGACCTGGGCGTCGGCCAGTTCGCGTTTCTGTTTGCGCACGTCGGCCTCGGCCACGCGCAGCATCCGCTCGGCGGCCTCCTGCTCGACGGCGAGCGCTTCCTCGTAGGCCGAGAAGTTGCCGCCGTACCAGGTGACCTCCCCGGAGCGCAGCTCCGCGATCTGGTCGACCAGGTCGAGCAGTTCCCGGTCGTGGCTGACCACGACCAGGACACCGGGCCACGCGGCGACGGCCTGGTACAGCCGGCGGCGCGCGTACAGGTCGAGGTTGTTGGTGGGCTCGTCCAGCAGCAGCACGTCCGGGCGGCGCAGCAGCAGCGCGGCCAGCCGCAGCAGCACCGACTCGCCCCCGGAGACCTCGCCGACGGTGCGGTCCAGGCCGATCTGGCCGAGACCGAGCTCGCCGAGGGTGACGAGGGCGCGTTCCTCGACGTCCCAGTCGTCGCCGAGCGTCTCGAAGTGCTCCTCGGCGGCGTCGCCCGCCTCGATGGCGTGCAGCGCGGCCCGCCGCTCGGCGATGCCGAGGGCCTCGTCGACGCGGAGTGCGGTGTCGAGGGTGACGTTCTGCGGGAGGTAGCCGATCTCGCCTGCCGCCTTGACGGTGCCGTCGACCGGGGTGAGTTCACCGGCGAGCAGCTTCAACAGGGTTGACTTCCCTGATCCGTTGACGCCGACGAGCCCGGTCCGGCCAGGCCCGAAGGCGATGTCCAGGCCGTCGAGGACGGCGGTGCCGTCGGGCCAGGCGAAGGACAGGGACGTACCGGTGAGGGAAGATGACATGAGGGCCTCGCAAGGGGTGTCGTGCGGTCGGGTGAGCGCATGTCGAGACACCGCGAGGCGGGAACCGAAGGGTCGTGGGGCACGAAGAGGCCATGAAAAAAGGCCTGTGCCAAAGGACGGCTCGGACGCCGAGGTCGTACGCCGCGCACACCTCACCGGTGCGACGCGGTGCCTCAGGACCTCAGACGAGCAACGTCCTTCTCCAATCGACGGCAACAGGACCGATGTACACCGTACGAGGGGGGTTGGTGGCTGTCAACGGGATTACGGGCTTCACGCGCGCGTAGCGCTCAGCAGGCGTCCCGCATCAGTTCGGCCAGGCCGTGGTCCAGGTCGAGCTGGAGGTGCTCCAGGCCGACGGGCACGAGGGTGTTGGCCGCCTCCAGGAAGCGCCGGATCTCACCCGAGCGCACATGCACGATCGCGGTGCCCTCGGGAGCGTGGAACTCCAGCACGGTGCGGTCGTAGCCGTACGGCCGCACCCGGACGTCCCCGTGGCCCTCGGGCCCCAGCAGTCCGGCGGCGAGCAGTTCGCGGGAGAAGGTCCAGCACACGTCGACCCCTTCCAGGGTGGCCGGGGCCGGGAAGGTCATGACGACGGCGAACGGGTCGCGCCGGTCGTAGCGCAGCGCCGCGGGAATACTCGGCATGCGCGGTGCGGCGGCGACGAGACGTGCCTCTACGGGCTGCTCGATGACGGTGGACAACGCCTTGCTCCCTCGTGACGGCTGGACTACTGCCGGGTGTGCGGGACCCGGCACTGGAAGAGACGTCGGATCCGGCCGATCCGTGCACACGGAGACCGAGTGACCTCGGTCACCGCGTTCATGCACGGGGAGGGGGCGCCGGGCGTTTTCGCCTGCGATGGAGGGAAGTTGTCCTCTGGACGGCGCCGGGCCGGTGGGCTAGCTTCGCCCGCCATGAGGCGCTTGGGCAGCACGCGACGCAGAGGACGCACGAGCAGGCTGGTGGCGACGTGGGTGGCGTGCGGGGCGGCGCTGGCCGCGCTGACCGTTCCGGCGGCCGAGGCCGGGCCGCTCGGGCAGGGCAGCCCGCACTGGGCGCCGAAGGACCCGGGCACCCCGCAGGTCCGCTTCCGGGGCCTCGCGGCCGTGGACCGGCACACCGCCTGGCTGGCCGGCACGGGCGGCACGGTGCTGCGCACCACGGACGGCGGGGCGAGCTGGCGGAACGTCTCCCCGCCGGGTGCGGCAGACCTGCAGTTCCGGGACGTCGAGGCGGCCGACGCGCGGCACGCGGTGGTGCTGGCCATCGGTGAGGGCGAGGCCTCCCGGGTGTACCGCACCACCGACGGCGGAGCGACCTGGACCGAGTCCTTCCGCAACACCGACCCGAAGGCGTTCTACGACTGCCTGGCCTTCTTCGACCGGCGGCACGGACTCGCGATGAGCGACCCCGTGGACGGGAGGTTCCGCATCCTGTCCACGAGCGACGGCGGCCGCTCCTGGCGGGTGCTGCCCGCCGAGGGCATGCCGGCCGCCCTGGACGGCGAGGCCGGCTTCGCCGCGAGCGGCCAGTGTCTGGCCACCTCCGGTCCGAAGGACGTCTGGCTGGCCACCGGGGGCGGCGCCCACGCGCGCGTGCTGCACTCCGCGGACCGCGGACTGACCTGGACGGCCGCCGACACACCGGTCCCGGCCGGCGATCCCGCGAAGGGCGTCTTCGCGCTCGCCTTCCGTGACCGCGACCGCGGCCTCGCCGTCGGCGGCGACTACCGCCCCGACCAGACCTCGCCGCAGTCCGCCGCGGTCACCGCGGACGGCGGCCGCACCTGGACCCCGGCCGCCACACCGCCGCCCGGCTACCGCTCCGGGGCCGCCTGGCTGCCCCGCAGCCGCACCGTGGCGCTCGCCGTCGGACCCACCGGCACCGACCTCACGACCGACGCGGGCCGCACCTGGCGGACGATCGACACCGGCTCGTACGACACCGTGGCGTGCACGTCCGACCTGAGCTGCTGGGCGGCCGGTGAGCGGGGGAGGGTGGCACGGCTGGAACGCTGAGCTAAGTGTCCGGAACCCGGGTACTCGTTCCCTGCCGCAAAGGCCCGACGCAGGGCCCGTCCGACGGGCCCGCCGCAGAGGAAGGGAGCGATCATGCCTGCCGGTTCCAGCCCCAAGCGCGAGCGCCAGTACGAGCACATCAAGGAGAGCGCGAAGGACCGGGGTGAGAGTGAGGGACGCGCCAAGGAGATCGCCGCGCGGACGGTGAACAAGGAACGCGCACGCTCCGGCGAGTCCAAGACCGCGAGCCGCAGCTCGACGCAGGACATGTCGTCCAGCAGGCGCGGCGGCCAGCGGTCCGGCAACCGGACCGGCTCCCAGGGGCCGACCCGCGATCAGCTGTACAACGAGGCGAAGCAGCGCGGCATCGAAGGCCGTTCGAACATGAACAAGGACCAGCTGCAGCGCGCGCTGAACGCCAAGAAGGGATGAGGGGAGCCGGTCAGTCCGGTGTCTGCCGGTGGCGGGCGAGCTCCGGAACGGTCTTCGTGGCGATGAACTCCGTGATCCGGTAGGTGCCCACCCCGCCGACGGTGAACGGGTCGCCCGCGACGATGTCCTCGATCCGGGCGCGGTCCTCGGCGACGGCGATGATGACCCCGCCGTCGTCGGGGTGCTTGCGCCCGGAGGCCAGGAAGAAGCCCTTCTCGTACTGCTCCTGCAGCCAGGCGACGTGGCCGGCGACGAGCGCGTCCACGGCGTCGAGCGGTGCGGTGTAGGTCAGTTCCAGGACGAACATGATCGCGAGCCTACCCCTCGGAGCCGGCCGGCGCCGTGGGCCCCGTAGAGTCGGCGTCACCATGACGACCGTAGGCGTACCCGCGGGCTGGCCCGCGACCGAGGAAGAGGCCCGCGCGGTACAGGACGGGCTGCGCGGCCGGGTGGTGCTCGACGAGAGCGGCCCGGAGCCGGGCACCGGCCGGGTCACGGGGGTCGACGTCGCCTACGACGACGTACTCGACCTCGTCGCCGCGGCGGCCGTCGTGCTGGACGCCGCCACCCTGGAGGTGGTGGCCGAGGCGACCGCCGTCGGCCGGGTCTGCTTCCCGTACGTGCCGGGGCTGCTGGCCTTCCGCGAGATCCCGGCCGTCCGGGCCGCCCTGGACGAGCTGCCCTGCCCGCCCGGTCTGGTCGTCTGCGACGGCTACGGGCTGGCCCACCCACGCCGCTTCGGGCTCGCGAGCCACCTGGGCGTGCTCACCGGCCTGCCGGTCATCGGTGTCGCCAAGAACCCGTTCACCTTCACGTACGACGATCCCGGTACGCGGCGGGGCTCCTCCGCCCCGCTGCGCGCGGGGGCCGAGGAGGTCGGGCGCGCGCTGCGCACCCGGGACGGCGTCAAACCGGTGTTCGTCTCCGTCGGTCACCGCGTGAGCCTGGACAACGCCGTGGCCCACACGCTGGCTCTGACCCCGCGCTACCGGCTGCCGGAGACCACGCGCCGGGCGGACGCCCTGTGCCGCCGTGCGCTTCGCGAGGCGGCACAGGCCGGGGGTAGCGGCGCTCAGGAGACCACGACCCGCCAGGCGTAGCGCAGGATGCGCCCCGGTCCCCCGGCGCGGTCGTGCCCCGACGCCGCCTCGTCCACGGTCACGTCGAGCACGAAGCTCATGCCTCGCCCGCTTCCCTCGGCTCCTCCGACGTCGTGAACGACTCTCGAACGGGGGCCGGGGTGGCGGGACCGGCGGCCGCCACCCGGAAGGTGATGCCCGCGGTGCGCAGCCGCTCGGTCAGGGCGTCGCCCATCGCCTGCGCCGTGGTGACCTGCCCGGCCGTCGGCGGAAGGTCGTCGAAGGCCAGGCACAGGGCCGCCTCGGCGAACATCTTCGCCGTCTCGTCGTAGCCGGGGTCGCCGCCCGCGACCTCCGTGAACACGCGCCGCCCGCCGCCCTCGCCGACGAAGCGCACCGCGAACCGGCTCCTCGCCCGCCGTTGCGCGCTCGGCCCGTCCCCCGGCTGCAGCCGGCCCGACAGCCAACGCCGTGCGGGCGGCAGTTGGGCGGCCGCCAGCACCGCTCCGACCGCGGCGACCCCGCCCAGGGCCACCGGGAGGTGCCGCACTGCCGCGTAGTGCCGGTAGCGGAAGTCGGGTCCGTACCGCTCGAGCGCCTTCGCCGAACGGCGCACGATCTGCGGGTCCACGGTCGGCAGCGGCAGCGCCCAGGCGCCGACCTCCTTGGCGAACCGAGGAGCACCCGTGGGGGCCGAGACCCGGCGGCCCATGAGCCGGGGCTCGTGCCGGCCGCGTTCGCGCGCGGCGGCCAGCAGCTGCCGGCCGCGGGCGAACTGGTTCAGCGCCGAGGCCAGGGTGCCGCCGGAGAAGGCCGCGTCGGCGGTCACATAGCCGTCCACGGTCAGCGGCACCCCTTCCGGCAGCTGCCGGACCGTGAAGTACACGCCGAGGTCGTGCGGTACGGAGTCGAAGCCGCAGGCGTGCACGAGGCGCGCGCCCGTCTCCCGCGCGCGTGTGTCGTGGCGGACGTACATCAGGTCCACGAACTCCGGCTCGCCCGTCAGGTCCAGGTAGTCGGTCCCGGTGTCGGCGCAGGCGGCGACCAGTTCCTCACCGTGCAGGACGTACGGGCCGACGGTCGTGGCCACCACGCGCGCGTGCTCGGCGAGAGCGCGCAGGCCGGCCGGTTCGGTCACGTCGGCGCGGAGCACGCCGACGTCGGCGCCGCCGGGCAGGCGCTCGCGCAGCCGCTTAAGCTTCCCCTCGTCCCGACCGGCCACCGCCCAGCGCAGGTCCTCGGGGGCGTGCGCGGCGAGATACTCCGCCGTGAGGGTGCCGACGAAGCCGGTGGCTCCGAAGAGCACGAGGTCGTAGGGACGGTCCGTCCTGTTCAGCCTGCTCATGACACCCCTTGGTCCCGCAGCCCGCGCCGCTGTCGGTGGCTGAGGCTAGCGTGAGGGGAGCCAGCGACGACGACCAGCCCGGAGGCAGCGGTGGCCGCAGCCAGGAACGCCCTGAGGAAGCGGGAGAAAGTACGCGAGTGCGGCGCCCCCGCGGCCGCGGCGCCTCCCTCTCACTCTCCCGGGTGATCCACGCGGGGCCGGGCACTTGGCTAAGCGCTTGCTCGTTGGGTCTTGTGTCCGGTGGAACGCGTTCTTAGCATCACCGGTGTTACATCAGTTGTGTCACACACGCTCAGGGGGCTGGACGCATGACGACGGCAGGGACGCCGGCGACGCCGGGCAGCGGTCCGCTGTCCGGGGTGCGCGTGCTCGAGCTGGCCGGCATCGGGCCGGGCCCGTTCGCCGCCATGCTCCTGGCGGACCTGGGCGCCGACGTGGTCAGGGTGGACCGGCCGGGCGGCCCCGGCCTCGCGATCGACCCCGCCCACGACGTGACCAACCGCAACAAGCGCTCGACCCTGGTCGACCTGAAGGCACCGGACGGCCCCGCGCGCGTGCTGGACCTCGCCGAGCGCGCCGACATCCTCATCGAGGGCTACCGACCGGGCGTCGCCGAGCGGCTCGGCGTCGGCCCCGAGGAGTGCCACGCCCGTAACCCCCGCCTGGTCTACGGCCGCATGACCGGCTGGGGCCAGCACGGCCCCCTCGCCGACCGCGCGGGACACGACGTGGCCTACATCGCGCTGACCGGCACCCTCGGCATGATCGGCCGCCCGGACGAACCCCCGGCCCTCCCCGCCAACCTGCTCGGGGACTACGCGGGCGGCGCCCTGTATCTGGTGGTCGGCGTGCTCGCCGCCCTCCACCACGCGCGCGTGACCGGCACCGGACAGGTCGTCGACGCCGCCATCGTCGACGGCACGGCCCATCTGTCCGCGATGATCCACGGCATGCTCGCGGCCGGCGGCTGGCAGGACCGGCGCGCCGCCAACCTCCTCGACGGCGGCTGCCCCTACTACGGAACCTACGAGACATCCGACGGCAGATACATGGCGGTCGGCGCCCTGGAGGAGCGGTTCTACGAGGAGTTCCTGCGCCTGCTCGGCCTGGACGACCTGGCGGGGGCCCGCAAGGACTGGACCCGCTGGGGCGAGCTGCGCGAGCGGGTCGCCGCCCGCTTCAGGTCCCGGAGCCGGGACGAGTGGACGGCGGTCTTCGAGGGAACGGACGCCTGCGTGGCCCCCGTGCTGTCCCTGCGCGAGGCCCCGCACCACCCGCACCTCGCCGCCCGCGGCACCTTCACCGACCACGCCGGCATCACCCAGCCCGCCCCCGCCCCCCGTTTCTCCGCCACGCCCACGCGCGTCCGTACCGGCCCCGCCCTGCCGGGCGCCGACACGGAGGCGGTGGCGCGGGACTGGGGGACCCCCGCACCCGTGAACGACGACCCGGTCACCGACCCCGACTGACCCGGCTCACCCCGCCCGGCCCACCCTCCCGAAAGGCACATCAGTGAGCACCGAAGCGTACGTGTACGACGCGATCCGCACCCCGCGCGGCCGCGGCAAGGCGAACGGCGCCCTGCACGGCACCAAGCCCATCGACCTGGTGGTCGGACTCATCCACGAGATCCGCGACCGCTTCCCCGGTCTCGACCCGGCCGCCGTCGACGACATCGTGCTCGGTGTCGTCGGACCGGTCGGCGACCAGGGCTCCGACATCGCCCGGATCGCCGCGATCGCCGCCGGACTGCCGGACACGGTCGCGGGCGTGCAGGAGAACCGCTTCTGTGCCTCGGGCCTGGAAGCCGTCAACCTGGCCGCCGCCAAGGTCCGCTCGGGCTGGGAGGACCTGGTGCTCGCGGGCGGCGTGGAGTCCATGTCCCGCGTCCCGATGGCCTCCGACGGCGGCGCCTGGTTCAACGACCCGATGACCAACCTCGCCGTCAACTTCGTGCCGCAGGGCATCGGCGCCGACCTGATCGCCACCATCGAGGGCTTCTCCCGCCGTGACGTGGACGAGTACGCCGCCCTGTCCCAGGAGCGCGCCGTCACGGCCTGGAAGGAGGGCCGCTTCGCCCGCTCGGTCGTCCCGGTGAAGGACCGCAGCGGACTGGTCGTCCTCGACCACGACGAACACCCGCGCCCCGGTACCACCGCCGACTCCCTCGCGAAGCTCAAGCCGTCGTTCGCGGACATCGGCGACCTCGGCGGCTTCGACGCCGTCGCGCTGCAGAAGTACCACTGGGTGGAGAAGATCGACCACGTCCACCACGCGGGCAACTCCTCCGGCATCGTCGACGGCGCCTCCCTCGTCGCGATCGGATCCCGGGAGGTCGGCGAGCGTCACGGCCTCACACCGCGCGCGCGGATCGTCTCCGCGGCCGTCTCCGGCTCCGAACCGACCATCATGCTCACCGGTCCCGCCCCCGCCACCCGCAAGGCCCTGGCGAAGGCCGGCCTCACCATCGACGACATCGACCTCGTCGAGATCAACGAGGCGTTCGCCGCGGTCGTGCTGCGCTTCGTCAAGGACATGGGCCTGTCCCTGGACAAGGTCAACGTCAACGGCGGTGCCATCGCCCTCGGCCACCCGCTCGGCGCGACCGGCGCGATGATCCTCGGCACGCTCATCGACGAACTGGAGCGCCAGGACAAGCGTTACGGCCTCGCCACCCTGTGCGTCGGCGGCGGCATGGGCATCGCCACCATCGTCGAGCGCATCTGAACTCCCCGCGGACTCACCAGACTTCAACGGAGACGACTGTCATGACCGAGAGCACGACCATCCGCTGGGAGCAGGACGACACCGGTGTCGTCACCCTCGTCCTGGACGACCCCGACCAGTCCGCGAACACCATGAACCAGGCGTTCCGCGACTCCCTCGCCGCGATCACCGACCGGCTGGAGGCCGAGAAGGAGTCCGTCCGCGGCATCATCTTCACCTCCGCCAAGAAGACCTTCTTCGCGGGCGGCGACCTGCGCGACCTGATCCGGGTCACACCCGAGACCGCGCAGGACCTGTTCGACGGCGGTCTCGCCATCAAGCGGAACCTGCGCCGCATCGAGACCCTCGGCAAGCCGGTCGTCGCCGCGATCAACGGCGCGGCCCTCGGCGGCGGTTTCGAACTGGCCCTCGCCTGCCACCACCGGGTCGCCCTCGACACCTCCGGCACGAAGATCGGCTGCCCCGAGGTCACCCTCGGCCTGCTGCCCGGAGGCGGCGGAGTCGTCCGTACGGTACGGCTGCTGGGCATCGCCGACGCGCTGCTGAAGGTGCTCCTGCAGGGCCAGCAGTACAACGCGCGGCGCGCCCAGGAGAACGGTCTCGTCCACGAGGTCGCCGCCACGCGGGACGAACTCCTCGCCAGGGCACGCGCCTTCATCGACGCCAACCCCGAGTCGCAGCAGCCCTGGGACAAGCCCGGCTACAAGATCCCCGGCGGCACGCCCGCCAACCCGAGGTTCGCGGCCAACCTGCCGGCCTTCCCTGCCACCCTGCGCAAGCAGACGAACGGCGCGCCCTACCCGGCCCCGCGCAACATCCTCGCCGCGGCCGTCGAGGGCGCCCAGGTCGACTTCGAGACCGCCCAGGTCATCGAGGCCCGCTACTTCGTGGAGCTGGCCGCCGGACAGACCTCGAAGAACATGATCCAGGCGTTCTTCTTCGACCTCCAGGCCGTCAACTCCGGCGCCAACCGCCCCAAGGGCATCGAGCCCCGCCAGGTCCGCAGGGTCGCCGTCCTCGGCGCCGGCATGATGGGCGCCGGCATCGCCTACTCGTGCGCCCGCGCCGGCATCGAGGTCGTCCTCAAGGACGTCTCCCTGGAAGCGGCCGTCAAGGGCAAGGCCTACTCCGAGAAGCTGTGCGCCAAGGCCGTCACCAGGGGCCGTACCAGCCAGGAGAAGGCGGACGCGCTGCTCGCCCGGATCACCCCCACCGCCGACGCCTTGGACCTCGCGGGCTGCGACGCGGTCATCGAGGCCGTGTTCGAGGACACCAGCCTCAAGCACAAGGTGTTCCAGGAGATCGAGTCCGTCGTCGCCCCCGACGCGCTGCTGTGCTCCAACACCTCCACCCTGCCCATCACCACCCTCGCCGAGGGCGTGGAGCGCCAGGCCGACTTCATCGGGCTGCACTTCTTCTCGCCGGTCGACAAGATGCCGCTGGTGGAGATCATCAAGGGCGAGCGCACCGGCGACGAGGCGCTGGCCCGGGCCTTCGACCTGGTCCGGCAGATCAACAAGACGCCGATCGTCGTCAACGACTCGCGCGGCTTCTTCACCTCGCGGGTGATCGGCCACTTCATCAACGAGGGCGTCGCGATGGTCGGCGAGGGCATCGAGCCCGCCTCCGTGGAGCAGGCCGCCGCCCAGGCCGGCTACCCGGCCAAGGTCCTCTCCCTCATGGACGAGCTGACCCTCACCCTGCCGCGCAAGATCCGGAACGAGACGAAGCGGGCCGTGGAGGAGGCGGGCGGCACCTGGACGGCGCATCCGGCCGAGGCGGTCATCGACCGCATGGTGGACGAGTTCGGCCGCCCGGGCCGCAGCGGCGGCGCCGGTTTCTACGACTACACCGAGGACGGCAAGCGGGCCGGACTCTGGCCGGGCCTGCGTGAGCACTTCACGAAGCCGGGGCACCGGATCCCGTTCCGGGACATGCAGGAGCGGATGCTCTTCGCCGAGGCGCTCGACACCGTGCGGCTCCTCGAGGAGGGCGTCCTGACCTCGGTCGCCGACGCCAACATCGGCTCCGTCCTCGGCATCGGCTTCCCGGGCTGGACCGGAGGAGTGCTGCAGTACGTCAACGGCTACGAGGGCGGCCTGCCCGGTTTCGTGGCCCGCGCGCGGGAGCTCGCCGAGGCCTACGGCGAGCGGTTCACCCCGCCCGCCCTGCTGGTGGAGAAGGCCGAGAAGGGGGAGCGGTTCACCGACTCAGCCCGCGCCTGACCCGGTGACCCACTCGCTCAGCTTTTCCCGCAGCGAGCGCTGGAAGGTGGTCAGCAGCGCCTGGACCACCAAGGGGTGCATGTGCGCCGACAGGGACTTCACGTCCCGGGCGTCACGCTCCGCCACCTCGCCGCGGAAGAGCCGGGAGAGTTCGTGGGCCGCGGCGCGCGAGTGCTCGATGAGCACCTTGCGCGCCGCGAGGATCACCTCCTGCGACAGCGGCACGTCGAGCAGCTGCACTCCGAGCCGGAGCAGGCCGGCATCGACACGGAAGGTGTCACCGTCCACCTCCGTGACGACGTTCATCGCCGCCAGCCGCTCCACGTCCTCGGTGGTGAGCGGCCGTCCCGCCCGCCGTTCCAGTTCCCGCCGCGACACCGTGTCCACCGCGTCCGGCGCCCAGGACGCGACCACCGCCCGGTGAATGGCCAGGTCGTGCGGGGTGAGATCGTCCGGCAGCTGCTTCAGGTACCGCTCGATCGCCGACAGGGTCATGCCCTGCTGCTGCAACTCCTCGATGAGGGCCAGCCGGGCCACGTGGTCCGGCCCGTAGTGCCCCACCCGGCGCGGGCCGATCACCGGCGGCGGCAGCAGTCCCTTGCTGCCGTAGAAGCGCACGGTGCGGACCGTGACGCCCGCCCGGGCGGCCAGCTCGTCGATGGTGAGGGGCGTCTGCCCGGCATCGGTCGTCATGTGCAGCAGTATCGCTGTCTCACCGATGGTGTGAAACCCATGGTGAACGCCGGGTGAACCCCGCGTAGATCATGTGAGAAGCAACGCTCTGTGACATGGGCCACCGACTACCGCCGGTTCCTTCTGGGAAGCTGCTGCCTTGGTCTGTGCCGCAACACATCGGGATGGTGCGGGCCGAACCCTGCACGACCCCCGGGCCCACGAGGACCGGGCGCACCAGGAAAGTGGTACCACCCGTGAGCAAGGACGCCGTGGATTCGGCACAGGCCATAGCCCCTGCCCAGACGGCCGCGACGCCCGCGGACGCGGGCGACGCCGGTTACAGCAAGGACCTCAAGGCCCGCCACATCAACATGATCGCCATCGGCGGCGCCATCGGCACCGGGCTCCTCCTGGGAGCCGGCGGCCGGCTGCACAACGCCGGCCCGGCGCTCGCCCTGGCCTATCTGGTCTGCGGCGTCTTCGCCTTCTTCGTCGTACGCGCCCTGGGCGAACTGGTCCTGTACCGTCCGTCCTCCGGCTCCTTCGTGTCGTACGCACGCGAGTTCCTCGGCGAGAAGGGCGCCTACGTCGCCGGCTGGATGTACTTCCTGAACTGGTCGACCACCGGCATCGCCGACATCACCGCGATCGCGCTCTACACGCACTACTGGAGCTTCTTCACCTCGATCCCGCAGTGGGTGCTGGCGCTGATCGCCCTCGCGGTGGTCCTGGCCGTGAACCTGATCTCGGTGAAGATCTTCGGCGAGATGGAGTTCTGGTTCGCGATCATCAAGGTCGCCACCATCGTCGGCTTCATGCTGGTCAGCATTTTCCTGCTCGCCACCCAGCACAAGGTCGGCGGCCACACCCCCGGCCTGAGCGTGATCACCGATCACGGCGGCATCTTCCCGCACGGCATGATGCCGGTCGTCCTGGTCATGCAGGGCGTGATCTTCGCCTACGCCGCGCTGGAGCTGGTCGGCGTGGCCGCCGGCGAGACCGCCGAGCCGGAGAAGGTCGTCCCGCGCGCGGTGAACTCGATCATGTGGCGCGTCGGCCTCTTCTACGTCGGCTCGGTCGTCCTGCTCGCTCTGCTGCTCCCCGGCTCGGTGTACTCCGCCGGTCAGAGCCCGTTCGTGACCGTCCTGTCCAAGATCGGCGTCCCGGCGGCCGGTGACGTGATGAACCTCGTCGTGCTGACCGCCGCCATGTCCTCGCTGAACTCGGGTCTGTACTCCACCGGCCGCATCCTGCGCTCGATGGCCATGGCGGGCTCCGCCCCGAAGTTCACCGCCAGGATGAGCCGCAGCCAGGTGCCCTACGGCGGCATCCTGCTGACCTGCGCGGTCTGCGTGCTCGGTGTCGGCCTGAACTACCTCGTGCCGAGCCAGGCCTTCGAGATCGTGCTGAACGTCGCCTCCCTCGGCATCATCAGCACCTGGGTGATCATCATGGTCTGCCACATGGTCTTCGTCCGCCGTGCCCGTGAGGGCCTGGTGACCCGGCCGCACTTCCAGCTGAAGTTCAGCCCGGTCACCGAGATCGCCACGATCGTCTTCCTGCTGGTCTGTCTCGGCATGATGTGGAACGACCCCGACGTCGGCCGCAAGACCATCCTGCTGATCCCGGTGATCGCCCTCATGCTGGTCGCCGGCTGGTTCGGCGTGCGCCGCCGGGTGTCCGCGAACACGGACAAGGCCCTGGCAGAGCTGTCGGACCCCGCGAAGTAGCAGATCAGAGCCGCTGGCAAGCCGCCCGAAGCCTGCACGGCCCCGGCCTCCCGGGCGGAGCCGTCAGGCCGGGACGAGCGGTCGAAGCGGACGGCCGGACCGGTCCCCGGGCACTGCAGCCCGAGGCCGGCCCGGCCGCGCAGAGCGCCCCGACGCGCGGTCAGCGCCCGTGGCCGCCGTGCGCCGACTCGATCCACTTCCAGGACTTCGGCCGGGCCGCCGTCGTGTCCGCCTTCGCCAGGGACGCGGCGCGCGCCGCGGACGCGGCCGGCTTCGACGGCTGGAACAGCCAGGTGTCGAAAAGCGCCGCGAGGGGCTTGCCGGACACCTGCTCGGCGTACTTCTGGAAGTCGGCCACCGAGGCGTTGCCGTAGGCGTGCTCCTGCGGCCAGCCCTTCAGGATGCGGAAGAACGCGTCGTCGCCGACCTCCTTGCGCAGCGCCTGGATGGCGAGGGCGCCCCGGTCGTAGACGGCGGCGTCGAACTGGTTGTCCGGGCCCGGGTCACCCGGCTTGACCGTCCAGAACGCGTCGTCGGCCGGATGGGAGGCGTACACGTAGTCGGCGAGCTGCTGCGTGGTGCCCTCGCCCTCGTGCTCGGACCACAGCCACTGCGCGTACGTCGCGAAGCCCTCGTTGAGCCAGATGTCCTTCCAGCCCTTCAGCGACACGTCGTCGCCGTACCACTGGTGGGCCAGCTCGTGCACGACCACCGAGCTGTTGGCGCCCTTCGCGAACTGCTTCGGGCTGTAGTAGACGCGGCCCTGGGTCTCCAGCGCGTACCCGGTGGTGGTGTTCGGCACGTACCCGCCGGCCGAGCTGAACGGATACGGCCCGAAGTAGCCGCTCAGCCAGTCGACCAGCTCGCCGGTGCGCTCCACACTCGCCCGCGCGGCCCCGTCGTTGTCACCGAGGTCCTTGCTGTAGGCGTTGACGACCGGCACACCGCCGTCGGAGGTACCGGTCGTGATGTCGAACCTGCCGACGGCGAGTGTGGCCAGATAGGTCGCCTGCGGCTTGTTCTGCCGCCAGCTGTAGCGGGTCCAGCCCAGCTTCGAACCGGTCGACTGCAGCGTGCCGTTGGAGATGGCCTGGGTGCCGTCCGGCACCGCCACCGACACGTCGTAGGTGGCCTTGTCGCTCGGGTGGTCGTTGCTCGGGAACCACCACCAGGCGGCCTCGGGCTCGTCGGCGGCGACCGCGCCGTCCGGCGTGCGGTGCCAGGCGTTGAACCCGTAGGCGGTCTTCGTGGACGGCACCCCACTGTAGCGGACCACGACCGTGACCGGCGTGCCCTTGGCCAGCGGCGTCTTCGGCGTGACGACCAGTTCGTGCTGCTGGGAGTGCGTGAACGCGGCCTTGGCGCCGTTGACCCGTACCTCGCTCACATCCAGCAGGAAGTCCAGGTCGAAGCTGGACAGGTCCTGCGTGGTCCTCGCCAGGATCGTCGCCGTGCCCTGCAACTCGTCCGTCGTCGGCTGGTACTGCAGCCTCAGGTCGTAGTGCGAGACGTCGTAGCCGCCGTTGCCGTAGTACGGGTAGTACGGGTCGCCGATGCCCGGCGCGCCCGGGGAGTAGCTCGCGGCCGATGCCGGGATCGCCAGCAGGAGGGAGGCCGCCGCCAGTGCGCCCGGCGCGATGATTCTGCGGTGCACGTCAGCTCCAAGTCGTCGGTACATGAGGTCCGTTCGGAGATCTCTGTTCGGAGCCTATTCAGTCCCCGTGGCCCCTGACCTGTCCATGGCCCCCGCTGTCACACGATCGCCATTCGGCCGTCACGGGCCCGCGCGTCGCCCTGAAGCGCTCTTCTGTACGGCAGTTCACCGGAGTACCGTCCGCGCATGCCGATTCGCACCCTCATTCGCACGCGCTCCACGATCTGGAGAGCGCTCGCCACGGCGGTCGTCGCCACCCTGGCGGCCGCGTTCCTCACTCCAGCCGCCGCGCAGGCCGCACCCCGCGAGAGCCGGCCCGTCTACTCCTACGCCCACGCCATCCGCGAGTCCGTGTGGGTGGACACCGGCCTCGACGGCGACGGCGACGGGAGGACCGACCGCGTCGCGGCCGACGTCGTCCGCCCCGCCGAACCCGCCCGCCAGGGCCGCAAGGTGCCCGTCATCATGGACGCGAGCCCCTACTACTCCTGCTGCGGACGCGGCAACGAAAGCCAGGTCAAGACGTACGACGCACAGGGCCACGTCGTCCAGATGCCGCTCTTCTACGACAACTACTTCGTGCCCCGCGGCTACGCCTTCGTCGGCGTCGACCTCGCCGGCACCAACCGCTCCGACGGCTGCGTCGACGTCGGCGGCCGCTCCGACATCCAGTCCGCGAAGGCCGTCATCGACTGGCTGAACGGCCGTGCCAAGGCGTACACCACCCGGACCGGGGCGCAGACCGTCAACGCCACCTGGACCAACGGCAGGACCGGCATGATCGGCAAGAGCTGGGACGCCACGATCGCCAACGGCGTCGCCGCCACCGGTGTCAAGGGTCTGCGGACGATCGTCCCGATCAGCGGCATCTCCTCCTGGTACGACTACTACTTCGCGCAGGGCGCCCCGCTGTACGACGGCGGCCCCGACGGCCTGGCCGGCTACGTCGAGAGCGACGCGGCACACGCCCACTGCGCGGCCGTGCAGAGGAAACTCGCCGACGGCAGCCCGCGCAGCGGCGAATGGACCGGGCTGTGGACCGAGCGGGACTACGTCAAGGACGCGGCCAAGGTGCGCGCCAGCGTGTTGCTGGTGCACGGCATGCAGGACCTCAACGTCCGCACCAAGCACTTCGGCCAGTGGTGGGACGCCCTCGCGCAGCACGGCGTGCACCGGAAGATCTGGCTGTCCCAGACCGGGCACGTCGACCCCTTCGACTACCGGCGCGGCGCCTGGGTCGACACCCTGCACCGCTGGTTCGACCACGAACTCCTCGGCTACGACAACGGCATCGACCGTGCGCCGATGGCCGACGTCGAACGCCACCCCGGCCAGTGGGTCACCTCCCGTGTCTGGCCCCCGCAGTCCACCCGCGCCACCGTCCTGCACCCGGCCCCCGGCCCCGCCGCCGGCGTCGGCACGCTCGGCCTGCGCCCCGCGACCGGCACCGAGACCTTCACCGACGACCCGAAGCTGAGCGAGACCGACTGGGCCGCGCACCTGACCACGCCCACGGCCGAGAAGACCGGCTTCCTCACCGCACAGCTCACCCATGACCTGCGCCTGTCCGGCTCGTCCACGGTGACGGTGACCGCGACACCGACCACCACCTCGGCCCACCTCTCCGCCGTCCTGGTCGACCTCGGCCCGGACACCATCCGTGACTACGCCGACAGCCACGAGGGCATCACCACGCTCACCGAGCGCACCTGCTGGGGCGCGAGCACGGCCGGCGACAGCGCCTGCTTCAAGGAGACGAAGGCCAAGACGGCCAAGGTCGACTACACCGTGGTCAGCCGCGGCTGGGCCGACCTCGGCCACTACGCCTCCCTCGCCAAGGGCGTCCCGCTCACCCCGGGCAAGGCGTACACGATGACCCTGCGTCTCGCGGCCACCGATCACGTCGTCCCCCAGGGACACCGGCTGGCCCTGATCATCGCGGGCACGGACAAGGACCTCATCGACCCGCCGGCCACCCGGCCGGCCGTCACGGTGTCCCTGTCGGGCACGACGGCGAGCCTGCCCCTGGTCGGCGGCGCACCGGCGTTCGCCCGGGCCACGTCCGGCACGGCCACGGCTCCCGCGCCGGGGGTCCTGAACGGCGTCCGGTCACCGCGCGCGGCCGGGCACATCCCGGGATAGGCGCAGCGGGGCGGGGCGTCCGCCGGGTGGGCGACCCCGGGTACGCCCCGTTCAGGCGGCCGGGAACGCCAACCCGGCCGCCTCCCGGGCACACCCCCACGCCACGGTGACCCCGGCCCCGCCGTGGCCGTAGTTGTGGACCAGGACGCGGCCGTCGGGCAACGGCTGCCGTTCCAGTCGTACCGCGTCCCGGGCCGGGCGCAGGCCCACCCGGTGGCCGAGCACCCGGGCCCGCGCGATCTCCGGCCGGACCGCCGCGCACCGGGC
The DNA here is from genome assembly GCF_055603245.1 of Streptomyces sp. NPDC037290. Classification (NCBI taxonomy): domain Bacteria; kingdom Bacillati; phylum Actinomycetota; class Actinomycetes; order Kitasatosporales; family Streptomycetaceae; genus Streptomyces; species Streptomyces sp. NPDC037290. The sequence continues at coordinate 30,990 of NZ_JBVJVZ010000021.1, read as the reverse complement.
GAGGATCGCCGCGGCGGTGGCGGGGTCCGGCTCCAGGGACCAGTCGTCCTCCTCCGCCGTACCGCCCAGCAGCAGCCCGTCCGGCTGCGGGATGACGTACGTGGAGGTGTCACCGGCGTGCTCGGCCATGGTGAACCAGGTGGTGATCCCCGGGTTCTCCACGAGAACCAGCTGCCCGCGCACCGGACGCACCGCCGGGTCCGGCACCAGCGAACGCGCGCCCAGGCCCGTGCAGTTGACCACGACCGGTGCCGGTACGGCGGCGAGGCCGGACACCTCACGCAGCTCCACCACACCGCCTGCCTCGGCGAGCCGTTCCCGCAGCCACGCCAGGTGCACCGGCATGTCGATCACCGGCAGCCGCGCCGCCAGCCCCTCGGCCACGGCCCGCAGCCCCGCCACCCGGCCCGCCCACGCGCCCAGTTCGTCCAGCCGGGCCCCGCGGTGTACGCCGTCGACCAGGCGTACGCCCGTCTCCTCGGGCCGCCCCGCCAGCTCCTCGTACACGGTGAGGGACTCCAGCGCCCAGGCACCGGCCAACCGCTCGGGTTCGATGCGGTACGGCCACCACAGGCCGCCGGCGACCGCCGAGGTCGTACGCTCGGCGGGCTCCCGCGCTCACACCCGTACCCGCCGCCCGGACTCGGCCAGCACCACGGCCGTCGTCAGGCCGGCGACCCCGCTCCCGACCACGATCACTTCGTCACTCGGCTCGCTGTCCACGCCAGGACGATAGGACCAGTCCGGCCGACTGTGTCATGCCGCGCTCACATCCGTGCCGGGGTGGGAATACTCACAGCATGTCTGCCGCATACGCGACCTTCGGCCTGACACCGGCGATCCGCGCCGGCGGTGTGCTCGCCGACGGCGGCTACCAGGTGCACCGCGACTTCGTGGACTTCGTCGTCGACGGCCGACCGCTGCTGTTCCGGCTGTCCGATCTCGACGCCGTCTCCCCGCTGGCCTCGGACGTCCCGCCCGCCATCTTCACCGCGCAGGTGCGCGCCCTGCTGCTGGAGGCCGAACCGCCGCTCCCGGAGGGCCGGTTCGTGATCTACGGCTGCCCCGAGTGCGCGGACCTGGCCTGCGGAGCGGTCACCGCCGTCATCGAGCGCGAGGGGGAGGACTACGTCTGGCGGGACTTCGCCTGGCAGACGGACGAGCACGCCGACCTGGAGCTCAACGGCTACCACGGCATAGGCCCGTTCCGCTTCCACGGCGCCGAGTACCGCGCGGCCCTCGGCGCCCTGGCAAAGGATCCCGCCGCGCCCCGCCGGCGGGTGCTGCTGATCGGCGCCCGGGTCGCGGTGCTGGCCAGGCTGGCCGCCGCGCTGCGCACCATCGGCATCGGCGCCGACATCACCCAGGACGCCCGGGCCGTCCCCGCCGAGGAACTGCGCGGTTACGGCGCGGTCGCCTTCGGCCGCGCGGTCGGCGAGGCCGAACGGGCCGCCGTCCTGCGGGCCTTCGAGCAGGCAGGGGTCGACGTCGCCCGCGTGGACGGGCCGGCCCCGATCGTGCCACTGCTCGTCGCCCGGATCGAGCACGCCCTGGACCCGACCCCGCTCCCGCAGCGCCGGCTCGCCGGGCTGACCGCCGCCGGGGACACCGCCGACGTCGAGGTGACCTCGGCATGCCGGGTGCGGATCACCGCCCACCGCCTCGACCGGCTCCACCGCACCCACAGCCGCGAGGTGTTCGACGGCGTCCTGGAACCCGGCCGGCACCGGGTGCCGCTGGATCCGAAGGCGGTCAAGGGCGAGGCCTTCATCGTCGCCCGCACACCGGGAGGCGTGCTCACGGCACCGGTCACCGGCGGGAAAGGGGGCTGAGGCGCGGTGCCGGGCCCGTTAGGATCGGCCTCCTGATGACTGCCACCCTCGTCGCCAAGAACCTCGCCGCCGGCCACGGTGACCGTTCCCTCTTCTCCGGCCTGGACCTCGTCGTCGCGCCCGGCGACGTGATCGGTCTCGTCGGCGCCAACGGCGCGGGCAAGTCCACCCTGCTGAAGCTGCTCGCCGGCCTGACCCGGCCCGAGCACGGTGAGCTGCGGCTCTCACCGCCGAGCGCGACCGTGGGCCATCTGCCGCAGGAACCCGAGCGCAGGCCGGGGGAGACCGTCCGGGAGTTCCTGGCCCGTCGCACGGGTGTCGCCGACGCCCAGCGGGTGATGGACGAGGCGACCCAGGCGCTCGTCGACGGCGCGCCCGGCGCCGACGACGCCTATGCGACCGCCCTGGAGCGCTGGCTCGGCCTCGGCGGCGCCGATCTGGAGGAGCGCGCGGAGGAAATCGCCGACTCCCTCGGTCTCGCCGTCGGCCTGGACCAGCCGATGACCTCCCTGTCCGGCGGCCAGGCGGCCCGCGCCGGCCTCGCCTCGCTCCTGCTGTCGCGCTACGACGTCTTCCTCCTGGACGAGCCCACCAACGACCTCGACCTCGACGGCCTGGAGCGCCTGGAGCGCTTCGTCACCGGCCTGCGCGCCGGCACGGTCGTCGTCAGCCACGACCGCGAGTTCCTCACCCGTACGGTCACCAAGGTCCTCGAACTCGACCTCGCCCAGCGGCAGATCAACCTCTACGGCGGCGGCTACGAGGCCTACCTGGAGGAACGCGAGGTCGCCCGCCGGCACGCCCGTGAGGAGTTCGAGGAGTACGCCGACAAGAAGGCCGCCCTCCAGGACCGGGCGCAGATGCAGCGCTCCTGGATGGACAAGGGCGTCAAGAACGCGCGGCGCAAGGCCGGCAGCGACAACGACAAGATCGGCCGCAAGTTCCGCAGCGAGGCCAGCGAGAAGCAGGCCGCCAAGGCCCGGCAGACCCAGCGCATGATCGAGCGCCTCGACGTGGTCGAGGAGCCGCGCAAGGAGTGGGAGCTGCGCATGGAGATCGCGGCCGCCCCGCGCTCCGGCGCGGTGGTGGCGACCCTCAGGGACGCCGAGGTCCGGCGCGGCGGCTTCACCTTCGGACCGGTGTCCCTGCAGATCGACTGGGCGGACCGGGTCGCGGTCACCGGGGCCAACGGCGCCGGCAAGTCGACGTTGCTCGGCGCGCTGCTGGGCCGCGTCCCGCTCGACGCCGGACACGCCGCGCTCGGCTCGGGCGTCCTGGTCGGCGAGGTCGACCAGGCCCGCAAGCTGTTCCACGGGCCCGAGACGCTGCTGGACGCGTTCACCGCGGCCGTCCCCGACACGGAGCCCGCCGAGGTCCGCACCCTGCTCGCCAAGTTCGGCCTGAAGGCGGACCATGTGCTCCGCCCGGCCGCGACCCTCTCCCCGGGCGAACGCACCCGCGCCGCCCTGGCCCTCCTCCAGGGCCGGGGCGTCAATCTCCTGGTCCTGGACGAGCCGACGAACCACCTCGACCTGCCCGCCATCGAACAGCTGGAGTCCGCCCTCGACTCCTACGAGGGCACGCTGCTCCTGGTCACCCATGACCGCCGCATGCTGGAAGCGGTCCGGGTGACCCGGCGGCTGGAGGTGGCGGACGGCAAGATGACCGAGCGGTAGCGCTCGCCGGGTCAGCCCGTGGTGACGTCGACGTAGTCGCCGGAGGCGTTGGCCGGGCCGGTCGTGCTCGTCCCGGCGAAGCTCCAGCGCCAGTAGCCGTCCGCGGTGGCCGTCGCGGTGGTCTTGAGGGCGCCCGAGGTGCCGCTGGTCACCGTCTTCACGGTGCTGTACGTCGTGGTGCCGGCCTTGCGGAACTGCAGCTTCACCGACTGGCCCGCGTAGCCGCTGTAGGTGCCGCCCTTGCCCCAGTCGGCGCGGGTCAGGGCGCCCTTCACGGTGATCGTGGCACCCGCGGCCACCGGTTCGGGGGAGGCGTCGGCGGTCAGCCTGGCGGCACGCTTCATCAGGAAGGTGCCCGCGCTCTCCTTGTCGACGTAGTCGAAGTCGTTGGCGTCCACGGACGTCCAGATGTGCCAGGTACCGGCGTTGGCGTTGATGAGCATAGCGTTCGGGTCGATGGTGACGGCGGCGGTGCAGGTGGAGGTGGTGGTGCTTCCGGCGACCGGGGTGCAGGTCAGCGGAGTGTCGGAACCGGGCCCGGCGGAGCCGTCGGGGTTGTCGAACGAGCCGTGGTAGAGGAAGCCGTGGACGTCCTTGATTCCCGAGTCGTCGGTCGCGCTGATGCTGAGGGTGACCGTCTTCTTCGTCATGGCGCCGAGCACGACCGGCTCGCCGCCGTTGACCACGGCCAGGAGGACCTGGGTGTCTCCGTCCCCGGAGTCGGCCCGGGCGCCCGTCACGGTGAGGGCCGACAGTGCCAGCGCGCCCGACAGGGCCGCAACGGCGGAACGTCTGAACATGTGTCCCCATAAGGATGAGTTGTGCGCCCGGAACCGGGCAGAAGGCGAAACCGATCGAATGGTAGTGATCCGACCGGTCTCCCAACAGCTTTTTCCCTCAGGCCTGCTCGGCCGCACGCTGCACCCGCTCCCGGTGCGCCGCCCAGGCGGCCCGGTCCCCGGGGGCCATGTTGGTGCCGTCCGGCCGCTGACCCGTCGCCCCGTCGATCAACTCCCGTACGATGTCCGCGTGTCCGGCGTGCCGATGGGTCTCGGCGATCATGTGGGTCAGACCGCGGTGCAGTGTGACCTCTCTGCCCTCGCCCCCGGGTATCCGTCCGACCGCGTCCAGCGGGAGTGAGGCGATGGTCTCGTCGGAGTGCGCACAGGCCGCGCGGTACCGGCCGACGACGTCCTCCCGGCTCTCGTCCGGGCGGGCCCACAGATCGGCGTTGGGTTCCGCGTCCCCGGTGATCCACAGGGGCGTTCCGTCGAAGGGCTGGCCGTAGGTCGCGCCGAAGTACAGGGCCTCCGCGCCGGTGAGGTGCTTGACCAGCCCCAGCAGATTGGTCCCCGTCGGGGTCAGGGGGCGCCGGACGTCGTACTCGGACAGGCCCTCCAGCTTCCACAGGAGGACATCGCGGGCGTCCTGCAGATACACCTGGAGGTCGCGCTTGGGATCCGTGACGGTCATGGGGTGAGTCTGGCAAGCGCGTGATCTCAGGTCACGCGGTTTCGGGGCCCGGGCAGGGCCCGGGCCCCGTCGGTCAGCGCTTCTTCGGGTCCAGCAGCCCGGCTCGCCGCAGCGCGTCGGCCATGGCGCCGTTGGCGGGCGGCGGGGCCTGCCGTCCGCCCCGGTCACCGCCGCCACGGCCCTCGCGCCGGCCCTGTCCGCCGCCCTGCCGCTGCTGCGGCGGGCGGGGACCGCCCCCGCGCTGCTGGCGGCCACCGCCCTGCCCCTGCGGCGCGGCCTCGTCGTCCAGGCGCAGGGTCAGCGCGATCCGCTTGCGCGGGATGTCCACGTCGAGGACCTTCACCTTGACGATGTCACCCGGCTTGACGACGTCCCGCGGATCCTTGACGAAGGTCTTCGACATGGCCGAGACGTGCACCAGGCCGTCCTGGTGGACGCCGACGTCCACGAACGCGCCGAAGGCCGCCACGTTCGTCACCACGCCCTCCAGGACCATCCCGGTGGACAGGTCGGAGATCTTCTCCACGCCCTCCTTGAAGGTGGCCGTCTTGAAGGCGGGACGCGGGTCGCGCCCCGGCTTCTCCAGCTCCTTGAGGATGTCCGTCACCGTCGGCAGACCGAAGGTGTCGTCCACGAAGTCGGCGGGCTTCAGCGAGCGCAGCACGCCCGTGTTGCCGATCAGGGAGGCCACCTCCTGGCCCGTGGTCTTCACCATGCGGCGCACCACCGGGTAGGCCTCGGGGTGCACGCTGGAGGCGTCCAGCGGGTCCCCGCCGCGGATGCGCAGGAAGCCCGCGCACTGCTCGTACGCCTTCGGCCCGAGCCGCGCCACCTTCTTCAGCTCCGCGCGCGACTTGAAGGGGCCGTTGGTGTCCCGGTGCGCCACGATGTTCTCGGCGAGACCGGAGGAGATGCCCGACACCCGCGAGAGCAGTGGCACGGACGCCGTGTTGACGTCCACGCCGACGCCGTTCACACAGTCCTCGACCACCGCGTCCAGCGAGCGGGACAGCTTCACCTCGGACAGGTCGTGCTGGTACTGGCCGACGCCGATGGACTTCGGGTCGATCTTCACCAGCTCGGCCAGCGGGTCCTGCAGCCGCCGCGCGATGGAGACCGCGCCGCGCAGCGACACGTCCATGTCCGGCAGCTCCTGCGAGGCGTACTGCGAGGCCGAGTACACCGACGCGCCCGCCTCGGACACCATCACCTTGGTGAGCTTCAACTCCGGGTGCTTCGTGATCAGTTCACCGGCGAGTTTGTCGGTCTCGCGGGAGGCCGTGCCGTTGCCGATCGCGACCAGCTCGACCGCGTGCTCCCTGGCGAGCCGGGCCAGCTTGGCGAGGGCCTCGTCCCACTTGTTGGCCGGAACGTGCGGGTAGATGACGTCCGTGGCGACGACCTTGCCGGTCGCGTCGACCACGGCGACCTTCACGCCCGTACGGAAACCGGGGTCCAGACCCAGCGTCGCGCGGGTGCCGGCCGGGGCGGCCAGCAGCAGGTCGCGCAGGTTCGCGGCGAAGACGTTCACCGCCTCGTCCTCGGCGGCCGTGCGCAGCCTGAGGCGCAGGTCGATGCCGAGGTGGACGAGGAGCCGGGTGCGCCAGGCCCAGCGGACCGTGTCCGTCAGCCACTTGTCGGCCGGGCGGCCCCGGTCGGCGATCCCGAACCGGTGCGCGACGATGCCCTCGTAGGACGAAGGCCCGTCCGTGGGCTCCTCCGGCTCCAGGACGACGTCGAGGACCTCCTCCTTCTCGCCGCGCAGCATCGCCAGGACGCGGTGGGAAGGCAGCTCGGTGAACGGCTCGGCGAAGTCGAAGTAGTCGGCGAACTTCGCGCCCGCCTCCTCCTTGCCCTCCCGCACCTTCGCGGCCAGCCGCCCGCGCACCCACATGCGCTCGCGCAGCTCACCGATCAGGTCGGCGTCCTCCGAGAACCGCTCGGTCAGGATGGCCCGGGCGCCCTCCAGGGCGGCCTGCGGGTCGGCGACGCCCTTGTCGGCGTCCACGAACGCGGCAGCCGCCGCCAGCGGATCCACCGTCGGGTCGCCCAGCAGGCCCTCCGCCAGTGGCTCCAGGCCCGCCTCGCGGGCGATCTGCGCCTTGGTGCGCCGCTTGGGCTTGTACGGGAGGTAGACGTCCTCCAGCCGCGCCTTGGTCTCGGCGCCGCGGATACGCGCCTCCAGCTCGTCGGTGAGCTTGCCCTGCTCGCGCACCGACTCCAGGATCGCGGTCCGCCGCTCCTCCAGCTCCCGCAGATAGCGCAGCCGCTCCTCGACCGTGCGCAGCTGCGCGTCGTCGAGCATCTCGGTCGCTTCCTTGCGGTAGCGGGCGATGAAGGGCACCGTCGAACCGCCGTCGAGCAGTTCCACCGCGGCCCTCACCTGCCGCTCCCGTACGCCGAGTTCCTCGGCGATCCTGCCTTCGATGGATCCTGCTTCGATGGATCCGGGTGTCGTCACGATCCCGTACCGCCTTCTCCACTGAGGTTGCGCGGCAATTGTGGCAGGTGACACCGACAACCGGGCAGCAGGGCGGCGCGTGGCGGCAAGCCGGCGCCCGGCCGCGTCGTTCCCGGCACGGCCATGGCAGAAAAGGTGGGAAACGCGTCATTGCAGCCACCCTCCTGGGGGCGAAGAATCGACGGCATGGCGCAGCGCACCGTCCTCTTCGTCCTCTTCGACGGCGTCCAGAGCCTCGACGTCACCGGTCCGCTCGAGGTGTTCGCCGGCGCCGAGAGGCACACGCCGGGCACCTACCGGATCCGTACGGCCTCTCTGGACGGCGGCCCGGTGCGCAGCTCCGCCGGCCTGACCCTCGTACCGGACGAGGCGCTCACCGCGGCCCCCGCGCCGCACACCCTGCTGGTCCCCGGCGGCGAGGGCACCCGCGCGCCCGACCCGCGGCTGACCGAGTGGCTGCGCACCGAGGGACCGCGCGCCCCGCGGCTCGTCTCGGTGTGCACGGGCGCCGTCCTGCTCGCCGCCGCCGGGCTTCTCGACGGGCGACGCGTGACCACCCACTGGGCCCACTGCGGCACGCTCGCCCGTGACCACCCTGCTCTCGCCGTGGACCCGGAGCCCATCTACGTCCGGGACGGGCACATCGCCACCTCGGCCGGCGTGACCGCCGGCATCGACCTGGCCCTCGCCCTGGTCGAGGAGGACCTGGACCGGGACGTCGCCCTCGCCGTCGCCCGGCACCTGGTGGTCTTTCTGCGCCGGCCCGGCAACCAGGCGCAGTTCAGCGCCCAGCTCGCCGCCCAGACCGCGCGGCGCGCACCGCTGCGCGAGGTCCAGCGGTGGATCACCGAGCACCCGGCCGGCGACCTCACGGTCGAGTCGCTCGCCACCATGGCCCGGCTGTCACCACGCCACTTCGCGCGCGCCTTCCGCGACGAGACCGGCATGACCCCCGGCCGCTACGTCGACCGGGTCCGCCTGGAACACGCCCGCCGCCTGCTGGAGGACACCGGCGACGGCGTCGAGGAGGTCGCCCGCGCGAGCGGCTACGGCACCCCCGAGGCCATGCGCCGCGCCTTCGTCAAGGCCCTCGGAACGGCCCCGGCCGAGTACCGGCGCCGGTTCCGGCCCGCCACCACCCGCTGAAGGGACGAACCCATGCAGATCGCCCTGGTCGTCTATGACCGCTTCACCGCCCTGGACGTCGTCGGGCCCTACGAGATCCTCAGCCGGCTCCCGGACGCGGACCTCACCTTCGTCGCCGAGCGGCCCGGCCCCGTACGCACCGACACCGGCTTTCTCGCCGTCACCGCCGACAAGGCCCTCGACGAGGTGCCGTGCCCCGACCTGCTGGTGGTCTCGGGCGGCCCCGGCACCACGGCCCAGCTGGAGAACCCGGCCCTGCTGCGCTGGCTGCGCGCGGCGGACGCGACGAGTACGTGGACGACCTCGGTCTGCTCGGGCTCGCTGCTGCTCGCGGCCGCGGGACTGCTGCGCGACCGCCGGGCGACCAGCCACTGGGCCGCACTGGACCTGCTGAGGGAGTACGGCGCGCAACCGACGGGCGAACGGGTCGTGACCGACGGAAAGTACGTCACCGCCGCCGGGGTCTCCTCCGGCATCGACATGGCGCTCACCCTGACCGGCCGGATCGCGGGCGACGAACACGCCCAGGCCGTCCAGCTGCTGACGGAGTACGACCCCCAGCCGCCCTACGACGCCGGTTCCCCCGACAAGGCACCCGGGCACCTCGTCGAGGAACTGCGGGCGGGCAGCCGCTTCAGCCGGACGCGGACACGCTCCACGTGAACCGCGGCTGCCGGCGCTCCAGGAACGCGGCGACGCCCTCCGCCGTGTCGTCGCTGCCGCGTGCCCGGGCCGCCCAGTGGGCGTCCCGGTCGGTCCTGCCGTTCGCGAACTCCTTCGCGGCGGCCTGGGTCAGCTGTGAGCGGGAGACCAGGACCCGCGTCAACTCCGCCACCCGCTTGTCCAGTTCGCCCTCCGGCAGCACCTCGTCCACGAGCCCGGTGCCGAGCGCCCGCCCGGTGTCGATCAGCTCGGCCGTGAACAGCAGGTACTTGGCGGTGGCCGGACCCACCAGCGACACCAGCCGGCGGGTCGAGGAGGCCGGATAGACGATGCCGAGCCGCGCCGGTGTCACCCCGAACAGGGCGCCCTCCTGGGCCAGCCGCAGATCGCAGGCCGCCGCGAGCTGCGCCCCGCCCCCCACACAGTGCCCGCGCACCGCGGCGAGGGCCGGCTTGGGGAAGGCGGCGAGCGCCTCCTCGGCCGCCACGGCGAGTCCCTGGGCCTCGTCCGGTGACCCCTGGAGCGTGGAGATGTCCGCGCCCGCGCAGAAGGTCCCGCCCGCGCCGGTGAGCACCAGGGCCCGTACGCCGGGGTCGGCCGCCAGGTCGTCCAGCAGCGGCGGCAGTGCCCGCCACATCGCGGCGGTCATGGCGTTGCGCTTGGCCGGGTTGCTGATGACGACGGTGGCGACCGCGCCTTCGACACGGTGCGACAGCTGGGGCTCCATGCGCCGGATGGTATCGGGGGGCCGGCTTCCCAGGAGGGCCTCACCCCGGCGTTACCGAATCCCGTCCAGCGGGGACAAACAAGGAAGGAGGGTGACAAACGGAGGTGACCTAGGAGGCGGTGATGATGAGAGTCGGCACCCACAAGCCCAAGGACAAGGTGGCGAAGTTGCGCCACGGTTTCGGCTGGCTCGCCGCACTCGGCGTGATCCTCGTGCTCGCCGGGCTCGTCGGACTCGTCTACACCGGCGTCGCCACGCTCACCTCGATGCTGCTGTTCGGCTGGCTGCTGCTGATCGGCGGGATTGTCGGCCTCCTGCACGCGGTCCAGGCCCGGGGCACGAGCTTCTTCTGGCTCGGCGTCATCGTCGCCGCCCTGAACATCGCGGCCGGCGTCATCGTCATCCGGCTGCCGCACGCGGCGGCCGCCGCCCTCACCATGTTCGCCGCGCTGCTGTTCCTCACCGCGGGCCTCTTCCGGCTGGTCGGCAGCGTGATCGTGCGTGGTCCGCAGTTCGGCTGGACGCTGCTCCTCGGCGTCTTCGACCTGCTGCTCGGGATCCTGGTCCTCGGCCACTGGCCGAGCAGCAGCCAGTACGTCATCGGCGCCTTCTTCTCGCTCGCCCTGCTCTTCGACGGCCTCGGCCTCGTGGCCACCGGCTACGGCGGGCGCCGTGTCGTCGGGCTCGTCTCGGAGTAGCGGCACTCAAACCCGTACGAGCTGATTAGTTCGGGAACCGACGTCCGGGCGACAGGAACAGGTCCCACAGGTGACGGTGTCATACTCACTCGGTCAGGAACCGCTCGATACCTGCTGACTTGTGTTCAGGTACGAGGTCCGCGGCGGATCGTTACCAACACTCGACGTGTGGTGACAATCGAGCGCGAGGGTGGCGACCGGACGATGGACAACCACGGGCGCGGGGACGGCCCGCGCCCAGAGGCCGTACGGCCGCCCGATCCACTGCCGTACGAGGGCGTCTGGCGGTTCACCGCCGCCGCGGTGGACGCCTCGGTCCCGCAGGCCCGGCACGCGGTACGGGACCTGCTGCTGCGCCAGGGCGTGCCGGTCTCCGACGAGCTGGAGTACGGCCTGCTGCTGATCGTCTCCGAGCTGGTCACCAACGCGGTGCGGCACGCGGCGCTGCTGTCGCCGATGCTGGCCGTGGAGGTCGCCGTCGGAGCCGAGTGGGTGCGGGTGTCCGTGGAGGACAACCACCCCTACCGTCCGACCGCGCTGGAGGCCGACCACGGCCAGACCGGCGGCCGGGGCCTGCTGCTGGTCCGCGAGGTGGCGCGGGAGGCGGGCGGCATGGTCGACGTGGAGCACACCGCGAGCGGCGGCAAGGTGATCTGGGCCGCCCTGCCGTTCAAGCCGACGGCGCTGCCGTAGGAGCGGCTCGGGCCCCGCGCCGCCGCAGAGCCGACCCGAGCCCGTGCCGCGGAGCCGCTCATTCGGTGACGCCGCTGCAGGTGCCGCCGACGCTCCGCAACGCCGCCGCAGATTCACTCAAGCGGGTGACGCCCCCGGAACAGCTGTCACGCTCGCGGCGTTGCCCATGGAGCCGCTCACGCCCGCAGCGCTGCCGTAGCAGCCGCTCAGGCCCGTGCCGCGGAGCCGCTCACCAGCCGGCGGACGGGCCCGTCAGTTCCCTGATCGCCGGACGGGCCGCGTCCAGGACGGTCATGAACCAGGCCGAGAACGGATCGCAGGCGTGCCGCGCCGCCAGCTCGGCCGCCGTCACGAAGGCCGTGTCCCCGACCTCCTCCGGGTCCACCGCGAGCGGCGCCTGCACCAGGCCCACGAACAGATGGTTGTACTCCTGCTCGACCAGGCCCGAGGCGGGGTCCGGGTGGTTGTAGCGGACCGTGCCCGCCTCCGCCAGCAGCGAGGGGGACACGCCCAGTTCCTCGAACGTGCGCCGGGCCGCGGCGGCGAACGGCGACTCGCCCGGGTACGGGTGGCCGCAGCAGGTGTTGGACCACACGCCGGGGGAGTGGTATTTGCCGAGCGCCCGCTGCTGGAGCAGCAGCCGGCCCTGTTCGTCGAAGAGGAACACCGAGAACGCGCGGTGCAGCTGTCCCGGCGGCTGGTGGGCGGCGAGCTTCTCCGCCGTGCCGATCGTCACACCCTTCTCGTCGACCAGTTCCAGCAAAATCGCCTCTGCGGTGCCATTCGACGAGCTGTGCGTCGCGGTGGCAGGTGTGATCGGCATACCCATCCTTCGCCTCGGTCTTCGCACCCCAAGTCTGCCGTACGAATCCGGCACTCCCGGCACTTCCCGGCACGTCCGCGCGCGTGGCGACACCGGAAGTGGGACCCGGTAGATCATCGTGCCCGGTCAGGCGATCACGGAACCGTCCGGGGCGGGTGTCGAACTCACGTTCGCACCCCGTCGGTTCGGGTCCGCCTGCCCCGTGCCGTCAGTGGCACAGCCGTGCCTCGTGCTCCGCGTGCCCGACCGGCTCCAGCTGGAAGGTGCAGTGCTCCACGTCGAAGTGGTCGCCGAGGCAGCCCTGCAGCTCGTGCAGCAGCTTCTCGTGGCCGATGGCGCTGAGTACGTCCGAGCGGACCACCACGTGGGCCGACAGCACCGGCATGCCGGAGGTGATCGTCCAGGCGTGCAGATCGTGCACGTCCTCCACGCCGTCCAGCGCCAGGATGTGCGCCCGCACCTCGGCCATGTCGACGTTCTTCGGGGCCGCCTCCAGCAGCACGTCCAGCGTCTCGCGCAGCAGCTTCAGCGTCCTCGGCACGATCATCAGGCCGATGACCAGCGAGGCCACCGGGTCGGCGCCCTGCCATCCGGTGGTCAGGATCACCGCAGCGGAGATCAGCACCGCCAGCGAGCCCAGCGCGTCCGCGGCGACCTCCAGGAAGGCCCCGCGCACGTTCAGGCTCTCCTTCTGCCCGCGCATCAGGAGAGTCAGCGAGATGCTGTTCGCGACCAGGCCGATGAGTCCGAACACGACCATCAGGTCGCCACGGGTCTGTGCGGGCGTCACGAAGCGCTGGGCCGCCTCGTACAGGACGTATCCGCCGACACCGAGCAGCAGCAGGCAGTTGGCCAGGGCGGCGAGGATCTCGGCGCGGGCGTAACCGAAGGTGCGGTTGGTGCTCGCCGGGCGGTTGGCGAAGTGGATCGCCAGCAGGGCCATGCCGAGGCCCACCGCGTCGGTCGCCATGTGGGCCGCGTCCGCGATCAGCGCGAGCGAGTCCGCGACCAGACCGCCGACGATCTCCACGACCATGATCGTGAGCGTGATCCCCAGTGCGATCCGCAGCCGGCCCCGGTACGCGGCCGCGGCCGTACCCGTGGCCGGCGCATGCGTGTGCGCGTGCCCGTGGTCGTGCCCTGCCCCCATGAGAACCGCCCTTCCGTAGCCGTCCGGCAGGGCCCAGTGAACTACGGGTGGGGGGTATCGGGCAACGCGGCACTGAACACCGTTGTCATGTGCCCTGACCTGCTAAAACGTTCCGCAGGTCAGGGCGGGTACGCCTCCCCGCCACGGCACGCCTCACCTGCCGTGGTGCAGCTGCCAGCCCTGCCAGGCCGACTCCACCATCTCGCGCACCCCGCGCCGGGCCCGCCAGCCCAGCTGCCCGGCGGCCCGCTCGGCCGAGGCGACCGCACGGGGCGCGTCCCCGGGCCGGCGCCCCTGCACCACCGGTTCCCGGCGGTCCCCGGTGACCTCCCCGATGAGGGAGACCAGCTCGCGCACCGAGACACCCTCGCCCCGCCCGATGTTCAGCGTCAGATCTCCGGACAGGTCTTGGCCGGCGAGCCGCCGGGCCGCCGCGAGGTGGGCCTCGGCGAGGTCGGCGACATGGATGTAGTCCCGGATGCAGGTGCCGTCCGGCGTGGGGTAGTCGTCGCCGAAGATCCTCGGCGCCTCGTCACGGGTGAGCCGGTCGAACACCATCGGCACGATGTTGAACACGCCCGTGTCCGCAAGCTCCGGCGCCGCCGCGCCCGCCACGTTGAAATAGCGCAGACAGACCGTGGAGATTCCGTGTGCCCTTCCGGCCGCCCGCACCAGCCACTCCCCGGCCAGCTTGGTCTCGCCGTAGGGGTTCACCGGCGCGCACGCGGTGTCCTCGGTGATCAGGTCCACGTCCGGGTTGCCGTACACCGCCGCCGACGAGGAGAACAGCAGGCGGTCGATCCCCGCCTCGGCGACCGCGTCCAGCAGGGTGGCGAGGCCGCCGACGTTCTCCCGGTAGTAGCGGGTGGGCTGGGCCACCGACTCGGCGACCTGCTTGCGCGCGGCGAGGTGGACGACGCCCGTGACCCCGTACTCCGCGAAGACCCGCTTGAGCAGGTCCCCGTCGAGCGTCGAACCCGCGACCAGCGGGACCTCGGCCGGGAGCCGCTCGGGCACCGCGGCCGACAGGTCGTCCAGCGCCACGACGCTCTCCCCGGCGCCGGCCATGGCCCGTGCCACGTGCGCCCCGATGTATCCGGCTCCGCCGGTGATCAGCCACGTCATGGTCGTCCACCCTATGCGGAGCCGTCCCGGTGGTGCGGGTGCCGGGGGAGAGGGCGATGCCCGAGGCGGGGTGCCGGGTGCCGGGTGCCGGGTGCCGGGTCCGGGGCGCGGGTGGCCGGCCGCGCGGTTCCCCGCGCCCCTTCGGGGCGCTTCGCCCGGGTCTGCGTCCACGGGTTTGTGGGCCGGCCCCCGGATCACCGATGATGATCGCGGCAAAGGCCGGGGCAGCCCCCGTGGGCCGGGCCGTGAACGGCCGGTGAACACGGTCTCCCGCCCATCCGATAGCCTCTGCCGACATGCCGCCCGGGTGCCACAGGCAGGGCGCCCCACCACGTGAGAGACCGGCGCCCGCGCGCCGGCACCCAGGGAGTGAGTTCGGTTGCCGACCGCCATCGTCACCGGTCAGCCGGTCCCCGGATCGTTGCTCGAGAACGATCTGCGGTCGCTCGGCTTCGACGTCCGGGTGGCAGCGGACGCCGCCGAGACCGAGGCGCTGCTGGCCGCCGCTCCGGCCGCCGACCGCGTGGCCCTCGTCGACGCCCGCTTCGTCGGACACCCGCACGCGCTGCGCCTCGGCCTGACCGACCCGCGCTTCCCGCTCTCCGCGATCCCCGGTGCGGTCACCGCCCAGCCGGCCGCCCGGCAGGCGGTGACCCGGGCCCTGGCCCGCGAGACCTCGGCCGGCGGCGGCACCGCGCTGGCCGTGGACAGCCTCGCCGACCGGATCGTCGCCGCCCTCGACACCGACGGCTGCGAGGTGCACCAGCCCGAGCTGGGCAGCCTGGTCGCCGCCGTCCCCGCCGACCCGCAGGCGCGCAACGAGGCGCGGCAGGCCGTCGCCGCCGTCGACGACGAGGCCGTACGCCTGAAGTCGGCCGTGAAGTCCCGCGACGGGTTCTTCACCACCTTCTTCATCAGCCCGTACTCGCGCTACATCGCCCGCTGGTGCGCCCGCCGCGGCCTGACCCCGAACCAGGTCACGACCGCCTCGCTGTTCACCGCCCTGATCGCGGCGGGCTGCGCGGCGACCGGCACCCGCGGCGGCTTCGTCGCGGCCGGCGTGCTGCTGATCGCCTCCTTCGTGCTGGACTGCACCGACGGCCAGCTCGCCCGCTACGCCCTGAAGTACTCCACGCTCGGCGCCTGGCTCGACGCGACCTTCGACCGGGCCAAGGAGTACGCCTACTACGCCGGCCTCGCCCTCGGGGCGGCCCGGGGTGGCGACGACGTGTGGGCCCTCGCCCTCGGCGCGATGATCCTGCAGACCTGCCGGCACGTGGTCGACTTCTCCTTCAACGAGGCCAACCACGACGCCACCGCCAACACCAGCCCCACCGCCGCCCTCTCCGACAAGCTGGACAGCGTCGGCTGGACGGTGTGGCTGCGGCGGATGATCGTGCTGCCCATCGGCGAGCGCTGGGCGATGATCGCGATCCTGACGGCGGCCACGACCCCCCGCATCACCTTCTACGTCCTGCTCATCGGCTGCGCCTTCGCGGCGACGTACACCACGGCCGGTCGCGTGCTGCGCTCGGTGACGCGGAGGGCGCAGCGGACGGACCGGGCGGCGCAGGCGCTGGTGGACCTGGCCGACAACGGCCCCGTCTCCGCCCTCGTGATCCGCCTCACGCGCAACCTCCCCAGCGCCCCGCTCCCGGTGGCGCTCGCGGGTGTGGCCGTCCTTGCCCTGAGCCTCTTCGCCGGGGACCCCGTCGTCGGTGCCGCCGTCTACGCCGCCACCTCCGGCTGGGCGCTGTGCCGCCCCCTCAAGGGCGCTCTCGACTGGCTGATCCCGCCGCTCTTCCGCGCCGCCGAGTACGGCACCGTCCTCGTCCTCGCCGGTAAAGCCGGGGTGAACGGCGCCCTCCCCGCGGCTTTCGGCCTGGTGGCCGCCGTCGCCTACCATCACTACGACACGGTGTACCGCATCCGCGGCAACGCCGGAGCGCCCCCGGCCTGGCTGGTGCGTGCCATCGGGGGGCAGGAGGGGCGGACGCTGCTCGTCACCGTCCTGGCCGCGGTGCTCACCGCCTCGCAGTTCACGACCGCGCTCACGGTCCTCGCCGTGGCCGTCGCCCTCGTGGTGCTCGTCGAGAGCATCCGCTTCTGGGTGTCCGCTGGGGCGCCCGCCGTACACGACGAAGGAGAACCCGCATGATCGGCCTCGTGCTGGCGGCCGGCGCCGGACGGCGTCTGCGCCCCTACACCGACACCCTGCCCAAGGCGCTGGTGCCGGTGGGGCCCGCGGGCATAGAGGACTCGATCACGGTGCTCGACCTGACCCTCGGCAACTTCGCCGAGATCGGGCTGACCGAGGTCGCGATCATCGTCGGCTACCGCAAGGAGGCCGTGTACGAGCGCAAGGCGGCCCTGGAGCAGAAGTACGGCCTCAAGCTCACCCTCATCGACAACGACAAGGCCGAGGAGTGGAACAACGCCTACTCCCTGTGGTGCGGCCGTGACGCCCTCAAGGACGGCGTGATCCTCGCCAACGGCGACACCGTCCACCCCGTCTCCGTCGAGAAGACGCTGCTCGCCGCGCGTGGCGAGGGCCGCCGCATCATCCTGGCCCTGGACACCGTCAAGGACCTGGCCGACGAGGAGATGAAGGTCGTCGTCGACCCCGAGAAGGGCATGACGAGGATCACCAAGCTGATGGACCCGGCCGAGGCGACCGGCGAGTACATCGGCGTGACCCTGATCGAGGGCGACGCCGCCCCCGAGCTGGCCGACGCGCTGAAGACGGTCTGGGAGACCGACCCGCAGCAGTTCTACGAGCACGGGTACCAGGAGCTGGTCGACCGCGGCTTCCGGATCGACGTGGCACCGATCGGCGACGTCAAGTGGGTCGAGATCGACAACCACGAGGACCTCGCCAAGGGACGGGGGATCGCGTGCCACTACTGACCCGGCTGATTCCCTCGCCGGTCGTCGTGGACATCCGCCCGGGCGCCCTGGACGACCTGGCCTGTGTCCTCGCCGACGAGCGCATCGCGCAGTCCGGCCGGCTCGCCGTCGCCGTCAGCGGCGGCTCCGGCTCGAAGCTGCGCGAGCGCATCGCCCCCTCGCTGCCCGGCGCCAGCTGGTACGAGGTCGGCGGCGGCACCCTCGACGACGCCATCCGGCTGGCCGGCGAGATGAAGTCCGGCCACTACGACGCCGTCGTCGGCCTCGGCGGTGGCAAGATCATCGACTGCGCCAAGTTCGCCGCGGCGCGCATCGGCCTGCCCCTGGTCGCCGTGCCGACGAACCTCGCGCACGACGGCCTGTGCTCGCCGGTCGCGACCCTCGACAACGACGCGGGCCGCGGCTCCTACGGTGTGCCGAACCCGATCGCGGTCGTCATCGACCTGGACGTGATCCGCGAGGCCCCGGCCCGCTTCGTCCGGGCCGGTATCGGCGACGCCATCTCCAACATCAACGCGGTCGCGGACTGGGAGCTGTCCAACCGTGTCAACGGCGAGAAGATCGACGGTCTCGCCGCCGCCATGGCCCGCCAGGCCGGGGAGGCGGTGCTCAGGCACCCCGGCGGCATCGGCGACAACGACTTCCTCCAGGTGCTCGCCGAGGCACTGGTCCTCAGCGGCATCTCGATGTCGATCTCCGGTGACTCCCGCCCGTCCTCCGGCTCCTGCCACGAGATCAACCACGCCTTCGACCTGCTGTTCCCCAAACGGGCGGCCGCCCACGGCGAGCAGTGCGGACTCGGCGCGGCCTTCGCGACGTACCTGCGCGGGGCGCACGAGGAGTCGGTCCACACGGCCGAGGTGCTGCGCCGGCACGGGCTTCCGGTGCTGCCGGAGGAGATCGGCTTCACCGTGGACGAGTTCGTCCGCGCCGTGGAGTTCGCTCCCGAGACCAGGCCCGGCCGCTACACGATCCTCGAACACCTCGACCTCAAGACGAACCAGATCAAGGACATCTACGCCGACTATGTCAAGGCCATCGGTAGCTGAACTCCGTCCGGTCGTCCACCCCGCGGGGGTGAAGGACCGGCGCAGCGGTGAGCACTGGATGGGACGCCTCTACATGCGTGAGGTGTCCCTGCGGGTCGACCGCTACCTGGTGGGCACCAGGGTCACGCCCAACCAGCTCACGTACCTGATGACCGTCTTCGGCGTGCTCGCGGCCCCGGCACTCCTGGTGCCGGGGATCTGGGGCGCCGTGCTCGGCATGGTGTGCGTCCAGATGTACCTGCTGCTGGACTGCGTCGATGGCGAGATCGCGCGCTGGAAGAAGCAGTACTCGCTGAACGGGGTCTACCTGGACCGGGTCGGCGCCTACCTCACCGACGCCGCCGTGCTCGTGGGCTTCGGGCTGCGCGCCGCCGACCTGTGGGGCGGCGGCCGTATCGACTGGCTGTGGGCCTTCCTCGGCACGCTGGCCGCGCTCGGCGCCATCCTCATCAAGGCCGAGACCGACCTGGTCGGAGTCGCCCGCCACCAGGCCGGCAAGCCCCCGGTCAAGGAGGCGGCCGCCGAGATGCGCACCTCCGGCATGGCGCTGGCCCGCCGGGCCGCCGCCGCGCTGAAGTTCCACCGGCTGATCCTCGGCATCGAGGCGTCCCTGCTGATCCTCGTCCTGGCGGTCGCCGACCAGGTGCGGGGCGACCTGTTCTTCTCCCGGCTGGGTGTCGCGGTGCTGGCCGGCATCGCCCTGCTGCAGACGCTGCTGCACCTGGTGTCCATCCTCGCCTCGAGCAGGCTGAAGTGAGTGCCATGAAGGTCGGCGCCGTCATCATCACGATGGGCAACCGGCCCGAGGAGCTGCGAGTCCTGCTGGACTCGGTGGCCAAACAGGACGGCGACCGGGTGGAGGTGGTCGTCGTCGGCAACGGCTCGCCCGTCCCGGACGTTCCCGAGGGCGTACGGACCGTCGAGCTGCCCGAGAACCTGGGCATCCCCGGCGGCCGCAACGTCGGCACGGAGGCCTTCGGGCCCAGCGGCCGCGATGTCGACATATTGCTCTTCCTCGACGACGACGGCCTGCTCGCCCGGCACGACACCGCGCAGTTGTGCCGTGAGGCGTTCGAGGCCGACCCCGAGCTCGGCATCATCAGCTTCCGTATCGCCGACCCCGAGACCGGCGAGACCCAGCGCCGCCACGTGCCCCGGCTGCGCGCCTCCGACCCGATGCGCTCCTCGAGGGTCACCACCTTCCTCGGCGGCGCCAACGCCGTACGCACCCGGGTGTTCGCGGAGGTCGGCGGGCTGCCGGACGAGTTCTTCTACGCCCACGAGGAGACCGACCTGGCCTGGCGGGCCCTCGACGCCGGCTGGATGATCGACTACCGGTCCGACATGGTGCTGTACCACCCGACGACCGCGCCCTCGCGGCACGCGGTCTACCACCGCATGGTCGCCCGCAACCGCGTGTGGCTGGCCCGCCGCAACCTCCCCGCGCCCCTGGTCCCCGTCTACCTCGGCGTCTGGCTGCTGCTCACCTTGCTGCGCCGCCCCTCCGGACCGGCCCTGAAGGCCTGGTTCGGCGGCTTCAAGGAGGGCTGGACCACCCCGTGCGGCCCCCGCCGCCCGATGCGCTGGCGCACGGTGTGGCGGCTCACCCGGCTGGGTCGTCCTCCCGTGATCTGACCGACCCGGCTGGGCCGTACTCCGGCGATCTGAGAAGCTTCTCTTACCTGAAGAGAGCAAGTTCTTACCCGAGAGAGTCCGGATTTCCACTCGTGAGTCACACAACGCATGACGGCGGTGTCGCGGTGAGCGCGATACCGTCGCCCGACGAGGGACTGACGGCGGCGCAGCTCGCCGCCAAGTACGGGCTCGCCGTGAGCGGCGCCCGGCCCTCGCTGCCCGAGTACGTCCGCCAGCTGTGGGGGCGGCGCCACTTCATCCTCGCCTTCTCCCAGGCGAAGCTGACGGCGCAGTACAGCCAGGCCAAGCTCGGCCAGCTCTGGCAGGTGGTGACACCGCTGCTCAACGCGGGCGTGTACTACTTCATCTTCGGCGTGATCCTGCACGCGAGCCGCGGTCTGCCCCAGAACGTGTACATCCCGTTCCTGGTCACGGGTGTGTTCGTGTTCACCTTCACGCAGAGCTCGGTCATGTCGGGCGTCCGCGCGATCTCCGGCAATCTGGGGCTGGTACGCGCCCTGCACTTCCCGCGCGCCTCGCTGCCCGTCTCCTTCTCGCTGCAGCAGCTCCAGCAGCTGCTGTTCTCGATGATCGTGATGTTCGTCGTGGCGATCGGCTTCGGCAGCTACCCGAGCGCGTCCTGGCTGCTGATCGTGCCGGTCCTGGTGCTGCAGTTCCTCTTCAACACCGGGCTCGCGCTGATCGTGGCCCGCATGGGCGCCAAGACGCCGGACATGGCCCAGCTGATGCCGTTCGTCCTGCGCACCTGGATGTACACCTCCGGCGTCATGTTCTCCATCAACAAGATGATGGAGGGCCGCTCCGAGATCGCGGTCCGGCTGCTGCAGGTCAACCCGGCCGCGGTCTACATGGACCTGATGCGCTACGCGCTGATCGACGGCTACGGCGCCTCGAACCTGCCGCCGCACGTGTGGGTCATCGCACTGTTCTGGGCCGTGGTCGTCTTCGCCGGCGGCTTCGTGTACTTCTGGAAGGCGGAGGAGAGGTACGGCCGTGGCTGAGCAGAACACCGAGCGGAACACCGAGCAGAGCACCGGACAGAACACCGAGCAGTACGCCGGGGAGCGCCGCCCCACCGTCATCGCGGACGACCTGCACATCGTCTACCGGGTCAACGGCGCCAGGACCGGCAAGGGCAGTGCCACGGCCGCGCTGAGCCGGATCCTGAAGCGAGGCTCCGACGACGCACGCGGGGTACGCAAGGTGCACGCCGTGCGCGGGGTCTCCTTCGTCGCCTACCGCGGCGAGGCCATCGGTCTGATCGGCTCCAACGGCTCCGGCAAGTCCACGCTGCTGCGCGCCATCGCCGGCCTGCTCCCCGCCGAGAAGGGCAGGGTCTACACCGACGGCCAGCCGTCGCTGCTCGGCGTCAACGCGGCCCTGATGAACGACCTGACCGGCGAGCGGAACGTCATCCTGGGCGGTCTCGCGATGGGGATGTCCCGGGAGCAGATCAAGGAGCGCTACCAGGACATCGTCGACTTCTCCGGCATCAACGAGAAGGGCGACTTCATCACCCTGCCGATGCGCACGTACTCCTCGGGCATGGCGGCCCGGCTGCGGTTCTCCATCGCCGCCGCGAAGGACCACGACGTCCTCATGATCGACGAGGCGCTCGCCACCGGTGACCGCAAGTTCCAGAAGCGCTCCGAGGACCGCATCCGGGAACTGCGCAAGGAGGCTGGAACGGTCTTTCTCGTCAGCCACAACAACAAGTCGATCCGCGACACCTGCAACCGCGTCCTGTGGCTGGAGCGAGGGGAGCTGCGTATGGACGGACCGACCGAAGAGGTTTTGAAGGAGTACGAGAAGTTCACGGGCAAGTAGTCCGTTTCGGACAGGGCCCTGCCGGAAACCGTCCGGCGGGGTCCCGCGTCTGTAAAGGAACCGTCAACTCCGGCTGCGGTAAGGAATCTTGGAACCAATCGGTGTGTTGTTGTGATGCGCAGGACACCCCGACGGACCTCGCTGCGTTGTACAACGTAAGCTGTACCAGTGCCGGAAAGCGGCAAGTGGGGCGATAATGCGCGACACCCTGCGCCGGGGCGCCCCCGCTAATTGCCGGGCGGCGTGTCCGAAATAGTGTGTATTGGGTCGGCAGTGTAGAACGGGAGATGTGACGGCAATGGCTACGGAAACTCCCCAGCTCAACGCAGCATGTGCCGTCCCCGCCGCGGGCAGCGCCCGATGACGGCCACCGAGACGGCGCCGGACCTGGAGCGCGCCACCCTGGGCAAGGCCACGAGCGAGAACTTTCCCGTGGCGCCCTTCTTCCTGCCCCGGGCGTGGCGCGACGACCTCATGGCCGTCTACGGCTTCGCACGCCTGGTCGACGACATCGGCGACGGCGATCTCGCCCCGGGCGGAGCCGACGCCCGGATGCTCGGCGTGTCGCCGGCCGAGGCCGAGGACCGCCTGGTCCTCCTGGACGCGTTCGAGGCCGACCTGCGCCGGGTCTTCGACGGCACCCCGCGCCATCCGCTGCTGCGCCGGCTGCAGCCCACCGTCCGCCGCCGCTCCCTCACCCCCGAGCCCTTCCTCGGCCTGATCGCCGCCAACCGCCAGGACCAGCTCGTCACCCGCTACGAGACCTACGACGACCTCCTCGCCTACTGCGAACTGTCCGCCAACCCCGTCGGCCGCCTCGTCCTCGCCGTCACCGGCACCTCGAGCCCCGAGCGGATCCGGCTGTCCGACGCGATCTGTACCGCGCTGCAGATCGTGGAACACCTCCAGGACGTCGCCGAGGACCTCGGCCGCGACCGGATCTACCTCCCGGCCGCGGACATGAAGCGCTTTCACGTCCAGGAAACGGATCTCTCCGCGAAAACCGCGAGCGCATCGGTGCGCACCCTGGTTGCATACGAAGCACAACGCGCCCGCGATCTGTTGAATGAAGGCGCCCCCCTGGTGGGTAGCGTCCACGGCAGACTGAAGCTGCTGCTCGCAGGGTTCGTGGCGGGGGGAAGGGCGGCGATCGGCGCGATCGCCGCCGCCGAATACGACGTACTTCCCGGCCCGCCCCGATCCGGCAAGGTCCAGTTGCTGCGTGAGGCGGGCGTGATCCTGCGAGGAGAGGGGTGATCCGGACCGTGGATTCTCCGTCGCACGTGTCCGCACCGGTACTCGCCGCCTACAGCTACTGCGAGGCCGTCACCGGGCAGCAGGCCCGCAACTTCGCCTACGGCATCCGCTTGCTGCCCACGCCCAAGCGCCGCGCCATGTCGGCGCTGTACGCGTTCTCCCGGCGCGTGGACGACATCGGCGACGGCGACCTGGCCGGCGAGGTGAAGCTGAAGCGGCTCGAGGACACCAGGGCGCTGCTCGCCCGGGTCCGGGAGGGCGGGGTGGAGGAGGACGACACCGACCCGGTCGCCGTCGCCCTCGCCCACGCGGCACGCGCTTTCCCGATCCCGCTCGGCGGCCTCGACGAACTGATCGACGGCGTCCAGATGGACGTGCGCGGCGAGACCTACGAGACCTGGGACGACCTGAAGGCCTACTGCCGGTGTGTCGCCGGTGCCATCGGCCGTCTCTCGCTCGGCGTGTTCGGCACCGAACCGGGAGCGCGCGGCGCCGAGCGCGCGTCCGAGTACGCCGACACGCTCGGCCTCGCCCTGCAGCTCACCAACATCCTCAGGGACGTCCGCGAGGACGCGGCCGGCGGCCGTACCTACCTGCCCTCCGACGACCTCGCCAAGTTCGGCTGCTCGGCCGGTTTCGACGGGCCGACGCCACCGGAGGGCTCCGACTTCGCGGGCCTCGTGCACTTCGAAGTGCGGCGGGCCCGCGCCCTTTTCGCCGAGGGCTACCGGCTGCTCCCCATGCTCGACCGGCGCAGCGGCGCCTGCGTGGCCGCCATGGCCGGCATCTACCGCCGGCTGCTGGACCGCATCGAGCGCGAGCCGGAGGCCGTGCTGCGCGGCCGGGTCTCGCTGCCCGGGCGCGAGAAGGCCTACGTCGCCGTACGCGGCCTGTCCGGCCTGGATACCCGGCATGTGACCCGCCACGTCTCCCCGCGGTCCGCCAGGAGGCGCGCCTGATGGACCTCACCGAACGAGGAGACACGGGCGAGGCAACCCTCGGCAGCGACGTGGCGTCCCTGACAGCGACGGCCGACCGTGCAGGCGGCCCGGACAGGCGCGGGGAACCGCGCGATCAGCCACGACGGGCCCGCAGACGACCGACGGCCCGTCACGGCACGGCCCGCGGAGCGCTCGCACGGAAGGACGCACCATGAGCGACGGCTCCCGCCCCGCACCGGCGCACGGCACCGCGGAGCCGGAAGGCGCCGCAGGCCGCCGCGCCGTCGTGGTCGGCGGCGGGCTCGCCGGGATCACCGCGGCGCTCGCGCTCGCCGACGCGGGCGTCCGTGTCACCCTGCTCGAAGGCAGGCCCAGGCTGGGCGGGCTCGCCTTCTCCTTCCAGCGCGGCGAACTGACCGTCGACAACGGCCAGCACGTCTACCTGCGCTGCTGCACCGCCTACCGCTGGTTCCTGGAGAGGATCCGGGGCACGGCGCTGGCACCGCTGCAGGACCGCCTGGACGTGCCCGTCGTGGACGTCGCCAAGCCCGAGGGCAGACGGCTCGGCCGGCTGCGGCGCGACCCGCTGCCCGTCCCCCTCCACCTGGGGCGCAGCCTGGCCACCTATCCGCACCTCTCGCTCGCCGAGCGCGCCGCGGTCGGGCGGGCCGCGCTCGCGCTGAAGGGGCTCGACCTCGCCGATCCGGCCCTGGACACCCAGGACTTCGGCAGCTGGCTGGCCACGCACGGCCAGTCGGCGCGCGCCGTCGAGGCCCTGTGGGACCTGGTCGGGGTCGCCACCCTCAACGCGGTCGCGGGCGACGCCTCGCTGGGGCTCGCCGCGATGGTGTTCAAGACCGGTCTGCTGTCCGACCCGGGCGCGGCCGACATCGGCTGGGCCCACGTGCCGCTGGGCGAACTGCACGACCGGCTGGCCCGCAAGGCGCTCGACTCCGCGGGCGTCCGTACCGAGGTCCGTACACGCGTCACCTCCGTCTCTACCAACGAGAACGGCGCCTGGAGCGTTCAGGTTCCCGGCGAGCGCATCGAAACCGACGCGGTCGTCCTCGCCGTACCCCAGCGCGAGGCCCACGACCTGCTGCCGCCCGGGGCCCTCGACGCGCCCGAGCGGCTGCTGGGGATCGGCACCGCGCCGATCCTCAACGTCCATGTCGTCTACGACCGCAAAGTGCTCGCGCGCCCCTTCTTCGCGGCCCTCGGCACCCCCGTGCAGTGGGTCTTCGACCGCACGGACGCCTCCGGCCTCGCCGAGGGCCAGTACCTCGCGCTCTCCCAGTCGGCCGCGCAGACGGACATCGACCTGCCGGTCGCCGAACTGCGCGAGCGCTACCTGCCCGAGCTGGAGCGGCTGATCCCGGGTACCCGCGGCGCCGTGGTGTCGGACTTCTTCGTGACCCGGGAGCGCACGGCCACGTTCGCCCCCACCCCGGGCGTCGGGCGGCTGCGGCCCGGCGCCCGCACCAAGGCCCCCGGCCTGTACCTGGCCGGAGCGTGGACCGCCACCGGGTGGCCCGCGACCATGGAGAGTGCGGTCCGCAGTGGAGTGAGCGCGGCCGATGCCGCGCTGAGCGCCCTGGGCCGGCCCCGCCCCCGCCACCTCTTCGAGTTCGAGGAGGCGGCCTGATGCTCGATCAGCACGGCCCGGCAGGCCCCCGCACCCCCGGCACCGCAACAAGAGGAGAGACTGTGCCCACTGTTCCCCCGGCCTCGACGCCCGCTCGGGAGACCGCGGTGGACGTGACCGCGCTCCTGGAGCGCGGGCGGACCCTGGCCACACCGGTCCTGCGTGCGGCCGTCGACCGGCTGGCGTCTCCCATGGACACCGTCGCCGCCTACCACTTCGGCTGGATCGACGCAGCCGGCAACCCGGCCGACGGCGACGGCGGCAAGGCCGTGCGTCCCGCGCTCGCCGTGCTCTCCGCCGAGGTCACCGGCGCCGCGCCGGAGGTGGGCATCCCCGGTGCCGTGGCCGTCGAACTCGTCCACAACTTCTCGCTGCTGCACGACGACCTGATGGACGGCGACGAGCAGCGCCGGCACCGCGACACCGTCTGGAAGGTGCACGGCCCCGCCCAGGCCATCCTGGTCGGCGACGCCCTGTTCGCCCTCGCCAACGAGATCCTGCTGGAGCTCGGCACGGTGGAGGCCGGCCGTGCCACCCGCCGGCTGACCACCGCCACCCGCGCCCTGATCGACGGTCAGGCGCAGGACATCTCCTACGAGCACCGCGACCGGGTCAGCGTCGAGGAGTGCCTGGAGATGGAGGGCAACAAGACCGGCGCGCTGCTCGCCGCCTCCAGCTCCATCGGCGCGGTTCTCGGCGGCGCGGACGACGCCACCGCCGACGCGCTGGAGAAGTACGGCTACCACCTCGGCCTCGCCTTCCAGGCCGTCGACGACCTGCTCGGCATCTGGGGCGACCCGGAGGCCACCGGCAAGCAGACCTGGAGCGACCTGCGCCAGCGCAAGAAGTCGCTGCCGGTCGTCGCCGCGCTCGCGGCCGGCGGCCCCGCCTCCGAGCGGCTCGGCGAGATCCTCGCCGCGGACGCCAAGAGCAGCGATTTCGAGAACTTCTCCGAGGAGGAGTTCGCGGCCCGCGCGGCCCTCATCGAGGAGGCCGGCGGCCGCGCCTGGACGGCCGAGGAAGCGCGCCGCCAGCACACCGTCGCCATCGAGGCCCTCGACGCCGTCGACATGCCCGCGCGGGTGCGTGACTCCTTCACGGCGCTCGCCGACTTCGTCGTCGTACGAAAGAGATGATCCCTATCGGTCGAACACACCTCGCGTAGTCGCCGGCCGGTGCCGCAGGATGGTGCGGACACCGGCCGACGGCGGACCCACAGCAGCACGACTCGCACGACTGCACGAAGGGGAAGCCATGACAGCGACGACCGACGGAAGCACCGGGGCGACTGTGCCGTCCCGAGCTGCCGCGGCCAGCGACACCACCCTCACCACCCCCGAGACGGCCGGGGTACAAGAAGCCGCCGCTCGCGCCGCCCGGCGCGCCACCGACTTCCTGCTCGCGCGGCAGGACGCCCAGGGCTGGTGGAAGGGCGACCTGGAGACCAACGTCACCATGGACGCCGAGGACCTGCTGCTCCGCCAGTTCCTGGGAATCCGCGACGAGCACACCACGCGGGCCGCCGCCAGGTTCATCCGCGGCGAGCAGCGCGAGGACGGCACCTGGGCCACCTTCTACGGCGGGCCCGGCGAGCTGTCCACCACCATCGAGGCGTACGTCGCCCTGCGTCTGGCCGGTGACGCGCCCGACGAGGCGCACATGGCGAAGGCATCCGCCTGGATCCGCGAGCGCGGCGGTATCGCCGCCGCCCGGGTCTTCACCCGGATCTGGCTCGCCCTTTTCGGCTGGTGGAAGTGGGAGGACCTGCCCGAACTCCCGCCGGAACTCATCTGGTTCCCCACCTGGATGCCGCTCAACATCTACGACTTCGGGTGCTGGGCCCGGCAGACCATCGTGCCGCTGACCGTCGTCTCGGCCGTGCGCCCCGTGCGCCCCGCCCCCTTCCCGCTGGACGAGCTGCACACCGACCCGGCCCACCCGAACCCGGCGAAGCCGCTCGCCCCGGTGGCCAGTTGGGACGGTGCCTTCCAGCGACTGGACAAGGCGCTGCACCAGTTCCGCAAGGTCGCCCCGAAGAGACTCCGCAAGGCCGCGATGAACGCCGCCGCCCGCTGGATCATCGAGCGGCAGGAGAACGACGGCTGCTGGGGCGGCATCCAGCCTCCGGCCGTGTACTCGGTCATCGCCCTGCACCTGCTCGGCTACGACCTCCAGCATCCGGTGATGCGCGAGGGCCTCGCCTCGCTGGACCGTTTCGCCGTGTGGCGCGAGGACGGCGCCCGGATGATCGAGGCCTGCCAGTCCCCGGTGTGGGACACCTGCCTCGCCACCATCGCGCTCGTCGACGCGGGGCTCCCCGTCGACCACCCCCAGCTGGTCAAGGCGGCCGACTGGATGCTCGGCGAGGAGATCGTCCGGCCCGGCGACTGGGCTGTGAAGCGGCCCGGACTCCCGCCGGGCGGCTGGGCGTTCGAGTTCCACAACGACAACTACCCGGACATCGACGACACCGCCGAGGTCGCCCTCGCGCTGCGGCGGGTCCGGCACCACGACCCCGAGCGCGTGGACAAGGCCATCGGGCGCGCGGTGCGCTGGAACCTCGGGATGCAGTCGAGGAACGGCGCATGGGGCGCCTTCGACGTCGACAACACCAGCGCGTTCCCCAACCGGCTGCCGTTCTGCGACTTCGGCGAGGTCATCGACCCGCCGTCCGCGGACGTCACCGCGCACGTCGTGGAGATGCTCGCCGCCGAGGGACTCGCGCACGACCCGCGGGCCCGCCGGGGCATCGACTGGCTGCTGGCCGAACAGGAGCCGGACGGTTCGTGGTTCGGCCGCTGGGGCGTCAACTACGTCTACGGCACGGGGTCCGTCGTACCGGCGCTCACCGCGGCGGGGCTGCCCGGCTCGCACCCCGCGATCCGGCGGGCCGTGGCCTGGCTGGAGGGCGTCCAGAACGACGACGGCGGCTGGGGCGAGGACCTGCGCTCCTACAAGTACGTCAGGGAATGGAGCGGCCGGGGCGCCTCGACCGCCTCGCAGACCGCGTGGGCGCTGATGGCGCTGCTCGCGGCGGGGGAGAAGGACTCCAAGGCCGTCGAACGCGGCATCCAGTGGCTGGCCGGCACCCAGCGGGAGGACGGCACCTGGGACGAGCCGTACTTCACCGGTACCGGCTTCCCCTGGGACTTCTCCATCAACTACCACCTCTACCGGCAGGTCTTCCCGCTCACCGCGCTCGGCCGGTACCTGCACGGCGACCCCTTCGAGCGGGGCCTGCTCACCAGGAAACCGCTGTCCGGGGCCCGGGTGAGCTGAGGTGAGCACCCAGCCCGTCCCGGCCCCGCTGCTGATCGCCTGCGCCCTCGGCATCGAGCACCTCGCCCTGCGCACCGGCGACCAGGGCGGCGGTGCCGGCGGGCCGGTCAGCTTCGTGCGCACGGGCATGGGCCCCCGTGCGGCGGAACGGTCCGTCATCCGGTGCCTGGCCGAAGACGCCCTCACCGAGGCCGCGGTGCTGGCCACCGGATTCTGCGCCGGGCTCGCCCCCGGTATGCACCCCGGCGACCTGGTGGTCGCCGAGGAGACCCGTGACCCGCGCGGCACCGTCGCCTGCGTGGGCACCGAACTGCTCGTCAAGGAACTCGCGCGTCTGCTGCCCGGACGCACCGTCCACACCGGCCCGCTCACCGGCTCCGACCACGTCGTACGCGGTCCCGAGCGGTCCCAGCTGCTCGCGACCGGCGCGATCGCGGTCGACATGGAGTCGGCGGCGACGCTGCTGAGCGCCGTCCGCATCGGTGAGCGGCCGGTTGCGGCCGTACGGGTGGTCGTGGACGCTCCCGAACATGAACTCGTCCGGATCGGGACGGTGCGCGGTGGAATATCGGCTTTCCGCGTTCTTCGTTCCGTTCTTCCCGCATTTTTCGAATGGCACCGTTCCTTGCTGCTCCCCCGGAGGTGAGCCAGATGGCCATGCCGTTGCGTCAGTCCATCAAGGTCGCTACATACCTGGCTGAACAGAAGCTCCGCAGGCGGGACAAGTTTCCGCTGATCGTCGAGCTCGAACCGCTCTTCGCCTGCAACCTCAAGTGCGAGGGCTGCGGCAAGATCCAGCACCCGGCGGGTGTGCTCAAGCAGCGCATGCCGGTCGCCCAGGCCGTGGGCGCGGTGCTGGAGTCCGGTGCGCCGATGGTCTCCATCGCCGGCGGCGAACCCCTGATGCATCCTCAGATCGACGAGATCGTGCGCCAGTTGGTGGCCAAGCGGAAGTACGTCTTCCTGTGCACCAACGCGATGCTGTTGCGTAAGAAGATCGACAAATTCAAGCCCTCTCCCTACTTCGCCTTCGCGGTGCACATCGACGGGCTGCGGGAGCGGCACGACGAGTCCGTGGCGAAGGAGGGTGTGTTCGACGAGGCGGTGGAGGCCATCAAGGAGGCCAAGCGGCGCGGTTTCCGGGTGACCACCAACTCCACGTTCTTCAACACCGACACCCCGCAGACGATCATCGAGGTGCTCAACTTCCTCAACGACGACCTCCAGGTCGACGAGATGATGATCTCGCCCGCGTACGCCTACGAGAAGGCCCCCGACCAGGAGCACTTCCTCGGTGTGGAGCAGACCCGGGAGCTGTTCAAGAAGGCCTTCGCGGGCGGCAACCGCAAGAAGTGGCGGCTCAACCACTCCCCGCTCTTCCTGGACTTCCTCGAGGGCAAGGTCGACTTCCCGTGCACCGCGTGGGCGATCCCGAACTACTCGCTCTTCGGCTGGCAGCGCCCCTGCTACCTGATGAGCGACGGGTACGTGCCGACGTACCGCGAACTCATCGAGAAGACCGACTGGGACAAGTACGGCCGCGGCAAGGACCCGCGCTGCGCCAACTGCATGGCGCACTGCGGCTACGAGCCCACCG
Organism: Streptomyces sp. NPDC037290; assembly: GCF_055603245.1. NCBI lineage: Bacteria > Bacillati > Actinomycetota > Actinomycetes > Kitasatosporales > Streptomycetaceae > Streptomyces > Streptomyces sp. NPDC037290. Next base: position 365 of record NZ_JBVJVZ010000021.1, on the reverse strand, counting down.
CCGTCCTCGCCACCATGGGCTCCCTGAAGGAGTCGCTGCGGGCCATGCGCGAGACCGTCTCCGGAAACCGGGAGTGACGCGATGACCGCCGTCCCCTTGGGTGTTCCCGAGGTGCCGGCCCGGCCGGTCGCACCGCGGCGGCAGTCGCGGCGGATCCACGTCGGGCCGGTGGCAGTCGGAGGCGGGGCCCCGGTGTCGGTGCAGTCGATGACGACGACCCGCACGTCGGACATCGGCGCCACCCTGCAGCAGATCGCGGAACTCACCGCGTCCGGCTGCCAGATCGTCCGCGTCGCCTGCCCCACCCAGGACGACGCCGACGCCCTCGCGACCATCGCGAAGAAGTCCCAGATCCCGGTGATCGC
>NZ_JBVJVZ010000020.1:62912-73834 GCF_055603245.1 Streptomyces sp. NPDC037290 | reverse complement strand
CCCGCGTCCAGGACGGCCTGGGCGAAGTCGGCGTTCTCCGAGAGAAAGCCGTATCCGGGGTGGACGGCGTCCGCGCCGGACTCGCGGGCCGCGTTGAGGATCTTGTCGATGACCAGGTAGCTGGTGGCCGGGGTGTCACCGCCCAGAGCGAACGCCTCATCCGCGGCGCGGACATGCGACGCGTCCCGGTCCGGGTCGGCGTAGACGGCCACGCTCGCGATCCCGGCGTCCCGACAGGCCCGGGCCACGCGGACAGCGATTTCGCCACGGTTCGCGATCAGTACCTTGCGCACGACGTGGTCAGCCTTTCGAGGGGAGAGAGGGGGAGACGTTCAGCGCTGCCAGCTCGCCGGGGAGCGGTAGCCGGGGTGGAGCCGGCCGGCGCTCCACGGCGGGGCGGCCGCCCCCGGCGAGGGGTGCCGGGAGGGTGCGCCCCGCTGCTTGCGCAGACCGGTACGAGCGAGCAGGACGGCCGCCAGGGCGGCGATCTCCTCGTCGCTGAGGGTGCCGCGCTCGACGCGGACGAAGTCGCCGGTCACTGGGGCGGGTTGCCGTGCTTGCGGCTGGGCAGGCCGGCGTGCTTGGCGCGCAGCATGGCCAGCGAGCGGACGAGGACCTGACGGGTCTCGGCGGGGTCGATGACATCGTCGACCAGGCCGCGCTCGGCGGCGTAGTACGGGTGCATCAGCTCGGACCTGTACTCCTTGACCATCTGGGCCCGCATGGCGTCCGGGTCGTCCGCCTCGGCGATCCGGCGGCGGAAGATGACGTTCGCGGCGCCCTCCGCGCCCATCACCGCGATCTCGTTGGTCGGCCAGGCCAGCGAGATGTCCGCGCCGATGGAGCGCGAGTCCATGACGATGTAGGCCCCGCCGTACGCCTTGCGCAGCACCACCGAGATCCGCGGCACGGTGGCGTTGCAGTAGGCGTACAGCAGCTTGGCGCCGTGCCGGATGATGCCGCCGTGCTCCTGCTCCACGCCGGGCAGGAAGCCCGGCACGTCCACCAGCGTCACCAGCGGGATGTTGAAGGAGTCGCAGAACTGGACGAACCGCGCGGCCTTTTCACTGGAGTGGATGTCCAGCACTCCGGCCAGGGCGCGCGGCTGGTTGGCCACCACGCCCACGACCTGGCCGTCCAGCCGGGCCAGCGCGCACACGATGTTGTCCGCCCAGGTGGCGCTGATCTCGAAGTAGTCGCCGCCGTCGACGATTTCGGCCACGACCTCGCGTACGTCGTAGGGCCGGCTGCCCTCGGCCGGCACCAGGTCGCGCAGCACGTCGGTGGTCCGGTCGGCGGGGTCCTCGCAGGGCTCGGACGGGGGGAGCTCCCGGTTGTTCTGCGGGAGCATCGACAGCAGGTAGCGGACCTCTCCGAGGCAGGTCTCCTCGTCGTCGTACGCGAAGTGGGCCACGCCGGAGGTCCGGGCGTGGACGTCGGCGCCGCCCAGGCCGTTCTGGGTGATCTCCTCGCCGGTCACCGCCTTGACCACGTCGGGGCCGGTGATGAACATCTGCGAGGTGTCCCGGACCATGAACACGAAGTCGGTGAGCGCCGGGGAGTAGGCGGCGCCGCCCGCGCACGGGCCCAGCATCACCGAGATCTGCGGGATGACGCCGGAGGCCCTGGTGTTGCGCTGGAAGATCCCGCCGTATCCCGCCAGGGCGGTCACGCCCTCCTGGATCCTGGCCCCGGCACCGTCGTTGAGCGACACCAGCGGGGCACCGGCGGCGATGGCCCGGTCCATCAGCTTGTGGATCTTGTCCGCGTGGGCCTCGCCGAGCGCGCCGCCGAAGATCCTGAAGTCATGGGCGTACACGAACACCGTCCGCCCGAACACCGTGCCCCAGCCGGTGATCACACCGTCGGTGTAGGGCTTCTTGTCCTCCAGCCCGAACCCGCGGGCCCGGTGCCGGCGCAGTTGTTCCAGTTCCTGGAAGGAGCCCTCGTCCAGGAGGAGTTCGATCCGCTGCCGGGCCGTCAGCTTTCCCTTGGCGTGCTGGCGCTCGGTGGCGCGCGGATCCGGGCCGTCGACCGCCGCCCGGCGTTTGTCCCTGAGCTCGCTGAGAGATTCCTGCATCATTCGTCGTCCCCCGTGCGTGGAAGCCAGAAGTGGGCCGGGGCGGCGCACCCGGGCCGGGCGCGCCGCCGTGGGTCACGCGTGGGCGGTCTCCCGCGCCAGCAGGCCGTTGACGTAGTCGACGAGGGCCTGCGGTGTCGTCAGCTCGTCCATCGGCGCGTCGTCCATCGCCACGTCGAGTTCCTGCTCGATGCGGGAGAGGGTCTCCAGCATGGCTATGGAGTCGTAGCCGAGGTCCTCGAAGGTGATCGCGCCGACGTCGCCGTCGAGGTCCCCGTTGTCGGGCTCGCCCGAGCAGTCGCGCAGGATGGTACGGAGCCCGTCGAGGCTGAAGCTCATGTCAAGTTCCTTTCGGATAAGGCACGTTGCGGTGTGGTGCGGGTGGGGTCGGGGCGGTGGGCGCCTCAGGGGACCCGCGAGATGACCGCGGCCGAGTTGAAGCCGCCGTCCCCGCGGGCGAGCACCAGGGCGTGGTCGAGCCGCGCCGGGCGCGGGCCGCCGGTGACCAGGTCCAGGCCCAGCTCCCCGGCGAGGTCGCCGCGGCCGGTCGTGGGCGGGATCTCCCCGTCGCGGATGGCCAGCAGCGCACTGACGACATCGGTCGCGGCGCCGGCGCCGTACATGCGCCCGGTCATGGTCTTGGGCAGGGTCACCGGCACCCCGCGCGGGCCGAACAGCTCGGTGATGGCGGCGGCCTCGGCCCGGTCGGCGGCGGCCTCGGCCGCGCCGTCCGCGAAGACCACGTCGATGTCGTCCGGGCCCAGCCCGGCGTCGTCCAGGGCGATCCGGGCGGCCCGGGACAGCGTCGGGGGCCGCCCGGTGGCCGGGTGCGGGTCGAAGGTGGAGCCGTAGCCGGTGAGGGCGCCGTAGACCTCCCGCGCGCCACGCTCCCGGGCGGCCGCGAGCGGCTCCAGGATCATCATGGCGCTGCCCTCGCCCGGCACGTGTCCGCGCGCGGAGCGGTCGAACGGGGCGTACGCGGTCTCCGGGTCCTCGCCCGTGCTCAGGTTCCCGGCGGTCATGCCCGCGGTGAGGCCGTACGGGCAGATCGGGGCGTCCGCGCCGCCCGCGACCACGAACCGCTGCCCGGCACGCAGCCGGCGCCGCGCCTGGGCGAGGGCGTCGATGCCGCCGACCTGACCGGTGACGACGACACCGCTCGGGCCCTTGAGCTGGTGGCGGATGGAGACCTGGCCGGTGTTGACGCCGTAGAACCAGGCGTAGGACATGTACGCGGTGACGTACCGGGGACCCTTGCTCCACAGGCGCTGCAGCTCCCGCTGGATGAACTCCACCCCGCCGACCGCGTTGGCGGTCACCACCGAGCCGTCGAACTCGCCGAGGGCGGCGGGGTCCAGCCCCGCGTCGTCCAGCGCCCATGCGGCGGTGACCAGGGACAGCTGGGTGGCGCGGTCGGTGGCCGGGATGAGCCGGCTGGGGATGTGCTGCCGCGCCTCGAAGCCGTCGATCTCCCCGGCCACCCGGACCGGGTAGGAGCCGGCGTCGAAGTGGGTGATGGGGCCGAGGCCGCTGGTGCCCTTGCGGGTCGCGGCCCAGAAGTCCTCGGTGCCGAAGCCGTTGGGGGCGGCGACGGCCAGGCCGGTGAAGACCGGCAGTTCGTCGTGGTGCGTCGCCTCACGCCCCGAGGCCGCCGGTGTGTGCGCTGCGGTGTGCCCTGCGTTCATCGGTGGGCGCCCTCCTTGACGAGTACGGCCGCGCTCTGGAATCCGCCGAAGCCGCTGCCCACGCTCAGTGCCACGTCGACCCGCTGCTCGCGGGCCACCAGGGGCACGTAGTCCAGGTCGCAGTCGGGGTCGGGGGTGTGCAGGTTCGCCGTGGGCGGGATGACGCCGTGCTCGATGGCCAGTGCACAGGCCGCGAGCTCGATGGAGCCGATCGCGCCCAGGGAGTGGCCGATCACGGACTTGATGGAGCTGACCGGGATCGAGCGGACGGCCTCGCCCAGGCTGCGCTTGTACGCGGCCGTCTCGTGCCGGTCGTTCTGCTTGGTGCCCGAGCCATGGGCGTTGATGTAGTCGATGGCCTCGGGGGCGATCCGCGCGCCGGCCAGCGCGGAGTCGATCGCGGCGGCCATCTCGCGGCCGTCCGGGCGCAGTGCCGTCATGTGGTGGGCGTTGCACCGGGCGGCGAACGCCGCGACCTCGGCGATGACATGGGCCCCGCGGGCGTGGGCGTGCTCGGCGGTCTCCAGCACGAAGACCGCGCCCCCCTCCCCGAGGACGAACCCGTCCCGGTCGCGGTCGAACGGCCGCGAGGCGTGAGCGGGGTCGGCGTTGTTGGGCGAGGTGGCCTTGATCGCGTCGAAGCAGGCCACGGTGATGGGCGTGATCGGGGCGTCGGTGGCCCCGGCGATCATGACGTCCGCGCTGCCCTCCCGCAGGATGTCGCAGGCGTAGCCGATGGCGTCCAGGCCCGAGGTGCAGCCCGCGGAGATCATGGCGGCCGGGCCCTGGGCGCCGGTGAGCCAGGCGATCTCGCGGACCAGGGAGCTGGGGGTGTTGTAGTCCGCCAGGTACGGGCCGGCCTTCTCGGGGGCCAGCTCCCAGGAGGTGCCGTCGCCGCTGATCTCCCGGTAGATGCGGTCCAGTTCGAGGACCGAGCCCACCGCGCTGCCCAGCGCCACGCCCGTGCGGGCCGCGACCTTCTCCGTGACCTCCAGACCGGACTGCTCGAGCGCCTCGCGCGCCGCGACATGGGCGAACTGGGAGGACCGGCTCATGCGCCCGGCCTGCTCCTGGGTGAGCCCGTTCTCCGCGGGCAGGAAGTCACACTCCGCCGCGATACGGGAGCGAAAGCCGCCGGCGTCGAATGCGGTGATGTTTCTGGTGGCGCTCCGCCCGCTGATCAAGGTTTCCCAGAAGTTCTTGACACCGATTCCGCGTGGCGCCACCACGCCGATTCCGGTGATCACTACGCGCCTTGGCGGCAGCATGCTCGCATCCCCTCAGCCGTACCGTCGTGAATTGCGGGAATTTGCTTCGTGCTCAGGAATCGTCGCGCTGCGCCGGTATCGCCAGGAAGGGTCTACGGACCCAAACGGCACCGAGTGCCAGGCTCGCGGGTTTGCGGTAGCACCTTTGGGTCCTGAGGCCCTGTGCAGCTCAGGAGGCCGATGAGATGCTGCGCAAATGCTGGTCCAACGATGTGACGTGGCCGTGGTCGGATACGGCCCGGTGGCGCAGACACTGAGTGCCCTGCTGGGGCAATCGGGTTGTGAAGTCGCCGTCTTCGAGAAGCAGCCGGAAATCGCCTGTTCGCCGCGTGCGATCCATATCGACGACGAGATCATGCGGCTCATGGAGCGAATCGGTGCCGGTGCCGAGATTCGCGAGAAATCCATGTGCTGGGACACGTACGACACCAGAACCGCCGCATTCGGCGGCGAACTTCTGCGCCATTTCGACTGGAGCGGGACCGGCCGGCACGGCTGGCGCGAGCACTGGAGCTTCTATCAGCCCCAACTGGAGGCCGCCGTCGACCGGCGGGTACGGGACTGCTCCTCGGTCACGGTCCGTTTCCACTCCGAGGCCGTGGCGCTGGAGCAGGACGCGGACGGCGTGACGCTGACCGTGGCCGACACGCGCACCGGCGAACGCCACACCGTACGCGCCCGCCACCTGGTCGGCGCGGACGGCGCGGACGGCTTCGTCCGCGAGGCGCTCGGCATCACCGTCACCCGCGGTACCGGCGGGCCCCGCCGGCTCGTCCTGGACGTCGAGGAGAAGCACCCGATGTCCTTCGAGTTCGAGAACGGCCACTTCCTGGACCCCGAGCGGCCCGGCTGCCTCTTCCGGCTGGGCAAGGCGCACCGCCGCTTCGAGTTCCAGCTCTTCGAGCACGAACAGCCCGAGGACTTCACCGCGGAGAAGGTCTGGGAGCTGCTCTCCCCGTGGGGCGGCCCCGAGGACTTCCACCTGCTGCGGCGGCCCGTGGTCGCCTTCCGCGAGCTGATGGCCGACACCTGGCAGCGCGGCCGCTGCTTCCTGGTCGGGGACGCGGCCCACGCCATGTGGCCGTTCGCGGGGCAGGGCATGTGCTCGGGCATGCGGGACGCCGCCGCACTGGCCTGGCGGCTGGACCTGCTGTACCGCGGTGCCGCAGACGCCTCGGTCCTCGACACCTTCACCGCGGACCGCAAGGACGACGTCCAGAGCTGCATGGACCAGGCGCGCCAGGTCGGCCTGCCGTGCATCGTCCTGGACCCGGAGCGGATCGAGCAGCGCAACGCCACGATGCGGGCCCAGCTGGCCGATCCCTCGCTGCGTCCGGTCCCGCCCCGGCGCCCCGGCCCCCGGGCCTTCGCCCACGACGACCCGACGGCGGGCAGCCCCGCCCCGCAGGCCGAGGTCCGGCAGGGCGGCCGCCAGGGGATGTTCGACGAGGTCGTCGGCCATGGCTTCGTCCTGCTCACCGGCTGTGCCGAGACCGCCTCCGCCTTCTTTGCCCTCCCCCCTGAGCTGCGCGCCACGCTGGACCGGGCCGGGGTGATCCTGGCCCATGTGGGCCCGCCCGGCTCGGCGGCCCCGATCACCGACGTGACGGGTGCCTACGGCGACTGGCTGACGGAACTCGGCGCCGACTGCGTACTGATCCGCCCCGACTTCTACGTCTACGGCTCCGCCCGGGCGCCCGAGGGCCCGGAACTGCTGGAGCACTTCGCCCGCTCCCTGACGACTCGGCGATCGGCCCGGGTGTGAACCGACAAGGAAACCCCGTCATGCCAGACACACGACACACACCGCACACCACCGTCAGCATCGCCTACCACTCGCGTCACGGACACACCGCCGTCCTGGCCGCGGCCGTGGCCGACGGGGCGCGGGAAGCCGGAGCGCGGACCCATCTGCTCGCGGCCGACCAGGTCGACGAGGACGGCTGGCGGTCTCTGGACGCCTCCGACGCGATCGTCTTCGGGTGCCCGACCTACATGGGCAACGTCTCCTCGGAGTTCCAGGCCTTCGCCGAGGCCACCTCGCGCCGCTGGCTGAACGGAGCGTGGCGGGACAAGGTCGCGGCCGGTTTCTCCAACTCCGGCTGTCTGAGCGGCGACAAGCTCCAGGTGCTGCAGGCGCTGGCGATCCTGGCCGCCCAGCACGGGATGCACTGGGTCAACCTCGGCCTCAAGCCCGGCTACAGCGCCAGCACCGACAGCATGAACGACCCCAACCGCCTCGGAATCTTCCTCGGTGCCGGTGCGCAGACCCCCGCCGACCTGGGGGACGAGGGCGTGCACAAGTCCGACGTCGAGACCTGCCGGCTGCTCGGCAGGCGGGTGGCCGGGGTGAGCGCCGCGCTCACCGCCGGTACGCGTCTGCTGGCCGGCGGCGCAGGAACAGGAGTGGCATGACAGTGGAAGCCCGTATGGAAGCGCAGTCCTGCTGCCCGTCGGCCGAACCCCCTGAGCAGACCGCCGCGTTGGGGCGGCTCTCCCCGGTGGCCGGCAACGTCCACGCCTTCACCCAGCCCGACTGGGGATGGGGGCTCAACAACTGCGGTGTCGTCACCGGCGACGAAGGCGTGCTGCTGGTCGACACCTGCTTCACCGAGCGGCGCACCACCCGGCTGCGCGAGGAGATCGCCCGGGTCGGTACCGCACCGGTGCGGTACCTGGTCAACACCCACCACCACGGCGACCACACCTTCGGCAACCACCAGTTCCCCGACGCCGCCGTCATCGGCCACCCGTACTGCCGGGAGAAGATCATCAGCGAGGGCCTGGCCGTCGTCCCGTACTTCGACACCGTCGACTGGGGCGACATCCGGATCTGCCCGCCGACGGTGCTGTGCGAGGACCGCATCACCCTCGAACTCGGCGGGCTCACGGCCGAGGTCATCCCGGTCGCTCCGGCCCACACGCTGGGCGACGTGGTGGTGTGGCTGCCCGAGCAGCGGGTGCTCTTCGTCGGGGACATCATCTTCAACGGCTGCACCCCGGTCATCACCGACGGCTCCCTGTCCGGGATCCGCACGGCACTGAAGACCCTGCGCGCGCTGCGGCCCGAGGTGGTGGTCCCCGGCCACGGCCCGCTCGCGGGTCCCGAGGTCTTCGACGCCGTCGACGACTACTTCGACTTCGTGGAGGACGCGGCCCGCAAGGGGCGCGCCCGTGGACTGAACCCGCTCGAGGCGGCCCGGGCGGTGGACCTGGGGCCGTACGCCGCGTGGAACGACAGCGAGCGCCTGGTCGCCAACATCGCGCGGACGTACTCGGAAATGGACGGCGAGCCGATCGGAACCCCGCTGCAGCGGCGGGAGATCGCGCCGATGATGACCGCCTTCGCGGGCCGTCCGCTGCGCTGCCTGGCCTGACCGGCCGTACGACAACTCCTGGACGAGGGAAGCGACATGAAGATCGGACGTGTACTGCGGGACGGCGCCGACGGGCCGGTGCCCCGGCTGGTGTCGGTGCACCCGGAGACGGGTACGGTGCTCGACCTGGCCGCCGAGGAGCGGCGCAGGCTCATCGACGCCGGCGCCTCGGCGCGCCGGGCCGCGCGGCTGGCGGCGGCGCAGTTCCCCGGCAGCCTGACGGAGGCGCTGGAGACCGGCCCCGGCTTCAGGGAGGCGGTCGACCGGGTCCTTGAGGGTGCCGACCCCGCCCTGGGCATCCCCCTGGCCGAGGTGCAGTGGCTGCCGCCGGTGGACCCGCCGGTGCTGCGGGACTTCAACGCCTTCAAGAACCACGAGGCCACCGCCCCCGACGTGTGGTTCGAGGTCCCGCTCTTCTTCAAGATCAATCCGTCGACGGTCGTCGGCCCCGGCGAACAGGTGGTCTGGCCGGCCGGCTGTGAGCACCTGGACTACGAGCTCGAACTCGGCCTCGTCATCGGCTCCCCGGCCCGCGACCTCACCCCGCGGACGGCCCGCACGGCCCTGTTCGGGGTGACCGTCTTCAACGACTTCAGCGCCCGCAACCTGCTGCGCCACGAGATGGAGGGGCGGCTGGGCCCGGCCAAGGGCAAGGACTTCTGCACCGCGCTGGGCCCCTGGGTGGTCACCGTCGACGAGCTCGACCTCACCGACCTGACCATGACCGCCCACGTCAACGGCGAGGAGTGGTCCCGCGGGAACAGCGGCTCGCTGGTGTGGAGCATCGAGGAGATCCTGAGCTACGCCTCCCGCTCGGAGCCCCTGGTGCCCGGTGAGGTCATCGGCACCGGCACGGTGGCCGGCGGCAGCGGCTGGGAGCTGGGCCGCAAGCTGCAGCCCGGCGACACGGTACGCCTGGAGATCGGCGGCGCGGGATGGCTGGAGAACACCGTCGGCAAGCCCGACCCGGTGCGCTGGCAGCCGACTCCGCGCAAGCGGACGGGGGTCCGGTGAAGACGGACAACGCGGCCGTCGCGCGCAGGCTGTTCACCGCGCTGCAGGACGCCGACGTCCCGGTGATCCACGAACTGATCGCCGAGGACCTGGTCGACCACAGCCCGATGTTCGGCCGCAACGCCTTCGAGCGCGAGAACCTCAAGGAGTCCGCGGTCCGCTTCAAGACCGCCTTCCCCGATGTCCGCATCCGTACCGAGCACGTGCTCGCGGACGGGGACAAGGTCCTGGTGTACGAGATCGTCACCGGCACCCACACCGGCCCGTTCGGCGAGCGGCCGCCGACGGGGCGCACGATGCGCGTGCAGGCCGCGCACGTCCTGCGGATCGCCGGCGGCAAGGTCGTCGAGCACTGGTCGGTACGGGAGCTGGAGAGCATGCGGGCCGCACTCGGCATCGGCGAGGACGGCACCCCGCATGGCGACTAGCCACGGCCAGGACCCGTACGGCGAGGGCTGGATCGACGTGCACGCCCATCTGGTGCCGCCCTCCTTCGACCGGGCCTGGCACGACGCCCCGCCCTCCCACCGGGACGGCATGCCCTTCCTGCCGGCGTGGTCACTCGCCGGGGCGCTTCAGGACATGGACCGCACGGGCGTACGGGCCGCGGCCGTCAGCATCCCGTCCCCCGGGGTGAACTTCGGTGATCCCCGGCGGGCCGCGGACCTGGCCCGCCGGTTCAACGACGAGTGCGCGCAGCTCGTCGCCGGATCCGGCGGGCGGCTCGGTCTGCTGGGCTGTCTGCCGCTGCCCGACACGGACGCCGCGCTGGCGGAGATCGGGGCCGTGGCGGACCTGCCCGAGGTCCACGGGTACGTCCTGTTCACCAACTACGACGGCCGCTACCTGGGCGATCCGGCGTTCCGGCCGGTACTGGCCGAACTCGCCCGCCGCCGTGCCACCGTGCTGCTGCATCCGACGTCGGCGCCGACCGTGCCGGCCCCGGGCGTCCGCAGGCCGCCGAGCGCTCTGCTGGAGTTCCCCTTCGACACCACCCGGACCGTCATCGACCTGGTGCTGTCCGGGGCGCTCGCCGGCTTCCCCGAGGTGCGGTGGATCGTGCCGCACGCCGGAGCGACACTGGGCGTGCTCGCGGACCGGGTGGCGGCGCTGACCGCGGCCATGCTTCCGGACACCGAGGTCGATGTGCTGGGCGCCCTGCGCTCGCTGTACTACGACCTGGCGGGTCCGGTGCTGCCACGGCAGTTGGACACACTGCTGCGCATCGCCGACCCGCTGCGCCTGCTGTACGGCACCGACCTGCCGTTCTTCCCCCGGGAGTCGGTCAACCGGTGGCGCGGTGAACTGGAGCGCACGGGGCTGCTGGACGAGCGGCAGCGGCGGGCGGCGGCCCGGGAGACCGCCGCGACGCTCTTCCCCCGACTGGCCGCGGTCTGAGGAAGGGCGGCCCGGGGGGGGGGGGGGGGGGGGGGGGGGGGGGGGGGGGGGGGGGGGGGGGGGGGGGGGGGGGGGGGGGGGGGGGGGGGGGGGGGGTGGT
>NZ_JBVJVZ010000020.1:7245-62905 GCF_055603245.1 Streptomyces sp. NPDC037290 | reverse complement strand
ACCCACCCCCCCCCCCCCCCCTCCCCCCCCCCTCCCCCCCCCGCCCCCCCCCCCCCCCCCCCCCCCCCCCCCCCCCCCCCCCCCCCCCCCCCGCCGCGCAGTCCGGGCCTGCGTCAGGTGGTCATCCTGCGGCGCGCCTTCGAGGTGTGTGCCAGACCCAGCCAGATCGCCATGGCCTCGGCACGGTGGCGGGCCCCCAGCTTGGCGAACAGCCGGTTGATGTGGTTCTTGACGGTCTTCTCGCTGATGAACAGCTCCTGCGCGATCTCGGTGTTGGTGAAGCCGCGCGAGAGCACGTTCATGATGTCCCGCTCCCGGTCGGAGACGTGTGCCAAGTCCCCACAGGGGTGGACCGGTGCTTTGCAGGAGCAGTTCGAGACAGTTTCGCGTATGGCATTGCCTGTCATGCTTTTGTTTCCCCCATTTGGTGAGCTAGGCGCTCCTCGCGATATCCCTTCAAGAAAAGAATGCCCATTCGGTTTGGAGCGCCCTTCGGGAACGCTTCGTGCAGCCAGGGGCGGCACGACCGAAACGGTACCCCGTCCTCCACTGCGGACATCCGCGGTGAGACGGAAGTCACCACTGCCGTCAACGCTACGTAAGCGGCGGTGATTGACTTATTTCGAACCCCAAAATTTACTTTCCCTGTACAATAAACCCGGTTGGGGCTTGCCGTCCAGATCAATCGTGATAACCAGGGGTTGCGCCAGATGAAATCCGTGGACCTGAACCTCCTCATCGCCCTCGACGCGCTCCTGGAGGAAGGCAGTGTCACCGGGGCCGCGGAACGGATGCGCACCTCCACGCCGACCATGAGCCGGACCCTGGCCCGGTTGCGCCGGGCCCTGGGCGACCCGCTCCTGGTCCGTGCGGGCCGCCAGATGGTGCCGACGCCCCGCGCCCTGGCGGTCCGGGAGCAGGTGCGCTCGCTGGTCGAGCAGGCCACCGGGCTGTTCTTGGAGGCCGGGGCGCCGGACCTGTCCTCGCTGACGACGACCTTCACCGTGCAGGCCAACGACATGGTGATCGGGGCGCTCGCCCAGCCGCTGCTGAGCACCGTTCACCGCCAGGCGCCCAACGTGACGGTCCGGTTCGTCCCGGAGGACTCCCACGACAGCACCCCGAAGCTGCGCGAGGGCGCCACCGACCTGGTGGTCAGCGTGGCCGACTCCGCATCCGCCGAGGTCAACAGCGAACGGCTGATGGTCGACCGGGTGCGCGCCGTGGTGCGCGCCGGGCACCCGCTGCTGCGCGGCGAGGTGACCCGGGAGCGGTTCACCGCGGCCCAGCACCTCGGTGTCTCCCGGCGCGGCCGGCTCACCGGCCCCATCGACGACCACCTCGCCGAGTACGGACTGCACCGGCAGGTGGTCTCCGTCGTGCCGAGCTGGGTGGCCTCCTGGCACATGGTCGCGCAGAGCGACCTGGTGGGGCTGGCCGCCGAGCGGCTGAGCCGCCAGGCCGTCTCCCTCCTCGGTCTGCGCACGGTGCGCATTCCGCTGCAGCTCCCGCCGGTCGTCGTCGCGCAGTCCTGGCACATCCGGCACCAGGCCGACCCCACCCACACCTGGTTCCGGCACTGCGTCCGCAGCGTCTTCGAGAGCTGGCAGCCGGACGGCCGGACCTGAGGCGGCCCGCACCGGTGGATTGCCGCCACCCGCAACGCTGCGTTATCCGAATTGCATTTTGTGATCGCCCAGCCCGCCGATACCGTGGAATTGACACTGCTTAATTGATGTGCGGATTTCCGAACAAGGTGGCGGCTGGTGCTGGATATGCAGAGCAATGATTACGACGTCCTCATCGCCGGTGGTGGGCCGGTCGGCCTGATGCTCGCCTGCGAGCTGCGGCTGCACGGCGTTTCCACGCTTGTCGTGGAGCGCCTCGCGCCCGGGGCCAATGAGCCGAGGACGCTGACGATCCACGCCCGCACCCTGGAAATAATGGACCGCCGGAATCTGCTCGCGGATTTCCTGGCCGCCGAAAAGGCCACGGCCAATCTGGACGAGTACCGCCGCCGGCTGGCGAACACCTCCGCGCGCGGTCACTTCGCCGGGCTGTTCGTACTGGGCCAGGGCACCGTCACCACCGAACAGCCCCAGGAACTGGCGCTGTCCCGTGAGGCCACCGAGGCCATCCTGATCCGCCGGGCGACCGGGACCGGTGCCGTGGTCCGCCACGGTGCCCAGGTCGTGGGGCTGGAGCAGGACGCCGGCGGGGTCGCCGTCACGGTGGAGGACGGTGAGGGCCGCAGCGTGGTCCGGGCGGGTTACGTGGTCGGCTGCGACGGCGGACGCAGCAGCGTGCGCAGGCTCGCCCGCATCGACTTCCCGGGCACCGAACCGCAGACGGTGAGCTGGATGGGCCTGGGCACGATCACCGGCCTGGACCGCCTGCCCATGGGCTGGCAGCGGCGCGAGCGCGGCTGGTTCATGCGGATGCCCGACGGCCGGATCTCCACCACCGAGTGGGACCGTCCGCTGCCCGAGACCCCGGCCACCGCCGAGGAGCTGGTCGAGTCCGTCCACCGTGTCACCGGCGAGCGCATCGAGTTCACCGACGTGCGCTTCATCTCCCGCTTCACCGACAGCACCCGACTGGCCGCCCAGTACCGTGCCGGGCGCGTCCTGCTCGCCGGGGACGCGGCGCACGTGCACTTCCCCGCGGGCGGCCAGGGGGCCAACCTCGGCCTCCAGGACGCGGTGAACCTGGGGTGGAAACTCGCGGCCGCCTGTCAGGGCCGCCCCGGGCTCCTGGACACCTACGACGCCGAGCGCCGCCCGGTCGCCGCGCGCGTCCTGCACAACACGCGCGCCCAGGTCGCGCTGATGCGCCCGGGCTCGCAGGTGGACGCGCTGCGCGAGCTGGTCACCGAACTCCTGGGCTTCGACGAGGTCAACGACCACCTGACCGACGCCGTCTACGGGACCGACGTCCACTACGGCGGCGGCGGTGACCCGCGAGTCGGCACCTTCGTCGCCGACCGGCAGCTGAAGACCGACGCGGGGACCGTACGCCTGGCGGAACTGCTGCGCGAGGGGCGCCCGTTGCTGCTGGACCTCACCGGCACCGCCACGGCCGTACGTGCCGCCGAGCCCTGGAGCGACCGCGTACGGGCCGTCACCGCCCTGGACGCCGACGCGGAGGCCGCCGTGCTGCTCGTCCGCCCCGACGGCCATCTCGCGTGGGTCGGTGACGAACCGGTCCCCGGCGAGGACCTGCGCACGGCCCTGACCGACTGGTTCGGGCCGGCCCGCATCTGACCGACCGCCGACATCCGGGACGCCCGGCCGCCCGTCCCGCACGCCCCGGGCCGGTCCCGGCCGGGAGTCCCGGCCGGCCGCCCACCGCTCGTCCCTAGGAGGAGGACCGTGCCCCTAGCACTGGCCGCACTCACCCTGGCCGCCTTCGGCATCGGCACCACCGAGTTCGTCGTGATGGGCCTGCTGCCGACCATCGCGCACGACCTGGACATCTCCATCCCCGACGCCGGGTACCTGGTCTCGGCGTACGCCCTCGGGGTGGTCATCGGTGCCCCGCTGCTGACCCTGGCCGCACGTCGGCTGCCCGCCAAGACCACCCTGCTGTCACTGATGGCCCTCTTCACCGTCGGCAACGTCACGACCGCGCTCGCCCCCAACGAACCGGTCATGCTGGTGACGCGGTTCGTGGCCGGGCTGCCGCACGGGGCGTTCTTCGGCGTGGGCGCCGTCGTCGCCGCCGGCATGGTCTCCGCCGACCGCACCGCCAAGGCGGTGTCGATGATGTTCCTCGGTCTCGCCCTGGCCAACATCGCCGGCGTCCCCCTCGGCACGTATCTCGGCACCACCCTCGGCTGGCGCTCGGCGTTCGTGGTGGTCGCCGTCATCGGCGTGCTCAGCGTGATCGCCATCGGGATCATGATTCCCCGGCAGGAGAAGGCGTCCCCGGCCGGCGTCCGCGACGAACTCGCCGCGTTCCGGCGCGGCGACGTGTGGCTGGCGCTGGGCACCGTCACGGTCGGCTTCGCCAGCATCTTCACCGTCTACAGCTATGTCGCCCCGCTGCTGACCGAGGCCAGTGGGTTCAGCTCCACCTCGGTCAGCTGGCTGCTGGTCCTGCTGGGCGTGGGCATGACGGTGGGCAACGTCGTCGGAGGCCGCGCCGCCGACCGCGCCCTGGTCCCCAGCCTGTACACGGCCCTGGCGGCGCTGGCCGTCGTGCTGGTCCTGTTCGCGCTGGCCGTCCCGCTGAAGGTCACCGCGGCCATCGGGCTCTTCGCCGCCGGCGTCGCCGGGTTCAGCCTCGGTCCGATCATGCAGACCTACATCATGAGCAAGGCCCCGGACAGTGCCTCGCTGGTCTCCGCCTCGGTCCAGTCCGCGTTCAACATCGCCAACTCCCTGGGCGCCTACCTCGGCGGGCTCGTCATCTCGGCCGGCCTCGGCTACACCTCGCCGGTCTGGCTCGGCGCCCTGCTCGCCCTGGTGGGACTCGTCCTGGCCGTCGTCGTCACCGCGGCCACCCGCCGGGGACAGGGCCCCGGGGCCCTGTCCGTACGGAAGCCCCAGCTCAACAATCAGAAGTGACAGAACGGAGGCAAAGGTGTCAGAGGTGTCGCACGTGACCGACGGCCTGATGGTGGAACCGGGTGCGGGCGACCGCATCACGATCGGCGGGCTGCAGATCGAGGTGAAGGTCTCCGCGAAGGACGCCAAGCTGAACTCGACCTTCGAGGTCGTCGTCCCCCCGGGGTTCGACGTCGGCGCCCACCGCCATGACCACGGCGAGGAGATCTTCTACGTCCTGGAGGGTGAACTCGACCTGCTCGCCTTCGAACCGGTGAGCATCACCGGGGACAACTGGCGCGAGTGGCGTTCCCGCGACGGCCGCGACGTGCTGCGGGCGGGCCCCGGCAGCATGATCTTCGTGCCCCCGGGCTGCCCCCACGCGTTCGCCAACCCGACCGACTCCGAGGCCCGGATGCTCTTCCTGTCCTTCCCGGCCGGTCACGAGGACTACCTGCGCGAACTGGCCGACCTGGTGAACAACCAGGCCGGTCCCGAGGCCATCGTCGAGCTCCGCGGGCGCCACGGCATCGAGCAGCTCACCACGATCGCGGCCTGAGCCGGACCGGTCCCGGGCGTCCGTGCCCGCGAGGGGGCGGCCTGCTGCATTGGCAGCACCGACGTCACCGGGTCGGGGGACTGCGCCGCCGCCCGCCGGGCCGGACGTTCCGGATCGGTGTGACGATCGCTCCAGGGTGACCTGGCGACTCACGGCCGTCACCACAGCCGGCAGGAGGACCGATCGATGAACCCCACCCGCAGACGCCTGTTCGGCGTCACCGCGGCGGTGGCCATGGGTGCCACCGCCCTGCTCGGCGCCGGCGCCGGTACCGCCGGCGCCGATGGCGCCCACGCGCACTGCGACCGTGCCGAACGGCCCGTCTGGGGCGACGACCCCAGCCGCAACATGACCGGTCACCACTGCAGCGTGCCGGACGGCGAGGGCCGCTGGTACACCGTCGAGATCGACACCCTCGTCCAGCCCCACCACCGCACGGCGTACCTGGACGGAGCCGTGGACCGGACCGAGACCCTGCATCACCGAACCATCAGGTGCCTGGGCCACACCCCCGGCAACGGCACGGTGAACTGGTTCGGCTGCGTGCCCGACTGAGAGCGGCACCGTCACCTCGGTCACGGCTTGAGACACACTTGTGCCCTGATCGAAAAACGCCACCATGAGCCACATGTCGAAACACGTGCTCAAGGTGATCCGTCGCGTGAGCGCCCCCCTGGCGCGGCGTGCCCTGGCCGAGGCCGTCGGCTCGGCGGCGCTGGTCGCCGTGGCCGTCGGCGCGGGGATACAGGCCACCGAGCTGTCGCACGACGCCGGCGTGCAGCTGCTGGCCGCCTCGCTGGCCACCGTCTTCGGCCTCGGCGTCCTGATCGCGCTGTTCGGGCCGGTCTCCGGCGCCCACCTCAACCCGGTCGTCACGCTGGCGTCCTGGTTCTCCGGCCGCCGCACCGGCGACGGGCTCACCCTGCGCGAGGTGGCCGTGTACGTCCCCGTCCAGGCCGCGGGCGCCGTGGCCGGTGCGGTCCTGGCCGACGCCATGTTCGCCAGGCCGCTGGTGCGGTGGTCGACGCACGACCGCTCGGCCGGGCACCTGCTGCTGGGCGAGGCCGTGGCCACCGCGGGTCTGGTGCTGCTGGTCTCCGGGCTGTCCCGGTCCGGCCGCGCCCACTTCGCCCCGGTCGCGGTGGCGTCGTACATCGGGGCGGCGTACTGGTTCACGTCCTCGACGTCGTTCGCGAACCCGGCGGTGACGTTCGGCAGGGCGTTCACGGACACGTACGCCGGGATCGCGCCGGGCTCGGTCGCCCCCTTCGTCGCGGCGCAGGCGGTGGGCGCCGTGGTCGGGCTGGGGCTCACGGCCGCGGTCTTCGGGCGCCCGGCACCCGTGCCCCCGGCCGCCCCGGCCGGCCGGGGCGAACCCGAACTCGCCGCCCCCACCCTGCCCTGACCCGCTGCCCGGGAGGACACCACTGTGAGCACTCCCGCCGCCGACCGTCCCTCCGCCGCGCCGGCACCGTCGACCCGGCTGCCGTGGAGGCGATGTGCGACTGTGGCCCCTCGGGATGTGCAGGAAGGCCGTACGGGACACGGTGATCCGTGTCCCGTACGGCCTTCGTGCCGTTCTGGCCGGACTGCGCCGGTCTACTTGGTGAAGGCCGCGACACCGTTCGGGCTGCCGAGGCCCGTCGGGCCGTCGTAGCCCTTGCCCGCCTTGCACAGGTAGTTCGCGCAGGACCCGTTGGAGCCCTCGGCGACGTCGTTCAGCTTGTCCGGGTGGGCGTAGGGGTAGGAGGCCGGAACAGCGTCGGCGGCCGGAGCGCCGGCGAGGGCGTAGACACCGGCGATGAACGGGGCGGAGGCGCTGGTGCCGCCGTACACGTTCCAGCCGCTCGCCTGGTAGGTGTCGTAGACCGCGAGACCGGTGGCGGGGTCGGCGACGGCCGCGACGTCGGCGACGGCGCGCTTGGCGCAGCCGGTGTCCTTCTGCCAGGACGGTTTGGCGTCGTACTGCGAGCAGCCCGAGCCCGCTCCGTCACCGCCGGCGGAGGTGCCCCAGACGGACTCGGACCAGCCGCGGGTGCTGCTGTCCTTCTTGAGCGAGGTGCCCCCGACGGCCGTCACGTACTGCGAGGCGGCCGGGTACTCGGTGCCGTATCCGCTGTCGCCGGAGCTGACGGTGATGGCGACGCCGGGGTGCTTGAAGTACTTGTCGTCGGCGGAGGTGTCGGCCGCTTCCTCGTTGCCGCCGTAGCTGTTGGAGACGTACTTGGCGCCCTGCTTGACGGCCTGGTTCACGGCCGCGCCGAGGTCGTCCATGTTCGCGGACTTGGCCTCGACGAGCAGGATGTGGCACTGCGGGCAGGCGGCGCTGACCATGTCCACGTCCAGCGAGATCTCGCCCGCCCAACCCTGGTCAGGGGTCGGGTAGTTGGAGCCGCCGTCCTGGTCGATCTTCTTGAAGCAGCCGTTGCTCGTGCTGCACTCCGGCAGGCCGTACTGGGACCGGTAGGCGGCCAGGTCCTTCTCGGCGTTCGGGTCGTCGTTCGCGTCGACGATCGCGACGGTGGCGCCCTTGCCGCCGTCCTTGGGGAGGTTGTAGGCCGCCTGCAGGTCGGCCGGCCCGAAGCCCTTGGGGGTGTCGTGGCGGCCGAGGGTCAGGTGCGGTTTGAGGTCGGTGCGTACGACCGCCTGGCACGCCATGTAGCCGGGCCTGCTGGGCTCCGAACAGAGCCGGTGGGTGTGCTCCGTTGCAGTCGCGGAGGCGGTGGAGGCCGTGGAGGTCGTGGGTGACGCGGCGGACGTCGTGGCGAAGGCCGCCGACTGCGTGGCGACGGCCAGGCCGCCGGTGATCAGAGCTGCTGCAGACAGGAGCGCGGGCGCGCCGCGGCGTATGGGATTCCTTCTGCGGTGAGAACGCAATGAACTGCCCTCCGTGGGGGGATGGATGGCGCCACGACGACGGCCGGAAGGGGTGTCGCACCCACCCTAATGACAGGGGCATGACAACCGCTTTCCGTTGGGGGTGGTCGTGTGGAGCCGGCTTCCGGGCACTGTTGGTTGCTGCCACCCCGGTCAGTGGTGGCTACTCATGAGGTTATTGACGCTTTGCCGAAGAGAACAGAGCCAGTTGGTAAAACCTTGCCCTCAACTCCTGGCCGGTACAGGTACCTTGTGCGGCCATGGAGCTTGAAGGCGGAACCATCAACGATCTGATGTCGCTGGGCCTGGCCCGGTACGAGGCCCGGGTCTACCTGACACTCATCAGGCGTGGTTCCTACACGGCAGCCGAGGTGGCCCGGGAGGCCGACGTGCCGCGCCAGCGTGTCTACGACGTGCTGGACGCGCTCGTACGGCGGCAGCTGGCCACCATCCGTCCGGGGCGCGTGGCCACGTACTCCGCCGTCACGCCCGAGCTGGCCGTCGCCCGGCTGATGGCTGTGCAACGGGAGTCCGTCGAGCGGCTGGAGCGGGTCTCGCAGGGGTTGGCCGGCGTCCTGCAGCCCCTGTGGTCCCAGGGGCAGGACCACACCGATCCGCTGGACTACATCGAGATCCTGCGCGACCCGAGGGCGATCTCGGAGCGCTTCGCCGACATCCAGCGGCAGGCGCGCCACGAGCTTCTCACCTTCTGCAAGCCGCCGTTCGTCGCGTCCGCCGAGAACGCGGAGGGCATAGCGGCGGTGCGCCGGCTCCACGAGGCGGGCGGCACCGTCCGGGCGATCTACCTCGACGACTCCCTGGCCGACCCCGAGACGGTGGACCACGTGCGGCGCTTCACCGCCGCCGGCGAGGAGGCCCGCTTCGCCCCCGACCTGCCCCTGAAACTCGTGATCGCCGACGGCTCCCTCGTGCTGTGCGACATGCCCGACCCGGTGGCCGGCGCGGACACCACCACCACACTCTTCATCGAGCACCCGGCCCTCGCGGGCTGTCTGCGGCTCGCTTTCCACACCGTGTGGAAAGAGGCCACGCCGGGCCCGGAGCCGAGCCCGGCGCCGTGACGGGAAGACCGTCCCAGGCGTGCACCGGTTGCCGCCGGGCAGCCTGGCGGCGACAACCGGGCGGAGCGAGCCGCACAGGCCTCGCGCGGCTTGCGGCTCATTGCCGAACCGCTGGTACCACGGGACGCGGTTCGCGTGTCCGGCCCGCTCACCGACCGGGTGCCACATCCTCGGCCTCGCAACCCACGAACGGCCGACTACCTGCCGCCGCCCCGGACGGCGCTACCGCGTCACCGCGTCACCAGCCGAGCGCCCCCTCGTCGGCGCCCGCGTCCAGGGCCGGCATGACCGGCCGCGGGTCGTGGCAGGTGAAGCCGAGCCGGGTCAGGGCCCGGCGCATCTCACCCGAGGTGAAGTCGCGCCGGTTCTGCCTCGTGATCACTTCCCCGACCTGCATCACGGGGTAGACGCGGCGGCCGATGGTCACGGACACGCCGGTGACGGGTTCGGGCGTGATGCCGCTCATCGACTGCTCGACCTCGCTCTTGACCAGGTCGAACGGGTAACGGGCGATGACACAGCGCATGGCTGCCTCCACAGGACGTGCTACGGCGGTCGGTCGGCGGTCAGGGGTGCGCCCGGAGCGGGAACGGCGTCAAGGCCTTCGAATGACCCGAAGAAAAGAAGAGAAGAAAAGCAGGAGAAAAAGAAGAAAAGAAAAGGTGATAAAAGAAAAATGCCGGGGCCCGCACCCCAAGAGCGCGGGTCCCAGCCACGTGGTGCGCGAGCCCGTGGCTCGCGACCGTTCGCGTCAGTGTCAGGCGGGAACGATGTTCTCGGCCTGCGGGCCCTTCTGGCCCTGCGTGACGTCGAAGGTAACCTTCTGGCCTTCCTGAAGCTCGCGGAAGCCGGAGGTGGCGATGTTCGAGTAGTGGGCGAACACGTCAGCGCCGCCGCCGTCCTGCTCGATGAAGCCGAAGCCCTTTTCCGCGTTGAACCACTTCACGGTGCCAGATGCCATATTGAATCTCCCTTGGGGGGCAGTGCCGGACTCCGCACTTTGCGGATCCGAGTCGCCGCGATGATCACCCCTCCGGAAAGATCCGGAAAGCTCTGCAAAGAAAAAATCTCTGGCAACCAAAACTGCAACTGCTATCACGCTAACACAAGCCGGGTGGCCGCGGCATGTGTTTTCGATGTCGCCCGGCGGTTCTCATCCCGCCGGGCGCGGCATTTCTGTATCCGTGGGACTAGGTATCCGGGCCCCGCTCGTACAGTTTCCGGTGCATTTCCCGGTTCAGGCGCAGGGCGTCGTCGAGCTGGTTCTCCAAGGAGATGATGCGGCACGCGGCCTCGACGGGGGTGCCCTGGTCGACCAGCTCCCGGGCGCGGGCGGCGATGCGCAACTGGCGGCGGGAGTAGCGGCGGTGGCCGCCTTCCGAACGCAGCGGGCTGATCAGCCCGGTGTCGCCGACGGACCGCAGGAAGGCGGGTGTCGTGCCGAGAACGTCTGCGGCCCGGCCCATGGTGTAGGCGGGATAGTCGTCATCGTCGAGGTTGCCGGCGACGGGGGCGTTCTCAGCGGGCATAGCACCTTCGTTTCGGGGACGCGGCGAGGGACCCGGGCGTGCCGCGTCGTGCGGCAACCCTAACTCCGGCGCGCACGCGGACATGGGGCCGCCGTGGCAGATTTCCCGCCCCGGCACCAGGAGGGTGGTAGTACCCCGGTACCACCCGCCGGCCGGGGTTCAGCCCCCGGTACCACCGGATCCGGCAGATCGCGGCCCTAGCGTGGCGGAGGAGGCGTCGGGCGCGCCGGGCGCCGGAGTCCGAGGGAGAGAACGCGAATGATCGAGGCACAGCAGCTCACCAAGAGGTACGGGGAGAAGACAGCCGTCGACGGTCTGGACTTCACCGTGAAGCCGGGCACAGTGACCGGGTTCCTCGGCCCCAACGGAGCAGGCAAGTCCACGACGATGCGCATGATCATCGGACTCGACGCGCCGACGAGCGGCTCCGTCACGGTGAACGGACAGCGCTACGCCCGTCACCAGGCGCCGCTGCAGGAGGTCGGGGCGCTCCTGGAGGCGAAGTCGATCCACCCGGGCCGCTCGGCCTACAACCACCTCCGGGCGCTCGCGCTGACCCACGGCATACCGCGCCGCCGGGTCGACGAGGTCGTCGAACTCGCCGGTCTCGGCAGCGTCGCGAAGAAGCGGGCGGGTGCCTTCTCCCTCGGCATGGGCCAGCGGCTCGGCATCGCGGCGGCCCTGCTCGGCGATCCCCAGACGGTGATGCTGGACGAGCCGGTCAACGGGCTGGACCCCGAGGGCGTGCTGTGGATCCGCAATCTGCTCACCTCCCTCGCGGCCGAGGGACGCACGGTGTTCGTCTCCTCGCACCTGATGAGCGAGGTCGCGCTGGTCGCGGACCACCTGATCATCGTCGGCCGGGGCCGGCTGCTGGCCGACACGACCGTACGGAACCTGGTCCGCGAGGCGGGCGGCGACACCGTGCAGGTCGCGACGCAGGACCCCGCACGGCTGCGGGACGTGCTGGCCGGGCCGGGCGTGGAGGTCACCGGCCGCGTCGGCACCGAGGAACTGCAGGTCACCGGGATGTCCGCCCGTGAGATCGGGCTGAAGGCGGCCGAGCACGGGATCCCGCTGTTCGAGCTGACCACCAAGGCGGTGTCCCTGGAGGAGGCATTCATGGAACTGACCAGGGACGCCGTGGAGTACCACGGCTCCACCGGCACCGAGACCTCCGGGAGCGCGGCATGAGCACCCTCACGGCGACACCCGAGACCCCCGAGGCCGCCGCTCAGGCGCCGGGCCGCCCCGTCCACCGGGTGACCGGACGGCGCGTGCTGGCCTCGGAGTGGGCCAAGCTCTGGTCCCTCAGGTCCACCTGGATCACCCTCGGCCTGGGCCTGCTGTTCCTCGTGGCCTTCGGCGTCATCGCCGCGAGCCACTACAAGTCCGGTCTCGACTCCGGCCGGCACATGGACCGCGACTTCGCCACCGCGACCGCCGTGAGCCTGTCCCTCTTCGGCACGAACTTCGCCCAGCTCGCCCTCGGCGTGCTCGGCGTGCTGGTCACGGCGGGCGAGTACTCCACCGGCATGATCCGCTCGACCCTCGCCGCCGTACCGCGCCGACTGCCCGTGCTGTGGTCCAAGGCGGCGGTGTACGGACTGGTCGCCCTCGTGGTCGCGACCGTGGGCACGTTCGCCGCCTTCCTCGTCGGCAGCCGGATCGTGTCCGGCACGCCCGCCGCCATGGGCCTCGGCCACGCGGGCGTCGTCCGCAGCCTGTTGGGTGCCGGGCTCTACCTCGGCCTGGTCGGCGTGATCGGCACCGCCCTCGGGGCGCTGCTGCGGTCCGTCGCCGGCGGCATCTCGGTCCTGGTCGCCGCCCTCATGCTGGTGCCCGGACTGGTCTCCCTGCTGCCCACCTCGTGGCAGGGCGACATCGACCCCTACCTGCCGAGCCACGCGGGCGAGTCGCTCTTCGCGCTGACCCATGACTCCACCACCCTGTCGCCCTCCGCCGGACTCCTGGTCTTCCTCGGCTGGACGGCGCTGGCGCTGGCGGGGGCGGCGTACCGGCTGCTGCGCAGCGACGTCTGAGCGACGGCACCCGCATCATGGGCCTGTGGACTCCGTGACCCCCGATGAGCTCAGCGGGATGGGGCCGCTGGTCGCCCGGCTCGGCCGGGCCGGCCAGCGGCTCCGGCACGCCGACCAGGCCCGTCCGTGGGTGCTGGACACCGCGGTGGTGGTGCTGGTCTTCCTGATGTTCTGCCTGCCGGACCTGCTGCACGGGGTGCACGGGGACGGCGACGGCCCGCGCCACTTCCGCCTGGCGTTCACCCGGCTGCCCGTCGCCGGCATGCTGGTCCTGCAGGCCGGACTGGTGCTGCCGCTGCTGTGGCGGCGGCGGGCGCCCGCGGTGGCCTTCGGCGCCGTGACGGCCGTGTTCGTCCTCCAGTGGTCCCTCGGCGCCGCACTCCGTGCGGACGTCGCCCTCTTCGTCGCCCTGTACAGCCTGGCCCTGCACGGGCGGCTACGGCAGCTGTCGTGGGCCTGTGCGGTCATGGCGGGTGCGCTGGGTCTGGTCGCGGCGCGGGTCTCGGCGGCGGTGTCGGTCTGGGACGCGCTCTTCTTCCTGCTCAGCACGGCGACCGCGGCCCTGGCCCTGGGCCTGATGATCCGCATCCGGCGGGCCCAGCTGGCCGGGCTGCGGGACCGTGCGGCCCGGCTGGAGACCGAACGCGACCAGCGGGGCAGGCTCGCCGTGGCGGCCGAGCGGGCGCGGGTGGCCCGCGAGATGCACGACATCGTCGGCCACAACCTGTCCGTCATCATCACCCTCGCCGACGCGGGCGCCTACGCCACCGCCGTCGCCCCGGAACGCGGCAGGGAGGCCCTGCACCTCATCGGCGACAGCGGCCGTCAGGCGCTCAGCGAACTGCGCCGGGTGCTCGGTGTGCTGCGCGAGGCGGACAGCCCGCCCGGCGAGCCCGAGCTGAGCCCGCAGCCCTCTCTCGCGGACGTCGACGCGCTGTGCGAGGGGGTCCGCGCCGCCGGTCTGGAGGTCGTCTACCGTACGGCCGGTGACGTCGACGCCCTCGACAGCGGAGTGCAGCTCACGGTCTACCGCATCGTGCAGGAGGCCCTGACGAACACCCTCAAACACGCCGGCGCGGGCGCCCGTGCGAGCCTGGCGATCGTCGTGGAGGACGCACGGCTGACCATCACGGTCCAGGACTCCGGGCCATCCGCACCGGCCGGCCGTCCCGGCACGGCGAACGAGGAAGGACACGGCCTGGTGGGCATGCGCGAACGAGCGGCTCTTTACGGCGGACACGTCAGCGCGGGGCCCGCGGGCCCGGGATGGACGGTGCGCGCCGCCCTCGACCTGGCTCCCCGGGGTGGTGCCCGGTGACCACCGTGCTCGTCGTGGACGACCAGCCGCTGCAGCGGTACGGCTTTCGCATGCTGCTGGACTCCGTCCCCGAGACGGAGGTGGTCGGGGAGGCCGCACACGGGGCCGAGGCCGTGCGCAGGGCCGCCGAACTCCGCCCGGACGTCGTCCTCATGGACGTACGCATGCCCGGCATGGACGGCATCGAGGCCACGCGCCGCATCGTCGCCGCCGGCGACCGCTCCCGCGTCCTCGTCCTGACCACCTTCGACCTGGACGAGTACGTCCACGCGGCCCTGCGCGCCGGAGCCAGCGGTTTCCTCCTCAAGGACGCCCGTCCCGAGGAACTCCTCGCCGGTATCCGCGCGGTGGCCGTCGGCGACGCGGTCATCGCGCCCGCGCTCACCCGCCGCCTGCTGCACGAGTTCGCCCGTCTCGTACCACCCGGCGGCGCCGGCTGCGCCGAGGACCCGCGCCTGAGCGCCCTCACCGACCGCGAACGCGAGATCCTCGTCGCCATCGGCAGGGGCTGGACCAATGGCGAGATCGCCACGCGGTTCGTCCTGTCGGAGTCCACGGTGAAGACGCACGTCGGCCGCGTCCTGTCCAAGATCGGCGCCCGCGACCGCGTCCAGGCGGTGATCTTCGCCTACGACCACGGCCTGGCCCGCCCTCACTCGGCCTGAACGACGGCTCGGCGACGGCTTCGTCCCTCCGGCCTTTACCGGACACGGCCCGTGCTGGATGCTGTGTCGGATCGTCGGTTGATCATGGGGGAACGCCGTGCGGATAGTTCTGCTGGGCCCGGTCCAGCTCCAGGTGCGCGAAGACGGGGAGGGCGCGGACGCCGCGCCGCCGGCCGCGGTGTCGGGAGCCCGGCTGCGCATGCTGTTCGCCCGGCTCGCCCTGGAGGCCGGGCGCCCGGTGCCCGTGGACGCGCTGGTCGACGGCCTGTGGGGGGAGGAACCGCCGGCCGAGGCGGGCAACGCGCTGCAGTCCCTGGTGTCCCGGCTGCGCAGGGCGCTGGGCGGCGCGGCCCGCGTGGAGTCCACCGCCGGGGGCTACCGGCTCACCGCGGACGACGCGGTGGAGGTCGATGCCGCACGGTTCGAGGAGCTGGCCGCCGAGGGCCGAAAGCGGTGCGCGGCGGGCCACTACGACGACGCGGCGGCCGTACTGCGCGAGGCGCTGGGGCTGTGGCAGGGCGAGGCCCTCGCCGACGTGCGGGAGGCGCCCTTCGCCGCCGCTGTCGTCACCCGCCTCGACGATCTGCGGGCGGCGGCGGCCCAGGACCTGTTCGAGGCGGAGCTGCGGCTCGGCCGGCACACGGAGATCCTCGCCGACCTGGGCACCGCGGCAGCCGCCCACCCGCTGAACGAGCGCCTGGCCGAGCTGCGGATGCGGGCGCTGTGGGCGGCGGGCCGCCAGTCGGACGCGCTCGAGGCGTACGAGGAGATCCGCGAGCGGCTCGCCGACGAGCTGGGCGTCGATCCGTCGGCCGGTCTCAGGGAGACCCATCTCGCGCTGCTGCGCGGAGAGTTGGAGCATCCGCGGGCGGACCGGCCGCAGACGGTGGCGAGCCGGCTGCCGGCCCCGCTGACCAGCTTCGTCGGCCGCGAGCGCGAACTGGACCAACTGGCCGCGCTGATGGCCGCGTCCCGCCTGGTCACGATCGTCGGCCCGGGCGGCGCGGGCAAGACCCGGCTGTCCCTCGAAGCCGTCGGCCGGGACCGGGCCCAGGCGCGCGGCCCCGTCTGGTTCGTGCCGCTCGCCGGGGTCGGCGCGTCCGTCCGGCCGGCCGACGCCGTGCTCGGCGTGGTCGGTTCCACGGACGGTGGCCTCTACGACGCCGGGCGCACCCGGGGCGCCGCACCCGTCGACCGGCTGGCGGAGCTCCTCGACATCGGCGACGCCGTCCTCGTCCTCGACAACTGTGAGCACATCGTCGACGCCGCAGCCGAACTCGCCGGTCAGCTCCTGCAGCGGCTCCCGCGGTTGAGGATCCTTGCCAGCAGCAGGGAACCCCTCGCCATCGACGGCGAGGCGCTGTGTCATCTCGGCCCGCTCGACGTGCCCGCCGGCGCGCCGGAGCCCGCCGAGGCGGCACGGTCGGCCGCGGTGCGGCTGTTCGTCGACCGGGCCCGGAGCGTCCGGCCGGGCTTCACACTCGACCACGCCACGGTCGGCGCCGTGACCGAGATCTGCCGGCGGCTAGACGGGCTGCCGCTCGCCCTGGAGCTGGCCGCCGCCAAGCTGCGCTCGATGAGCGTCGACCAGATCGCCCGCCGCCTCGACGACCGGTTCCGGCTGCTCACCTCGGGCAGCCGCACGGCCCTGCCGCGCCAGCGCACCCTGCTCGCGGTCGTCGAGTGGAGCTGGGACCTGCTCGATGCGCCCGAACGGATCCTCGCCCGCCGGCTGTCCGCGTTCCCCGGCGGAGCGACGCTCGCCGCCCTCGAAGCGGTCTGCGCGGACGCGGAGCTCCCCGCCGACGACATCCTCTACGTACTCGACGCGCTCATCGAGAAGTCGCTGGTCCACCCCTCGGACCCAGGTGACGGCGAGCCGCGCTACCGGATGCTGGAGACCGTCCGCGCCTATGCCGCCACCCGGCTCGGCGCCGGCGGGGACGACCTCACCGGCCCGTTCGCGCGGTACTTCCTCGCCCTCGCCCAGGAACACGAACCCCGGCTGCGCACCGGCCGGCAGCTCGACGCGATCGCGGTGTTCGACGCCGAGCATCCCAACATGGTCCATGCGCTGCGCACGGCCGTGGACGCCGGGGACGGGGACCTGGCCGCCCGGTTCGTCGCAGCGCTGTCCTGGTACTGGGGTGTGCGCGGCATGAGTTCCCAGCTGGAGTCGGCGCTCGCCGAGCTGGACGCCCTCGGTGGCGCGCCACCCCGGTCGGGCCTGCTGGTCGCGGACGTGGACTCGGCGGGCGCCCGCGAGTTCCACCCGGCCGGGCTGTTCCTGCGCATCTCCCGGCTCGCCGTCTCGGACGACGAGCCGGAGACCCCCGAGGGCCGCCTCGCGCGCTCGCTGAGGTCGCCCGACCCATGGGTGCGGGCCAGTGCCCACCTCGCGTACGACTTCGTCCTCACCGAGCGGGGCGATCTGCGCACCGGAGAGGCGTCCCGGCTGGCGGCGCTGCGCGGCTTCGAGGAGGTGGGCGACCGGTGGGGCCTGGTGATGAGCCTGCTCCCGATCGGCCGTGACCACTCCCTGCGCGGCGCGTACGCGCAGGCCATCGCCACGTTCGAGCGGGTGGTCGCGCTCAGCTCGGAGCTCGGCACCGACGACTACCTGGACCTGGGCCGGGTCCGGCTGGCCCGTGAGCGGCGGCGCAGTGGCGACCTGGCCGGGGCGCGGCGCGACCTGGAGTGGGCGCAGGCCCAGGCCAGGGAGCGGGGCCATCGCCGTCTGGAGGCCAACATCGTGGCCGGCCTGGCCAATCTGCACCGCAGGGAGGGCGACCTGGCGGGCGCCGACCGGATCCTCGACGAGCTGGAGAAGTTCGTCCACGGCCCGTGCTCCATCCCCGGGGAACTGGCCAGGAACCTGATCGTCAGTACCCGGATGGAGAACCGGCTGGCCGCGGGCGACGCGGCCGGGGCGCGCGCCCTGCTGCCAGAGGCGGCCGGCGGGCTGCTGGCCCAGGGCGCGGGGGCGGGCCTCGCCTGGGTCGCGGAGCTGCTCGGCGGGCTGCTCGCGCTGGAGGGCGACCCGGCCGGGGCGGCACGCTCGCTCGGCACGAGCCAGGTGATGCGGGGCGCCTTCGACGCGGGCGAGCCCGAACTGCGCGAACTCGTCGAGCGGCTGAGGGGGCGGCTCGGCGAGCAGGGGTACCGGGCGGCGTTCGACGGGGGCGCCGCCTCGGGGCGGGCGGACGCGCTGAACCGGCTGGCCGAGGAAGTCGGCCGGCCGGTTGGCGCGTAGCGTCCGGGTGCTCCGTCAGCCGACGTTCCTGCGGTAGGCGCGCATCGCCAACGGGAAGAAGACCGCGACCATGCCGGCCATCCAGCCGAGGCTGCCGAGCAGCGGGTGCGCGACCGCGCCGCCGTTGAGCAGCCCGCGCACGGTGTCGGCCATCAGGCTGACCGGGTTGACGTCCGACCAGGCCTGCAGCCAGCCCGGCATGGTCCGGTCCGGCACGAACACGTTGCTGGCGAAGGTCAGCGGCAGCACCACGATCGTCATCAGGCCCTGCACGGATCCGGGGGTCTTGGCCAGCATGCCGATGTACACGGACAGCCAGGAGAAGCTCAGCGCGAAACCGACGAGCAGGACCAGCGCGGCGAGCGTGGACAGCGGGTCCGTCCCGATCCGGTAGCCCATGATCAGGGCGAGCACCAGCAGGGTGCCGAGGCACACGACGTAGCGCACGAAGTCGGCGAGGACGGCGCCGACGAGCGGCCCCGAGCGGGCGATCGGCATGGACCGGAACCGGTCGAACATGCCGGTGCTCGCATCGGCGTTGAGCGAGACACCGATGCCGATGCTCGCCTGGAAGACGGTCATCACCATGACCCCCGGCGTGATCATCTGCAGGTACGCGTCGTCATCGCCGCCGGAGATGGCGCCGCCGAAGATGTAGACGAACATCAGCAGCGAGATGACCGGCGTCAGCACCACGTCGGTGAGCTGCATCGGGGACTTCATGAACTTGGTGACGCCGCGCCCGGCGAGGGCGAGGCTGTGCCGCAGGGACCGGGCCGCACCCACGCGCAGGGGGGCGGCGGCCTGACGGGTGGTGCGGGCGGGGATGGTCTGGGCGCTCATGCCGCGGTCCTCTCGGCGTAGGTGTCGTCGTTCTGCTTGTCGACGGTGGTGGCGGAGCGGCCGGTCAGGGCCAGGAAGACCTCGTCGAGGCTGGGCAGGCGCAGCCCCATCTCGTCGGTGCCGATGCCGTCCGCGGCCAGGCGGCGGGCCAGGGCGGACACCAGCAGCGGGTCGTCGGCGGGCACGGTCAGCAGCCCGTTCGTACCGTCCTGGACGGGGGCGGTGCCGGTGAGCTCGGTCAGCATCGCGGCCACCCGGGCCACGTCCTGCGGCAGCGACGGACGGACCTGGAGGATCTGCCCGCCGACCCGGCGCTTCAGTTCCCCGGGCCGGCCCTCGGCGACCACCCGGCCGCGGTCGAACACCGTGATGCTGTCGGCGAGTTGATCGGCCTCCTCCAGGTACTGCGTGGTGAGGAGCACCGTGGAACCGTCGTCGACCAGGCGCCGGACCACGTCCCACACCTCGCCGCGGGCGTGCGGGTCGAGGCCGGTGGTCGGCTCGTCCAGGTAGAGCACCTCAGGCCGGCCGACCAGGCTCGCCGCCAGGTCGAGGCGACGGCGCATCCCGCCGGAGAAGGTGCTGAGCGGCCGGTCCGCCGCCTCGGTCAGCGAGAACTGCTCCAGCAGCTGGGCGGCCCGTACCTTCGCGGCCCGCTTCGACAGATCGAGCAGCCGCCCGAGCAGCACCAGGTTCTCCGTACCGGTGAGGCCCTCGTCGACGGACGCGTACTGCCCGGTGAGACCGATGAGCCGGCGCACCCGCACCGGGTCCCGCACCACGTCGTGACCGCCGACCGTGGCCCGGCCGGCGTCCGGCCGCATCAGCGTCGACAGGATCCGTACGGTGGTGGTCTTGCCCGCCCCGTTCGGCCCGAGCACACCGATCACCCTGCCGGCCGGCACCTCCAGGTCGACGCCGTCCAGCGCGACCATGTCCCCGTAACGTTTGACCAGACCCTCGGCCCGGATGGCGTACGACATCTGCGCCCCCACCTCTTCGCTCGTCCGCTCTCGCGGTTCTCGCCGCTCTCGACGAGGAAGACGGTGCCGGGGTGTGCTGGCAGGACGCTGACAGGCCGCTGGCAGGAGCCGGCGAAGCTGTCAGCGGCCCGGCAGCGGCGGCGGGCGCCTCACTTGTGGGGTGCGCAGTCGTAAAGGGTGAAGCCGCCGCTGGTGCGGCGGCCGTAGGCGGCGGGCCGGATGCGGGTGCAGTGGGACTTCACCCAGGTGGTGGCGGCCGTGGTGGGGCGCCGGGTGGTGAGCAGCGCATAGCGCAACTGGTGGCCGCTGACGAGGCTGCCGAGCTGCTCGGCGGTGGGGAAGGGGGTGTTGCCGGTGAAGCCGCCCATGACGAGGATGGGCTCGGACTTCGCGCGCAGCAGGGGCTCGGCGGTGTAGGCGGCCTGTGTGGCGAGCAGGTACTTCTCGCCGTGGCGGTGCTTGGTCAGGTAGCCGAGCAGGGCGGTGTCGCGGGCGCTGGGCCGGTCGAGGCCTATCCTGCGCGGAGCGTGGCGGGGGTGGTACGCCTTGCCGACCGGACCGGTCTCCGGCGAGGTGGAGGCGCCCGCGTAGAGCGGGTCGAGGCTGGAGAAGGCCCAGCCGGCCGGTACGACCAGGGTGGCCGCGATGCCGGCGGCGAGGGCGCCCTGGACCATCCGCGAGGAGGTGCGCGGCCCGCGGGCCCACAGGCCCACCACGCCGCACAGCGCCAGCATCGCGGCGACCGGCAGCAGCCAGGAGACGAACCGGGTCGGCCAGTCGAGCACCAGCGCCCACGCGGCCGTCAGCGCGATCGCCGCCGGCAGCGCCAGGTGCCGTCGGCCGCCCGTCTCGTGCGCGGCTCCGTGCTCCGGGCCGTCCTGTGCCTCGTACCGCGCCTCGTACTGGGACCGGAAGAGCGCGAGTCCGCCGCCGGTCAGCGCGGCGAGCGCCGGGGCGATGACGGCCGTGTAGTAGGCGTGGTTGCCGTTGGAGGCGCTGAACACCAGGGCGTGCACGGCCAGCCAGCCGCCCCAGAGCACGAATCCCGCGCGGTGCAGGTCGGTTCGCGGCTGCCCGGCGCGCCACAGGACGCCCAGGACCGCGGCGAGCACGGAGAGCGGCAGCAACCAGGCGATCTGCGGGCCGACCGTGTGGTTGATCAGCATGTTCCAGCCGGTGTTGCCGCTGGTGCGGCTGGCGGCGGTGCCCGCGACGGCGCCGAACGCGGTGGAATCGCTGCTGAAGCGGCTCAGACCGTTGTAGCCGAAGACCAGGGTGAACGGATCGTTGTCGGTCGTCCCGTCGAGGTACGGCCGGTCGGCGGCCGGTGTCACCCAGGCGATCAGCACCCAGGAACAGGAGACGGCCAGCGCGACCGCACTGCCCAGCGAGGCGCGCAGGGCCCGCTTCAACGGCGCGCCGGGCGCCACGAGCTGGTACACGGCGAAGAAGACCGGCAGCACCAGCCACGCCTGCAGCATCTTCGCCTGGAAGGCGAGCCCGACCCAGACGCCGCAGGTGACCAGCGGCAGCAGCCGCTCGGTGCGCACCGCCTTCTGCAGCGCTCCGGCGGCCGCCACCAGGAGCAGCGTGAGCGCCGTGTCCGGGATGGTGGCCCTGTTGAGGGCCACGGTGACCGGGGTGAGGGTGAGCGTCAGCGCGGCGACGAGCGCGGCGAACGGCCCGGCCCAGGCCCGTACGATCCGGTGCAACAGCCAGACGGTGAGCACGCCCTCGACGACCTGCGGAAGCGCGGCGGCCCAGGTGTGCGGGCCGAAGAGCCAGACGGAGACGGCGTCGGGCCAGAACGCGCCGGGCAGCTTGTCGATGCTGATCGAACCGGCGGTGTCGAGCCCGCCGAAGAAGAAGGCACGCCAGCTCTCGGACATCGACCGTATCGCCGCGCCGTAGAAGGGGTGGAGCGCGGCGTGCCCGATGCCCCAGGAGTACAGCACCGTGGCGAGGACCAGGACCGCGACGAGCGCCGGGCGCTCCCAGCGCGGGGCGTCTTCCGGCGGGCCGGAGCGGCGGTTCGCCGCCCTGCGGCCTCGGTGCGCGCCGGTGGGCTGGGCGGCGGGGATGGCGGTCATGGCAGTGGTTCCTCGGATCGGCAGGTCAGGTCAGGCGGGGGTGCGCGGGCGACGGGTCATGGGCGCGGGGGTCACAGGCGCCGGGCCGCCCGGAAGCCGCGGGCGTAGAAGTCGGTGCCGTCCAGCAGCGAGCGGCCGGACAGGTCGCCCAGGGTGGGGCCGTTGGCGGCGGAGCGGCTGGAGTAGAAGCGGTGCCGGCCCTGGTCGTCGAGGCCCATGTACATGCCGCAGTGGTCGATGAAGTCCGGCCGGTCCTTGATGATGGCGAAGAAGACCAGGTCGCCTGGCTGCAGCACGCCGAGATCGGTGGCCTGTTGTGTGCCGGTGTGGGAGATCACCAGGCGGCCGGGGCCGTAGGAGGCGATGGCGAAGGCGCGGCGCGGCAGGCCGGTGCCCCGGGTGTTGGTGTTGTGCAGGGGGATGCCCATGCGGTAGCCCCACACCAGACGCTGGAAGCCGGAGCAGTCGACGTCGCCGTAGCGGGCCGGCTCCGGCTGCACGCGCGTGCCGTCGGGGAAGGTCCAGTCGATGCCCAGATAGTCGTAGAAGTCGGACTGTTCGTCGTGGTAGGCGAAGTCCAGCGGGTTGTTGACCTTGGCGTTGCGCGGGCCGAAGTGCGCGGTGCCCGCGTAGCGCACGCCGTGGGCGTTGTGCTTGTCGGGCGCCCCGGCGCTGGAGTACTGGAACGCCACCGCGAAGACGTCCGGGCTGGTGTCGCCGAGCGCCTTGTCGAACCAGCCCTTGAACCAGGCGGACTTCTCCATGCCCCGCTGCCACTCGTGCGGCAGCACCCGCACCCAGGCGTCCGTGGTCACCTTCGCCTCGGTGGTCCGCGGCTCGCTGAAGGTTCGGGTGGGCCCGGTGAGTACGGCCGTGCGGGCGCCGTCGGTGAAGGTGGCGAGCGTGCCGCCGTCCGAGGCGCGGACCACGGTGCGCTCCGGGGCGGACAGCCGCTCGAAGGTGTGCGGCCCGTTGGGCCGGGCGCTCGTGCCCCCGCCCGTGCCGTTGGAGGCCGTACCGCCGTGGCCGTCGCTGCCGTGGCCGAGGTGGTCCCAGGCGTACCCGCCGGCCACCCCGGCTGCCGCCACGCCGGCGATCGTCCCGAGCACGGCGCGGCGGGTCGGGCGGTTGCGCCTGCCGGCGGGTTGGGAGTGCATGGCCGATCCTCCTGGAAGCGAGGTGAGAGGGCGGTGGGCAGGTCAGCCGGTGGGCAGGACACCGATCAGCAGACCGGAGACCAGCACCACATAGGTGGCCAGCGTCACCGCCGTGGTCGAGATGAGCGTGGCCGCCATCGGCTGGCGGACCATCTGGTAGGAGACCAGGCCGGGGACGATGAAGCCAAGGGTCTGTGACGTGTACAGCAGCGGAAACTCATGGCTGAGGGCGAGCATCACGGTGGTCTGCATCAGCACCGCGCACAGCACCACGGCCGCGAACAGCCGCTTGCCGTAGAGAATCACCGTGCGCTGCACCAGCTTCGTCGCGAAGTACGTGAGCGCCGCCACACCGACCATCAGCCCCGCCATCTGCACGTCGGTGACGAGCGTGAGGGCGATCCAGCCCGGCGTGATCATTCCGCCGGGGGAGAGGTTGGTGGTCAGGTAGCAGACGAGCGAGAAGACCAGCCCGAGGGCGATCCCGAGCGCGGCGGTCTGTGCGGTGAGGTTGGCGGGGATCACGGGTTCCTCGGGGACTGGGACGGATCGTAGGAGTGGTGCGGGCCGTCCGCGGCACGTTCGCCGTCGGGCCGGCCCTGGCGGTCGGCGAACCGGCGGGCGAGTTCGCGCTGCTCCGGGATGTGGAAGCCGTACGCCGGTGTCTCCAGCGGCCCCACCCAGCTGTACGGCTCCGGCTCCGGCGGCCGGGCCAACGCGACCCGCGGCCGGGGCACGGCGATCTGCATGGTCTCCTGGTCCAGGCCGTCGCCGTCGGGTACGGCGTCGAGCGGGTCCTCGGAGTCGTCCAGCGGCAGTTCGGCGAGGCATTCCAGGAACAGTTCGCCCTGACCGTGGATGTTGCCGATCGCCACCAGCGAGGAGGAGGGTCCGAGTTCCGCGAGCATCGCCGCGGTCAGCTCCTCGGGGTCGCGCTTGTCGCCGCCGAGATCCACCACCCGCCCGCTGAAGCCGGCCGGGATCGCGTCGCGGGCGCTCTTGGTCGGATGGCCGATCAGGAACACCGTCTCGGCGCCGAGGTCGGGGACGATCGCGCCCATCTGGCCGTTGCGCTCCACCCGGTCCGGACGGCAGTTGATGACCACGTTGAGCGGCCGTCTGATGGCGCCCAGGTCCTCCAGCTGCTTCACGTTCATCAGCGTCGACTCGGGGTCGTTGGCCGCGAAGACGTTGGCGAACCGCAGCTTCTTGCCCTCGGGGGTGACGTAGCGCTCCACCGACAGCACGCCCGGGTCGGGCGGCGCGTCCCACATGCCCTGCATCGCGGTCTGCCGCTGCACGCCGAGCAGTTCGGCGACGGTGAGCGCGATCGCCACGTTCTCCTTGAAGGTGAACCAGCTGAAGCCGCGCAGCTCCTCGTCGGTGACCGTGTCCGGGTCGGCGTAGACCAGCTTGCAGTTACGGGCGTCCGCCTCCTCCTGGAGGATGTGGAAGCGGTCCTTCTCCGCCGTCACGCACACCCCGCCCACCGGCATCGAGCGGGAGAGCGAGCGGGCGACGTCGTCAAGCGTCGGCCCCATCTCCTCCAGATGGTCCTCGCGGACGTTGCACAGCACGCCGATCGTGGAACGGATCAGCTTCTCCTGGTTGATCTCCTGCAGCGCGGGCATCACCGCCATGCACTCGATCACCAGCGCGTCCGGCCGGTAGGTCGCCGCCCGCCGCACGATGCCGATCTGCTCGACGATGTTGGAGATTCCGAACTTGCGGTACACCGGCTCCTCGGTCGCATCCGGATGGATGAACCGGGCCGCGGTGCCGGTGGTCTTGGCCACCGTGACCAGGCCGCCGCCGCGCAGCGCGCCCGCGCACAGCCGGGTGATCGAACTCTTGCCGCGGATGCCGTTGACCAGCACCCGCGTCGGTATCTGCTCCAGCGAGGCGAAGTGCCGCCGCTGCTCCAGGATCCCGGCGATCCACAGTGCGGCGCAGCACAGCAGGACTATGACATAGAGGAAGAGCACGCCGATTCCGTCCTTCTACCGCTGGAGGGTGGTCTGACGCAGGGACCGGGACGGCCCGGCGGCGTGGCCGGATCTGGCCGCCCGGTCGCGGTCCGCCAGGGCCTGGCGCATCAGCTCCAGTCCGCGGGTGACCGAGCCGACCTCGTCGTGGTTGACCGGGTGCAGCACGGTACGGCGGTCCCCGCCGGCGAGCCGCTCGACGAGCACGGCGACCGCGCGCAGCGGCCGGATCACCACGACGTGCAGCCAGCCGAAGCAGGCCGCGCCCAGGGTGAGACCGAGGATCCCGGCCAGCATGGTGCGCTGCTCGGCCTGCACCGCGGGGATCTCGAGCGCCGCCGCGGGCTCCGCGGTCACCACGTGCCAGCCGAGGCGGGCCGTCGGACCGCTCTGCGCCAGCGGCGCGGCCGCGTCGACCGAGGGGCCGGAGGACGTACGGAGCACCGCCGAGGTCGCGGTGCCGGCGGTCCCCGGGGCGCCCTGGGTGGCGCGGGCGAGACGGGTCAGACCGGAGTCCGGCAGCGACTGGAAGGCGCGGTAGCCCACGCTCGCCGCCAGCACCTTGTTGTCGGCGTCCGTCACCCACACGCTGCCCAGCTTCGGCCTGGCCAGGATGGAGTTGAGCGCCTTCACGTCGATCTCGCCGAACAGGACCACCCCGGCCGCCGGGGCCTTGCCCTTGACGGCCCCGACCTGGGCGTAGGCGGCGATCGCCGGTATGCGGCCCGAGGTGTTGACGGTGGTGATCCCGCCGCCGCCGGGCACGTGCACGAGGGTGCGCAGGGGTTCGTCGCCCACCCTCAGCGTGATACCGCCCGAGCGGTCCAGGAGATACAGCGAGCGGTACTGCTTGTGGTCGGCGAGGGTGTGCCGCAGGGCCTCGGTCTGGGCGGCCCGGCTGGTGCCCGGCAGGGCCGCGGCCACGTCGCTCAGGTCGGTGTACGACTGGTCGAGGGACTGCCGGATCCGGTTCGCCGCGATCTCGGTGCGCGTCTGCTGGGTGGCGAGCACCGGGGCCGGAACCGCGGTCGTGGTGTCCGCCCGGTTCAGTACGAAGATCATCGGCACCGCCCAGCAGGCCACCACCACGACGCCGGCCACGGCCAGCGCCCGGTAACCCGGCCCGCGACGGGCCGGGAACTCCTGCGGGCCGCTCTCACCGAGCAGTTGCCGGCGCAGTGACTCCAGCGCCCGCCCGATCCGGGCCAGTTCCCCGAAGCCGTGCACCGGAACCGGCCGGTACAGCTCCTCCAGCGCGCCCGGCCCGTCCTCGGTCGCGCCCCGGGCCAGCCGGCCGGCGGACAGGTACAGCCGCAGCAGCGGCTGCTGCACGAAGAAGTGCAGCGCCAGCCCGAGCAGCAGCGCGAGCGCGGCCAGCGCCGCCGCGGCCTCGAGCGCGAAGCCCGAGTAGTCGGCGGCGGTGGTCGTGGTGGGCACCGCGCGGGAGGTGAGCACCACCAGACCGAGGTCGTCGGTGTCGCCCGGACCGGTCGTCGAGGCGACCTGGGCCCAGCCGGCCACCGTGCGCCGGCTGCCGCTGGTGGCGCCCAGCATGCTTCCCGAGGCGTCGGTGTCGCTCCCCGACCCCTTCGCGGCGCGGGTCGCCGCCGCGGGCAGGCCGCTGTCGGCGGCGGCCGGCGAGGCCGTGCCGTGGGCCGCGGTGGCGAGCGCCGTGCCGTTCGCGTCCAGCACTTCGGCGGTGCGCCCGTCGCCGTAGGTCGTGAGGGCGGGGAGCGCCTCGGAGACCACCAGCAGCCACTGCCGGTCGGCCCCGCTCGAAGCCTGGTTCTGGTCCTGGTTGGCGTCCTCCTGCTGTGCGGGCAGCGTGACCCTGGCGAAGTACAGCAGTTGCCGTGTGCCGCCCGAGGTCACCAGCCGGGGCCGGATCGTCCCGTGCCCGGAGGCCGCTGCGGCCACGTCCACCCCGGCGAGCGCCACCGGCTTGCCGCCGGCCGCCAG
Source organism: Streptomyces sp. NPDC037290 (assembly GCF_055603245.1). Lineage (NCBI taxonomy): Bacteria > Bacillati > Actinomycetota > Actinomycetes > Kitasatosporales > Streptomycetaceae > Streptomyces > Streptomyces sp. NPDC037290. The sequence continues at coordinate 36,016 of NZ_JBVJVZ010000020.1, read as the reverse complement.
CAGTTTGCCGGAGCGCGGGTCGAGCAGCGCACTGCCGACGACCGCCTTCCGGCCGGTGGTCAGCGCCTTGAGCGCGGAGGTGGGGGTCGAGGTGCTCGTCGCCGGGTACGCGGTTGCCGTACGGCGTACGGTGCTCGCCGCGGCGTCGATCGTGGTGCGCACCGACAGGGCGGTGTCCTCGGCTGTCTGCTGCTCGCCGTTCAGCACGGCCTGCGGTATTCGCTCGGCGTGTATGCCGTCGAGGCCGATCACGGTCAGGACGGCGACGACCAGCAGGAGTACGACGAGGGAGGCGATCGGCGGGCGCACCCCGCCGAGCATCGGCATATCGGCGCGGCGACGGATGCGGTGTCGGCGCGGCGCCCGGGGTGCGGAGGGCAGGGCAGCGGATCCTCTCTCAATTGGCGCCGAGCGCCCTAACGTTCGATAGTGCGAACACTCTAGCCTCACGCGATTACATAACCATCACACTTTCGTCCCTGTGTCGTACGTGGGAACGCGCCCACCGCGTGACGGTCGACACATGCGGCTCCGCCGCCCCTCGGCATGCCGAAGGGCGGACCCGCGAACAGGACCGCCCTTCGGACGACCGGTCAGCGGACGAAGGAGATCTCCGGGTAGCTCCTGGAGGGTCCGTCCAGCAGGGTGCTGTGCTTGCCGCGCAGCTCCTGGTCGAAGAAGGCGGCCAGGTAGGTGCTCTGGACCGTGACTGCCCTGGTGGGATCGATCGTGCCGAACTGCTGCTGGAGCTGCGCCTGGGAGAGCCCGAGCAGGCCCGCCTCCTGCGGCACCATCCACTCGTTGTCGCTGAACGACAGGTGTGCGGCGCCATGGAGCTGGATGTCGACGCGGTAACCCTTCAGATGCGACCACAGCGTGCGCCACGACCCGTCGTTGTTGCGGTTGTGGGTGCCGGAGCTGAACAGCATGAAGGGGCGGTCCAGGTCCTTGCTCGGCGCCGTCCCGAAGAACTGGCCGTCCAGGTCGGCACCGGCGGCGATGCGCTTGTCGAGCTGCATGGAGGTGTCCACCGCCGCGCCGCCCAGCGACCAGCCGAACATCCCGATGCGGGACATGTCCACGGCGTTCGCCAGTCCGGTGGGCAGCGTGGGGTGGCCGGGGTCCGGGTTGCCGCCCTTGCTGATCGTGCCGAGCTGGTTGATGACGTACTTGATGTCGGCCGCGCGCACCTTGAGCGTGTCGGAGGAGTGGGCGCCCGCCGGCATCGTGTTGACCTCGAGCCGGTTCCCGGGGAACTGCACCTCGTTGGCGTCGTGGGTGTGGTCGACGGTGACGACGAGGTAGCCGCGGCTGGCGAGGTCCTGGGCGAGCGCGGTGCCCATCGCGCGGTCCGAGTGCAGCCCGGTCGAGTACAGCAGGACGGGCAGCTTGCCGAGCTTGGCGTTCACCGGGGCGAGGACGTGGCCGGCGGTCCTCGGCAGGGTGACCTGCTGCGGCGACAGTCCCCGCGTGGCGAGGAAGTGGGCGCCGGATATCGACGGCATCCACGGGGCCTGGTAGTGCCCGGACGTGGAGGTGGCCGGGTACCAGAGCGACACCATCAGCTCGCGCGGCTGACTGCCGGGCAGGTACGGGTCCGTACGGGACTTGTCGACGAGGTGCAGGCCGACCATGCCCACGCTGTACGGCCCGGTCGGCGCGGGCATGTTGAGCTGGAGGCCGGTCGCGGCCGTGCGGCCGGGCGCGAGGGCGTTGGGGTGCACGGGCTTGTGGTGCAGCGGCGCGTCGTCGTTCTCGGGCGCCCAGGGCGTCTTCGGGTCGGGCTGGGTGGGCTGGTCGGGCTGGTCGGGCGAGAACCCGGTGGCCGCGGGCTTGGCGGACGTCTTTCCGGCGGCCATCGCCGGCGTCATCCCCGCACCCAGGGCGACGGCCAGCGCACCCGCCGTACCGACCGCTCTGGCGATGGCTCTGCGACGGTGGCGCGGGCGGCGGTGTTTCATGGAACCCCCTTGTTGGTTCAGCGATCGCAGCACGGGCGATCGAATGCCGCACACCGTACCGCTGCGGCGGCCGATGGGCTGCGCGGAGCTCCGTGCCGCCGGCGGCGCCTCCCAGCCGTTTTGCAAACGCGACTTCACCCGCGCCCCAGCGAACAGTGGTGCACCGACACATACGCTTCCCGCCGGCTCGCTGCTCACCGAGAAACGGCCGCTTTCGCGGCGCACGGCGTACCGCTTGCTCAAAGGCACCCTTGACACGCCAGTCGACGCCGACTTGACCAGCGCCGGCCGGGCCCGGTCAAGGACACGGCCGAGCAGCCCGCCGCCAACGGCCGTACCGCCGTCACCACCCGTGCCGATGCGCTTGCGGGTGCGATCGGTACCCAGGGGAACCGGTCCCGGCCGACTCGCGCCTTTCCTTGTGTTGCCCGCACGGGCCGCTCGGAGGCCCCATAGTGTGGGGCAGCCGTAGGCGCCGCGGACGGCGGGCGAGGGCACACAGGGGGCGGTGGTGGTCGTAGGCGAGGGGGCGCGCCGGTTCTTCGTCAGCCATGCGGGCGCGGATCGCCCATGGGCACAGTGGGTGGCCGGAGAGCTGGAAGCCGCCGGCTACGGCGTGGAACTGGACTGTTGGGACTGGGGCGCGGGGGACAACTTCATCCTGAAGATGAACTCCGCTCTGGAGAGCGATCGGGTCGTGGCCCTGTTCTCCGCCGCCTACTTTGATCCCCAGCGTTTCACGGCCGAGGAATGGTCGGCCGTCCTGGCGTCCCGGGGCAAGCTGATTCCGCTACGACTCGATGATGCCGAGGCTCCGCCCCTACTGCGTCCCTTGCTGACGTTCTCCCTGGTCGGCCTGACCGAGGAAGAGGCACGGCAGGTTCTGCTCGACGCGGTGACCGGGCCGCGGCGCCCGGACGCCAAGCCGGCCTTCCCGAAAGTCGGCGACGGCCCCCGACAGTCAGCCGTGCAAGGCCCAGACCGGCGGTTTCCCGGGATCCTGCCCCGGGTGTGGAACCTGCAGGGCCGCAACGCCGGTTTCACGGGTAGAGAAGATCTGCTGGCCCGTCTGAGCCAAGCGTTCACCAGCGAGTCTCCGGTGGCGGTTCGGGCCCTGCAAGGGCGCGGGGGCGTGGGCAAGACCCAGCTGGCGCTCGAGTACGCCTACCGCCATGCCACGGACTACGAGTTGGTCTGGTGGATCTCCGCCGAGGAGGTCGTTCTCGTCCCGGACCAATTGGCCGCTCTCGCCGTGAAGGCCGGCCTGGCCCGACCGGACACGCCGGTGAAGGAGGCGTGCGAGGTGCTGGCGGCGGAACTACGCGCACGGCAACGCTGGTTGCTGGTCTTCGACAACGCCGAAGACCCTGCCGCTCTCGCCCCGTACCTTCCCAGCGGCGGTGGCCACGTGCTGATCACCTCTCGCAACCCGAACTGGCAGCACCAGGCGATCCCCATCGATGTGGACGGATTCACCCGTGCCGAGTCGATCGCATTGCTCCGCAGCCGCGTTCCGCATCTTTCCGGGGCCGATGCCGGTGACTTGGCGCAGGCGCTGGAGGACCTGCCGCTGGCCCTGGCCCAGGCTGCCGCCCTGCTGGCCGACGGACTCACCATGGACCAGTATCGCCAACTACTCGAAGGGCGGATCAGTGAGGTCTTGGACGAGGGCCGTCCCGACGGGTACCCCGTGTCCCTGGCCGCGCAAATCAGCCTCAGCACGCAGCGTTTGGCCCTCGCCGATCCCGCCGCCCTGATCCTGCTGCGCGCCTGTTCCCTCATGGCACCCGAACCGTTCCCCCTGCACGCGTGTCGCCCCACACTCCCCGACCCGCCGCCGGCCGTGGCGGAGCTGCTGGGCGATCCGCTTGCCGCGCGCCGAGCGCTGGGTGCACTGGCGCGACAGGCACTGGCTCAGGTGCATGACGGCACGCTCCAACCGCACCGCCTCACCTTGGCGTTGGTGCGCAACCGACTCACCGCGTCCGAGCACGCCGAGGCCGCCCAGACCGCGGAAGCCCTGCTGGTCGCCGCCGTTCCCGGCGATCCGACCGATCCGGCGACCTGGCCGGCGTGGTCTGACCTCGTTCCCCACCTGTTGGCTGTCGACCTGGCCTGTCTGACCACCGCAAGGGGCCGGTCAGCAGCCTGTGATGCCTGTTGGTACCTGATGGACCATCGCCAGGCCCGAACGGCCATACCCCGGCTGCAACACCTGCACCACAGCTGGACCCAGAACCTCGGCCCCGATCACGAGGACACCCTGTGGGCAGCCTTGTGCCTGGCACGCGCGTACGCCGAAGCCCAGGATCACTTGCGAGCCCGGGAGCTGAACGAGACCACCCTCGTTCGCATGCGAAGGGTGCTGGGCTGGGACCACCCCGACACCCTGCGGGGCGCCGCGCACCTGGCCACTCGCCTGGCAGCACTTGGGGAACTGCAGGCGGCCCGGGATCTGGACGAGGACACCTTGGCGCGCATGCGCAAGGTGGCGGGTCAGGATCATCCGGCCACCCTGGGCATCTCGTCCAACCTGACCAACCGTCTGGCGGCGCTGGGCGATGACCGGACGGCGCGTGAACTGGGCGAGGACACGTTGGCGCGCATGCGCAGGGTACTGGGCTGGGACCACCCCGACACCTTGCTCACTGCCCACGGTCTGGCCGTGCGTCTTGCGGGGCTGTCGGAGCTGGAGGCGGCCCTGGCCCTTGATGAGGACACCTACTCAAGGCGTCTGCGGGTGCTTGGCGAAGAGCATCCCGACACCCTCACCAGTGCGAGCAACGTGGCCAACCGGCATGCGAGGCTCGGGAACCTGGAGGCGGCCCGAGCCCTGGCCGAGAAGACCCTGGTCCTGCAGCAACGGGTGGTGGGCCGAGATGACCCCAACACCTTGATCACGGCTTTCACGCTGGCTACCGCGCTGTCGCAGTTGGGGCGGGTGGAAGAGTCCCGTCAACTGGGCGAGGACACCCTGGCCCGGCAACGCCAGGTGCTCGGCCGGGACCACCCCGACACTCTGCGCACCGCCAACAACCTGGCGGTCATCCTGACGGCCTTGGGGCACATCGAGAAAGCCCGGAAACTGGACGAGGACACCCTGCTTCGGCGCAAGAGGGTCCAGGGGGTGGATCATCCCGACACCCTCAGCAGCGCGGTGAACCTCGCCCTTCGGCTGGGGAGGCTCGGGGAGGCGGAGGCCGCCCGAAGCCTGGCCGGGGAAACGCTGGACCGGCTGCGGGGGACCCTGGGGCAGGATCATCCCGAAACTCTTCGCACCATGGGTCTGCTCGAGGTGTTGGGCAGCGACCACACGGAGTGAACCGCCTTAGCGGGCATACACCAGTCTGGTACATGGGCTACTGTTGGTACATGTCCATGAAGCGTACCAACGTCTACGCCGACCCCGAGGATCTGGCGATCATCAAGGAGGCCGCCAAGAGGCGGGGGATAAGCGAGGCCGAGATCATCCGCCAGGGGATCCACCTCGCGGCCATGGCGAACCGTGTCTGGGACGAGCCGCTGTTCTCGCGCACCTTCGAGGGGGCGGGCCGTACGCCTGCCAAGGAGGAGGTCCGTGACACGGTCGCCGACGCCGTCCGACGGGAGACCGATTCCGGATCCGGTACCGCAGCGTGATCGTTGTCATCGCCGACACGTCCGGCCTACTGGCGGCCCTGGACTCGGTTCACCCGGAGCACGGGGCGGCCAATGAAGCGATCACGGCGGCCGGCCTCCTGGTGATGTCACCGCTGCTGCTTGCCGAACTGGATCACGTCGCCACGCGCGAGCTGGGGCGGGAGGCGGCCGTCAGTGCGGTCGACGACCTCCGGCGTTGGATGGGCCGAGGGCGAGTCGTCATGCCGGAGATCACGGAAGACCACCTGGCCGCGGCCCAGTCCGTGCGCGTCCGCTACCGCTCACTGGACCTCGATCTGGCCGACGCGGTGAACGTGGCTCTGGCCGCCGACTACGACACGGACGCCATTCTCACACTGGATCGCCGCGACTTGCGCGCCGTGCGCCCGCTGGGCCGCCACAAGGCATTCCGGGTACTGCCCGACGACCTGCCGCTCTGACGCGGCGCGATCACCGCCACGGGGGTCGACGTCATCGAGCTCTCCGGTCAGCCCAACAACGCCCCGGCTGCAGCGAAGGCATCGCCACCGGTGCCGTCAACCGGTCACTCGGCACGGGCATGCCCCCGGTGAGCGTGCGGTGAGCGCGCGGTGAGGCGTCGTCGTCAGGGTGTGGCCATCGCCGGTTCCGCAACGGGGACCGGCCGCCGAGTGAGGAGCGGACGATGGGTGAGCTGACGGGCAGGACGGCACTGGTGACCGGCGGATCGCGGGGGATCGGCCGGGCGGTGGCCCTGCGGCTGGCCGCCGAGGGGGCACTGGTCGCGGTCCACTACGGCGGCAACGAAGACGCGGCGAAGGAGACCGTGTCGCGGATCGAGGAGGCCGGCGGCCGGGCCTTCACCATCCAGGCCCGGTTCGGCGAGGAGGGCGCGGTGGACAAGCTGTTCCAGCAGCTGGTCGCCGGACTCGCGGGGCGCGGGCTGGACATCCTGGTCAACAACGCCGGTATCGCCTCGACGAGTTCGATCGCCGGGATGAGCACGGACGAATGGGACAGGCTGCTGGCGGTCAACGTCACCGCGCCGTTCTTCGTGATCCAGAAGGCGCTGCCCCTGCTGAACGACGGGGGACGCATCGTCAGCATGGGTTCCACCGCCAGCCGGTTCGCCGTCTCCACGCAGATCGGCTACACCGTCACCAAGGCCGCGGTCGAATCGCTGGCCCCGTCGCTGGCCAACGAGCTGGGCCGGCGCGGGATCACGGTGAACACGGTCGCTCCCGGGGCGGTGCGGACCGATCTGACCGCCGGCTACACCTCGATCCCCGAGGTGGTCGCGGGGCTCGAGGCGATCACCGCGCTGGGCCGCATCGGGGAGCCCGAGGACGTGGCCGACGTCGTCGGCTTCCTGGTGGGCCCCGGGGGGCGGTGGATCACCGGGCGCACCATCGACGTGTCCGGCGGCACGTACCTCGGCCCGATCGCCTGACCCGCCGCCCCCCACGGTCCTGCCTCCGGCTCCCATCCCGCCGCTCCCGCCCCACGCCGTGCCAAGGCGCCCCCGGCACCTGTTCCGAGCTGCGCCGGACCGCGCTGCCAGCCCGATCCGCACCCGATCCGCACGGGTGCTGACCGAGTGGATAATCACCGCATGCGCTTCGGAATCCTCGGCGGGACACAGGCGTGGGGCGACGACGGGGCGGAGGTTGCCCTGGGCGGTCCGGCACGGCGGGCACTGCTGGCGCTGCTGCTCGTCACCCCCGGCGAGGTCGTCCCGGCCGACCGGCTGGCGGACGACATCGGGGCCGTCGGGGCCGGCGGACCGGAGGGCGTGGCGCCGTCCGCCCACGCGATCCAGTCCCAGGTGTCCCGGCTGCGGTCGGCGCTGGGCGGCACAGCGGTGATCGAGCGGACGGGAGCCGGCTATCGGATCGCCGTCACCGCCGAGGACGTGGACGCCGGACGGTTCGAACGACTGGCGCGGGCGGGCCGTTCGGCGCTCGCGGAGGGCGACGCCGAAGCGGCCCTGCCGCTGCTGCGTCAGGCGCTGGAGCTGTGGCGGGGCCCGGCGCTCGCCGACCTCGCGGACAGCGCGTCGGCCCGCGCGGCCGCCGTACGGCTGGAGGAGCTGCGGCTGGCGGCACTGGAGGACCGGCTCGAAGCCGAACTGCGCCTCGGTGAACACCGCGCGGCCGTACCCGAGTTACGCGAACTCCTCGACCGTCACCCCCTGCGCGAGCGACTCGCCGGGCTGCTGATGCGGGCGCTGCACGCAGACGGCACCCAGGCCGAGGCCCTGGTCGTCTTCGAGAAGGTCAGACGGCATCTCGCCGAGGAGCTCGGCGCCGACCCCTCCGCGGAACTGGTGGCACTGCACGGCGAGTTGCTGCGCGCCGACGCGCCCCCCGCTCCCACCGCGCCGCCGGCCCCGCTCACCGCGTTCGTCGGCCGCGCCGGCGAGGTGACCGCTGTCCTGCAACTCCTTTGCGAGGCCCGGCTGGTGACCCTGACCGGCCCGGGAGGGGTCGGCAAGACCCGGCTGTCCGCGGAGGTGGCGGAGACGGCCGACGACGAGGTGTGCTTCGTGGAACTGGCCGCCCTGCGGGACGCCGCCGTTGTGCCGCAGGCCCTCCTGGGTGCGCTGGGCCTCCGGGAGGGCGGGCTGCACACGGCGACCGGCGCCGAACGCCCGTTGGACCGCCTGGCCGCGGCGCTGTCCGGCCGGCGGCTGCTGCTCGTCCTGGACAACTGTGAGCACCTGGTGGAGGAGGTCGCCGTACTGGCGGCACGCCTGCTGGCCATGTGCCCGCGCCTGCGCGTACTGGCGACGAGCCGCGAACCGCTCGGTGTCATCGGCGAACACCTTCACCCCGTACGACCGCTCGACGACGCCGAAGCCGCGGAACTCTTCACCGACCGGGCTCGGGCAGCGCGCCGGGCGTTCGCCCCCGACCCCGAGACCGTACGGCGCGTCTGCACCGCTCTCGACAACCTGCCGCTGGCCATCGAGCTGGCGGCGGCCCGGCTGCGCACCCTGACCCTGCCCGAGCTGTCGGCCCGGCTGCACGACCGGCTCGGCGTGACCGGGCAGCGCAGCCGCACGCCCGAGACCCGGCATCGCACGCTGCGCGCGGTGATCGGCTGGAGCTGGGACCTGCTGCCGGAGCCGGAGCAGCGGGCCGCCCGGCGCTTCTCGGTGTTCGCCGGCGGGGCGAGCGTCGCCTCGGCGCTGCGGATCTGCGACACGGACGAGGAGACTCTGCAGTCGCTGGCCGACAAGTCGCTGCTGGAGTGGACGGGCGGCCGCTGCCGCATGCTGGAGACGATTCGTGCCTACGGCGCCGAGCAGCTGGAGGCCTCGGGTGAGGCGGAGCCGGTACGGCGCGTCCACGCCAGGACGCTGCTGGAGCTGCTGCGCACCGCGGAGCCCGGGCTGCGGCGCGGTGAGCAGCTGGAGTTGCTGCCGGCGCTCGCGGCGGAGCAGCCCGGCCTGCTGGCGGCCGTGCGCTGGGCGGTCGGGGCGCGGGAGACCGCAACGGCCCTGCAGCTGATCGCCGCGGCCTCGACGTACCTGTGGATCCGCGGCACCTCCGGCACCCTGGCCCCCGCGGCGCGCGCCGTTCTCGGTGCCACGGGCGACACGCCCCCGGACGGGCTGGGCGAGGAGTACGCGATCGGTGTACTGATCGCCGCATCCGGCACGGCCGGGCGGGAGGTGTGGCGTCGGCACCGGGCCGCGGCGGGCAGGGCGCTGACCTCGGTGTGGCGGGACGGCCGGTCGGGACGCCACCCGGCCGCCCTGCTGCTGTGGATGACGCACAACGCGACGAGCGAGGGGGACACGGCGGGTGCGTTCGCCCTCGTCTCGGCCCAGCGTGACAGCGGCGAACCGTGGGCAGGGGCAGTCGCGCAGTACGTGACCGGCTTCGGCGCGCTCGGCGACGGCGACCTCGCCGGGGCCGAGCGCGCCTTCCTCGCGGCGGCAACGGAGTTCCGTGCGCTGGGCGACCGTTGGGGCGCGGCGCTGGTGCTGGACGCGCTCGCCGGCGTCGCGCGCACGCGGGGGGAGCGGCGGACGGCGGTCGCCCTCACCGATGAGGCGCTCACCCTCGCCGGTGAGCTGGAGGCCCTGGAGGACTGTGCGGACCTTCTGGTCGGGCGGGGGGACTTGTGCGTCGACGTCGACCCGGGGGCGGCACGGGCCGATTACGCGCGGGCGGCCGAGTTCGCCCGCCGCGCGGGCAGTTCCGGCGGTCTGGCGGCAGCGCTGCGCGGACTCGGTGACATCGCCCTGGCGGAGCGGGACCCGGTCACGGCGGAGGACCTCTACACCCGGGCCCTGGAACACCTCGATCCGCACGGGGTGAAGGGGGCCGCCAACCGTGTCCGTACGCTGGCCGGCCTCGGCCGGACCGCCGAGGCACGCGGCGACCACGCCGGCGCCCGGGCACGGTACCGGGACGCCGCGCAGGCAGCGGTGTCCACGGTCGTCGTGGCGGCGACCCTGCCCGAGGCGCTGCGCCTGCTGGGCCTGCCCGAACCGCTCGTCGAGGCGGTGGCCCGGGGGTGAGTACCAGGGTGGGGCGTGCCGTGCTCAGTTCACCGGCGCACCCACCAGGTCGTCCAGTTCGGCGGCGAAGAGCTGCGCGGGGTCGATTCCCATACCGGTGAAGTGGCCGGCGAGTTCCAGGGACAGGACGCCGTGCAGCCGCGTCCAGAAGGCCAGGGCCCGGTGGAGGGCCGCGGGCGCGGCGGGATGGCCGTCCGCCCAGTCCCGGTGGTCCTCGAGGTGCGCGTCGAACGCTGTGGCCGGGCCGTCCGGGGGCAGCGCGGCACAGGCGTCCAGCAGGGTCGCCATGATCTCGGACGAGATCGCGGTCGTGTCGTCCGGAGCTTCGTAGCCGGGCACGGGCGTGCCGTAGACGAGGAAGTAGCGCTGGGGGTCCTGCAGGGCCCATGCCCGCAGGGCGTGCGCCAGCGCGGCCACGTCGGCACCGCCCTGCGAGGCTCGGCGGAAGGTGTCCGCGAGGCTGCGGTACGCGTCCCTGACGAGCTCGGTGATCAGCTCGTCGCGCCCGCCGAAGTACCGGTACAGCGCGGGTCCGCTCATGCCCATCTGCTTGGCGATCGCGTTGAGGGAGAGCGCGGACGCGCCCGCCGTGGCGATCTGTTCCCACGCGCGTTGCTTGATCTCCGTACGCACCTGGGCGCGGTAGCGCTCACGCGGGGTCTTCGCTTCCGAGTTCACCATAGTTAGAGGTTATCACTGAAGTTATTGACACTTCCGAACCGTGCAGTTATAACTTCTAACGAACGCGAAGCTGAGTAACTCATCTGGAACGCAGTGGAGGTCGCCGTGAACGCCGAAGGACTCGTCGAGGTCGTCCTGCCGGGCAAGGTCGAGCCCGAAGGACTTCAGATCCGGCAGGGAGCCGTGCCCGCCGCGGGTCCGGGCCAGGTCGTGATCCGCATGGAGGCGACCGGCGTCTCCTTCGCCGAGCAGCAGATGCGGCGAGGCCGCTACTACGACCAGCCGCCGTTCCCGTTCGTGCCCGGCTACGACCTCGTGGGCACGGTGCTGGCGACCGGCGAGGGCGTCGAGCCGGACCTGGCCGGCACCCGGGTCGCCGCGCTGCTCAAGGTCGGCGGCTGGGCCAGCCACGTCGTCGTCGACGCGGCGGACGTGGTCCCGGTGCCCTACGGGATCGGTGCGGCGGAGGCGGAGACCCTCGTCGTCAACGGCATCACCGCCTGGCAGATGCTGCACCGCAAGGCCCGCGTCCGCACGGGGCACACCGTCGTGGTGCACGGCGCGAACGGTGGCGTCGGATCGGTCCTGGTCCAGCTCGCCCAGGCCGCGGGCGCGCGGGTGATCGGTACGGCGTCCGCGCGCCACCACGACGCCCTGCGGGAACGGGGAGTCGTCCCCGTCGACTACCGCACGGGCGACGTCGCCGCACGGATCCGCGAACTCGCCCCCCAGGGGGTGGACGCCGTCTTCGACCACGTCGGCGGCCGCGGCATCGTCGACTCCTGGCGCCTCCTCGCCCCCGGCGGCACGCTCGTCTCCTACGGCAGCGCCTCGACCCGGGACGACGAGGGCTCCAAGCAGTGGCCCGTCCTCAAGCTGCTCGGCCGGGTGTGGCTGTGGAACGCCCTGCCCAACCGCCGCCGCGCGTACTTCTTCAACGTCTGGGCCGGCCGGGCCCTGGCCAGGAACCGCTTCCGCGCCCGCCTCCGCGCCGACCTCACCCAGGTCTTCGCCGCCCTCCAGCGAGGCGAGGTCACCGCCCAGATCGCCGCGCAGCTGCCCCTCACCCGCGTCGCCGACGCCCTGCGCCTGGCCGAGTCGGGCACCGCCGCCGGAAAGGTCGTCCTGACCCCGTAGCAGGCACCCGAGTGACCCGATCCGACCACCACGACGGGACGAGGGGAACCCCATGCCCGCCCCGCGCGGGCAAGGGCGCGGTCACGGTGGCGCTCGCCGTAGCCGGCGTCCCCGCAAGCACCATCCCGACCGCCCAGGCCCGGTGCGGCGGGCGCGGCGCCGACACCACCGCCCGCGTCCGCCACCAGTCCGACGTCGACCGCATCCTGTGGAAGGACCACAGCCGGGACCCACACCGGCGACCGTCCGCGCAGGGCACGCCCTGCCGTGCCCTGAACCACGCCGTGGGCTACCCGTGCTTCCCGCCCCCCTGGCCACCGCCTGCCCGGCCCTTCCCGGTCGCAGCGGTGTCGCCGGTGCCGCCGGTCTTGTTTCCCGAGGCGCCGGTCCTGCCGGACGTGCCGTTGTTGCCCGGGCCTTCGCCACCTTCGCCGGTCTTGCCCGTACCGGCCGGTCCGCCCGGTGTGGCCGTCGGCCGGGGCAGCTGTGCGGAGCAGTACACGGCGACCTTGGCCTCGCCGCCCGCCGCCGCGACGAGCTGCCGCCAGGCTTTCGCGTCGAGCGCCTTGCCATGGCCCTGGACATGCTCGTAGGCGCGGCAGTGGGCTTCGGTGTCCTGGGCGGGAGCCGGTCGGTCCGCCGGCCGGGAGTCCCGGGAGGAAGCCGACGACGGTGCGGCGCCCGGCCGGTCCGCAGCCGACGCCGACGGGTGTGCGGCGCCCCGGCCGTCGCCGCCGCCCTCCGCGGAGGAGCGGACGGAACCGATCGCCGCGACGGCCACCCCACCCAGGGTGAGGCTGGCGAACACCACGCCGAACGTGATCTTCAGGGGGCGCCGGACACGACGCTCCCCGGCCGGCCGCCAGTCGTCCCGGCGCCGGGTACGCACTGCCCGGTGCGCGCCCTCGCCGCGGGAGGCCCGGAAGGCGGCCACGGCCCGCTGCTCGGCCCGGGGGTCGATGTCGCCGGCGCGGATGGCGGCGGCCAGGACCATTTCCAGGGTGGCGGCGTCAGGTACGTTCCGGGGCTCGGGCAGGGCACCGTCAGGCCCATGTCGACGGCCCGGAACTCCGCCGCCGCTCAGCCTCTCACCCATGTCCGCTTCCGTTCCTGTCCCACAGATTCTCTTCGGCCGGCCCGCTGCCGTCGTCGTTCATGTCGACTTCCCCAGCGCGCGGTGAGCCCCATCCGTCACACCCTCCTCGGCCTCGCCGCCGACGCCCAACTGGCCGGCGAGGCGTTTCAGGCCCCGGTGGGCGGCCGTGCGCACCGCTCCTGGGCGCTTGCCGAGGACGCGTGCGGCGGCGGGCCCGTCCAGGCCGACGACGACCCGCAGCAGCACCGCCTCGGACTGGTCCCGGGGCAGCCCGCGGACCAGCTCCAGTGCCCGCTCGGTGGAGAGGGACTCCAGCGCCTGTTCATGGGTGCTGTGCGGGGCGGGCAGGTCCAGTACGTCCTGTTCGGTCCCTCCCACCCGGGGCCGCACCCGCTGGCGGCGCAGATGGTCCAGTGCCCGGTGCCGGGCGATGGTCGCGGTCCAGCCGCGAAATCCCGCGCCGTCACCCTTGAAGCGCCCGAAGTCGCGGGCTATCTCCAGCCACGCGTCGGACGCCACGTCCTCCGCGTCGTCGCCGACGATGCCGCGCAGGTAGCCGAGCAGACCGGGCTGAACGATCCGGTAGGCGACCGCGAAGGCGGTCTCGTCGCCGTCCTGGGCCCGTGCGACCGCCGCGCCCAGTTCCCCGTCGCGCGTCTGCGCGCGTCGGGGTTGCCGTACCTGGCCCAAGATCGTCCTCGTTCGCGCCGGTCCATAGCGAGTGCTGCCGTCCGCCGCGCTCCGGTCGCATCGGCGGCCCCCATGACGTTCAGCGTCCGCCGTCACGGAAGTGTCACCCCACATCAGGCGTCCCCGGTGACGCCCGGGCGCCCCCGTGCGCTCCTTCCGGCATGAGTGCGTACCTCCGTCTGCGCGCGGTGCCGCCCCCGGCACTGCGCAACAGTGCGACATGGCTGGAACGGCTTTTCGAGGGCGACGCGGAGACCGTCCGGCGCTGCCGGGACCAGGAGCGCATCTACGCCGGCGCTTCTCCGTGTCCCCCTGCCCGCAGCCGGCCCCGGATCCCGGTGGTGCTCGGCGGCCTGCCGGTCCTCCGCGCCGGCCGGGACAGGACGCCGATCCTGGTGCTGACGGCGGCCCAGGCCCGCCAGGTGGCCGGGTTCCTCGCGACGGCCGACTTCGAAGCGCTCTGGGACGCCGCCCGGGACGACCTGCTGCCGCGCTACGGCGGCGTGATCGCGGAGCCCGAGACGTGGGGCGCCTTCGCGGCGGCTCACCGGGAACTGAGGGCGTTCTACGTGCACACGGCCGAGTGCGGAGACGCGGTGGTGAAGTGGCTGTCCGAGGCGTGAGTTGTGCGTGAGGTGTAACAGTTCCGGCCCGCCGCGCTCTGTCCATGCGGACGACCGTGCCGGTCGGCCGGGACGAGGGGACACGACTCGTGCAGTGGACGAACGGAAACGGCGGAGCGTACGGGGAGGATCCGTACGGCGGTGCCGGCTACGGGTATGCCCACGGTCATGCCCACGGTCCCGACGGACACGGCGGCGAGGTCCACGGCCACGACGGGCACGGCGGTGACACGGCCACGCTGACCTGGGACCCGGTGCCGCTCGCGCAGGGGACGCAGCCCCACCCGGGGACGTGGGGCGCCGCCCACGGCGACGCCCTCACCGCGCCGGCCCCGGCGGCTGGCGCACAGCCCATTCCTTTCGTACCGCTACCGGAATCCGTCCCCGACCCGGGCACGCCGGAGCACGAGCAGGTGCGGCCGGTCTTCGTGGACTCCTCGGGGCGGCGCCAGCGCCTCGTGCTGCGCGCCGCCCGGCTGCTGGTGATCCCCGCCGGCGGCTACGTCGCCCTGCTGATCAGCACCATGCTGGGCGGCCCCGGCATCAACGCCCCGTTCGTCCCGCAGGCGGGCCCCGGCCGTCCCGCCACGCCCCGGGTGACCGCCCCCGACTCCCCGCCCGGCACCGGCCACGCGACGGGGAGTGCCGGCGCCGCGGCGAGGCGTGAGAACTCCCGCCCGGCAGGGAGGCGGACGACCTCCGGCGCGGCCGGCCGGCCGGTCGCCTCGACCGCCCCCGCGGCCACGTCCGGGCCCACCACGGCGCCCACCAGGGCCACCGCCCCGATGGCCACCGTCACCCCGGCCCGCTCCTCCCGCGGGCGTGCCCTCGGGGCGTCCCACAAGCCCGTGAAGTGACCCAAGGCCCTGACGTGACCGATCGCCGCCGTACCGCTCCCGCCCGCCGCCGCAGCCGTCCCAGCCGGATCACGCCCCGCACCCACTGGCTGCTGCTGAGCGTGCTCGCGGTGACCCTGGCGACGGCCCTCCTGCTCCAGGGGTACACCCACCACATGTTCGGGATCACCCCGGACGACGTGACCGGTGCCCGCGGACGCAGTGCGGCGGTGCCCGGTCGGGTGACCCACGGCGGTCCCGTGATCGCGGACGCCGCCACCGCCGTGCACACCGCCCGGCCGAAGCCCGGCACCATCGCCCTCACCTTCGACGACGGTCCCGACCCCGTCTGGACGCCGCGCATCCTCGACGTGCTGCGCCGCACCCATGTGCACGCGACCTTCTTCGTCGTCGGAACCGAGGTCGTGGCCCACCCGGAACTGGTCCGCCGGATCGTCGCCGAGGGCCACCAGATCGGCATCCACACCTTCACCCATCCCGACCTGTCCCGTCTCGCTCCATGGCAGCGGTCCCTGGAGCTGCGCGAGACCCAGCTGGCGGTGGCCGGCGCGGCAGGGGTCACCACCGCGCTGCTGAGGCCGCCGTACTCCTCGAGGAACGACGCGCTGGACGACGCCGACTGGTCCGTCCTCAGGCATGCCGACGCGGCGGGCTACGTCACGGTGCTCTCCACCCAGGACGCCGAGGACTGGCAGCGTCCGGGCACGGACCGCATCGTCGCGAACGCGACTCCGCACGGGCACGCCGGGCAGATCCTGCTGATGCACGACGGCGGAGGTGACCGCTCCCAGACCGTCGCCGCGCTGAACACCCTGATCCCCCGGCTCAGGGCGCAGGGCTTCCGGTTCGCGACGGTCGGCGCCGCCGTCGGCATGGCCGGGCCCGTCCAGTCCGCCGGCCCCGGCGACCACCTCCAGGGGATGGCTTTCGTCGCGGCGCTGCAGACCGGCGACTGGGTCGTACGGCTGCTGGGCGTGCTGATGTACGCGGCCGGGGCGATCAGTGTGCTGCGCGCGGCGGTCGTGCTGGTCGCGGCCCGCCGGCACCGACGGCTGCGGACGGGCCGCCGGAGCAGGTCCTGGGGGCCGCCGGTGACCGAACCGGTCAGCGTCGTCGTCCCCGCGTACAACGAGAGCGCCGGAATCGAGGCGGCCGTGCGGTCGCTGCTCGCCTCGGACCATCCGGTGGAGATCATCGTGGTGGACGACGGCAGCACCGACGGCACCGCGGACCTGGTGGAGTCGCTCGGGCTGCCGGGGGTGCGGGTGATCCGGCAGGAGAACGCGGGCAAGCCCGCCGCGCTCAACACGGGCCTCGCCGCCGCGGGGTACGACCTGGTGGTGATGGTCGACGGCGACACGGTCTTCGAACCCGACGCCGTCCGCACGATCGTGCAGCCCTTCGCCGACCCCCGCGTGGGCGCCGTCTCGGGCAACGCCAAGGTCGTCAACCGCGGTGGTCTGCTGGGCCGTTGGCAGCACATCGAGTACGTGGTCGGCTTCAACCTCGACCGCCGCCTGTTCGACCTCGCCGAGTGCATGCCGACCGTGCCCGGCGCGGTCGGCGCCTTCCGCCGCCGGGCCCTGCTCGCCCTCGGCGGCGTCAGCGACGTCACCCTCGCCGAGGACACCGACCTCACCATGGCGCTGTGCCGCGCCGGCTGGCGCGTGGTGTACGAGGAGGGCGCGGTGGCCTGGACCGAGGCGCCCGCGTCCCTGAACGCCCTGTGGCGACAGCGGTACCGCTGGTGCTACGGCACCCTGCAGGCGATGTGGAAGCACCGTGGCGCACTGGTCCAGCGCGGCGCCGCCGGAAAGCTGGGCCGCCGGGGCCTGGTCTACCTCCTCCTCTTCCAGGTGCTGCTGCCCCTGCTCGCACCGGCCGTGGACGTCTTCGCCCTGTACGGCCTGGTCTTCCTGGACCCGGTCCGGATCACGGCCCTGTGGCTGGCCTTCCTCCTCCTGCAACTCGGCATGGGCCTGTACGCGTTCCGCCTGGACGGCGAACGCCCCGGGCCGCTCTGGACCCTGCCCTTGCAGCAGTTCGTCTACCGGCAGCTCATGTATCTGGTGGTGATCCAGTCCGTCTTCACCGCCGTGTCCGGGACCCGGCTGCGCTGGCAGCGCATGGAGCGCTACGGCAGCCTGCGGGCCCCGGCGGGGGCGGAGCCGTCCGGGGAGGACCGCGCCGCGGCCCCCGCGCGGCCGGAACCGGAACCGTGCGAAGGCGTCGCGCAGCCGGAGCCGTCCGCGACCGCCCCGGGGCCCTGGCCGTACGAGTCCCACCCCCAGCCCTGGCCGTACACGGCCCCTCCAGGACCCGCACGCCACGACACCACCCACCGGTACTGAAAGGAGCGTGACCGAGCCCATGAGCGGTACCCGGCGCAGGCCGCCGCAGCGCACCACGTCCGGCAGGCGTGCGGCGGGTCGTCGCAGCGCGCGCCGCACCGCCTCGCGCGGACGCTGGATCGACTATCCGAGAGCGGGCCGGGCGGGCGCGCGCCGCTGGCTGCCCTCGTGGCGTCAGGTGCTGGCCTCGTTCCTGCTCTGCGCCGGCGCGGTGACCGCGGCCGTCGGGTACGCCTACGCCACGATCACCATCCCCGACCCCAACCCCTCGATCCTGCTCCAGAACAACGTCTACTACTGGTCCGACGGCACGGTCCTGGCGACCGACGGCAGTGTCAACCGGGAGAACGTCTCCCTGGCGCAGGTCCCGGTGGGCGTGCAGGACGACTTCATCGCCGCCGAGAACGCCTCCTTCTACTCCGACCCGGGCATCGACCCGCAGGGCATCGCGCGCGCCGTCGTGCACATGGCCGAGGGGGGCTCCGTCCAGTCCGGTTCGACGATCACCCAGCAGTTCGTCAAGAACACCTACCTGGACCAGTCGCAGACGCTCTCGCGCAAGATCAAGGAGCTGCTGATCTCCGCGAAGATCGGCGCGAGCATGAGCAAGCAGCAGATCCTCCAGGGCTATCTGAACACCTGCTTCTTCGGCCGGCAGGCGAACGGCATCCAGGCCGCCGCCCGCGTGTACTACGGCCTCCCCGCCGCGAAGCTGAGCGTGAGCCAGGGCGCCTTCCTCGCGGCCGCGGTCAACGAGCCGAGCCTCTTCCAGCACGCCGACTCCGACCCCGCGGCGCGGGCACAGGCGCGGACCCGCTGGTCCTGGGTGCTCGACCGCATGGTGACGACCGGCAGGCTGACCCAGCAGCAGCGCGCCCGGTACGCGGCGGCCGGGTTCCCCGTACCCAGGAAGTGGACCCCGGGCTCAGGTCTCGCCGGGCAGGCCGGCTATCTGGTCCAGCTGGCCCGGTCGTACGTCCAGCAGCACGACCCCGGCGTCACCGACAGCAGCCTGAGCCGGGGCGGCTACCAGATCCACACCACCTTCGACCGCACGAGGACGGCGCAACTGGCCAGAGCCGTGGCGCGGGTGCGCGCGCAGCGCCTCGACCCCGCCCACCGGACGGCCGACCGGGACGTCCAGACCGGCGCCGCCTCGGTGGACCCGGCCACCGGCCGGATCCTGGCCGTCTACGGCGGTCCCGGCTACGAGCACGCCCACTTCTCGGACAACGCCGACACCGCCGGCGTCCCCGTGGGCTCGACCTTCAAACCCGTCGTCCTCGCCTCCGCGCTCCGGTACGGGGCCGTCCTGAAGCCCGGGACGCCCCCGGCGCCGGTCACCCCGGCCAGCAGGTTCGACGGCGACGACGGCATCCGGATCAAGGACCGGCAGGGCCGGTACGTCACCGACGACAAGGACCCCACCGGTCTCCTCCACCAGCACAACGACACCACACACCGCTGGGGCTACATCTCGCTGCGCACGGCGATGGAGCAGTCGGTCAACACGCCGTACGTGCAGCTGGGCGAGGACGTCGGCCACACCGACGTGGCCCGGACGGCGAAGGCGCTGGGCCTGCGCCCCGAGAGCCTCGCCGCACCCAGCGCCGGCTTCTACATCGGCACCTCGACCCCGAGCGCCATCCGCATGGCGGGCGCCTACGCGACGTTCGCCGCGTCCGGGATGCAGGTCACGCCGTACTCGGTGACCAGGGTGACCCACGACGGGGCGGTACTGCCCGGCTTCACCGCCCCCGCCCCGGTACGTGCCCTGCCGGCGGCGGTCGCCGACAACGTGACCGACGTCCTGCGCGGCGTCATCACCCGGGGCACCGGCACCAGGGCCCAGGCCCTCGGCCGGAGCGCGGCGGGCAAGACCGGGACCACCGACGACTACCGGTCGGCCTGGTTCATCGGCTACACCCGCCAACTGGCCACCTCCGTCGTCCTCTTCAAGGAGGACCCGGCCCACCCACAGCTCCAGTCCCTGGCGGGCGTCGGCGGTCTGCAGAAGGTGTTCGGCGGCGACATCCCGACCGAGATCTGGACCGGGTACATGCACGACGCCCTGGCCGGCCTGCCCGACCTGCCCTTCCCCGCTCCCGCGTCCCTCGGCACCGGCGCCGACGAGCCCGGCCTCCCCTCCGCCTCTCCCACGCCGGCCCCCACCAAGCACGCCGGCAGGCCCGGCAGGCGCACGCCCCGCACGGCCACCCCCAGGCCGGGCCTTCCGGCGCCCCGCCCCAAGTGCCGTCCGCACAAGTGCCGGTGACACGGTCGCCGGCGCGGCCCGTCAAGCCGTGCGCGGGGCACCCGGAACCGTCTCCCGGGCATTGCACGTCCTCGGGTGCGTAGGCGCGCACTGACCTCGCGCGCCGATTCGTATTCGAGGGGAAACGAAACTTCATGAAGAGCAAGCTGACCGCCGTGGGCCTCGCAGTGATCGTCGTCGCCGGCACGGCCGCCGCCGCCGTCCCGGCCTCGGCCGCCACCGCCAAGGCCGCCCCGGCCCGCTGCCACACCGCCGACCTGAAGGCCGGCTTCGCCACGGGGGACGACGCGAAGCCGGAAATGGGGAAGACCGGGAAGCAGACCGAGGCGTACGTCTGGTTCACCAACCGGAGCAACCACACCTGCACCCTGTCCGGCTTCGCCGGTGTCGACATGGTCGGCGCCCAGAAGACCGACGGCACCTGGTCGCTGGCGCGCTCCTCCAAGAAGCCCGAGAAGATCGCCCTCGGGAAGGGGGAGACGGTGGACTTCAGCATCACTCTGCTCCCCGTGGCCGGGTCCACGCCGCAGAAGGAGAAGTTCGTCCCGGCGAAGTTCCTGGTCACCCCGCCGAACGAGACGACGCACTTCACCCTGAAGTGGCCGTTCGGCGGCCAGGTCCTCAAGCAGGACGGCGCCACCCGGCCGGGCACCTACGTGAACCCGATCGGCGCGTAACCCACAGGACGATGGGAAAGCGCGCGGTGGGCGGAAGCCGGCCGCGCGCGGCCCGTCCTCGGCCATGAGGACGTCCGGCCGGGAGCGGCGAGGTTGCGGTGCTCGTCCTCGGCCCCAAGCATGGGACCGGAGGAACAGCGGCAGAGCACGCCCCGGGAGGTCATGAGGGCCATGGCGTTTCCTGTGCACCGGCGTGCCGCTGAGGGGGCTCGAGGAACCGTGCGCGTCTCGGTCGCCCTGTTCACCGCCGACCTGCGGGTGCACGACAACCCGGTCCTCAAGGCCGCGCTGAAGGACGCGGAACGCGTGGTCCCGCTCTTCGTCGTCGACACCGGCATCCGCCGCACCGGCTTCGCCGTACCCAACCGCGCGGCGTTCCTCGCCGGCAGCCTGGCCGACCTCGACGCGGCCCTGCGGGCTCGGGGCGGCCGGCTGGTGGTGCGCGTCGGGGACGTGGTCGAGCAGACCTGCCGGGTGGCGGCGGAGACCGGGGCGGCCGTGGTGCACATCGCGGGCGGGGTGAGCCGCTACGCGGCACGGCGCGAGGACCGGCTGCGCGTGGAGCTGGCCGGCGACCGACGCGAACTACGTGTCCACGAAGCATCGTTGACGGTCGTCCCGCCGGGGGCGCTGACACCCGCGGGCAAGGACAGGGACCACTTCGCCGTCTTCACGCCGTACTTCCGCCGATGGGAGAGCTTCTCCGTGCGCGGGGTCCTGCCGGCACCGGACGCCGTACGGCTGCCGGACGTGGGCTCGGCAGGCCTTCCCCGCGCGGAGTCCCTCGCGCCGGGCTCCACGTCGCCGGTCCTGCCCGCCGGCGGGGAGTCCGAGGCCCGCCGCAGGCTGCGGTCATGGCTGGCGGGCCCGCTGTCCGCATACGACGTCCGGCACGACGACCTGGCCGCCGACGCGACCTCCCGGCTCTCCCCCTACCTGCACTTCGGCTGCCTCTCACCCACCGAACTGCTGCACCGGGTGCGCGCCCGGGACGAACCCGGTGCACGTGCCTTCGTCCGCCAGCTCGCCTGGCGGGACTTCCACCACCAGGTCCTGGCGGCCCGCCCCGACGCGGCCGGCCACGACTACCGTCCCCGGCACGACCGCTGGCGTCACGCGGCGCAGGAGTTCGAAGCCTGGCAGGACGGCCGCACGGGCTACCCCGTCGTCGACGCCGCCCTGCGGCAGCTCCGCCACGAGGGCTGGATGCCGGGCCGGGCCCGCCTGCTCGCGGCGAGCTTCCTCACCAAGACGCTGTACGTGGACTGGCGGAGGGGAGCCCGCCACTTCCTGGACCTCCTCGTCGACGGCGATGTGGCGAACAACCAGCTCAACTGGCAGTGGGTCGCCGGGACCGGCACGGACACCCGCCCGAACCGGCTTCTCAACCCACTCGTCCAGGCACGGCGGTACGACCCCGGCGGGGAGTACGTACGACGCTGGCTCCCCGAGCTCCGCCACCTCGACGCCACCGCGGTCCACCGCGTCCCCCACCTCGACGCAGCCGACCGCACGGGCCTGGACTACCCCGCCCCGATCGTGGACCTCGCCGCGGCCGCCGCCCGTTTCAGGGAACGACGGAGAGCCGACTGACCGCTGCCCGCAGCCCGGCCAACGGCAGGCGCTCGGGCGGCAGTCCTCGACGGTGCCCGTCCCGCTGTCCGGGATCATGTGGTTGTCGGTATGTCAGCGTCACCGCCGAGAAATCACCGGTGGCGGTGGTCACAGGCCGCAGGAGCCGCGGTCGAGGTGGAAGTAGCGGGCGTTGGCCCAGCGGGACAGCCGGATACCGACCGTGATGCCGACGATGGTGACCAGGGCGGGCAGGTACCCGCCGGCGACCTGGACGATCGGGATGGCCGGGCACCCCCCGGAGATCGCCCAGCCCGTGCCGAACAGCACCGCGCCGGGGATCACGCCGGCGTGGATGCGCCCCGGGCTGCGGCGGACCCGCAGCAGGGCGAACGCGCACACGATGATCACGACGGCGCCGGCGAAGGAGAGGAGCATGCGCAGGTCCTGGAAGGTGAACATGCGGTTCAGCTCGGTGTAGTCGGCGAAGCCGATGTTGGAGACGGTGTAGCCGAGCGTCAGTCCGGTGATGATGTCGGCCAGCAGAATCGCGCCCCGAGTACGCATCAGATCACCTTCCACAGCAGGAACGACACCCCGGTGGCGGTGCCGAAGAACACGGCGGTCGCGACGAGACTGGCCGGGCGCAGCCGGCCGCAGCCGTTGAGTCCGTGGCCGGAGCTGCACCCACCGGCCAGCCGGGTGCCGAAGCCGACCAGCACGCCTCCGACGAACAGCAGGACGGTCATGGTCGTCGGATTCGCGGTGACCACGGTCCGGAATCCCGGGCCCATGTCGAAGCGGAGGTGGAACCGCCCGGAGGTGAGAGCGGCGATCAGTCCGCCGAAGAAGATTGACACCAACAGAGCGGCCTGGGTGACCAGCGGGGCGGGACCCGGGCTCGGGACCGGCGTTTCCTCACGCACCGTCGGTTCGGCGTCCGTCTCCAGCGGTCGTGGCGTCCCGTGCGGGACCGGCGGCACGGTGGGCGCGGCGGGGCCGGTGCCGAAGTGCTCCGCCGTAGCCGCGGCGAGAGCGTCGGCGAGCGCGCGCTCGTCGGTGAACTCCTCGTCCATCCGCTCCAGACGGCGCTCCCTGCGCCAGTGCAGCACGCGGTCCCACGCGGACGACACCCCGAAGGACCGGTCCGTGGCGAGGGCGTAGTTGACGGTGATCAGGGCGAGTCCGGCAGCGCCGGCCCACCAGGGCCAGTAGCCGCTCATGCGGGGCCTCCCATCCACTCGGTGAATCGAGCCCACCAGCCGCGCTTCGAGCCGCGCCCTCGCCCCGCGCGCCGGGACGAGCGGTCCAAAGGCTCGGGGAAGGGCGGTGCTGATGACGGCCGGTAATGCGAGACCGGTATCGTCGGGGAGGCCGCCCCGGACTGAGCCATGGCCTCTGGTGCCGCGGTCACAGGTTCCGACGGCTCTGGCGGCCGAGCCGGTGCCGACTGCGACCGGGGCGCGTTCTCCGGCGGCCACGGATCGTGCTGCGGTGGCGGGGCCTGCGGGGGCCCCTGCTCCGGGTGGGCGGCACCGTACGGGTCCGCGTCGGTGGTCGCGTCTTCAAGGTGCCGCGCGCGGGCTCCGTTGGGCAGCAGGCTGATCGGCACCCGTTCGCCGGTGAGCGACACCTGGTAGCGCGCACAGCCGGCCCACTGGTCCTCGCTGTCGCAGTAGTAGTCGCGCCAGCCTTGCAAGCTCGCCCTGAGCAAGGGGAAGAGGGGGCATCCTGCGGCGTGCGAGCAACTCACGTTGCTCCCTTCTGACCGGCGCACACCACCCGTTCCGTGAGGGCGGTTGCCGTTCTCGGTCTCTTGCCCTCGCCGCGCCCGGGTCGTCGGTCTCAAAAGGCGCGGTGACGGCCTGTCACGATGTGGAGCAGTGCCTTCCTTTCTCGACCGGGCGAGATGGAACCATTGTTTCCGTGTGCCGAGCAACCTCGGGGGAATCCGGCCGTGACCGCTTGACATTGCTGAGTGAGGCCTGCCTCCGCGATATCGGGGCGGGACGGGCCCTTATGGTCGTCCTTCCTGTCGGCGGACGTCGGTTGTTCGTGGAGACGGTGCACGAACGCGGGTTGTTCATGGCGGAAATGTGAATTCGGCTGTGACGAAACTGTTGACATTACTGGTCCGTTAAGAAGGCACATGGGGAAGAAGCCGGGCCCTCGCCGCCCGTGCGGTGATCTACGTCACTGCGCCCTGTGCTCCCCGTGATGTTCGTCGGCTGGGTCGCGCTGTAGATGTGGGCCACTCCTGTGACGGGTGTGCCCCACGTGACTTTTCTCCGCGGCCTTTGCCGGCCTTCTGATGGGTGGATACGTCGTGAGTCGTCGTACGTCGCATGCGTACAGACCGCTGAGCCTGAAACGACGGGCGTGGCTGACGCTCGGTGCCGTGGTCCTGGGAGGCGGCGGCCTGGTGACGTACGCGGTCGCCAGCCCCTCCGGGGGCCCCGGCGGGGCGGGACGGGCCAAGCGGCCCGTGAAGGTCTACGACCTCGCGCTCAAGGCGACCACCGGCGGCAGGCGAGAGCTGCCGCGCACGCAGACGCAGCAGTTCTCCCTGGTGGGCGTCTCCTGGACGGGGGCCGTCAAGCGGCTCGACGGCACGGCACAGGTGCGCACCCGCAGTCTGGACAGCGGTGCGTGGAGCGCCTGGCACGACCTCGAAGTGAACGTCGACCCGCCGGAGGAGCCCAGGGCCGGGATGCGCGGCGCGTCCGAGCCCCTGTGGGTCGGTCCCTCCGACGGCGTCCAGGCCCAGGTGGTCCACAAGGACGGCACCACGGGCGCGCTGCCCAAGGGCCTCCAGGTCAACCTGGTCGACCCGGGCGTGGTGACCGACGCCGAGGCCAGGGCGACCGAGCCGGCGGCGTTCGTCGCCGAGGTGAGCGGCCCCGCGGCCACGTCCACCGATTCCACGTCCCCCGCACCCACCGGCACCACGGCCACGCCCACCGGCTCGGCGACCCCCTCGGATTCGACGAGCGCGTCCCCGAGCCCGTCGGTCACCACGCCGTCCGCGCGCCCGTCCACCGTGCCCGAGCCGCCGATCACCTCGCGCGCCGACTGGGGCGCCGACGAGTCGCTCAGCCCCGGCCCGTCGGAGTACAACGCCGACGTCAAGGCCGTCTTCGTCCACCACACCGACGGGGCCAACGACTACTCCTGCGCCGACTCGGCCTCCGTCGTGCGCGGCATCTACGCGTACCACACGCAGGTCAACGGCTGGAACGACATCGGCTACAACTTCCTCGTCGACAAGTGCGGCACCGTCTTCGAGGGCCGCAAGGGCGGCGTCGGCCTGCCGGTGCTCGGCGCCCACACCTACGGCTGGAACCGGGAGTCCGCCGGCATCGCGGTGCTCGGCGAGTACAGCTCCACCAGCGCCTCCGACGCCGCGCTGGCCTCCATCGCCCGGGTGGCCGCCTGGAAGCTCGGCCAGTACGGCGGCGACCCGGCCGGCACGGTGCAACTCAACGCCGGTGCGGCGCAGCAGAACTACTTCGGCACCAGCTTCACCGCCGGCACCGCCTACACGTTCCAGCGGATCTCCGCCCACCGCGACGGCTACAGCACCCAGTGCCCGGGCGACTCGCTGTACGCCCAGCTGCCCACCATCCGCGCCTGGGCGGCCGGACCCGTGCAGGGCCTGAAGGTCGCCTCGGTCGGCGGCGCGGGCCTGTCCGGCTCGACGTACTACACCAAGGGCGCGGTCACGCTGAACTGGACCACCAGCACGCCCGGTTCGCTCATCTCCAAGTTCGAGCTGCTGGTCGACGGCCAGGCCGTGACGTCCGTCCCCGGCACCGCCACCTCCGCCGGCACCACCCTGGCCCTCGGCAGCCACACCGTCGCCGTCCGCGCCGTCCACCAGTCCGGCAAGGCCACCACGAGCGCCGCGGTGAACGTGGTGGCGGAGACGACCGCGCCGACGTTCACCACCACGCCGAACCTCTCGCTGCGCACCGGCACGGTCAGCACCAGCGCGGTCCCGGTCACGCTCGGCTGGAAGGCCACCGACAACGCGGCGCTGCAGAGCGTGAAGCTGCTGTCGCCGGCCACGGCCACCTTCGGCCCGACCACCACCAGCTCTAGCCGTACGGCCGCGTCCGGCACCGCGGCCACCTGGTCGATGCGGGCCTACGACTACGCCGGCAACTACCGCACCGTCTCAGCCCCCTATACTCCGGTGATCCTGCAGGAGACCTCGGCGGTGAAGTCCGGTACCTGGACCACCCGTTCCAGCACCAGCTATCTGGGCGGGGCGTCGTACTCCAGCGGCTCCAAGGGCGCGAGCCTCACCTGGACCTTCACCGGCCGCTCGGCCGCCTGGGTGGTCTCCCGGGCCTCCAGCTCCGGCCAGGCGTACGTCTACGTCGACGGCGTCAAGGCCGGCACGGTCGACCTGAAGTCCTCCACCACCCTCTACCGGCAGGCGCTCTGGACGAAGACCTGGTCCAGCAGCGCCAAGCACACCGTCAAGATCGTCGTGGTCGGCACCAGCGGCCGCCCCACCATCACCACCGACGGCCTCGTCCACATCAAGTAACCCCTACGGTGGCGACCCGTGCCACTGCGGCTGACCGGCCGCGGCGGCGCGGGTGCCGCCGTCCCAGTGACGGGTTTGCTGACCCGCATCCCGTCCGGTCAGCAATTGCGCTGCCTGGTACTGCGTGTTTTCCGCGGCGCGTTGGGCTTCCGCGACGACGTCACCCCGCTCGCGAATCAGGTCGTCGTAGATCGGCACGCGATCGTTTCCGGCTGGGCTGTGTATCAAGGTCGGACCACTTTCCTGGCGATCAATAAAGAGGCCGGTCCACTGTCAGACTCGGTTGCAGATCACTTACCTGCATGTTCACACGCCGGGGCGAATTTCCGGACGGAATGGAGGAGCGTTATTGCGCGTATTCCTTCACAGAGTTGTCGGTCTCGCGACTGTTCTCGTCCGCCTGTGACACTCCGGGCCTGCGGGCGCCCCGGGGATGTGACGACCCGGCACTCCGGTGCGCTGTAGGAGTGGGTCCCAGGAACCCGGGCCCCCGTGGCACCCGCTCACCCCCAATTCCGGGCGGGTGGCCGCGCGATCAGGGGCAGGCGGGTGAATCCCCCGTCGCCTGCCTGCCCCCTGCGCATGCCCCCACGAAGGCTTCCGGTCCGAGAGGGGGTGTGCGCCGGCCCGGGCGACCGGGACCGAACGCCCGCGAACCGCGACCACCGGGCCCGGGGGAACCATGAGCAACGCGACGATCGGGGTGGGTGTGCAGGGTCTGCTGGCGGACCGCTACGAGTTGCAGGAGCTGCTGGGACGCGGCGCGATGGGCGAGGTGTGGCGGGGCTGCGACCACCTCCTCGGGCGGGCCGTGGCCGTCAAACTGCTGCATGCCGAGGAGGCGGAAGACGCCGAGCGATTCCGTCTGGAGGCCCAGATCGTGGCCCGGCTCAACCACCCCAACGTCGTGGGCATGTACGACTTCGGTGCCCACCATGACCCGCCCCACCTGGTCATGGAACTCGTCGACGGCTGGAACCTGGCCCAGGAACGCTCCCTGCGCGGCGCTCTGCCCCCGGCCGAGGCGGCAGCCGTCACGGCCCAGGCGGCCGCCGGCCTCTTCGCGGCACACCAGCAGGGAGTGGTCCACCGGGACGTCAAACCCGCCAACGTCATGCTGACCAACGACCGCACGGTGAAGATCACCGACTTCGGCATCGCGCGCTTCGCCGAGGAGGCCGCGAGCGGTCTGACCGCCACCGGAAAGATCATCGGCACCGCCGACTACCTGGCTCCCGAACGCGCGCTGGGCCGCCCCGCACAGCCCGCCTCCGACGTCTACTCCCTCGGCTGCGTCCTGTACGAACTGCTCGCCGGACGGCCTCCGTTCAGCGGAGCCACGTCACTGGCCGTGGTCCAGCAGCACGTCAGTGCCACACCGGCAGCGCCCGACCGCCTGCGCCCCGGCATACCGCGGCCGCTCTCCGACTACGTGCTGCGCATGCTCGCGAAGGACCCGGCCCACCGGCCCACCGCAGCGCAGGCGGCCGCCTGGCTCGCCGCGCGGAGCGGGACACCACGACCGGCCGAGCACGAGCGCACCACCCTCATGCCCACCCCGGCCGGTCCACCGCCTGAGGCCCCGCACGCCGGTGAGCACCGCGCCGGCGCCCACTCCCGCCCCAGCGGTCGCCGCAAACGGGCGTCCAAAGCCGTTCTCGCCGGTGCCGGCCTCGCGCTGTTCGCCGGGGCCACGGCCCTCGGAGCCTCGCTGAACTCCGGCGCCCCGGCGCCTGCGTCTCCGGCCTCTCCCTCATCACCGCGCATCGCATCGACACCCGCCGGCCGGACCCCGGCCACGCCGTCATCGCCTGTGCCCCTGTCCGCCAGGACGTCACCCGGGCCGGTACCCGGCGGCGACAGGGGCGGCGAGTGGTCAGGCAAGCACGCGGACGGGAAAGGAGGAAAAGGACGGAAACGGCACTCCGGCGGCTGAGCCGCGGCAGATGCCGCGTACGGCCGTGACGGCAGGCGGAGGGGAAACGCCGAGGCCAGGGGCCCGGGGGGGGGGGGGGGGGGGGGGGGGGGGGGGGGTTTGGGGGGGGGGGGGGGGGGGGGGGAGGCGGGGGTGAGGAGGACCCGCGTGCGGCCGGTCGTAATGGTCGGGTAGTCGACGAGACGCGGCCCGGGCCCCTACCCGGAGGTGT
>NZ_JBVJVZ010000020.1:0-7235 GCF_055603245.1 Streptomyces sp. NPDC037290 | reverse complement strand
GGGCGGTGAACTGAGGGAGGCTCTGCCGGGTGGCGGGGCGGGGGGGGGGGGGGAAACGGCGAAGACGGGGTTCCCGCTCCCTCCCCCCCCACCCACCCCGGCCCCCTGCGGGTCGCAGAGTGCCGCCGTCAGAAGGCACCGGTGCCGTGGGGTGTGCCGAGACCGGTCGGCCCGTCGTATCCCCGGCCCGCGGTGCACAGGTAACCGCCGCCGCAGGAGCCGTTGCTGCCCGAGGTGACGTCGTAGAGCGCCGACCTGTGGCCGTACGGATATGAGCCGCCCACGACCTGAGAGGTGTTTCCGGCCAGGGCGTAGACGCTCGCGATGATCGGCGACGAGACGCTGGTGCCACCGACTTCGACCCATCCGTCGGCACCTTGCGCGACACCGAGTTGAAGCTCGGTGTCGCACAACAACCCGCCTCCGCAGCTGTTGTACGTGTCGTAGACCGCCACCCCGGTGTTGGGATCGGCGACGGCGGCCACGTCGGCGACGGCGCGCTTGCCGCATCCGGAGTCGTGCTGCCAGGACGGCTTGGCCTCGTACGCCGAGCAGCCCGAACCCGCGCCGCTCCAGGCCGTCTCGGTCCAGCCGCGCGCGTTGGGCGCCCTGGACAGCGAGGTGCCGCCCACGGCGGTGACGTACCGGGAGGAGGCCGGCCAGGAGACGCCGTAACCGGAGTCCCCCGAGCTCGCTGTGACCGCGACGCCGGGGTGCTTGAAGTGCGAGTCGAACGACGTGATGGTGTTGTCCTCGGACCCACCCCAGCTGTTGGAGACGGAGACGACGCCGGGTGTGGTGGCGGCGGTGTCCTCGGCCCTCATGAGATCCGCGACGTTCGCCGACTTCGCCTCGACCAGGAGGATGTGACAGCCGGGGCACGCCGCCGAGACCATGTCGAGGTCGAGGCTGATCTCCTCGGCCCAGCCGTGGTCGCCGGAGGGCAGCGGTGCTGCCCGGCCCGCCTGGTTCACCTTGCGGAAGCAGTGGTTGGCGGTGGTGCACGACGGCAGACCGTATGCCCTGCGGTAAGCGGCCAGGTCGGACTCGGCGTGCGGGTCGTCCATGGCGTCGACGATGGCCACCGTGCGCCCGGATCCCGAGGTACCGCCCAGTTTGTAGGCGGAACGCAGCTCGGACGGCACGTACCCCACCGTGGTCGGGGATCCGGAGGTGAAGGGTGTCAGGCGCCCCGAGGCGGTGCGGTGGGCCTTCAGGATGCCGAAACAGCGGGCTTGTCCCGCTTGCGAGGGATGGTCGCAGCCGAAGCCCGTCGTACTCGCGGAGGCGGACGCGTGCGGGGCGGATGAGGGAGCGGCGGCCTGGGCCCCGGTGGCCAGGCCGACGGTGAGGGTGGTGACGGCGACCGTGAGCATCGCGGTGAGGGCGGCTGCCGTCCGCCGCACCCGCCGTCTCGGCCGGTGGTGGATCGCCAGGTGTCCGGAGGGTATCTCGCTTCGGTGCATCAAGCCTCCGTGCGGTTGCAGGCGGTGCGGAAAGGCGACGTGACGGAAAGCAGCCGTGACAGACGGCATGTCAGGTCGGCTGGGAGGGGGGTCCGTTCACCATGCGGTCGCCGACTTCCGCTGGTCAAGGCCACGTCCATGCAGGTCTTGTGGGGTTGCCGCGGTGGGCGAGTGAACCGCCCGTGCCGCTGACGTGTCCGCGGTGGTGCTCACTCCGTGGCCACGAAACGGTGGGCTGCGCGGCGGATGCGGAGGAAGCGGGGGCCGTGCCGGCTCCCGCCACCTCACCTGCGCCCCACGCCGGTTGAGCGCCCGATCCGGGGATGTCTGTGCCACGGCCCTGACGCCGGGCGAGTCCAGGGCGGCGGCCACCGTGTTCCCGGGAACGCCGACAGCCACCGTCTTCGGCCCGGGCGTGCGCATCGCGCCGCTCGGCGCGCCGTACCGGACGACGCCGTGCGGCGGGCGGGCATCAAGGGGGACGACGCCTCCGGCCTGCCCGGCACCGTCTTCGACCCCCCGCGGTCGAGCAGGGCCGCGAGTGCCGCGCCCGGACCATGCGCCGAGGCGGCCCGGGGGTTCGCGGACTCGCCCGCGCTGTCGAGGCGGCCGAACACCTGGGGTTGAGGAAGCGGCCTCAACTGGCCCTGCGGCCTTACGGAGTTCTCGCGCGTGGGCTCACGGCCGGGCCGCCTAACCGGATAGGTCATCCGGATGTGTGCTAGCGTCTCGATCAACCGGATGGACTATCCGTTTTCCTGTCGGGGTGGAGGAGCTCATGACGAAGACAGCTGTGGTCACGGCGGGGACAGGGGGCATCGGCCTGGAGACGGCGCTGGGTCTGGCCGCTGCCGGGTTCGCGGTCACCGTGGTCGGGCGCGACGCGGAACGGGGAGCCGGAGCGGTCGAGCGGATCAACGCCGCGGGCCCGGACGGCGCCGGCCGGTTCCTGTCCGCCGACCTCTCCTCGCTCGACCAGGTGCGCGCGCTCGCCGACCGGATCGCCGCCGACCACGCCGCCTCGGGGGAACCGCTGACGGTGCTGGTCAACAACGTCGGAGCGATGTTCCCGCGGCACCGGACCCTGGACGGCGTCGAGGCGTCCTTCGTCGTCAACCACCTCTCGCCCTACCTGCTGACCGAACTGCTGCTGCCCACCCTCGCCGCCGGGGCACCCAGCCGGATCGTGAACGTGACCTCGGGCGCGGTCGGCGTGGGCAAGCGGGTGTTCGACGCCGTCGAGCCGCCCGGCGGCTACTACGGCTTCCACTGGTACGGCCGCGCCAAGCTCGCCAACCTCACCTACACCCTGGACCTGGCCGCCCGGCTGGCCGGCACGGGCATATCGGTCTTCGCCGCCGACCCCGGAGGCGCCGCCACCGAGATGACCAACGGCACCCTGACCGACCCGAAGATCGTCTCCCCGCCGCTGCGGCTGCTGTGGCCGCTGGTACGCCGCAAGTTCGAGCGCTCCACCTCCGGCCCGGCGTCGGCGGCGGCCAGGCCCTCGATCGCCGCCGCCACCGACAAGGCGCTGACCGGCCGGACCGGCCTGGTCATCGGCCCCCAGAGCCACCCGGTCACCCCGTTTCGCGCGGCGGCCGACCGCCGCCTCGCCGAGGCCGTGCGCCGGCTCAGCGAAGCCCACGCACCCACGCCGGCCGGCACGGACGCGTGAACCCTCGCCCCCGACGCCCGTCACACCGACGGGGCCGGCCAACGGTCACACGGCCGCGCCGGCCCCCTCGCGCCCGCCCCCGGAACACGCCGGACCACCGCCGCGCCCACCCCCACCCGACCGAGGACACGACATGACCAACGCAGTCCCGACCGCCTATGACCGCACCGTTCACGGCTCCGGCCCCGGCCTCCTCCTCGCCCATGGCGCCGGCGGCGGCATCGACGCCAACTACGGGCCGATCATGGAAGGGCTCGCCGCGCAGCACACCGTCGTCGGGGTCGACTACCCCGGCTCAGGACACACCCCGGCCACGCCCACGCCCCTGCAGCTGGACCTCATGGCGGACCAGCTCGTCGCCGCCGCGGACGCCGAAGGGCTCGACACCTTCGCCCTCTGCGGATACTCGCTCGGCGGCCCGGTCGCGATCCGGGTGGCCGTCCGCCACCCGCAGCGGGTCACCGCGCTCGTCCTGAGCGCGACCTTCGCCCGCGTGGACACCCGCACCGAGCTGGCCGCCGCGATCTGGCAGCAGCTCTACGACACCGGAGCGCACCTCCTGCTCGCCCAGTACCTGACCCAGCTGGCCGTGAGCGCGCCGTTGCTGAACTCCCTCACTCCCGCCCAGGTGCGCGCGGCCGCCGAGCAGACCGCCGCCGCCCTCCCGCCCGGTACCGGCGCCCAGGTCGACCTGGTCCGCCGTGCCGACGTCCGCGACGACCTCGCCGCGATCACCGCCCCGACCCTGGTCGTCGTCACCACCGCCGACACCCTGATACCAGCCGCCCTGCAGTACGACCTGGCCGCGGCCATCCCCGGGGCGCGGACCGCCGAGCTCCCCACCGGACACCTGCCCTTCCTGGAGCAGCCGCACCGCTGGCTGGAGATCATCACCGGCTTCCTCAGCGGGCAGCGAGACCAGTGCTGACAGCCCCGCGGGGGCGGGCTGCTCGGCCCGCCCCCACGGCGGGCGCGGCACCCGGAAAGGCCCGCATATGATCGGACGGCACGCCTGCCTCGAATGAGCGACCTGGACTCTTCCCCATGACGACCACACCGCTGCGCAAGGACGCCGCCCGCAACTGGGAGCGGATCGTCGCCGTCGCCCGCGACCTGGTTGACCAGGGCACCGCACTGCAGCTCAACGACGTCGCACGGCGGGCGGGACTCGGCGTCGGCACGGTCTACCGGCACTTCGCCACTCCCGAGGCGCTCCTGGAGACCGTCGCCACCCCCTGTCTGGAAGCCCTCGCCGCACACGGCCGGCACGCCCTGGCCGACACCGACCACGGGCGTGCCCTGGAGGACTTCCTGTCCCGCATCGTCGAAGCGCAGATCACCGACGCCGCCCTGCCCCCGGTCGCCGCCACGGCCACGGACGCCCTTCCGCGCACCACGGAACTCAAGAAGTCGCTCCAGTCGACCGGGACCACGCTCCTCGAGCGGGCCCGCGACGCCGGAGCCGTCCGCCCCGACCTCGCCGCCACCGACCTCGTCCCCCTCATGTGCGGCATCGCCCACGCCGTCAGCGTCCACGGCGGCCCCCTCGCGGACCGCGTTCAGACCGCCCACCGCTATCTCGCCACCCTGCTCGAGGGCATGCGCACCGCGCGTCGGGATCCTGACGGCTGACACACCCGCAGCCGTCCCGGCGGTGAGCAGTCCCGCACCGCTCACGAGCTCACCCCGGAGCAAGACCGTCACGCCCAGGCAGCGGAGTACCGTCGAGACCACGAACTCGTGCTCTCAGCTTGGGAAGCTGCGGTCATTCGGGGCGGGTACGGCAGGTTCCCTGCCCTGTGTGGCTTCGAGCTGCGGGCCGTAGTCGGGTATGAAGATCTCGCGCAGCGTCTTGTCCAGCGTTCCTGAGATCGCGTAGATCGGCGACCAGACGGCTCGGTCGTGCACCATCCCCTCAAGATCTTGGGGCTGGGCTTCCGTGCGGGCCCACACAGTTTCCCACTGCGATGGTGACGTGGGGACGGCCGCCCATGGTCCTAGAGCTGACCTGGCCACCATGGCATGTCCAGGCTGTCAGCCGGGATGACCTTGGCCCTTGCGAGGATCTTCCTGTCGAGGGCCCACACGAGGGCCCGCAACTCACGCGCGCTCTTCCTGGGCAGTGCGTGAAGCACGGCTTCGAGGTGCTGACGGAAGCCGGCGCCGTAACACCCGCATTCAGGTATGCCACAGTCGGGACCTGTGAGGGGGTCTACAAGTTGTCTGAGGGGGCCATGGGCATAGGCCTGCCAGTGCCAGAACGCTTCTTCTGTGGCTTCGGGCCAGAAGCGGGTCCGCTCCAGCCGACGCAGGTCAGCTGTGCAGGATCCTGAAAGGCGGTCGATCAACGGGTACCGTCGCCGCCTCCAGGGGCGGATAGGGAGATCGCCCCGCAGGGCTGACGGGCGCCTACGCGGCATTGCCCCTTCGGCTGTCGGTCATGGGGGCAAGCTACAGAACCGCGGGTCAGGTGGCCACCACGTATCCGGCGGCCGAAGCCCCAAGCTTGGGAAGCTCGCGTCTCTTGCCTCAGTTCACCCTGTTGACCTGGGCGGAAGGGGAACCACACGCGCCCGCGTGTTTCAGGCGGAGCCGGAGCCGGCTCGGCCCGCCGACTCGCTGGCGGCACGACGGTACTCGGCGTTGATGCGCTGCGCTTCCTCGAGCTGGTCCTCGAGGATGACGATGCGGCACGCGGCCTCGATCGGAGTCCCCTTGTCGACGAGCTCCCGGGCGCGCGCGGCGATCCGCAGCTGGTAGCGGGAGTACCGCCGATGTCCTCCCTCCGAGCGGAGCGGAGTGATCAGACGAGCCTCACCGATCGCCCGGAGGAAGGCCGGGGTGGCGCCGAGCATCTCGGCTGCCCGGCCCATCGTGTACGCGGGGTAGTCGTCGTCGTCCAGACGATCATTCAGGGGGTTGTCCGATGTCATGTCACCTCGTTGTGCAACGCGTCGAGGGGCCCTGGTGCGTACGGCACCAGGGCCCCGAAGGAAATTGAACACCATCCGTCGGCCCACTACTGTGCCGACCTTCTGTTTCCGCTACCCAGCCCGGCAGAGGGGGGTGCGGGGGGATCGCAGCTGCTTGACCGGGGACCACCATCCATTCCGGGGTCTTGCGGTACCCGGGCCGAGTGCTTCTCGGGCCGGGCGATCCTGATGGCGTCTGCTCCTCCGTTCCTCTCCGAACCAACCACTGAGTGAACCGGTACTGCTGTTGGCAGCTCCTCGACGTGCGAGCCGCCCAGTGCGGCTCTCAGTCCCGTCACCGTTCTGGGAACACTCTGGCTTCGAGACTCGAGAGCCGCACTGACCTGCGTACTTCGTATTCATCCACCCGCCAGTTCGTGTCTGGCGGGTCTCTCCGACCGTGTCTACGAGAAGAAGCGTACCCATGTCAGGAACGAAAATCTACTCGTGCTGGAGTAGGTTTCACCCTTCTGGTGAAGGAAGAAGCCTGCCGCGATCGGGCCTCACCGGTTGGCGGAAGCCGCCTCCTGCCGAGCGCGCAACTGCTTCAGCCCCACGGGCGGTTCCTGATACAGGTGGGCCGAATAAGCTGTGCAGTCATGTCGAACCCTGATGAGCTGCTCGTCGCCATCTCCGCCGCGGTGGAGTCGGAGCGAAGCAATCAGATGTCGCTGACCGTGGTCGTCGGCGGCGCCGTCATCACCGGCCGGCTCGCTCCGGAGGCCGTGTGGAGGGAGCGGGTGGCGGAGGTCCTGAAGGACTCGGACCGTCTCGCCCCGTTCTCGGACGTCTTTGCGCGCGGTCCGCGAGGGAACCGGCCCGATCGCGGCGAGGCGCCCACGCATCTGCACTTTCACCTCGCTCGGATCCTGCAGGGCAGCCTCGGCATCCCGGAGACGGGAGGCATGTACCGAGTCGCGATCAAGGACGTCAGCGCATGGACCGTAGGAGATCTCGTCCACTTCGACCGGTGAGACGCTGACTCCGCCCCGTTGCCCGGCCGGCGCTTTCCGAGCGGACGGCGACACAGCGGTGGGGGGGGGGGGGGGGGGGGGGGGGGGGGGGAGGCAAAAAATGAACAGGGGGGGGGCGTTCCCGTCCTCACGCGCGCTGCTTGGG
>NZ_JBVJVZ010000019.1:0-99512 GCF_055603245.1 Streptomyces sp. NPDC037290 | reverse complement strand
GAAATCCCCGCAACTACCTGGCCTTTCTCGGTCTCGCCGCCGCCATCTGCTGCTACAAGCGACTCGTCCGCCTCACCACGTAGGACACGGTGTTAAGGAACCTACGGACGCGCGAGTCATCTGACATTCTTGCCTCCGCGCCGGAGGCGGCGCGCGATGCTCATGCAGATCGCGCTCACCGCGGCGGTGGTGGCCGCGCCGACGGACGGGTCGATCAGTGGTACAGCGATCACTCTGGTGGCGGCGGCCGTGGTGTCGTTCTCGGGCCTCGGGTCGAAGTCGTTGCCCCAGACAGAGGCGATGCCGTCCAGTCTGACGCCTCCCGCGCCTCCAGCGCGGGACCGGGGGGCAATACCCGTCACGGTGATGACGGCATCGTCGCCGACCGCCAGCTTCCCCCCCGTGCAGGAGAGTTGCCGATTGACGATCTTGCAACCCGGGTCGGCGACGGCAGGGTTGCGCAGTCCCTTGGGCAGGGTGCCCTGGACGGTCCAACCCGACGACGGGGCCGGGCCGTTGTTCAGCACTCTGATGCCATAGCTCACCGTGCCGTGGGCGTTGACCTCAGCTGGATTCCGCTTCGACACTCCCAGGTCCGCAGAAGCAGCGAAACACGCTGCGGCGTCAACTGCGTGGGGTGTGGTCACCCTTTGTGAGGACAGAAGCGTGAGGGTGGGGGCGGCACTGCCCGGGTTCTTCACGGCGATGCGATACAGAGTGTGCCCATGGTCAAAGAACCCCAGATCGTTGTTTCCATAGGTGAAGGCGCCGCCCTGACCTGTACTCGCCGACGACGACACCGGGCTGGAGAGGGTCGAAACCCTTCCGGTGGAAGGATTGATACGTTGAACCTTGCCGTGCGCCGTCGCGGCCCAGAAGTACCCGGCGGAATACGTGATGTCGCCGATCCCGGGACCCAAACGTGAGCTCAAGCGGGCCTTGGAAACAACTCTCCGCTTTCCTACGTCGATCTTGTACAAGGGAGTTTTGTCCCCGGCTACGTAGAAGTTCCCCTGTGAGTCGAAACCGCCACTGTGGTAGTTCGGCTTGTCGGGCAGGCCGGCGATCGGACCGAGATCGGTGAGTGAACCGGCTTTGTTGATCCGTAACAGGTGATCACTGTTTTGGCTCATGGCGAAGATGTACCGGGTCTTGGGATCTACGCCGCCCGCGTTGTAGGCGGGGCCGGTCGGCCCGAGCTTCGAGAAGGCGATGAAGCCTGGTCTTTCTGTGCCTTGGTAGAGACTGACCGCAGTGGTGGACCCGGCCAGCTGGAAGATCTGCCCGTTACACGTGAAGCCATCCGGAGCCGCCACCATGGCCTGCGGGGCGCCCACCAGGGCGTCTTCCACCACGCCCCCGACCGCGAGTGTGAGCACAACCATCAGTAGTCGTTTGGTGAGTTTCCTGTTCATCTGTCTTGCTCACCTATCCGTCCTGAAGGGGTATATGCATCAATGAGCATGCTGTCCCTTTAGCGTGACGAACGGGTGATCTGAACAGGTGACATCCCGTGCAGGTTGCACCGCGACAACCCTGCCGGGGACATGCAAGCGGTCAATGAAGGCAAAAGGAATGTTCTGACGGGCCGTCAGTAGTTGCTGGGTCTCCCTCAGTTCAGCGTGGGATTGGTCATGATGCTGCACCAGACCCATCCGGCATCGTTGACGCCCCAGGCGTCCGCGATGCTGTCTACGAGCAACAAGCCACGGCCGTGCTCGTCGAGAGAGTCGGGTGCGCGGGCCGTCAGCGCGGTGACGGGCCCACCCCAGGCCTGGATCCTCACCTCACCGGCGCAGCAGGAAAGACGCACACCAATGGTGTGCCCGCACCCATGCTGGATCGCGTTGGTGACCAGTTCACTCAGAAGCAACAGAGCGGGGTCGATGTAGCGCTGGAGCCCCCAACCCCGCAGCTTTGCGCCGCAGATCCGCCGGACCTCGCCGACTTGAATGAGGTCCATGGCCGCAGGTGTCGCACCAGGCTCCACCGGCGTACGTGGAAAGCTGAAAGTGATTCGGGTGGGCAACGTCTCGTCGCTCAGGAGAATGGCTGCCTGCTCCGTCTCTCCGCGTGGAGGGAAAGGCGTCATCTGTCTCCTCCTCTCCGGGTATCCGGCGTTAAACCTGACCCGCGGTTCGGCACACCGGCCGCATGGCGGTACGAGCTCTTTCGCAAGGAAGCAGAAGTCCGGGAGCCTGCGGGGGCATCCGTCGGACTCGGCACGACTGGTACCTCATGGCCTTGCGCTGCGCCGGCACGCGCATGCGTCAAACACAGCTCAGCGCACCACGATTGTGGGTGGATGCCGAACATAGAAGCTCCCACAAGCAGGAGGAAAGGTATTGCCCAACATACGCGGCTTCTATAGAAGAAACGTGGACAATTCTGTCAACGACCTCGTCGTGTCAGGTGTCACCCTTTGGGCTTCCCGAACTCATGTTCCTCGTGGGGGAACGTTGAATGAAAGGGAACCGGGTGGCTTCCCGCAAGGATTGGGATGTTGGCCCGAAAAAACCTGTGCTGGGCAAGGGACAGGAAACGGGGCATAACCTGGTCGACGATTTGGCGAGCGAGGGCCGGAGACCTCAGCCGCAGAGAGCATTGGCGCCGCCTGGCACAGGACGACCGGCATCCGCCAGTACCCCTTCCGGCACGCCGTTTCGCAGCCACTGCAATGCCGTAGCGGTGAGCATCCCATCTCCGTGCAGCAAAGGCACGTTCTGCTGCACCGCAAGCGTCACCATGGCCTCGGCTCTCAGCGGGAGACCGAGGTAGGCGTATGCCTCCCGGAGGCACGTCACCTCCTGCGCGAGACCGTCGGAGGTTGCGCTCCAGGAGCGGATCACTGGACGCCTGGCGCCCCAGGCCCACCCCTCGACATAGAGCAGTCCCGGGGCGGAGGCCCCGGTCGCTGGTGCATTCCTGGGGGCGCCCCCGACACGGGAACCTCGCGGAGCTTGCCCCGCCGAGGCAGGAGTGAAGAACCGTCCGCAGTCCAGAAACAATTCGGCCGTACATGAATACCGAGAATCTGATAAGCGGGGGAGTTGGGTGTATGCCTGCGACTCACGGCGGAGGAATTCAACGAGCCATTGCTCTGGCTCGCTCAGCTCCACGAAAGTCACGCAACCATCTCCTCTTGTACAGGACTCGACTACTTGGGGCTCGGAACGCAGTGAACGCGTTGGACCAGCTCGGGGCGTCCGGACGGGGCGGGAACGGGAACGGGAACGGTCCCTGATCCACCTGCTGATCTTTACCCAGTGTCGCACCGCCTTCATGTGGGGCGAAGGGCAATTCATGTGGCCAGCGAGCGCGCGGTCGCAGCACATCGTGGTGATTGGCCGGCCGAGCGAGTGGCTTCCGGCCACGGCTGCCTGCGCAGCGGGCTCTGGGGCGGAACGGGGCTAGCCAGCTGACCCACCCGGCGACGCGTGTCGCCAGCCCGGTCGGTGCAAACGACCGGCGCCAGGCCGACGTTGAAAGGCGGCGGCAAGCCCTGGCTCTTCCGCAGAGACCGTTCGGGGGTCGATCCTTGCCCCGGCTGAGGATCGTTGAGATCGTGTCAGAAGCCCTGACCAGTGGACCAGTGTCCTGAGCAGAGGCGTCAGTCAGCCGTCCAGCAGAGTGCCCCGGCGCTCGTCCCGCGCTGCAGGAAAAGCAGATGCCATGCGCCAATGCTGGTACAAACGCTCGACCTTGACCCTATGGGGTGGTCTTCGTCATCCATGCGGTTACGTAATACCAGGGGCCGACAGGCTTCAGTCGCTGTCAGCGCGTGGCACGGACATCCGGCAGCGACCGAAGGCCGACGGCCGGGCGGATCGCCCGGTCGCTGGTCCTGCGAGAAGGAAACCGCAGGTCACAAGGGAGGTGGGTCTTCTGGCAGCGACTGAAGCGACCGGATCTTTCTGTATATGAAGAGGTTGCTTGTGTGTGTACGCGTTCATATATAGAGAGCTTCAGTCGCTTCGGTCGCTGTTGCCCCAGGGCACAGGCCCTGACCTGGGACGTTTTACCTGGCTGCGGAGGTGATTACCGAACGCTCTCGGTCACTGTCGCCGATCTCAGTAGCTGAATAGTCGGCCTGTCGATCACATTATCGGTGTGGCTGCACGATCGTATCCGACCCGAGCCGCTTCACCCCGATTTCGCTAATCTGC
Source organism: Streptomyces sp. NPDC037290 (assembly GCF_055603245.1). Classification (NCBI taxonomy): domain Bacteria; kingdom Bacillati; phylum Actinomycetota; class Actinomycetes; order Kitasatosporales; family Streptomycetaceae; genus Streptomyces; species Streptomyces sp. NPDC037290. Next base: position 95,346 of record NZ_JBVJVZ010000019.1, on the reverse strand, counting down.
GTCCGTCGTTGAGTCGCTTCGGTCGCTGATAGAGGGATTACATGCCTGCTGAGCTGCCTTTTCCCCAGAGCGACTCAAGGCAGGAGTCCGCGCGGTCCTCAGTCGTCGCTCGACATCCGTTGACGATCGCCAGATGGTGCGCCCACCAAGGCTGGCCCGTCCATCCACTCGCCTCCGGACGCAAGACGCCGGCTGCCAACTGCGCCGCCTGCCGCCCCCCGGGACACACAGTGGCACGCTGTGCCTGCCTGACTGCAGGCCTTTGGTGCCACGGCTTCCACGCCGCCACCCTGGATCTCCGGCGCATCGACAACTGGTGGGGCACCTATCCCGAACTCGGTGTCGGAGTGGCCTGTGGCCCCGCCCGCCTGGTGGTCATCGACGTAGACGCCCACCCTGCGCAGCCCCCGGCCCGGGACAGGCTGCTACCCGGTATCCAGATCGGCGACCGGGTCAATCTCACCGGCTTGCGAAACGGCTTCCACACGCTCGCTGTCCTGGCGGCCCTGCGCAACCAACCGACTCCGGCCGACGACGTGGGCACCCTTCGCGTGCGTACGCCTTCCGGGGGTCTCCACATCTGGTACCGAATCGCCGACACCCGTCGCTGGCTGTGCTCCGTCGGCTCCAGCGGAGGGCGCGCCCTGGCCTGGCAAGTCGACATCCGCGCCCACGGGGGCTACATCGTTGCACCTGGTACCAGCACCCGCGCGGGCGTCTACACTCCGCTTGACGGCGCCCGCGATCCTGCCCCCCTCCCTGCCTGGCTCGCCCAGGAACTGGAGCGCACCGGCCATGTGGGCACTCCTCGATCGATCACCGTGCCGCGCTCCGCGCCTCCCCGTGCCCAACAGGCCGTCATGGCCGCCGGCGGAGGGCGCTCCAGTCTGCGGGGGCTACTCAGATCGGTGCTGGACGACGTAGCCGCGTGTGGCAGGGTCAGTGAAGGCGCCGGTTTCTCGAACGCGCTCAACCGCGCCGCCTACACGATCGGCGGACTGGTGGCCGGGGGGAACCTGTCCTGGAGCGAGGCCGAGCAGGCACTGCGCGACGTGGCAGCTGCCGTGCGGCCAGGTCAGGAGCGCCGCGCGGAAGGGATCATTCGCATCGGTCTGTCCGCCGGAGCTCAGCGTCCTCTCTACCTGGGGAGGCGCTCGTGACGGTCCCCGGCAACGGAGACGCCCTGTTCGGCTTCGATCCCCAGGCAGTCGCCGCCCAGATCCTCGCCCAGAAACCGACTTCCCTGGCCACCTTGTCGGCGGTCGACCACAAGCCCATCGCCGACCAGGCGACCGCGAGCGGTCTGCTGCCGGACACACTCACCGATCGAGGAATGGCCAAGCTCTTCGTCAAGCTCTATGCCGGTGATTATCAGCACGTACCTGGTCTGGGCTGGTATCGGTGGGACGGAACCCGTTGGCAGACCGACGAGGACGACACCGTCCTGTGGGCTGCGGGCGACCTCGCCGAGAACATCGCGGTCACCGATCCCCGAGGTCTCCACACCACTCAAGCGCTCCAACAGCACCGCCGCCGGGCTCTGTCCACCTCCGGCATCAACGCCATGCTCACCCAGGCCAAATCCGCTCCTGGCATGGTGTTGAACGCCGCGCTTCTGGACGCCGACCCCTACGCCTTGTGCACGCCCGTTGGCATCGTCGATCTGCGCACCGGCGCCATGAAGCGACCTGATCCGAACAAGGACTTCCACTCCCGTTCCACGACGGTAGGCCCCCAGCAGGTACCAACCCCTCGCTGGCAACGGTTCCTGGCCGACACCTTCGGTGATGACGACGAGGGCCAGGAGATGGTTCGCTTCCTTCAGCTGCTGCTGGGCTATTCCGTCACTGGTGACGTCGGTGGTCAGGTCATGCCCTTCTTGTTCGGGGCGGGCAAAAACGGTAAGTCCGTCTTGCTCGATGTGCTCATGAAGCTGCTCGGCGACTACGCCGACGCGGCCCCGCCCGGATTTCTCATGGCACGCCCCTACGAAGGCCATCCCACGGATCTCGCCGAGTTGCACGGCAGGCGGGTCATCGTCTGCTCCGAGGTGAAGCCGGGCGACAGGTTCGACGAGGCCCGCGTCAAACTCCTGACCGGCGGCGACCGGATCAAGGCACGCCGCATGCGGCAGGACTTCTTCAGCTTCGAACCCACACACAAACTCTGGCTTTTGGGTAATCACCGGCCTGAAGTCGGCACGGGCGGCTTTGCGTTCTGGCGCCGTATGCGGCTGATCCCCTTCGAGCGTGTGGTCGCCGACGACCGGAAAATCGATAATTTGGCCGACATCCTGGTCACTGAGGAAGGTCCCGGCATCCTGGGCTGGCTCATCGACGGTGCTCGCCGCTACCTTGGTGGTGACAGAGACCTGACCGGTCCTGAACGAGTCCGCATCGCGACCACGGCATACGCCGAGACTGAAGACCACGCAGGGAGGTTCTTCGACGAGTGCTGCGTCATCGGGCCCGATCACCGGGTCGAACAAGCCAGTTTGTACGCGGCCTACAGAACTTGGTGCGAGCATGAAGGAGCGACGGCCATCTCGTCCCGGGCCTTCGCTCAACGGGCGCGTGAACTGGCTGGACTTGCCTCACCCAAGGAGATGATCCTGTCCAACTCGCGCAAATACTACCCGGGCATCGGATTGCTCGCCGATGAGGTGAAGGCATGAGTTCACTGATCGACGACGACGAGATCAGCCACGAGACAGAGCTCGTCTGGCTCGAGGACGTCACCGGCCTCGATTACGTCCGGCAAAGCCTCGACAGACTCCCCAGCCGTCGGGGGCGGCCCGCCTACTACCGCGACGGCCGCATGGTCGGATATGCCCAGCTCGGTCCCAAAGCGAGACCTTCACGCTCGTCGGGGACCTTCCGACGCCGTGTCTTCTGGCTGCTGCCCCATGACCGGGACAGCGTCCCCGATGGTCTCTATGCCAGCAGCGCTCCGGCGGAAGCCATCGATCCGCGCACTCTCGCGCCTGGAGACAAGGGCCGAAAGACGGAGCGCTCCGAAGGCGGCCCCCCCTCGCCGGCCATGCAGGAACTCGGCATAGAGCTGTCGTGGTGATTCTCCGCGGTTGGTTGCGGGGCTTGCTTTCGGGCACGTGCGAGTATCGGGCCGACATCGACTGTCCTGCCTGCCACATGAGTTGGCGAAGGATGTGTCGAGGTGCTGCCCTTCGGCGCCCTGGGTGCCCGTTGAGGTGACGTCAGTTCAGCCGATCAGGTGGTATCTCGGTCGGATCTCCAACACCCCGATTCCGGTGGGACCGGCGGTGTAGTAGGCCCTCATGACTCCGGCCTGAGCGAGTTTGACGACGCAGCGCGGGCACGGTCGCGCAAGCATGGGCACGTACGCCGCGTTGACGCGCGCCACGAACACCATACTCACCGGAGCCCCCCGGGCGCGGCGGAGTGCGGCGTCCTCCGCATGGAACGTGCTGTTGCGGTGATCGATGAGTGGCGAGTTCCGGTATTTATTGGGACTCGCGGCGACGACGCGGCTACCTGCTGCCAGTACGGCTCCCACTTTATGGCGACATTCCGACTTGATGGCTTGCCGGATCGCCAGGTGGATCAAGTTCATACCTTTTCTTGCGGCCCGGTGTACAAACAGGACACACGTCTTTGACGATAGCTGGACTCAGGCGGGGAGGAGCTGGTTCAGTTCGTCAATCTCCTGATAAAGGGCGGAACAGATGTCGCATTCCTTGAGGTGTAGTGTCATCTCTTCTGATCCGTATTTACCGAGCCGCCCGCGGGAGTATGCGGCGAGGCGGCCGACGTAATATGAGCAGTGGACGGAATAGCTCTTCTGATTCAGGTGTACGGCGAGAAAGGCCTGTCGCAATCCTTCTTTGGCTCTGTAGGACAAGGCTGCGACACTGTTCGGACTGATCCCCATCTGGTTGGCGATGGCCGCCGGTTGCTGGGAATGCACGATCGTGCACCACAAGATGGTGCGCCAACGCTCCGACAGTGACGAAAGTGCCTCCCACGCCAATCTATGATTATAGTTTTTGAGCGCTTCGTTCCCTGCCGGAGCCGCGTACTCAGTTTCGTAAACGCTCACATCCGGCACGGAGACTTGACGCCCTGTGCTCCTTGCCGATTCCGTCACCAGATTACGCAAGACCCTCAGTAGATAGCTCCGAAAGGAGGCGGAGGGCCCACCCCCGGATTTGAGCGCCTGCAGGACGCGGACGAAAGCTTCGGCAACAAAATCCTGGGCGGTATACGCGTCGTTCGCATGCATGGAGGCCAATCGAATGGCGGCGCCGCGATGACGATTGAAGAGTTCGGCGAAAGCTTCGGTGTCACCGTTTCTTACTAATTGAGTCAACTCCTGATCGCTGACCTGCGCCGTCGCAGGGCCGGCATCGTGCCGATCCGGCTGGGCGGCGGGTGTTGTGTCAAGTCTGGTCGATGAAGACAAGACGGCTCCTGGATGAGAGTCAATGCGTGTGCTTCAGGCGCTCGGCATATTCAGGAAACGGCAGGAATGGCGTGGGCCCGGGCATGCCTAGAGCCCAGGGGCAGACCTGTACAGCTGACTGCGCTTCATAAGCTTTCAACACATGATTGAGGTAGGGAGCGGCCCGAGCAGACGTAACTGCTCTGCTTCTCGGAAGGGTCCTGCGCGGAAGTGGGCAAGGAGCTGGGCTGACACGTCGTACCAGGGCATCACCGTAGGGCTCCAATGAGGGCGTGATGGGCTGCAACCCCCTTTATAAAGCCTGTGGCTCTTCGTAGCGTTAATCCACACCACGCATTCGGTGGAAGGTTGATCTATTCGAGGTGGTGAAATATCGCATGATCATATGAGGCTCATCGAGCAAGGCGTGATCGGCGGGAACCCGTCGAGAACCATCAGCAGGTTCGTCAGCCGGTGTGGGCAGACGCCCGGCAGCGGTGCGGCGGGCGATGATGCAAGCAATATTTTTAGTCACTAAAACATGTTTCTATGCGCAGAATGGGTGATTAACGCGATTTCGCTGAGTATTACCAGAGTTCTGCCGATGTTGACGTGAACAGTGAGTTCACATGGACCACTTAGAACTCAACTCCAACCACCCCCGTGAGATGGGTGGCGGAAGCGCATGGGGCGTCGACCGCCGCTTGCTCCATGCCGTCTACGCGTGCGGAGACGACCCGCGTGTGGCCGGTGTGGCCCGCGTGCTGTCACGGACCGGTGAGCACGGCGCACTGTGGCTGATGGTGGGCCTTGCCGGGGCCGCCGTAGACGGCGCACGGCGAGGCCCATGGCTACGTGGCACAGCGCTCACCGCCGGCGCGCACCTGGTCAGCAGCTCCGTGAAAAAGGTCGTGCGACGTCCGCGTCCGGGACACATCACACCCCGCGTGCGCACGGCCGGTCGGCACTCCCTGCCGAGCTCCCATGCGACCTCTGCTGCCGCGGCCGCAGTCCTCTACGGCGCGCTGGGGGCCTACGCGGTCCCGCCGCTCGCTGCAGCGATGTGTCTCTCGCGCCTGGTCGTAGGGGTGCACTACCCCTCCGACGTGGCTGCGGGAGCGGCCCTTGGGGTGCTCACGGCGTGTGCCGGCGCCCGCTGGATGAGGGGAGCCGTCAGTGACTGACACGCTCGAGCTCAAGGAGGCCACGTACACTCCGCGAGCTGCACCCGCGCGTAGAGGCGGTCTATTGGGCGGCCTCATCCGCGCCGCGCGCCCCAAGCAATGGGTCAAAAACGCCCTGGTCGTCGCCGCACCCGCCGCCGCAGGCCGACTGCTGTCGGTGCACGCGGTCACCCACCTCGCCCTGGTCTTCGTCCTCTTCACCGTCTGCGCCGCCGCCGTATACCTGATCAACGATGCCCGTGACGCCGAGGCGGACCGAGCGCACCCCACCAAGTGCCACCGCCCGATTGCGGCGGGAGAAGTCCCCGTGGCTGTCGCGTACGCTGTCGGTGCCGGCCTCGCCGTGCTGGCGCCCGTCGTCGCAGCGGTCCTGGCTCCGCCTCTTGTCGCTGCTGAACTGGCCGTGTATCTCGCCATGCAACTGGCCTACTGCCTCAGCCTCAAGAACGTACTGGTCGTCGACCTCGTCGTCGTCACGACCGGCTTCCTGATGCGGGCGATGATCGGTGGGTTCGCCCTCGGTATTCCCTTATCGCGCTGGTTCTTGATCACGACGGGGTTCGGAGCGCTATTCATGGTGTCGGCCAAGCGCTACTCGGAAGCCGTACAGATGGCCGAAAAAGCAGGCGCCACGCGCGCGTTGCTGACCGAATACACCGTCGGCTACCTGCGCTTCGTGTGGCAGATGGCTGCCGGGGTCGCTGTCCTTGCCTATTGCCTGTGGACTGTCGAAAACACCGGCGTTGCGCATACCGGTGCCCTTCCCTGGCGACAGTTGTCCATGGTCGCGTTCATCCTCGCGATCTTGCGCTATGCCGTCTTCGCCGACCGCGGTACAGCCGGCGAACCCGAAGAGGTCGTGCTGCATGACCGCGTCCTCGCTGCCATCGGTCTGCTGTGGCTGATGATGTACGGGCTGGCAGTAGCCAATCAGTGAGCGCGCCCATGCCGCAAGAGATGCTCTTGCGACTCAGGGGATATCCATTGAAAGTGAATACCTGAGGATATTACAGGATGGCAAGACCTCGCCGACGGTGAATCTGCTTGACGTTGGTGGTTTCGAGTCGGCTTCTGGGATACGATTGCACACGGACGCATCAATGCGCGGATTCTTTATGCACGGTAAGGGGAAGTCGAGCGCGGATTATAAATTTCCTGGCCCGGCGTTTGGGAAGGGGCCGTGTCAGGGGAGTGGAGCGGTTGCCCTGATTCCTCGGCACGGGCTTCGCTCCAAGAAGCGGTAGCCCGAAGACTTTTATGTCTTCGGGCTACCGGACTGTGCAGACTGCTGTGACTATCGCTCGACTGCGTGCCGGATCCTCCTGTCGGTGGGAAGTGCCTCAATCAATCAAGGGGAACAGCGGAACAACGGGAACACCCGAGCTCAGGCGACGAGGGAGGGCTGCCCTCGGCTTCTCCCGCCGCGAGGGGCGGGAACGGAAGAATTTCAGGGTCCGTCAGACCGCGTTTGAGGTCTTCCGTGTCCTGGATCTGAGGGATCGTTGGGCCTGATGTGACTGGCGGGGGCTATCCGTCAGATCTGACGGACGATCAGTGGGCTTTGGTCGATCCGTTGCTGCCCGCTGCGCGTCGGGCCAAAGGGCGGCCGGCGGGAAAAGCATCCGCGGCGGCGGATCGCGGTCTCCTGCTGGCCGTGCTGGTCACTGCGGCGAGCGTGCAGGACTCCGTCGCCGGCACCCGGCTCCTGGACCTGGTCGCCGCCGAACACCCCGGCATCCGCAAGGTGTGGGTCGACGGCGGCTACCGCCAGCACCTCGTCGAGCACGCGGCCACCCTCGGCATCGACATGGAAATCACCGCCCGCACCCCGGGGACCAGGGGCTTCACCCCCATCCCGAAGCGCTGGGCGGTCGAGCGGACCTACGGCTGGCTGATGCTCCACCGACGTCTCGCCCGCGACTACGAGACCCTGTCCACCCGCTCCGAAGCCATGATTCACCTTGCCATGACCGACCTCATGGCCCGCCGTCTCACCGGCGAGAACACCATCTCCTGGCGCGATCCGACACCACAGACCAAGCACCAGATTCCGGGATAAAACACCGGGATAAAAACCCCTCAGTGAGCCCGTGGCGCAGTCGAGGCGTTGGCGACCATGATGTCTTAGACCCCGTCCAGCAGAGCAGCCAATCCTTCTTCGATGGCTTGGCCCATATCCTCTCTGCCGCGCTCGACCAGAGCGTACGAGCGCAAGAGGAAACGAATCAGAGCGGGCGTGTCGAACTTGGATACGGCTCTGCCCTCAGAGCTACGGAATTCCATGATCGTACAGGTCCGGCCGAAGGGCCGGATACGTACGTCCCCCAGGCCGGAGCGGCGGCACAGGCCATTCGCCAGCAACTCGCGGTCGAAAGTCCAGGTCATGTCCTGGCCGTCACTGGAAACAAGGGCGGGGAAATCGACGTGAACGGCCAGCGGGTCGGCAGAGCTGTAACGCAGGGTAACTGGAACCGAGATCTGCTCGTTGAGTGCCGCGGTCAGCCGCGCACGGGTGGCCTGACTGATCGTGTCGCTCGTACTCGAGCGCTGCCCCTCCGGCCCTGGACCAGAGTATTGACGTTTCCTTCTTGCGGCTCGGCGGAGCCTTACGATGTGCAAAAACTTGAACATATAGGAATCTGTGCCGCTTCATACTGTGCGTGTCCACCGCCTGTGGAGTGGCCGTCGTGGCCGCTGGACAGCTGCCGGCAATCACTGTCTTGAGGATCGTGAGTCGCTCGGTCGGGTGTCGTTCCCCTTCGGTGTCACGCATGAGTGGGTGGGGCGGTCTGGACCCACGGGGGTCTGACCTGGGGAGTTCCCGTTGTTCCGCTGTTCCCCTTGGCTTGAGGGAGGGACTGCTCCGCAGTGCGTCGGCGCCCTGTCTACGCCTGTTTGGATCGCTTTGTGGTGTGCATGGCGTGCTGAGGGCGGTAGCGATATGAGAACTGCGTGACGAGCTCCTGGAAACAGGCTAGAGCAGTGATGGGCGGAATTCCGGAGACAGCCATCATCAGGAGAGATTTGGAAGAATTTCCGATGCACAGGGCGACCGCCCCCACGGAAGCGGTCACGAGGATGGTCCAGGACCATCGAGCGGTCCGCTGCTGCAGGGAGGCGCGCATAATCGACAGGCCGGCGGAGAGCCATGGCCCGTACAGCATCCACGGCCACCATCGTGCCAGCCTGTCCGGCATGAACAACGAAGCGACGGCGCGAAGCTGATCGTACGAATAAGAAATTGACCACCCAAGCATGGAAGCAGTGCATGCGATGATGACCACGATCAAAATGGCGGTCGGCTTGACTCTTCGTTTGCCCGCATGGCTGCGGTATCGGGGGAGGGGCTGCCGGAGGTCGACTGGAGGGCTGGGCATACCCTGTCCGTGTCCGATGTTTGCGGAATAGGTGGAATTCATGCCGGGGTTCATGTTCAGCATCTGAGCCAATTCCACATCCGGATCCCATCCACCTCCTGTCATCGTGGTGTCCAGGCCGTGCCAGCAATGATGCCTCTGATGCGCGCTGCATTCACCGCAATGATAGGCCCGCGGCGCGTCGTATTGCACACCGTGGCTAAACTGCGAGGCATATGGATCGTATCTGTTCTGAAACTCATCCATGCCCGGCTCCTCCCATTTTGTCACGGAACAGATCCTTCGTGCGAGTGTGCTCGGCCTCCGCTTGGCGGAGTTCGTGGAGGACGTCTTCGAGTAGATCTGCGCAATGCTGGATACGTGCTCGCTCACTGGCGAGGCTGAACCAGGCTTCCGCATTCCCAGGAAAGTTCGGCGCGACTGACGCGAGCGGCCGCGGTTCCTGAGCAGTAGATTCTGTCCCGCTTGAGGCGAACGCTTGTTTCCCGGTCGGAGCCGTTTCATTCCAAGCCACGGTCACCTAACGAGCCTCACGCACAGTAAGACATCCAGCTTTCGGGGGATCGCGCCGGTGCTATTACCTGTCGAACGATCGCTGTGGTGCGCTATTGGTGGATGCGCCCATCGGGGGCGCCGCATCCTGCGGACTCAGCCGACGTCGATGCCCTGTTGGAGGCATTCGTCAGTGGACGCGGCGGATCCGATGTCGGCGTGTTCGCAGGCGCACCTCCGCGTCAACACGACGTCTGGCCGCCTCGCGCGCCTCGGGTAGAGTACGTGCGCCGAAGTGTGACACCACGGCCGAGGGTGAGGCCTCTGGGGCCAGGACGACATGTACCCGCAGGCGAAGCCGGTCCGGGCGCCCGAGCAGGCGCACGCGTGCCTGCACCACGCCAGGCAGGTCGCGTGTCCTTCGTTCCACGGCGTCGGAGAGGGCGAAGCCCGAGAGAGTGACGTGGTCGAGGCCGAGCGGCAGAATGCGTAACCGGCCCCCGCGAACCTGGAGTGCGCACCAGCCCAGACAGAGCAGCAGGACAGTGGCGAGCGCTGTCACCACCACCGGTGTCCACCACTCGTGGTCGCGCCAGAGAGCCAGCCTTCCCCGATCCAGCCAGACCGAGCCGGGGGCGCACGCAGGCCACCAGGAGGGTAATCGGTCGCAGCCTGCGACGCCGGCGGCCCCGAGCACGACGCCCGTCGCCGTCAGAGGGATGCCGACACAAGCCAGAGCAACTCTGTTGACGCCGCCGCGTAAACGGTTCATGGTAATTCTCCTCCGGATGTGAGGTCCTGCGGCGGGCCACCTTGGCGCTCGACGGGCTGCCATCCCGTCGCGGTCCGCAACCGGACCCGCAGGTGTGGCGTGTGCCTCAACCCGCAGTCGGCCAGGGCCTCCTGTGCCGCCATCGTCACCGCTTCGTGCGCTGCATCACGGTCGCCGAACTCCACAACGCTGCGAACCATTGCCCGACGGCCTCTGACCCTCACCCGCGTGCGGGAGATCCCGGACACGTCCGAAACCGCGTCACGCACCAGCGACTCGGCCGCCCCCCGGTTGAGCGCCGCGCGCATGTGCCGGTCGGGTGTCCTCATCCCGAGTGAGCCGCGCCGGCCGGGCGTGACCGCGAGCAGAATCAGTTCAAGCCCGAGCAGCAGCGTGGCCGCGCCCAGCGCCAGAGTGGAGTCGCCGGGGCCGTGAGTGGACAGCCACGACAGCAATCGGGACCACAAGGAGACGGGCGCGTACCTCGTGACATGCACGGACACGACCTCGTACAGCGCTGCCGCGCACACCAGGGTGCCCAGCACCGCTGCCAGCGTTGCGGGCAGACGGCGCTCAGACCACATCCGCCCCGCCCACTGCCCGGTCGTGTCCTGAGCGCCCGAGGACACGACCGGCATGGTCGCCCTCGAGCCGGGCTCGGCGCGCAGCGTCAGGCCATGTACCCGGATACGCGTGGGGGAGACCTTGAGCCCGGTGAGTCTCGCCGTACGCTCGGCCACATAGTCGTGCACCTGGTCGCCGGCTTCACCCAGCGCGGGCCGGTAGGGCAGCGTGAGATCGACCGCCAGCACTGCCCGTCCGCCGCTCGTCGCCACCTTCGCCCTGATGGCGCCGACGTCCCCCACGGCCAGAGCCTCCGCTGCGGCCCGCTCGGCGATGCGGCGCACCACCCGGTCGGCGACGACGGTCCGGCCCCGCTCGGCGGGCGCCACCGTACCTGCTCCGGCCGTGGCCGTGCTCACGGCAGCCGCCCGGTACCGGGGGCGTCGCGGGACTCGTCACGCCCACTGTCCCGGGGCCCGAAGTACTCCAACGGACTGGTTCCGCTGTCCACCAGGCGACCCACGATCCAGCCGACCGTCCCCAACGCGGCCACCAGCAGGAATGCCGTGAAGCCGCCGAACCAGCCCGCATAACCCAGGGACATGCCCGCCAACAGACCTGTTTCGGCTCTGCTCACCGGTCTCCTCACTTCTTCTCGTCTATCTCCGGCAGACCGGCCGTGCCCCACGTGAAAAGCCGGCCGCATTCTGTGTCGCGACGGCGTTACGGCCTACTCCACACGTGAGTCTGCCGCAGCGCCCATCTCGTCCTCCGGGAGGCGTACGTCGTCGACGTTCACGTTCACCTCGACGACCTCGAGGCCGGTGATCCGCTCCACGGCGGAGATCACGTTCTCCCGTACGGCACGGGCGATATCGGGAATCGGCACCCCGTACTCGACCACCAGATCGAGATCGACCGCGGCTTGTCGCTCGCCGACCTCGACCTTCACTCCGCGCCCCACATTCGGTCGCCCGCCCGGCACTCGCTCGCGAACCGCCCCGATCGTGCGGGACAGGCCGCCGCCCATGTCGTACACACCCGGGATCTCCCGGGCCGCCATTCCCGCGATCTTCACGACGACCACGTCGGCGATGGTGGTCCTGCCCTGCGCGTCTGCGCTCTCGGAGGCATCGCGGGTGTTGACGGGCATGGCCGTGACATCAGGGGCCGGCGCCCGGCCGCCGCCGGTCGCCGGTGCCGGATCCGGGTCCGGTGTCTTCATCGGTGTGCCTCCTGGATAAATGGCTTTCTGCGCGATCACCTAACTCGACACGTTCAGAGCTGTTTCATTACGCGATGCTCGGGTTTTTCCCACTTCGTGGATAGCGTGCCGCTGCCGCTGCCGCTGCCGCTGCCGCTGCCGCTGCCGCTGCCGCTGCACGCACGTCCGTCCGCAGGGTCGGACGCAAGGTCGGCGGAAGGGGCCCGAGGGAGAGAGGAGATCATTAGTGCCAGGGCAGTGGGACAGACCGCCCGACGCCGTGGAGGGCGAAGGGCGCGAGGACACCCTGCTGGCTGTGCGGGCGGGAGAGGGTGACGAGGAGGCTTTCGAAGCGTTGGTGCGCCACCACGGACCCATGCTGTTGCAGATGGCCACACGATTGCTCGGGGACAGGACCGAGGCGGAGGACGCCGTACAGGAGGCCTTCGTCAGCGCATGGCGGAAATTACCGGAGTTTCGCGGGGAGTCCGCATTCGGCACGTGGATGTATCGGATCGTGACCAACAAGTGCCTGAACACATTGCGTGCGCGGCGGCCGGTTGCCGCCCTCGAAGCCGTGCCCGAGCCCGTCGCTCCCGAACACCAGGTCTCCCCGGCGCGCGCGGTGGAGGGCCAGGCCGCTGTGGAAGCCCTGACGCAGGCCATGGAAGTTCTCTCGCCCGAACAGAAAGTGTGCTGGGTGCTCAGGGAGTTGAACGGGTTGTCGTACGAGGCGGTGGCGGACATCGTTGGAATCAGTCAGGAGGCGGTCCGTGGACGCGTCTTCCGCGCGCGACGCCAGCTGACGGAGGCGATGGTCGCATGGCGATGAACGAACCGGACTCCGGCTCGGCCGATGGGATGGCGGGCGAGGAACTCTCCGACGACGAGCGGTTGGCCTGCGGTCGGGAACTGGCCGACGTGTGGCGCCAGCGGGAGGAAGGCCTGGACGATCCGCACACCCGAACATGCCCGTACTGCTCCGGCGCGCTGCGTGAACTTGACCAGCTCAAGAACGTCGTGGACGAGGCGCGGATGGAGGATCCTCCCGAGGCCGACGCCAGCGCGCTCGTGGACCGGGTGATGGACGTCGTACGACTTGAACTGCGCCCTGGCAGGACACTGCCCTTGGGCGCCCCCGCGGAGGACAACTGGATCGTAGAGGCGGCGGCCGCCAAGGTCTTCCGCGCGGCGGTGGACTCCTTGCCGGATGTCCGTGCGGGCAGCTGCCGCGTCGCACCGCCCGGCTCGGGCGCCGCGACTTCCCAGCGCACACGGGGTCCGGTGGCGGTGAGCATCGAAGTCGTGGTCGCCGTGACCGCTGACCTCCAGCGGGTCGCGGAGCAGGTGCGGGAGAGGGTGCTGGCCGTGGCGGAACGTGCCTTGGGCATGGAGGTCGGCTCGGTGGACGTGGCCGTTGCCGATGTGTACGACGAGGTCCCGCAGTACGGAGGACCGAGGTGACGGCGGCTGGGAATTCCGCGGAGCTGACGGAGCGGATCGCGCAGGCCGTCGTCGACGTACCCGGGGTCGCGTTCCTGCGCCCGGGACTCGCCGGGCTCCTGCGTGCCTCGGTCGTGGGCCGCGTGACGGATCAGGCGAAGGCCGACGGAAAGTTCGACAGGGAAGCCGCGAGGTCCGCCGTACGCGTGCGCCGCGAGGGCGTTGCCGGGACCTTGACGGTCGACGTCAGCGTCGTCCTGCGGCGCGGTCGGCGAGCTCTCGACGTGACCCGAGCCGTACGTGCCGCAGTGGAGAGGGCAGTGCGCACCTCGCCCGGAATCGGGGGGCGTACTCGCGTCACGGTCACCGTCACCGGCCTGATCTGACACTCGATCGGACGACGGCGCCCCTTGGAGCCTGCGATTCGTGAAATCACAGCTGGGGGAAAGCTTTACTGCTTCGGCCGTTAGAGGGACCGATGACCGTAACCCGTGGTGTGTCTGGCCCGGCGGCCGCCAGACGCCTCGATAGCGTGGGTTTTCGCGTGGCCCGAATCGCGCGGACCAGCTTCCGATGGGCGGCGCGACGCTCCGTTGCGGTCACCGGATGGCTCTGAGCGAGCAATCCTGTTTCGGCTGACTATGTATACGAGAAAGAATTCGGCGCTGACGATCCGGGGATGATGGCATGAAGCTGAACAAGTTCAAACTGGGGATCACGCTGGCTACTTCAGGCCTGGCCCTGTGGCCGGCCTTTGCGTCCATCGCTTCGGCCACGCCTACAGGAGAGCACCTGCCGGGTGCGAGCTCGGCGCGGGTCGGGATCCGCGCCGAGCCGCCCTTGGGTACGGCACATGTGACACCTTTTGCCGCCGGGAAGAGGGTGCTCTCGGTCGGGGATTCCTGGTCGGTTCACATGGAGGCCGGCATGCGTGCCGCCTCGCCCGGTACGACCGTCTACGGCAAGGGCCGCGGGGGATGCGGGATCCGGTTCACGGCGGACAATGAGGGTTCCGCCTGCAACCAATGGCCCACCCTGTGGCCGCAGCTGATGGACACATACCGCCCTGATGCGGTGTTCCTCATGGTCGCCCAGTGGGACTCACAGCCCCGGAAGGTCACTTGGGACGCTCCACCTCGCGACTTGACGGACCCCGATCAGCGGGCCCGCTTTGCGGAGAATCTCAACCGTGCTGTCGATATTCTCTCCGTGCGCAACACTCCCGTCTATGTCATGAACGCCCCACGCCTCGACGCCTCGGCGCGGGTGGTGGACGATCTGATCGACAACGTGGCCCGTACTCATGCGAATGTGCATGTGCTGAACCTTCGTGATCAATTGTGCAATGACAACGCCTGCCCGTCCCCCATTCATGGCATCCCGGTGTACGACCAGACCTGGCACACCACCCACGGAGCGGAGATGCGACTCGGCGCTTGGATTCTCAACCAGATGTTCCAGCCTGACTACCAGGGTTGAGAAACCACCTCTCCTGCCTCGCAGAAACCCCTTGTCGAAAGGCACCCGATATGAAGCTCAAGGTTTTTGCCGCTGTAACCGCGATGGGCGTAACCGCCCTGCTGCCGACCACTGCCATGGCTACTACCGGAGGCCTCTACTGGAGCCCCGACGGCAGTGGCGTTCAGTCCTCCTCATTAGCGAATCCGCAGTCCGGCCACTGCTACACGCTGCGAGGAAACCAACCTCCGTTCTACGCCATCAATGTCACCAACAACACCATGCACTACTACCACTCGGCTCGATGTGCCGGTGAGATCGGGACGCTGAGCCCGAACATGTCCGGCAACATCACCCCGTATGTGAAGTTCGACTGATGAGCCGCACCCTCTACCGCCCCGGCCGCGTGCTCGCCGCGATTCTCTGCCTGGCGGGTCTCGCGGCCGCGGGCTGCTCGAGCCAGCAACCCGGCCAGCAGGAGTCCATGGCCCGAGCCGAAAAGCGGGCTCCCGATCCCCAAGCCGGCCGCGCCGAACCTCCGCTCGGCATCGCTCCTGCACACCTCAGCCGAGCGTCAAACGGCAGGACGATCATGGTCGTCGGGGATTCCTGGGCCGCGAACCTCGCCCTGGGAATGAGCGCCGTCGTCTCCGGCCACACCACCGTCGTCAACGCGGGCCTGGGCGGTTGCGGCATCAGGCTTCCCGCAGGCGACGACGTCCCCGCCCGATGCCGTGAGTGGCCGCAGAAGTGGCCGTCGTATCTGAAAACGTTCCGGCCCGACGCCACAGTGCTCATGGTCGGCTACTGGGACGTCGAGCCGCAGCGCCTGAAAGCGCAGGAGCAGCCCAAGGACCTGACCTCGGCGGCGGCTCGGGTGGCCTTCGAAGCGCACCTCAACCACGCGGTGGACCTGCTCACCGCGTCGCACAAGCCCGTTTACCTGATGACCTCGCCACTGGTCGCGGATTCTCCTTACCGGGCCTCCGCCCTGGTGATGAACCAGGTCTTGCGACGAGTCGACCAGCAACGCGCGGATGTCAGCCTTCTCGACGTCGCGGGACAGCTGTGCAGCGACTCCACATGTCCCAAGGTGATCGACGGCATCTCGGTGTACGACCCGACGCGGCACCTGGCACCCAAGGCCCGCGACCGGATCGCTACCTGGGCCCTGAACACCGTCTTCGTCGGAGCTGAAAGCTGAACCGGTGGTCATGAGGTTCGGCATGAGAAGGGCGACGGCACTGACCGATCGCCCACTGACGGAACTGGGCGTGGCCCCGGAGCGGCTCACCGGTGACGTGCACGCGGAGCCCCGGGGCACCTCCCGCATCCCGTCGATCGACGGCCTGCGAGCGCTGGCCGTTCTCGGCGTCCTCGCCTTTCACTACCAACTCGCCCTGTCAGGCGGGTTCTTGGGCGTCGACCTGTTCTTCGTGATCTCCGGGTTCGTGATCACCAGACTGTTGCTCGCCCAGCGGGAGCAGAATCCAGGCCCCGTACGGCTCGACTTCTGGTACCGCCGTGCCAAACGCCTCCTGCCGGCCGTGCTCCTCGTGGTGGCGGCGGTACAGGTGTGGATGCTGATCGAGGACCCTCCGGGCCTGCGCCCCACGGTCAACGGGCAGACTCTGGCGGCCCTCACCTACCTTTCCAACTGGTATGCGATCACCGCCCACGTGGGTTACTGGTCCGTCGGTCTGGATGCCGCTCCTCTCAACCACCTGTGGTCCCTTGCCGTCGAGGAGCAGTTCTACTTGCTGTGGCCGCTTGTCCTGGCCGCGGCACTCACCTTCCTGCCCGTGAGGATGCCGCGCCGTGTTCTGGCCGCCGTCGCGGTCGTCCTTGCCGGCATCAGTTACATCCTTGCCTTTCACTGGTACGTTCCAGGCGCCCCCGATCGCGCTTACCTCGGCACGGACGCCCGAGCCGGCGCACTGCTGCTCGGCGCCGCCGTGGCGCTCCGCCCGGTCCGCGTCCCCACCCTTGTGACCGCACTGCTCACCGCGATCTCCGTCGCGGTGCTGGCGGTTCAGTGGGCCACGGCCGACATCGACTCCGCGGACCTGTACATGTGGCAGCTTCCGATGGCCGGTCTCGCCGCGGCCGTGGTCATCAATGCCCTCGCGCACACGACTCCCGGTGCGCTCTCCCGCTTCCTGTGCTCAGCGCCCCTTCAATGGGTGGGCCTGCGCAGTTATGCCGTCTACCTGTGGCACTGGCCCGTCTGGATCTTCCTCGGCGTCGAATTCCCGGATCTTTCCCACGGTGCCCGCGCCGCAACGGGGTTCATCGCGGCCCTCGCCCTCGCCGCGCTGAGCTATGTCCTCGTCGAGCAGCCCATCAGAACCCGTAACCTGCGTCCGCTTGTGTTCTTGTCCGTCCTCGCCGTGAGTTCCGCACTCCTCGCGGGGGCCGCGCTCCTGCCCGTGGCAACTCCGCAGGATGCCGAGAACGGCCCGGTGGTGACCGGCCCCCGAGCTCCCTGATCACTGCCGCAGGACCGGAACGAGCACTTCTGAGGGACGCAACTGATGCCGTCTCCTGCGCAGTTGGCGGCGGGATCGGTGACGAGACGGTTCAACGGCTGACCGGATGTGTCCCAGGCCGCATCAGGCACCCGTATCACGGCCGGCTGCCGCAGACGTGTGACGAGGTGGCAGCCGCGCGATGGGGACGGCTGCCGCAGTCTGAACGGCGGCGGTCGGACACAGTGCTTCCTCGCGGCCGGTTGTGCGGCACGAACCGGTGCAGGGCGCCCCGCCTACGTCCGTGAACGCGCCGAGAACTCGCCTACTGCATGAGCGCCCCACACGTGTGTACGGGAGGTCGGCTCCCAGCAGCGGTTGAGTCGGGCCGCAAAGCACGCCGCCCCAGGCCTCACCAGCCGGCTGGCTCGAGTGCTAGCGGAGCCGCGGGTACGGGGATGCCCATGCGAAGGCCATGGCCGACCCGTTGCCACGGCACCGGTGAAAGGACACCTCGGCCCGGAAGCTGTACCAGGTGTTCGGCCGGGGTGTTGCTTCGGAAGGAGGGCAGGCCCCAGTGGTCATCCGGTCCTCGCTCGCCGGGCACCGTACGGAAGTTCGCTTGCCACTGAGCGTACAGGGCGTCGTAGATCGGAGTAGGAGCGTCAGGCAGGAGATGGCTCATGGCTGAGTCAACGGGAAAATGGGCACCCTGGATGTCTGCCGTACGGGTGGTTTCTGGGCCGACGCCCGCCGGCCCGCTGAGGCACACATGCTTTCGATCATGTGACCGTTGGCTTGTCCGGTCGTTGGTCAGATCGTGGGGAGGCGACGGTTCCGGCCGTGGATCGTCACCGGCGAACTGTGGTCGCTGGTCAAGCCGTTGCCGCCGGAGTCGGCACCCAAGCCGGTGGAGGGCTGTTCCGGCCTTGGGTGCCGAACCGACACATGTTGTCCGTGATTGTGCTGCGACGACATTGACAAGGCCTTTTCCCATCACGCCGGTTCCGCCGTGCGACCAGTAAGGGGGCAGGCCTGTCGCTCCGCCAACCGGATGAGCGGCGCGTCCAACCGGATGATCAGCACGTCAGCCCCGCATCGCGCGCACCCTCATCTATATGCCAGTTCAAGAGCTTGGCGAATGACTTTGGCCCACGCCCTCGTCGCTGTCTGGCGTAGCGGCGCTCTGCGCACGAGAGAGGAATCCCCTTGCAGCTTTCTCCGTATGCGCTGGTGCCCACATAAAGAAGTGACAGAATTTATTGCCGACCATGATGCGGGCATCGGGATTTCGAGCAGCAGAAGTATCAGTCGGCAGGTCAGAGGAATTCCGCGCAGTCAGGTGGATCTCCGTAACGTAGGGTCAATTTACGTCATCGATCGGACGGGTGCACCCGTGCGGATTGAATATTCATAGGAAGACAATCATGAAATCTTTGACTTGGTTGCGCGGCGGGACCTGCCTGGGTGCGGCACTGGCTCTCGCACTGCCATGCGTAGCGCCTCCCGCCTCGGCCCAGTCATCGGTATCCGTACCGGTACCCAATGGCGACTTTTCAACCCCACACGTGATCGGCACGAACTGGAATTTTGTTCCGCCGGCCCATTGGGGCGGGAATGGCACGACGATCTCTGTGGATGCGGCCAAGCACCCGAACCAGGTTCAGGCTGCGAACCTCAACTTCGGGGGCGGCCCCGCCAAGTTGTACATGAATCTGTGGGGCACTCATGCCGGTGACAAAGTCACTCTTACATTCGACGACAGTCCCAGCACATACACGGGTTGCACGCTCGGCCAGGTGCAGAACGGCCAGAAGTTCACCATCGACGATGGTCAGCACAGTCAGGTATTGACTACGAAAGGCACACCGACCGTTGGTACCCAGAACTGGGAATTGAACAGGACGTACACACTCACCGCGTCCAAGGACAACGTGCAGGTAACGTTCTCTTCGCAAATGCCACAAGGCAGCGGTTCTTGTGGCCCCATGCTTGCAAATGTGCGCGCGACACGAGTACCCGCTCCCCCGGACACCACGCTCCCCAAGGTAGCGCTGCCTGCTCCAGCGGCCTACAACGAGAATGACCCACTCTCCATCCAAGCGGCGGTGGACTATTGCAACGGCAGCGACACTCAGTGTGCTTTCACGATGGAGCCCGAATCTTCTTATCAGTATTACGACAAGGCTAGGGTGGTCGGGGAGGTTCACCTCAACTGCGGCAGGAACTCATTTAATGACGATCGAGACCTGAATTATACAGAGAAGCCTTTTGACAGTATCTCTCGGTACTACTCTCAGAATGATCTGGTGATGATTCCGCCGGATGACATCTCGGAAGCCAAGCCGAAGTTGGCGGGTCAGGTCGGGCGAGGGGTTGAGGAAGCCACAAATGCTTCGTGGACCTGGAAAAGGGATGTGAGGAGGTCGGTCGCTCCCACAATCCAACCCGGGGAAGCGAGCTGGATCGAACTCGAGCCTGCCCGGCAACGAGTCGTTGGCTATTTCACCAGCCCTCGTAATGGCTACAAGCTGTTCTCGACGTTCGATGTTCCGTCCGATACGCTCCCCGACCGCTGGTACCAGCGCACCGGCCCCATGACGGATGCCGAATTCAACATGTGTACTTCAGACCGGCCGACAGCCATTACGCCGCAAATCCGGAGCGCGATCCTCTCCGTGCCTCCGCAGTCAGACATGAAGGCGTCCAGAAGCTTCCTGCTGAAGCTGAAGGACCGCTAGCCGCCGGTGGCCGGGAGTTTCGAGCAAGGCGAATGGCAAGGAGAACAGGTTGAACGGCAATGGCACCCCACGGACACGACTTACTTCACCCCTCCGGATCCAGACGCTGTACACGCTACTGGTCCCACTGATCTCCCTGAGTGTTGTATCTCTCGCTGCCGATCCAGCGAGTGCCGCGGACAAGAACGACCGCACCATGCCGAAGGCGCAGGCTTTTGACGGCGACACGCCCCTGGCATCGACCAAAGAGGTTACCGACCTTTGCCAGCAGGGTAAAGGATGCAGATTCATCGTTGATTCAGTGCAGGAATATCGGGGGGGTGTCATTTCGGTAGGAAATGCCTTCCTGAATTGCACCGACGAAGACGTCGACGTTCGGCGGAGTATCAGGCTCATGCCGAGAATCACCGACAACGTCGAAGGGACGATCAGCGGTAGAACGACAAACACGGGACGGGTTTCTAACACCTCCCAGTTCGAGCTTTCTGGCGAGGCGGAGGGCACCCAAGAAATCACGAAGAACAATGGAAGCTACGACAATGAAATGATGAAGGCGACCTCTTCCAATACCGACGAGAGTGATACCTCGGGGACGCTCAGGGGTGATATTTCTGGTCAGAATACGGGCACAAGAGGATCCGATCAGGAATACGAATCGTCTGCGTCTCGTAATGATCGGAGAAGCTGGGACAACAGTGTCGAGAGCTACAACAGCGTCGACGCAATTGCTCCGGCAGGCGATGTACTCGTCTGGGGGTACCAGGACACGGGCCACCGAGTCAAGGGCACTCTGAAGGCCCTTGGTACCAGTAAGTACGTAAAGGATGTCGTCGTCGACGAGCCGTCAATCGTGCAATCGAGCTCGTTCGTGGCGCAGACCTACACTGCTCCACGGGGCGCCTGCCTCGATAATCGGCCCAACGGATGGGGGCAGCCCAGAGCGCTCCCCTCGCCGCTCCGCGCGGCGAAGCCGCAGAGACAAAGCGCCGTGCGTTCCAGGAAAAAGTGATTGATCCTTCTGCATCCTCAACTTGACCACACCGCTCTGGAACACCTTGGGAGTATTTGATGTATCGATGTGCACTCGCCCGCGGCATGCTGGCTGTTACCGTCGGACTGGCCGCGTTCACCATTCCAGTCACGTCCACGGCCTACGCCGACGACCCCTGCAGCCCACCCAAGGGTCAATCGGCCCCTCCGGCGTGCGCTGCTGCTGCGGGCGGCCAGAAGAACATCTCTGACTGCCCTCCCACGAGTGCGACGTGCATGGAAGGTTTGGCGGGCCCGGGCACGGAACCGCTGGGACTTATTTCCAGGACCGCCACGGACATCACGAATTTCGAGCAGAAGCAGCGCGAGGTCGATCCCAACACGGCAGCGAATGACCTGTGCAGCATCGCAACGTCAATCACATCCAAGAGCAAGCCTGGAGACTTCGCCTTTCCCCCGAGCTGGTGGTATTGCTGAGCCGACAGCAGTCGGTGTGCTGCCCCTGAAATCCTTCTGGACATCGAAGGACCATTCGGACGCAGCGAAGCTCCGGTGGAGCGGGTGACATGACCAGACCCATCGGAGCTTTCGCCGTGCCGTCGGCCAAGCCGCCGATCCGACTGGCTCTGTGTGACACGCGCGTCGGTCAGCGGCTCGTCACCCGGAGGACACCGGAGCAGCGCCGGGTCAGCGGAACTCGAGGACCGAACGGAGTAGCCGTACCGTCCAACCGGATGATTTATTTGGCCGCGTGCTTCAAAAACGTCGAAATCCGGCCCCAGATGTATCTTAAGAACGGGGGGCAAGCGTAACAACGCGAGAAGAGGAAACTATGGAAACTGAAATCCGTTTTGAGGATCTGGACCTGCTTGTGGGCGAAGTGCTGCCCGAGCGAACTGTCATGGGCAACATGGTCGTGCCGTTAGGCTTCGCCGGCGGCCACGGCCATCAGGTCGAGGCAGCTGACGCCGACGGTGGCTCGAGCAGCGCCAGCGCTGCTGCCGCAGGCGGCGGCGGCGCCGGCGGCGGCTTCGGCGGCGTGTTCGGCGGTCTCTTCGGCGGCAGCCAGCACAGCGACACGGTTCAGTCGACCTGCCAGTCCATCGGCCAGGGTCAAAGCACCGTGCCCAGCCTCACGTGTATGCCGGCGACCATCAGGAGCTACTGATCCTGAGCTGCTAGCTCTTCCACGTCGGAGACTGGCCGGGGAAGGAATGTCGCCCTTCCCCGCTTGTCCGCGGCCCTTCGCAAACCGATCCCCGTGTCAGCCGTTGCCTGATGCGGGGGTGCCGACCGCCCCAGCGGCATGCTGCTGGGGCGCGGCGTCGGTCACCCCGGAGCGTCGGCCGACGTAGCGGCGCCGACTCGCCGGAAACGTCCTGCCTTCCTCTCGGAGCGCGGAGGGAGTGCTGCGGCACGCAACGTACCCCCGCCGGCTCTGCTCGGCACCGTCGGTACGCGGGCGGTGACTTGACGGCCTACCCGGCGATGGTTGTTCTTGATCCTTGGCGCGTTCGTACCAGCCGAGAGCGTGCCGGCCGGAAACGGGGAAGGGGAAGTCGCCGTGCTCAGGGTCGTCCCTGCTGAGTACCGTGGGGTCGAGCCGCCGTTGTCGGCCGTCGGCACGTTGCGTCGAGCCCGCGCCGACCATCGCGTGACCACTTTGGCCCGTCGCCCAACCGGCGCAGGACGTGCGGCTCGGCTTCGCCGGCTCGGCGGATTCGTCTCCCATGGCTGCTGTCCCTGCCCCAGCGGTCCGGTCGTCGCGGTCATCGCCACGTGCCCCGCACGCAAGTCGAAGAAGGCTTACCGCCGTTCCCGCCACCTGCCGATGGCTGCTCCATGTCGTCCGTGCCACCACCCGGTCCCCCGCCCACCACGGCCTGAACTCACGTGTGAACCGGGGCGGTGCTTGGCGCGGCCCCTGGGGCCGAGAGCGCTCGAGGTCACCAGAGCGGGACGCCGAGACGGGTCGGATGGCCCCGGGCGCGGCACCGGAGCCCGTGGTGCGGGACGGCACGCGGAGGAGCAAGCGGTGCCGACGACGGGAAGCAGGATGCCAGCGGTCGTCCAGGGGCGTGGCGGTCGAGGCGGAGCCGTGGGGGCGTCCATGTGCCCTGTCCCAACCCTGCGTCTTGGAGAGTTCCATGAGTCAACGGCCACTGGCTCCTACCGACAATGACACCCCAACTCTGGAAGGAGAGCGGTCCGGAACGAACGGGCAAGCCAGGCCCTCCCTGGTCGAGGGCACGGAGCTGGTAGGTGAGTTCGAGGGCTCGGGGTACCGTGAGCCGCCGCAGCTGGTGTCCCGCCCCGACGGGCAACTGGTCCGTCTCCCCGCCCTGTTGTACTCCGTTGCCAAGATGCTGGGTGGTGGCCGCCCCACCGTGGCTGAGATTGCCGAGGCACTCAGCAGGGAATCCGGGCGGCGATTCACCGCCGACCACGTGACCTTTCTTGTCGACCAGAAACTCGCACCCCTCGGGATCACCACCTACTGCGACGGCACACCTCCTCCACCCACCGCCAAAGCCGAGCCGTTCCTCGCGTTCCGGTTCCGGAAGCAGGTGCTTTCGGAGAGCGTGACATGGTTTCTCTCCGGACTGTTCGCGTGGCTGCATCGACCGATGGCGGTTCTGCTCGTGATGTCGGCTTTCCTCGGGGGAGAAGTCTGGTTCTGGAGGCAAGACACCGTTGGCGCGCTGAAGGCCGTACTCTTCTCTCCGGCCGCCTTCATGCTCGTTGTGCTCCTGGCCATTGTCTCGTGCGTGTTCCATGAGATGGGGCATGCCTCGGCATGCCGGTACAGCGGGGTGCGGCCCGGTGCCATGGGGTGCGGCATGTACCTGGTGTGGCCGGCCTTCTACACCGACATCACCAACTCCTACCGGCTGGGACGCGGTGGGCGTATCCGTACGGACCTGGGCGGCGTCTACTTCAACGCCATTTTCGTCAACGTCCTGGTGCTGGCCTATGCGGCGACGGGGTTCCAGCCCCTGCTGGTGGCCATCCTCTCCGTCAACTTGGAGATCTTCCAGCAGCTTTTGCCGACACTCCGGTTCGACGGCTACTACATCATCTCCGACCTGGTCGGCATTCCGGATCTATTCAAGTACATCGGTCCCATCATCCGGCGAGTGCTTTTCCGGCGGACACCGGATGAACGGCTCCGGGCTCTGAAACGGTGGCCCCAAGCCATGGTGACAATCTGGGTCGTCTGTGTAATTCCGGCACTTGCCCTGCAACTCGGGTATCTCGTGTTTCAACTCCCCGGTCTCATCCGGGTCGATTGGCAGCGGATCCAAGAGCTGGTGATCAACGCCGCTGCCTCCGGAGACTATGTTGTCGTCGGGGCTTCCGCGCTTCAGGTCATGTTTCTGATCCTGCCGATCGCCGGGCTGACCATGGTCGTCCTGCAGTTGCTCGGGGGGGTCTTCCGCTTGGCACGCCGCCAGCTGGGCCACACATTTGATCACTGATTTCGTGATTCAATTTTATGTCGGATGTGAATGGTGCACGCGAAAGGCGAGATCATTCATGAGTGGTATACACAGACATGGCGCGGTTGCTCTCGTGATCGCCGGGCTCATGGCACCGCCCGTACTCGCGCTCGACACCGTACCCGCGATGGCCCTGAGCTGTACGACCCTGACAGGGCCCTACCAGAAGCAGGTGGAGGCGTTCTTAGACCGGCCGGTCGACGGCAAGCAGTCCGCCGCCGACTGCGAGGCCGTCCAGGCCTTCCAGGACAAGCACGGGATCACGCCGGACATCGGCTACGCCGGCTCCGTCACCTGGGGCGTGATGGACCTCATGAACAAGCAGAAAGCCGTCGGGAACCCGAACAAGGACGGCGCATGCCCGGTGAGCAAGGGCCGGATCGCCTGCCTCAACCTCACGCTTCAGCTCAGCTGGATCCAGGACGGCGGCAGGCTCGTCTACGGGCCGGTGCCCGTGCGCACCGGCCGTGACGGCTACGAGACCCGCACCGGCCTGAAGAAGATCTACTGGCGGGACATCGACCACTACTCGACCCTCTACAACGTGCCGATGCCCTACAGCCAGTTCTTCGACGGCGGCCAGGCCTTCCACTCGGTGGGCCTGAGCATGTGGAACCCGCCGGGATCCCACGGGTGCGTCAACATGACCCCCAAGGACGCCAAGGCGTACTGGTCCCGGCTCAAGAAGGGCGACGACGTCTTCGTCTACGGCCGCAAGCCGGGCACCTGACGCTGATCAGCCGGGAATGCCCTGGTCCTGCCAGGCGGGAGCGAAAGTCAACAGGGACGCGTTCTGCCGGTACAGAACGGGCGCCGGCACCCAGCGGAGGTAGGCATCGCGCAGCATGCGTGGCACAGGGCGCTCGTACTGCTCGATCATGCTGAGTCTGCGGGAGAGGTGGACCATCCGCCGCGCCCGGGCACGGCGCATTGACTCATAGACGCGCAGGCCCTGCTGTGGGTCGGTTGCCGAGGCGAGACTGCGAGCCAGGACGACGGCGTCCTCCACCGCCGTGCCCGCGCCCTGGCCGAGGCTTGTCAGCATGGGATGGGCCGCGTCTCCGAGAAGCGTGACGGGGCCTTCCCCCCAGCGTTCGAGAAAGGGGCGGTCCTGGGCGGGCACGCTGATGATCGTGTGCTCGGGCGTGACCCGGATCGCCTCGCGCACTTCGTCCGCCCATCCCGTGTAGGCCCGGGCGATCTCGTCCTTGCCGCCGTTCCATGCGCGTGCGGTGGCCGGCGGCATGTTCTTCGTGCCCCACCAGTACGCCTTCCCGTGGCCGATGTCGATGAGTCCGAAGCGCTGCCCGGGCCCCCAGTAGTGCCGGACACAGCCGTCGGTGAACCGTGGGTGCGAGAAAGGCGTTGTCGCGAGCCAGCAGATGTACCCGGGTTCGCGTGGCTCCTCGGGCCCCGCCAGCTGACGGCGTACGACGGAACGCATGCCGTCGGCGCCGATCAACACGTCGCCGTGTGCCTCGTGCCCGTCCGTGAACCGGACCCGGACACCGTCCTCCACGGGTGTGAAGCCCACCGCGGACGCGCCGAGGCGTATGGATTTGTCGCTGAGCTCCTCAAGGAGGGCCTGCTGCAGATCGGCCCGGTGGATGTTGACATTCGGTGCCCCGAGCCGGTCGCCGATCTTCTTGAGCGGCAGCTTCCTGACCGGGCGTCCGGCGGCATCGAGGAACAGGAAGGTCTCAATGGTGCGTCCCCGCCGTTCCAGCCCGAGGTCGATGCCGATGGAGCGCAGGGCGGTCAGTGCGTTGCTCATGAGTGACAGTCCGGTGCCGGCCGGCCAGAGGTCGCCAGCCCGTTCATACACTTCGACGTCGACTCCCACGCGGCGCAGGGCGACAGCGGTGGTGAGGCCGCCGATCCCCGCGCCGATGACGATCGCCTTGGGCACCCGGCCCCGCCCCATGCCGCCGTCGCTCCTTCCTGTCCCGGTTCGGGTCACCTGGTCACCTCACGGATACGTCGCGCGACGAGGGAGACGTACGGTTCCTCCATGAGCTGGAGGTGGTCACCGGGGACGTCGACGACGTCGACACGGCCACTGGTCCACGCCCTCCAGCCGTTTGCCGGGTCGCGGTGCGCGCTGCCGGCGGCGTTGTGCGCCGGCTCCAGTGCCGAGGGCAGCGGCGCAGTCGCGCGCAGCAGCGTGAGGTCCTGGTCGCAGGGGTCCGGGTGGTAGTCGAGCAGCGCCTGCCAGTTGGCCCGGAACACCTCGAAAAGACGGCGTACCAAGGCGGTCGAAGCGCCGTGAGGCAAGACGCCCCCGTCCACCGCGCGGCGCAGGATGTGGTCGAACCGCTCCTGCTCGCTCAGCGCCGCCGGGAGGGCCGGCACCGGGGCGTCACCCGAGCTGTCCAGCCGGAGCAGTTCCCACAGGAACCACTCGGACAACTGCTCCTCGGCCACATCCCGGAATGTTCCGGGGGTGATCGAGTCGAGCAGCACGAGGCGGTCGACGCCCTCCCCGGAGGACTTCAGCCGGCGTGCCATCTCGAAGGCCACGAAGCCGCCGAACGACCAGCCACCCAGCCTGTACGGGCCGTCGGGCTGGACCCGCCGGATCGCGTCCAGATAACTGCGGGCGAGGTCGGGGATGCTGCGGAGGGGCTCCGTTCCCGGTTCGGCCCCTGCCGCCTGAAGGGCGTAGACGGGCTGGTCCTCGGGAAGCCGCTGCGCCAGGCGGGCGTAGCACAGCACGTTGCCGCCGATGGGGTGGACGAAGAACAGGGGCGGCCTGGTGCCGGATGTGCGCAGCGGCACCAGGGGGTCGAAGCTGTGCACCGCGCTTTTGAGACGCAGCCGGTCGGCGAGCGCGGCGACTGTCGGTGACTCGATGAAGGCGGACAGCGGGATGTGCGTACCGTACCGCTTCTCGATCATCGTAACGAGCCGCATGGCCGACAACGACGTGCCGCCGAGCTCGAAGAAGTCGTCGTACACCCCCGGCGTCGGCATCTGGAGCAGCTCGGCCAGCAGCTCGGCCAGGCTGTGCTCGTATCCGTCGCGTGGTGGGACGTGCTCGGCGGACGCGACCGCCGGTTCCAAGGCCATGGCGCGCAGCGCGGCATCGTCCCGCTTGCCGCTCGGCGTCAGCGGCAGGCCCGGCAGCCATGTGAACTGCGAGGGCACCATGTAGTCGGGCAGCGCGGCGCACAGCCGCCGCCCGAGTTCCCCGAGGTCGAGCGAGGCTTCGTCACCGACCAGGAACGCGGCGAGGAAGGCGGGGGCGTCCTTTGGCCCGCGGGGTACGACCGCGACCTCGCGCAGGGCCGGCCGGTTCTCGGTGAGATTCCTGATGGCCAGCTCCACTTCGCCGGGCTCCACCCGGAAGCCGCGGATCTTCACTTGGGCGTCCGCCCGCTCCAGGCACACGACGGAGCCGCCGGGCAGCACTCGACCGAGGTCGCCGGTGCGGTAGAGCCGTGCACCGGGCGGGCCCTGGGGATGCGGGACGAAGCGCTCCCGGGTCAGTTCGGGCTGTCCTTCGTAGCCGTCGGCGAGGCAGGCACCACCGATATAGATCTCGCCCTTCCCGCCCTCGGGCACGGGACGCAGCTGGTCGTCCAGTACCTGCACGTCGACGCCGTCCACGGGCCGTCCGATCGGGGGGAGGTCGGGGAACCGGGCGGGATCGCCCGACATTGGGAAGCTCGTCACCACATGGGTCTCCGTCGGCCCGTACTGGTTCTCCAGCAGGCAGCCGGGCAGCGCGGCACACAACCGACGGATCTCCTCGGTCACCCGGAGCTGCTCGCCGGAGGAGACCACGACCCGCAAGCGGCGCGGATACAGGTCCAACGCGTCGGCGGCCTGGGCGAGTTGTTGCAGGGCGACATAAGGGAGGAAGACCCGATCCACGCGCTCCCGGTCGAGCAGGCGCAGCAGCTCGGGCATGTCGCGGCGCAGTTCGTCGGGCACCAGCACGAGGGTGCCGCCTGCGCACAGTGTGGAGAAGATCTCCTGGAACGAGACGTCGAAGCCCAGCGGGGCGAACTGGAGCGTGGTGCCCCCGACAGCTCCGCTCGGTGCGCGGTTCTGCCATGCCACGAGGTTGGCCAGGGCGCGGTGCGGCATGGCCACCCCCTTCGGCCGGCCCGCCGAGCCGGACGTGAAGAGCACATACGCGGTGCTCTGCGGGGCGATGGGCGGCAACGGCGGCTCGCTCGAGGGCGCGCCATGTCCTGTCGGCGCAAGGACTGACTCGACGGACAGTACGTCGGTTTCCTCCGGCACCAGATGGACATGACGCGCGTGTGCGATGACACGGAACGGCCGTGTCTGCGCGAGAGTCTCGGCGATCCGCTCCTCGGGGTAGCCGACGTCCAGCGGAACACAGGCGGTACCCGCTTTGGCGATGCCCAGAACCGCGGCGACCATCGCCGGTGAGCGGTCCACGGCAATGCCGACACGGGCCCCGGGCGGCGCACCGAGGCAGAGCAGCCGTCGTGCGAACCGGTCGGAGGCCTGGTCCAGCTCCTCGTACGTCCACCGCTCCCCGGCCATGGAAACGGCGACCGCACGGGGTGTGCGCAGCACCTGACGCTCGAAAAGGCCCACGACGTCACCGGGTTCCTCGGCCAGGAAGCCGAAGCCGGGCTCTTCCTCCGGGCGCTGCACCATCCGCTGAAGGATCTCGGCGTAGCGGCGGCCGAACAGGTCGGCCTGGGACGCGGTGAACACGCGGCCGTCGCAGTCGATCCGCAGCTCCAGATGCCCGTCCCGGGGGTCGGCGATCGCGTTCACCAGCAGTGGGAAGTTCGTCTGTTCCCAGATTTCGACACCCTCCAGACGCACGCAGGCCGAGCGCAGGAACGACCCGAGGACATGGAAGTTGACGTAGTTGAACGCGGTCTGCAGCCCGGCGTGGGCCCTGCTCTCCGCCTGGATCGCGCTCAGCGGATAACGCCGGTGCGGTTGGCTGAGGCGCTCACTGCTCTCCACTTCACGGGCGGCTTCGAGCCACGTCCGCGCGGTGCCGCCGAGCCGCACCGGGATTGTGTTCAGGAAGAGCCCGGCGGTCCGTTCCGCGCCGGCGTGCTCCGGGCGGCCATGGGTCACCAGTCCTGTAGCGACCTCGTCAGAGCCCTGCAGCAGTTTCAGCGTGAAGCAGTGCGCCGCGAACAGCACGGATTTCACCGGCATTTCGTGCGCGCCGGCGAAGCCGTGCACCGCTGCGGTGAGCCGGTCGGGCAGGGCAATGCGCCGTACGAGCGTGCCGGTGTCGCCGGGAGCCTCGTGCGGCCGGAAGGTGTCCAGGCACGCAAGCGGTGCGTCGCCGAGCGCATCGTTCCAGAATCGCCGGCTCTCCTCGGAGGCCAGGGCGCGTCGCTCGTCGAGCGCATGGGCCGCGAACGGCGGCACGGGAGTGTCGGGTACCGGTGCCATGTCCTTGCCGATGGAGTGCAGGTGGTCCTGGAGAAGTTCGTGCATCAAATGGGCCACACTCCATCCGTCCAGGAGCGCATGGTGGAAGCTGAAGACCAGGTCCACGGCGCCGGACGGCAGGAGGTGCACGCGGAACAAGCACAACGGGGGCCTGTCGAAGACGTATGGGTGGCTGCGCCGCTGCTCGATGTGCGCTCGTACGTCGGCCTCGGCCGCCTTGGGAGAGTGCAAGCGCAGATCAGCGATCTCCAGACTCTCGCCGGCGTCACCCTGGCGATGCACGATCTGCAGTGCCTGGGAGAAGCCGGACAGGCGGAACGAGGAGCGCAGGACCGGATGACGGGCCACCAATCGTCCGTGGGCCCGCCGGAATGCTGCTTCGTCCCAGTCAAGTCGGAGGGTGTAGCGGAAGACGTCGTGGTAGACGGTCGTGTCCTCGTGCTCGCGGCTGTGGTACAGCATTCCGAGTTGGAGCCGGGTGGCCGGGTATGCGTCCTCAACCTCCGCCAGACCGGCCCTGTCCACGCTGAGCACGAGATCGAAAGGCTTCGGCCAGGAGGCCGCCGACTCCGCGCCCGCCGGGACCGCGGACGAATGAGCGGCCAGCTCGGCGACCGTCGGGTGGCGGTACATGTCGCTGAGCCCGAAGCGCAGCCCCCGCCTCTCAGCCTCCGCA
Organism: Streptomyces sp. NPDC037290; assembly: GCF_055603245.1. Taxonomy (NCBI): domain Bacteria; kingdom Bacillati; phylum Actinomycetota; class Actinomycetes; order Kitasatosporales; family Streptomycetaceae; genus Streptomyces; species Streptomyces sp. NPDC037290. Next base: position 64,655 of record NZ_JBVJVZ010000019.1, on the reverse strand, counting down.
CGGATCCTGAGCATCAGGATCGAGTCCCCGCCCAGCGCGTAGTAATTGTCGTGGATCCCTACGGAGTCCACGTCCAGCACCTCACTCCAGACGGCGGCGAGCGTGGCCTCGGCCGCATCCCGCGGTCGCGTATCCGCCGTGGCACCGGTACGCGGCGGAGCGGGAAGCGCGCGACGGTCCGCCTTGCCGTTCGGGGTGAGCGGAATCCGGCCGATGCGTACGAAGTGTGCCGGGATCATGAAATCCGGAAGTGTGGCACCGAGATGGGAGCGCAGCAGCGCCGGGTCGCTGTCCTCGTCGGCGACGTAGTATCCGACGAGGTGCACGCCACGGGAGCGGGACGTCCGGGCGTCGACCACCGCGCCCCGTACCCCGGGGAAGGCAGCCAGCCGGCTCTGCACCTCGCCGAGCTCCACGCGGTTGCCGCGGATTTTCACCTGCTCGTCGATACGGCCGAGGAACTCCACAGTGCCGTCGGCCAACCAGCGGGCAAGGTCGCCCGTGTGGTACATGCGCTCGCGGGGGTGGAAGGGATCCGCCACGAATTTCTGCCGGGTCAGCTCGGGACGGCCCAGGTATCCGCGGGCCAGGCCGGCACCCGCGATGCAGAGTTCGCCGGGCGCGCCGACCGGCTGCGGTTCGCCGTCCCGGCCCAGCACGTACAGCCGGATGTTGTCGATCGGCCGGCCTATCGGCACCCTCCGAACGGGCCCGGCCGCCCGGGTGGCACCAGGGGCCCCGTGGCCGGGTTCGAGGTCGAAGTACGACACGTCGACAGTGGCCTCGGTCGGGCCATAGAGGTTGACCAGTTGCGGGCCCGTCGTCCCGGCGCGTGGGAACAGCTGGTGGAACCGCTCGACGAGTTCGGGTGGCAGGGCTTCACCGCTGCAGAAGATGAAGCGCAGCCGTGCGACCGTGCACGGCAGAGCGGGGTCGCTCTCCAGCAGGTCGAGGAAGGGGCCGAACATGGACGGCACGAAGTGCGCCACGGTGACGCGTCGTCCGGCGATCGCGCGCAGGATGTCTCGTGGCTCCTTCTCCCCGCCCACGGGGAGGAAGGCCACGCGCGCCCCCTCGATGGCCCACCAGAACAGCTCCCACACGGATACGTCGAACGAGCTGGGCGTTTTCTGCAGCAGTACATCGCTTTCACCAAGCGGATAGCGCTTCTGCATCCAGGCCAGACGGTTGACCACTGAGTGGTGCTCGACCATCACGCCCTTGGGCCGCCCGGTGGAACCGGAGGTGTAGATGACATAGGCGAGGTTGCGTGGTCCCGCCTCCGGTTCGAGAGGGCCGTCCGGGCCCCGTCGCAGAGCGTCCAGAGTGATCACGCGAGTTCCGGGGACCACGGACGACAGCGCCGAGTCGTCCCCGCCACGAGCGAGCCGGCCGGTGGTCAGGACGGCCTTGGCACCGCTGTCGTGCAGCAGGAAGCGGATGCGGTCCGCGGGGTACGCCGGGTCGACGGGCACATAGGCGCCGCCGGCTTTCAGCACACCGAGCAGCGCCACCAGCAGCTTCGGGCCGCGCTCGACGAGTACGGCCACCCGGTCATCGGGGCGCACCCCTTCCGCGCGCAGTCTCCAGGCGACCTGATTGGCCCGGGCGTCGAGTTCGGCATAGGTTAACGCCGTGTGTGCATCGTTGCTTGCGACGGCGATCCGGTCGGGCGTGCGGGCGACCTGCTCCTCGAAGAGGCCATGGAGCGTCTTGGCCGGATAGGGCGACTCGGTCGAGTTCCGGACTCGGACGAGTTCGTCGTGCTCCCGCGGGGAGAGCATCGGCAGATTCGCCACCGGCTCCCCGGGCTGGTCCACCGCCTGCTTGAGTAGCGTCTCGATGTGCCGAGCCGCCGCCTCGATCGGGAAGTCCTCGTCGAAGACATCGAGCGCGTAGTCGAGGTCGACCCGGACGTCGCCGGCGTCGTCGAACTCCCGGACGTAGACGGTCAGCGTGTCCTGGTGTCGGCCGTGCGGCAGGGAGATCCTGTCGACCGAAAGCCCTGGAACACTTTCGGCGTTGGGCAGCCGCAGGTAGGAGACCGTCACGTCGAAGAGGCGCCGGGGGCCGTTGTCGTGCGGCGGCAGAGCCCGCAGCAGGTCCCCGATGGCCAGCCGCTCACGGCGCTTCATCCTGAATGACGACGTCTCGACCTGATCGGCGATGTCTTGCATCGACTGTTCGCCGCGTGCGGTGACACGGAGCGGCAGCATGCTGGCGAAGTTTCCGACCGTCTGCTTCGCCGCCATGCCGCGGCGATTGAGCAACGGAATGCCGATCCCGACCTCCTCGCTGCGATGCACTCGGGAGAGATAGGTCGCCAGTGCCGCGGTGAAGAAAGCGAAGAAGGAGCCATTCCGTTCGCGGACCCGGTTGATGATCTTCCGTTCAAGCACGAAGGTGTGGCGGGCGCTGCGGCGGATACGGCCCGGGGCGTCGTCCGGTGTCTTGGCGGTGAAGAGCGGAGGGGAGAAGTCCGCGAAAATACCCTGGCAGAATTCCAGGTCGTGATGCCACAGGGGCGAATCGCGGTAACGAGCCTCGCCCTCGGCGAAGGCCAGGTACGAGGGTGGTGTGATCTCCAGGGGGGATCCAGTCCGTACGACGTGCGCATAGTCCGCGAGAATCTGACGCGAGAACTGGTCCAAGCCCCATCCGTCGACAAGGATATGGTGAGCCGTCAGGAAAAGATACCCGACGGACTCGCTCTCGCGGAGCAACGCGATGTCGAAGAGCCTTCCACCATGTAGATCGAAGGGGCGGCGGGCAACGTCTTCCATCCACGCCAGGCAAGCGTCCTGCGGATCATCCTGAGTGGACAAATCGATAATCTGGATCTCAGGAGTACCTTCTTCGATCCACTGTACGGGGTACCCATCGCGTTCTGTGAAGCGCAGCTTGAACGCATCGTTGCGCCGCAAGGCTCTCCGGCAGCACGCCTCCAGGATATCGAAATCGGGCGTACCGGAGATCCGCAAGGCGCCACCGATGTTGAAACTGGACGCATCGGGAATTCGGGAACTCGCTGCCCATATGTCCCGTTGATAGGCCGTCAGCGACATCGGCGATGCCGAACTCATGCTCATCCCTTCGAATATGACGCAATGAAACTGGGGATGCGTCGAAGGGAACGAAACCATGCAATTAATGGGAGGGGCAAGTTGCGGCGAGAATGGTGTGGCACGCGGGAGGTTGAGGTTCGGTCACCGAACAACGAACGGCCCGCGCGCCGCCAGAGGGACTGGAGACCGGGGTCACAGCGCCCCTCGCGTGGAGGCCGCCGCCGGCTCACGGTCAGCCGCGATGGAGGACTTCTGCGAGGTCGGCCCGGCCGGATACCCCGAGTTTGCGATAGGCGCTGGTCAAATGGCGCTCCACGGCGCGCGCGGTGACGTGCAGTTTTGCCGCGATCTCCCGGTTTCGGGCGCCGGCCGCGGCCATACGGACCACCCGGAGCTCGCTGGAGGTGAGCGTGGACCAGCGGCCGCTGCCCGAATTGCGCGGTCTGGCCCCCGAGTTGGTCAGCTCGGCATAAGCGCGCTCGACGAGTCTGACCGCCCCGCACTGGTGCGCCACGTCGACGGCGCGGCGCAGCTGCGCACGTCCACGGTCGAGTGCGCCGACGGCTACTTCGGCCACCCCGTGGTCGATCAGACTACGGACCAGCTCGAGCTTGGCGCCCGCTTCCTCCTGGCGAGCGACCGCAGCCGCCAGCGCGCGACGGCCCTCCTCCCCGCCGATGACGACGCCCAGGGCCCTCAGCGCCCGCCCGGTGACCCGGGGTGTTCCCCACCGCTCGGCGAGCTGCAGCTCCTCCTCGACCAGGCGGCGAGCCGGTTCTCGCTCGCCCAGCGTGGCATACAGGATCGCGGCGTCGGACCGCCACATCAGCAGCGCCGGGTTTGCAAGCCCGTGTCGCTCCAACTGGCGTCCGCATTCCAGTACTTGGGTGAGCGCTCCCTGTAAGTCCCCGGTCGCCGCCCGCAGTCGACCGTCGGCGAGACTGAGCACGGCATTCTCCCAACCGTCCATGTCGCCACCGCCGTGGTACCCGGCCGTAGCACGGACGAGGTCGGCCGCCTCCTCCAGCCGGCCGCAGTCCAGCAGTACGGTGATCATGTGAGCGGCCGCACTGGTGCGGAAGCAGCTGGGCGGCAGCTCGAAGAGCTCGTCGACCGCCGGGGCGATAGTGGCCAGTGCCTCTCGTGTCTCCCCTCGGCGCTGATGCACCATGGAACGTCCGAGCGCGGCCGCCGCCTGCAGGATGCGTGCGCCGGTTCGTTCCGCTTCGGTCTCGATCTCGGTGAACACCCTCTCGGCGTCGCCGAGATCGTCCGTGCACACCAAGCCGAGTCCCACAAAGTAGGCGAGTTCGGAACAACCCTCGCGGACCATGAGGCCGTTCCGCAACGCCTGGCGGGCCAACGCCCGGGTATGTGAGGCCGAGCGCCCGGTCAGCGCCGCCTCCAGAGCTTGGGCTCCCAGTCGCCAGGCCTCGTCACCCACCGCGAATTCACGAGGGGTGGCCTGCGTGATGGTCACGGCCCGTGAGCTCACCGTGGCCGGCGGGCGGTACTGCGCCCCGGTGGCCCGGGCCAGCGTGCGCCGGACCCGCAGCAATGCCTCGATCTCCCGCCATACCAGCGGAGCGTGGCCGGCTACCTCGTCAGCGGCGACCGCGGGCCAGAGACCGGCCCCGGTGTCGGTCAGAACGTCGACAGCCGTGCCGAGCCGTCCGCACAACAGGTGAGCAGTGGACAGCAAGGCGGCCAGCCGGCCCCGCCGATCGGGATCCTCAGCGATGGCCATGGCCTCGCTGAGGTACCGACAGGCGACGGAAGGATCCCGGTAGAGCAGTACACGGCCGAGCTCGGAGAGCAGTTCTACGCGCTCCTGTTCGCACACCGGTTGGCGCAGTGCGCGGCGCAGGTATGCCGCGGCGTCCTCAGGGGCACAACGGCGGAGCGCGTCACCCGCGGCGGCACGCAGGGCGGGAACCACCCACGGTTCGGCAATCAGCTCCACGGCGCGCACCAAATGTTCGGCCACTTGCTCATTGCCCGCGCCCGCGTCATGGCTCAGCCGGGCGGCGCGCAGCCGGAGCGCGGACCGCTCGGCCATGGTGACCTCGCCCTCCAGGGCCGCCCTGATGGCGGCGTCGGCGAAGGTGATGCCAGGGGCGCCGGGCAGGACCACGCCGATGCGTTCGAGGCTTTCGAGAGCCGCGGTCGCGGCCCGCTCGTCCAGTCCCGCAAGGGAGGCAACGAGGCGCGCGTCTGCGCCTTCGCCGACGGCGGCCGCCCATCGGGCCAGCGTCACGGTCTCCGCCGGCTCCCGGTAGATCAGGGCATGCGTCATCCGTATCCGTAATCGGCTCGCCAGCTCGGCGAGTTCCTCCGGCGAGGGGCCAGTTATGCCTGACTGTGGCCTGCGCAGAGCACCCATCAGGTCGTTCACAAGCCGCGGGTTTCCGCCGGTGGCAGCCTGCAACAGGTCGGCGAGGCCGGTATGGGCCTGGTGCGTCCCGGACGGGCCGTCGTGCGGCCGCGTGCCGTTGCTCCGCGCGAGGAGCCGGTCGATACCTGCGGTGGTCAGCGCGGGCAGCGCTACTCGTCGACACCGGGGATGGTTCAACAGCGCGCGGCCGAACTGCCCGGCAGAGGCAGACATGGTCGCCATGGGTGCCGTGGAGGTGGCCGCGAGGAGAGCGCGTAAGCCCTCCAGGCGCCGAACGAGATAGCCGAACCACTGGATGGACTGTTCGTCGCACAGTTCGAGATCATCTACGGCGATCACCACCGCCTGGTCCACGACCAGTTCTCGGATCGTCCGGTGCAGGGCATCGAAGGTCTCGAACAGTGCGGGTGGCGCCGGCACGGCTCCGGCCGCGGGGACATGCGAGGCTCCGTGCGTCTCCTCGAAAAGCTGGCGTACGACGCCCAACGGAAGATCCCGCTCGTCGGCGGAGCAGCGCGCTGTCAGAACCTGGACACCGCGAAGACGTTCCTGAGCGGTCCATGTGGTGAGCAGTGCCGTCTTCCCCAGGCCCACGGAGCCCTCGATGAGAACCACACCACTCGTCCCGCCCCGTGCGCAGCGGACCAAGTGTTCCAGCTCAGCGAGCTGGTCGACGCGATCGACCAGTTCCACCAACGATGTTCCTTCCCCGAAGGCCGTGCCCTGACTTGCTTCTGGGAGAGTAGTGGCTTGAGGAAGTGTCAGACCCATCGTGGATCACCGGCGGCACCGGGCGCGGTCAACCGGCACGCCCGGTGTGGGCGCCCGGGGCGGGATTCGAACCCGCACTTGTACCGCTTTTAAGGCGGTTGCGTCTGCCAGTTGCGCGACCCGGGCTGAGGCTCATGCAGCACCTCTGGTGAAGGCATGCCGCGGTGACCTCTCATGGGGTTGGACGCGACGCAACGGAGGCTGTGATGGTGAGCCCGGTCACATGCGAGCGCCCCGCTGCATGCCCTTGTCGGGGCCGGAGCGTGCGTGGTCGGTCACCATTGCGGGTGACGCTCTGATGCCGGGTCACCAACTCGCGGTGCGACGGTTGGTTTTGCGTCGCTTACTCCTGCGGCCGCATGAGTACATTGCTGCATTACTGAACCCGGCCCCCTGCATGCGTAAGGAATATAATGAGTGAAGAGGCTGAACCGTATGATCTGATCGGCGTGGGGATCGATCCGTTCAATGCGAGCCTGGCCGCTCTTGCCGAACCTGTGTCCGACCTCAGTGTCCTCTTTCTGGAGGCGAAGCCCCGATTCGCCTGGAACGCCGGCTTGGGATCCGAGGGGGCGCAGGCCTGTATTTCCATGCTTTCCGATCTTGTCACCCTTGTGCATCCCACCAGTCGATGGTCTTTCCTTGCGTATTTGAGAGCCCATGATCTCCTGTTTCCTTTTCTATCGCTGAAGCGCTTTCATATCTCGCATCACGAGTGGGATCGCTATTGCCGGTGGGTCGTCGATTCATTGCCTTCCTGTCTGTTCGGCCGAGCGGTCCAGTCTGTCCGGTGGGACGTGGGGGACAGGCTCTTTCACGTCGAACACATGGATTCGCGCGGGCGTAAAACGGTGGAGCGAGCCGTCAGTGTCGTGCTCGGTGCGGGGCCAGTGGCAACTGTCCGATTTCCCACTTCCTTGGACAGAGTCTTCTGGCTGCCCCACTGGTCGGCTTCCGCCCCGCCCGCGTACTCGTGGGGAGATCCGGAGCGCGACGCGCCGGTCGACGATGAGACGATTGCCAAGATCTGCGCTCTCTTTCATGAGCGCAGGGCCTCCGGAGGCGACGCGTACGGCTCTTTTCTGTCGAATACGACAAGGGGTGACGTGCCTCCTCCTCCGGCCTACCTTGACCCGCTGGTTCCTTTCATCGAATGGGAACCCACCGGTTGCTACGGCGTTGACTCCTGCTTCCGAGTCGCTCTCACGTCACAAATCAGCGGATCTTTGTTCGTGCACAAGGCGGAAATTCACACGCCTGGCATTGGCAGGCCCAACGTCGGCCTGGGCGCCTTGCGCAGCGCAATCGTCATCAACGCATTGCTTGGCCGGGATCACTACCATCTGTCCGATCTGCCTGATGCCTACGAACCGGGACCTCCGGTCGGGGCCGTGGACAGAGTTCAGCCAGCTCCTGTCTAAAGGGGGATCCACTCGCCGGTCAAGCAGGGAATCGGAAATCCGCCTCCTCCTGCCATATTACGTTCCGTCATAGCCGCACTCTGTGGACATCTATAGGTTCACTGAGGGTGAAGCCGATATGAGGCGGAGGTGGCATGGGACCGGGCGAGCGTGGCATCGTCGCAACGACCGTGACAGTTATCTGCGCGGTCACCGTGGTGGCGGCGTCTGGCACGGCGTTCACGAGCCCAGGACCGACGCCGGCTTCACCCCCGCCCCCGGCTGCCTCGGAACTCCCGCACAACACGGACCTTGAGGCCGTCCGAGAGAAGCTCGACAAGCTCTACCACGACGCGGCTGTCGCCACGGATGCTTACGACGCCGCGGAGGAGGCGTCCAAGAAGCAGTCGGCGCGCGTCGTCGCGCTGTCCAAGCGAATCGGCAAGGCTGAGCAGAAGCTGGCCGGTCTGAAGAACGCGGCCGGTGCCGCGGCACGCGCCCAGTACCGCACCGGTGGGCTGCCGGTCACCGCCCAATTCCTGCTCAGCGACGATCCGCAGCAGTTCCTCGACGGAGCCGGCACGATCCTTCAGGGACAGCGGGCGGCCAAGAAGGTGATGGTCGAAATGACCCGCACCAAGGAGGACTTGAAGCAGTACGCCGTGGACGCCCAGGCACAGTGGAAGGTGCTGGAGGACGACCGCAAGGCCAAGGCCGCGGCGAAAACGAGAATCCAGCAACAGATCGCGCAGGCCAGGACGCTCGAGGCCCGGCTGGAGAAGAGTGAGCGGGAGCGGCTGGCCAAGCTGGAGGAGGAGGCCGCCAGCCGGGCGCAGGCCACGTGGCTGGGAACGGGCATCCTCAAGGAGGTCAGCGGGCGGGCCTCCGCACAGGGCAGGCTGGCGGTGCAGTTCGCCACGGCCCAGCTCGGGAAGCCCTATGTGTGGGGCGCGGAGGGCCCGGACTCCTTCGACTGCTCGGGTCTGACCTCACAGGCGTGGGCGGCGGCCGGCCATCCCATCCCGCGCACCTCGCAGGAGCAGTGGAAGCAGCTCAAACACATCGACATCAAGGACATGCGTCCCGGCGACCTCATCATCTACTTCCACGATGCGAGCCATGTCGCGATGTACGCCGGCGGCGGCGAGATCATCCAGGCCCCGCGTCCGGGCCGTACGGTGACGGTCTCCGGTGCCGGGGCGATGCCCATCCTCGGAGTGGTGCGGCCGGACGCCTAGGAAGCCGGCCGGCTCGGAACACACCCCTTCGACAGCCCCCGTTCGGAACACGACCCTTCGACAGGCCCTGGCGTGGGCCGCGTGTCCGAGTCGGTGTCTGACGGTTGACTGTCAGTCGTCGCGGCGCAGGAGAGTGATCAGCCGCACCATTTCCAGGTAGACCCACACCAACGACAGGGTGAGACCGAAGGCGGCCAGCCATGACTCGTCGCGAGGCGCGCCATAGCGGATGCCCTCCTCGATCCGTTTGAAGTCCAGCGACAGGAAGAACGCACCGAGCAGGACGCCGACGATTCCGACGAAGACGCCGAGTCCACCACCACGTGCCAGGTCACTGCCGGATGCGGCGAAGAGCACGTCGACCACCGTCAGAAGAACGAAGCCGATCGCGACGGCCATGCCGATACGGTAGTAGCGCTCGGTGATCCGGATCAGCTGGGTCTTGTAGGCGAGGAGCATGCCGGCGCTCACAGCCGTCGTACCCAGTACCGCCTGCAGCGGGACGCCCTGCCATGATTCGTTGTACAAACGGCTGATCACTCCGAGAAACACACCTTCGAAGACCGCGTAGGCGATGATCAGAGCGGGGGAGGGGGTCCGCTTGAACGACTGGGCCAGGCCAAGAAGCGTTGCCACCAGACCCGCTCCGACCGCGAAGCCGTAGCCGGCGGAAGACATCGGCAGCGCGAACCAGGCGAGCAGGGCGCCGCCGACGACTGTGCCTAGGGTCATCGCGGTGCGCGCGACGACATCATCCATCGTCATCGGTCCGGCTGGACGTGCCCCGTGTGTCTGCTGGGCCGTGATCACGTACGGGTTGGCGCCGCCGTGGCCGTACGAGCCGCCGTGGTGATACGGATTGGCTGCCGCTCCGGTGCCGGATCCCGCATCGCTGTCGTCGCGCGAGAACCCTCGCCGGAAGACAGGGTTGTTGCTTCTCATCGGTTCCTCCATGAGCGGCGCACGCGTCCTCGTACTGGCGGTCGTCAGGCCGTCAGATTGAGTGTGCCGGGTTTGGTGCCCCGCTCGGCTGAAGCACGCCCGGACCGGGATGCCGCTGTGTCGGCCAGGGCCTGGCGTGGCGATCGGCCGTAGGTCTCTCGGTAGAGAGCGGCGAAGCGCCCCATGTGGAAGAAGCCCCATCGGGTGGCCGTGTCCATGACCGTGATGCCGCTGAAGGGATCGGCGGCCAGCAGCTCCTCGTGGGCGCGGGAGAGGCGTACTTGGCGAAGGTGGGCGAGGGGAGTGGTGTCGAGATGCCGGCGAAAGGCGTACTGCAAGGACCTGATCGTGACGTGGGCTGCGGCGGCGATGTCGGCGAGGGTGATGGGTCTGTCGGCATGTTCGTCCATGTAGGCGAGAGCTCGTCGGAGCGTGGCGGGGTGTGCGTCCTTGCGGTCGGATCCGGTGGGGTCGGTGCACGCCGTGTTGGGGAAGGCCGACAGCACGCTCGCGGCCAGCAGTTGTCCTGCGGCGGACACGATCAGAGGCTGGTCCGCGACAGCGGGTTCGGCCAGCACCTGGTCGCGCAGGTAGCAGATGGTGTTTTGCAGCTGACGGGCCGCGGTTGCGGAGTGCGGCCGGTGTCCGGCCAGGCGGACCGGCTGGGACCCTCGTCGCTCGGCAGACGCCGCGACCTGGGCGAGCAGGCCCGGATCCAGCAGGGTGAGGTTGTACCGGGCTGCGTGGACTCGCCCGGTGGACGGCAGTCCGGGCGGGGCCAAGGAGACCAGGTCACCCGGGCCGACGACATCAGCGACGTCTCCGAGAGAGCGGGTCTGGATGGTGCCCTCGTGCATGAGGCACAGCGCGATCCTGCCCAGTGGAGTGGCGGAGTAGCTCATGTCGAAGTCCAACCTGAGCTCGTCAACGGTCACCGAGGGCATCACCAGCCGGCGGAATGCCGTACGGCTGGGTGCCGGGGTGGCGCTGGCGATGTGCATCTTGGCGTAGACATGGCAGAGGAATTCCTCAGTCCGTTCCAAGTCGTTGCTGTCGAAGACCTGTGTGCTCATCCGGTGGCCCGCTCTCTCGGACGGGAAGCGCTCTCTGGCCCGAGACTACGGTTCCCGCTGCGCAGTACGCGGTCTGCGAAGTGTGTTTCACCCATCTGTGAGACCGAGAGCGCACAAAAAGGCAAGGGCCGGCCGTAACAGACGCTGACAAGCCGTGTCCAAGTCATTGGAGAGCCGGCCTCTCAGGAGGGGCCGAGGCGCAACTCGGCTGGCGCAGCGCCGACTTGACCGTGCTGACTCGACGAAGCTGTCTGTCAGGGCGATGGTGCTCCGCGTTGTTGCCTCGCTGTATGAAGAAGGATGTGATCATGCTCGGAAGCTTGCAAGCCCGGTCTGACTTGGGTGCCGCAGACACCTTGCTGCGGGGTCGTGATCATCTGCGCCGGATTCGAGCAGTCACCGCACGTCGTGTATTGCGCCTGGTGTATTGGCTCCCATGGGGCTCCCTTGGCGTCTTGCGGTAGCAGTGCCTTGTCGTCGGGGCCGCGGTACGACGGAGCCGGGCGGCTGTCCGACAGCCACCCCGACGCGGCGAAGTCGTCGGTCACGCAGTCCTGGAATAGCTGGACCCGGCCGCCGACGCGAAGGCGTCGGAGGTGGCCTTCCGGCTCATCCGTGAGGAAAATGGCGGCGCTGTCGACTTGATGACGGACCCTCTGCGGTCATGAATGAGCCACGATACTGGCGGGCATGCAGATCATGGTGTAACTCGGAGGAGGAGTGGAAACGAGGCCGATCATAGCCAGCAAAGACTGATACGCCGGATTTTCATGGTACTGGCATGCGAAGGCCACCGTGGTAGCCGTGTCCCTGAGCATCGGGTACCCACCCTTGTCACCACCTGCTGTCATCACCGTGGACAGCACGATCCGCGCGGGCAACTCCTCCCCGCACAGCTCATCGAGCTCCTCGAAGCTGACAGCGGATCCCACATCTTCTCCTCTGAGAGTAACGAAAAGCGCGGTGCCGAAACGGCAAACTGTCGTGTTCAGGTTCGGTAACGGACCGATGTGAAAGCTCACCCGATTGGATCGGGAATAGGGATCACCGGTCCAAGGGAATTCCGTGGACGCACCCTCGCTGTGATCGCAGTCACATTCGCGTCGACAACAAAAAAGGAGCGTTACACGTACGGCGGTCCCGTGTCAGAGCTAGAGGACCTGTCCCGTTGGAAAGGACCTGCCTCGTGATGGTTGGCGGCCCGTACGGTCACCGGTCTCGGCCTGATCAGCTGCAGCCTCTTCATCTGGCACGAGCCGACCATGCTGGGGCTGTACCACGCGGGAATCCTGCCCACCGGTCGGGCCGGCTTCCCCATGGCCGCCGTGGTCGTGCTGGTCACGGCGATCCCCGCTGCGATCCTCAGCTACTGGATCACCGAGTACCCCATGAGCGTGCTCGCCTGCCTCAAGGACTCCAAGGGGCGCCTGCGCCAGTTCTACCCGCAACAGGCGTCGACATGGGGCCCGCGAGCAGTACCAGGGCCCCGCCCATCCGGATACGGCATCGGCGGGCGGGGCGACCCGGACGCGAGTTCAACTCATCGCTGTGCGGATGAGGGCATCACTCGCCGGTGAGTGCCGATACGCCCGGCACTTCAGTGGGAAGGCTCCCCCGCAGCAGTGACGATGACGGGAGCGCGTCTCCAAGGCGACGCACCAGGCTGGAAAGTTGCGTTGCGCCCTGCTGGGCGGGGGAGGGCGACGGGGTGGCGCGGGACCGGGACGGTGCCTTCGACGCCTGGAGGAGCGTTTCCAGCAGCGGCTGCCTTGGAGGTTGGGGGGAGAGCACCGGCAGTCGGACGGGTGGCACGGGGGTGACGGAGGGGCTGGCGCCGGCCTGCTCCGGCTGCGGGAAGGCGGTTGCGCGCTGCGACGGAAGGGTCGTCGGCTGCGGCGTTGCCTTGAACGACGTGCTCGACCTGGCTCCGGTCTGGGCGGAGATCTTCTTGGCGACCTGGCGGGCGCCCTTGCGCAGGGCGGAAACCACTGCCTTCGCCGGTGAGGCGGGGCGTGCCGACGGGCTGTCCTGAACGTTGGCGGGACCGGTAAGGCCGTTGCCGACGCCGGACATGTCCGTGCCCACGTACGGGCGTCCGAAGACATAGGCGGAGTTCCAGGCCAGGACGTCGCGGAGATACTTCTCCGAGTGGTTGTAACTGAGGATGGCCTGGTTCAGCTGCAGTGGATCGTTGAGATCGCGGTTGTGGGCGCACAGGTAGGAAGCAGCCGAGGTACTGGCATCGAACATATTGCTCGGATCGGCAGCGCCGGTCCGCCGTGTGGTGGTGCCCCAGCGCTTCCACGTCGGGGGGATGAATTGCATGGGGCCAACCGCTCGGTCCCATTTGGTATCACCGTCGATTTTGCCTTGATCGGAGTCGGGCCGTGCGGCAAAGGAAGTACCGTCCAGCACCGGCCCGAGGATGGGTGACGCCGTGAAGCCGTCGCCGGTCAGCTCGCCTCCCCGTGCGTGGTTGGACTCAACCTTTCCGATGGCGGCGAGCAGAGTCCACGGCAGGTGGCAGGCCGGTGTTCGGCTCGCCTGCTCGTAGGCGGCACGGCGATAGGCCATCAGGGCCAGAGCGGGGATGAACTCCGGATCGGCGTCCACGGCGTAGCGGGCCGGAACGACGTCCCCTTGTTGCGTTCTCCGCTGTTCGCTCTTGTGCTGAGCGGTTTGCTTCGGGCTGGGAAGCGGGGATTCGCTCGCCGTGTCCGGCGGAGTAGAGGCAGGCGCGTTCTGCTGTGCGTCGATCGAGGGGGGATATGCCGCTGCACTTGTCTTGGGCGGCGAGAATGACGACAACGACGTGGTGACGAGCCCCGCCGTGCAGGCCACCATCGTTCCGATCAGAATGACTTGCCGGGCTCGATGGTTGTGTCCCTTTGCGTCATGTGACTCTTGGCGCTCACCAGAGGGTGAACTGATGTCAGACATGGCAATCTCTCCGCTCGTGCAGCGTTTCTCGGGTCGCACTCATCGCGTGCTTTCTCCGCTGCTTTGCCTAGAGGGTGACGGCCGGTGGATATGACTCGACGAAGGCCATGTGGCAGGAAACCTCACCCTGTCGGAGTGGCTTCATCCGCACGGATTTCAGGCCTGCGCCCCTTCCCAGACCCGGGTGTTGTCGTGCCGAGATTTCAATGTTTTCCGGTCGTTGCACAACCGCCGCACAGACGCGTCATGTTCGAGCTGATGAGGCGTCTGTCTTTTAAACGGCGTCGCCCCGGCGGGCTTCCGCTCCTCGGTGGCGGGTAGTAGGCAGCGTGACATCAAGAGGGAGAATCAGCCATGTACGGAGGCATCGGCGGCGGCTTGGGTGGCATCGTCGGGGGAGGTGGCGCAATGGCGGGGACCGGTGTGGAACACACAAGTATGATCATTCTCTTGGCTGTTGGATTTCTCGTCTCGGGCGCCTTGTTATTGCGGTCCCAATCTTTGAGACAACGCCGAAACAAGCGCCCGTGAACGGCGGTGCCGGGGACCGATCTTCGACGAGTGGTCCCCGGCACCATTGCCTTCGCTACAGGCCCTGAGCCTGTTCGAGAGGCGCTGCGTGTTCCTTCTGTGTCTCCTCGAGAGGCGCTGCCTGTTCCTTCTGTGTCTCCTCGGGAGACGCCGCGGGCTCCCTCTGTGTCTGCTCGGGAATTGCCACATATCTCTTTCGGAACAGCAGACAGAGGCAGAGGAGGGCCAGCGGCATGCATAGAGCGGTCAGGAAGTCGGCGAAGATCATGTGCTTGTGAAGGTCGGACGCTCCCTCGGTCAGTACCACTGTCCAGAATTGGAGCACCAAGGCGAGTACCAGGCACACCGTCATTCGGCCCACCGCCCGTGCCGAATGCCGAGCCCAGGTCCGGCTGGCGAGTGCTGCCCCGAGCGCGAGGGTGACGACCCAGAGCAGAGGAATGAGGGCCGGCAGCACGGCGAATCCGCCGAAGATCTCACTCACTACCGCGATCCGATGCTCCTTGGCGTAGGGCGCATGACCGGAGTCGGCCGGGTAGGAGCCGAGGTATTCGAGGTTCAGCTGGGTCATCCCCTGCACCCCGCGTGCCCCCATGGCAACCACCTCGCTGGGGTTCTCCAGGAAGTGCAGCACAATCTTGGTAGGTGTGACGTGCTTCTTGTAGTCGTCCCAGAACGGGGTCCGGGCGGCGGAATTCTCAGAGATCATCGTGCTGTTCATGGCGGAGATGAGCCGCGGATCCGCGCCCAGCGCCCGCAGATCCCCCACCGGATCGAGGCTGTGCGGCAGCATCTCCTTGAACACGGCGTCGTACCAGACGAGTTGGTTGAGCCGTTTGGGCTGTGTCGTGGCGAATCCGACGGCGACCCCGCAGAGCAGGACACAAGCGATCAGAGCAGGCCAGCGCGACGCCAGCCACCGCGTCAACGGTTGTGGCCGGCTACCACCCGCGACGGCCTGGCTCTCGCCCCTGTACCGAGCGCTCGGGATCCACAGCAGCGCCAGCATGGTGACCGGAAGCAAGGAGATCAACTGGGGCTTGGACGTCATGGCGAAGAGCACGGTGGCCGTGGTCAGCGCGATTCCGCCCAGCGATGAGGTGGGGCGTCGCCACAACAGGAGCAGGGACGGGCAGAGCAGCAGAATGCCGACGAGCCCGGCCGGCTCGCTGAAAGGCGAGATGAAGAAGTCCGCGAACGCCGAGTCGCACACGACCATGCCGAAGCCGGCGGTCGCCGCAAGCCGCAGCCACATGGGGCCCGGCAGCAGCACGACCAGCAGAGCGATGATCGCGCCGAACGCCAGCGCGAGCAGCAGTCCGACCGCCCTCAGGTCGAGCGCGCCCGGCAGACCGAGCACCGGGGTCAGGGCCTTGGCGAGACCCAGCACCAACTGCTGCGACGAGTAGTACGGTTCACCCGAACCCTGCGCACCGCACGTCTCCCCGTACCAGGTGTGCGGTACCCACGTCGGAAAGACATAGGCCGACGGTTCCACGTTCCAGGGATGGTTGCTCACCACGCCGAACACACAGAGCAGCCGGTCGGCGTCGCCGTTGTCCCCCATGCCGACCACCCCGCCCAACAGCAGGCGCAGCAGCATCACGATCGCCCAGAAGGCCCCCGCGATCACGGCCACTGTCCGTACCGCCGGGCGGCCGGGTTCTTTGACCGTCAGGCGTAAGGAGGCCTTGGCCAGAACAGCGCGGGCATAGTACGTAGTCATGCCTGTCCCTTCGCTCTCCCGCTGAGAGTGCCGACGATGGCGGTGCCGGGTTGGGCCGGGCCGACCCCGCACTTCACGGTTCTGACGCCCCTCGTCCATTCGTCCTTGCTCGGCGTCTTGGCCTTGATCGCGAGTTCTGGTGCGCCCTTCAGCCGTTCGTGGAGGAACTCCTCCACGAACGGCTTGCACACCTTGGCAGCTGCCGCCTGGGCGTTCGCGAAGCGAACTGTTCCATCGAGGTCAAGCCAGGCGTTGACCTCCTCGCGGTCATGCCCCTGATCGCAGGTGACCGCCATGTCGCCGTACCAGCAGTCACGTACGGCCGAGGAATCCGGCTTCTTCAGCACGTCCCGAATGGGGAAGGCCATAAGCGGCCCGTCCTTGGCCTCCCGCACCGGGGGAACGGCGTCGCAGCGCAGGGTCCGTACACCCCGGGCCCACTCTGCTCGGGTCGGGTACCTCGGCCAGATGGAGAACGTTGTGGCGTCCCGTGGCCCGGCGCCCAGGTACTGCCTGAGCACCTGGACGTCGCAGTGGTCCAGCGCGTACGCCTGGAGCTGCTCCGGATCGGGCCGCTCCGGCGGCGTGGCGAGTTGACCTTGGAAGGAGATCACCTCGAAGGTCTCACTGCGGTGCGGTCGGTCGCAGGGCACCGGTGGCGCGATATCACTGGGCTGCACCATTTCCTGCGGCGTGCGGAAGGTGTGGCAGGTGCCCACAGCCTGCATGACACTCGGCAGGGCCGCGGGTGCCGAATTGGCGGCCGTGCAGCCGGTCAGTAACGCGAGCCCGGCAGCACCCAGCAGAACGGGGTATTTGCGCATGTCCATCATCTTTTGTGGTCGCGGAATGGGATGGCCGCGGGCGCGTCAAGCGTCTTTGGCGACAGGCTGTCCGAGGACGAGCACCTCGGCGTTGCGTCGTGTCTTGGCCCAGCCGGCGCGTCCGATCAACAATCGCCCGAAGGCGCGCCAGGCGATGACGTAGAAGAGGTAGATCAACATGGCGTAGGCAATACCCCACCCGATGCAGCGGAGCAGCCCCAGCGAGGGTTCACAGTGCCGGTGGTACAGATAGCCCCAGACCGCGAACTGTGCGATACCGAAGATCAGATAGAGCGAGAACTCGACCGCACCGCCGGACCGGAGGAAGGACAGCGTCGGCTCCGGATACTGGACCAGGTTGTTCAGGAAGATCAGGATCGGCAGTGGGTAGATCACCGTTCCCACCAGCCAGAGCCAGGGCTGGATCAGGTAGTACGAGATCTCCACGACCCCGGAGTTGGTCAGGTGACGCGAGCGCCATGCCTTGGGCAGGTAACGCATGCATTGCATGGTTCCCTGGCACCAACGGGTCCGCTGTGTCATGAAGCGAGGCAGGCTGTAGAGCGCCTCCTGATCCACCCAGGCCTCGGTGGCGTAGCCGGTGCGGAAGCCCGCCAGCAGGATGTGCAGACCGAGCTCGAAGTCCTCCAGCAGCGAACCGCGCCAGGGTTCACGCGCCTTGCCACCGATCTCATCCAGCGAACTCATCCGGCTCAGCTGGCCGTTCCCACCCATGCACACGCTCTTGGTCGTACGGCGGGACACCTGAATGGCGGAGATCGCCGCCCGGAACTCGATGTCCTGCAGCCGGACGAGCGTACGTCCGAACCAGTTCTGCAACTTGGTCCCGCCCGGCAACGGCTTACGGACGTTCCGGTTGACCATGCGGACCTCGATCTGCACCGCGCCCATCTCCGCGTCACCGAACAGGCTCGGCCCCGCACACACACCAAGGACATTGGTCGAGGGACGTGCGTCCGCGTCGAAGACAGCCACGATGACCGAGGTGCGGTCCATGTCAGCCGGCAGCCATTCGTCGAGCGCCTGGTAAGCGGCGTTGAGTGCGTGACTTTTGCCGGTACGGGCGTACGGACGGCGTCGTTGCACGAGATGCACATGGGACGAACGCTCGGTATGGTCTTGGACGATGCCGGCGGTCTCGTCGTCGGAGTCGTCGTCGATGACCCACAGGTGCACGTCGGGGAAGTGCTCGCGGAGATAGTTGAGAGTGTCGCCGATCACGCTCTCCTCGTCCCGGCACGGGATGAAGAAGTGCCATGAGAAGTCATTCGCGTCGCCCGGCGGCTGCGGTTTGGTGCGCAGGTATGCGATGACCAGAAGGATCACGTAGACGGTGAAGGTCGCGCTGATGACGAGCGCGAGGGCCATGGCCAGGCCGACGAAGGCGCTCTCCTGGAAATGGTTCACTGTGGCGATCCGTTCAGTCGGTCGTTCGACCGCGGCCGTCGCATCGCGACGAGCAGCAGGGCCGTCACCGAGGCAGCCACTCCCACCAGACTGAGGAGCGAGCCGACCACGGCGTGTGCCCAGCCGAAGCCTTCCTCCCCCCACTTCTGGAAGAACGAGGCGATCAAACCGATGCGTACCTGATTCGTCACGATGAGCACGGCAGCCCCGATCCCGGTTCCCGCCAGAATGCGGGAAATGGTGGAACGACGGCTGAGCATGAACCCGGCACCCACCAGGAGCAGCGGAATGATCAGCATCGCCGAGCTGCATCCTGCCGTGATCCGCAGACCCATCGCGTGCTGCGTGCCGAGACCGAAGAAGGTCACCGCCTCACCCCAGTCCAGGGCGGTGGTTCCCGTGGTGACCCACCCGATGACGTGTTCGCCCGCCGCGGCCTCGGCCGAGCGGAACCACTCGTTGAAGCCGAAGAGCACAACCGCGGTGAGAAGGAGAGCAGCAGCGAGCAGGAGCCGGAGGTAGGGCGGCTGAGACGGCCGTGATGTTCCGAGACCGAAGGGCGGCACCGGTGGCTGCTCATCGGCGGGAAGCACACTCACCTGCGGCCCGGGACGACGAGATGTCGGATTCGGATGCATCTCAGGCCTTTCTGACACAGCGACGCCCGCTGCCCGGGCGCCTCTCGCTCGAAAGGAGGTTTCGAGGGACGAATGATGACGCCATAGGAAAAGATTCAACACCGTAATGCGGCACAGCGATCACGACCCGGACGGCGTGCCCGCCACGGGTACGAGCCGGCGCTAGCCGCCGTGTTCCTGGACAACGGACAGCAGAGGTTCGTTGGACTTCGCTGTGAAAGACCGCTTCATCTGCGGTGTTCCCGATGTTCCGGTGTTCCCGGTCACCAACAGCAGGGACAGCCGTAGACGCGCGTGGTGGCCTGCCAGTGGTCTGCGTTCAGCGGCGAAACCCGTGCCTCTCATGCCTGAGCGGAAATACATTCCGCCCGAATCCTCCCATGATATTGCCCGGATTCTCGAATTCAACTGCGATGTAGGTCTCGTAATGATCCCGCCCGCTACCCACTGCGCGTGCGGCTCCAATGCGTGTGCTGCCCTTCCATACCAATTGCGTGAAGTGGCCTGTGCGCGGACTGAACCCAGGGGAATTGAAATCGTATGCCGATACCTCTGCGTACCATCGGTCGACAGCGGTACGGGCGTCTGCGGATCCGGAGGGCCTGCGAGTGGTGCTGGACCAGTAGAGAACTTCTCCCGTTCGCGAACGAAGTCCTTTGTGCCCCTTGGCCAGTCTGTGCCCCTGCGACACCTCCCGCAGCCTCGACTCCGCGTATTTTGTGAGGTTGCCATCGAGTCGTACCGGAGGTGCGTGGTGCCTGGCCCGAACCATGTTCACGCTGCGCAGCATTTCCTTGAGGAAGGCGCCGTCGGTGGAATCTTGAAACTTTCTGTGCCCGGAAACAGGGAAAGCCGCTGTGGTCAGGAGTCCAACTGCTCCGAGGAGCGCTCCCAGTTTTGTCAGCATTATCACTCTCTTCCGTACTACCGATGAAACAATGGTTTCAGTATCGAATCACTATCGCACCGCAACGCATCGATCGAGATCTGCTGATGTCTCCACGGTCGATCAAGCAGGTCGGCTAATTCCCTGCAGCCAGGTGCCCCCTACCCGCCTCCCCCCTTCCAGGCAGGAGGCGCTGTCGTCATCTGCTCGTTTGATAGAGCTCACGCAGACGAGCGGCTTGTGTGTCCGGGGTGTGATTGTGGAAGGCGCGTCTGGCACTCTCGGAATACAGATGGCGGTCGGCGGCGGATACAAGAAGACGCTGGACCGTAGCGGCCAGCTCCTCTGGACGGGAAGCCAGGCCGGGAAGCCGGAGAGCCTGGAGCGTGGGGATCGATCGGGCGGCGATGGGCAAACCCGCCTGTACCGCCTGCAACAGAGTGTCGCAGCTGCCCTCCCACGCCGCGGTGTGCACATACACATCGGCTCTTCGCAGCAGCCGGAGTACGTTCCTTGAAGGCAGCGGGCCTGTGACACAGACTCCTGCCTGCTCAAGGAGGCGTCTGTAACGAGGTTCGCCATCCCCGATCCACATCCACGTGGTGTTTGATTTGATGGCGGTCACCGCAGCCTCAAAAAATGCAGGATCTCGCTGAGGGCTGAGCGGACCCAGCGCCACGGCGACGGGCGCCGCCGGCGGAGGGGATGACACTTCCGACGGATCGAGGGCGTCTGTGCGCGGCACGTTCGGTACGTGGACGATCTTTCCGGTGCGGTGCAGACGAGCCGCCAGATGTGCTTCACGGAGATTGCATACGGCCACTGTGCCCGTACGCGGTGCGAGCAGATACTCGCACGTGGCATTAAGGATTCGTGCCGTCCTGGTGAGGTCTCGGCGCTCGAATGCGTAGCAGTGCGGACTGTAAACAATGGAGTCGGTCGGGATATTGACTGCCAGGCGGACGTATGCACCGGCATTGAAGGAGTGCGCATGCACCCAATCGGGCTTGAATGCAAGGTAAGCGTCGGTGATGGCACGTAAGCGGGCTCGATTCCCGGCGGGTAAGGATGCAATCCCTGCAATCCGCGCATCCGCCGGAAGTGTCGAAGACTTGCATGCGTCCCACTCTGCCAGCACCCAATGCTCCAGGTGTTGGGTAGCGGTGAGATATTCAGTGAGGGCGAATAGCGTGTTTTCGTCGAGCGGATCCACGACGTGAAGCACTCGGGCCTGGGTGCCGACGGTCGAGGAAGGGTTTTCCTTGGTGGATGGGCCGCTGAGATCGGCGGATGTATTACTCATCGATTGGACCTCCGGGAGTCGTAATGCCTTTCATGATTCGGGAAGGCAGCAGCAGACCCGCTTCTTGCTTCTCGTCAAGGGGAGAATTTTGGGCAATTGGTTCAGCCATATCACGTGGGATGATCGTCCGACGATACCCATCCGCCGTGGCGTCTCATGCGTACGCAAGACGGCGTAGTGCTCACCTGCGACGGCTGCGGTTGGGGGGCCGATGCCGGACTCGGGAACGTCATGCGAACCGACGGTGAGCACGACGGATTCGAGTGCGCCGGAGGTGGTCGTGACGATGGCTTCACAGGAACGATCACCTGTCTGGATGGCCGACCGTCATGGAGGGGAAGCGTGAGGATCTTATAAACAAACCCCTTCCGATGATGTATGGAAGGGCCCCTTCAATCCGATAGGTGAGTAAGACATATGAAGAAGCACTCAAGGCGGATGCTCGGCATCGCGCTCACAGTGGGCGGTGCTGCGGGCGCGTTGGGGCTGCTGGGTGTTCCGCAAGCCGTAGCGGCCGCGGGCGGTGTCGACCTGTCCGTCGCCAAGGCCGGTCCCGCGCTGGAGAATGCGGGAGACGCGGTCAAATACGAGATCGTCGTGACGAACTACGGTCCCGGCGCGTCATCCGGGTGGACGCTCACCGACCAGGTCCCGACGGGGCTGTTCAACGCCAGTGTCAGCAGCTCTGACGCTAATTGCGGGATGTACGCCGGCACTATCGTGTGCCAGGGTGGCGGCTTGGCCCCGAATTCCAGCGCAATTGTCTATGTGACGGGCACTGCCGGCCCGACCGGCTTTCGGTTGACGAACACTGTCACCGTGGACGGAGTCGATCCGGATTCCAACACCGACAACAACGTTTCTTCCGCCAACACGAACATCTTGGCGATCCCCATGATCAATCCGGCTGTCGGAGCGGGAGTTGCCGCAGCCGCCGCCATGGCCGGCGCAGGTGTGCAACTCGGCCGCCGTCGGCGCACGTCGGGCGCGGTGCGCTAAGAAGCCGCCCCTGCCAGGCGCTTCAGCGGGGCACCAGGCCCTCAGGTGCAAGAGGTCCAGCGCACGTGCTCACGGCCTGCTCTGGCCAGGATCCTGTCCCTCGTCGTTGTGTGTCCCGCGAAGCGGTCCTGGGCCGACCGGATCATGACGCAGGTCGTCGAAGCCGAATCACTGTCCGCTGCAGGAGGTGTTGTCTCGCTGCCGGGGGACAACCACGGTATGGGGGGGTGCGACCTGCCGTGGGGAAGGTTCTTGAAGCCGCGGGTTGCGCATGACCACCTGCTGCTTCTCCGAAGAAGCCCTTCCTCGCTTCGACACGGCGACATACCAGATGCTGAAATATGCACAGAAGGAGGCCAGAGAGAGAGACCAGGAGAGCAGGAGTGCCGTGATGAGATAGTTCATGATCGGTGACCGTTCTCCGGTGAAAGAAGAGCACCGCTGATCAGCGGTAGATCTACTCAGCAGTGCCAGAACAGTTCGCTTCCCGTCGCTCTGTTACGACAGGGTTATCCATGTGCGCAGTACATGGCGGGGATGTCTGATCGGCCGCACATGAACATCACCTGGCCGCTGCTCAGACGAATTGTTGGGGGAGTCTTGAGCCAGGTCATGACGGATTTCTTGTATCCCTCCTGCAGATTGAGCCGGTGCAGCTCATGGGGACTGAACAGACCGAACTGCTGGTGCTCGTCACTCAGCAGGGGTTCGGCATGAGGTGTCAGTACAGGACATCCGTAGGTCACGGTGAGGACACTTCGGCCGGGCTCCTGCTCAGATGACCAGACGTCCAGGAGGGGCCCCGCTACCGTCTGCCACCCTGATTCCTCGGCGATTTCACGCACCACACACTGCTCTGGTGTTTCACCCAGTTCAAGGCGACCTCCGGGAAGTTCCCACTCGTCGCGTTCATTCAGTAAGAGAAGGACGCGTAGATCAAGACTTAGGGTCACCCCCCTAACGTTCACAGAGTAGGCAGGTCGTGCGTGGGTCATCGTAGTCCTTCAACGCTGTGCTGGCCCGTGCAAAGTGAATTGAACTAAAATTCGTAACTATTCAGATAATAGGGTGGAAGGGTTGGTGTCGTCCGTGCCGAGCTGCTACCTGCCGGTGCCGATAGAGACGGTGATCGCCTCGAGCTCTGCGGGAGTGAAGAAGGTCTGATTTGCTGCCGCGCAGAACTCGTCCAGCTGTGCAAGGGATTCGGGGGTGATGATGGCTGAGGACACGCGACGATCCCTTAATACCCAACTCAGAGACAACTGAGCGAGGGTCTGGCCCCGAGCTGCGGCAACCGTATTCAAGAGTTCGATATTCGGGGGCTCTCCCATCGGCCACACCAATTGTCCCCGATCACGGTGTGCATTCGGGAATCCTGTCGTGTCCAGTAATCCATTGGCCAAGGGATTGTCGGCGATGAAACTGACACTATAGGAATCCAGAAGATCCAGGAGAGTTTCTTCCGCCCAGGGGTTGAGCAACGAGAATGAAGCCTGGCACACGATGGGCGGACTGCCGAGCTTGTACAGAATCTCAATGGCCCGACGGGCCATTGTCGGCGCATAGCTGGCCAGCCCGATATAGAAGGCCTTTCCCTGGTTCACTGCCGAAACCAAGGCTCCCATGGTCTCTTCGAGAGGAGTGCTGGGGTCATAGCGATCTGAGTAAAGGATGTCGACGTACTCCAGCGATAACCCACGCAGAATGGAGTCGAGGGAAGACATCAACTGCTTGCGAGAACCGAAACCGAATGACTGGCCCAGTCGGCCTTCGAAGCCGACATGCGCTGCGAGTACGACCTCATCACGTTGGCGGCGCAGACCCGCCAGCGCATCCGTCATTCGTCTGCCGGGAACAGCTCTTCGCCCCGTCCAGGAAGCGGGCAGGTCGAAGTGGGTGATGCCGCGATCAAAAGCCCGTGGTGCCAGGGATTTTTGAAGACCCGGTTGACGCCTGTCGGCGCTGAGCGGCAGGCACAGAGAGATGGCCGACACATGTAGACCGCTGTAGCCGCAACGGCGATAGGGCATCTGCGACTTACTGGCTAGGGCGGATTCATGAGCCAAGTGTTCCCCCTGCATATGAGCAGTCCGTTCATGTCGTCGGCAAGGTTCAGGCACTGTGGATCGGTACAGCTGCCGGTAAGTGCTCGTGACGGCGGGATGTGTGCTTCATATCGAGGAGAGGAGCTTGAGACCGATGCATGACGGCGTGTGAGCAGACGAGGTGATACCGGCCCGGGTGCGGCCCGCTCGGACAGTGCCGCGCCGATCATGATGTTGTCATCAGTGGCCCCGGTCGTGGGGCAGGGTGTCTGTGCACCAGTCGAGTGATGTTACCCAAGGAGCAGCACGGCGTTCGTAGCATGATGTCATTCACCCCTGCTCCAGGAGGTGGCATCTTCCGCCGTCTGCACGGCGTGGAGTGGCGTCAGGAAGAGGTGGAGGACCTATAAAGGGGTGGCAATCCACCGCTGCGATCATGGGAGCCAACGCGTTGATGTCCTGGATCGGCTCCTTGTTCCTTCGTTCGGCGCTCGTAGCCGTCGTCCTTGCTCAGTCCAGTGCTGAGTATCTCCCTCGAGAGCTCGAACCCCATGGCTCTTCCACCAGTGGCTGATGCACCGGTCCTGAACTGGCCGCTGGCCGTATTTGCATGCATACGCTCCGGATAAAGAGCGAGCTGAGCCAGCCTTCGAGATCTCCTTAATGGTCTCCTTCGAGCCGAGAATTCAGTGGGCTTCCTCGCGGGCCGTGCGTCCCCCTGCGCATATCTAGTCGAGATCGAGGCCGGCCGTGGGGTCTGTTCGCGGCGAGTCTTCATTCAGGAGCCGTAATGTCATATTCAACTAGACACAGCACGCCGCAGGTCCGTAGCTCGGTCCGTGCTGCTGCCTCCGAATCAGAAGCAGTGGAGTCCAGCGATCAGGAACTGGCTCAATCGGTGCGCGAAGGCGACACGGAGGCCTTTGGCGTACTTTTCCTCCGGCACCGAAATGCGGCTACTCGGCTTGCGTCGATGTACGCCGATGATGCCCACACGGTGCAGGACTTCGTGGCCGAGGCATTTTCTCGGGTGCTGCAGGCGCTGAGATCGGGCGGTGGCCCGTCCAGTTCCTTTCGAAGTTATCTCCTCAAGGTCCTGCGCAACGTAGTGGCCGAATGGGGGAGAAGTGCTGGTCGGCAGGTATATGTACCCGACGTGAGTCTCTATGAAATGGAGTACGCAGAATCGGCGGGGTCCGAAGCTCTCAAGAATTATGAATACGGGTTGGTGATAGAGGCGCTTGGGTCCCTGTCCGAACGATGGAGAGCCGTTCTGTGGTGCACTGTTGTGCAATCTCAGCAGCCTGCCGCGATTGCGAACATGATGGGTGTCAGCCCGAACAGCGTCGCGGCCCTTGCATACAGGGCGAAGGAGGGCTTGAGGCAGGCATACCTGAGTGTCCATCTGGACCAGAAGAGATACCCCAGCCAGTGTTCGTACTACGTGAGCCGGCTGGCCGCCTTTTCTCGTGGACGGCTCGGGGAGAGTGCATCGGAGGAGGTGATGCAACATGTCAAAGGCTGTAGTTCGTGCGAAGACCTCTATAAAGAGATCGATGAGTTGAGCCACCTTTTCCACAGCTGAGGTCCACGTATAGCAAGGCGACACTGGAGCTGATCATTCATGTACGAAGAAAATGACATCGCAGTAGTCATGGGCACTCGTCCAGAAATCATCAAACTGGCCGGAGTGATCCGTAATCTCGGAACACGCGCCTCAATTCTCTATACCGGCCAGCATTATGATGCGGAACTGTGTGAGAGTTTCTTTCACGGTTTTAAGCTGCCGCCACCGGACTTGCTATTGAGTGGTATCAGTGGGACGCACCGCAGCGTTCAGATCTCGAGTGCGACCTATCAACTCGCCGATTATTTCCGGCAGACGAGGCCGAGGCTGGTCATTGTGCAGGGGGATACAAATTCTACATTGGCTGGAGCGCAAGCGGCCAACTACTGCGGAATTCCAGTTCTTCACGTTGAGGCCGGTCTCCGTTCCAACGATCGATCCATGCCGGAAGAAATCAACAGGCGCCTGGTCTCCGTCTTAGCGGATATTCATTGTGCACCCACGTCGTGGAATGCTGCTAATCTGATCTCCGAAGGGATTCCGCTGTATTCGGTGCGGGTCACGGGGAATACCATCGTAGAGGCCACGTGTGAATCGCTGCCCGGGCTGGAAGAGTCCAAAGAGATCCTTGCCAAGTATGAGCTCTGCGAGAATGAATTTATTCTCGCAACGATCCATCGCCCGGAAAATACCGACGACCCCGAGCGGCTCTCAGAAATCCTTGATGCGTTGTCCGAAGCCCCCATCCCGGTGCTTTTCCCGGTGCATCCACGGACAGCCGGAAGTGCCACTGCTTTCGGACTGACCGATCGACTTTCGAAAATTCGACATGTTCCTCCCCTTGATTACTCGACCTTCCTTGCGCTGGCTAGTCAGGCTCGCCTACTTATTTCAGACTCAGGTGGCATTCAGGAGGAGTGCACGGTTATCAAAAAGCCTCTGATTGTAGTGAGGCGAAATACTGAGCGACCTGAAGCGATTGCTGCCGGATTCGCTGTTCGCTTGAGTCACCGGCGTGAAATCTCGGAAGAGATCAATCGGATTCTGGCGAAGAGTGAGCTGGCGCGCGCTCTGGTCAACAGGCCTTGCCCCTTTGGTGATGGAAAGGCCAGCGAGCGCATCACGGAGATTGCCCTGACCATGGCGGAGGGCGGGATTCTTCCACCTAGCGATAAATTCGGCGAATTCTCGTACACGCCGGTACCTCATGCTGCTCGTGGAGGCGCCCCGGTAAGGGCGCTGCTCCGGTCCCCGGTGGAGAAGGGGTCGATTACGCAATAGGCGGCCCTCGCCGGCAGCCATGGAGTGCCGTATGGGACTCGGGTGGCCGCCGGCGACCGCAGTTACTCTCCCGCCGTCAACGCGACGAGGCTCGCTCGCGACGGTAGAGGATGACTCCCCCCGTCAGTAGGGCGGCAGCAGCGGCTGAGCCTGTGAGGAGCACTTCGGTTCCGGTGCTGGCCATTCCGGGCCGCGGCGAGTGTCGAGCGGGAGGTACCGAAGTGCCCGGGGCATGGTGGACCGTCGCAGGCGCGATCGGAGTCGCGGGGAGTACGGGGGTGACGAAGGCTCGAGTGTGGGGGTCCCGAGACGGTGACAGGGGCGCCTTGGGGGCGGAGGGTACGCGCTGAGCTGTCTGAGACTGTGGCGGGGCGGCCGCCGTTACCGGGGTGCCCGGGAGCCCTGAGCTGTAGTGCGGCGGAGCCGACGGCGTGGTGGTGCTGGGCGCCTGCGGCTGTGTCCGGGGCACAGAGGCCGACCTGGGGGTGGAGCTGGAGCCCCGGTGTGTGGGCCCAGGTGCCGTTGGCGCGGCAGGGTATTGGTGCGTGGACGGTGAGGTGCTGGGGTCGAGCGGGGTGGTGAGGTTTACGACGGGGTCCGTCGGCAATCGCAGACTTGGAGGCGTGGATGTGAGAGGGGACGAGCCGGTCAGTGCCGAGAGGGGTGCCGTCGCCAGCGGCGTTACTGCCAGGGGAGTCGCTGCGAGGGGGGTCGCTGCCAGTGGCTGCGATGCCAGCGGACCCGTCGGCAGAGGCGTCACCTCGGGGGCAGGACCCTGATGTGTGGGCCAGGGCGTTGTCGGGGTGACCGGAGGGAGACCCGAGAGCAGAGGTCCTGTCCGTGCGACAGGAGTCTCGGTGTTCGAGACCGTCGGGGCGACCGGGCTTCGACCCGGCGACTGTGCCGTGGGCGGAGCGGAGGGGCGGTGATGCGGGGGCGTGACCGGGCTGTTGTTCTCCGGCCGGTGGGCTCGTGGGCCCGCGACACCCGGGTTCCGGCCGGCCGGGGCCGGGGTGTTGGGCGCATGCGCGCAAGTGTTGTGCGAAGCAGCAGACTGTGCGGCGACCACGTCGACCGCGGTGTCACAGGCGTTCGCCGGTACGTCCGAGGGCAGTTCCACCGTGTTGCCCGACAGGATGTCGGGCAAGTCCACGGTGGGGCCCCGCAGTTGGGCGGCGGCATGCGCCTCGGAGCCGCATACCAGGACGCTTGTCGCGGCGGCGGCCATGACCACGCGCCTGCTCAGGGTTTGTCGCACTGTCGTTGTCTTCCTACTCGAAGAAGGTAGAAGTCAGCCTGGGGCCCAGCAGCGAGTCAGTAGCCGATGCGCACGGGCACGCCCTGACCGGTGCGTGACGTGGTCAGGAGCCGAGAGTGCTGCCGAGTGCCAGGTCGTGCTGGGTGGCCGCGTTGTCGCACAGGCTCAGGGGGATGCTGGCTCGAGCCGGCAGAGGTCGAGCCGGAGCGGAGACCCAGCGTCCTCCTGTGCGTCACCTGCTTTCTCCTTCTTGTCTCTCAAGAGCCATGGACCGTCATGGCCTAAGCCGAGCGAGCGCAGCGTGAGCTGTTCCGCACCATGGCCTGCAGACTGTAAACGAGTGAAGAGGGCCGAAGAAACCGATGGATCGTGCGGTACGGAAATTTTCACTCTCGCCCTTCGGCGGCCCCATGTAAGACGGACTGAGAAGTGACTACGCGATGTTTCTCGGAACCCGGCGATGGAAACTTATTCAGTAAGTCACTCAATATCTTCGGTACCGCAGGCGGCACCGCCCTCAGGCGTAGGAGGTACCTGCGGCTCGGCTCCCGGCCGCCACACCATCCATGACGGCGTCGTGGCGATGCCGTGGGCTCGGGCCCGGCTCCGCGGGATTCGACGGGGCGGTGACGGCTTCGCCGCATCGGATCGGCACATGCTCCGGAGCGCGGCGGCGTGTGAGAGCGGCGATCCCACTCAAACCGCCTTGTTTCGGACATCCTGTAGATGGGGAGGGGAAATCTACGCTCGTCAGAGCACGTCATTCGGCCGGTCCGGCCACAAAGCGGAGAACGACCATGGATATCACTCTTGAGCAGCCGGTCCGCGCCCGTCTGATCACCTTGGAGGACCCGGAGTTCCCGGCCCCCACGACGCTGAGGTACACCTCCACGGACCCGTTGGCGATCCATATGGACTTTCCAGCCGAGGTATCGCTCAGCGGCGTCGACATCACTTGGAGTTTCGCCCGCGACCTCCTGTGGGAGGGCCTGACTGCTGTGGTCGGCGAGGGGGACGTCCACATCTGGCCCTGCGGGCCGTCGATGACGATGCTTGAGTTCTACGGATCGAACGGCATGGCGCTGCTCGAGTTCGAAACGGA
Source organism: Streptomyces sp. NPDC037290 (assembly GCF_055603245.1). Lineage (NCBI taxonomy): Bacteria > Bacillati > Actinomycetota > Actinomycetes > Kitasatosporales > Streptomycetaceae > Streptomyces > Streptomyces sp. NPDC037290. The sequence continues at coordinate 35,243 of NZ_JBVJVZ010000019.1, read as the reverse complement.
TGGCCTGCGTTCGTTCCTGCTGCGTACGTACGCTGCGGTGGCTACGGGACAGGAACAGGTCGGGCCAGCCATCGACCGCTGCCTGTCCACTCTGATGGGCGGGGTGTGAACGAACGGGCGGGAGACCCTGGTCCATGGGTGTTCGTGCGCATTTTGAGGATAGAGTCCGCGTATCTCGGAGCGACGGCTGGTCGGCGCTGTTCAGGTGCGCCCCGGTGCGCTCAGGGATCGGGTGCGTTGGGATGAGCGGAGTCGGCGCCGGCCATCCCCGCACAGGTGATGGCTGATCACCTCAATGGCTAACGGCGCGGTTCGACCGGAGCGGGGTCGTTGATTTGGGGCGGAGTATCTGCGATAGACAGCTCACGGCCGTGTCGTAATCAGAGGCCGTTCATATCAATTCCTGTCTTTTCGTGAAAGGTTTCCATGCGCACATGGTTCTTTATCCGTCCGTTACAGCGGCTGACGCGCCGTTCACGCCTGCGGGTTCTGGGGGTGGCCCTCGGTATTGGGGTGTCCTGCTGTGCTCTGGCACTCGTAGGTACCGGTGGGGCTCGTGACAAGCCACGGGCCATCACGTCTTCAGAGGCCGAGCGGCTGGCCGTGGTGCGTTTCAAGGCCTTTGAGGCCAGCCCCGAGTCAGTGACGGTGAAGATCGACGACGGTACGGACTCCTACGAGGTGCGCGGGCTGATCGACTACGGCACTCACCGCGGAGTGGGAACGTACGTCGCCGGGGCGCCCGGCCGGAAGCAGCAAACGGGACTGGTCGCGTGGGACAGCAGTGGTGTGGCCGTTGCTCTCGGGTCGCGCGGTACGTCTCCTTCGTCGAGGTCCGCGCAGATCGTACAGGCGGCCGAGAAGGTGCCGGCCCGACTCTGGTCACCACGAGCGTACGCCGGGTACACCTTGGACACCGCGCTGCGGGTGGTGATGGCGCTGGGGCAGGACCGGCCGGACAACGCGCAGCTGTTGGCCCAGTTCGGTGCCCGGCGTCTTGGAGAGAGCACGCTGCGCGGCAAGCCGTACACACGCTTCTCCGGTCCGCGCCCCCGGCCGCGGCGCGTCGGCGGGGCCGGGGCGCCGCGACAGCGGATGGCCGCCTCCTCCCCGTTGACGTACTGGGTTGATGAGGACGGAAACCTCGGCCGTCTCGAGATCAGGGGCCAGGGCACCAGGCAGCCCGTCACCATGGACTTCCTCGGTCATGAGGCTCATGCGAAGGTGCCTGCCGCGCCCTGGCGGGGGATGTCACAGCACGTCCGGTGACGGCGGCAGCCGCCGGATGGGGAGGAGGGGCAGACAGGAAGCCACTCCTCCCGCGGCGGGATCAGCGACGCGGCTGGGGCAAGCCATACTCCGCCAGGTCGACCTTCCCCGGCAGATGGAGCGCCGGGCGGGCCGGCGCATGGGCGGCGTCGGGCATGCCCGGCTGTGCAGGAGGAGGTGCGACGTCGCGGAAGGAAACCCCTGGCGGAACCGAGCCAACTGTCGGCAGACGGCCGGGAACGCGCAAGGCGACGTTGCGTCCCGGGCAGGTCGTCAGGACATGGGGTAGCGGGTAAGGACTCGTGCGTGCGCGGCCGTTGTCGCTGTAGCAATTGTTTCCGGTGCGGTTCGACATCACGACAAGGCCCAGTTGATCGCTGCCCACGGCGTTGCTCTTGATCTCGTTTCCGACGGCTGGATAGCCCTGCACGTCCTGCACGACGAAGGCGCTCGCGTGATTGCCCTCGATCCTGTTGTGTTCGAAGATGTTGTGCGTACCGCCACCGATGCCGACTCCGATACCGAAGCCACCGTCGGCCTGTTCGGGGCTGCGGTCGTCGTTGTTGTCGCTGACCGTGTTGCCGACGAAGACCGCATTGTGCTGGGGTCCCAGCGCCTCCAGGTTGTTGGAGAGCACGGTCAGCCCCACGCGATTGCGATGGATGGTGTTGCCGAGCAGGTACAGGCCTTTCGAGGCGTTCGTGACCTCGACTCCCACGGCGTTGTGTTCGGTCACATTGTTCCGCACGATCGTGTTGCAGGGATTGCATTGGCCCACATAGATGCCCGAGTCCGCCTGTCCCGAACCGTAGGAGTTCTCGATCACTCCGTCACGCGCGTCGAAGGCGTAGATGCCGTAGAGAGCGTTGTCGTACGCCGTCACATACGAGGCGCGGAAGCCGTGCAGCGCTGGGTACTTGATCGTGTCCAAGGGGTCGTAGTTCGCTGCGCCACCTGCGCCCGCGCCCTGCAGGGCTTTGTCGGTGACACCCGTGAACAGCAGCCCGTTGGCGAGGTGGTTGCGCACGGTGAGGTTCTCGACGACGGACGCCGCGCCGGTGACGGTGATTCCGTTGATGCGTTTGAACTCGCCGTCGATGACAACCTTTGAGCGGTCGGTCCCCCTCAGTACGATCCGAGGTTTGTGGATGGTGACGCTCTCCCGATAGACACCCGGAGAGACCAGCACGGTGTCGCCCGATTGAGCGGAATTCAATGCCGCCTGGATGGACCGGAACTGACCAGGAACCCGCAAAACCGCGGGCTGACCCATGGGTCCCAGCCGGCCGCCGGCCACTGGTGCGGCGCACGCTGCCAGCCCGAGCAGGGCGGCCAGAAGGCCGAGGACAAGAACCAGGAGACCTGGCGAGGTGATGCCGGCGCGAGGCACGCGGTGTTTCGTGACGAGGAATCGCATGGGGCCCAGGTGTAGCGTGAGGCCTGCCGCAGCAGCTCATGATCGCCCTTCTGCGCCCTTGTGGCCGTCGCGCGCCCAGGGACGCATGTCCCATGCGTCCCTGCGGCTCATGGGCAGTGTTGCCGGCAACCTCGCATTCCTCGCGCGACAAACCCTGGAGCGCCGGTGACCAGCACGCCCTCCGAATCTCCTCAACCGACCCGCCGCTCGCTCCTCGCAACCGGCACGGCGTTCGCATTCCTTTCGGCCGGCTGCGCAGGCGGAGCGCGGCAACGCGAACAACCGGCATCGGCCGAGGGCCATGGTTCCACGGCGCATTCCGATGAGCGAACAGCGCCGGTCCGGCAGCAAGGCGTCAACGGACCCCAGCCCCTGCACGTCCTCGTCACGGGCTATGACCTGGCAGGACATCGGCGTGGTTCAGCCGGACATGCGGCTGTGCGCAGGGCTCTGAACCAGTGGTCAGCACTTCCTCTCCCTGGCGCCAGCACACGCACTGTGGCGCTGGGCCCGTCCCTCTACCGCACACTCGGCCTCGCGGCCCCAGCGAGGCTCCGGCAGATCCCGCCGTTCCCCCGTGACCGACTCGACCCCGAGCGCGGGGGCGGCGACATCCTGGTGCAGTTGTGCGGCGACGATCACGAGGCGCTGCAAGAGCATTCCGGCCGACTCACCACCTCCGCCGCCGGCCTGCTGGAGCATCGCTGGCACGAGCGTGGATTTCTGCCCCCGCACGCCCGCGGGGAGACACCCCGCAACCTCTTCGGTTTCAAGGACGGTACGGAAAACCCGGCCGGGGCCGAAGCGGAGCGCTGGGTTTGGAACCCCGACGGCAGCACCTACCTGGTCTACCGACGTATCCACATGGACGTCTCCGCCTTCGGGGCGCTCCCAAGCGCCGGTCAGGAAGCGGTCATGGGACGCGCTCGCCGCACGGGCGCCCCACTCGGGGCACACCGCGAGCACGATCGGGTGGATCTCTACGCCAAGACCCCGCAAGGCCGTTACATCATCCCCGCAGACGCCCACGTGCGTCTGGCCAACCCCCGATTCGACGGCGGCGCACGCATGTTGCGCCGCGGATACTCGTACGACAACGGGCCCGATGACCAGGGGCTCCTGTTTCTCGCCTACATGCGTGACCCTGCTGTCTTTACACGCGTGCAGGAGCGCCTGGATCAATCGGACGCGTTGAGCCGGTTCGTCGAGCACCGCGCCTCTGCCGTGGGCTATGTGCTGCCAGGCACGCCTTCGGCCTGGCTGGCAGGCCGGTAGGGCGGACCGCCACTCAGGTGGATCGCCATGGTCGAGCGTCAGCCGTACGACAGATGGGAGCACAGGTCGTCATCGGCCGACCGGGCGCCGTCGGCCACCGAAGGGGGTACGGCGGGTTGGCCGGACATGGACGAGGCGCCGTAGGACCGGCCCAGGATCACGTCGATCCCTGACGTGCGGACCGGTTCGAGTAGGGCGTTGGGGAAGAGCCCGGCGATCGTCTGCGCCTCGTTCCGCAGGCCCCGGCCATACCGGATCACTGTGGTGGCATGGTCCTGACGGTCGGCGTTCGCGACGTTGATGACATTGAAGCCGTGCTCGGTGAGCGTCATCGCGACGCTTCGGGCCAGGCCGGAGACGGTGGTGCCGTTGTGGACCGCGACGCTGATGCCGTTGCCCTTGGTGCCATTCGACTGGGCATGTGCGAACGGTGTCATCGCGGCATGCGCGCCACTGGCATCGGCACCGTCGATGGTGTGATCGGCCTTGAGGGCGGCCCACAACTCGTTGGCGTCCGGTTGGACGATCGCGACGCGCGGCCCGTCATAACGCCAGGGTACGGTCACGAACTTGATGTTGTGCAGGTCGATGTCTTTCAGCGACATGACGAACGAGATGAGTTTGTCCGCGGTCCCCAGACCCGGGTCGACGGTCATCGACTTCGTCGCGGCCTCCGCGAGGGGCAGCAGACTGGCCGGTGTCAGCCCCTGATGCCGGATCTTTCTCACGAGGCTGGCGACGAAGGCCTGCTGACGCCTGATGCGCCCCAAGTCCGAGCTGTCACCGATGCCATGCCGGATGCGCACATAGCTCAGCGCCTTCTCCCCGGAGACGACCTGGGCACCTTTCTTGAACAACAGCTTGCCCCGAGTGGAGCGGTTGGGGTCGAGGTCTCTCTCGTAGATGTTCTTCGGCAGGCACACCCGCACACCGCCCACCACGTCCGTCAGTGCCGCGAAGCCCTTGAAGTCGAGCACCACGGTGTGGTCGACGCGCAGTCCGGTGAGCTTCTCCACCGTGTTCTGGGTGCAGGCCGGATTGCCGGACATCGTCTCTCCGACAGAGAAGGCCGAATTGAACATGACGTCGACCTGGCGTTTCGTCCACGTGCCGTCGGGCAGTCTGCACGGCGGCACGGTGACCAGGGTGTCCCGAGGAATCGACACCGCTGTCGCGTGCCGGTGGTCGGCATGGATGTGGAGCAGGAAGGTGGTGTCGGAACGACCGCTGTCGTCCTTGCTGCCGCCGCCCAGCGCGCTGTTCCCGTCGTTGCGCGCGTCAGAGCCGATGATCAGGACGTTCTCACCCCCGGCGGAGACGGCGTCGGGGCGAATGTGGGACAGACCTGCCCCGTCGAAGGTGCCGATGCTGCCGCTCAGCCTCAGGTAGAACCAGCCCATTCCGGACACGCCGAGTATCGCGAGGGACAGCGCGATACCGAGCGTTTTCCGCAGCGAGCTGCGTTGGCGTCGCGGTGACCTGTAGCCGCCACGTGAGGAATCAGGACGAGGCGGTTCGGCCTGGTGCTGGTGCTGGTCGGAGGAGGGTGTGGCCCGGTGGTCCGTTGTCGTCATCCGCGCGCCCTCAGCCGTACTGCACTCCAGCGAAGAGAATGGACAGGGGAGAAGCACCGTAACGGGTTGGAGCCCCGGCGCCTGCTGATCGTGGCGATCGCGGTCATCCTGCTTTTCGGATCGACGAAAATGCCCAGGTTCACCTGTGCGCTGGGAAAGCCCACGCGGACCTTCAAGAGGGAACCAAGGCCATGAAGGACGCCGACACCGTACAGCAGCTACCCGCCGGCTCCGGCCGACGACACGCCCGTGCGCACACGACACGGATCACTTGTCGACGGGGACGGGGCCGCAGGCATTGCTGACGATCTCCGGCAGAGGCAGTGCATCGGACTCACACTGTGTTCCGTCGGTGCGCCAACAGATCATAGACATGGGGATTCCGATGGCTGCGACTCCGCCCGTCGCCAACAGGATCGTGTTGCCGAGCCATCCGCCCGCTGCGGCCGCGATGGCGCCTGCCATGGTGCCCAGTTGTCCTAGGACGAAGCGGCGGCGGGGGGACATCGGGGTGATGACGGTCTTCCTGCCGGTGCGTCCGGTCCAGGAGTTGCCCGTGATGAACGGCATGCCGTTGCGGCGGGCCAGCCAGAATCCCGTGCGGACCGTCGGACACCACACGATTCCGACGTACGTCTCGCGGGGAAGGGAGAGGGATTCGTTGGGGCTCTCCGGGCGCAGGCGCACCCAGCGATTGGTGTTGACGTGCGTCAGCCAGGCCCCGTCGCTCCGGCGCAGCCGGACCTTGGCATGCAAGCCGCACCGGATCGCGAGACACTGGAGCATCTCCGCCTCGGCGCGATCCCTCCGGACGAAGCCGAACCCGTTGTCGTGCTGCCGCGTGCCGGAGCTGTCGGCCAGCGCCTCCAGGAGCGCACGGCACTCGGCTTGGGGCCAGCCGAAGACGACATCGTAGGTCAGGGTTCCGGTCTGCGCGACGGTGCTGAGCCATCGGGCGACGGCACCGTTGACCACGTACTCGGACTGCGCATGCGGGCCGGACACCGACGGCGCCCCAACGGATTCAGGGCACAGCTCACGCCATTCGGCGCCGGCGGTGTCAAGCAGATCGCGGATCGACCGGGCCTTGTGCGTGTCCGCTGTCCCGGAGGGATTGATGACGGCTTTGCCGTCGTCGAATCGGCCCCGGCTGGTGAACCATCCGAGCAACGCCGCCAGACTCTCGCCCGGTCCTTCGAGTCGCCGCAGTGACCAGGGCGCCGCGAGTGGCACCTTGCATTCCTTGCCGGCGTCCTTGGCCGACCTCACGTGGATGCCGTCCTGTTCGGTCCACACGAGCATCCGGTGTTTCTCGGTCAGCCGCTGGCTGCACGACAGTTGCTCGACCGCGACCAACTGCTCGGCGACGTCATAGCGGGTGAACGTCGCAGGCTCCCAGTTGAGCGTATCGGTCGCGGCGTCGTACGCCGCGATCAAGTCGCCGTTGCCAAGTTCCCTGTGAGAACGCCATCCCTGTGGAGTGAGTGCCTCGGTTTCCTCGTCCACGCAGGCGTAGTGTCTGCCGAGGAGCCACTCGCGGAGCATCGACCTGCTGTAGAGATACTTGTTGTAGAAGTTCAAAATCGTGTAGGGCGCGAACCCGAGCAAGGCCTTCTTCCAGCCCACGACTCGTGAGACCAGGTACATGGTCAGCGCACTGTGAGCCAAGAACCAGTAGCCCATGTAATGGAACATGGACAGGTGCTGCCAAGTGACGAGGTTGTACATGACGACGAAGGCCCACCACCACAGCGTCACCAGGTCGAACAGGGCGGTTCCCACGACAAGCAGCGAGCGCCAGTTCAACATCAAGCGCCGGTAGCGCGCGACGTTCTGGAAGTAACCGGCCGCCCAGCGCGGCATCTGCGCCTTGTACTCCTTCCATGTCGCCGGGTCGACGGTGAGGGTCAGCGCCTTGTCCGTGTACCAGGTTTTGTAGCCGTGCTCGTGCAGCTTCCAGGTGATGTCCATGTCGGCGCTGATCAGGCCGTTGGGAAAGCCTCCGACGGCCCGTACGACCTCGGTACGGAAGGCGTACGAGGCGCCCGTGAGCACCTGGATGCGGCCAACCCGCCGCTGGGAGAGCCGCCACCACTGGCTGCCGAGGCTGTAGGCGAAACGTCGTGCTTCGATGAAAAAGCCGGTCTCCTGGATCGGAAGGATCGACGAGCACGTGGCGTCGTAGCCCTTTTCGAGGTCGGCCAGCATGAGGCTGATGCAGTCCGGCTCGGGCCGGGAGTCGCCGTCGAAGCCGACGATCACTTCAGCGGTGACGTGGGGAAGCGCGGCGTTCTGATTGCTCGCCTTGTCTTTGAACGTCGTCTCCAGCACGAGTGTGGCCCCCGCCTCGCGGGCGACCTCGGCAGTGCGATCCGAGCACGAGTCGGCGACCACGATGAGTTGGGAGATGGGGTAGGGCTGGTCCAGGACAGCCCGGACCAGCTCCCCGATCGTCGCTTCTTCGTTGTGCGCGGGGATGAGGACGGCGACCGTCAGGGTCATCCCTGGCCGTTCCAGAAGAAGAAGCGCAGCACGGCCCCGGCAGCGCTCATCGCCGCGGCGGCGAAGGTCAGCACCATTGCCCCGATACCCGTATGAGCTAATCCGTTGTACATGGTCTCTCCTGGTTGATCAGGCTCTCAGAGCCGCTCGACATGTGGGGCCTCCGGCATGACACCCCGCGTGTCGAGCACGTAGGGCGCCTCCGCGGCGATCTGGGCGAGGTCGAATTGCTTGTGCGCGGTGAGCAGCACGACGGCGTCGTAGTCCTGGTAGGGCAGAGGGGTGAACAGGCCGTGGACCGTGCCGGTGACGTGGGGGTCCACGGCGTCGACATGAGCGCCCTTCCGTTTCAGCTCCGTGACGACCTGGACGGCGGGTGACTGGCGTGCGTCGGCGACGCCGGGCTTGTAGGCGAGCCCGAGGGCCAGGACGCGGGCGTCTTTGAGCGCCTTGCCATGCCGAGTGTTGAGAGCGTCCTGGAGGCGGCTGACCACATAGCCCGGCTGTGCCTCGTTGATGTCCTGGGCGAGCTCGACCAGCCGGAACGGCTCTCCGTATTTCGTCCTGACGTGATGGCTCAGGAACACCGGATCGACCGGCAGGCAGTGACCGCCGACGCCGGGGCCGGGCGTAAACCTCGTGAACCCGAACGGCTTCGAGTCGGCCAGGTCGAGGGTGTGCCAGACGTCCACGCCCAGGGTATGGGCCACCCGGGCGAACTCGTTGACCAGCGCGATGTTGACGTGCCGAAAGGTGTTCTCGAACACCTTGGCCAACTCGGCCTCTTCGAGACTGTTCGACAGGATCACATCCTGCGTGATGCCGGCGTAGAACTCCCGCACCCGTTCGCGGCATTCCTCGGTGAGCCCGGAAACGATCTTCGGGGTGTTGGCGAACGTCCACTGCTCGTTGCCCGGGTCGATGCGCTCCGGGCTGAATCCGAGATGGAAGCTGATCCCGGCCCGGAGCCGGGAGCGGACTTCGAGGAGTGGCAGCACGACCTGGCGGGTCGTCCCTGGGTGGGTCGTGGATTCCAGGATGACGGTGACGCCACGGCGCACGTACCGCGCCAGCGTCTCTGTGGCCAGCCGGACGGCACTGAGGTCCGGCAGCCGCTCCTTCAGTGGTGTGGGTACAGCGATGACCGCGACGTCGAAGCCGGCCAGACGCTGTTCGTCGCCCGTTGGCTGATACCGGCCGGACTTCAGCGCTGCCTGGAGCGTCTTGTCGGAGACGTCTCCGATGTAGGAGGCACCGGAGTGCAGCTGCTCGCAGCGGTGCTCATCGACCTCGAAGCCGATCACGTGGTGGCCCGCCTCGACGGCAGCCATGGCCAGAGGGAGGCCGACGTAGCCCTGTCCCATGACAACAATGTTCATTGGCTTTCCTTCAGAGATACGTACCGTTGTGGCCGCGGGCCGGATCGCGCGTCGACGGGGTCCGTAACCGCGAGACCCCCGCCGGTCGTCGGCGGTCCTTCACTCTCGTCGAAGGGAACACCGTGTTGTCGTGGGCCGCATGTCCGCCAGACCGGTGACGGGGTGATGAGCCGGTGCGCACACACACGCAGCCCCGTTGCTCCGGCCTGAGCCGGGGAGCTGTCGGCAGCGAGGCGGTAGGGGGTGCATCACTACTCCTTGGTCTGACGTAGGTGCCCTGACTCGCGATGGGCCGCGCCCAGCCCGGCAGCGTTTCGGCGCTCACATAGAAGGAGGGTGCGATGGAGGACATATGATGACAAATCCCTCAATAGGCGTAATAAATTCGGCCCTATTGCCACCCATGGTTTGCCGACTGCACCGGTGGGTCGAACCTTCCCGCCCCGCCGTTCCATCAGCTGCATGGAAGCGGGTCAGCGGAGGGTGTGTGGCCTCTCATGTGTGTGCCTGCGATTCACCCATGAGGGGGCGGCATGTGTTCGGTTCTTGCCACCATCTCGCGGCAAACCTTGTCCGTACGGCGAGGATCAGACGCATAGTTGTAACTTCATGCATGGTATTCCTCTCCTTCCGCCTTCACGCGGAAAGGCCGTCGACGCTCTAGCCTGATCGCCGATTCGGCCTACCGCCTGCCTCGGAGAAGACATGACCACGTGGCTGCGATCCTTCAGTACTTCGATCACCGGCTTTCTTGACGCCGTCCCATTGGGCGCGCCTTCGCCGATGAGCCAGGAAGAGGCCGCATGGGTGCGCTCACACGCCTGGACGCCCGCACTCCGTCGTATTGAAGACGCCCACCCCAACGGCTTTTATCGTTGGTGTACATGTGAACGCGGCATGTGCCACCCGTGCCGCGCGGGCTACCACGAGCAGTGCGCCGGCACGAAAGGCCCCACCCTGGATGATCGTGTCGGAACGATGACCGACCTCGCAGGTGTCATTGTCGCGGCGGTGCGGTGTGGCCCCGGCAGGCGCCCCTGCAGATGGCTCTGCCCGTGTACCCATCAGCGCACTCGCCGGACCGAGGAGCAATCCGTTCTGGTCGCGGCCGGCACCCGCTGAGCATCGGTTCGGCGGGCGGCCCGGTGCCGGGTGAGACGCCGGATCGTTTCGGCGAGTGCTCCCGCGGGGACCTGCCAGGCGTCGCGGGTGTCTGTCGGCGCGGTGGTCGCCTGCACATCGCCAAGTACCGGTCGAGGCCTTCGCTTTATGGATTGCCGTCCCCGATGATGTTCGCTAAGTGGCTCGACCGAGTGACGGTAGCTGACCCAGGGTGTACCCGAGCGACACGGTAGGTAGCATCAACGGCCGGCACAGCGGTTTGACGGGCAGAGGGGGCGGCCGCTCATGAGCGAAGCAGACGAGCTGGGCCGGGACGCTGGGCGCCACGAAGAAGTCGCTCAGCGTCGTGGGGTGTTGTGCGTGCGTCGCCGCAGCCCTGGTCTTCCCGTGAGCAACGGGAACCGGCAGGGCCGGTCGTGCTCTCCTGTCGTTGCCAGGCAAGGGCCGGGCCGCGCGCGTCCGCATCCACGGTTCCACTCGACCGGCCGGCGGCGTCATGACGGACCTGTGTGCGACCATCCGCCGCCGAAGAGGCAGTCCGCGCCGCTGTCGTGGACATCGCCTCGGCCTGCCCAATGGATTCACCTGCCGAGAGGTCGCCTCTTCCTGGAACCGACGGGGCGTGTATCCCGGCCCAGGTATGGGGGCAGGACTCTGGGCCGAGAGAACGATGAGATGTACCACAACTACGCGATGTACGTGACGCAAGTGCCGGTGATGAACGCGGCTTGGGCGTTCGCGAAAACGTACTGGATCGACCAGGACATGCGGGCCACATGGCGCCTGACACATCCGACATTGCGTCGCTGCTGGTCTCAGGCCTGGTTGATGCCACTTCTGGAGCAGGGGCGCGTCGGCGGCTACGACCCGGACGCGGTGGCCGAGGCATTCGCCGAGGACGAGGTCGACCATGAGCTCTGGACATGCTTCGTACGCACACAGGTCATGCACACCGCATCGCCGGTCATCGACCAGGATTCCTGGGGGGTGAAGGCCAACCCGGAGTTCGTGGCCCCTGATGTGATGCTTGTCAGGCTGCTGTCGATTCCGGCCGCCGGTGCCGTTGGCTTGGACGCGACGGTCACCTCGGTGCCGCTGCTGATGCAGTACGACGTCGAGCCTGGATGGCGGCTGCTGAACTTCGGCAGTGATCAGATCCCGGTTCCAGGCTGGCCCCCTCACCTCGGCATTGCGTGACGTGGCGTTGCTCAAGCCTTCGGTAACGAACAATGTGACGGTCGACCCATACCTGTGACTGCCCACCCGACCGCGGTTCCGCGCGTCCAACGGGATGGCGAGACACGGCTGCGCTCGCCCATGCTGGTGCGAACGGGCATCACGACCGGCACGCAGAGCCCGCCGGGACGGTCGACCTGGCAAAAGACCTGCGTATATCCGCCGCGTTCGCGCACCATGCGCCGGACCGTACGACGGGGCCTGGTCGAGAGCACTCGCCGGGCGGTGTTCGCGTCCCCTTGAAGAGAGGCCGCTCGCCGGCCGGTGGTTTGGCTGTGCTCGCTTCCGCGCGAGGGCGGGGCCGGTCGGTTACGAGTCGTCTTTGACCGCCGATTGTGCGTGGCGGGGGCTCCACGGCTACGTGCGGCGGCCTGCCGACGACATCCCGCACCGTCTCGGCAAGTTCGCGGATGGTCAGATCCTGGCCGCAGCCCACGTTGACCGACTCATCGGCGTCGTAGCGGCGCAGCAGGACCGTGCAGCTGCTGCGAGGTCGTCGGCGTGGAGGAACTCTCGGCGCGGCGTGCCGCTGCTCCACAGCACCACCTCGTCCGCCCCGTTGCTCTTGGCCGCGTGGAAGCGGCGGATCAGGGCCGGCAGGACGTGCGAGGTCTCCAGATCGAGGTTGTCACCCGGCCGTAGAGGTTTGTCGGCATGGCGGCGATGTAGGACGCGCCGTACTGCCGCCGGTAGGACTGCATCTGGCGCGATCCCGGCGATTTTGGCGAGCGCGTGCGGTTCGTTCGTCGGCTCCAGCGGGCCCGTCAGCAGGTCGTCCTCGCGGATGGGCTGGGGAGCATGCTTGGAGTAGCTGCAGGAGGATCCCAGGAAAAGCATTCGGCGGCCCCGCAGCGTGTGCACCGGGGATCACGCTCAGCTGAATGCGCAGGCTGTCCTCGAGGAACTGCACCGGATACCTGCTGTTGGCCATGATGCCGCCCACTTACGCGGCGGCCAGCACCACCGCGTCCGGGCGCACGCCGCGCGGATACGCCGCCGTTCTCGCCGCATCACGGAGGTGCAGCCTGTCCCGGCCCCGCGGTGACCACTTTGTAGCCGTCGGCTGTCAAGCGGCGGGCGAGCGCGGATCCGACCAGGCACGAATATCCGGGACCCGGCCGGCAGTAAATCGTTGCCATGTGCCATAGCACCCATGCCCGGATTCTGCCATGGCCCGTTGGCCGCGACCTGCGCATCACCATGCACACCAGGAACCCGGCAACAAACCATCAGAAGGGAAGCGCCACGACCAAGTCGGCGCTGACCACCTGGGTCACCGGACAGAGCGGCTCGTATCTTGCCGAACCGCTGCTGTTGAAAGGCTGCAGGGCGCACGGCCTCATACGCCGCTCATCCTCCATCAACGCCGAGTGACATGGCCTTCCACCTCCGGCAGGCCGGACTCAAGGCATGGGTATTGAAACGGCGATAGATGAATTATCGTGCTATTTCGATTGTGCGTGATGCATCGAGTATTCTCAAACAATCCCTGGAGTCTCCATGTGGCAATGGGGTCGCCCAGGTTAATCTGGCATGTAAGAAGGATGAAGCGATGGTACGTCATATGAAGCAGTGTGGAGAACTGGTATTGGGGTGGAATTGGGTGCTGCGGGCCGGAGCCATTGCCACGTCCGTTTCTGCAGGATTTATGCTAATCGTTGCGACGAACGCGTCCGCCCGCCAGTTCGCGTCGCAGACGCCTTCGCTGCAACCTGTGAGGGATCAGCAACAACGCGCGCAGGGTACCCCGCAGCCGCACTCCGGCCCCCCCGCCGCAGCGGCGGACAGCATCAAGACGTCCGGGGGATTTGTCACCGGCGATGATGGTGTGAGGACTTGGTCGGGTCCCTTGGCCCGCAATCACGTCACCGGAACTGTCACGTACCCGACCGATCCCCCGGTCGGCGGCCCGCACAACCCGGTATGGCTGAACTGCGACGGCGATGTCTACACCAAGCCCGTGAGGAACGAGACCGCCGTGCACTCGCTCGAGCACGGCGCGGTCTGGATCACGTACAACAGCAAGGCCAAGCAGGCCGATGTGAACGCGCTGGCGGCAAAGGTGAAGAAGACGCCCTACACGATGATGAGCCCGTACGAGAACCAGAACGACCCCATCATGCTCACCGCGTGGGGCCACCAGCGAACGGTGACGAGCGCGAGTGACCCTGGCGTCGACCGATTCTTCGAGAGGTACGTCGGGGGCAAGCAGACACCCGAGGTGGGTGCCCCGTGCACGGGCGGGGCGGTGAACTGAGGACGTCACGAGGCGGGAAGCGCACCGGTGTACCGCGATCATCCGCGCCACGGCGGGGGTGTCTTCCCTGGACCGTGTGCGTACATATGTGCGCGGTTCGGACCGGACGTTCGTGACGTCAGCGCCCCCCACCCGTCGGCGCAGTCGCTTTCTCCGGAGCATTGAGGCCGCGGGGTGCCGCGCCGACGCCGGTTGCCTGCCGTGCGGTCGGCCCCCGGGGCGATGCGCCGGACAGGCTGCTCATACGCTGGTTGAAGGTGTCCGGGATCGGCAGGGTGTTCCAGCGGTTGACCGGCCAGGCGACGACGACGGCATGGCCGATGACCTTGTTCAGGGGGATCATCCCATGGTGGACGTCGGACTGGTTGTACCGGGAGTCGCTCGAGTCCTGCCGGTGATCGCCCATCACCCAGATGTAGCCCTTGGGGACCTTCACCTCGAACTGGCCTCCCAGGTTGTCGAACGTACACGGCGTGTCACCGGCGTACACATACGGCTCGTTCAGCGCACGGCCGTTGACCAGCAGTGGGCCCACGCCCTTGCACGCGACGGTGTCCCCGCCGACACCGATCACGCGTTTGATGAGGTCCTTCTCGTCCGCCGACGGCATCAGACCGATCCAGCCGAGGACCTTCTGCACAGGGCCAGGCTGAGGCGTCGGCTCGCCGGCCAGCCAGTGGTCCGGGTCGTGGAAGACCACCACCTCGCCACGCTCGGGCTCGGAGCCGAACCACGGGGTCAGCTTGTCGACCAGGACGCGGTCACCCACCTGCAGTGTGTTCTGCATCGAGGCCGATGGGATCAAGAACGCCTGCAGCAGAAATGTCTTGATGAGCAGCGCCAGGACCAGCGCGACGCCGATCAGGACAGGCAGTTCCTTCCACAGCGAGCGATGCTTCTGTGGCTTGGAGGAGGCTTCCTCCGGCCCTTGAGCACTGCCCGGGTGTTGCCCCCGTGCTTCGCCGCCGCCGGGTGCCCCAGAGTGCTTCCCGGGAGTCACGGTGCTGTCCCTGGCCGGGACGGCTGCCGCCGGGCGGCCCCCGCGCTACTCATGGTCGCCCCTCGACGGCGTGTCAACCGCCGCATCCACCATGCCGACTCCGTACTCAGCTCAACCAACTCCTCTTCATGTACAGGCGCGAAAACCGACTCGAGCAGGGGATGGATACCAGCCGCCTGTCTAGCCTTAAAGGCTGATCGAAAGGTGCTCTCTGGTCCTTCATCTGGACGTTCTCATTCTGCATTTCCCGATCTTCCTCTCTTGTGTCTCCGTTCCTCTTTCTTGTCCGCGCGCGGTGGATACGTCGCCAGAGACCGGATCCGCTCCGGGAGGACGTTTGGAAACCAGAGAATCACGCCTTCTTGGGGGTGACGCTCAGGTGCCCCGGACGGGTGAGGGCTCGGTGACGCCGCTGGTCGTGCGGGAGTCGGCCCATCCCTGGCCAGTTGACCCGAGCGGGTGTGCCGTGCTGCAAGCGCGGGCGGACGCCAAGGGGACCCCGGACGTCAACGGCTCGTCCGGGCGGTCAACATCTGTGCCGTCGGCGTTCGCGCTCAGCGGCACGCCGACGGAACAGGCACTTGTCCAACGGGTCGTCAGTCGGACCGACCTCGGTCAGAGGAAAGCACGGGCTTCGTTTGGGTCGGTTGATCCGGACCGTCCCCTCGCAGCGAAGCGCAGGGCGACCAGCAGGCCGATGGCCACCATGAGCACGGTCGTGCGCCTCGATGAACTGGATGCAGCGAGAGCAGGAGGTTCCGCGGCCGGCGGCGAGGTGGTCGGGCCGCTTGCGGGCTGCACACCGTCCGCGCTCGCTACGGCGTGGGTGGTGGTCAAGGGCGGCGTAGGGGCCTGCATCGGCATGGCCTCAGAGGCGAGGGGCGGTTGGGGTTCGGACTCCGGCGGGAACGCCGCGTCGGCCGGCACCGGCGCACCGAGCTGTGCCGGGGCTTTGAGTACGGTGACGACCGCGCTTCGCCATTGCTGGCCCTCGATCTTGTGTAACTGTGCCCTGTGGAATTCGATCCGCTTGGCGATTCCCATCATTCGCCGGCGTTGGGCCAACGGGTAGTCCCGGAAGGCTTCCACGATTCGGGCGGTGTCCTGGACGGTCGGCAGGCGGCGCTGTCTCTTGCTCTCGCCGAGGAGTTGATCTCGGCCGAGCAGCCAGTGGCCGATGAGAGGGTTGTCGATCTTCGGGTCCGCGTTCCACAGGCGGGTGACGAGCCCGGACCGGGAGGGCCCCGCTCCCTCCATCACCTCTTTAAGGCACTCGCTCCACTCGTCCAGGGCCTGCGCGAGAGCGTACGCCAGCTCTTCGACGGGCTTTTCCTGTTCCACCACTGCTTCATCTCCTCCTGTCCAATGCTGCATCATGCTTGTGAAACAGCAGGTCAGTGCTTAGGCATCTTGCACTGCCGGCGCCTGTCGGGCGAAGGACCTGGAGCTGGTTTCCTGAATTAAGGAGAGTAGGCGGATTATGGGAAGCCGGAACCGATCTGATCCACCTTCAATCCGACTGGACAATTTGGCGTCTGCTGCCCCCCGGGCCGAGCAAAAGCGGCACCTGCCCAGCCGAAGCGCTGAGGGCCGTACGGGCTCAAGTATGGCCCGACATCCGTCGGAGTCCCGGATCGTGGCTCCATGTCGGTGGGGAGAAGATGTAGCGCACTGTCCGGAGGTCACAGGGCCTGGCAGACCTCCGCCACCTACCAGGCAACTGCCGGCTCCGTCCGCCGGACCGGGATGGTCGCACCCGATTCGTGTGGGCCCGGGCCCACACGAGGCGTCTTTGTGACAGTCGGATCACGGGGGAGGGAACTGATGGGAGACCATCGCCTGCCGCGTTTGATGAAGTCTCAGGGCCACATGGATATCGAGCAGGCGCTGCGGCTCCTGCCAGCCGGGGCCGAGAATCGCAGTGATCCGACTCAGCCGCTGAGCAGCGGTGTTGATGTGGATATGCAGGTTCGTCGCAGTCCGGCTGAGTTTTTGCCCGCTGTCCAGGTATGCCTGCAAGGTGGCCCGTAGCGCCGTCCCTCGGCGCGCGTCATAGCTGAGGAGAGGCCCTATCATCGCTTCGATGAAGGGTTCGAGGGCGGGTTTTTCTCGGGCCAGTAATCCAACAAACCCCAACTGCTCGACTGCGGCCGCGTCACCGTTCCTTTCGAGCGCGAGCAATACCCTTGCGCAGTAGAGGGCCTCGCGGTAGGCGTCACCCACGGTATGGAGTGACCTTATCGGGCCGGCCGCGCCGGCGGTGACCGGGTGGCCGATGGCGCGGCTCAGCTCCGTCACGACGCGGTCAGCTGCTGCCTGGGGGGCGTCGCCGGGAAGCACGAAGATCAGCCAGTCCCCTCGGCGTGTGGTCAAGCCGTGGTGCCGCTGTGCGTACGCCGCTGCCCACGCGGAGGAGCGCTCCGCTCTCGCTTCCACGACGTGAACGGCGACGAGCACATACCGGGTGGCGAGATCCAGGCTCACGTCTTTCGCTTGCGTGCCCAGGCGTTCGGTGTCCTCGGGCTGTGCCGCGAGCACCGCCTCGAGAAGGTCTCGCTGGACCCCCGTCTCCGCCGCCTCTGCCGCGCGCTGAGCCAGCAGCAGCGTGGCCAGCAGTGTGGCAGGGCTCATGCCGACGTCAGACATTGTGTGTTCCTTCCATGTGCGACCGCCGTACGCATTGGCCGTCTCTACGACGCGGTAAAAAGCGGGGCGTTACGCTGGAGCGCTCACATGTGACCCGTGCCATAGGTATGTGGAGGTTCGCCACGCGTGAGCGCCGCCCCTCACAGTGACGGCGTGCACCGGACGTCGGCACGCCTGGCTCGGCTGCGGAGTGGTTCGGCTCAAGCCGTGGCCGTCCTGGCTGACGCCGACGGGGAACGACTGGTCGATGCCGGGGGACGGCCGCTTTGCCGGTGCCGGCATCCCGGCGTCGGCGTCGTTGCCGGTGGCGACCGCACCGCACCGCACCGCGCCATGCAGCGGACAAAGGACCTGAGGTGCAGTCGGTGTCCGGGATGCGATGGCCGATCACGGCCGGGTGCGACGGTGGGTCTCGGCCTTCGGCCAGCGGATCCGCAAGCGCGCCATGTGGTGGAACGGTGCTTCAATCGGTTGAAGCAAGGGAGGAGAATCGCAACCGGCCACGAGAAGATCGCCGAGCCCTCTCGGGCAGCAGTCGCTTCGCAACCCTGCCGAGGGGTGAATCAGCGTGGACCGGTCGCCAACTGGGCTATCTGCCCAGCGGGTTGAGCGTGACATCGCGCACATCGGGTCCAGCGCGTCGTTCGTCACACCTGGCCGCTGTCCCTCGATCAGCGGCCACTCGGGGAAGCCGGAGTTCACTCCACCCCTCGCGGCTGCGGTTGCACCGCCGTCGCACTGCGTGCGCAATTGTGTGGAGGCGGAATACACCCAAAGGTTCGAGTATCTATAGGTGGTAAGAGTGCGATGCATCTTATGTCACTTAAGCGCCTGGGGGTGTGGCAATTCAGGCGCCCGCACGGTTCCTTATGGCGGCCCGCCCATGCGGACCATCATCGCCGAGTCGGCCGATCTACTGCCTGCCATCCTCGACAGTGATCTGTGCGACGAAGGTACCGCGCTATTCTCCCCTTCCTCCGACACTCCGACGGGAACCGGTGAAGCCATCGTCGCTCCCTGCACGGGCTCGCTGAGTGCTCCCGGCGACGAGCTTGTGGTGGGGGACATCTTCGTCGTGAAGGTGCAGGAGTACATCCTCACCCCTTACCTCGAGACAACCGGTCCGACTTTCGCACGGATCACCAGCGAGAACGACTTTTTCACCTTTCTGGCTCACGCGGACCAGGCCCACCGGCACGGCGTGTTCCCTCCCGCACTGCTCCACCCGATGATCCGGTTGGCTGACTTATGTGCCCTGGGTGGTGCCCACGCCTGTGGCGGCCCGCACCAGCGGCTCTTCATCCGTGCCGACGGCCAGGCCAGCACCACCCCTCAGGGCAGGCCCCTCGGCGTCGTAACCGATGGCCTCGCAAACCTGACCGCCACATGGTCCGCCTCTAGACGAGCGCCCGGCTCCGGCTGCCCGGGCTGTCTCGCCGGCGCCGTCCCCACACCGATTCTGCGCATCGCTCATCAGGAGCGCCCCTGGCTGTCCCGCTACCTATACGCCCTGGAAGCACTCCGCACAGCGGCCTCGCGAGGCCTGACCCAGCTGAAAGTCTCCGGCTTTCCGCAGCGCCTGACCGCTGCGGCGGACCAGTACACACAGGCTGTCGACCTCACTCTCGCCGGGGCGGAGATGCCTGTGCTGCTGTACAACACCGACATAGCGCTGATACACGCCCCACAGATCAACGAGCAGTTCCAGGTCGGTACCGGCACCGCCCGGCTCATCGAGCTCCTCATGATCTATGGAGACGTAGAGGCTGCGGTCGCAGCCGCCACACACCATCTCGGACTCGCGCCCCACGCCGCTCGCAGCGCACTGGCTCAAGTGACAAGCGGCCTGGCCGACTTTGGCCTGCAGCTGTCCCCGGCGAAGGGGCGGGGGAGCACGTCATCGGCTCAGCCAGGGCATCAGCGTGCAGCCGTCCAAGGCGTGAACGCGAGTTGCTGGTTGTCTCCGACAGGCGCTGCGACTTGTTCGCATGCGTTGCAGCCCGTGCCGGGGCCCCGGACGTCCTGGTGACAGTGGACCAGGAAGGTACCGCTTCGCCGATTCCGCCGCTGTGCCTTCGTGTCAGGGCTCGGCTTTCCCCGAACCGCCGTGTCCTGGACCACGATTCCCCACTGTCCGGTCGTACAGTTTCTCTGATCATCCATGGCACGGCCGGGCCGGCCGGGGAAGGGGAGCACGGTGACCCTCGTGGAGCCGGACGGGCAGGAGGACCTGTTCACCCGTCGTGTGGATGAGCACGAGGTGCAGTTCGTCCGCCCCGCCGGCGCTGACCGGCTCATCTGGGCCGCCTACGGTGCCGGCCGGTATCTGGGTACCGTGAGCGCCGAGCCGGATGGTGACGCGGCAGCTGTGTGGCGAGTGCTGGCCATCCGGGAAGGGCACGCCAGTCTGGATGACGCGATCCGCGCCATGCGGCGGCCCTCGTCCTGGCCACGCGAGCGTGCGGAGGTTACACGTTGGGCCCGTCATCTGCTCACTGACGACTCGCTGCTGGTGGTCGATGTGGAGACCACGGGTCTTGACAACGCCTTTGCGGTGCAGATTGCCGCGATGAACCGGGACGAGACCGTGGTCTTAGACGAGTACCTGCAGCCCCGCGCCGCCATCGAGCCCGCGGCACTGGAGATGCACGGCATCACGCGGGAACGCGTAGCCGGGGCTGCTGCCTTCGGGGAGCTGCTGCCTGTCCTTTCCGATGTGCTCCACGGTCGCACGCTGGTGTCGTACGACGCTGCCTTCGCCCGCGCTGTCTTCCGGCGCGAACTGATCCGCCATCATGGCGACCACAGGGCGGCTGAGGAGTGGTTGGCTCGCTGCCGGTGGGAGGACGCAATGATGCCCTACGCCGTGTGGCGAGGGCTGTGGTCAGTCAAGCAGGCGGCCTACCGCAGCCAGCCGCTCGGCGGCCCGCATGACGCGGCCGTCGACTGTCGGCTTGTCCTTGCGAAGCTCAGACAGATGGCCGCTGCCGTGCGGGACGACGATTGCTGGTGGTCTTGGGACCCACCGCTGGAAGGAACGGACACAGACCGACGCCCTCTCGCCCGGCCCAGTCCGCGGGGACGGCGAAGGGGTAAGGGATCCTGAACCGCGGCGGGTCGCCCGCGCCGTGCGTCCTATGCGGCGCGACCTGGCTCCGTGGCGAGGACGGCTGCCGGGTTCGGACGGACCACGCTGCTGGACACGGTGCACCCCGTCCGCTCGGGAACGTCGGCTGGTGCCGGTCGTCAGATGGCGCCCTGGGTGCCGACCGGACCCACCTCGAAGAGGCGGGAGCAGAGCGTCCATTGAGCGGGGACGAGGACTGCACGATAGGAGGCTGGCGGATAGACCCTCAGGTACGTTCCGATGGGCAGACAAGGCCCGCCGATGGGGCCGTTGGCCGTTCGAATGACCGAGGTAGCGGTGTGACCTGGGGCGACGGTGACGAGCGCATAGCGGCGTCCGGAGTGGGAAGCAGCCGGGCCGATCTGATGGTGTGCGGTGTCGAGCACACTGACACCGGGATACCCGCGCAGGCCGCAGCTGGTGGTGGAGGTGTTGGTGAACTGGATCGGCCAGTACACCGAACCCGCCGCGCCTTCCTTGCGGCCCATCGACACATAGAGGTCGCTCACAGTGCAGGTACGGAGCCCTTCCGGTGCTCGTGTCGCCGTCACAGCCCAGGTGGCGCCTGCTGACGCTCCGCCCATGAGAACAGCGGTCAGTGCTGTGGCAGCGGTTCGCCGGTACCAGTGTCGTAAGTGAGCAAACATGTCATATTCGCCTCCATCGGCGAATGGGTTGATGTCCGTCACTCTTCAGGATGCGCCTTCGGGGGAAAAAGTTGTACCCGGGACCTGGTGATCAGGACAAGCAGCCCTCATCCTCGAAAGGCACCGCCGAATAGGCTCACTGCGCCGCAGCGACCGGCACGACGACGGCGAACAGGTCGCCGCGTGGCACGAAGTGGACGTGGGCGCCATGACCATGGGCGGCGGCGGCCTGGTCGGCCATCAGGCCGGCGCGCGTGCTTCCCGCGGGGAAGACGGCGATACGCTCACTGGGGTGGCCGTCGCAGTCAGGGCACCAGGAGCTGGTTGAGGTCTGGACGCCCGGAATTGTGGGTGGTGCCTTGAGCGTGGTCATTTCGATCTGTTCCCTCACGGGGTGTTGGGGTGAACCCTGCCTTGCAGGCGGGAAAGTCTCTGGTGGGTTCTGCCTGGTCGGCGAGAAGCCTGTATGCCCCTTTGGACCCGCGAACGGCTCACTCGGCACGCGGAAAGCCGCATATGTTATGTGTGTCACCTCTTCCGGAGTGGTGTCGGCGACACGATGGCCCTCAGGTTCCGGCCGGCAAACGCGCTCCGATCGGGTTCTGTCGGGTTCCGCGTCCGTGCGGGCACCTGATCGTTCGCGGGGCCCGGCCGCCCGTCAGGTGAGGAAGTGCGCCGCCCCCTCGGTCACCGAATGATGCAGCGCGCCACCCGTGGCGGACGCCGAGCGCAGCGAGGCCACCTCCCCTGTCGGGAAGAGGCTCTCGGCGAGCTGACGCTGCCACTCAGGTCTCGTCGCTTCCCGGCGTGCCGGATGCCCACAGCGGCCAGCCAGGACGTCCGGGACCCACAGTCCAGTGCTTCAGGGCCGTGTCGAACGCATTCGAACGCTTGGGCAGAATCTGTCGCCGACACACAGTCCCATGAAGAGAGAGCACACCGGCATGGCCGGTGGGGGATTCGTCAAGCTTCCGAACGGCGACGTGGTGGTCGCGTTATCGCTGCCCCGTCCACAGCCGACTCCGCCTGCCGGAGGAAGGGGAGCCGTCACGAGTCCGGGTACTCGTGCACGCCGCGAACCGTGCACGGGCCCTGACGCGGCCGCGCAACCTGGGACTCCGGGCGGTCTACGTCCGGGGCAACGCACAGCCACCGACACCCGACGATGCCACGGCCGTCCTTCACCACCCGGACGGCGTCGTCTGGCGGTCCGATCCAGACGACGAGACAGAGCCTGGCACCCGATCCACACCCTCCTGTGCTTCGAGGCCCGAACCCCGTCCACGGCCGGTCCCCGTCCCGCCACAGGACACCTCCCATCGCCCTCGGACACATGGACCTGCGAGGGGATACTCATGGAGTGGGCGGCTGCGTTTCAGCCCCCGGCCGAAGCCGTGGGCCAGAAGCCGACAGGGCGGAGACAGCGGACCGGGCCGGGACATCGCGACGATGGGTGTGGCGACAGATGCTGAGCCGCCGCACATGCGGAGAGTCTCCGTCAGCCAGGCAGGCCCACACTCGAACGAAGGCACACGGTCCTTCCCGCTTATCAGCCACACCTGTACAGCGCTACGGTGACCGCGGTGCCCGGCGGAACGAAGCTCGGGATCCGGAGTAGCCCTCAGATGTCGTCGGGGTTTCACCGGGCACCGCCGCCGCGGCCCCAACGCCGGACGCGGGATCAGCACAGCGGGGCCCTGAAGACGAGACCGCGATCACGCTGGTCACCTCCACCTCGCTGAGCCTGCGAGTCACCGGTGTCCTTCAACTGGTGCGATGAGTCACCGGTGTGCTTCATCCGGTGCCATGCCTGCCGGGAGTATCGCCGCGGAAAGCTCAAAGACTTCCAAGCCGCGGGAGCCGACGAGGACGAGCGTTCCCGTCCGCCCAATGCGCCGCTGATGGGGGGGCGTCCAAGCTGCCCGCAGCGCCAGAGCGGAGATGCCGCGGGCAGCGCGTCTGACGATACAGTTTCGCTCAGAGCCGACAGCTCCGAAGAAAATAGCTTGGAAGGTTACAGAACAGGGACAGCAACGCACACGACGGCACAGCGATCACAAGCGCCGCCGCTGTCAGGATCCCGGCCCACGCCAAGTTCTGGAAGCACTGCATACAGCCGTGTGACAGTCGGCATTCTCGTTAGCCGATCGATTTACCTGATCCGCTCTACGCCATGGTGTTGATGCGCTGGCTTTCCGGGCCGAACGTGAAGGCCGGTGTCCGCGCCCTGGCCGAGGCCGGGAACGAGACCGGAGAAGCTTCGCTGATGCCCGGGGTCTGAAGGCGTACGCCGGTGCGGCGCTTCAGCGGTCGTTCAGCCTGCTCACGCGGTCTTCCGTGCAGGGGATCGTGACGGCGCCGTTCATCGATATATCGATAAGATGTCGACCGGGCCGATGTCACTTCGGTACCCGGTGCGAGGTGAGCCGGCCATAGACGATGAAGCGGCCGGTGCTCCCATACCGAGGTGTGCAGGTCGTGAGAGTGATCAAGCGGTCCCTCGGGTCGGAGCCGTGGCCCTGGTCGGGACGGAGGACCCAGTCTGCGTCGGGGGAGACATGCTCAGTGCTCGTGACGGTGTAGGTGTAGCGGCCGGTCGGGGCCGTCACGATGATCTGGTCACCCGGTCCGACACGGTCAGGGAGGTCGGCGAAGGGCTCGAACCCCGACATCGAAGAGCGATGTCCGGCCACAGCGAAATTGCCGATTTCGCCGGGGCCGGCAGTGCCGCTGTAGTGGCCCAGCCCCTTGGCCAATTGTTTATCCGTAGTGCCGTTGTAGACGGGATAGATCCAATGCTTGCCGAGGACAGGGATGCGCATCACTGCGTCGGCATCCGTGCTGCTTTTCGGAGAGGGGCTGAGCGAGCTGTGGATCAGGGCGTGCTCGATCCGGTCGGTGCGTACCTGCTCACGCAGGCTGGGCTGGGGGCTGTGGCTCCACACCAGCCAGGCGGTGTAGCCGCCCAAAGCCAGCCCTGTTGCAAGGGCCAGTCCAGCCATTGCCACGAGTAGCGCCCGCGCAGTGCGCCCCGGTCGGGGAATGCGGATGCGGATCACTGACCAGCCCCTGCTTTCTGCGGGCCGCGCATGTGCATCCGTGCGAGATACAACGCGGTAGCGGCAGGCCCTACGATGAGCAGCACCGGAAGAACACTGTGAGTGAACCACAAACAGGCCCCGGTGAGTGCCAAAGCGAACAGCAGGTCCTGCCAGTTGGAACGCAGGGCCTGACGCCAGGTGAGTCGAGTGCCCTGTTTGGGGGTGACCAGAAAGACCGACGAGCCGAACAATGATTTGAAGGATGCGCGGAGGCCGGTGAAGAACATCGAGCCGAACAGCAGTGCCGAGTGGAACAGATAGGACCCGAGTCGGTCGGCGCGCATGGTTTTGCGGAGGCTGAGGATGTCGTTGAGCATCGGAGCGAGAATGAAAGCCACCGTCGGGACCAGCATCCACAGCGGCCAACGCACCGAGTAGCCGACCGCAGGCAGCACCATTACGTTGATGACAACGTAGAGGCTGAACAGGCTGGTCAGCGGCAGGCTGTACGTGAACAGGAAGATGTCCAGCTTTTCGAACCACCGCATCGGACTGAACATGATCCGCCGCGTGTACTTCTTGATGAACTCCATGTTGCCCTGGGTCCACTTGTTGTGACGCTGCTTGAACGCCAGGTAGGAGACCGGGAACTCCTCCTCGCAGACGATATCCGGTGCGAACACGGTCAGGTAGCCGGCTGAGCGGGCTTCAATACTGAAGCAAAGGTCTTCGGCCACCAGGTGCGGGAACCCGCCGGTCGCCCGGTAGCAGGCAGCGCTGACCATGGCGCCGTGGCCGAGCAAGGAGAGGAACCCATACCGGTTCTTGACAGACTGGTAGGCAAGCCAGTGCGTGGCCACCCCGGGATAGAAGCGCTTCATGAAGGTGTTGTTGTTCCGAGTGGCCACGTGATTGGCCTGCACAATACCCGCGTTCGAGTAGTGCTCGAAGTAGTCCAGGCAGCGGGCAACGAAATCCGGGGGGATAATCTCGTCACTGTCCAGAATGACAAAGTAGTCAAAGTCCGTGTGGCGTAGGAAGTTGTTGAGGTTCCCCGCTTTGAAACCGGTACGATCACCGCGTCGGATCACTTCCAGGCCATGCGCTGCCGCGAAGGCATCCACCTCGCGGCGGTAGGCGTCGGTCTTCGAGTCGTCCAGGATCACCGTTCGTACTCCCGGCGCATCCTGCCGCATGGACGCCTCCAGCGACTCCGCACCGAAGTCGTCGCAGGTGCAGTACACCAGAATCGTCTGCGGCCAGTCGCCGGACTCCCGCGAGGTGGCGGAGACTTGCGGTAGCAGCCGGTCCCGGTGACGATGGAAAGTGATGGTGTACACCAGGTCTTTGAGGCCATTGAGCCAGAAGTAGCCGATGAACAAGCCGCTGGCTACGACTGTCAGTCCGATCCCCTTGGACTGTGTGAAGGCCCGCTGTACCTCCGGCTCAATCGACCAGATGAACGCTGCGAACAAGCACAGCCATAAGCCAGAAATAGTCAGGTATAAACCTGGATGCCGTGTCATGGCCGTTCCAGATTCGCTTTGTACGCGTGACATCCGAACCACCCTCATAAACGAGCCGCGCGCATAACGCGGTTGCCGTAGGCGGCCTCAGGCCGCGACTGGAACAAACCGGCCGCGGCCTGAGGCGTGCGGAGAGTGGCGAGGTCGGCAACACAGACGAATGGGCCGCACATTCCAGATGCCGCGACCTTTGCCTCGGGCGGCCGTTGCGGGCAGTTGGACGGACTCGTACGCCCTGTTGAATCCACCTGCTGTGGCCGTCTGTACCGGTTCGTACGACATCCTGAACGCTTCAGCCTCATGACGACCCCGCCACCCCTATCAGTGCTGCCTGTGCCAGCTCTGGAGGGCAGTCAGCCCCAGTAAGCCGCTCACTACCAGAATCGCCGCGAGGAGTGTGAACCAGCCCAGGCCGAACGTCATGCCCAGAACGGACGCACCAGCTCCGGTCACCGCAAGCTGCGAACCGTTGTCGTACAACATAACCTCCTGAAAGTCGGGAACTTACTCATAAAGTCCCTTTAAATAGGCATATTATGACGCTCGCCGCCTGAGCTATCTCAAGGCCACCCGTCCGAGAGTGCGCCTGCTCCATTCAGCCCAGTCAGTCCACGGAGAGGCGCTTTTGTGTGGCGGAAGCTCTGGACGGCGGAGGAGCTGATGGTCATACGACCGTGCCGTCGGCCGTCGCAACGACTCCGGAACATGCGGGGGACGAACGGCGATATCGCGGCTCCGGGCCGGACGCAACAGCCCAGAGCCGTACGAGGACACACCACCGCCACGACGAGGTGATCGTCCGTCCCGACGGCATACGGCGGCATTTCCGTCACCGACCGATGGGGAGGAACAAATGGGTGAGGAACGGACAGGTGAGGAACGGATGAGTGAACACATTCGAGCCCAGGGCGGCTGTCGCGTCGCCTTCACGCGACGCACCGTCAACCGGGCTTTGAGTCTCTTCACCACGCCACCGCGTGACAGCTTTCGGGCAAGCGAGCTGCGTGAGTACGGCCCATGGGTCCCGTACTCCCCTGACCGCGAAGTGAGAGAGTACGGGACCCTGCGGAGGAAGGAGGGTTCCAAGCACACCTCGTCCCACACGGAAGAGTCTTTCCGAAGGGGTGTATGACGCCGGATGTCACCCGATTGGCATCGCGGCTCCGTAGCCGCCGCAGAGGCCTGGCGGGTCGCCCGGTGAGGGGTGCCATGACCGCACGCGGGCCGGGCTGGGGAGGTGGGTCAGCCCGACCCGCGCCTTGCGTACGCGACGCACACCAGTCAACGATCAATCGGCGAGCACGTCACGTTCGTGGCGATCGCTATTACGTGGCGTTCCTCTCTGAACGCTCACGGCGTATCGACTGCTTCAGTCGGAAATCATTTGCGCGTCGGCCCCGTCATCAAGAACGTAAAAGTGGCGAGGCCAGAGTCTCTCACTCGTTTGGATCGCTCACCGTCATGCACAGAGAGCGTGCAGCTCTCGTAGATGTACGTTTCCTCCCGATGCGAGGCTTTGGGGAAGCACGGTCCATGATTTGATTCCGTGAGGAGGAACACTTTATATGCGCACCTATGCGATTTCTGTCGCCTCAGCCGCTGCGGTAATTTCTGCCCTGCTGCCGCCGGCCTCTGCCGTGGCTGACGAGTCATCCACCGGCGACGTGAAAAGCGCTCCTGTCACCGTTCTGGTGTTGACGCAGGTTCAGTCCGACCGTAAGCCCACGCCGCCGCCGGACAGGACGGTCCTGTTGGGTTGTTATCCCACGTGGAGCGTCTGGCATGCGCAGGCCCGCGAAGCCTGTGCGACGCTGAAGTCGGTAGCAGGGGATTTTGAGAAACTCAACGTCAATCCAACTGGCATCTGCTACAAGCTGTACAAGCCTGTGACGGTAACTGCCCAAGGCTGGTGGCGGGGCAAGAAGGTCTCATACGAGAAGACCTTCACAAATTCCTGCGAACTGCAGAAGTCCACCGGGCCTGTCTTCGCATTTTGATCTTCCATGTGTACCACGGCGGCGTCACGGTGACCAACTTACCGTGACGCCGCCGCCCGTATGCGCACCGGCGTTGCGTTCAGGCCAGGGATCAACCGAAAGCAACAGTGAAGCAGGCCACCCGTGCGCCGGCCGTGCCCGCTTCACCAGGACCGGTAGCGGTCCCGTGCTCGTGGATCACCACAGACCCCGTCCCCCCGAACCGGAAACGCCAGTTGTGCCGCGAGACGGCGCTGGCTTTCCCATTACGATCGGTCTTGAAGTCTAGCCAGACTTCGTTCTTCCCATTCGCATAAGCGGGATCGACGGAGGGCTGGTGCGGGTCAAGTTGACTCTGGTAATGGGGGCCGGAGTCGTCAGGACGGGCACCGCATGGTTTCGTGTGCACGTGTGCCCCGTATGTGTGGTTCGGTTTTAAGCCCCGAACCCGCAGTCCGACGACGGTCGAAGCGTTTTCGGCGAACTCCTTGACCTGGATGTACGAGGATGCCGGCACCAGGCTCATGTCATACGTGATGGCAGGAGACGGGATGAACGCCATGGGTGGCGCAAATCGCGCCTCAGTTCGAAGCAGAAAGAAGTTCGTCGAGGCTGACGCATTCGTCGTCATAGACATCGCGATGGCGGCTGCAGCTGCGACAACAGTCGCCCTGGCACGTTTCATCATCTTCACGCTCTTCCAATCGCGCGAGTGGGAATCCTGTCTTAGGTACCCCTTTGCGGCACCTGACGCCGAAATATTCACCCGCAGGGGTGACGTGTTGTCGTTCGCGCAGCAGGCCGACCATCACGCGGTCGAGTGGGTGGCGAGCGGCCAGAGTTTAGATCATGCATGCTTGATCAAGATACCAACGGCGTATCTTCGGAGGCCCTGCATGCTAGGAATTGATGGAAATCAAAGCTTGTCGCCATGGCCCGCGGAAGTTATGAGGCCAACCCTTCCCGACTGGGAAAGAACGGCGATCAGATGGCTGTGGGACCTACTTCCTGCACATCATCGGGACCAGTGGTTACTTGTGTCTCATCCCCGCCTTCTGGCGCGCCAGGCCTACCGGCAAGTGGAGGGTGAGATCTACATGCTGCGCTACAGACGAAGCTCGTACTCCGAGCTTGAGTCGTTAGGGCTTTCACCGGATTCTATTGAGAAAATAATCAGACTGGATGCGGTGGAACTTCATCGGCTTATGCGGGTGAAAGAAGAAATCGCGATGGTTGCGAGAGTGCTGGCATCTCCCCAGACGATGGGTGAGTGCCACGGTGACCGTGAGCTCTGATCATAACGTTGAGGGACGGGGGCGGAGGTCGGAGCTAACACTTTTCGACCGCTCACGGGCGCGCTGCCGGTATC
Source organism: Streptomyces sp. NPDC037290 (assembly GCF_055603245.1). Classification (NCBI taxonomy): domain Bacteria; kingdom Bacillati; phylum Actinomycetota; class Actinomycetes; order Kitasatosporales; family Streptomycetaceae; genus Streptomyces; species Streptomyces sp. NPDC037290. The sequence continues at coordinate 5,880 of NZ_JBVJVZ010000019.1, read as the reverse complement.
CGGCGAACCCATCGCTCAGCGATTGCGTGTGGCAGGCGGTTCGTGCCGGTGCAGGAGCCGGAGCGTGACCAGGTAGCAGGCCAGTGCTATGCCGAGGAGCACACACATGTCGGTGAGCCACTGGTCGAGCGCGTGATGCCATAGAGGGTCGGTGGCTGAAGGTGCCGACTTGTCCATCGGACCGAGCAACTGTCCGAGATCGACCGTCACTCCCTCCGATGCGATGGCCCAGCGCGATGGCGCCAGCCAAGCCACCTGTTCGACGCCGGGATTGTGAAAGAGACGGAATGTGACACCCGAGAACAGATATTGGAGCACGGAGAACAGGACCAGCAGGGGCATGGTGCTCTCGGCATTTCTCGCCAGCGACGAGATGACCAGGCCACACATCATCGAGGTGAACGCGAGCGCTGCCATGACGAAGGTCATCTCGACGATCGGGGTGCCCGTCAGAACGATTCCCCGGGGCGGTATTTCCCGCGGTAGGAAACCAAGCAGGCAGAGAACGATTCCTTGGAAGCCCGAGAGCAGGCCCAGAACAGTGATCTTCGATATGAGGTAGGCGGATCTGGAGAGACCTACGGCTCGCTCCCGCTCATAGATCGCCCGTTCCTTGACCAGTTCACGGACGGAGCTCGCGGCTCCCATGAAGCAGACGCTGATGGCTAGGGAAGCGAGGATCGTGCCGGCCTCGGGGTTCGATGTGCCGTCAGGTGCCCTGCGAAGGCCGAAGTCCGCGGGTATGACGGTGCTGGCCAGGCCCAGGACAAGGGGTAGCAGGATCATCAGGCCCATCAGCCTCCGATCGGAGGTCATCACCGCCAGTTGCCGACGGATCAGCCCGGACAGCTGAGCCGTCCAGTGAGGCGGCTTGGGCAGTCCCGCCATGGCGACGGCCTCGGGCGTCGTGGTCGTCGCGTGCGGTGGGGCAGCTTGAGCAGCAACGAGTTGCTCGTGCTCGTGCCACGTGCGGGACCAGTCGTGGTCACGGCGCTGTTCGAAGGCGAAGAACACGTCGGCCCATGTCGCCTGCCCGAAGAAGTTGAGTGCCTCGTCCGGGGGACCGAAGTAGGCCAGGGATCCGCCAGGCGCCAAGACGAGCACCTTGTCGCACAGCTCCAACCCGCCGACCGAGTGGGTGACCACCAGCACGGTCCGGCCGCCGTCCGCGAGTCCCCTCAGCAGCTCCATGACATCACGGTCCATGCCCGGATCCAGGCCGGAGGTTGGTTCGTCCAGGAAGATGAGCGAGGGCTTGGTCAGGAGTTCCACCGCGACCGAGGCGCGTTTGCGCTGCCCGCCGGAGAGCGCGGTGATGCGCTGGTCGGCGTGCGGGTCGAGTCTGAGCTGAGTCAGCACTTCGTCAATCCGTCGGTGGCGTTCCACCGGCTCCGTCTCGCGAGGGAAGCGCAACTCGGCCGCGTACCGGAGCGCGGACCGCACCGTGAGCTGTGGGTGCAGAATGTCGTGCTGAGGGACGAGTCCAATGTGCCGGCGCAGTTCCGCGAATCGCTCACGGAGGTTCTGGTTCTCGTAGAGCACCTCGCCCCTGACGTGTGCCTGATTGCCCGTCAGAGCATGGAGCAAGGTGGTCTTTCCGCACCCGGAAGGGCCGACGACTGCGATCAGGGTTTTCCTCGGCACCGCGAAGCTCACGTTGTTCAGCAGTGTTCGTCTTCGGCCGTTGCCGCGCTCGACTGTGACGGTCAGCTGACGGGCCGACAACGAGGACGTCCCGGCACCCCGGTCCTCTGCGGTTCCGCCGACCGGGCCGGTTCCGCCGGCCTCGATGTGCGGGGTGGTGGTGACAGAGCCGGTCGCTTCAGCCGCGACGGGGATGTCCTGAGCCTGGCCGGGCCGACGATGACGGCCGTTCCCCGAGAACATGAGTGGCCTTTCGCGAGACAGCATTGACCGGCGTCGGTACATATCGAGCGCCGCCCCGCTGACGAGGGAACCATCCGTACAGGACGCAGCCAGAGGCCAGGAGCATCACGGCGCCCTCGGTCGGGTAGTCGGCTCAACGAAGATCCGGTGCCTGATCCGGGTTCCAGTGTGCCGACTTCGCCACGAGGGGCAATGTGGGTATTCCCTACACCTTCCAGGAAGCCGGTGTTCAGGCTTCGCAGGGGGAGCGCTGCCCCGGGCGGATGTGGCCGGCCCGCCTGACCTGTCCTGGCGAGGGGCCGCGAGTCCGGCGTTTCAGGCGCGAGGGAGGCTACGGGTCCTGCCCATGGCGTTCAGCGCCATCGCCGCGCCGGGGCTGGGAGGCGCCACGGGTGGCGAGACGAGGCCGGTATCGGCGACGGGACGGGGCGGCTCTCACGCGGCTCTCGAAGAAGCCGTCCAGGTCCGGCTTCCTACGCGTCTCGCTCCTTCAGCACGGCGTACCCGCCCGCCAGCGCCGCGAGGACCCACAGAGCCATGATGCCGAGGCCGCCCCACGGCCCGTACGGAGTGTCGTCACTGATCGGGGTGACCACCTGCATGATTTTGCTGCCGGCCTGGTCGGGGAGGAATCGTCCGATCTTCTTGGTCGCGCTGACATTGCCCAGGATGTTGGAGATCAGAAAGAAGAACGGCATCAGGATGCCCAGCGACAGCATCGACGAGCGCAGCATGGTGGCAACCCCCATCGAGAACACCGCGATGAGGGTCATGTAGAGGCCGCCGCCGATGACCGCGCGCAGGACGTGCGGGTCACCGATCGACGCTCTGTGCGAGCCCAGCATGGACTGCCCCATGAAGAAGGCGACAAAGGTGGTGATCGTGCCGACGACGAGAGCGAGCCCGGCAGCGACTGCGATCTTGCTGAACAGGAGGATTCCACGCCGCGGCACGGCTGCCAGCGACGTACGGATCATCCCGGTGCTGTACTCGTTCGACACCACGAGGACGCCGAACACGATCATCGCGAGCTGCCCCAGGCTCATCCCGGCGAAGCTGATGAACGTCGGATCGAAGGAGCGCCTGGCCTTGTCGCTCATGTTGTCGAACTCGTGATTCGACAGGGCCGCGATCAGCATGCCCAGAGCGATGGTGATCACCAAGGCGAGGGAGAGCGTCCACATCGTCGAGGCAACAGAACGGATCTTGGTCCACTCGGACCGCACGACCTGGATCACCGTCATGGTCAGCTCCTCTCCTTGCCGTCGTCCCACCGCTCCTGACCGGTGGGCGTCTCGAGATGTGCGTGGTACTCCACCGACTCCGCGGTCAGCCGCATGAACGCCTCCTCCAGGGAGGCCTGCTGGACGCTCAGCTCATGCAGGACGATCCGGTGCTTCGCGGCCAGTTCGCCGATCCGTTCGGTCTCGGCGCCGCCGATTTCCAGCGCCTCTCCGCCCGACTCGACCACGGTGATCCCCGCCTCGTGCAGCACGTCGAGCAGCAGCTCCCGCTGTGGGGTGCGGATTCGGACGAACGACCGCGAGTTCTGCTGGATGAACTCGGCCATGGACGTGTCGGCGAGGAGCTGCCCCTGCCCGATGACGACGAGGTGGTCCGCGGTCAACGCCATCTCGCTCATCAGGTGACTGGACACGAACACCGTCCGGCCCTGAGCGGCCAGCGACTTCATCAGGTTACGGATCCAGTGGATGCCCTCGGGATCCAAGCCGTTCACCGGCTCGTCGAACATCAGGATCCGCGGGTCGCCGAGCAGCGCGCCCGCAATACCGAGCCGCTGCCCCATGCCGAGCGAGAACCCCTTCGCCTTCTTCTTCGCGACCGTCGTGAGACCGACGGTGTCCAGGACCTCGTTCACCCGGCTCTTCGGAATGCCGTTGCTCTGGGCCAGGCAGAGGAGGTGATGGTAGGCGCTGCGTCCACCGTGCATCGCTTTGGCGTCGAGCAGGGCACCGACATACTTCAGCGGATCCTTGAGGTGATCGTAGTGCTTGCCGTCAATGCGGACGTCGCCCGAGGTGGGCCGGTCCAGCCCGAGCATCATCCGCATGGTCGTCGACTTGCCAGCACCGTTGGGACCGAGGAAGCCGGTGACCACACCTGGTCGGACGGTGAAGGTGAGATTATTGACCGCCACCTTCTCGCCGTATCGCTTGGTCAGGCATAAAAGCTCGATCATTCCACCACGCTAAGACCGGGCCTCGGCTGCTGCCACTTGACGCCGAATGCCAGCGGATTCCGCGGAAATATCCATACTGCACGACCAGGGGGAGCAACGATCGAACCGTCCCTTGAGGGCACAGTAACTTCGTGTCGATGGGTGATCGACTCTGTGGTCGGCCCGTCTGTGAAGATCCATGGAAGATGAGGAACCATCCTTGGCCCGCCAACAACTGTGCGACCTTGGTCGTTTGACGCCCTGCGCCCTTGCGCTCACGGCCGTCTTCGCCACGCTTCCCACCGTTCCCGCGCACGCCGCCTCCCCACCCCGCACCTGGACGCCGTTGAACAGACCCTGCGCACCGTCTCGGCCGGCACGGAAGGCCGGCTATGGCAGCGCACCAGCGGCAACGGCCGAGACGGCCCGGCCGATGACCCGAGCGGCTGGTTGCTGCAAACTCCCGTCTGTTGGGGCGACCCCGGTTGCGTCGACCGCACGGGTACCCGTCGGCTTCTGGCCAGAATGGCCGAGAACATCTCCAAGGCACGCCGTACCGTCGACATCTCCTCGCTCGCTTCACTGCCCTACGGTGCATCTACCACGTCCACGTGATGCCGGCGGCCTACCGCGACGAACTGTCGGCCAAGCTCGGCGACGCGGCCAACGACATCACGCTCGATGTCGCATCCATGACCACGTCCAAGACCTCGTTCTCATGGAACCACTCCAAGCTCTTGGTGGTTGACGGACAGAGCGTGATCGCCGGCGGCAGGAACGACTGGAAGGACGACTACCTTGACACCCCGCACCCGGTGTCAGACGTCGAACCTCGCCCTCCGCGGCCCGGCCGCCCAATCGGCTGGCAAGTACCTTGATGTGCTGTGGAGTTGGACTTACCGCAACGCTGGCGATCCCACGAAGGTCTGGCTCGCCACGTCGAAGGGTGCCGCGTGCATACCGACCATGGAGAAGGACGTGGCCGCCGGTGACTCGGCCACCGCAAACCCAGGTGACGTCGCCGTCCTCGCTGTCGGCATCCAGGATCCGGGTCCGGCATCGGCCCACCAGCCAGATCCGTCCCCTGCACCCGTCACCACCTGAGGCATCGGCGTGCACGACCACACCAACGCGGACCGCGGCTACGACATCGCCAACCCCGAGGAGAGCGCGATGCGGTCGCTGATCGGCAGCGCCGGCGAGCACATCGAGATCTCCCATCAGGACCTCAACGGCACCTGCCCGCCGCTGCCACGCTACGACGTCGGCCTCTACGACACCTTGGCGGCCAAGCACGCGACCGGGGTCAAGGTCCGCCTCGTGGTCAGCAACCCCGCCAACCGCGGGTTGATCGACAGGGGCGGCCATTTGCAGATCAAGTCACTGTCGGAGATCAGTGACACCCTCCGTGACCGACTTTACGCGCGGCGTATGCCCGCGATAGGCCCGGGCCGTTCCGCCCGGGCCGCCATCGAAGCCGGCCCGTCGTTCGTCCGGGGATCCGGTGAGGGCTCGCCGCGGTGGAGTCCGTCATGACAGGGAGCGATCCCTCTCTCAAATGTAGGCCCGGGGAACTCGCCGCTCCCGGGTTGAGCGTAGGGCCTGTCATCTCCCTCCTTGCGGGTGACGGGCCCAGCGCGTATTGAGGTTGTTCGTCGGTGAGTGCGGCCGCCCGACTCCTCGGCAGCGGTGCCGCAACGCCGCGGCTCCGCGCAGCCAGATGGTGTCCCTCGTCGTGGTGTTGGGGATCAGCGGCTGGGAGTGCGCGGGCGTCTGCCCGGGGCGCACTTCCACGGGTGAGTGCCGCTCCCTGA
>NZ_JBVJVZ010000018.1:0-135712 GCF_055603245.1 Streptomyces sp. NPDC037290 | reverse complement strand
TCAGGGAGCGGCACTCACCCGTGGAAGTGCGCCCCGGGCAGACGCCCGCGCACTCCCAGCCGCTGATCCCCAACACCACGACGAGGGACACCATCGGCTCCTTTCTGTATGTACGCGTGGTACCGAGGACTGTGCGTGCTTGGCGCGGGGAGCCGGAACTCCGCGGGAGAGTCATCATGCGCGACGGGATGTGGCTGGCATAACGGCCGTCCCTCGCCGCCGCGCCTCTCTCGGATCACGACTACAGCTGGAGTTCCGGGGGCGCGTGTCGAAAGTAGGTCCTGGTCGCGGGATGATCTTGGTCTGTTACGAGGCGGCCGTCCTGGTCGCCGCCATCAACGAGTGGTTGTGCCGTACTGCTCCGACGACAACTCGAACACCCGTACTCGCCGGCCGCCGGTGGGATTGACGGTCTCACGGACGGGATGCATCCCCAGTTTGGTCATGATCCGTTCGGAGGCGTCGTTGCCCACTTGAGTGATGCTGACGATCCGCTCCAGCCCTCGCTCTTCGAACCCGAACCGTACAGCGGCCGCAGCGGCCTCGGTGGCCAAGCCCCGCCCCCAGTGGGAGCGTCCCAGCCGCCAGCCGACCTCAACCGCCGGCAGCACCTCCGGCAGGAAGTGGGGTACCGAAAGGCCGGTGAACCCGGCCAGCTCGCCAGTGGACCGGATCTCCACGGCGAACAGGCCGAAACCCTGAGACTCCCACTCGCTCTCCCATGCCTGGATCCCGTCGCGAGTCTGCCGTTCGTCACGGACGCTGCCGTCACGGATCCACCGCATGACCTCGGGGTCGGCATTGACGGCAGCCATGGGCGCAACGTCTTCCTCGCGCCAGCGACGCAGGATCAAACGGGGTGTCTCAAGCGTGATCATCCATTCATTCTGGAGCGCAAATGGGCTTTCTGCCATCCTCGCCAGGCGCTTTCGGCATACGCCCTGAAGGGTGTTGCGGAAGGCTTGGCGGCGGTCATTTTGTCGGCACGGATGGGGTATTGAGGGCACATCCGGTGTGGGTGAAGGCGTCCACCGGGTTACGGATGGGGCGGTTTGAGAAGCTGCTGCGAGTGGTGCGGGGCGGGACGGGAAGGGTCCGGCGGTGGCCGGCCGTCTTCCGCCGGCCGAGCGGGTGCTGCTGGTAGCCGAGTACTACCGCACGAATCTCACCACGTCGGACGGCGCCTCCCTGAGCACCGGGCTGATTGTCCCGCACCGCAGACGAGCCGGACGCTCCCATCTCCGCGGTCAGGAGGAAGGCAATGCCGCGCACCGGCGCGTGCGGGCCCGGGTCGAGCACACCTTCGCCCGTACGAAGAAGTGGAAGGTCCTCCGCGACTGCCGTAAGAGGGGCACGGCCTCCATCACGCCGTCCAGGCCGTGGCCACCGTGCACAACCTCGCCATGGCAGGGTGAAACAGCAGGTCAGCCATCACCCAGACTGGCCCGCCACCCAAGCCTTCTGCAACGCCCCTCATTTTCCCCGGAGTTGTCGGGGTTCGATGGCCCGGAGGGGAATAGGACGAGGAGAACGGAACCTCCCCAACGCGTCGCCGCGGCGGGCGACTCACCGTCCATTCGGAGGCATGGCCCCTGGCGCCACACCGCCCACGCGCGCCAGCCGACCGATGAATGAGCGGAATCAAGGTGCGATCACGACTGGCGACTGCAGAGCCCCTGCGGGAGGGACCTCGATGGTCCCATCGCCCCTCTGGCTGGGAGCTGGGATCACCCCGCCAGGCGGTTGATACCCCGCCCCGGTATAGTGGAGTGGGCGATCGCAGGCGGCGGGAGCCGAACGGCGAGGAAGAGAGGGCACGGAACGTGGGCAGCGGACATGCAGGCAGGCGGGGCATCCCCCGGCTGCTGGCCGTGTGCGCGGTGCTGTTCGGCCTGTTCCTCATGCACGGCTCCCCGGCGAGTGCCGCCGAGGGCTGCCACGACTCCATGCCCGCGCCCTCGGCGATGCCCGCCGGCCACAGTGCCGCCACGATGACCACGGCTCACGCGCCCCCCAGGCATCAGCCAGGCCCGGCCCTTCAGGCCCCCGCGGCCGACGGGATGCGCGGGGCGCTGTGCGTGGCGACCCCGGCACAAGAGCGGCTCCCCCTTTCGGCGCCCAGCCTCCTCGCCGTGGCCGCCGTCACGGTTCCGGCCGCATGGACGCCCGCCCGGCTGCGGGCACTGGGCGGGAGCGGGCTGCGCGGTCCTCCGACCGGCGGAAGAGATCATCTGCTCCAGGCGTGCATCGCGCGGACGTGACAGGCACGCGCCGCGTCCCGGCCACCGGCCGGAACCGGCAGCGTGCCCTGCCCTCTCCGCGCGCCACCGTGTGGTGCGCCCACCCGGAAAGATCCCTCCTTCGATGATCTCCTCTTCCCGTCTCGTTGCGCGCCGCCGCGCGATCACCGTGACCGGTGCCGCAGCGGCTCTCGCATTGGCCCTGGCCGCTTGCGGCTCCTCCAGCGACTCCTCGTCCATGCCAGGCATGGACCATGGCAGCAAGTCCTCCGCATCGTCCGCGTCCAGCGCGTCGCCTGCGATGGGCGACATGCCCGGCATGGATCACATGGCTTCCGGCAACGGCCTGTCCGACAGCCGGGACGGCTACCGCCTCACCTCGCAGGACACCACACTGCCGTCCGGCACAAAGGCCGTGTATCGGTTCACGCTCACCGGCCCGGACGGCAAGCCGGTCACGGACTTCGCTGCTGACCAGACCAAGCGGATGCACTTCTACGCGATCCGCTCCGACCTGACCGGATTCCAGCACGTCCACCCGACCATGGCCGCCGGCGGTACCTGGAGTGCGGAGCTGTCCTCCCTCACACCGGGTTCCTGGCGCATGTTCTCCTCCTTCACCCCGAACACCGGCAAGGGCAAGGGCAAGGACTTCGTGCTCTCGCGCACCGTCACAGTGCCTGGCGACGTCGCGAAGACGCCGCTGCCCGCACCGGCCACCACCACGCAGGTCGACGGGTACACCATCACCGTCAAGGGCGAACTCATGGCGGGTATGGCACACCCGCTGACCGTCTCGATCGCCAAGGCCGGACAGCCGGTCACCGGTCTTGAGCCCTATCTGGACACCTACGCCCACCTGACCGCCTTCCACGAAGGCGACGCCGCGTTCGCCCACCTCCACCCGACCACCAAGGTGACCGGCGACCACGGCGGCCCGGACCTGTCCTTCCACGCCGAGCTGCCCACCTCCGGCAACTGGCGACTGTTCCTGCAGTTCCAGACCGGCGGCAAGCTCCACACCGCAGCCCTGACCTTGCGCGTCGGCTGAACCCGACGGGGCGCCGCCAACACGGCGGCGCCCCGCACCCCGGCCCGACGGACGCGCGCCCAAAGACAGCGTGTCCTTCGGGCGGCAGGCCCGACTGTACGGAGGAGGCTTCGCAGATGCACGCCGTACTGCACGCACTGTCGATTGCCGGGTCGATGACCTGGGAGATCACCTGGGCCCTGATTCTGGGCTTCGCCCTGTCCGCTGTCGTCCAGGCTCTGGTCCGCAGGTCCACCGTGGTCTCGCTGTTGGGCGATGACCGGCCGCGCACCCTCGCCGTCGCCGCCGGCCTGGGCGCGGCATCTTCATCCTGCTCGTACGCGGCGGTCGCGCTGGCCCGCTCCCTGTTCCGCAAGGGCGCCAATTTCACGGCCGCGATGGCCTTCGAGATCGCCTCCACCAACCTGGTCGTCGAACTCGGCGTGATCCTGGCCCTGCTGATGGGCTGGCAGTTCACCGCCGCCGAATTCGTCGGCGGTCCGATCATGATCGCTCTGCTGGCGTTCCTGTTCCGCGTCTTCCTGAGTGACAAACTCCTGCGCACCGCCCGCGAGCAGGCCGAACGCGGGCTGGCCGGCTCGATGGAGGGCCACGCCGCGATGGACATGTCCGTTCACCGTGAGGGCTCCTTCGCCCGGCGCCTGATCTCCCGCGAGGGTTTCACCTCGACCTCGCACGTCTTCGTCATGGAGTGGGCGGCGATCCTGCGCGACCTGATCGGTGGTCTGCTCATCGCCGGCGCCATCGCCGCCTGGGTTCCCGACTCCTTCTGGCGCACCTTCTTCTTCGACGGTCGCCCTCTCGCCTCCAAGCTGTGGGGCCCGATCGTCGGCCCGCTCGTAGCGATCGCCTCATTCGTGTGCTCCATCGGCAACGTGCCGCTGGCGGTGGTGCTGTGGAAGGGCGGCATCAGCTTCGGCGGCGTGGTGGCCTTTATCTTCGCCGACCTGCTGATCCTGCCGATCCTCAACATCTACCGGAAGTACTACGGCGCCAAGACGGCCACCTTCCTGCTCGCCACCTTCTATCTCGCGATGGTCATGGCCGGGTACATCGTCGAATTCGCCTTCGGGGGGCTTGGCCTGATCCCCGACCGGGCCGATGCGAAGATCCCGATGGAGGGCGTGAGCTGGAACTACACCACCTGGCTCAACATCGCCTTCCTCCTCCTGGCCCTGGCGCTCCTGGTGCGCTTCTGGCGCACCGGCGGAATGTCCATGCTCCGCATGATGGGCGGTTCACCCGGCACCGGCCACGATCACACCGGCCACCTGGACCATGGGCACCCATCAGGGAACACGCACGGCGGACACCACCACTGAAGCCTCGCCCTCCACCCGTGGGTGGAGGGCCAGTTCTGCCCACGGGCCGATCCGTGAACCGCCGTCGACATGCTGGAGTAGTGCTGTGACTGCCACCTTGCCGCGCGTCCTGCCCAGCCCGGACGGCAAACCGGCTCCGCCGCCCGGCACCGCCGACGTCTTCCGGGACTTCGCCCGTGACCTGGCTGCCGGTCGGCGGCCCTGGACGGCCGAGACCGCCCAGTTCATCGCCGCACAGTTCGACCAACTCGCCCCCGACTGGGACACCACACGCGCCACCGGCCGCGAGGACCCCCTGCGCGACGCCCTCACCCGAGGCGGCCCACTTCCCGCGGGCCCGTGCCTCGAACTCGGCTCCGGTACGGGCCTGTTCACCCCTCTGCTGAGCAGCCGCTTCCCGCAGGTGATCAGCGTGGACCTGTCGCTGCGCATGCTGCACCGGGCCAACGGCCGCTCACCGGTGCGCGTCCAGGCCGATGCAAGCAAACTGCCCCTGCCCGCCTCCTCCGTCGCCGTCATCGCCGCGATCGACATGCTGTTGTTCCCCACCGAGACCGCCCGCGTCCTGGTGTACGACGGAGTACTGCTGTGGATCAACCAGCTCGGCAGCGACGGCCCGCTGTACCTGCCCGCCGCTGCCGTCGCTGCAGCCCTGCCCGGCACCTGGCAGGCCACCGAGTCCGAAGCCGGCTGGGGTAGCTGGGCCGTCCTGCGCCGCACCCGCTGACACACCTCCGCCCCGGAGGTCATCAAGGAGGGGAGCGGCCTCAGGCCGCATCGCCCGGCATCATAGAACCCCCACAAGGGAACTCCGCAATGCGGAATACGGATTCCATATGGCGATAGACTATGCTCCGCCTCCAGCACGTCAGCGATCAATACCACGAGGGGGAAGAAGTGAGTGAGAGCCGAGTAGCGCTGGTCACGGGTTCGTCGTCCGGCATTGGGGCGGCCGTCGCCCGGCGGCTCGCCGCCGACGGCGTCCGGGTCGTCATCAACTCCGCTCGAAGTGCGTCGGCGGGCAAGGAACTCGCAGCCGAACTGCCCGACGCGGTGTACGTGCAGGGGGACGTGGCCGACACGGCAGACGCGGGCCGGATCGTGGCGGAGACAGTCGAGACATACGGTCGGCTCGACATCCTGGTGAACAACGCCGGCACGACCCGCTTCATCCCCCTGGACGACCTGCAGGCGGCCGACGCCGCCGCCTGGCGGGAGATCTTCGACGTCAACGTCTTCGGCGTCTGGCAGCTGACCACGGCCGCGGTCCCGCACCTGGAGCAGTCGCAGTCCGCGGCAATCGTCAACATCTCGTCGGTCTCGGCCACCCGCGCCCTGGGGAGTTCGGTGCCCTACGCGGTGAGCAAGGCCGCCCTCAACCACATGACGCGGCTGCTCGCCTCCCAGCTCGGCCCGCGCATCCGGGTGAACGCGGTCGCTCCCGGCCTCATCGACACGTCGTGGTACGACGGGGCCGAGAAGGCGTGGGAGAACTCCCGCGAATGGATCACCGCAAACACTCCGCTGCGCCGCGTCGGTTCGCCCGCCGACGTGGCCGAGGCCGTGCACTACCTCGCCAACGCCGCGTACACCACCGGCGACGTGCTCACCGTGGACGGGGGGCGGCACATCGTCTGACCGCGCACGTCATCAAGCCCCTCATGGACCTCGGACTGACGCTGGTCCCCGACGAGGTCTCAGAGCACAGAGGGCGATGGATAAGCCGGTGGGCGTCCACCTTCTCGTCCGGCCGGGCGGAGACAGGCCGTGTGCTGGCCGCGACCTGGGCGGCCGTGACGCCGGCCGTGCGGGACACGGCGGTGGGCGGGCGCGTCGCCGAGGAGATCGCAGAGACGACGGGAACCCCGGGTGCGCGCTGCTCACCTGGACCTCGCTGATCCCGCGTCGGTTCGGGCTTTCGCCACCGCCCTGCACGACGCGCTGGCCGCCGGCGGCAAGGCCCGTATCGTCGTCATGCGTTCCACCGGCCACCAGGCTCCCGTTCGTGTGGGACGACGTCAACTTCACCTTCCACCCCTACGATCCGTGGCTCGCCTACGGCCGGTCCGGACCGGCGACGTCCTGTTCGCGGGGGAGGCCACTCGCCGCTGGACCGGCGCTGGGCATCACCGTCACGCGCTGATGCCCGGCGCCGTCCACACCCAGCCTGCAGCGTGTCCAGCGTGCCGTCGGCTCGTCGGAGCGTCTCGTGGATGACCTGAACGGCGGGCTGCGACGGGCCGTGGAGCGGTCCTTGGTCATGCCGTCGATGCCGTCGATGCCGCCGGGGATGATTCGGAGCGCGTGGCCAGCGGTATTTCGCAGGCATCGGAGAAACCCTGCGAGGTGATGCCGTTCGCGGTGTTGTTCCTGGTCGCCATGTTCACGAAGGCGATGTACGCGGTGAGCTCGACCATCGCCGCCGGGCCGAGCCGGTCGAGCAGACTCCCGTGCAGTTCGTCGGTGACGGTCGGCGGTGTGTTCGTCATGGCTTCGGCGTACTCGAGGACGTCCCGCTCCAGCGGGGTGAACACCTCCGACTCCCGCCAGCGCGGCACCTGGCTCGCCTTGGCCAGGTCCAGGTTCTCGTTCTGCGCCTGGAAGTAGCCGACGTCGAGGCACCAGCTGCAGCCGACCTGTGTCGCGACGGCCATGTGTGCGAACGACTTCAGACTCGCGTCGACCGCGTTCCACGAGCCCACCTTGGCACCGAACTCCAAGTTGGACGTGGCGACTTCGGGGCTGTGCCACCCCACCTCGACGGGCTCGGGCACGGCACCCAGCTGTTTGGTCATGTTTTCGGCGAGCTCGGCGGGAAGCTCCGCCTTGGGAACGCGCAGCGTCATGCTGTCCTCCGTGTAGTAGATGTGTTTCTCTGCCATGACGGACACCGCAGGAACCGGGGATGTGACTACCCCAGTGGCTGGGCGCCGTCCGGCTGTTCTGCGGATCGGCGGGCCCGGCTCGCTTCGCCGAGAATCGCCCAGGCGTTGGCGACCGGGCCCAGGTGCCGGAGCTTGGCGGGGTTGATGACGGTGCGGATGGTCTGGATCCGGCCGTCGAGGATGTCGAGCGCCCAGGTGCCGAGGATGTCGCCGTTGCGAGCACGCAGGATCGCGCCGGGCTGGCCGTTGACCTCGTGCAGCTCCACGACACCGCCGACCTGGGTGAACAGCGGGGTGAACGCGGCGATCCGGCGGGTCACCTCGTCGGTACCGAAGGTGCCTTCCTTGTTGCCCCACAGCGGGGCCTTGCCGCCTCCGTCGCCGACCATGTGCACGTCGGCGGCGAGAACGTCCCGCAGTGCGTCGACGTCTCCCTCGCGGAAGGCGTCGAAGAACCGCTCGGCGAGTTCCTCGCGCTCGCGCCGGCCGGCCTCGAACCGGGGCCGGCCCGCGTCCATGTGGCGGCGCGCCCGCACGGTGAGTTGCCGGCATGCCGCCTCGGACCTGCCTACGGCCGATGCGATCTCCGGGAAGCCGAAGGCGAACACCTCCCGCAGCACGAAGACCGCTCGCTCCAGCGGGGTGAGCCGCTCGAGCAGCAGCAGGGCGGCCATCGACAAGGAGTCGGCCAGCTCCGCCGAGCGCTCCGGGTCTTCGTAGGGGTCTTCAAGCAGCGGCTCGGGGAACCACGGCCCGACGTACTCCTCCCGCCGCACCCGGGCCGACCGCAGCACGTCGATCGAGATCCGGGTGACCACGGCCGAGAGGAACGACTTGGCGGAGGCAGGCTGCGTCGAGGAGGCCTGGTAGCGCAGCCAGGTCTCCTGGACCGCGTCCTCGGCCTCGCTCACGGTGCCCAGGATGCGGTAGGCGATGGAGAACAGCAGTGGCCGCAGCTCCTCGAACTCCTCGGTCCGCGTCATGCCAGCTCCTCCTTGAAGCCCTGGCGCCACGACGGGTAGCGCAGTTCCCAGCCGAGTTCGCGTTTGGCTTTGGCGTTGGAGAAGCCGCGCCCCTCGGTCATCATGAGCACCGCCACCTCGCCGGCGAACAGCTTCGCCAGCCATACGGGCACCCGCATCGGCTTCTTCGCGCCCGCGCACGCGGCCAGATACGGCAGCCAGTCGTTCGCCGGGGCCGGCTCGTCGTCGACGATGTTGAAGATGCCTTGCGCCTTCTGTTCCACCGCGAGGACGGTCGCGCTCGCCGCGTCGTCGAGATGCACCCACGAGCTGTAGCCCGTGGCGCGCCCCACCAGCGGAAACTGTCGCTTGCGGATGAGATCCACCTGGTCGTCGGTGGCTCCCGGCCCGTAGAACCCGCCGTAGCGCAAGGCCGCCCCGCCGGCCTGGAGGACCATCTCCTCGACATGGCGGATCGCCGCCATTCCCGGCGCGGCGGACGTCCCCAGCATCGGGTCCGTCGGGTCCTCCTCGGTCTTCACCCAGCCGCCCTCACGGATGCCGTTCCCGTTGGCGTGGCTCTGGGCGACGACGTGGGGGACGCCGGTCGCCTCGGCGGCGGCCAGCAGGTGATTCGTCCCCTCGGTCCGCAGCCGGTTGGTGGTGGCGAACCAGCGGTCCATGTGCTTGATGTCGGGCTTGCCGGCGTGCACTGGGGAGATCGCGGTCATCTGGTGCACGATCACGTCCGGCTGGGTCTGGGCCACCGCCTCGCCGACCGAAGCCGCGTCCAGGCCGTCCATGACGATCCCTTCCGCGCCCAGTTGCTGCAGCAGCCCCAACTTGGCCGCACTCGTCGTCGTCGCGGTCACCCGGTGTCCACGGGCGACGAGTTGCGGAACCAGCCGCCGCCCCAGCACCCCGGTACCGCCTGCCACGAAAACCCGCATGACCATCACCTTCCGCTTCGGACACGTTGTTCTGCTACCGAGACGAGACAGCCCTGCCTCCCGTGACATCGGTGGCGAGGAGACCTTGGAAACACCACCGGGGGCCCGCCCCCTGGTGTCCCCATGCCGCCATGTCCCTGGGGCGCCGTGTCGCCGGCTCGGCCGCACCGGCTGTGTACCGCTCGCCGTCCTCGCGGCGGATTCATTCCTGGGTTTGGCGGTCTGGCCCCTCTTTCGGTGGGTGGTCCCGGCGTCCTGCGGCTCGCGTGCTGCGGGTGGGAGGGGTTTTCGCCGTCGTGTGCCTTCCGTGTTCGGGACGGACGGGGTTTTGCCCCAGGCTGGGGTCGGCCGGGAGGTGTCAGCCGTGTCTGTGTCGGCGTGGAGTTTCGGACGTCTGCCGGTGGCGGCACGAGTCCGGTCAGGGTGTGGTTGTGCGACTGGCGTGCAGGGTGTACAGGGTCTGCGGTGGGCCGGGGGTGGGTGCGATGGGGCTGTGCTTCACTGGCGGCTTCGGCCGCACCATGGTCCCGGAGCCGGCGGTGATCGCCGCGGTGGTCGACCGTGTGTCGCTGCCGCTCGACGACTCCGGCGGACTCGAATTCGACGCGGCGGACGTGCGCGTGGTGCGCGACCGGAGCGACCGCGACCAACTCATCGTTCTCGGCCACTGTTTCGAGGGCGACCGCTTGTGCAGGGGGAGCGCTGCGCCTCCTGCCGCGCGTTGCTCGGCGACGCCTTCGACGGGTGTGTCCTTTCGGTCAGTGCCATTTCGTGTTCGGCTCTTGCTGCCGTGAGTGAGGCTGTTGACCCTCACGTGGCGTCAGGCCGCATAGTCGGTGCCGTGGAGGATCACTGGACCGTGGGACGCGTGGCCGAGCTGGCCGGCGTGAGCGTCCGCACGCTGCATCACTATGACGAGATCGGGCTCGTTCGGCCGTCGGCGCGGACCGCGGCCGGGTACCGGGCCTGTTCGGCGCGCGACATGGAGCGGCTGCGGGAGGTGCTGGGCTATCGGCGACTGGGCTTCGGTCTGCGGGAGGTTGCCGAACTGGTCGGTGACCCGTCCACCGACGCGGTTGCCCATCTGCGCCGACTGCGCGGCCTGCTGTTGGAGTGGCGTGATCGCGCTGACGCCATGGTGGCCGCCATTGACAGGGAACTCGAGTCACGGGCGAAGGGACTGATGGTGACACCGGAGGAGCAACTGGAGATGCTCGGTGCACGGCTGTACGACGCGATCGGCGGCGCTTACCCCGCGACACGGCGTACGGAGCCGCGGATCGCCGCGCAGATCTGGGACGCGCTCGGGGACGCGCAGACGGTGCTGAACGTCGGGGCCGGCACCGGCTCCTACGAGCCTGCTGGTCGCGACGTGACCGCGGTGGAGCCATCGGCGGTCATGCGGGGGCAGCGGCCTGCCGGCTCGGCGCCGTGCGTGGCCGCTGCCGCGGAGAGCCTGCCGTTCGAGGACCAGTCCTTCGACGTCGCGATGGCCGTCTCCACCGTTCACCACTGGGGGGACCCGATAGCGGGGCTGCGCGAGATGCGGCGCGTGGCCCGCCGCGTGGTGGTGCTCACGTTCGACACCGACGAGCCTCGCTGGCAGGACCGGTTCTGGCTCACCCGCGACTACCTGCCTGAGTTCGCCGCCGTCCTCGCAGAGTTTCCGTCGCTTGCCGGGATGGCCGACGCGATCGGCGCCCGCGCTGAGCCGGTGCCCATCCCGTGGGACTGCGCCGACGGCCTGTTCGAGGCGTACTGGCGTCGACCGGGGGCGTATCTGGAGGATCACGTGCGCCGTGCGGTGTCGGTGTGGACGAGGGTCGGGCCGGAGGCCGAGCAGCGGGCGGTGCGAAGCCTCAGCGACGACCTCGACTCCGGCCGGTGGGCCGAGCGCAACAGCGACCTCGCCGACCTCGGTGCGGCAGATCTCGGCCTCCGCCTGCTCATCGCTTGAACCGCGTCGCAGGTTCAGCGTCATGGCGGCTCCTGGACGGCCCGCTGGTTCGGCTGGTTGTCAGGCGGCCCCTCCCGTGTGGCGCCCGGTCAGCTGGCCTGGGCCAGTTCGGCTTGGGCCTTGGTGTGGGCGAGGCGGTAGGACTCGGTGCCGGTCTGGAGGATGGCGCCGTTGGAGGTCAGCCGGTCGACGATGGCCGCGCAGAGCCGGGGATCGGTGAACGTCTTCATCCATCCGCTGAAACTCTCGTTCGAAGCGATGGCGACACTGTTCTTCTCGTCGCGCTCCGTCAGAACCTGAAACAGCAGCTCAGCGCCCCTGCGGTCAAGCTCCATGTGGCCGAGCTCATCAATGCCGGTGCCGGAGTCACCGATCAGGCAGAGCGGCTGTCCCTTCTTGACCCATTCGCAGGTGGCGAGGGTGTTGACGGTGGCCGGGTCGATGTTGGGGCTGGAGTCGAAGTCGAAGGCCCTCAGGCTCTTGTCCCTGGGGAAGGAGGCGGCCTTGATCCGGCGTTCGGAGCGCCGGCGGGCCCGGTCGTCACACTCGCTCAGCAGCAGTTCGGTGAGGAACGCCCGGTATGACATCTGGTCGCGTACGGCGCCTTCGGCGAGGTCGGTGAACTGCTGGCGGATGGTCGGCAGCCTGAGCATGCGGCATGCCTGGTCGATCGAGGCGGTGGCGGCTTCTTCGGTCAGTCCGCGCTTGCGTGTCATGATCCCTCTTTCTCGCCGGCCGTGCGTCCATGCGTTGCAGGAGTTGGTCGTAGTGGGCCACCGACGGCAGCGGCCGAGTGTCGGGCGGAAGGTGGGACAGCTTCCACTGGGACAGGAAGGTGACCGAGCCGCCGGCCTCCTCCTGCGGCTGGACGGGCCGGGGCGGGCTTCGCGGGCTCGGGGAAGGTCTCGCCTTCGGCCGCCTTGCGGGCCTTCGGCGCGACCGCATCCGCGGTCAGGGCGCCGGCCCGGTGGGCAGCGGCGAGTCCGGCGACGATGTGTTCGTGTTCCATGTGGCGGCCCAGCAGCAGCACCTCGATCAGGGCTCTGGTGCCGGCCGCCTCGCCGTGGGCGGCCCCGGGCCATGGTCCACCAGGCTTCGTGAACGGGCGGGAACTTCCCTGCGGCTTTGGCCTGTTCGAGGGCGGTCGCTCCGGGGAAGGCACCCGGCTTGCGCAGGAGTGCTTCCAGGTAGTGGTCCAGGACCAGGCGGGACTCGCCCCGGTCGCTGAGCCGTTCGTGGTGGGCGACCACGGTGCGGCCGTCGTAGACGCCCAGGCCATTGGCGTGCAGCAGTACTCGCAGCCGGCGGCCGATGAAGCGGACCGGAACCGGCTACGAGTTGCAGCGGACGGTGACCTGGCCGAAGCGGTTGACCCGCGGAGTGAACCGGCGCCCGGACGCGGGGTGTGGGTGGTGGCACGGTCGCGCCGGCAGCGTCGCCTTTTTGGGGGGCGACGCTGCCGGCGTGGGGTGGCCGTTGTGGTGCGGGCGGGTCAGGGCACCCCCGTGGCCCTGACCCGCCCGTGCGCACTGGGCCTGTTGAGCGACCGGGGTCAATGATGTGGGTGTGGGCCGGGGGTTGTCGTTCGCACAGCGTCCAGGTCGGTGTGCGCAGCGTCCGTGGCTGTTCGGCTGAGTGCCTGGTCTCGTAGATCGCTGGGTGTGATGCCGTGCGCGGTGCGGAAGGCCCGGGTGAAGTCGCCGGGGCGCCGGTAGCCGCATCGGGTGGCTATGGCGTGGATGGGCAGGGCGCGCAGAGCGGGGTCGCCGAGGTCGTGACGGGCCATGGTCAGTCGCTGGTCGCGTAGGTAGGAGGCGACGGTCAGCCCCCCGTCCTGGAACAGGCGGTAGAGGTGGCTGCGGGAGATGTGATGGGCTTCGGCGATCTTCGCGGGGGTCAGGTCCGGATCGCTCAGGTGCTGCCGGACGAACGCTTTGATGCGCAGGGTCAGAGCGCGGGCGTGGGTCTCGGGTGGCAGGTGTGGTTCGGCGTCCAGGGCGTGGGCGAAGACGGCGGTGACGAGGTCGGTGACGATGCTGCCCAGCCGTTCGGCGTCGGCCGCCCGGTAGGGGGAGGTGTCCGAGGTCAGCTGCACGAGCAGCCCGGCGAGGAGCGCGCCCATGCCCTCACGGCCGGATATCCGCCGTCCGACCGCTCTGTGCGCCTGGTCGGCCGGGAGAGCGACGGCGGCGCGTGGGATCTCCACCCCGACGATGGTGACCGGGTCGGGCCCGGTGGATATCTCGTAGGAGCGGGAGGAGTAGTTCACGTGGAAGTCGTCGACGCGGTATCCCACCTGCTGCCTGCCCCAGCTCGCCGCACCGTCACCGCGCCGCAGCAGGGACAGGTGGAACACCTCCGGGTCGGACTGGCGTACGAGTCTGGGCGTCCGGCGGAACACCAGATGGTCGAAGGTCGCGGGCCACACCGTCACCTCGCCGAGCCCGATCACTCGCTGGGTTCCCCGGTAGTCGGCGGCGCGGTCGCTGCTCCGGTGCATCGGCGCGTGGGTTCGTCCCAGTTGCTCCGTCCATGCCTCGAAACGGTCGTTCGCTGGCAGTTCCTGGGTGGTGAAGACGGTTTCAGGCAACACGACGGTAGTCAATCACAGCGCTGGACTGACGCCGCTGGGGGCCGAGTTGGGCGCGGCGCTGGCTACGGCCGGGGCGGATGTCGGCGATGGACGAGGGCGCCCTGGTGGCGTGGGATCTGACGGTCGGCCGGTGGGCCCGGCCTGCGCCGTTTCGAGATCCGCCTGCCGGCAGCCCTTGCGCAGCTGGTCCGGATGCTGCACACCTGGTCGTCCTGGACGACGACCGCGCCGCCGATGGCTCCGCTTCGGTCGGCCCGCGACCCCGTGGCGGCAAGCCAGGGGGTAGCCGTTCAGGGACCGCTGGGGGGCGTGAACGCGGGTTCCGGTGTATCGATCCCGCGGACCAGGTACCTCGTCAGGAGACGCCCGCTCGCTCTCTCCGCCACCGGATCGGCGGGCAACGGCCATCGGAGCTGCTTGTACAGGTCGATCCGGTGCAGGTCAATGGCCGCCTCGATGAGGTCGGCGAAGGTGCGGGCCCGGTTGGGAAGCAGGAAGAAACAGGTGATCGTGACCGCCGCGGCGCTCACCGGCAGGGCCCATGGGGTCCAGACGGTGAAGACGGAGAACAGCAGGCCCCAGAGGAATCCGGCGACCGCGCCGTCCAGGGCCGTCCGTGCCGCGACGAGGTCCTGCCTCACCTGGCTGGGGAGAAGCAGCCACATGTGGGGCCAGACCGCCACCGGGTCCAAGCCGTACTTGTCCACCGGGCGGCTCTCCCCGGCGCGGAGGATGTTGCCCACACGGGTGGGCATGTAGCGGTCCGGCTGGCTGGGCCAGTCCCGGCGCCGGCGGTCGAGGTGCTGGAAGCGGGCTCGCTGGTCCGGCGTGGCTCGTCCTTCCCCGATCTCGACCGCGAGCTCTTGGAGCTCGGTGAGGACGCGCCGTGCCGAGCGTCGGGTCCACCGCAGGAGCAACGGCCGCAGAAATGCGACTGGCCGGGTCAGATAGCCCTCCATCAGCCGCAGCGTGCCCTCGACCGCCCAGCCCACCACCACGCTGCTGGTGGCGACACCGAGGAGCAGAGCGAGGAGTGCGGCGATCTGGCCCGCGGCGGACTGACGCTGTAGCCAGGTGCCGAGGTCGGCGAGCCGGTGCCAGCCGCCATGGCCGAGCAGCCACGCGAGCAGCCCGCCCACCCAGAACACCAGGGCCGGCCCTGAGGCGCCCGCCCACCGGTCGGCCAGTTTGCCACCGACGGACTCCCAGAATTTGCCGATCACGCGGGGCCGGATTCCGCGCGCCTCAGGCGCCCGCCATGGGTGGGGCAGTCGGGGATCTCTTCGCCGACGTCGAAGCGGTACCAGATCACGTCGCCCTCGGGGCACTGGTACCGGTCGATGTCGACGATCTCGCCGTCGCCTGAGAGCCTGACCTCACGGACGCGGGGCGGGCGGTGTTCGGCGTCGGTGAGAACGGCCGACGCGAAAGCGCGCAGTGTCGCGTCGGCCGAGAAAGCTGCCGCGAGTCCCTCATCGACATCGTCGCCCTTCGCGGCCCGGACCAGCAGCGCGTTCAGGAGCTGGTTCATCCGCTCCGCTTCGTCGGCTCCGAGGAGTTCCTTGAGGTATCCGCGGACTGTCCTGGCGGTGATCAGAAGATCTTCGCTCACGCTCACCCACCCCCGGTCGATTCAACCACAATGCCGTTTCAGCCAAGGGATGTTGAGGGACAATGAGGGCAATGTGTGCGGGGTCATCCTCCGGGGGGAACCTTGAACGATCCCAGCCGTCGCGTGCCGGTGCAGTACGAGCCCGCGGCGGTCGCTGCGGTGCTCGCCGAGATGCTGGCACTGGGGCCGTACGACGTCGGCGACTTCGTCGCCGCCCACGCCATGCTGCTCGACCGCTACGACATGGACACGGCGGTCCGGCTCGCCTGCGGGCTCGATCCCGGTGCCGTTCTGGACTCCTTGACCGCCCGGCAATGGACCAACATGGGCCTGCTGCATCTCTACCGGGGTGACGCCGAGCAGGCGATCCGAGTGCTCGACCGCGCGCGAGTCCTGGGCACCACAGAGGAGCGGACCGTCGTCGACATCTATCTCGGGGCGGCGTACCAGGCCCTGGGAGACGAGGCCGCGGCGGTCTCGGCCCTGGAAAGCGCGGTCGCCGGCGACACACGGGAATCCGGCTTCGCCGCCCAGGCGCTCGCGATGCTGCTCGCGCACGACGAGCCGGACCGGGCCATCGAGCTGCTGTCGTACGCGGCTCGCCACGAGGGCCCTGAGGGTGGTCAGGCGGCGTTCAATCTGGCCCTGCTCCTGGCTCGCCGGGGCGATCGTGCCGGAGCGGAACGGGCGTACCGGACGGCGATTGCGGAAGCCTTACCCACCACCCGAGCGTGGGCCGCCAACAACCTGGGCAATCTGCTCAAGAGGGCCGGCGACCCGGAGTCCGCCGAGCCGGCTTTCCGGATCGCCATCGCCGAGGGCCTGGCCGACTCGGCGGTCAATCTCGGTCTGATGTTCGCCGAGCTGGGCCGGGTGAGTGATGCACTCGCCGCGTACCGAACGGCCGTGGCCATGCCGGACCCCGACCAGCAGGCGCGGGCCCTCACCAACATCGGTGAGCTGTTCCTCACGACCGGACGCTTGGAAGAGGCCGAGCACGCCCTCGAAGAGGCCCTCGCCACGGGCCATCCCGAGCATTCCTGGCGCGCACGGTTCGATCTCGGCTCGACACTGGCCAACCGGGGACGGCGCCCGCAGGCACGGCGTCACTGGGAGATCTGCCTGGCCGCTCCCGTGCCTCGGATAGCGGAGATGGCCCGCGCCTGTCTGGCCGACCTTGACCGTGGTCTGGTGCCGACACAGTCCGGCGACGAGACGCATCCGGCAGGCCCCGAACCCGGACAGCGCGCCGAGTCACTCGCGCATCAACTGTGCGACACGGACACGTGGACCGATGCGCGGGCCCTGTTGCTGGCCCATTCGGAGAACATGCGGGCCATGGCGGAGGCACTGGCCCGGAACGCGGCGAAGGCCGAGGCGCTGGGGCATGACAGCGACGCGCATTCATGGCGCCAGCATCAGCGGCTCGTGGAAAGGTGCCTGGAGCTCGGCATCGACGCGGCTTTCGCCGAGAAGTCCGGTGTCGTGGGCATGGCCGACGATGAGCTGGCCGTACA
Organism: Streptomyces sp. NPDC037290; assembly: GCF_055603245.1. NCBI lineage: Bacteria > Bacillati > Actinomycetota > Actinomycetes > Kitasatosporales > Streptomycetaceae > Streptomyces > Streptomyces sp. NPDC037290. The sequence goes on along the minus strand of NZ_JBVJVZ010000018.1, from coordinate 118,623 downwards.
GTGCCTGGCGCTTGTGGACGCCATCGAAAGCCACCGTGCCACCGGTACGCGCGCCGAGAGCGCCGCACAGGCAGCGGCCACGCTCCTGGATTCCCCCCAATGGCCCGGCTCCTCCGAGGAGTTCAGGGCACGGGCCCTGGTGCTGGCCGCCGAGGCGACGAATCTCGGCGGACATGATCTCCCGTACGAACTGCGTCGGCGGATCATCAACGAGATGCGCGAGCTGTGGCAGCGCTGCCGGCCCCGGTTCATGGGTCTGCTGCCCCACAACCTCGCCGCCGCGCTGCTGACACACCGCACGAGCCGTGTCCCCCTGGCGGATGCCGACGAGGCGGTGAAGCTGCTGGACGCCCTCGAGTTCACGGAGGACGCGGCCCCCGACGGACAAGCCCTGATCCACAGCCAGCTGGCGCAGGCACTTGCGCACCGGGCCCACGCGAGTGCCGAGACGAGAGCCGAGGACATCGGCCGTGCCCTCACCCTCGGTGAGGCCGCGGTCCGGCACCTCGCCGCGGCGCGTCAACTGGGCGGCGACGAGCGCTCCCAGGTCCGCGCCCGGGCGAGGGACGTGCTCGCATTCCATTACGAGACGACCCGCGACCGGAACTCCCTCAACAAGGCCATCGCACTGGGCCACGAAGTGGTCGACGAGTGCGGCCCGGGAGGCCGGCTGGCGGCCGTCTACCACCTCGCCGGACTACTCCTGGACCGGGGCAACGTCGGAGACACGGCGGCTGCCGTCACCCTGCTCAGCGAGGCGGCCGATCTCGCCCCCGGCGGCAGCGAGCTCCATGAACATGTCGTCTATCTGCTGTGCGAGACGCTGCTGGAGGACGGCTACGCCGCGGGAGTGGACTCTCTCCCGGCACGCCGCGTACATACACTCATCACCCGCAGGCTCACGGAGATCGACGGCGCCACGTGCAGGAGTCGCTGCCGCACGGCGATCCTGCTCGTCCGCCTCTTCGAGCACACCGGGGACGTCACCCTCGTGCAAAAAGCCGTACAGATCCTCGAGGAGACGCGCGCAGCCGGGACCGACGGGACGGACCCGGCCCTGGCTGCTCAGGTCCACGGGATCTGCCTCGGAGTGCTCTACGAGGCGACCGGTGACGTGGACGCACTGCACCGATCGGCAGCGATCCTCAAGGAGCTGGCGGCTGGGAATCCTCCGGAACCGCAAACCGTCGAGCAGTACGGCACGGCGCTCTACACGCTGGGCATCGCGACGGGAGAACTCTTCTACTTCGACCAGGCGGTCGAAGTCCTCAGGGCCGGATACGGGGAGCAGGCCGATCCCGAACTCGTCAGGCAGCTCGCCATCGCCCTGGAGAACCGAGGTCACCAGCTCCACGACGTCGGCGATCTCCGGGAAGCGGTTTCCCTCTATCGCGAGCTGCAGGAGGCGACCGACCCGCAGTCGGCCCTGCGGTGGCGCCGCGCGGCCGATCTGGCAACCGCACAGCTCAGGCTCGACGACCTGGCCCCCGATCCGGCCATGCTCGACACGGTGATCGCCTCACTGCGCGACGCTCTGCACGGCCGGCCCACGACGCAGGTTGGAACACGGCCCCTGCACAACCTGGCGTCCGTCCTGATGCACCGGTACGAGCAGACGCACGCCCCAGAGACCCTTGACGAAGCCATCACCCTGATCGAACGGTGCGTTTCGCACGAGACCACAGCGTCGGCGCTGCTGCCCTCGTATCTGGCCCTCCTCGGTGAGGCACTGATCCTCAGGTACTCCCGGGACGGCTCGCAGGAGGACGCCGCGCGTGCGACGGCCACCATGCGATCGGCCTGCACAACCGCGGTCGAACAAGGTTTCCGCCTCCGCCGAGGGACCCGGGTCTGGGCCCAGTGGGCAGGGGACCGCGGGGCCTGGGCCGAAGCGGTCGAGGCCGCCGAACTCGGACTGGCCCACCAGGAGACCTCCGTGCGAACCCAGTTGGTGCGCGTCCACAAGGAAGCCGCAGCCGCCGAGCTGGGCTGGCTCAGCTGCCTCGGCGCGTACGCGTGCGCACAGCTCGGCGACACGGCGACGGCCGCCGTCATCGTCGAGCGCGGACTGGCAGCGATGCTGTCCGAGGCGATGGAACGCGAACCGGCCGACTTGAGCCGGCTCGCCGACGCCGGACGCGGCGATCTCGTCCGCCGCTACCACGACCACACGCACGCCATCGCGGAGCTGGAAGCGCTCCTCGACCCTTCGAACGAGGGCAGCGTGCGCCGGCCCGGCGCCCCGGCCGCGGCCGGCCAATGGGCAGAACCCCTCAAAAGGCGGCGCGAGGCGCTGAAGAGCCTCATCGACGAGATCCGCGAAGTCGACGGATTCGGCGACTTCCTCCAACCGCCGGGACTGCAGGACATCGACGCCGCAGCCGAGGCACAGCCCCTCGTGTACCTGCTCGCCACGCCGTGGGGCGGGCTGGCCCTCACGATCGAGCACGGCAAAGACCGCCCCGGCCAAGTCCAACTGCCCTTGAACGGCGACACCACCGACCTACTCGCGGCGCACCTGCTCAGCGCGAAGGGGCCGACCGCCCTGCCCATCATCGGCGCAACCACCGCCGCACTCTGGACGGCTGTCATGAAGCCGGTGCTCCTGGCGATGGCCGGCCACCGGTCCCTCACGCTCATCCCCGCGGGGACGCTGTCGTTCCTGCCTTTCCACGCGGCGCGGGCATCCGCGAACGTGCAGCCCGCGCCGGGCGACACCTACGCCCTGGACCTGATCCGCGTCACCTACGCGCCCAACGCCAGGACCCTGTCCCAGGCCGCGCGTCGCGCTCATGGCCGGCGGGGCCCCGCCACGAGGCTTCCCACACGACTCCTCGCAGTAGACAATCCGGAGCCGGACACGGCGCCGCTGCGCACAGACGCCGAGATGACCGCCGCGCTCCGGCGCTTCCCCGACCACATCCGTCTCCAGGGCGGCGAGGCCACCGCGGCCCGCACCCTGGAGCACTTGCCTGCCTGCGACGTGCTCCACTTCGCCTGCCACGGCGTCGTGTCGCTCTTCCGCCCCCTGGAGAGCTCACTGCGTCTGTCCGGCGGGGAGCACCTCAGGCTCGGCACGCTCATGGACACCCGGATCGACGCCAGACTGTCCGTGCTGTCGGCCTGTTCCACCACCGTCTCCGGGATCCATTCGTCCTATGAGTCGGTCAATCTGTCGTCGGCGTTCCTGGTCATCGGCGCCTCCGGTGTCGTCGCATCGCAGTGGCAGGTGCCGGACGAGGCGACCAACCTGCTCATGGCGGCCTTCTACGACTACTGGGAGGAGGACGGGGAGCCCTCGGAGGCACTGCACCGGGCGCAGCTGTGGCTCAGGGACGCCACGAACCAGGAGCTTCAGCAACGTTTCCCGGACACGGTGGGCCCCGGCCCTTCCGGGACCGTCCCCCGGCTGCTGTGGGTGGGGACGAGGCCCTACACGCACCCGTACTTCTGGGCTGGCTTCACCTACACGGGACGCTGAGCGAGGCCGGTTCCTTGCCATAAACGTGCGGCAGGGCAGCAAGGGCACGATGATCTCGTACTTTGCCGTGATTCAGGTGCGGCCGTCGGGCAAGGAAGCCTGCCGCGCCGCCCAGGAACAGGCCTGCGGACGCAGGCGGTGGGACGGTGTGCTGCTGTTGAAGACGCTGCTGGTCGAGAAGCCCGAAGACGCCGAGGAGCCGACCGGCTACTGGATGACCAACTTGCCTGCCACCACCCCGATCGCCGACCTGGTGCCGTGGGCGAAGATGCGCTGGCGGATCGAGCACGACTACCGCGAACTCAAGCACGGCCTGGGCCTGGACCACTTCGAAGGCCGCACCTGGAGCGGCTGGCACCACCACGTCACCCTCGTCACCGCCGCCCAGGTCTTCCTCACCCTCCGGCGGCTCGACCCAAAAGCCCAGACGCCGGCCTCACCCTCTACCAGGTCCTCGACGACCTCCAGGACCTGCTGAGGTGCTGGACCGGCACCTGCACCACCTGCGGCCGATCCTCCCGACCAGCAGATCCAGAACCTAACGAGGCACTACCTAGTCCCGTAGAAAGTTGCGCACATGCCGCAGAACCGCGAACCAAGACGATTCAGGATTTTCCATGGCGACGGGGTCGGCTTGGCGCATCCGATGCAAAAGCCTCTCCGCGGCGCCCTCGGGGTCGACACCCTCGTCGGTGCTGGCCTCGGCGTCGTACTCCGGCCTTTCCTCCTCCAGTGCGTACAGGAAATACGCCAGGGCGTCGATGTTGCTGTTGAGTAGATGCGGAGCACCGTCCTCCGGGATGCAGTACACAATGCCGGTGGCGGTATCGACGATGACGTCGTCAAGGGCGATCCCTCCGAGCGTCAGCCAAGCCGACATGTCGAATGAGTAGTTCGGGTACTTCTCCGCGACGGCCTGCCACGCCTCACCGCCGATCCGCAGGTCACCGTCAAGAAGGAACTGGTCCATCTCGAACCAGCCCACCTGGTCCGGGAGTCCGACCTCGCGGAGGAAGGCTCGGGTCGGCTCATGCGCGATGGCGGCCAGCACACCGTCGTCCCGAGCGACCAGATCATCGGCGCTGAAGACCGACTCCATTCGAGTCCGGTCGATCAAAGGGCTCATAGAATTCCACACTTTCGGTCGGGACGGTCATCGGGCGACCCAATGAATTCCCGCTCGCCCCCTTCGTGAGCGTATCGGACCCGCATGGCGGCGGAGCCTTTCCACTTCCCCCAGGCTCACACCAGGAAGATGCCCACCAGCAGGCGAGGTCACTCAACGTAACGAAGCACTGCTAGGTGGGCCAGCATCCGCAGGGCTCTCTACGACCAGATGCCCTGACGCGCTACTGGCGGATGCGAAGGACGCCGGGCCCCGACTCTCACATCCAGCCGCACAAGGCAACCTGCTCGCGCCTGCCTGTGCGTACCGGGTCAGATGGTCCGCAGTTCAGGAACGCTGATGCGTCGCGGCGACATCCTCACGCAGGAGGCCCGCTACCGCTCGCGCTGCACTCGCATCGGGTAGGCCGATAACGTTCACTGTGAGCCGAATGATGCTGCGAGCCATGCTCGACGCTGCCGTGGTGGGGGCATCCCGTGCCCGGTCCCGCAACGCGGACGGCAGCACGCACACGGTCTCGTCGAGCGCGAAGGGGGCCGTGCCGGTGGGCTGGGGCTTCAGGCGCTCAAGGGCGGCCCCTGGATGACCGATGGCGGTGGCATGGAAACACGTCTTGCCGTCGTCGCGCGTCGTGCTGTGTCCTGCCGCATGCTCGGGGCGGCCGCCGCCGGGTTGCTCGCTGTCCCTTGGGCGGTGGTGCCCGGCCGCCGGGTCCGAGCGGCCACGTCCGACGCCTGTCGGCTGGCGAGGGAGGGGGAAGAAGCATGCTTGCGTGTGTTGTTCGGATCCGAGAACCGAGTGATCCGCACACATGAGCGGGTGGCAGCGGTGACGTTCAACGCGGCCTGGAACGACGCGGGTCTCGACGTCATCCTCGGAGAGCTCGCCCGTCGGCACACGCCTGCCACGTTCTTCCTGACCGGTGACTTCGCCGACCGGTATCCCGAGGTGGTGAAGCGAATCGCGACTGCGGGGCACGGGCTGGGCAACCACTCCTACAGTCATCCCTACTTCAAGGACCTGACCGCGGCCGGCAGGCGCCGCGAGGTCCAGGCAGCGGACCGGGCTCTGCGTGCGGCCGGCGCAGGGGGAGCCCTGACCCCGTTCTTCCGCTTTCCCTACAGCGAGACCAGTCCTGCCCAGATCAGGGAGGTCAACGGGCTGGGCTTCGCGGACATCGAGTTCACCACCGACACCAACGGATGGATGGGCATCAAGGGCGGCATGAGTGTGGACCGTGCGGTGCGCAGGGCGCTGGACGCCCTGCGCCCAGGGGCGATCGTGCAGATGCACGTCGGTACGACTGAGGGCCACAGCGAGGTGATCGACGCGCAGGCACTGCCGCGGATCCTCGACGCGATCACCACCCGCGGCTACCGCGTCATCGACCTTCGCACCCTCCTCGCCCGGGTGTCTCTCTAGCGCTTGCCTGCTTCTCCTTCGTGGCGGTCGAGTTCGGACAGCAGGCGCCGCAGCGATGTCCGGGTGGCGTGGATCTCCTCGTCGGGGATGGCCGCGAAGAGGATGCGGTGCAGTTGTTCGGCCCTGGCGGTGACACGGGCGAGTGACTCCCTGCCCCGGGGCGTGAGGGTGAGCAGGGGGGAGCCGCGGTGGTCCGGGTTGGGCTCGTAGGCGGCGAGGCGCAGGGCGACGAGGTCGTTGGAGACGCGCTGGACGTTCTGACGGCTGACGCCGAGGCGCCGCGCGGCCTGGGGGACGGTGAGGGGGTCCTCGGAGGCGACGCTGAGGAGCTGCCATCGGGCCTGGGTGAGCCCTTCCGCGGCGGCGGTCTGCTCGCCGAGCCGGCGCAGGGCCCCGGCTGCCTCGAAGACGTCGGCGATCAGCAGGGCTGCCTCGTCCGGCATCGCACACTCCTCCACTTGACAACATGCTGCTTGAAAGACAATGTGTTGTCATCTTACCGGATCGGCCACCCCGAAGGACAGACCATGCCAAAGATCGACCTCTACCGGAACGTCCACATGGGACAGCGTGCGCGGTTGTTCACCCTCGCCACCGAACTCGGCGCCGCGGACATCACCCACAGCGGCGCCGCCGCCGAGCAGGCGGACCGCTGCCTGGCCATGACCCAGGAACTGCGCGAGCACGCCGACCACGAGGACACCTTCATCCACCAGCTCCTGCGCGAGCGCGCCCCCGAGGCAGCCGACGCACTGGAGGCCGAGCACATACGCCTCGACGCCGCCTTCGCCACACTCGACGAGCAGGCACGCTCGCTCCCCGGCACCCCCGCCGAGGCCCTGCCGGAGGCCCAGCACGCCCTGTACCTCGCCTTGAACGAAGTCATCAGCGCCTACCTCGCGCACCTTCACCTCGAGGAGACGGTCGCGATGCCGGCGCTGTGGCAGTACGCCGGCGACACGGAGCTGGGCGCCGTCCTCGCCGCCTTCCGTGCCTCCCGCACCCCCGAGGAGGCTCTTACCGACCTTCGCCGGATGCTTCCCGCACTGCCGCCCGCAGTGCGGACAGCGATCGCGCGGGGGATCGTCGAGACGGCACCGGGCCAGGAGGCCGACCTCCTGGCCGCGGCCACCACCACCCTCAGCCTCGGCCAGCGCCAGCGGCTGTATGACGACCTCGGCTTGCCGGAAACCTGGGCCCTCCAGGCCCAGCCCTGACGTGCGGCTCGCCGTCACGCCACTTTGCGACGGACACTCACGGAAAGCGGTCCGTGCTCCGACCGGCACAGTCCACGACCCGTGCGGCGGGTGGGCCAGTGCCGGACGATGTCACCGCCATGGTCCTGGCCCGGCACGGTTGCTCCGGCCACCGTCACAGCCCCGCCGGCGCCGACACCGGCGCGCCCGGTCACGCACGGATCACTGTCAGTCCGCCGGACTGTCAGTGTGGGATTGCCGGTTGGGGGACTTCGGTGTGCAGGCCGGGTCGGCGACGCTCCCCTGGGCGCCGGCCGGGTTCAGGCATCCGCGGTCCAGCAAACGTGCCGGGGGAGCCGCCGCCATCGTCAGGCCAGGGTGCCTTTTTCGCTGACCTGGTGGGCCGCCTGGCGGAGCTTGGTGGTGTTCTCCTGGGAGTAGCGGCGCAGCACGTCGGATGCCTGGTCCTCGGTGAGGTAGTGGCTGCCCATGAGGATGCCCATGGCTTCTGCGATGGCATGGAGGGTGGCGACGGCCTGTTCCGTCTGGGTGTGGGTGCGGGCGCTGGAGAAGGCCACCGCGGCGTGGGAGGCCCGCAGCCGGCCGGCTGTCCACTGATCTCGGTGAACGCCCCGGGGCTGCGGGAGCACAGATTCAGTGCGCCGAGGTCCTCGTCCTCGGTGAACAGCAGGAAGCCCATCATGCTGCCCAGTCCCAGCTTCTCCCGGGCCGGGGGAGCGTAGGAGGGCCAGCGCTGGTGCTCGGCGGTCAAGTCGGCGATGCGGAAGATCCGCTCTCCCGTACGGTTTCGGGCCGCGTCGAAACACGGGCCGTCCTGCAGCTGCTCCTGCAGTTGGTCGCTGTCGGTGACCAGCTGGTCCCGGGGAGCGAGAGACTTGACACGGTTGCCGCTCAGAATCAGGACCCCGGCGGCGTCGCAGCCCTCGACCAGCTCGGTGGCGGACTCGGTAATCCGCTTGAGCGTGGCATCCACCGAATCCTGCGCCTGCAGATCCCGGGCCATCGTCGCCATCTGCTGTGCGAACACGCCATGGCTCGCTTGTCGTCTACCCGCGAGTGCCGGCCTCCTCGGACGATCCAGTCGATCCGGTGGAAGGCGAGCGAGTTCCGCTCACCTATGTCGACCGCAATGCGCTCGGTGAGCTCACCTACGCCACCACCGACCCGTACTCGGGCCACGTACGCCGCTTCGTCGGCAGCCCCTACACCTCCGGCGGGCTGTACTGGCTCAGCGAGATCCAGGACCGCAACGGCAACGCCGTACAGATCGTCCGCGACGACGAGGGTTTGCCCACCGCTGTCGTCCACTGCGGCGGTTACGACGTGCGGGCCACCTGTGACCGGGCGAGCGGTCGCGTCGGGGCCTTGGAGCTGCGCACCGCGAACGGCCCGGTCAAGACCGTCTCCTTCGGCTATGAGGTCGGCAGCCTGAGTGAGGTCACGTGCTTCTCTGACACCGTTGCGTTGCGTTTACCTACGACGATGAGCACCGCGTGACGTCCTGGACCGACCGCAACGGCCACACCTATGCGTACGTGTACGACGCGGCGGCCGGGTCGTGGAGACACCGGTCCCGACGGGGCGCTGTCCTCGCGATTCGCGTACGACTCTGCTGAGCGCGTCACCCGGTTCACCGACTCGACCGGCGCGGTCACTGTTACCCGGCTCAACGCGCTCGGGCAGACCGTCTCCGAGACCGACCCGCTCGGACGCACCGTCCACTTCGTGTGGGACCGGCGCGACAATCTGCTGGAGCGCACCGACCAGCTCGGTCACACCGCCCGCTTCACCTGGGACGAGCGGGGCAACCTGACACGGACACAGTTCCCAGACGGCACCGAGTCGAGGACCTGCTACAACGACCTCAACCTGCCGGAGGAGGTCACGGGAGCCGACGGTACGACCTGGCGCCAGGTCTTCGACGAGCGCGGCAACCGCATCCGGATCACGGCACCGGACGGCACCGAGACGCACTTCTCCTACGATGCGCGCGGCGCACTGCTCACGCTGACCGATCCGGCCGGCACGACCGTTCCAGGCCATGATGACGAAGAAGGGCTGGACGATAAACTACGACATCCTGAAATGACGACGCCGTGAGGGATTCAGGGACTACGCGATGGATCTGGTAGTCAACCCCCCGCGCGGAGTCGCGCCGATCGTGCTGGGCATGACGATCGACGAGGCGCTCGCCGCGGTGCCCGACTGGGGCGAGCCCCGGGTATTGCGGCGCCCGAACCGGAACTTGGCGAAGGCGTCCTGGACCCTCGACCATGTCGGCGTACAGGCCCTGGCCGAAGGCGGAACCCAGGTCACCGCGATCGAGTTGTGGTGGCCCGGTGAGGGCCGCACGTCCACCACCCGCGTCCTGCTCGAGGGGGACGAGGTCTTCACTACCCCTGCCGAGGACCTCTTCCAGCGTGCCGCCGAGCGGGGCTGGACGGTCGACACATCGCAGCCCGAGTACCCGGTGGTCCCCGGGGTGTCGGTGGGCTTCACCCGGCAGACCTCACAGGAGGTCGAGCGGGACTCCGACGGTCTTCCGAGGTATGTCACCTCAGTCCTGGTGGGTGGCAAGGACTACTACAACCACCGCTATCAGGACAGCGGGCGTTAGCGGTTTCCCCACGACGGCTGATTGACCGTTTCGGTCATCTCTTGGAGCCGCAACCACGAAGGTGACCGCCCTGGTGGTGACCGGGCCGCGGCTGGCCCAAGACCTTCACCGACTTGAGGCTCTGCACGGCCATCGTCGGCCGGCTGACCTTCGGCGGCAACCTGATCCAGACCAGCACCGAATCCTGCCGCCCCGCCATCACGCAGGCCCGCGCCGCTGCCCAGGACTCTGCCGCAGACTGACCCTGCACGTGAATCGCCCGCCTTGCGGCCGATGGCGTCGATGGTGGTTCTGCTCTCGGCAGACTGGCCGACCGGAACTTCCAAACCTGACAGGCTGGCCGCATGGGGAAGAACATGTCGGTGCGTCGGCTCGATCTGGGTTACTTCATCCGGCCCGCGGCGGAGACCGGCGGCCCGCAGCCGCGGGTCGAACCTGTGCTCGCCTACCTGGTACAACACGATCACGGCCTGATCCTCTTCGACACCGGTATCGGCAAGGCGGACCCCGAGACCGAAGCCCATTACCGTCCCCGACGCCGAGACCTGCAGGATGCCCTGGCCGGGATCGGAGTCGCTCTTGACGACATCTCCCTCGTCGCGAACTGCCACCTCCACTTCGACCACTGCGGCGGCAACCCCCTCTTGGGCGGCAAACCCATCCTGGTCCAGGACGTCGAGCTCGCCACTGCCCGCAACGGCGGCTACACCTTCGACGAACTGATCGATTTCCCCGCCGCGTCCTATGAGGAACTCGCTGGTGAGGCCGAGGTCTGGCCGAGCGTCTGGATCATTCCGACACCAGGGCATACCCAAGGGCATCAGTCGCTGGTCCTTCGGCAGGCCGACGGCACGGTGGTCCTCGCCGGCCAGGCGCACGACTTCGCTTCCCATTACGCATCCGACCAGCTGGCCCGCCAGGCGGCACTTCACGGCGTGGAGCAGCCGCTTCCCGCCTACCAGCACTGGCTGGAGCGACTCGCCGACTTCGACCCACGACGCGTTCTCTTCGCTCACGACTGCTCGGTGTGGGAACCGGCGCAGAGCACCTTCTAGCACCCTATTGGAGCTCGCGGAATCGCGAACAGCTGCGGATTGCTCAGGTCGTTGGCGAACTGGCGACGCTTGGCGGTCGTCCATGCATCCGCTCCCGACCGCCAGCCGTTGGCGAAGGGGACGACGTCGTCGATATCGACCTCGGTGGACGGCTTGGTGGAGACCTTCCCGTCGCAGGCGCTGTACCAGGTCCACGGCACGGTACCGGACGTCCTGGACAACGCCCCGACCGTCGCGGGCGAGGACGACCTCGTGAGTGTCGCAGGTGCCGGGCTGGCTGGCCCCGTGCGGGACGTAGCCGGTCATCAGCTGCGGAGCCGCGACGGTGAGTTCGCCCACGGCCATCACCGCGCACGCCGAAGCCACCGAGGCCAGCCGCGGTCGCCGGACGCCGCGCACTGGCGCCACATGGTTCGCCACGCGGCGCTGGAACTCGCGGGCGAGGTGCTGACCATGGCTGGGCAGACTGACCCGTCCGGTGTCTTTCTGGAGCAGAACCTGATCTGCGGGCGGAGATCCCGGCGATGGCAGCGCGGCCGTCGGCGAGAGCCGCGTGCTTGAGAAGAGATGCTGTTGTGACCACGGTTATTCGGTAGCTCGGAGAGCCGCGAGGTGGCCGGCCCAGCTGTCCTGGGCCAGTGCCGCCCACTGAGTGGCGGTGTTCCTGTGGATCCCGAACAGGTCGCACATGATGATCGGCGGAAGTTCACCGGCCATGCCGAACAGGGCTGTACTCCGGGCTGCGAAGGTGGGCAGACCGTGCATCGCGAGCTGTGCCGCCAGACCTCCAGGGCTTCGCGGGCGGCCGGCGAGACGGCTCGGCAGAAGCAGCTCCAGGTGCTCGCTGTCGGGCAGGGCTCCCACGGCCGAATGTCTCCGGCCCTCAGCTATCTGCCGTTCGATGAGACGAGCCAGCGTCGGCGGCAGGAGCACGGGGTTCTTGTCGAAGGTGAAGTAGGCGCCGATGTATCGCGGGTGATGAACCACTCGGCGAACGGTCGAATGATCTCCGAGTGCACGCCGGGCAGACTCTGGGCGGCGGCACGGAACCACGCTCCAGCTGGACGAGATTCTCTTGCCGCGGCGGCAAGGTCCCAGCGTGGACGAGCAGTTCACGGACGTATCGCGTGGCCGGCTCCTGCGGCAGGTCATCGAGCAGTTCATGCGTGATCTCCGCCTGGCTCGCCGCGAGCGTGGCCAGGAGAGGGCGCTTGGGCTTCGGCGAAGCCACGCCAGGACGGACCTGGGCCGTGGCGCTGAGGAGAGAGCTCGGGCAAGCGGAGCGAGCAGTATGGCGACCAACCCGTCTTCAGCGGCGAGGAGCTCGTGGACTCGGTCGCCGGCGACACAGTGTGTGCAGCATCCGTCCGTACTGATGTCCGCCGGCTCGCCGCATCGGCGGCAGGTGAAGTCGATGTCGGTGCCGCAGCAGGGCCCGCACGTTCCAAGGCCCTTGTCACTGCGGCCGACCAGGACGCGGGTGACGCCGCAGAGGGCGCAGGGCTCCGGGTTGCGTCGACGTCTGGAGTAGCAGGGCGAGCAGAGATGGCCGACCGGCCATGTGGTGGCGGTGGCCTTCTTGTTGCGACCGCAGTCGACGCATCGGGTGTAGGCCGGGGCGGCATGGGTCGCAGAGGAAGATTCCGCCGGCTCGGCTGCCGCGTGCGCCGTCACGGAAGCGCCCGCACGCGGCGCAAATCCCTGCGGATCTGTAGCAGTTGTCGCAGACTCCCGGCTCGCGGTCCTTGCCCCGCTTGGCGAGTCGCCGGATTTGGGCGCACTTGCCGCAGACTTTGGCCGGGGCGACGTAGCAGCGGCGGCAGACCGGCCCTTCGGCGGAGTTGGACTGTACGGGGCCCAGGGTCTTGCAGCGGATGCACTCCTGGTCGGTGAACCCGGCGCAGGGGCGACACAAGGCGACACTGATCCCGTCCCTGAGCCGCATCCGGTAGGTGCCGAGTCGTCCGCAGTCGGCGCAGGGCCCGGTGAACCGGTGGCGGCTCTCGTAGCAGGAGCGGCAGATCGCTCCTTCCTCGTCGGTCCGGGTGACGATGTGACCGTCTTTCCCGCAGCGCGAGCACGGGCGTAGTTCGGTCCTGGCGACGCACCATTCGCATGCGCGGCCTGGCGGGGTGATGCGGGGCACCTTGCGGCCGGTGCGGCCGCAGATCGCACAGGCGAGCTGGGTGACGGCATCGCCGTGCCCGGCCTCCTCCAGGGCCTGCAGCAGCCGGGGCAAGGTCGCCGGGCAGTGCGGGGACGGCGCCGTCAACCCGTCCGGGAACTCGACTATGCGGGCGTGGAGTTCGCGCGCCATCGGCGGGCTCCATGCCTTCGCCCGCTCAAGGAGTGCCTGGCCCTCCTCCCGGAGAGCACGGGGCCACCCGTGTCCTGCAGCATCCGGGCGACCACCGGGGCCGGGCCCTGGAGGACGACGGACGAGGAGACACTCCAGCGGGGACACCGCCCCAACCGGCCGGTCGCGCCCCAGGCGGTAGGTTCGCCTGCCCTGCCGGGGCGTCCCCGCCGCACAGGCGCCACCAGAGGGAACGGGCCGCCGATCAAGTTGCCGCAAGCGCCCTTGGGGCCGCATGATGCGGATCCGCACCGCACTTCATCCCGGGGGAATCTGTCCATATGGGCGCTTCGCTGCGCGCTCTGCGCGCCCTCGTCCTGCTCGCGGGCTTCTACCTGCTGGGCGTCGTCCTGCTGGCAGTCCTGGCCGGCATCGACTACGCCGCTCTCAGGAGCGGGCTCCACGCCACCGCCGACAGCATCGTCGTCTTCTCCGTTGTCCTCGCGATCCCGGTCGTGCGCGGCCTGTTCATGCTGCGCACCCCCAAGGCCGAGCCTCCGGCCGGCATCACCGTCACCGTCAGCGAGGCTCAGGAGCCCGCGCTGTGGGAGGCCATGCGCGATGTCGCACGCCAGGTCGGCACGCGAGCGCCCGACGAGATCGTGCTGATCGAGCACGTGAACGCGGCCGTCAGCGAGGGCTCCTCGCTGCTGGGCCTGCGGCCCGGTGTCCGTCGCCTCTACCTCGGCCTGCCGCTGATGATGGGCCTGGACGAGATGCAGCTGCGCGCCGTACTCGCACACGAGATGGGCCACTACGCCAACTTCGACACCCTCCTCACCCCGCTGATCGCCCGTGGTCGCGCCCAACTGATCCGCACCGTCGCCCACTTCCACGAGCGCTCCGACAACAAGCAGGCCAAGGAGCGCGAGAGGCAGGAGAACAAGGCCGCCAAGCGGGCGGCCAAGGGCAAGAAGACCCTGATGGTCGACACCCCGGGCCTCGGTGCGACGTACCGCGGCATGGCCAAGATCTACACGGCGTACGGCAACTTCTACATGCGCGCCACACTCACCACCTCCCGCCGCCAGGAGCTCGCCGCCGACCTGGCCTCGGTCCGGGTCGCCGGACGCGACTCCGCCGTGTCCGCGCTGCGCGAGGTCAACGCCCTCGGCTCGGCGCACGCGTTCTACATGAGCTCGTACGCCACCCTCGGCGTTGGCGCCGGTCTGCTGCCCCGGCCAGGCGAGGTCTTCGGCGGCCTGCGCCGGCTCCTCGACGCCCGCTCGGCCGAGCTGGAGGAGCTACGCCGGGAGCTGTCGACCGAGCCCGCCTCCCCGTACGACTCCCACCCCTCGCTCGCCGAGCGGGTGGCCCGGATCGAGGCCCTGCCCGACGACGGCCGCGGCCGACAGGCAGCGCGGCCCGCTCTGGAGCTGCTGGCCGACCCGGACGCGGTGCTGGCCGCGCTGGAGCAGGCCGTCCTCACCCCGGAGGCGCTCGCGCTCAAGCGGGTGGACTGGGAGGACCTGGTCCACGAGTCGATGACCTTGTACGTCGCCCAGGGCACGGAGGACATCCGTGCGGCCCTCTCCGTCGAGGGCGCGGGCCCCGGCCTCCAGGCTCTGCTCGACGCGATCGACGCCGACCCGGCCGTGCGCTGGCGGATCGCCGACCGGTTCCCGAAGTCCGAGCAGACGGCGGCCGCGACCGGCAGCGCGGCCCGCGAGTTCTCCCGCCTGGCGCTGCGGCGGGCCCTCAACCAGCTGGTCACCATGGAACTGACGGCCCGCGGCGCCGCACGCTGGCAGCTGTCCTGGTCCGACTCAGCCACCCTGCGCTATCCCGCCGACGGCTTCGAGGACCAGCTCGGCCTGGCCCTGGACGCGGCCGTCGCGGACCAGCCCGACACCGAATCCCTGCGAAAGCTGGTGCTCGCCCCGTGACCGGCCTCTACTGACTGGCGACCTCGCGTAATCGGGAGTCGCGTATGCCTCAGCTGCTGACGGCTCGTAGTCCCCGCGAGTGGTCGCCGGGGGCATAGTGGCGCCAGGTTCCGCCGGCCACTTCGGCGAGGCGGGCTGTGGTGTCGTCGTTGTAGCCGAGCATTCGGGCGACCACTGGGGCCGGGGCCTGGGAGACGAGGTGACGGATCGCCGCTGTGTCCTCGCTGGGTCGGGAAGCCCAGGTGCCGGAGCCGGAGTTCCATAGTTTCCGGGGTCATGGGCTGCCCGGCTCAGCGGCCGGGGAAGAGCCATCGGGCGTCGAGGTTGGTCGCGGTCATGGTGTTCGGCCGCTGCCCCAGGTAGTCCAGCAGCATCTCGGCGAAGGGGCCGGGACGGGCGACGGCGGGTCGCCTAGCCGGACGAGGACTTCGCCGTCCTTGTGCTGGACGTCGTCGGTGCCGAGCCTGGCGATCCGGGTGAGCGGCTGCGCGCAGAGGAGGACAAGCGCGGCAGCCCCGCGGTCCTGGAGGGGGACGTCGTCGCGGTTCACCAGCTGTCGAAGCAGCGCGAGCCGCTGGGGCTGGGCGATCGGCGTGGGATTGCTCGTCGAGCGGTGCGGAACGGTGACGGCGGGCATGTGCTTGGACCGCATGGCCCGGAAGAGGAAGGCATGGGTGAGGTGCCTGGCGGTGTGGCCGCCTGCATACCAGGCGTCGACATCGGCCTGGGTGCAGTCGGGGAGGGCCCGTCTACGCTCGGCGAGGTGGCCGAGGAAGGCGATCGCGAGGTGGAGCTCGTTGCGGGCCTGCTGGATCTGCTTTCCGGTGAGCGGGCCGCGGCCGGCCAGGGTGCGCAGACGGCGTTGGATGTGCCAGGCGGCGAAGAGTTCCAGGAGCTTGCGGTGCTCGGGTTTGCTGACGGTCGGCAGTTTCTCGGCGAGCCACCGCTGGAACAGCAGCAACTGACGGTCGGCCGGCGGCAGGATGCCGCTCTGCATGAGCCGATCGCGCAGGTAGGCGACCGACCGCCAGGGCGTGAGCCGGCTCAACCTCTCGGGGGGTGAGGGCACTTGGCCGCGAGCCAGAGCCCGCAGGTTCCACTTTGGGCTCCCCCGATGGCGGGCAGCCAGTCGTCGAGCAGTACATACGTGGCCTCGCTGGCGCGCTGCGGGCCGTGACAGAGGACGCCAGTGAGTGCCGCATGACGGATCAGGTGGAAAGGCGCCTGCCCGTCCGGCGAGATACCGAGGGCGGTGAGGTGCTCGGTCAGCTCGGCCCGCGTCAGTCGGCCGTGCGTGGCGAGGACCCGTGGCAGGCCCTGTAGTCCTAGCCCAGACACCGGCCGCAAAGTAGCCGGGTGATCATGTGCTCGTCGCCGTGGCAGCCTGATCTTCCACAACGCCCTGGACATCGCCGCGATCATCCGCCAGCTGGTGAAGGAGGAGTGGGAGATCGATCCCGAGGACCTGGTCCACATTTCGCCGTACCTGACCGAGTGGCGGCGTACTCCCCAACGTGGCCAGCGAGGTACAGAGGTACGTCCCCACCCCGCAGGTGGTCGGGGCGCGCCGGGAAGCTGGGGCCCGCGCCCGGCTTCTCAGGGCGCGGGCTACGACGATCCGCGACGGGTGCCCTACGCTCACCGCGTGGGCTTGTGCATGGAACTCCTGATCGTCGACTGCGCGTACATAGAAGCGACGTCGCCCGAGCTGCGGGCCGACCTGGTGGAGACCGCTGCGTTCGGCAGTGACGACGTCTGGGAGGAGAACGGCTCGGAGGGATGGACCTGGCCTGATGTCGAGAACGGCCCCTGGTACGCACGCTACGAGTTCTCTAACACCCTCACCTCGTACAAGCCGCACTTCTGGGCAGGTGAACGATGGGACCAGATGCGAGGATTCGTCGGGCCCGGACTTCGCACGGCACTCGATGAGTTCAGCGCTCCGTTGTTCTGGGGCGAATACAACTGGGAGTTTGCGGACCCTCCATTCACTCCTGCCGTCCCCGGACGGGAGAACCACTGGTGCCCAGGGACCATGCGGTGGCTCCTCCCCGAGGACGTGGCAGCCCTTCATCACTTCTGGACCCAGGTCGAGCCTGGCCTGCCGTCTCTACGCGAAGCCTTCGAACGCCACGTCGCTCAGCCCACGGGGTGGATCAACGACTTCTCGTCGTTTGCTGCCCTCGTCACCGAATGGGGGCAGGTAGTCACCGAGGCTGCAGGGCGCAGGTGGGGCATCATCGGCCTGAAGTGCTGACATAGATCCCGAGCAGTGCTAGCGGCCCCGGCCGAATGGTGGCCGAACACTTAAAGACGTGCGAGGGAGCGATGCCAGCCGCGTGGTCAGCGGGCCGGGTGGCCAGCCTCGATGGGACCGCGCGGAACGCTAGCAGGCCGGGCGGGCAGAGCGCGGCACGAAATAGCCGCCCGTGCCGTCGGTGCGGGGACCATTGCCTGCGGGGACCACCGAATACGGCACAAGGGTGGCCCGCTACGGTCGGGACCATCCCCGCGCCCGCGGGGGGTGGCTCGCCGGACCCGCGCCTCTTCGAACCGAGCACGGCGTGTTCAGCGTGTGGTGGTGCACCACCGTGCCCGGCGAGGGCGGCGGGCGGGGTTCACCGGCGCGGGTGCAGGTGTGTGCGCCATGCGCGCGGGCGTATCTCGAGGGCTTCTGGGGAGGTGGCGGGTCGCGCCACCCTGGGGTTGTCCACCCTCGGTGGTTCGATGGCTGCCCCGAGCCACTCGGCGAGCGCCCACGGGTCAGGGACCGTACCGGTGCGTTCCTGGAGGGACAGGTGGACGGCACGCACCAACTCCGGGCGGTGGGTGAGGGACCGGGCACCCGCCGAGTCGCGCTCAGGACCCACGGCGGGTCCGCTGCCGCGCATCGCCAGAGCCAGCCGGAGCCATGGCTCGTGCGCCTGCGGATCGCGCCCGAGCTCTTCCGTCGTGATGCGGAGGACTTCCTCGGGCACACCGCCGGGATCCCTGTGACCGTCCACCTTGTCCGGCAAGCCCTGCGGTTCGAGTGCCGCGGCGCGCAGGAGGACGGCATCTTTGTTCAACGACCGTGCGGCGGGGTCGGGTCGCAGCACCGGCGGTTCGCCGGCATGGGGAGGGCAGACCGCGCCTTCCAGCCAGGCATGGGTGAGAGAGTAAACCGTCTCGGGGGCGATCCGCAGGTGATGCAGTCGCCAGCGGGCCCCGGGCGGCGCGGGAGGTCGCCTGCAAGTGACCGGTCACCGGCTCCGGTGCAGTGCGACCAGCAACTGCCAGACCTGGTCCGCGACTTCCTCCGGCGCGGCCCGCAGCAGCCCGTGCAGCCAGTCCGCGAGGACACCCGCGAAGGTCGCCGCCACCGCCGACGCGACCAGCGGGGCGTCAGCCGCGCCGGCCAGTTCGCGCTCCTCGAGGCTGCGGGCCCGCAGATCCCGGTGCAGCACCCGGCCGAGCGGCCCGCCGCCGCCCGGCGCGAGCAGCGACCGGTACAGGGCTGTGTGCGGGGACAGGCCGGTGAAGAACTCCCGCAGCGCGGGCGGGGCGTGGACCGGATCGGGCCGCCCCCGCCAGGCGTGCAGCGCGTCCACCGCCTGCCGCACGACGTCCGCGCACGCGTCGACCGCCAGCGCCTCGATGCCGTCGTAGTGCACATAGAACGTGGCCCGGCCCACCCCGGCCCGGCGCACCAGCGCGGCCACGGCGACCTCCGCCGGCGGTCGCTCGGCGCACTCGGCGAGCAGGGCGGCGCGCAGCCTGGCGCGGGTGCGCGCCGCCCTCGGGTCCTCGTGCGGCGCCCGGCTCATCGTGCGGCGAGGACGGCGGCCAGCGCGAGCGCGCCGGGCAGCGCCTGGGCGAACAGGATGCGGCGGTTGGCCGTGGTGGCGCCGAACACGCCCGCAACCACCACACAGGACAGGAAGAACACCTGGACCCGGAAGCCGGTCGGGTCGGCGGCGAGAAGCCCCCACACCAGTCCGGCCGCGAGGAAGCCGTTGTAGAGGCCCTGGTTGGCGGCCAGCGGAGCGGTCGCCCGGGCCGTCTCCGGGTCGAACCCGTGCAGCCCCCGCCCCGGCTTCCGCTGCCACAGGAACATCTCCAGCACCAGGATGTACATGTGCAACACGGCCACCAGGCCGACCAGCACGTTCGCCACGATTTCCATGAGCAGCGGGCCCTCCCCTTTTTGGACAGGTGTCCAGGATAGCTGGACACCTGTCCAAGAAATCGCCGGGTCCCGCCACCCCCTGGCGAAGCTCCCGTGCCCGTAAGAACTCCTAACAAAATGATCTTCGAGGTGGTCGGTTCCCGCATGACCTGCTGGCGCCGCCTGGCTGAATGGACCGAGGCTGGGGTCTGGCCCCGGCTGCACGAGGCTCTCCTGGCCGAGCTCTGCAGCGTGAACCCCTGGACTTCTCCCGAGCGGCCGTCGACGGCTCTCACATCCGCGCGCTAAAGGGGGGACTCAAGACCGGACGAAGCCCCGTTGACCGGGGCAGTACGGGCAGTAAACACCACCTGATCACCGATGCCACGGGCATCCCTCTCGCCGTCACCCTGACCGGTGGCAACCGCAACGACGTCACCCAGCTGATCCCGCTCCTGCAAGCCCTGCCGCCGGTGCGTGGCAAGCTTGGCTGACCCCGGCGTCGCCCAGACATGGTGCTGGCCGATCGCGGCTACGACCACGACAAGTACCGCTGCCTTGTTCGGGGCATCGGCGTGAAGCCGCTGATCGCACGCCGCGGCACCGAACACGGCTCCGGGCTGGGCGCCCAACGCTGGGTCGTGGAGCGCGCGTTCGCCCACCTGCACTGGTTCCGTCGCCTGCGGATCCGTTGGGAGATCCGCGACGACATCCACGAAGGAGCTGGCCGGCTTCGCCGAGGAACACCAGGACTGGTTACAGATCTTCCAGTTGCCCTCCTACGCACCGGAGCTGAATCCGGCCGAGGGGATCTGGTCGCTCCTCAAGCGGCACTTGGCCGACTTCGCCGCCACCGACCTCACGCGCCTCACCCGCGTGATCAAGCGGAAGCTGAAGAAGATCCAGCACCGGCCCCACCTGGTCGACGGCTGTCTGCCACCCACCGGTATGACCATGGCCGACGACGCGATCAGACCGCCGGTCTCCGCGTGGTTCAACCCGAGTAGCCCCGGAGCGGCCCTGAAAAGGCATATACCGCGGAGGTGCCCAGACCGCGGGGCCTCCCAAGGGTTCTTGCCGTTGCCTGGCCGAAGCGGCCGGTCAGCTCGTGCCACAAGTACGAGCCTGCCAGCGCCTCTTGCAGCGATTTGACGAACTGTTCCGCCTCGGGCAGTACGGCTGCCGGTGCCTCGGCCAGAGTGTCGACCCTTGCGGTCAGCAGATCGTTGACGACGGCGGCAGCGTCGCGCCGATTGAGCCCAAGGGCTTTGCGGGCAACCTCCACGCCGTTGTTGCCGACTGTGCCTTCATCGACCTCCCGGTCATAGGACACGATGTCGTTGTGCAGGCTGACGGCGTCAACGAACGCGTCAACGGCGGTGCGGAACTCCCTGCATCGAACTGCATTCTCATGGAGCTCGCCCATCGCGTGCTCCATGAGCACGGCGGTGAACTGCAAGCCGCCGAAGTCACGGCGGGCTCCCAAATATTCGATCAGGTCGGTCAAGGCATGGTCGACGTGTTCGAGCTCCCACAGCACCCCGTCGAGGAAGCGCCGCACACTGCTGATGAACCGATCGCGCCAGACCAGGCTCATGGTGGCGGACGTGCCGGTCCACAGATCTGCGAAGGCCCGCTCCACGGGATTGACGGGGCTCAGCGGCCGCGGCAATCCGTCCAACGGCAAGAACAGCATCAGCCGTTCCACCTGAGCTGCAGCCGACTCCTGGTCGTGGTCACGCCGGTAGAGCGGCAGGAACAGGTCGTCAACGAACCACAGAGCAACATGCCAATCGGTGACCAGCTCCAACTCGCCGCATCGGCGTCGGGATGGGTCAAGGCGATGAACAACGGGAAGTCGGCCTGATCGAACTTCTCCTCGCTCCACCTTTGAGGCCATTCCAAGTACTCGTCGTCGAACATGCCCATCTGCCGGGCCCACTCCTTGGCATGTGCGCGGGCCTGGTCAACATGGGGGTTGAGGCGGGACTCGAACGGCATGTGGAACTGCGGATGCGCAAGGGATCCCATGATCGGTTGCTTCCCTTCCCAAGCCCCGAGATGCCAGGGTTCACCCTCCAACCTAATACCGTGACTAACCGATCATATGATTCGGCCATTCGGCTCGTGCTGAGCAGAGGGATCTCGCTGGCGACGACTGGCCTGATCATGGACCATGACGCGACCAGACCATCGGACTCCACCAGCTCAACCTGAGTAACCGCATAGAGGATGCGGTTAGGCCGCCTTGACCTGCGGCTTTCGCGGGCTGCACGCGACCGGCACGCCAAGGTGATGCGCCGCGATGACCGGAACCGTGTGGCCGAGCCCCACCGACCGGTGTAGCGTCGTAATCAGCAGTCGTGGTTCCGAAGTCCCGTTCGCCCGTGATCGCAATCGCGGGCGTTTTTGCTGTTCAACGCCTCTCCGGACCAGGGCGATCACCTCCGGATCCTGCACGGTGCGGGATCGATGAGTCCCCTCGAAGGAGACAGGCACATGGCCAAGGGCACTGTGAAGTGGTTCAACGCGGAAAAGGGCTTCGGCTTCATCGAGCAGGAGGGCGGCGGCCCGGACGTCTTCGCCCACTACTCCAACATCGCCAGCCAGGGCTACCGCGAGCTGCAGGAGGGCCAGAAGGTCGAGTTCGACGTTACGCAGGGCCAGAAGGGCCCGCAGGCGGAGAACATCCGCCCCCTGTAACTCCGCACACAAGAGAGGTCCCAGCCGATGGGTACATCCCGGCTGGGATCTCTCCGGCCCTCCCCACCCTCGCCAGAGGTTTCCGGTCCCTGGGCGGGCGGCCGTCTTGGGGCCAGCGCGAGTTACCGCCTCGGCCGGCACGATGAATCCGCGCTGTGGCGCAAGTGCTGGGTCACGCGAGTCCTGCTGCTGCGCGCGCTTCCACGCTGCGACCAGCTCCTCGTACCGCGGGCCGATCCACTCGGACATGCAGCGTCCTTTCCTGCCCCGCAGCCTAGGCATGGAGGTTCCGGTGGTCGTCCCCCGACGGGGGTGGGGACGACCACGTCTCCAGCGCACGACATCGCTCCCGATGCGCCGTCGGAGCCCGCTGGAGTCTTGCCCGCCCCCGCCGCGGTCGGCGTGCGCCGGGAGCGGGAGCCTGTTTTCAGCGTTGTCTCGGCGCCGTCTGCCGGCGAGCGCGACGGCCCGCGCATGCACGACGATGACAGAGCCAACAGCAGGCGCGCCGACCTTGTGGACCTTCTCAGTCTCCTCGTCGGGCCGGATCGGCTCGGTGCAGCGTGCGCAGTTCATCGGCGGAGCTCCAGGGCGAGGGCGTGCAGGGCGCGGCGGGTCTCGCAGATCGTGGCGTCATCCGTGCACTGCTCGCACCGGCCGGGGTGGTCGTTGCGCGCGGTCAGCGCGGCACGGCGGGTGCAAGGCCGGCAGGCTCGCGGGAACCAGTGACCGCCGTCGGTCTCACGCTCGCCGAGGGCGACGGCCGTTGCCGTGGAAAGCGGTTCGCCGCCCCCTACGCACTCGGCGCCGCGCGCCCTGGCGTCGGCGGGACTTCCAGGGGCGGCAACAGGATGAGCGGGAGCAGATCGTCAGGCATGTCGAGCAGGGCTCCTGTCTCGGCGGTCGTCAAGAGGGGCGGCGCCTCCGCTTCGGTGCGGTAGCCGCCGGGACCGAACGCGGCGGCGATGAGCGCGAGATCGTTGAGGTGACCCGATCCGTCGGGACGCCACAGCCAGAACCGGCCGTCCATCTGCCAGCCAGTAGGCGGGCAGGACAGCGGCCGGCCCGCAGGATGCACGGCCAGGTGCCGGACGTCGGCGAGTTCCTCCGCGGCGCTCGGTGCCACCAGCCAGAACATCTTGTTGGCGTCGGGGTCGGCGAGGACGGGGCCGTGTGGCGAGGAGTTGCGGATCCTCGAGGCGGCCGGCCATCCCCAGGTGAGGCTGGACTCGGCGACGAGCCAGTGCTCCCACGATCTGACCGCGGCGCGCAGCCACAACATCATCCGGATCCGCGAACGCCAAGGCGTTCCCGTCCTCGCTGACCGCGCCTACATCGGCGCCGGCTACTGGGTGACCACGCCGATCAGACGGCTCCCGCACCAGGACCTCAACCCGACCCAGCGGACGATCAACGAGCCCTGTCAGCAGCGCGAGGGCCAGCCCGGGTCGGTGATGGGCCGGGCGATCCGCTCGGCTTCGGCCAGACGGAGGGCCGGCTTGTGGTCGCCGGCGGTCGCCACCACGCCGGCCACCGAAGTCAGCACCCGCGCCCGCCCCACCAGGTCGGTGATGGCCCGGGCGATCTGCTCGGCTTCGGTGGCCAGGCGGCAGGCCCGCTTGTGGTCGCCCGCGGCCACGGCCCCGGCCACCGCGACTAGCACCTGCGCCCGCCAGCCCGGTTGGTGTTGGCCCGGGCGATCTGCTCGGCTTCGGTGGCCAGACGCAGGGCTCGCTCGTGGTCGCCGGCGGTCGCCACCGCCCCGGCCACTGCGGCTAGCGTGTGCGCCTGCGTTAGCGCACTACATCATGCCCAACACAGGACCCACACGGGCGGAATCGCCCGTCCGAGCTGACCCATTTCATCGACCGATATGGACATGAACCCCGCTGGCCCTTGGTGACGACACCCCTCAGACGTCCGCCGGGCCGCGACCTCACGCCAACCGGCAAACCGTCAATCGACCGGTTTCCAGAACGCAGGCGCCGGTCGAGCGTGGCATCGCACGACTGAAGTCGTGGCGGACCTTCCGCAGGTCTCGCTGCAGTCCGAATCGAATGTCGTCAATCTCTGCGGCCGTCCTCACTTGGGAGCGGCAGCGCTGAAAGAGCTCATTGCCTACGCCGCTGCCCAGCGCATTGCGATGGCGCCACCAGCACGCTGACGTGCGAACAGGCCCATAAGGGTTCGCGCGTGCCGCCGTCCGGATGATGAGGTGGCACGGTGAGCAATCATGATGAGGCGGCGACTGTCCGGCCGTTGACACTGGCCTGGGTGCGCCGGCACCTGGAGGCGGGCGAGCGGATCGTCGGAGCCGAGGCGCTGCACGGCGGCGCCACAGCCGACATGCGGAGGCTGACCATCGGCACGGGGGACGGAGGAACTCGGCACCTGGTGCTGCGCTCCTTCGTCGGCCCGACCCGACAGGGGCCGGCCGAGGACCTCCTGCACAGGGAGGCTGACGCCCTGACCACGCTAACCGGCACCGGCGTGCCGGCTCCCGGACTCGTCGCCGTCGACCCGACCGCCGCGCACTGCGAGTACCCCTCGCTGCTCATGACCCACCTGCCGGGCCGGACGGTCCTCGACGACGAGGGGCTGGAAACGCGCCTGCCCCTGCTGGCCCGTCAACTCGTGGCGGTCCACGCGGTGCGGCCGGCCGACCGGCCCCGGGAATACGTGGCGCTGACGACCGCCGACACGGTCGTGACCCCCGAGGGCGCCGACGCCACGGTCTGGGCCGCCGCCATCGACGTGATCCGCAAGCCCGCGCCGCGCTACGAAGGGCGGTTCCTGCACCGGGATTTCCAGCCCGGCAACGTGCTGTTTGACCTGCCGCCCGCGGGCCCGGCCGGTGCCGCCGGTGCCCGGATCACCGGCGTCGTCGACTGGGCGGCGGCCTCCTGGGGCCCGGCGGACCTCGACGTGGCGCACTGCTCCACCAATCTCGCGCTGCTGCACGGACCGGCGTGGGGCCTGCGCTTCACCGAGGCGTACCAGAAGGCCGGCGGGAGGCTGGCCGCGACCGCGGACGAGCGGCTGTACTGGCAGGTGCGGGAGCCACTGGCGTTCTCGGAGGAAGTGCAGTCGGTGGCGCAGCCGTGGCGGGAGGCAGGACGGACCGAGCTGACGACAGGAACCGTGGAGGAGCGGCTGGATGCCTATGTCACCACCCTGATGAACGCGCTGCGCTGAGCCAAGGCGGTCCCGGGCGCGGGCCTCGACCTCACCCTTTACCGCTCAACCAAGTGGGGCATCGAGCAGACCCTGGGGAATTTTTCGGGCATCCCCGTCACCGCACGGCCTTCTTCATGGCCTGCTCGATCTCGTAGCGGCTGGCCTCGGTGGCTTCGGCGTGAGCGGTGATGGCCGCCTGCACGGCCTGGGACGCCTCGCCCCACCGGCGCCACTGGGCGTCGTACTCGTCACCGGCCACCTGCGAGCTTTGCGCGTTCCTCCTCGGCGGATCGTTCCAGCTGGATCGACTCATCGGTGCCTCTGCCGCGGGCATGGATCCTAAGTGGCGGGTGTGGCGGGCCGACGATCACACTTACTACCCGATCGGGTAGAGCCTTCCCCGGCTGCCGGGCGGGTCGCCGGTGGGAGCCGGCACGAAGATCACGAACTGCCCGTGATCTTCGAGAGGACCCCTGTCTCGTGCGTCTCGTCCGTACCGCTGTCGCAGCTGTCACCGCCTTCACCGCCTTCACCGCCCTCGTCGACCGTGGTCCCGCCAAGGGCCGCCGCAAGGGCTCCACCGAGACTGACTACGCCCGCCTGCTCGATGCCGTGCACCAGCAGCTTGGCGGCCCTGTCGTGCTGGTCTGGGACAACTTGAACACGCACGTCAGCCGCAACATGCGTGAGCTGATCGCCGCCCGATTATGGCTGACCGTCTTCCATCTGCCGCCTTACGCCCCCGAGTTCAACCCGGTCGAGGGCGTGTGGTCGCACCTGAAGAGGTCGCTGGCCAACCTCACGAAGCACAGCCTCGATCAGCTCACCGCGTCGGTGAAGACGCGGCTGAAACGGATGAAGTACCGCCCTCGCCTCATCGAGGGTCTCGTCGCCAAGACCGGGCTCGACCTCCAACCGCCACAACCTCAGCCTTTAAAGATCTCCTAGCGGAGCGGGCCCGGTCGGCGCCGTTCAGCTCGGTGCCTGGCGCATGTCCAGATAGCAGCGCAGCCGTACGCCGTGCTGCCCGGCGTCGCGTGTCGTGCGTTCCACCGCGGTGGTCGCCCACATCGACGCGAGTGCTGCCTGGAAGGCGAAGGCGGTCTGGTCGTCAGCGGCTGCCACGTCCACGACGACCAGACCGGGCTCCGACACGTGCACTTCGTTGATCGCATCCACGTCTTCCACGACGGGCTCGTGCGGTCACGGGTTCTTACTTGCGCAGGGGTTCACCCGCTCGGCGCAGGCAGCGTGTGCCTCAACTGGCGGCGCGGCGGCTGCGGGGGCGCTGCAGAAGCTGATCGGTGCTGCAGCTACGGGATACGCTGCCGGCCCGGACGCGCAGGTGAGCCCGAGGGAGGAGAGACCAAGGCTGGACACCGGGGCCGCCGAACCCCGGACCCGCGGACCGGATTGAACCGGGCCCGTGGATTGGCTCGGGGTCGAATCCGGCCCGGCGGACCGCGGTCGGGCCGCCGCCGAACGCCGGTTGCGCCCGTCGGGCCTGCCGTCATCCCGTCGGGTCGATGCCAGGATGTCAGTCGTCGACGTACGGCGGACTGACGGGGTGGCAATGGCGGGGACTTCGGTCGAGGCGGTGGACGCGGTGGACTGGAGCCGGTTCCGGACGGGCATGCCGGAGCACCATCCGGTCAAGGAGGTCCCGCGGGCGCTGCGCCGCCTGGTCAGGCGAGGCCCGGCGGCGACGGAGGAGGACTGCCACCCGCTGTACTCCTGCCTGTTCCTCCCGGGAGGCGGGCTGCCGTCGGCCGCAGCCGCGGCCCTGCCGTTTCTCACGGCGCTCGCATCCGACCCCGCCAACGGCGCACGAGTCACTCTCGTCGAACTGCTCGGCGCCCTCAACGGTGCGGCGCGCGAGGCCGGTGAACACGGCACGCACGGAGCATGGCGGGAGGAGTGGCTGCGTCAGAGCGAGAGGATCACGGCGCTCATCGCGGACCACGCGCCGAGCGTCCGGCGGGCCGCCCTCCTCATCGCGGACGACGACGCGCTGCTGGAACGGTGGCACGCCGAGACGGACCCGGCCGTACGCCTGCCCCTCCTGCTGGCGCTGGGCACCCGCGCCGCGACGACCGCCGACGCGCCCGAGACCAGGTCTCCCGGCGGCCGGCACCGGTTCGCCGGCGCGGTGGAGGCGGTGCTGAGCCGGGTGCTGCGCGACGACGAGCCGGTGATGAAGGTGGCGGCAGTGATCGCCCGGGCGTCCCTCGACCGCGACGCCCCACTCCGGCATGCCGACCTGCTGCTGGACGTCCTCGCCGATCCGGCCGTACGGCCCCGGTTCGAGCGGATCTGGTGGCTACCGGACGTCGAGATCCCCTACACCCGGGACGACGTCGCCGCATGGGTGTCCGGTCTCCTCGACCACATCCCCCAGGACGCCCTGTCGTTCGTGTCCCGGCTGGCTGAGGCGGCAGAACGCACCGCGGACGACGGGCTGCGCCGGATCGTCCTGGACGAGGCGTGGCGGCACCTGGTGCTGCGGCGCTCCGCGGCACCGACGGTGCTACCCCTCGCGGCACGGCTGCTGGAATGTGCCGACGACTGCGTGCGACTCAAGGCCGCGCACCTCCTCGCAATGCTCGCCCCTGACTCCGCTCCCTACGCCGACCGCCTGGCGGCACTGCTCGATGATCCCGGGACCGACGAAATCTCCTGGATCGAGGGGACCGTCGGCGACTTCGCACGCTGGGCCCTGGTCCGGCTGGGCGACCCCCGCTGCTTCCCCGGTCTGGTCGAGTCGCTCTGGGCGCCGTACCGGGAGCAGTTCGGGCGCAGCTGGGTGGCGGGCGATCCGCGCCGGCCGGAGATGCACGAAGTCCTTGCGCCGCTGCGCGAGCACGCGGACGTCCTGCTGCCCGCGCTGCTGGAGGAGGTGCGGCAGGACCACGAGCGGCACGGCGACCACGGCGAGATCATGGGCACCTTGCTGCACGTTGCCGAGGAGTGGGGGCCGGACGCGCTGCCCGTGCTCCCGGTCATCCTGCCGCTCCTGAAGGACACTCGGTACTCGTTTAGGGTGGTCGACGTGCTGCTGGCGATGGGACCCGGTGCGGCTTCGACGGCGCCCGCCGTGCGCGACGCGGTCGTCCTCGACCATCCGGGCAACCACGACAGGATCGCCTGGGCCGCGTGGCGCATCGCGGGGGGTGACGACGGTACCGCGCTGCGGCTCCTGGGCGAGGCGGTGCAGGACGAGCAGGCGTCGCCGTACGGACCGGTCCTCCTCCTGTCCGACTTCGGTCCCGCCGCCGCGGCGCACACCGGACGGGTGCGTGAGGTCATGGAGAACGCCGAGTACGGGAAGGCGACGGCGGCGGTCGCCCTGTGGAGGATCACCGGCGACCCGGGGCCCACCCTGTCGGTGCTGGAGCAGGTCGTCGTGCGCTTCACTGGGGACGACGACCGTTACGGCGACCTGGCCGAGGCGCTCCGCGGGTTCCTGCGCATCGGCACGGTCACGCCGGCCGCACGGCGAGCACTGCGCCTCGTCGAGGCCCGCGACCCGCGGCTGTCCAACTACCGGGACTACCGTGCCGTCCTCGACGACCAGGAGCTGCGCGCCGCCATCGCCGCGGTGCTCGCGCTCCCCTGACGTCCGGTGGCGTCAGCCCGGGGCCCGGCGTGGTGGTCCGGGCCGTCGGCCCGCGCGGGACGGGCGGGGCGGGGTCCCGTCCATTCGCCCCCGCTTCTGCCGTGACAGCGTGTGCGATACGGGTGAGGTCGGTCATGACGAGCGGCCGTCTACGACCTGCTGCGGACGTTCGGGCGCGAGCGCCACCCCACCCCATCGGGGCAGGCGTTCGCCGAGTACGGGCGGATCGACAAGACCCTGCACCTGCTCGCCCTCGTCGACCCGGTTGACGACACCTACCGGCGGCTGATGAACCGGCAGCTGACCGTCCAGGAGTCCCGCCACCGCCTGACCAGCGCGATCTGCCACAGCGGCCGCGGCCGGATCCGCCAGGCCTAGGTGTGGCGTTGTCCCGGGCGTGAGTGGTGAGGAGTACATCCGGGCGGCTGCCGACCTGCGGAAGCGGGTTGCCGGCCTGTGACCGGAGCTGATCGAGGGGCGGCTCACTGAGGTGGAGGCGGTGGCCGGGGTGAGGGCGATCCATCGGGAGGCCGAGGGCGTCCATGCGGTCGCGGTTGCGAAGGTGGTGGTCCTTGAGGCAGCGAATCGCGAGCTTGAGGCGAAGGAGCTGGAGCGGCGTCTGGGCCGTTGAGTGGAGAGAACACGCAAATCGGCTCAGCACGTTCTGGAGACAGCGTTCTGGTATTGCCACACTGGAAGGCAGACATCGCTTGTCCGGTCGAAAGGCAGCGCCGTGTCCCACCACGTAAGCAACCGAGCGGCCCCGAGCGGCATCATGCCCGCTCTTTCCGCCGCCGCGATCCATCGTCGTGCGCTGGCCGCCGGGGGACTGGTTATCAACGAGTTGTTCACCTCGATCCAGGGTGAGGGACCATCTGCGGGCCAGGCAGCGCAGTTCGTGCGGCTCGGCGGCTGCAATCTGGACTGCGCCTACTGTGACACGCCGTATACCTGGCAGTGGACCAACCCGACCTACCTCCCCGAGCAGGAACTGCATATCTGGCCGGTGGATGATGTAGCTCAGTGGGTACTGGCCCGCCGCCTGCGGCGTGTGGTCATCACCGGCGGTGAACCTCTCATCCAGCAGACGGCGCTGGTTCCCCTGGTCGCCAGGCTGTGTGGGGAGGGGCGGTTGGTGGAGTTGGAAACGAACGGCACGATCGCCCCCGCACCGGACCTCGTGGCTTGCACGGACCGATTCAACGTCTCGCCGAAGCTCGGCAACTCAAAGGTAGGACGCGGCAAACGCCTCGTCGCTGGCCCCTTGGCAGCTTTTGCCGCGACGGGCAAAGCCGTCTTTAAATTTGTGATCACTGATCCGGGACGAGACATGCCCGAGGTGGACAACATCGTTGGGACCCACGGGCTTGACCCCGTCTGGGTCATGCCGGAGGGCACAGACCGAGAAACCATCATGAACGGCATGGCCGACCTCGCGGAGCTTGCGGTGGAGCGTGGCTGGTCAGTCAGCCCACGACTGCACATCCTGCTATGGGGCGACCACCGCGGCCGCTGACAGGAAAGCGAGAATCGGCTGTGATGGGCAATGAAGGCCACACTCCGTTTCAACATGACAGCACGCGTCGAGGGCATAGACGACCGGAAGGTGCTCATGCTGTCCATCAAAAAGTCCGAGCGGTCATCGTCATCCGGAGCCCCGTGCGTCTCCATCGACCTCAACTGCCTGTTGAGCGCGGACGGCCCGGCCGAGCGGCTCGGGGCGCCCAACCCTGCAATGGTGGCGGCCGCGGCCAACGCACATGCCCACGGCTGGCGCATCCTGGTGCACTGCACCTTGCCGGAATCGAGCCGTGAGTCGGTCAAGTCCTGGCTGACGGAACATCGTGTGCCGCATGACGAACTCCGCTTTGAGCACCCAGTGCCGGTGGACGCCGTCATCGATACCCGTGGGATCGAGCTGCCAGCCCCTGCTCTGGAAGAGTGGCTTGAGCTGCGTCGAACCAGCGGGGATGCGGTATCCGACTGGACCCGCGGAACGGCCGATTCGTCGTTCCGTACCGCGATGCACGCCTCGGAGGAAAACTCGCCGACGGCGGGCGATGACCCGACCGGGTGCCACGTCGTCATCCCCGTCACCGGCGGTCTCGACTCCGCCACCTGCTACGGGATGGCCCTGGAACAGGAGCTGCCGGTGACCGCTGTCTACGTGGCATCGCCCGGAATCCCCTACGCAGACGCCGAGATCGCCGTGGCAAGGGACCTTGCCCCGGGCCTCAAGGTGATCGCCTGCGACCAGCCCTTCCACGTGCGGTACGAGCATGTCCTGGCCGGCCGCAACGCCGTCTTCCTGTGGACGATAGCCAACTGGTTCCAGGAGCGTTACCCGGGCGACTACGGCGAGGTCTGGTTCGGAAACCACGGCGAGGAAACGAAGCTGTCGATAAGTGACAAGTCGATTCGGTTCCACACCACCATGCAGCACCTGATCACCGCTGCCGCAGTGGATCTCCATCTGTGCCACCCGCTGCAGGGGCTGACCAAGCCGGACCTCGTGCGTTGGTGGGCCCAGCGCGGCCGGTTGGCGGAGGCACTGCGCACGCGGACCTGTTTTGCCGCGGAGGCTGGTCATTGCGGGCGGTGCTGGGCCTGCCTCCAACGCGTACTCGCCTTCGGCGCCGCAGGCTACCTGGAAGAAGTATTGGCGGCGATGCCCGAGGGATGGGACTTCGCGGGGCCCGCTCGGCGGCTCTGGGCGAAGCACCACACCCGCCAGGCTCGCGGTCAACGGGCAGGTCGTGACCCAGAGGTCTTCGCAGTACTCGACACGCTCGGGTATGGAGCGAACCGTTTCGCCGAATCACCGGCTGCGGGTGAAGGGCTGCCCGGATGACTGGAGTGTTTTCGTCGAATGCGGTGCCGTGGCCATCGGCGGACGCCTCGGAGCGGTCGATCACCGTCCGCACACGGTTCGAGGCGGCGCACCGGTTGCCGTTCCTGCCCGGCAAGTGCCAGTCACTACATGGCCATTCCTGGCAGGCATGGGTCTCGGTCCGCGGATCGCTTACGCGCGACGGCCTGTTGTGTGATTTCGACGCCGTCAAGCAAGAATTGGTGGCCTTCACCGCCGCCAACTTCGACCACGCTGCGCTCCTTGGCGACCGTGACCCTTATGCCCCACTGTTCGCGGCAGACGGAATGCGTGTCTTCCGGTTCGGCCATGACCCGTGTTCCGATCAATTGCCATGGCCGACGGTGGAGGCCGTGGCAGAGGTGCTGGCCCGCCATACCGAGCGCATCATCACCGAGCGCCGACTTCCGGTACACCTCCACCACGTACGCGTCCAGGAGACAGAGAACAACATCGCGGAGCTGACCCGCCCGTCCGTCGGTGTTGGGGTGCCGATACCGAATGTGTCATGAGCGCCAAAGGGGAAGGGCGTTGGTCCGTGCGTTGTTCGCGGGGCACGATCCTTGGTCGGCTGAGGCTGGAGTGCGAGGTCCCGGCAGTTTTCCATCTCCGTACCCGGGGTGGTTCCGGGGTGCGTACGCTGCGCGGCATGCCGGGACTGGCGACGCTGCGCGCGTGCGACCAGGGCCATGTCATCCACTATCCGGCCGCGCTGGATGCCAGGGCGATCGAGATGATGAGAGAGCTGGCCTTCTGCTCGGCCTGCGAGTGCGGCACGCTGAACTTCGTCGTGGTGTACGCCGGGGACCGCACGCGCATCCAGGTCCGATGGCCATGGAGAAAGTACCTTCTGCCACTGGAACGGATCTTCGATCGTCCGGCCCAGGCGCTGGGGTTCGAGCCGCGTGGCAAGGCCAGCGCCAACTTCCCTCGCCCGCCGTGGCCGGCACAGCAGGAGTGCACCGTCGCAGGTTCATCACCGCGTCCGCCGCCGCCACCGTCGCCCTGGGCATCGACGACACATACACGTCCGCCGGTTGGGCCTGCCACGACAGCGGCGACCGGGCCCAGGTCGCCCTCATCCACAGTGCCTCTCTGCAGAGCGCCCTGCACCGCGCCGACCCCTCCGCAACTGCTCGCGCATGGTCCGACCTCGCCATGCAGGCCCGACTGGAGGGCCGCCACGGATCCGCCGTCCAGGTCACCTGGGCCGCCCTCGACAACTGCCGTTCGCCGCCCTGTTGCACGCCCGCCTCGCCATCGGACAGGCCCGCACCGGCGACCGTACCGGCGCAGGCCGCTCCCTGCTCGTCGCCGAGCAGGCGTACGCCCGCATCGTCACCACGGCGCCGGCGCCGACTTGGCTGTCCTTCCTCAACTCCGCCGAGCTGTCCGGCTGGCCGCCATAACCCGCCAGGCGCTGGGCCCACCACGACCATGCCGGGGCCGTCACCGTGCAGGCTCTCGCCCTGCTCCCGCCAACCATGCGCCACAACCGCGCCTACTACTCCGGGCAGCTGGCCGAGCTGCAGCTGGCCCATGGCGAGCGCGAGCAGGCCGCGGCTACCGTCGTCGGCATCGACGCGCCCTCCCTCGACAGCCTCTGCATCACCGACCGACTGACCGCCGTCCGCCGGACCCTCACCACCTAGGAGCCCCGCCCGCGACCGCGCTCGACATACGGCACTTCGACCACCACCAGGCCGCCGAGGTGCGCCCGCTGCTGCTGGACGTCTACGCCGAGGCCGCGGAGAACGACCCGTTCGCCACCGTCGACCGCTTCGCCCAGGGCCTGGACGGCTGGAGCCGCCGCCCCGGCTGGAGTTGCGTGGTCGGCTACGACCAGGACCAGCCCGTCGATTACGCCTACGGCGCCCCGCTCCCATCTGGCGCCCCGTGGTGGGGGCGGGCTGCTCACCCAGGTGCCCGCCGACGTCGTCGAGGAGACCGGCACCCGCCCTTACGCGCTCAGCGAGCTGATGGTGCGCGACCCGTGGCGCAAGACCGGCGCCGCCCGGCAGCCGCACGACGCCCTGCTCGCCGACCGGCCCGAGGAGCGCGCCACGCTGCTGGTCGACCAGGAGCACCCCAAGGTTCATGCCCTGTACGAGCCGTGGGGCTGACGGACTCTGGGGGACCTGCGCCCCCCGTATCCCGAACGCGCCCCTCTTCCACGCCATGCTGCTCGACCCCCCCAGCGCTGACCGTGGCCCCCCGCCGCGAGCCGGGGGGCCACAAAATCCGGTGGGCGACGTTCTCCTCACTGTGAAGACGTCCCCGACATGCCCGCCCCACCGCACCGCCCGGACAGCTGTCTCCCGGGGAGACATCCGGCCGGCGGGAGACAGCCGCCTGTCCTCCCGTCCCGGGGGACACCATCTGACGTGCGGAAACTGGTGTCCCCAAACCTGTAACGATTGCGAGGGCCGACGTGTCTACCGCTATGAGAGGCCGTCACGGCGCAGCAGCGAAGGGGATGTCGGTGACCGGATCAGGTGAAGTCGCGGCGCGGCTCCGGGCCGTTCCGGCCTCTGAGGAGGATCGGACCGGCCAGTAGCTCGGGCACACTCAGCTCGTCCAGGGCGTGGGCGTAGTGTGCCACGGCCTGCTGGAGTTCGGCGATCACGAGACCACCGTCAGCACGATCTTGCCTTGTATGTGGCCCTGCGCGGCTCGCGTGTGTGCGCTGCCCGCCTCGGGCAGCGGGTAGGTGCTGTCCACCCCGACCTGGAGCTTGCCCTCGTCGAACAGGCGCCCGATCTCGGCGAGCTGGGGGCCATTGGAACGCACCTGAATGTTCGAGACCGTGATGTCCAGGCGCGCCGTCTCTTCCGGGTCGTACTGGGCGAAGAACACCGGAAGCATGGTGCCGCCGCGCTTGAGCACGGTCAGGAAGCGTGAGCTGTCCGGGCCACCGACGGTGTCGATCACCAGGTCGACACCGCTGACCACGTCCGCAGCCTGCGTCCTGGTGTAGTCGATGAACTCATCGGCGCCGAGCTTGCGCAGGAACTGCTCGTGCCGGCCCGAGGCCACCGCGATTACGTGTGCCCCCTTCCATTTCGCCAGCTGCACCGCGAAGTGGCCCACTCCACCGGCGGCCCCGTTGACCAGCACGGTCATCCCTGGCGTGATCGGCACCGGCTGGTGCACCTGGCCGGTGAAAGCAGACGGCACGTCGTGGCCGAGATCAACCAGGTACTGCCAGGCCGTAAGCACGGCCATCGGCGCCCCAGCCGCCTGCACGTGGTCGATACCGGCCGGCTTGTGCGCCAGGTCCGAAGCCGGCGCGGCCACGTACTCGGCGTACGTCCGGCCGTCGAATCCGGGGAACCGCAGCATGCCGAAGACCTCGTCACCGACGGCGAACCCCCGCACGTCCGGAGCGATCGCCTGGACCACGCCCGACATGTCCGTCCCGGGGATCAGAGGGAACTCCAGGGCCGGCCTCATCTCGGCCGGCATGACCTTCATCCCCTCACGCAGGTACCAGTCCGGCGGGTTGATGCCCGCCGCGTGCACCCGGACGAGCACTTCGCCCGGGCCGATCTCCGGAACCGGCACCTCGTCATACCGCAAAACTTCCGGCCCGCCCGCTTCGTGGAACTGGATTGCCTTCATCGCGTCTGTCGCCTTCTTGGGAAATCGTTGCCCCTTAAGTCAAGGCCCACCGCGGCATCGCCGTCCAAGACCGATTCGGCAACCTGATCATTCCGAAACGGCATGACGCGTACGCTGCCAGGGTGAACGATCTCGGACAGGACCTGGAACTGCGGCTGGTGCGCTACTTCACCGTGGTGGCGGCGCACCAGCACTTCGGCCGGGCCGCCGCCGACTTGCACGTGGCCCAGCCGGCGCTGAGCCGCCAGATCCAACGGCTCGAAAAGTATCTCGGCACACGACTGCTGGACCGCGTTCCCCAGGGCACCCGGCTCACTCCGGCGGGCCAGAGGTTCCTCCCCCGGGCCCAAGCCCTGCTGCAGGCCGCCCGCCAGGCCGAACTGGCCGTGCGTGAACAAGCCGAGATTGAACGAATCGCCATCGGCTACGTCGAAGACCTGGTCATCACTGCCGCCGTAAGGGAACTGCGCCGCCGTTACCCGGACGCCGAGATCGCCACCCGGTACCTGAGCTGCCGCGACGTCGGGGCGCTGTCCGACAAGCGTGTCGACGCCCTGATCGCGCGGGCCCCGCTGCCGCTCGCCGCCGACGACGTCTTCACCACCCCTCTGTACGAGGAGCCCCGGATGCTCGTGGTCCCGCGCGGCCATCCCTTGGCCGACCGCCCGTCGGTGACCGCGGAGGAACTGGCTGGCGAAGAGGCGGCACCGTGCCCGTTCGAGACCGCGGACTGGGCTTCCTACCGGATCCTCGGGGCTGGCGTGCCGCCGATCGAGAGCTACGAGGACAAGCTCGAACTCGTCGCGAGCGGCAGGGCGATCGCAGTGCTACCGGTCGGCGATCGGCGTAGCTCACTGCGCCCCAACCTCGTCACCGTCCCGATCGAGGGCGCTCCTTCCAGCCAGGTCGTCCTGGCCAGCCGCAAGGGCGATCCAAATCCGATGATCAGGAATCTCCGGCTGGTGGCCAAGGCCGTCCTGACCGCCCCGGCAGCCTAACCGGGCTCGCCTTCTCCTCCAGCAAGGCGACGCGCGAGGGCCAGGAGGTGCGCATCCTGCGCAAGGACCTGGCCCACCTGGTGCCGTGGATGCCGTCACTGGAGCAGACCGTCGCCGACATCGCCCGGGACGCCCCGCACGGGGACTTCACGGTGTTCCAGCCCAGAGCCAGTGGGTCGGTGCGCCCTTCGGCGTTGCGGTCATCGCCGTGATCCTGCAGAACCGGCTCGACGGCGCGGCCACCGCGGCAGCCTTGCGGCGGGGTTCGAGTGCGGAGGCCGGCGTCGGCGTGTGGAGTTCCCCGATGAACCGCCAGGTGACGCTGCCGGACCGTCAGGGCCGGACGGGGAGTTTGGCCTCGCACCCGCCGAGGAGCCGTTCGAGTCCCAATTCGAACCCGCGCTCGGCTCTGTCGGCCGCGTGGGGAAGTTCGGCATCACGAATGACCCGGGCGAGGAGTGGATGGCGCCCGCTCTTGACGACTTTGTCGAGGTCGGGCGCATGGGCGTCCATCCCTTCCTGGATGCCGACTCCGGACCGTCGGACGGCTTCCTGCTGGGCGAGCTCGCCGATGGCGTAGCCGCGGACGAATGCCTGCAGCCTGTCGGCGACGGTGATCATGACGTCGATGTCGAAGCCCAGGGGATCGAGGGCGGCGAGTGCGTGTTGGATGGCGTCGAGGGAGCTCGGTCCAAGTGATGGGTGCCCTGCGGCGAGGGAGGCCATCCAGGGGTGCCGGTGGAAGGCGGCCCGGGAGCGATGGGCCAGTGTCCGCAGGTCGCTGCGCCAGTCGCCGGTGGGGGCGGGCGGGCCGCCGTCTTCGGCCGCTACGGCGTCGAGCATGAGGTCGAGCAGGTCATCTTTGGACGCCAGGTAGCGGTAGAGCGAGGCTGTTCCCGTTCCCAGTTCCTTGGCGACGCGGCGCCTCGATGCCCTCGGCGTCGGCGATCGCGATGGCGGCGGCGGCGATCTCCGCCCGCGTGCGCGAGGGGGCGGGGCCTTTCGCGGCCCGCTCCGGCCGGTTCCAGACCACCGTGTGAGCGTCGTTGCTGACCGGCGTCGGCAGGCGAAGATCGCCGACTTCGGGATCGCGCGCTTCGCCGACGAAGCGGCCAGTGCTCTGACCGTCACCGGAAAGACCCTCGGCACCACCGACTACCTCGCCCCCGAACGCGCGCTCGGGCGCCCCGCCCAACCCGCCTTGGACGTCTATTCCCTGGGCTGCGTGCTGTATGAACTACCCACGGGCAGGCCCCCCGTTCCGGGGTGCCACCGTGCTGGCCGTGGTGTAGCAGCACGTCGACGCCATCCCAGCGCCGCCCAGCCGACCGCACCCCAACATACCGCAGCACCTCTGCGACTACGTGCTGCTCCTGCTCGCCGAGGATCCGGCCCATCGGCCCACTGCCGAACAGGCGGCCCGCGTTCCGACGACCAGCCTGCACGACGCACCCGGACTGTCTGCTGTGGTGGCACTGCCTAAACCTTCGAGCCGCCGCTCGGAATGCCCGGCCGGGGTAAGCGTCCCCCTGCCTGTCACCACCAGCCGTTGCGGCTTCGCCAGATCGGTGTGTGTTGCCCTGTGGCCTTGCGGTGAACGAGCACGCCGAGGATGTAGAACGGCTTGAGGAGCCACCAACTCGCCCATACCTCGAGGACGAGGCACCACCACAGCAGTATGAAGGCCGCGGTGACGCAGCCGGCGCCGCCGCCACTGCGACGCCGTCGTCCGCCCGTCAGCGGGATGCTGCCGCCGATGGAGAACGGGCCGGGAAGGGGAATACGCCAGCGCAGCCGCACGAGCGTGTCCTTTCAGTGCTGGTTGCCGATGCGGATCGTCACGCTGTGGGACAGGGCCGTACTGCCGTGCCTTTGGGAAGGCAGTGGCCGACGTTTCCATGGTGCCGGAGCGTCGTCAGCCTGCCCACACGGTGTAGACGGCCCGGGTCGCCTTGCCCTGGCGGGGATGCCCGTCCACTGTTCGCGGTAGCTCATCCCGGCGGGCAGGTCGTCGGGTACGTTGTCGGACGATCCCGTGTCGCCGCCGACGATGCGACCGGCCGCGTCGTAGAGGATGACCTGCTGCGTGACCATGTTCTTCAGGTCGTCGTGCGTGCTGTTGGTGACCTTCACCGTCAGGTTGTACGCGTACAGGTCGTTAGTGAACAGGTCGTCGCGGCTGCCCTGCGTGAGCTTCAGTTCGCTGGTGGCGAGCATGGGCTGCTCCACGGATCCGGCCATGCCGAAGGCGTCCCTCGCCTGACTGACGTCGATTTTGGCGGGGCTTCCCGTGAGCTGGGTGAGGCTGCCACCGAGCGTGCCGAGGAAGTCGAACGTGGTGTGGGCGGGGATGTTCGGCAGTGTCTCCTGGTCCGAGCCGACTATGGCGCCGGTCTTGTCCAGGGCTCGGGCGTTGATGGCGACCGACGCCGTGGAACTGTCCGGATTCGACACCCGGGCGACGTAGGTGACAGCCGTGTCGCCGCTGACGTCCTTGCCGGTGTGGCTCCAGACGAGGCGCACGGAGGCGCGGGAGCCGCTCGGCTGGTTGGCGACGGGCGCGCTGTCGCCGGCAGTGTGGCCGGCCTTGCTGTCGGGCTTGTCGCTGCTGCAGGCGGTGAGCGTGGCGGCGAGGACGGCGGTGGCGGCGAGCATGGTTGTTCTGACGCGCATTGTCCC
Organism: Streptomyces sp. NPDC037290; assembly: GCF_055603245.1. NCBI lineage: Bacteria > Bacillati > Actinomycetota > Actinomycetes > Kitasatosporales > Streptomycetaceae > Streptomyces > Streptomyces sp. NPDC037290. The sequence continues at coordinate 79,653 of NZ_JBVJVZ010000018.1, read as the reverse complement.
CCCAAGGACGTTTCTGACGCCCGTCATTGTGGGGACGCATAAACTCCATGTAAATACCACTCACATTTCGTGGCCCACCTGTGACAGAGATGTCTGGGCCCGGGCCGGGAGTTCGGGTGTGAGGGAGTCGCCCCAGGCGCCCTTCCGTCGGTGCTTGGCCTCCGGAGCAGCTTCGGCCCGCCCTCAGGCCGAAGCTGCCCATGGCGTCACGTCAGGTGGCCGCGGTGCCCTGGCCCTGCCGGATACGCCCGAGGAGGTCACGGTGGTAGGCCGCGAGACCTCCGTCGGAGACGGGGGTGGGGCTGCCGGTGGGGGTGTACCACTCGGCAGCGCCGGTGTACTGGACGGCGACGTGGGCGCTGTGCCCGTCGCCGGCGAGAGCAGTGCGGACGGTGAGGTCTCCGGTGATGACGCCGGCGTAGTGGGTCATCGCCTCGCCCGGCCCGGCGGTGACAGTACTGGTGTAGGAGCCGGTGTCCGGACTGGTGCTCATGCGGGGCAGGTGTCCAGCATCTCGGTCAGCTTGTACTTCTCCGACTCGGTGATGTTGAGGACGTACACGTACTTCACGTGGGCCCAGGCACGCGCGTACGTGCACCAGTAGGAACGCAGTGGCGGTGCCCACTGGTCGGGGCCCCTATCTCTACGGTCAAGGTCCTGGGCCAGGATGGCGGCATGACGACCTGGTTCCGCACCTACTACGAGGACGAAGATCTGTGGCTGTATTTCGAGGCCGATGACGAAGGCTGGGCAGCGCGACAGGTTGAGGTTCGGCGGCAGGACTCGCGACCGGTGACGGCAGCCTCTCTTGAAGAGGTGTTGCACTTGCGTGATCACGCCGATCTCGCAGCGATGTTCCGCTATGAACGGCAGTATGGGATTCTCGCGGAAGGCCCCATGGACGGCTGGCAGGACCAGCCGGAGGCGGCCGAAATCTCCGCGGAGGAGTTCGACCGGCTGTGGACTGAAGCACGGCGGGCTCTCGGCGATTCAGCCTGACCTGACGGGTTGGGATTCGTAGAGGGTGCCGTCACGGAGCATCGCGAAGGGGACGTCGGCTCGCCGTCTGACGAGACAGAGCAGGGCTTGGGTGTGGTGCTTGCCCTGAGCGATCTTCCTGTCGTAATAGGCCCGCGATGCCGCGTCGCCCAGGGCCGCGAACGCGGAGACGAAGAAGGCCCGTTTGAGCTGTTTGTTGCCGCTCCGGGAGGGTTGTTCGCCGCGGATCGAAGACCCGGAACTGCGGGTCGTCGGGGCGAGGCCGGCGTAGGCGGCGAGGTGGCCTGCGGTCGGGAAGGTGCTGCCGTCGCCGACCTCGATCAGGATGCGGGCTCCGGTCCTGACGCCGATGCCCGGCATGGACGTCAGGACCTTCGAAAGAGGGTGAGCCTCCAGGAGTTCCTCGATCCGCCCGGCCAGCAGTTTCCGCTGGTCAAGGACGGCCGCCAGCGATCCAGCCGGGCTCGGGACGATCAGCGCGGCCGCCTCGGTGCAGGGAACGATGGCGGTCTGTTCGTCCAGGGCGGTGAAGATGTCCTCGACCGGCCGTTCGGCCATCCTGGGCGCCTTCGACCCTATGAGTGTGACCAGCCGCCGCCTGCCGGCCTTGCGGATCTGGGCCGGGGAGCCGAACCGCTCCAGCAGGGTCAGAACGGCCGGGTGCTGCAACCGCGGCTCCAACGCCCGTTCCAGCGACGGATGGATCTGAGTCAGCAGGCCGTGCAGCCGATTGGCGACCCGGGTCGCTCGCCGGCCAAGTCGTCGTCGAAGCCCACGACCATCTCCAACTCGGCAATTGTCTCGTCCTCGCCGTCGATCGCCCGCAGCGTGTGAGGCATCGCGCGGGCCGCGTCCGCGATGATGAACGCGTCCTTCGCGTCCGTCTTCGCCTCACCTGGGTAGAGGTCGGCGATCCGCCGCATCGTCAGCCCCGGCAAGTAGCCAACCGGGCAGCCCATGTCCCTGGCGACTGCCAGCGGCAGGGCGCCGATCGAGGCCGGCTGGTCGACGACGACCAGCACTGTTCCGTGCTTGGCCTGCAGTTTCGCGAAGAGGTCGCGGAGCCTGGGTTCGGCATTGGGTAGCCGCTTGTGGAAGGCTTTCTTCCCGGCCGGTGTGACGGCGGTGGCGTGGCGTTCGCCCTTGCCTACGTCCAGGCCGAGGAAGACGTCGATGTCACCGGTGTCGATCACGCGCAGGCCCCTCCATCACATTCGTCCGGCCTTGCCTCGGCACCGAGCTGCCACATCCACGTTACGGAGAGCTCTTCCGGCTCGGGTGCAGCCTGTGCTCAAGCCCCTCATCAGCGGTCCGTCGATGCCTCCGGGCCCGGTGACACCACCCCCCGGGATCATCAACAACAAGGGGGGAGTCATGCCGAACCCGAAGGCCGGAGGCCCCATTGCGGAGCCACGAAAACGGCAACGGGGGGCTGATCGCCCCTTTTGCCGGTTCGAGCTCGCGGACACGGCGATCAGCCGGGGGTTGGTGAGGTCGTTGGCGAACTGGCGGCGCTTGGCGGTGGTCCACGTCATCGGCGCCGGAGCGCCAGCCGTTGGCGAGGGGGACGACGTGGTCGATGTCGACCTCGGTGGACGACCTTGTGAAGACCTTCCCGTCGTAGGCGCTGTACCAGACGCCGGAGATGGCGCGGCACTTCTCGTCCTGGTCGACGTCCTGGCCGTCGCGGGCGAGGACGACCTCGCGGGTGTCGCAGGGTGCCGTACTGGGTGATCCAGTGGGGGAACTTCGAGCGCGAGTAGCCGGCCATCGGGTGTGGTGCGGCGACGGTAAGTTCACCGAGTTCCTTGCGGCCACCTCGGCCGGCGGCGGCTCGGGAAGATCCCTGCGCACGTTCGAGGCACCGGCCACGTGGGTGGCGGGCGCTGCGGCTGCGGCCGCAGCCGCGGGAGCGGAGCCGACGGGGGCGAGCAGCGCGGCGATCGCCGCGCTGACCAGGGCAAGCTTCGCGTGGAACGGACGCATGCGCTCATCTCTCTCGATCGGCAATGAAGCTGGTCAAGACAGGTAGCGGCCCTAACGCGCCGGTGCGGATGTACCGTCAGCGGCAACTCCCGGATGGCGGGTGGGGGTTCACCGGAGAAACGAACCACCAACGGCCCGCCACTGTGCGAGGCGACTGCTCCCGCGGGGAGCGATGGCGTCACTCACTTCCGAGAACGTGATTCATGCACAGCGTCGCGCCGGCCTCCTGCACGTCGTCCACGGCCTTGCCTGCGCTGGCGCCTGTTCAGTTCCTCCTTGCCGGTGGCGCGCTCTTCGGCCTGAGCTCGGCCGTTTCGATGGCGGTCGCGGGGCTGAGCTCCCTCGGCTGCCGGTCTCGGGCGTCGGCTGTACGCGCGACCCCGTAACGATCCCGGAGAATCCAAGGCCACGGCATCGCTTTGAGTGATACGCGCTGCGTGTCGGCGGTGCGTGAGGCACGAGAAAGCGGGAACCGTCCACGACGTGCGGCGCGCACATGCCCCTCCTTGCTTGGAAGTAACTCCTATTTTGTGGGCTTGTAGGGCTGAAGTAAGGGCACCCGGTGGCCAGGAGGTTGATAGAGATGGTTCCCCTGCTTCTGGTTCTTCTGCTGGCCCTGATCCTCTTTGGCGCGGGCTTCGCGCTGAAGGCGCTGTGGTGGATCGCAGTGATCGTGCTCATCGTGTGGCTGCTCGGTTTCGTCGTCCGCTCCGCGGACAGCGGAGGCCGCAGGGGCCGCTGGTATCGCTGGTAGACGAAAGACCCCCGGCGCGAGGAGCGTGACACGCGCGAGCAATGAGTGGGCCCGGCCGGCACGGCCGGGCCCACTGGCGTGAAAGAGACGCTCTGGCGGTGGTGGGGAGGGAACGGGCTTATCGGACGTGCCGCAGGGTACGTGAGTCATGCACCGGCCCCGCAGACTCAGCAGTGGAACCCTGCTCCTCCCGTCTGCGGGGCCGGTGCGCGGGTCTTGAGTCAGGCGCGACCCCTGGCCCGGACAGCGAGCCGGGCTCCGGGATCTCTGTCGGCTGTACGCCGGAGCCGGTGGGGAACCACACCCGTGTTCGTCCTGCCTGCGGCAGGGAGATGCCCTGTGCCTCGTACGCCCGGCACGCCAGCGGCCGCGCCCGAGCAACCAGCCGCGACCAGATCGCCGCAGGCCTGCTGGACGGACTCGCCGACGTCCCGCTGGAGATGATGGACGCCGCGCACGCCATCCTGGTGCAGGCCGGCGCTGGCAAGGACTCGCTGGTCATGCTGCACCGCATCGCAGCCTGGGCCAAGAAGGCGGGCTGCCTCCACAAGGTCGTCGTGATTCACATCGATCTGGGTGAAGAGTCCGAGTGGCCGGGCGTCCGCGAACTCGCCCAGCGCCCGGCCGAACGCTACGGCCTGCGCTTCGACGTACTGCGCGCCGAGGTGCAGAAAGGGTCCTGGTGCCAGCTCTGCCGGGCGAGGAATCCGGCCGAGGCGTGCTGGCTCTGTGGTCGCATGGTCGTGGCCTCGGCTCACACCGAAGAGGGTGCCTGGTGCGAAACCTGTCGCAAGCGGGCGCTCGCCGAGCCGTGCTCCCGCTGCGGCATGACCCGAACGATCACCGCCCGCGAGGAGGACGGGAGCCCGGTCTGCAGTGCCTGCTACCAGCGGGAACATCGCGGTGATCGGCCGCGGCACAAGTGCGTCGACGGTGGCGGGATGAAAGCCGTGGAGCGGATCGCAGACGACGGACCGCTCTGCGAGAAGTGCAACAACCGGCGGGCGCCCATCGTGCTCTGCCCGCGCTGCGGCAAACACCGCAAGATCGGCGTTTTGAGCACCGGGGTCTGCCGGGCCTGCACCCAGCAGATGCGGCCTCGCGAGCCATGTCGCATCTGTCGCCGGAGCATGCCGGTCGCCTTTCGCGACACCGAGGGTCAGCCGTGGTGCGACAACTGCCGTCGTCGCGACTGCGCGCGACCGTGCCCCGGCTGCGGCATCACGAAGGTGGTCACCGCCCGTGACGCCCGCGGACCGTGGTGCTCGGCCTGTTGGCAGCACGCTCGCCCCGGTCCCACCTGCGTCGACTGCGGTCAGAATCCGTCCATGCCGATGCCGAGCTGGGACGGCATACCACGTTGCGTCTCGTGCTACGGGGCACGAGTGTCCCCTGCGGCTGCTGAGGGACGCTCGCCAGAGCCGAGCGTCGCTGGCCGCAAGGAGCGGTCTGCTTGCCCTGCGTCGACGAGGTCCGCTTCACCCACGCTGACTACCACCGATGCGGTCGGCTGGCGGCCGTCTTTCGCCAGGAGGAGGGAGGTCCGATCTGCCCGGAGTGCGCCGGAGTCAACTTCGCCTACCGCTGCCCGACTTGCAGCGCGATGGGCAGACTCCTGCACGGTCAGTGCCCCCGCTGTCGGGCTCTGCAGGAGCTCGACGAGACGTTCGCCGACCCCGACGGCCAGCGCTCGCCCCAGCTTGCCCCGCTGGCCGAAGTCCTGGAGCAGTACGAGCAGCCGTGCTCCCTGGCCCTCTACCTGCTGCGACGGCCCGGCGGTCAGCTGATCCGGGCGATGGCCAGAGGTGACCTGGAATGCTCACACGACACCCCGGACGCCCTGCGGCAAACAGCGTCTGTCCAGCACCTATGCGGACTGCTGGTGCTGGCTGAGGTGCTGGAACCGCGCGAGGAGCAGCTGGCCCAGTTCAAGCGTGCCATCAAGGTATGCCTCGACGAGGTGACGGACCTGCACGACAAGGCTGTCCTTGCGCGATACGCACGCTGGCATCTCATGTCCCTCGCTGACCACCGCCTCGAACGGGCCGGTCTCAACCGGTTCCAGCGCGAGCATCTGCGCCGCAAGCTGCAGACGGCACATGTGTTGCTCACCCACATCCGCCGTCGCGGCAGCACTCTCGACAGCGTCACCCAGACCCTCGGCAACCGATGGCTGATCGCAAACAAGCCCCGCCAGAACCAGGCCCGCTCCTTCGTGCTCTGGGCCGCCACCTCCCACTTGATCCCTCAGAACGTCGCGATCGCCACCGCGACCAGGACCGTCGACCGGGCGATCATGAGCGATGCCGACCGGATCCTCACCGCTCTCCGCCTGGAGACCGACGAGTCCGAGCACATCACCGACCGTGTCGCTGGCTGTTCTCGTACTGCGATACGGGCTGCGAGCTGATCGGCTTGTGAGCCTCATGACCGGCCACGTTCTGGTTCACCCTGAGGGGCCGGGTGTCCTCGGTCTCCGACTCGGACGATTCCCGCTCTGGCTGGGGCCGCGGCTGTCGGCATTGGTTCACCATCTGGTCAACGAACGACGCCTGCTGGCCGTCCTGCTCAGGTCCCGCGAGACGCCCTACCTCTTCCCCGGCCTCCGACCCGATCAGCCCATGGCCTCCCACACTCTGCAGAGAGGAGTGACTCGCCTGGGCATCGCCAGCATTAGCAAGGTCCGCAACGGGGCCTGGCGCGTCATGGTCGGCGCCGTCCACTGGAAGGTGCTCGCCGATCTCCTCGGCCTCGCCGACGGCACAGCCCACAACGGGCACAAGCTCAAGGGGGGAGACCGAGCCAGCTATGTCGCCGGCCGACTCAAAGCCTCTCGAGCACCCGCCGAATCCGAGTAGGGGCCAGGTCCGGTGCGCTTGACGGTCGGCTCAAGGGGTGCAGAGGTTTCGGACTGTTCGGTGCAACGCTGGTCAGCGGCGGGGTAGCACGCCCAGGAGGGTTGCGGTCAGGGCCTGCTTCAGGTAGTCCTTCAGATCCAGGTGGAAGCGGGCCAGGTCGGGCTCGGCCTCGTAGGCCGCCTGCAGGCTGGGTGGGGGCGTGCTGTACGCCGACAGCGCGCCGGCCATGACCATGGTCTGCAGGCTGAACAGTGTTGCGTTCTCGCCCAGCTCGGGCAGGTACGTCCGGAGCAGGGCGGTCATGGTTGTCAGGCGGTCCAGGGAGGCGCGCTTGTAGCGTGCTACGACCTCGACGGAGACATTGTGTTCCAGGACGCTGCCCTGTGCGCCGAAGAGCTCGCACAGCACCATTCGGCCGGACAGCGAGCGACTGAGGATCTCGGCCACCGCTGCCGCTCGCTCGGACATGGGGAGGTCTTCGTCGATGCCGGCGGCCAACTCCCCTGCCAGTTCCGTCAGCCACTCCCGTAGATAGCGGTCGAGCAGCTCCAGCAGCACCGCCTCGCGGGACTCGAAGTAGCGCAGCACGTTCGGCTTCGCCAGGCCCACCCGGCGGCTGAGCTCGTTCAGGGTGACCGCGGCCACAGGCATCTCGTCGAGCATCGCCGACGCCATGTCGAGGATCGCCCGTCGGCGGATCTCCCGCTGCTCTTCGGTTCGCGCCCGCTGGAAAGTCACGCTCCCCAGTCTAGATTAGGTACCTTCGGTACGTTGACAACGTACCGAAGGTACTTTAATGTCGACGATACAAGATACCTCCGGTACGTTACCTGGGTGGGAGCCTGACATGGGCGAGAAGTGGACGACAGCGAACATTCCGGACCAGCGCGGGCGGGTGGCCGTGGTGACCGGGGCCAACACCGGACTGGGGTACGAGACCGCCAAGGCGCTCGCCGAGCACGGGGCGTCCGTGGTGCTCGCCGTGCGCAACGTCGAGAAGGGCGTGCGGGCCGCGGCCCGCATGACCGGCGACGTGACCGTGCAGGCGCTGGACCTGACCTCGCTCGACTCCGTGCGGACCGCGGCGGCGGCGCTGCACTCCCGGCTCGACCGGATCGACCTGCTGATCAACAACGCCGGCGTGATGTACACCCCGAAGCAGACCACCGCCGACGGCTTCGAGATGCAGTTCGGCACCAACCACCTCGGCCACTTCGCGCTCACCGGGCTGCTGCTTGACCTGATGCTGCCGGTGCCCGGCTCGCGCGTGGTGACGGTCAGCAGTACCGGCCACCGCATCCGGGCCGCGATCCACTTCGACGACCTGCAGTGGGAGCGGTCGTACAGCCGGGCCGCCGCCTACGGTCAGTCCAAGCTGGCCAACCTGATGTTCACGTACGAGCTGCAGCGCCGGCTCGCCGCGCACGGCACCACCGTCGCGGTCGCCGCCCATCCCGGCGTGTCCAACACCGACCTCGTCCGCAACACCCCCGCCGCGCTCCGCCTGCCCGTCATCTGGCTCGCGCCGCTGATCACCCAGACGCCGGCCATGGGCGCCCTGCCCACCCTGCGCGCCGCCACCGACCCCGGCGCGCTCGGCGGCCAGTACTACGGTCCCGGCGGGCGCAACGAGGTCAAGGGCCACCCCCGACTGGTCACCTCCAGCCCGGAGTCGTACGAGGTAGCCGTCCAACAGCGGCTGTGGGCCGTCTCCGAAGACCTCACCGGCGTGAAGTTCCCCGTCGTTCAGTCCCCGCAGAACTCGTTTCCCTCCGGATCGGCCCTCACGATGTAGCCCGCGCTGGTAGGAGACGCCGGTCCGGATGGCGCTCCGCCGCCCGACGGTCGGCGATCGAGAAGAGCCGTTACGGGAACGTGCGGGAGCTGCGTCCGCGTAGCGGTGGGACGGTTGGTATCCGAATGCTCTTCGTCTTCGATACCGGGCGGCGGGCCAGGCGGCACGCAAGGCGGATCCTGGCACGCCGGGGAATGATCTCTGCGAGTGTGGGCACTGATGAGTGCCAACCACGGAATCGGTCCTGGCAGAGGACCTCTGTCGGTGCCTCACGCCGGCAGCTGACCGCTGCCCGGTGACAGGCCGAGGACGGCTTTCCTACCGCTGACCCGCAGACCTCTTCACCGCCGCGATCAGATCACTCGATCCAGCCGGCCGCGGCTGGGCCCTGCTTGTCCTGCGCGACTGAGCACCCCGGAACAGGTCGGCTCCTAGATGACGCACCAGCAGGCGCCCTGCCCCACGAGCAACCATCACAACCCACCAGCGCGGGGTCTGGTGCGCACATCTGCGGACCAGACCCCGCTCTTGTCGGCCAAGAGGTACCCGCACTCGCAGCCGGGCTGTTCCGACGACGGCTCTGGTGCTGCTCTGCGGAAGGTCTGCCGATGAGTTTCCGGTGGTTGCGCGGTCTACCCGTCGACGAAGGGAGCGCACCATGCGCAAGATCATCATTTGTACGTTCCTGACGCTGGACGGCGTCATGCAGGCGCCAGGCGGTCCGGACGAGGACACTCAGAGCGGCTTCGAGCACGGCGGCTGGCAGAAACCGGTGTCCGACGACGAGGTCGGCACGGCGATCGCCGGTTGGTACGAGCCCTGCGACGCGATGCTGCTCGGCCGCAAGACGTACGAGATCTTCGCGTCGTACTGGCCGACCGCCGATCCCGACAATCCGTTCACCCATCGGATGAACAGCATGCGCAAGTACGTCGCGTCTCGGACCCTGACATCCGTCGAGTGGCAGAACTCCACGCTGCTGCAGGGCGACATCGTCGATGGCGTACGCAAGCTGAAAGCGTCCGACGGCGGCAACGTCAACGTCGTGGGCAGCGGCGACCTCGCCCAGACCCTCATGCACCACAGCCTCGTCGACGAGTACCGGCTGACGATCCATCCGGTGATCATCGGCACCGGCAAGCGGCTGTTCGCCGACGGGGCAATCCCCACCGCGCTGGAGCCGGTCAGCGTCTCCACGACGAAGAGCGGCACCGTCGTCGGCGTCTACCGGCCGAACGGTACCCCCGGCTACGACAGCTACTAGCTGGATGCGGGCACTCAGCAGAGCCGAGGACGACGGCCGCGTACGGATCCGGCAGCAGACAACGGCCGGCGCACACGGCCATGGGGTGAAGAATCTCCTCCGGGGCCGCGTAGCGACGCGACCGGATGCCGGAGCGGCGTTCGATCCACTCCTCGTCGATACCGAGGCGGCGATCCGCGCTGTCCACCACCCGTCGCGCCGGGCCGTGAGGGCGCAGTGGTCCAACGGTCAGGAGGCGCCCGGATCGGGATCCAGCTTGCTCGAACGCTCTGGCCTTGCCGTCGGCCACCCTTCCCGATGGCCTGATATGACAGATCCTGGTCTCTGCAGCCATGCCGGATCGGGCGGAATGATCGGGGCATGCCCCAACCGCACCGCGTTGTGATCGTCTCCTTTCCCGGCATCGAGCTGCTGGACGCCACCGGACCGGCCGAGGTGTTTTCCGTCGCCTCCCGGGTCGCAGGAGCTGACCGGCCGGGCTACCTCGTGCGGATCGCGACGGCCGACGGCGCCCCGGTGACCACCTCCAGCGGCGTCCGGCTGATGGCCGACCTGGCCTTCGACGACGTGGTCGGCCCGATCGACACCCTGCTGGTGACGGGGGCGATCGAGCTCGTAGACGGCGGCGTGGAGCCGGTGATCGACCACGAGGTCACCGGCTGGCTGCCGCGTGCGGCACCCCGGGCCCGGCGGACCGGGTCGGTCTGCGCGGGGGCGCACCTGCTGGCCGCCGCGGGACTGCTGGAGGGCCGGGCCGCCACGACGCACTGGCTCACCGCGGGCCGACTGGCCGCCGAACACCCCAGCGTCCGGGTCGATCCCGATCCGATCTTCATACGGGACGGGCGAGTGTGGACCTGCGCCGGCGTCACCTCGGGGATGGACATGGCGCTGGCCATGGTCGCCGAGGACCACGGCCAGGACGTCGCACTCGCGACCGCCCGGATGATGGTGATGTACGTCAAACGCTCCGGCGGGCAGAGCCAGTTCAGTGTGCCGCTGTCCGTCCAGGGCTCCTCGGACGACCGGATCGATGAGCTGCGCAGATGGATCGCCGAGCACCTTGCCGAGGACCTGTCCCTCGAAGCCCTGGCGGCCCGCACGCACCTGAGCACGCGCCACTTCACCCGGTTGTTCCATCAGCGCACCTCCAGGACACCGGCTGCCTATGTGGAGGCGGCCCGGCTGGAGGCCGCCCGGCGGCTGCTGGAGGAGAGCGACCGCAGCCTGCCGGAGGTCGCCGCCGCCAGTGGCCTGGGCTCCGTGGAGACGTTGCACCGCGTCTTCCGCCGGCGGCTGGGCACCACCCCGGCCGAGTACCGCCGCCGCTTCTGACCCTCACCACCCGCACCGCCTGCCGGCCACCGGGCGCGCTCGCGCACCGGCCGTGCTTCGCCATGCCCGCACGCGACATCGACCAGCACACTCCAAAGGAGAACCGTGTCCCGCACGAAGGTCGTCCCGATCCCGGTCATGGGCCGGCACAACATCAACGCCTACCTGCTGCTCGGCCGCCGCCCCGTCATCGTCGACGCCGGAACCCCCGGTAGCGGCCAGAAGATCCACGACCAGGTCACCGCCCTCGGTCGTCGATCCCGCTGATGTCGCGTTGATCGTCATCACCCACGGCCACATCGACCACTTCGGCTCCGCCGCCGAACTGCACCGGCTCACGGGCGCGCCCCTCGCCGGCCACATCGCCGACCTCGGACCGTACCGCTCGGGCCGGGTCCGCGAACCGTATCTGCCCACCGGCCCCATGGGCCGTCTCATGGCCCGCAACCGGAACCTCCATGTCCGGGCCGAGCCGTTCGAGCCCGCGGTGCTCGTCCGCGGCGAGACGAGCCTGGAAGACTTCGGCCTCGCGGCGCGCGTCATGCCCACCCCCGGCCACACCGCCGGATCGGTCTCCGTCCTCACCGACGACGGCGACCTCGTCGCCGGCGACCTGGTCGCCGGCTCCTTCATGGGCCTCATCCCCGGCAGGCCCGCCAATCCGCCCTTCCACGACGACCCACGGCAGAACCTCGCCAGCCTGCGCGAGATGCTCGCCCTCAACCCCGCCCGCCTGCACGTCGGCCACGGCACCGCGCTGGATGCCGGCCGGGTGCGGCGGTGGGCCGAGAGGGATCACGACCGCCTCGCGCGCCTCGACGCGGCCGGACGCCTTACCAGGCGCGGTGAGTGAGGCACCAGTTCGCGGCCCGGCACTAGCGGGGAGCGGAGGCAGGTCCTGCAGAGCGGGGAGCGGAGGCAGGTCATGGCTGTGCGAACACGTCCTCGGCATCCAACCCGCAGTCGAAGACGAGGGACTCAAGCCGCGCCGTTGGCAGGCCGACAAATGGGCCCTCAACTACGAGGCCGCCAAGCAGTACTACCAGCGCGAAGGGCATCTGAGGGTGCCGAGGAAGCACGTCGAACGGATCGCCACCGCTCGCCGCGGTTGCTGCGTGGTTCGCCGAGGCATTTGGCAGCAAGTCTGGTAAAGCACCCGGGAGCAGAGGCGTACCTTCACCGTACATTCGGCGTACATGGTGGTGCTCACGCCGAGTACGAGCGTCCCGGGACACCGAAGTGGATACTGGGCCCACCGCGAGGAGGAGCACGCCGCACGCCGGGGGTGGCGCCTGCTGCACGTGCGGGAGGCGGCCCACGAGTACCGGGCCCAGCTGCGCGCCCGGGACTGGGACCGCCTGGCGGTGGTCGGCGCAGACGCCGCGAGCATGGAGGAGGCCGACATCGCATACGCGGAGGAGGAGCTGGGGACGAAGCGCGCCGAGCTCCGGACCCTGGCCACCGCGGCGATCGGCTGGGGCCGCAGCGACAGCGAGGTCGCCCTCCGCGCCCGGATGTCCCGGCGGACCGTGCGCCGGCTGCGGAAAGACGCCGCCGACACGACTGCGGGAAGCAAGAACAAGTAGGCGCGTCCGGGACTGCCGTCAACAGCCCCGGACACCGCACCACCATCCACCCGGAGCCTCGTCTCGTGCGGGGCGCCGGCTGGTTGCAACGCCCGTGCGGATTAGGTGAATTGGCCGGAAGGCCCGCCCCTCTCCGACCGGCACTGCCACACTCGGGTCTGTTGTGGTCACCGCACGCCAACGGAGGACATGTTGAGCCAGCAGGAACAGCCCTGGCAGCCGGGCCCGAAGGACCTGCCCTTCACGACCAGTCTGATCAACCCCCACGGCGACCGGCACCTGGGCTTCAACGATGAGGACGGGCGCTTCTACCGCTTGTGGCAGTACAAGTCCCCCGAGCCGCTGCACACGGGCCAGGCGATCCTGCTGCGCCCGAGCGACGTCGACCAGATCATCCAGTTCTCCATGCTCTGGGCGATGAAGCACCCCACGCACCCGCGCAGCAACGCCCTGATCGATGAGGTTGCCGCCGGAGCCAAGGCCGTCGTCATGCACTTCGCCCAAGCCGCCCAGGCCCCGGTGCAGTACTAGAACGATGTTCCGCCTCGCCCACCCGCCGCGCCCCACTGCACCAAGCCGGACAGGGCGCGGCTCTGGTCATCTTCTTGGGACGATCTGCCTAGCGAGGACCTGACGGTCGATGTACGGGGCGACGGCGGCGAGGACCAGGCGTTGCGTCTCGGCCGGTTCGCGGGCTTCGACCTCCCACTGCGCCGGGGATCGCCGCGCTTGCCTCGGTCGCTATGTACCCCTGGCATCGGCCTGAGCCTGCGAACCGGTGAGGCGAACGGCGCCAGCCTGGGCCCGGTTCGTCGAGGCCGGCGCGGCGGCACCGCTGGGGCTGGACCTATTCAGCGGGGAGGTTGGGCAAGCGTGTGGTGAACCCGTCACAAGCCCAGAGCCGGTGGTGGACGCTGTCGTGGTGAGGAGGCAGACTCCGGAATCACCGGGTTCGCAGGTGATCTCGTGGGTAGAGTGTGCATGTGATTACCGAGGACTTAGTGCAGATCCGAGCCGCAGGAGTCCCGGATGCGGCGGACATCGCGCGTATCCACATGGCGTCTCGGGCAGCGACCATGCCGTACCTGCCGCCGCAGAAGCGTGATCACGGGCAAGTGACGGCCTGGGTGGAAGAAGTAATCCTGAAAGAGTGCCGCACCTGGGTGGCCGTGCGCGGCGGCGAACTGCTCGGCTACGCCGCCCTCGACGGCGATCTGCTCGAGCATTTGTATCTGCGGCCGGACGTCTTGCGCCGGGGGGTCGGCACGCTTCTCCTGGACGAGGTGAAGCGGAACAGCCGAGGGCGACTGATCCTGCATGTCTTCGAGCTCAACGCGGGTGCACGCGAGTTCTACGCACGCCACGGTTTCACCGTTGTTGAACGTACCGACGGCAGCCGAAACATGGAGCGGTTGCCTGATCAGACGTTGGAATGGATCTCCCCTGTAGTGCACTGAAAGTTTTCCTGTCAGACCTGACCTGCAGGAGTGTGGGCAGACCCTTGTGCGGAATCGCCGCGATCATCGATGCTCGGATCAACGACGAATCACCCGAAGCCGTCGTCCGCCGGGACGAGCAACTGGCTAGCATGCTCGATCAAATCAGGCACCGCGGTGACGCGGAGTGCTTCGCGGAACGCCTGGCCCGCCCCGGTATTGCGCTCGGAACCAACCGGTTGGCGATCGTCGACCGTGACGGCGGCCGCCAGCCGCAGTGCGACGCCGAGGGTCTCGTCGAGGTCGTCTTCAACGGGGAGCTGTACGAACACGAGCTGCTGAGAGACGAGTTGGAACGGCTCGGGCACAAGTTCCGCACCATGTCCGACACCGAGGTTCTGATCTTCGCCTACCTGGAGTGGGGGGAGTCGTTCGTGGGCCGTCTGGACGGGATGTATGCCTTCGTCCTGCACGACCGGAGCACCGGTACGTTCCTGGCGGCGCGTGATCACATCGGAATCAAACCGCTGTACCACGCGGTGCGGGACGGCGCGCACTACTTCGCATCCGAGCAGAAGTGCCTGATCGGTGTCGCGGACCGGATCGAAGAGGTACCGCCCGGCACGTACCTGGTCGACGGAAAACAGCCGGTACGGCACTTCGAGTTGAGGACCGACCCTCCCGGCTGCTCGGACCTGGAGGCGGTAACTCACTACCGGGAGCTGTTCGACGCCGCGGTGCGCAAGCAGACGGCCACCGACCTGCCGCTCGCGGTCCTGTTCAGCGGGGGCATCGACAGTGCGGCGGTTCTGGAGGCGGCATGCCGGTTCCACCCCCGAGTGACGGCGTTCACCGTGGGATACGAGGGCGCGGCCGACGTCGAGGTGGCGCAACGGTACTGCGCCGAGCTCGGCATTCCCCACGTGGTCAGGTACCTGGACCGGCACGCGATCGCGGAGATCGTGCCCACTGTGATCCAGGGCGTGGAGCTCTTCGAGGCGATCGACGTGATGGACTCGTGCGTCACCTACTTCGGGTACCAGGCGGTGCGGGAGCACGGCTTCAAGGTTGCGATGTGCGGTGAGGGCAGCGACGAAGTTCTCGCTGGATATGAGCTGTTCAAGACGCACCCCGAACCCGCCGAGCTCATGCGGTACCGGACGCACAACCTGTACCGCACGGACCTGCAGCGGGTGGACCGTATGAGCATGCACCACTCGGTGGAGACCCGGGTGCCGTTCCTGGACCGTTACGTCCTGGAGTTCGGCTACCGGCTGCCGATGGCTTTGAAGCTCCGCGGCGGCGTGGACAAGTGGGTGCTGCGCGAAGCCTGCAAGGACCGGCTTCCGGAGTACATCACATCCCGGGGCAAGAGCCGGATGTCGGACGGCAGCGGACTGACCGACGCGGTGATGGTGCGGGCCCGGCAGGCGGCCACGTCGGGTGACCAGCTGGCGGACCGCCTTGGTATCGACTCCGAGGGGGGCCGGTACTTTCTGAACGAGTACCTGAAGGCGGGCTTCCCCGCCCCGCGGGAACGCTTCAAGCGGGCGGGGTTCGACTACCCGCACGACAACTACTTCGAGTTCACCCCGTAGTGGCCTCGGACGCGTCGGCGCGGGCCCGGCGTGCCGGCCCCGGGAAGTCGCCAAGGGCCTGCATGCCAAGGCCGGTGCGGCGGCCGAGCAGGTGCAGCACCGGCCCGCTCATCGCGGTGGTGGTCAGCGCCATCACGACCATCAGGGAGTACAGCTCGGGGCTGATCAGACTGAGTTGGAGCCCGGTGGTGAGGATGACGATCTCGGTGAGCCCGCGGGTGTTCATGAGGGTGGCCAGCACGGTGGATTGCAGCCTGGGTACGGCGTGTGCCCGGGCCGCTGCGTAGGTGCCGACCGACTTGCCGGCCACGGCGACCGTGAGTATCAGAGCGAGTTCGCCCAGGCTTCGCCACGTGGTGTGCGAGAAGTCGACGCGCATGCCCGCCAGGACGAAGTACGCGGGCAGCAGCAGCTGGCCGGTGCCCGTCAGGCTGTTCCGGAGTACCGATGCCTGAGCTCGTGACAGCCCGCGGGGTACCACCGCGCCGAACAGGAACGCCCCGAAGATGAAGTGGATCCCCATCCACTCGGTGGCCGCGCACGACAGGAGAAGCCCGCCGAAGACGAGGACGACCAGGGACCCGGTGGAGTGCCGGCGACTGTTCGCGCGGGTGAGCAGTGCGCGCAGGGCCGGCCGGACGACGAAGAGCATCAGCAGCAGATAGACAGGGGCGAGTGCGATCCGCCACTGCCCTGCGTGACCCGCCATGGAGGCAGCGCACGCCAGCAGTGGCCATGCGGCCAGATCGGTCACCGCGGCACTGGCCAGGGCGATCCCACCCACACGAGTGCGCTCCAGGTTGTGGTCGTCGAGAACCCGGGCGAGCACGGGCAGGGCAGTAACCGACATGGCCACGCCAAGGAAGACGACCGAGCCCGTCCGGTTCGGAGAACCGTTGGCGTCGATCAGGGCGAGCCCAAGCAGCACCCCGCCGATGAAGGAGAGAGCCAGGGAACCGAATGACACCCCCAGGACGATGCGTTCCGTGCCGCGCTCCCGGGCGGCGTGCGCCTCCTGACCGACTGCGAACAGGAAGAGGGCCAGGCCGAGATCGGCGAGTGCGGTCAGCAGCGGGCGGATGTCGGTCGGCAGAAGAACCGAGCCGATGGATCCGCCCAGCAGCGACGGGCTGAGCAGCACCCCGGCCAGGATCTCACCAACGACCGCCGGTTGCCGAAGGCGGCGGGCGACGGCGCCAAAGACCGAGGTGAGGACCGTGAGGGCGGCAAGTGAGAGAAAGAGCGACCATACCTGATGGGTCGTCATGTCAGAGGAGCCGGCTGAGAGGCGCTCCTGGCCCAGTGCATGCCGTCGTCAGTCTCCACGAGGCCGCCTTCACGCAGTGGAACGTCTCCGACGGCTTCGCCGAAAGTGGCCTGCAGCTGGATCCGGTGCCCTTCCCAGTGCATCCGCGGGACGTGGTCGAGCAGTTCCGCCTTGCGTTGGGCCCGATATGCGTTCGATACCAGCGCACCTTCGTCGGAGGCTCCACCGCCGACCAGCTCGACGAAGGCCTCGGCTCCCGGCGAGGTGTTCTGGGTGACTCGCTTGGCCTCGCCGAAGTACTGCTGCTCGTCCCGGTTGACGTCGTAGAAGGCAACCAGGAAGTCGTGGAAGAGCTGGTATTCCTTGCGGTAGCGCGCCTCGTACTCGGTGAAGCACTCCTGCTCGTCAATTTCCCCCCGCAGCGCGGTGTTGATGGAGCGCGCTGCCAGCAGGGCGCTGTAGGTGGCGAGATGGACACCGGAGGAGAACAGCGGGTCGATGAAGCACGCTGCGTCGCCGATGAGGACCATGCCCGGACGCCAGAACGAATCATGGAGGTAGGAGTAGTCCTTGCGGATACGGACCTCGCCGTACGGCCCGCTCTGCACTCGGTGGGCCTCGGACAGGTAGTCCGACACCAGCGGGCATTCGTCGATGAGGGCGGACAGGGCCTCGGCGCGGTCGCCTCGCACCCGGTCGGCCTGGTCTCTGCGTATCACCGCTCCAACGCTGGTCAGCTCGTCGCTCAGCGGGATGTACCAGAACCATCCCGAGTCGAAGGCGACACACGTGATGTTGCCCGAGTTGGGTGCCGGCAGCCGCTTGCCGCCCTCGTAGTAGCCGAACAGGGCGATGTTCTGGAACAGCGGTGAGTACTGGCGGCGACCGCCGATGCGCCCCTGCAGTCGGCTCTGGTTGCCGGACGCGTCCACGACGAACCGCGCGCGGACCTCGCGCCGTACGCCGTGTTCGTCGTCGTAGGCGACCCCGCAGACCTGGCCGCTGTCCTCCAGGACGTCGATGACGGTGCTGCGCTCCCTCACCTCCACCCCCTTGCGGCGGGCGTTGTCGAGGAGCAGCTTGTCGAACTTCATGCGCTCGACCTGGTAGGCGAAGGATGTGGGGCCCGCGAACTTGGGGGAGAGCGCGAAGTCGAACGACCACGGCTCGGCGTTGGAGCCCCAGCGGAAGGTGCCGCCGTGCTTGACCACGAACCCGGCCCGGCTCAGCTCCTCCGACACTCCGAGCAGTTTGCAGATGCCGTGGACCGTGGACGGCAACAAGGACTCGCCGATCTGGTGCCGGGGGAACTCCTCCTTCTCCAGCAGCAGGACCCGGTGGCCTTGCATTGCGACGAATGACGCCGCCGATGACCCACCCGGTCCGCCCCCGACAACGACAACATCGAATTCGGGATCAACGGCATGTGTCATGTTCGGATGACCTTCCGAGGAGGGGGAAGTGAAAACTGGATCAAGGAAATGGAAAGGCAGTCGACGTGACCTGTCGGCTATCCAGTGAAGTCATTTTCCGACAGTGCTGGTCTCGGGGTCAACCGCACCCCCGGTAATTGTGGAGTCGTATCTTCGCCTTCGTTGATTTGAAGGTTAAACGTCTAATCTCGGCCATTCGAATCCGGATTCTTCCAGACGTGCCCCATGGTCATCAAGCTGGTGGTCAAGTTGGTAAATGTGCAGGTGAGGCGGCTGACCCCGGGATGTTTCTGTGTAGGTTGCATCCCTTTCTTGGCTGTCTGGAAATCGCCCTATGGTGGGCCGAGGGGGCCTTGATAGCGTGATCAGTCGGCGTGGGTTGACGGCCCTTCGGCGGGCTTCCCGGTGGTCCCAGAAATTTCCGGTTCATTTATTCGTGGTAGCTTCATCGACTGCTTTGGCGCATTCTTGGTGCTGGGTTGGCTACGAACTGAGGAATTTGATGGAATGCGCATGTCGGTAGGAGTTCCGGGTTCTGGTGGGCGGTCGCTTCCGACGCGGCCGGAAAGCGGCTGGGCCCCGCTGACGTATGCGCAGCGGGCCATCTGGCGAGCCGAACAGGTACGGCCGGGCAGCGCGCTGCACAACGAGAGCGCCGCCTTCCGTCTGAGCGGAGCACTCGACGCTGACCGATTGGTGCGCGCGCTGACCGAGGTGACCGGCCGGCATGAATCCCTTTGCTCCTGCGTCGTCGACGGCCCCGACGGCGAGCCGGTGCAGCTGTTTCCCGGTACTCCGCCCACCCAGGTGGAGCAGGTCGATCTGACTGACCAGCCCGGCCCGGAACGCGAAAGCCGACTGGCCGAGCTGATCAATGCCGCCACGACCGCTCCGTTCGAGTTGAGCCGGGCCCCGCTGACGCGGATGCTGCTGTTCCGCGTGGCGGCGGACGAACATGTGCTGCTGCTCGTAGCCCACCACATTGCGGTCGACGCCTGGGCCTTCGGCGTGTTTCTCGACGAAGTGGCGGCCCTCTACACGACGCCGTCGCGTTCCCTGCCGGACGCGCCCGGGCTCGGGGACTACGCGACCTGGCAGTACGGGGAGTTCGACGCCGGGCGGCACCTGCAGTACTGGCACGGACGCCTCGGCGCCGAGGTCCCAGCGGTGGACTTTCCTGCTGCGCCGGCCGGCGTTGACACCTCGCCGCACGAGAGTCGCGGTCGAGTACGCGGCGCGCTGCACGAGTTCACGGTTCCGGCGGATCTGGCAGCCGGCCTCGCGGAGCTGGGGCGTGCGGAATTGGCCAGCCTGTCCACCGTGGTGCTCACGGCGTTCTGCACCGTCGTCGGTCGCCGCACCGGAAGAGACAGCCTGAATGTCGGCATGCCCGTGGCCACCAGGAGCCGCCCCGGCCTCGCCGGCGTCGTCGGCCCCCTCCTGAACGTGATGGTCCACAGGGCGGATCTCGATGCGCAGTTGACCTTCCGCGAGGCCCTGCGCCGAACCAGGGCCACCCTGAAGGAGGATCTGCGGCACCGGGACACCCCGCTCGACCTCGTCCTCCAGGACCTCGGTTCCGAGGCGGAGTCGGTCTTCCAGCTGATGTACGCCTTTCACAGCGGCCCGGCCACCACCCTCGACCTGCCCGGAGTCAGCGCCGTCCCGCTGTCGACGCACAGCGGCACCGCCAAGCATGACCTGTCGCTCTTCGTCCGTCCCCGGCCCTCCGGCGCCCTGGATCTCAGTCTGGAGTACCGGACCGCAACGCTCGACGACGCGACGGTGGACGACCTCGCCCGGTCATTGCTGTGTCTGCTCCGCGCCGTGGTCGAGGACGCCGAACGTCCCCTGACCCGATTGCCGTTGCTCACGCGACAGGAACATCGGCGCATCGTGGAGGAGTTCAACGCCTGCGCCCAGGAGCCTCCGTCGTGGGGTGCCGTACCGGAGGTGCTGCGGGACATGGCGCTGCGGGACAAGACCGCGTCCGCCGTGCGCTCCCCGGGAACGGTGCTCAACCGGGGCGTGGCCGACTCCGTCGGCGACCGGGTGGCCGCCCGGCTGGCCGCATGGCACGCGGTGGGGCGCGGCGACCGAGTGGCCTTGCGCGTGCGACGCGACGCGATGCTCGTCCCGCTGGCGGTCGGGGTGTGGCGGGCGGGGGCCGTACTGGTTCCGCTCGACGAGGCGTTGCCCCCGGAGCGCGTCGCGCACATGCTCAGCGACAGCGGGGCGAAGGCGGTCATCATCGACGGACCGGACAGCGCGTCACCCGAGATCCCCAGCGGGGTCGCGGAACTGGCCGCCGCCGCCCTTCTGGCCGACGGCGAAGGCGGCTACGTGCCGTACCCGGACGGGCCCGCCCCGGAGGAGCCCGCCTACCTGATGTACACCTCCGGATCCACTGGTACGCCCAAGGGCGTTGCCGTGACGCACGGCAATCTGGCCAACCTGCTGCACAGCGTGGTCCGTGAGCCCGGCATCGCAGCGGACGATGTCCTGCTGGCCGTCACCTCCGTGGGTTTCGACATCAGCATGCTGGAACTGTTCGCGCCGCTGACTGTCGGCGGACAGGTCGTGGTCGCACCCCGTGAAACGGTGCGTGACGCCGACGCACTCGCGGCCCTGCTGACCGACAGCGGCGCCACCCTGATGCAGGCCACCCCTTCGCTGTGGCGCGCCCTGCTGGACTCCGCCGTCCTGCCGAGCCGGCCCGGACTGCGGGCGCTGTGCGGCGGCGAACCGCTGGACGCCCGCCTGGCCGCCCGGCTGCTCGAGTGGTGCGGCGAAGTGTGGAACATGTACGGCCCCACCGAGACGACCATCTGGTCCACGGCCGGCCGCGTCGCCAAGGGAGAGCCCGTGACGGTGGGCCGTCCGGTGGGGCGCACCGTGTGCTACGTGCTGGGCCGCGACAACCAGCCCGTACGCCCCGGCAGCGTCGGCGAGGTGTTGATCGGCGGCGCCGGAGTGAGCGCCGGATACTGGAACCGGCCCGACCTCACAGCCGCCGCCTTCGTCCAGGATCCGGTGAACCCGCACGGGGGCCGCGTCTATCGCACCGGTGACCTGGGACGGTATCTGCCCGACGGGCGGATCGTCATCCTCGGCCGATCCGACGAACAGGTGAAGATCCTCGGCCACCGCATCGAACTACGGGAGATCGAGGCGGCCTTGGAGGGCCATCCCGCGGTACGGCACGCGGCCGTGGTGGCGGACCGCGCCACGGAGGGCCCGCCACGCCTGGCGGCCTTCGTGATGACCGGCACCGACGGGGGCGAAACGCATCTGCAGACGCAGCTGCGGCAGTGGCTGCGCCAACGCCTGCCCACCGCGGTGGTGCCCGGCACCCTCGTCGTCCTGCCCGAACTGCCCCTGAACACCAGCGGCAAAGTCGACCGCCCCGCCCTGGTCCGCATGGCCCGTGGCACGACACCCGAACCGTCCGGTGCCGAACCGGCCGGCCCCCTCGAACGCACGGTGGCTGACCTGTGGGCCGAGGCCCTGGGCATCGCCCCCGAAGGCGTGCGCATGGCGGATGACTTCCTCACTGCCGGCGGCAACTCGCTGGGCGCCACCAGACTCCTCGCCCGGGCGCGGGCTGCTCTGGGCGGCGCACCGTCGCTGGCCGCCTTCTACCAGGACCCTACGCCGGCGGCCCTGGCGCGGGCGGCAGCCGACGCCGTCGCGCCCGTGACCGAGGCGGCGGCTGACTCCGCGCCCGGTGGACCTGTCCCGCTCACCGACCAGCAGCGCCAACTGTGGCTGCTGCACCGGCTGGCCCCCGACTCGCCCGCCTACAACCTGGCCGCCTGCGTGCGCCTCGACGGGCCGGTGGACACCGCCGCACTCGAAGCCACCCTCCGTGACCTCGCCGCACGTCACGAGATCCTCACCGCCCGGTGCGACTTGCACCAGGGCCGACCGGTATGGTGGCCCGCACCCCACATCCCTGTACCGCTGTCCCTGCTGGACGCTCCCAAGACGAGCGGCGAAGCGCAGGACGCCGTTGAGGCACTGGCCCGGACGGAGGCGGCCCGCCCGTTCGACCTGTCCACCGGGCCGCTGATGCGGGTGCACGTGGTGCGTCTTGGCGATGGCGGTGACGTACTGCTTCTGTGCGCCCACCACATCGCGGTGGACGGCTGGTCCGCAGGCGTGTTGCTACGCGACCTCACCGCGCTGTATGCGCACCACACCGGCATCGCGGCCGCCCCGCCCCCCATGTCTGCCGGCTTCTCCCGGTACGCCACCGTTGCCACCGCACCCTCGGGTGAGGCGGCGCGTGCGGAGCAACTCGCGTACTGGGGCACCCGGCTTGAGGACTACTCGGGAGTGCTGCATCTGCCCATCGAGCAGGAGCAGAGCCAGGATGGCTCGCTGCCCGCTTCGCTCCCGCAGGAGCTGACCGCCCGACTCCGGCAGACGGCTGCACACCTGCGCGTTACCCCCTTCGCCCTGCTGCTCACCGCGTTCGGGGCGCTGCTGGGACGCTGCACCGGGGCGGACGACGTGGTCGTCGGGGTGCCGGTGGCCAACCGGGACCGGCCAGAACTCGACGCGGTGGTCGGCTCGTTGGCCAACCTCCTTCCTGTGCGTCTGGATCTGTCCGGCTCCTGCACCTTCGCCGAACTGGCCGTCCGCACCGCCTGCGCGTTCGCTCGCGATCTCGACCACCCCCTCGTCCCGCTGGACCAGTTGGTGTCCCGTCTCGGGCTCGACCGCTCCTCGGCCCGGACACCGCTGGTCCAGGCGACGCTGACTCTGCAGGACGCGCCGCCCGCCGAACTCGCGCTGGGCGATGCCCGGGGCCGACTGGAACCATTGAACACGGGAGCGATCAAGTACGAGGTGGCGCTCTCCCTCGACGAGTACGCCGACCGGCTGGACGGACATCTCGAGTTCGCTGGCAGCCGGTTCAGCCCGACATCCGCCGGCCGCTTCGTGACCCACCTGCTGGCCCTGCTGACGGCCGGACTCGACGACCCGCACCGCTCCCTGGACACGGTGGACCTGACGGACGACATGCAGCCGGATCCCCGGCCGGTGCGGCCGCGTGGCGCCGCACGCCGCGACTACGCACTGCCGGTGCACGAGGTGTTCCGGCGGCGTGCCGGGCGCGATCGCGACGCGGTGGCGGTGCGCCACAAAGGCATTGCGGTGGACTACGGGAACCTCGACGACTGGAGTGACCGCATCGCGGGCCGGGCCGCCGAACTGGGCGCGCAGCCGGGACGGTTCGTAGCCCTCCTGTTGCCCACAGGACCGATACAGCCCGCCGCAGCGCTGGGGGTGGCGAAGACCGGAGCGGCCTTCTGCGCGCTCGCTCCCGGCGATCCCGGCCCTCGGCTGTCCGAACTGCTCACGGATGCCGATCCCGTCTGTGTCCTCGCCACGCAGGACGCTCTGACCGCCCATCCGGACCTGTGGGACCCGACCGACCGCAGCTTCGGCGGTGTACCGGTTCAGGCCCTGGCGGAGACCGTCCCTGACACGTCATCCTTGGCTCCTGTTCCGCGGGCTGCAGTCACGGGTGACGACCCGCTGTGCCTGGTGTACACCTCGGGCTCCACAGGTGTTCCCAAGGGCATCGTGCTGCCGCACGCCACCTTCACTCAACTGGCCGACTGGGAACGGGAGTACTACGAAATCGGCCCGGGCGGCCGGGTGGCGCAGTGGGCCCCCTTCACCTATGACGCTGCCTACTCCGACATGTTCGCCGCACTGTGTGCCGGAGCGACGCTGTGCATCGTGCCCGAGGACCGGCGCCGCGACCCGCTCGCGGTCGCTGAATGGCTGCGGGCGGAGCGCATCACCAGGCTCGGGACGGTACCGGCCTTCTTTCAGTTGATCACCGAGGCGCTGGAGAGCACCGGCGCGTATCTGCCGGATCTCGAACATGTGCAACTGGCCGGCGAGGCCGTACCCCCAAGGCTCGTGGAGACGTGGGCGCACCGCCCCGACCGGCCCCGACTGCACAACCTGTACGGTCCGACCGAATGTGTGATCGCCACCTACCGGGAGTTGGCTCCCGAGGAGGTGTTCCCGGCCTCCGTACCCATCGGAGTGGCCATCCCGGGCCGGCAGGCACTGGTTCTGGACCACCGTGGCAGGCCGTGCCCGGTCGGCGTCCCCGGGGAAATCCATCTGCGCAGCGACTTCCTGGCCGGCGCCTACCACCGGCGGCCCGAGGAGAGCGCCCGCGCCTACATTCCCGACCCGTGGGAGTCCGGCGGCACGCTGTACCGCACCGGTGACCTCGGCCGTTGGTCGGCGTCGGGCGAACTCGCCTTTGTCGGGCGGATCGGCAGCCAGGTCAAGGTGCGGGGCAGCCGCGTCGAGCTGGAAGGCATCGAGGCCGTCCTCGAAAGCCACCCCCTGGTACGTGAGGCGGCCGCGACCGTGCACCAGGTCGGCGGCACGCAGCGACTGGTCGGGTACGCCGTCGCCGACCCGGGAGTGCGCGCGGACCAACTGCGCGCCCACCTCGCCGCTCGACTGCCGGCGCCGGCGGTCCCGGATACCGTGATGCTTTTGGAGGCGCTGCCCCGAACCCGCAGCAACAAGCGGGACCGCGGCAGGCTGCCCCTGCCCGAAGCACCAGCGGCCGCGGAGGGCGCGCCCCTCGCCGGTGTCGAGCAACTCGTCGCCGACGCCTGGCGGGAGGTGCTGGGCGGCGGCCCGGTGGGACGGCACACCAACTTCTTCGAGGCGGGCGGCGATTCGCTGCGGGCGGCACGCCTGCAACTGGAGCTCAACCGCCGACTGGGCCGACGGATCCCGCTTGTGGACCTGTTCGCCCGGCCGACCATCGCGCAGTTCACCGAGGGCCTGACAAAGGCCGGGGTCGCTTCGCCGGGGACGGACGCCGACGAGCCGCGCGGCGCACGCCGGCGGGCCGCGGTGCGCGCCCGCGCACGGGCCCGTGGCCCGGCCGACGACAAGGGCGCACCGACACGAGCACCGAGAGGGAGTTCCTGACGTGGACATCGACGGCGTGCTGGCGGAGCTGCGGCAGACCCTTGGTTCGCAGGGCCTGGAACGGGTCGAGGAGTGCCTGCGCATCCTCGTAGGGCAGAGCATCCCCGAGTATCTGCACGACGACCAGGAGCCTACCCGGCTGTTCTTTCCGGAAATCAGCGCACTGCCCTGGCACGACACCGGCAACCTGGCCTGGGCAGCCGAGATGGAGGCGGCATACCCAAGCATCCGAGCCGAGTTCCTCGCCCTCCGCGAAGCACATGCGGCCTTCGCCCCCTTCGAGGACTTCTACACCAAGGAACTCGGCTGGCAAGGCTGGGACACCTACCAGCTGTACCGAAACGGGACCTGGCGGGACGAGGCGCGGAGGCGGTGCCCCGCAACCCGCCGGGCCCTGGACGCCACCCCGCACGGTCCCCGGGACGCCATGTTCACCGTGCTCAATCCCGGAGTCCACATCACCCCGCACACCGGCGGGGTCAACCTCCTGCTCACCGCGCACCTGCCGCTCGTCGTCCCGCCCGGCTGCGGCATCAAGGTCGGCGAGGAGGAACGCGGCTGGGAGGAGGGCAAGGTCATCCTCTTCGACGACAGCTTCATCCACGAGGCCTGGAACCGCGGCACCCGGCAGCGGGCCGTCCTGCTCTGGGACATCTGGCACCCGGACCTGACCCCGGTCGAGATCCGGGCGCTGGAAATCCTCATGCCCCGCTTCCAGCGCTACCTGATGGCCGTCTGACACCCCCCACGACATCCACGGAGCCGACATTGAACGCATACGCCCAGGCCCCGGAGAGCCCGGAGGACACCGACGGCCGGGTCGCAATCATCGGGATGGCCGGGCGCTTTCCCGGCGCCGATTCGCCGGACGCGCTGTGGGAGCTGCTGGCCTCGGGCCGCGAGGTGCTGAGCCGCTTCACACCGCAGGAACTGCGCGCCGACGGAGTGCCGGACGCGGATGCGGCACAGCCCGGCTATGTTCCGGTCAAGGGCATCCTTGACGACATTGCAGGTTTCGACTCCCCGCTGTTCGGCTACAGCGGCCTCGAGGCCTCCGTCATCGATCCCCAGCAGCGGATCTTCCTGGAGTGCGCCTGGACCGCCCTGGAGGACGCCGGCTGTGATCCGGACCAGTACCCGGGAACGGCGGCGGTGTTCGCGGGCTCCATGCTCAGTACCTACCTGATCCACAACCTGCTGCCGCGTACCGACGTGAAGGCCTCGCTCGGCATACCCATGATCTTCCAGGGGAACGCCCCCGACGGCCTCGCGCCGAGGGTCGCCTACAAGTTCAATCTGCGCGGTCCGGCGGTCAACGTGCACACCGCCTGCTCCACCTCGCTGGTCGCCGTCCACCAGGCCGTGCAGAGCCTGCTCTCGCAGGAGTGCGACCTGGCGCTCGCCGGTGGTGTCTCGGTGACCGTGCCCCATCGCTCCGGCTACCTGCCTGCCGCGAGTGGCATCGAGTCGCCCGACGGGCACTGCCGCCCGTTCTCGGCCGCCGCCAACGGCACGGTCTTCAGCAACGGGGCCGGCGTGGTCGTCCTCAAGCGGCTGGCCGACGCGCTCGCCGACGGCGACCGGGTACACGCCGTGATCCTCGGCTCCGCCGTCAACAACGACGGCGCCCAGCGGGCCGGCTACACGGCACCGGGAGTCGCCGGGCAGACCGCGGTCATCCGCGAGGCGCTGTCAATGGCCGGGGTGAGCCCGCGGACCATCGGGTACGTAGAGGCACACGGCACCGGCACGCCGATCGGCGACCCGATCGAGGTAGCCGCGCTCACCGCGGCCTACCGGGCGGCCGCGCCCGACGAGAGCGACCGGGCCTGGTGTGCGCTCGGTTCGGCCAAGGCCAACCTCGGTCACCTGGACGCGGCGGCCGGAGTGACGGGTCTGATCAAGACCGTTCTGACGCTCGTGCACCAGCAGATCCCGGCATCCCCGCACACCGGGCCGCACCACCCCGATCTGGCACTGGCCGACAGTCCCTTCTTCATCCCCGGTGAGCCGACTGCCTGGCCGTCGGCCCACGGGCCCAGGCGGGCCGCCGTCAGCTCGTTCGGCATCGGCGGCACCAACGCCCATGTGATCCTCGAAGAGGCCCCGGCGCCCACCCCGCGCCCGCCCTCCGTGGCTGTGGACCTCCCGTTGGCACTGCCGCTGTCGGCCCGCACGGAAACCGCGCTGGACGCCCTGACGGACCGCCTCGCCGACCACCTGGCAGCCGACCCGCAGCAGCGCATCGACGACATTGCCCGCACCCTGCGCTCGGGACGTCGGCAGCTGCGCCGCCGACGGGTTGTCGTCGCATCCGACACCGCCACGGCGGCCAGGGCACTACGCGGAGCGGACCGGCGGGCCTGCGTGGTGGGGACCAGCACGCGCGACGACGCCCCGGTCGGGTTCCTGCTCCCTGGGCAGGGCGCGCAGTTCCCCGCCATGGCCGTCGGACTGCACCGTGCACATCGCGTCTTCCGGGCCGCCCTCGACGAGTGCGCTCGCCTGCTCAAGCCACAACTGGGCATCGATCTGGTCGAGTTGCTGCGCACAGGGAGCGAGGGTGAACTGCGCCGCACCTCCGTCACCCAGCCCGCCGTCATGTCCGTCAGCTGGGCTCTGAGCCGGCTGTGGGACCACTGGGGAGTCCGGCCCGAAGCGCTGCTCGGGCACAGCCTGGGGGAGTACACCGCGGCGCTGCTCTCCGGCGTTCTGGAGCTCCCCGACGCCCTGGCCCTGGTCTCGGCGCGCGGCAGACTGCTCGAACGGACCGAGCCCGGCGGCATGATCGGTGTATCGCTGCCCGAGGCCGACGCGCTGGAGGTCGCTGCGCGGTTCGGGCTCGACCTCGCGGCCGTCAACGGGCCGCGGGCGGTCGTGCTGTCCGGCCCCGCGCGGGCCGTGGACCGGGCGATGGACGCACTGGCCGAACAGAGCGCGTACCCGGTACGCCTGGGCGTCGACCGCGCATTCCACAGCGCCCTGTGCGCGTCGGCCGCGGAGCGGCTCGCCGAGGAGTTCGCCACCCTCACCCTCAAAGCGCCCCGCATCCCCTTCGTCTCGAACGTGACGGGTGACTGGATCTCCGCGGAGCAGGCCGTCGACCCGGATTACTGGACGCGGCAGATGTGCTCCCCGGTCCGCTTCCACGACGGGCTCCGCACCCTCGCCTCGCTGGACGACGGCCTCGTTACGGTCGAGACCGGGCCCGGGAGCGTGCTCACCGATCTGGTCCGGGCTGCCCGGAACACCGATGCCGCACCGCACCACGTGGCCCGCCCGCCGTTGCCGCAGCGCGGACGGAGGTCGGACGCGGACGAGCCCAGCGGGGCGGTCCTGTCACTGGCAGACCTGTGGACCCGCGGCGTCGCCGTCGACTGGGAGCCGCTCGGCGACGACGCACGGGTCACCACCCTGCCCGGATACCCCTTCGAGCGTAAGCCCCACTGGATCGAACCCTGCCCGCCCGGTGGGCCGCTCGCCAAGGAGCCTCCTGCCGTTGGGGAAACGGAGCCCGTTGACGCCATACATGCCAGGACCGTGTGGCACCCGCTGCCTGCACCCGACGAGGCCCCCCTCGGCGGCCGACGGTGGACCTGGCTCGTCCTGCTCGACCGCGAAGGCCGGGCCCAGCCCCTGGTGGATCTGCTCACCAGCCGCGGACAGATCGTCACCGTCGTACAGCCTGGCACGGTGTATCGCAGGGTCCGCCGGGGCGTCTACGAGATCGACCCGGACGACCAGGCCCAGTACAACAAGCTTCTGGCGGACCTGCGATCGCTGGTACGGACGCCCACCGCGGCCCTCTACGCCTGGGGCCTGGACACCGTCGGCCCGGACGAGACCGACGGCTACTTCGGGCTTGTCCGGCTCGCCCGCGCCCTGTCAGCCGAACGTGTGGTCAACGAGGTCCGGATCGGCATCCTCACCTCGGGCGCGCTGCAAGCCGACCCCGCGGACCGGCCCGACCCCCGGGCAGCCCTGCTCAGCGGCCCGGCGCAGGTGCTGCCCGAGGAATACGGCAACCTGCTCTGCACCCAACTCGACCTGCCGCGTGGTCACTTCCCCGACGCATCTGACGCGGCGCTCCTCGTCGCCGGCGCACTCGCCGCTCCGGGTGGGCTGGTCGCCCTGCGCGCCGGCCGACTGCTCGGCCGCGCGGTCGAACGCGTGGACCGCCCGGTTCCCGGCTCTGCGCCCGGCCGCCTGCGCCACGGCGGCACCTACCTGATCACCGGCGGTCTCGGCGGCATCGGCCTGGCGCTCGCCCGCCACCTGGCACGCGTCTGCGCTGCCCGTCTTGTCCTGCTCAGCCGCAGAGCGCCCGAGGAGCACGGTGCGGAGGCGGCCGATGCCCTGCGGGAACTGCGGGCGTCCGGCGCCGAGGTCCTCACCGTGCAGGCGGACGTCACCGACCGGGCGGCGCTGGCTCGCGCGCTGGACCTGGCCCGTGAACGGTTCGGACCCATCGACGGTGTCGTGCACGCCGCCGGTGTCCCCGGTGGCGGCTCCGTCGACCTGCGCACGGACGAGCAGATGCGGGCCGTCATCGCACCGAAGACCACCGGCGTGCGCAACCTCCTGGCCGAACTGCAGCCCGCCGAGGCAGGGCTTCTCGTCCTCTGCTCCTCGCTGGCCACTCTCGTACCCACCTACGGCCAGGCCGACTACGCGGCCGCCAACTCCTATCTCGTCGCGGTCGCCGAGTCCCAGAACACCACGGGACCGCGCCATGCCGTCGCCGTGGACTGGGACATGTGGGGTCAGGCCGGCATGGCGAGCCGGGCCCAGGTGCCGGCGGACCTCCGGGACTTCCAGCAGACCATGCTCGCCGGCGCCCTCACTACCGAGCAGGGGACCCGGGCCTTCTCGGCCCTTCTCCAGGGGCCTGGCGGCAGGGCCGTCGTGGCTCGTGCCGGGACCACCGTCGCCGCCGACGGCACCGTTGCCTTCGCTCCCGCGCAGGCACCGCACCTCACGGCCCGGCAGCCGAGGCCCGAACTGTCCACCGCCTACACAGCCCCGCGGACCCGCACCGAGCAGTGGCTCGCGGAGGTCTACGCCGAACTGCTCGGCGTGGAACAGGTGGGCGTCCACGACGACTTCCTCGAACTGGGCGGCCATTCGCTGCTCGCCGCGCGGATCGTGGCCAGACTCCGGGCAGAGTTCGAGGTCGAGGTGCCGGCTCGGGTGTTCTTCGAGGGCGGCCGTGTCTCGGACCTCGCCGCGGAAGTCGAAGAGCTGATCCTCACCGAAGTGGAGGGACAGTGACAGCCTCTCCCCACAAGCCGCGGGACACCGGCGGCCAGGAGCGGAACGACCGGCTGGCCCGGCTCAGCCCGAAACAGCGCGCCCTCTTCGAAGCACGCCTGAGCGGCCGCGGTGGCGCCCAGCACGAGCAGCCGACCGACGGACCGGTGCCCCGCAGCGACAGGGACGCGCCCGCACCGCTGTCGGCGGCCCAGGAGCGGCTGTGGTTCCTGGAGCAGCTCAATCCTGGCCAGGCCATGTTCAACGAGTACGTAGCCCTGCGGCTGAACGGGGCGCTCGACGTGCCGGCGCTGGACGCCGCCCTGACTGCTCTCACGGTGCGCCATGAAGCCCTGCGTACCGTGGTCGTGCACAGCGGTGGCTCTCCGCAGCAGCGGGTCCTCGAACCCGTCGGCTCCGTGCTGCGGATCGTGGAGCTGGACGCCGGCAGGGGCGACGCACCGGACGCCGAACAGGAAATCGCCCGGCAGGAGGCGGGCCGGCCCTTCGACCTGGAACAGGGCCCGCTCTTCCGAGCCCTGCTGATCCGCTCGGGACCGCAGCGCGCGCTGCTCGTGGTGGTGAACCACCACATGGTGGGCGACGCCTGGTCGAGAAGTGTCCTCGTGGATGATCTGTGCGCCGCCTACCGTGCCCGCCTGGACCACGACCTCGAGCCCCGGCCGCTTCCCCTCCAGTACGCGGACTGGGGGGTGTGGCAGCGCTCCCGGACCACCAAGGAGGCGATGGCTGAGCCTCTGGCCTATTGGCGACGGCGGCTGGACGGTGCCCCGGGCCTGCTGGACCTGGCCACGGACCGCCCGCGCCCGCCCCTGCCCTCGTATCGCGGCGGGCAGGTGCGCTTCGTCCTGGACACGGAACTCACCGAAGCGGTCGATGCCACGGCCCGCGCGCTGCGCGCCACGCCCTTCATGGTGACCCTGGCCGCCTGGCAGGCCGTCATGATGCGCCACTCCGGGCAGGAGGACGTCGTCGTCGGGGTGCCGACAGCGGGCCGCGACAGGCCCGAACTGGAAAACCTCGTCGGCATGTTCGTCAACAGCGTGGTGGTGCGTACGGACCTGTCCGGCAACCCTTCCTTCGCCGGTCTCGTCGGACGGGTACGCGAATCCGCCCTCGGGGCACTCGCCCACGCCCAGGTGCCCTTCGAACAGGTCGTGCGTGAGCTGCAACCAGAGCGCGACCTCAGCCATGGCCCGCTCTACCAGGTGCAGTTCGGTTACCGGAACGTACCGGCGCGCCAGTTCTCCCTGCCCGGCCTGACCGTGGAACAGGTCGAGCTCCACAACGGCACCTGCCGAACCGATCTCAGTCTGGAATGCGGACGGGACGGCGCGAACACCGCCGGAATCTGCGAGTACAGCAGTGACCTGTTCGACGAGGCCTCCGTCCGCGGTCTCGTCGACGCCCTGCTGCGCGTGCTGCGCCACGGGACGGCCGACCATGATCTCCGGCTGAGCGAACTGCTTGCACTCACCGACGAGGAACGCGCGCAACTCGACGCCATGGGCCAGGGTCCGCAGCTGCCCACCGACGCGACCGACGTCGTCGACGCATTCGCCGCGACGGTACGCGCCCGTCCGGACGCCGAAGCCCTCGTCACCGTGGACGGCACCGCCCGCCTCACGCTCACCTACCGTCAGCTGGACCAGCTCGTGGACCGGCTCCTTGGGCGGCTGCGTGCCGCCGGGGTGCACCCCGGAGACCGGGTAGGGCTGTACCTGCGGCGAGGACCCGAACTGCCCGCCGCCATGCTCGCCGTACTCCGCGCCGGGGCGGCCTACCTGCCGCTGGACCCCGATTATCCCCTCGCACGCACCCAGTACGTGCTCGACGACGCCGCCCCGACCACCGTCCTGGTGCACGCCGCCACCCGCGGCGTACTCGCCGACGACGTACCGCAGCTGGACGTGGACGTGGCCGAGGCGCCCACCGGGGCAGCCGAGAGCCGGCCCTCGGCGGCGCCCGATCCGGAAAGCGCTGCATACGTCATCCACACCTCGGGCTCCACCGGCACCCCCAAGGGCGTGGTGGTCAGGCGCCGCAACCTGAGCGCCTTCCTGGCAGCGATGGACCAGGCAGTCGGTGACAGCGACGAGCGCCCGACGTGGCTCGCGGTGACCAGCGCGTCCTTCGACATCTCCGTACTTGAGCTGATGTGGACCCTCAGCAGGGGACACCGTGTGGTGCTGAGCCCGGACCCCGGACCCCGGACCCCGCCCATACCTGCCAAGGCACCTGAGTTCAGTCTCTTCTACTTCGCGAGCGACACGGAGGAGACCGCACCCGGGCCCGACCGGTACCGGCTGTTGATGGACGGGGCACGGTTCGCCGACACTCACGAGTTCAGCGCCGTGTGGCTGCCCGAGCGGCACTTCCACGCCTTCGGCGGCTCCTACCCGGCCCCCTCGGTACTCGCCGCGGCGGTCGCCCAGGTCACCGAACGGGTCGGGATCCGGGCCGGCAGTGTCGTGATGCCCCTGCACCACCCGGTGCGTGTGGCCGAGGAATGGGCCGTGGTCGACAACCTGTCCGGCGGACGAGTCGGACTGTCGTTCGCCTCCGGCTGGCACATCGACGACTTCGTCCTGGCCAAGAACGCGTACGACCAACGGCAGGCCCTCACGCTCGAAGGCATGGACCAAGTGCGCCGGCTGTGGCGCGGCGAACGCGTCGCCTTCCCGGCGCCCCGCGGCGGCACCCTGGACACCGCGGTACTGCCCACCCCCGTGCAGGCGGAACTGCCGTACTGGCTCACTTCCTCAGGAAACCCGGAGACCTGCCGCCGGGCCGGCGAGTCGGGCGCGCGCCTGCTGACGCATCTGCTCGGACAGGACGTGGACACGCTCGCCGAGCGGATCAGTGAGTACAAAGGGGTCTGGCGGCAGGCCGGTCACCCGGGCGAACCCCACGTCACGGTGATGCTGCACACCTACATCGGGGCCGATGCCGCCGACGTGCACGCGGTCGCCTGGCAGCCATTTCGCGCCTATCTGCGCTCCTCGATCGGGCTGATCGAGAATCTGGCCCGCAGCCTGGGCATGGACCTCTCCGCCGCCGACTTCACCCCGCAGGACGAGGAGGCCCTTCTCGACCACGCCTGCGCCCGCTATCTCAACGACGGCGCGCTCATCGGAACCCCCGAGCAGTGCCTGCCCCTGGTCCAGCGGCTCGGTGCCATCGGCGTGGACGAAATCGCCTGCCTGCTCGACTTCGGCGTCCCCACCCAAGCCGCCCTCGAGGCGCTGCCCCGGCTGAACGAACTGCGTCGCCGGGCCGCCCGCCATCCGGCCACCGCCCCCGCCGCGGTCACCCCCCACCACGCCTTCGACACCTCGCTCACCAGCCTGATCCAGGAATTCGGCGTCACCCACCTCCAGTGCACCCCCTCACGGGCCAGGGCCCTGCTCGACGAACCGACGCCCGAGGCACTGCGCCCGCTGCGCCGGATCCTGCTCGGCGGTGAGCCCCTGGACGTCGAACTCGTGCGGCGGCTGGCCCGGCACACCGACGCGGAACTGCGGAACATGTACGGGCCCACTGAGACAACCGTCTGGTCCACCAGCGACATCGTCGACCCCGGCAGCCCGGCCGTCACCATCGGACGTCCCATAGCCGGAACGACGGTCAGCGTGCTCGACCCGCACGGACGACGGACACCGATCGGCGTATCCGGGGAGCTGTACATCGGCGGTGCCGGAGTGAGCGCCGGATACCTGGACAGGCCGGACCTCACTGATGAGCGTTTCGTACCCGATGCCCGGGACCCGGACGCCAGAATGTACCGGACCGGTGACATCGTCCGCATCCGTAGGGACGGACGACTCGAGTACCTGTCGCGCAACGACCAGCAGGTGAAGATCCGCGGCTTCCGCGTCGAGACGGGAGAAGTGGAGGCGGCACTGGCCGGCGTACCCGGCGTCCGCCAGGCGGCGGTCACCGTGTGGGAGCCCGAGCCAGGCGACCGGCGGCTGGTGGCCCACCTCGTACCCCGGCCCGGTGCTGCGCTCGACGTGGCCGCCGTGCGCAGTCAGGTTTCCGCCCGGCTGCCCGGCTACATGGTCCCTTCGGCCCTGACCGTGGTCGAGGCGCTGCCGCTGACGGCCAACGGAAAGCTCGACCGGGCGGTACTGCCCGCACCGACCGCCCTGGCACCGAAGCGACGCCGGGCTCCCGGGACCGCTCGCGAGCACATCCTGCAGGGGCTGTTCGCCGAGATCCTCGGCCTGCAGGACGTCGGGATCGACGACGACTTCTTCTTGCTGGGCGGCCACTCGCTGCTGGCTGTCCGGCTCGTCAACCGCATCCGCGCTGTCGTCGACGCGCAGGTCGAAGTACGCGCTCTGTTCGAGGCCCCCACCGTGGCCGGACTGGCCGCGCGCCTGGGCGAGCCGACCGGCCGGCCGCGTCCGAGGCTGCGGCCGGTGGTCCCCCGCCCCGAACGGCTGCCGCTGTCGCCGGGGCAGTGGCGCCTGTGGTTCCTGGACCGGCTCGAAGGCACCAGCGCCCTCTGGAACGACCCGATGGTCACCCGGCTCCAGGGCGAACTCGACGTGGCAGCACTGCGTTTCGCCCTGAACGATCTCGTGGAGCGGCACGAGAGCCTGCGCACGGTGTTCGCGGAGCACGATGGCGAACCGGTCCAGCGCGTGCTCGCCCCGGAGGAAGCCGGCGCGGACGTAGGCCTCACTCGCTGCGCACCCGACGAGGTGGCACAGGTCGTGGCGGCAGAGAGCACCCGCCCCTTCCGGCTCGACCAGGACATCCCCATCCGCCTGCACCTGATCGAGTACGGGCCCGGCGAGTACACGCTGGTGATGGTGCTGCACCACATTGCCATGGACGGTACCTCCATGCGCCCGCTCCACCGCGACCTGGCCAGGGCCTACGCCGCCCGCCGCGAAGGACGCGCACCTGGCTGGGGACCGCTGCCGGTGCAGTACGCGGACTACACGCTGTGGCAGCGTGAACTGCTGGGCGATGAGGGGGACGACGACAGCGAGGCCGCACGTCAACTCGCCTACTGGCGAAGGACATTGGCCGGAATCCCCGACGAGCTCAACCTGCCCGCCGACCGGCCCCGCCCGGACCGGGCCTCGCACCGCGGGGAGGCACTCGAACTGTCCATCAGCGCCGCCACGCACCAGGGCATGCGCGAACTGGCCCGGCGGCACAACGCGACCACATTCATGATCTTCCAGGCCGCGCTCGCCACCACCCTCACACGGCTCGGCGCAGGCCCGGACATCCCGCTGGGCACGATCACCGCGGGGCGCGGCGACGAGGCGCTGGGCGACCTGGTCGGATTCTTTGCCAACACGCTGGTCCTGCGCACCGACACGTCGGGCGACCCGACGTTCTCCGACCTCCTCGCCAGGGTTCGGGAAACCGACCTGGCCGCGTACGACCATGCCGACCTGCCCTTCGACCGCCTGGTGGAAGCGCTCCAGCCGGAACGGACGCTCTCCCGCAATCCGCTGTTCCAAGTCGTCCTGTCCTGGGCCGGGGACACCGGCGGCGACCTCGGCCTGCCCGGACTGCGCTGCACTCCCACCCCCGCCGGCTCCCAGGTCGCCAAGGTGGACCTCGGCTTCCAGATCGACGACCGGACAGCCGACGACGAGGATCCGGGCGGCCTGAGCCTGCTGGTGCGCTATGCCCTCGACCTGTTCGAGCAGGACACGGCACGGGCACTGGGGGAACGTGTGATCCGCCTGCTCGAGCAGGCCGTGGCCGACGCGGACCGGCGGATCAGCGAGTTCGACCTGCTGCTGCCCGAGGAGCGCCGACAGGTGCTCGGGGGGTGGAACAAGACGCCCGCCACTTCGCGCCACGAGGGCACCCTGCTGTCCGCCTTCGCGCAGCAGGTCGCCGCGCGCCCCGACGCCATCGCCGTCGCGTCGGCCGGCACGACACTGACGTACCGACAACTGGACGTTCGGGCGGAGCGGCTGGTCCGCGCGCTCGCCGACACCGGAGTCGGTCCCGGCTCGGTGGTACCCGTCCTCATGGAACGCTCGGCGGACGTCGTGACCGCCTTCCTGGGCGTCCTCAAGGCAGGTGCCGCCTACCTGCCGCTGCACACCGCACATCCCACGGCCCATCTGCGGACCACCCTGACCGACGGCACGTCCGAGGCCCTGCTCGTCGACCGCGCGCTGGCCGGCCACGAACTGGTCGCCGAACAGGAGCGGGCAGGGCGGCACATCCTGCGGGTGGACAGCGAGGCCGACGGTGTTCCGGAGCGTTCCGAAGCTCCGGTCTCCCGACCCGCCGTGGGACCCGCGGACCTCGCGTACGTCATGCACACCTCCGGATCAACGGGAGCGCCCAAGGGCATTGAGATCACCCACCAGGGGGTGGTGGAGCTCGCCCTCGACCCGTGCTGGGAGGTGACCTGTACGGACCGGATCCTCTTCCAGGCGCCGCACGCGTTCGACGGCTCCACGTACGAGATCTGGGCGCCCTTGCTGACGGGCGGCCGGGTCGTGGTCGCCCCGCCCGGCGTGCTGAACGCCGCCCGCCTGCAGGAGCTGATCGAACAACAGGGGATCACTCGGCTCAGCGTCACCGCCGGACTCTTCCGGGTGATCGCGGAGGACGCGCCCGAGGCGTTCCGGGGTCTGGCGGAGGTGACCACCGGCGGGGACGTGATCTCTCCCGCGGCCGTCTCCCGTGTACTGGACGCGTGCCCGGACATCGTCGTGCGTACCACCTACGGCCCCACCGAGATGACCCTGTGCGTCACTCAGCAACCTTGGCGTGCGGGGAAGCGGCCGGGAGCCACGGTGCCCCTGGGCCGTCCGCTGGACAACACCCGGCTGTACGTCCTCGACGAGTGGGACCAGCCAGTCCCCCCGGGCGTGACGGGTGAACTCTGCCTCGCTGGCGCCGGCCAGGCGCGTGGCTACCGCGGCCGGCCCGATCTGACGGCCGAGCGCTTCGTACCCGACCCCTTCGTGGAACCGGGGGAGCGCATGTACCGGACCGGCGACCTCGTGCGCTGGACCCGCAAGGGCGATCTGATCTTCCTCGGCAGGGCGGACCACCAGGTCAAGATCCGCGGGTTCAGGGTCGAGACGGGTGAAGTGGAGGCGGCCCTCGCCGATACCCCAGGCGTGCGCGAGGCCACCGTCGTGGTCGACGAGGACCGGCAGGGAGCAAAGCGCCTGATCGGCTACTTCGTCCCCCACGGCGACAGCACGCCGGACATCGCCGCGATCGCCCGCTCCCTGGCATCCCGGCTGCCCGAGTACATGGTGCCCTCTGCGCTGGTCGTGCTCGAGGCCCTTCCGCTGACGGCCAACGGCAAACTCGACCGGGCCGCGCTGCCCGCCCCGCCCCTCAGGACGCAGCTCCCCGAGGCCCCCCAGCCCGGACCGCTCCCGGGGAATGCCGAACCCGCGCCCGGTCGGCTGGTCGGTCGCATCCGTTCCGCAATCGAGTCGACACCGGGGTGGCCCGGCAGGCGCCGGAAATAGAGGAGGACAAGGTGAAGATTCGCGGTTTCCGCATCGATACCGCCGCGGTCGAGGCCGCGCTGACACGGGCTCCCGGCGTACGGCAGGCCTTCGTGGACGCTCGCGTGGCCGGCCGGGGAGACACCCGGCTGGTCGGCTACCTGGTGCCGTTCCCCGGCGCGAGGGTCGACCCCGCTGCGGTCAGGACACACGTCCGCGACCGGTTGCCCGAGTACATGGTGCCGTCCGCGCTGGTGGTGCTCGAGGCCTTTCCGCTCGTGCCCAACGGCAAGCTGTGCCGTCACAGGATGCCCACGCCCGACTTTGTCCCGGCTGCCGTCACCCCGGCCCGCACACCGGGCGAGCAGACCTTGTGCACCCTGTTCGCCGAAGTCCTCGGCCGCCCCGAAGTGGGCATCGACGACGACTTCTTCGACTTGGGCGGCAACGAGAAGCAGGCGGCCGAGCTCGCACGGCGGGTCACGGCCGACCTTGACACCGACATGCGCCCGGCCCAGCTGTCCCGCGCCCCCACCGTGGCCGCACTGGGCCAACTCCTGGGCGTCGGCCGGCCTGTGCGGCCACCGCTGGGCCCCAGCCGGTGGCGGAGCAAGGTGAAGATCAACGGCCGTGCGTTCGCGCCGTGCGAGGTCGCGGCCAGCGTGATGTCCACGCCCGGCGTGCGGCAGGCAGCGGTGGCCATCCGAGAGGACCGGCCCGGCGAGCGCACACTGGTCGGCTACCTCGTCCCCGACGACGACACTGCGCCCGACCTCGCCGCGGTCCGCGCGTACCTGAACGGTCAACTGCCCGACTACATGGTGCCGTCGGAGTTCGTCTTCCTGGACAGCATCCCGCTGACCGACAAGGGCACTCTTGACCGCGCAGCACTCCCGGCGCCTGACTACGGACTGTCCACCGCCGGCATCTCCCAGGCTGCCCGCACACCCGGCGAGGAGCTCCTGTGCGGGTTGTTCGCCGAGGTGCTGGACGTGGCCGAGGTAGGGGTCGACGAGGATTTCTTCGAGCTGGGCGGCAACTCACTGCTGGCGATCCGGCTGACAAACCGCATGCGAGCCTCCTTCGGGGTCACCATAGAAGTCAAGGTCGTCTTCGAGGACCGCACGGTGGCAGCGCTGGCCCGTCGCATGAGCAGCGAAAAGCGCACGCAGGACACACCGGCACAGCCCGGGGGACGGCCTTGAACGCACCCGACACGGCGGAGATGAACCTGCTGGACCTGCACGGCTCGCTGGACTCTCCCATCAGCGAATCCATGAACTTCCTGAACGAAGTGGCCCATCGCTACCCCGACGCCATCTCCTTCGCGGCGGGCCGCCCCTACGAGGGTTTCTTCGACCTCGATGCAGTCCACCGCTACCTCGACACCTTCCGCAAGTACCTGCTCGCCGGGCCCGGTGCCGACGAGGCCCAGGTTCGGCGCACCCTTCTGCAGTACGGGCGGACCAAAGGGATCATCCACGAACTGATCGCCCGTAACCTGCAGGTGGACGAGGGCATCACCGTGGACCCCGAAGCCGTCGTGGTGACCGTCGGCTGCCAGGAAGCGCTGTACCTGACACTGCGCGCCCTGCGCCGCACGGACCGGGACGCCCTGCTGGTCGTACCGCCCACCTACGTGGGCGCGTACGGGGCGGCGCAGTTGACCGACATGCAGCTGCTGCCGGTCGGGTCGACCGCGGACGGCGTCGACTTCGACGACCTGGAAGCCACAGTGGCCCGCGCCCGAGCACAGGGACTGAGGCCACGCGCCTGCTATCTGACGCCCGACTTCGCCAACCCCACAGGCGTCAGTCTCACTGTGGAATCCCGCCTGGCCCTGCTGCGGCTGGCCGAGCGCCACGACTTCCTGCTCCTGGAGGACAACCCGTACGGGATCTTCCACGGGAACGCGGAGCAACTGCCGACCCTCAAGGCGCTGGACCGCTCTCGCCGCGTCGTCTTGCTGGGGTCCTACGCCAAGTCCGGAATCCCGGGAGCCCGGGTCGGATTCGCCGTTGCGGACCAGAGGGTGGACGGGCCGTCCGGCCGTACGACGTTGCTCGCAAACGAACTCGCGAAGATCAAGAGCGTCCTCACGGTCAACACCTCCCCGCTGGCCCAGGCGATGATCGGCGGCAAACTGCTGGAACACGGGTGCAGTATGCGCGCCGCCAACACCCGGGAGATCGAGGTGTACCGGAACAACCTGCGCGACATGCTGGACGGGCTCGCGGCCCGCTTCCCGCGCGAGCCTGCCTCTCCGGTGTCCTGGAACACACCCGAAGGAGGCTTCTTCCTGCGTCTGACCCTGCCCTTCACGGCGGATGACCGGCTGCTGGAACACTGCGCCCGCACCTACCGGGTGCTCTTCACACCGATGCACCACTTCTACGGGGACGGGCGGCCGCGCCGGCAGATTCGGCTGTCCTTCAGCCATCTGCGACCCGAGGAAATCGAGGAGGG
This sequence comes from Streptomyces sp. NPDC037290, assembly GCF_055603245.1. NCBI lineage: Bacteria > Bacillati > Actinomycetota > Actinomycetes > Kitasatosporales > Streptomycetaceae > Streptomyces > Streptomyces sp. NPDC037290. The sequence goes on along the minus strand of NZ_JBVJVZ010000018.1, from coordinate 39,161 downwards.
CCTGGACCGGCTGGCGGCCTTCGTTGCCGCGCAGAGAGGGCGGACAGCACATTGATACCCACCGCACACGGTCCGGCGATCCCGGAATCCCCCCTGCGGCCACGCGTCGTCGGGGTCGGCACCGCCGTCCCCGCGACGTCGTACACTCAGTCCGAACTGCTCGACGCCTTCAGGATCGATGACCCGCGCATCCGGTCGGTCTTCCTCAACAGCGCCATCGACCGCAGGTACCTGACCCTGCCGCCCGAGGACCACGACGGCCTGCGCGTCCCGGAGCTGCAGGGCCAGCTGCTCGCCAAACACCGGCGGCAGGCCGTGGACATGGCCGTACGAGCCGTGTCCGACTGCCTCAAGGAGGCAGGTGCCGTACCGGGTGACATCCGCCATCTGTGCTGCGTGACGTCCACCGGCTTCCTCACACCGGGCCTGAGCGCGCTGGTGCTGGCGGAACTGGGAATGGACCTGCACTGCTCGCGGCTCGACATCGTCGGCATGGGGTGCAACGCCGGCCTCAACGCGCTCAACTCGCTCTCCGGCTGGGCGCAGGCCAATCCCAGTCAGCTCGCGGTGATGGTCTGCGCCGAGGCGTGCTCCGCCGCCTATATCTTCGACGGTACGATGCGCACCTCGGTGGTGAACAGCCTCTTCGGTGACGGCGCGGCGGCGATTGCTGCCGTCTCGGGTGAGGCCCCCAGGACGCGGCCCGGGCCGCGCATCCTGAAGTTCGCCAGTGTCATCATCCCCGAGGCCATGGACGCGATGCGCTTCGACTGGGACGACGCACAGAACAGGTTCTCCTTCTTCCTCGACCCTGAAGTGCCCTACGTGGTGGGCGCGCATGCGGAGCGTGTCGTCACCCGGCTGCTGGAGGGTACGGGGCTGCGCCGCAGCGGGATAGCGCACTGGCTTATCCACTCCGGCGGCAAGAAGGTGATCGACGCGGTCATGGTCAATCTCGGCCTGACCCGCCATGACGTCCGCCACACCACCGCTGTGCTGCGCGACTACGGCAACCTGTCCAGCGGTTCCTTTCTCTTCTCCTATCAGCGCTTGCTCGACGAGGGCGTGGTCCGCCCGGGCGATCACGGCGTCCTGATGACGATGGGCCCGGGCTCGACCATCGAGACCGCCCTGGTGCGCTGGTAGCGGCGTACTCGTGACGAACAACGGAGAGATCATGACGACAACGGGTCTCGAGACGGCCATGGACGTCGATACGCAACCGCTGCTGCGGGTGGACGGTGCACTGCCGCCCTCGGCCGAGGCGGCCGCCGCACTGCACGCACTGTGCGACCGGGCCGAGGACACCACCACGCCGGCCGCCGTCATCCTGCATGTCACCGGCGCCCCCGGCCAGCCGTGGCCGCCCCGCATCGACGTACAGGCGGTCAACAAGTGGGAGCGGGCCGTGCGCCGTCTGGAGCGCCTGAACACGGCCACCGTGGCGGTCGCCGAGGGGGACTGCGGCGGACTGGCCTTGGATGTTCTGCTCGCCACGGACTTCCGCCTGGCGACGGCTGACCTACGGCTCCTGATGAGCGATCACAGCGGGAACAGCTGGCCCGGGATGGCGCTGTACCGGCTCGTGCAACAGATCGGTGTCGCAAAAGCGCGCCGGTCCGTCCTGTTCGGGGCGGCGATCCTCGGTCGTGAAGCCGCGGAACTGCGCCTCGTTGACGAAATCGTTCACGATGTGCCGGGCGGGACACAGCGTGCCCACGAGGTGGTCGGCTCCCGCGAGGGAAGCGAGCTCGCCATCCGACGGCGGCTGCTCCACGAGGCGTCAACTGTGGCCTTCGAAGACGCGCTGGGCCGTCACCTCGCCGCCTGCGACCGGTTGCTGCGTCGCACACACACGGAGGAGACGCTGTGAACACAGCAGCCGTCGAACATCTGACACGGGCCGCGGGGCAGCCGGTCGCGGACGATCTGCACCGGGCGAGCCGGACCCTCGCCGAGGCCGCGGCGCGGGCGGACGAACTGCTGGCCAAGCTCCCCGACCCGGAGCGGCGCACCCCGCCCGAGCACGCACTCGCGGGCGACGGCAAAAATGCGGTACGCGCCCTGCGCAGCCGGTTCATGGCAGTTCACGCCGACGCCGTCTACGACCGGCTCACCCAGGGACGCACAGTGGAGCACCGACTGCCAGAACTGGCCGACGCCGCGGCAGCGGAGTTCCCTGGCCTGGTCCCCACCCCGGATCAGAGTCGCATCGAACGGGCCAGAGCGCAGGCCGCCAAGGAGGGCCGGGAGATCGATCAGGGCATCTTCTTCGGCGCCCTGCTGCGCTCCCCGCTCGCCGGCCCGCATCTGGTCGATGCCATGCTACGGCCGACCCGTCGGGCCCTGGACCTGCTGCCGGCATTCGAACGAGCGGGTGAGCTCCACCTGGGGTCCGTCCTTCTTGAACGGCGCGATGACATCGCCCATCTGACGATGTGCCGGGACGACTGCCTCAACGCCGAGGACGATGCCCAGGTCGAGGACATGGAGACAGCGGTGGACCTCGCTCTCCTGGACCCCGGCGTGCGCGTGGGGGTGCTGCGGGGCGGCCCCATGAGCCACCCCCGCTATCTCAACCGGCGGGTCTTCAGCGCCGGGATCAATCTGAAGAGTCTTCAGGCCGGCCGGATCTCCCTGGTCGACTTTCTGCTGCGACGGGAACTCGGCTACATCAACAAGCTGGTCAGGGGAGTGCGGGTGGAGCACGACCGAACCTGGCTGACCCGCACCGTGGAAAAACCCTGGGTTGCCGCGGTCGACACCTTCGCCATCGGCGGGGGAGCGCAGCTCCTGCTCGCCTTCGACCGGGTGGTGGCGGGGGAGGACGCCTATGTCAGCCTGCCGGCGGCCCAGGAGGGCATCGTTCCCGGCGTGGCCAACTTCCGGCTGGGACGCTTCGCGGGTGCACGCACCTCACGGCAGCTCATTCTGTGGGGACGCAGAATCTGGGCCAACGAGCCAGACGCGCGGCTGTTCATCGACGAAGTGGCCGATCCACGCGAGCTGGACGCGCTGGTCGACGCGAGCGCGCACCGGCTCACCGGCCAGGCGGTCGTCACCAACCGGCGGATGCTGAATCATGCCGAGGAGCCGCCCGATGCCTTTCGCGCCTACATGGCGGAGTTCGCCGTGCAACAGGCGGTTCGGCTCTACAGCGAGGACGTGCTGGGCAAGGTCGGGCGCTTCAAGGCGGTCAGGAACTGATGGGATCAGTCCAGCAGTCGGCGGCGCATGGCCCTGACGGCCAGCCGCCACGCGACGGCGCAGAAACCCACCAGGAACGCGGCGTGCCCCGTATCGCCGGTGTGCAGCGCACCGAAGGAACAGTGCCGTACGAGTTCGGTGCAGTGGTACATGGGGTTGGCCAGGGCGGCGATGCGGGCCCAGCCGGGCAGTCCAGCCAGTGGAAAGAACACGCCCGCCGCCATGACGAGGGGCGTGAGGACGCCCGAGGCGATGAGCCGCAGCCAGTCGGCCGCCGGGACGAGACAGGACACCCACATCCCGCACAGTGCAAAGCCGAGCCCCGCCAGCAACGCGACCGGCGGCACGAGCAGCAGTTCCGGTCGCAGGGGCAGGCCCACCGCGAGGGCCACGAGCAGCGGAGCGGACCCGTACACACCGGATTTGGCGGCGATCCACGAGGCTTCGGCGCTGACCAGTTCCCACACGTCCACCGGCCGGCTCAGCACCGCGTCATATATCTTCTGGTGCCGGCGCCGGTTGTACGTCTCGAACATGCCGGTGAACACCGAGGAGAAGAGGACCGCGGTGGCGATCATGCCGGTGCTCAGGAACTGGGGGTAGGGCTGGCCGCTCGCGGAGCCGATCAGCCGGCGGAACCCGAGCCCGAAACCGGCTATGTAGATCAGCGGCTCTACCAGCGAGCCGAAGGTGACGGCCGGCCAGTAACGGCGGAAGAGCAGCAGCTCGCGCAGCCACACCGCCCGCATGACCGGCCAGAGCACGGTGTCCGTCTCGACGTCGTGCGCCCCGGTGTCGTTCTCGGGCAGTGCGGAAGATCCGGGAATGGCCCTGGTCACGGTGGGTCCTTTCAGCAGCGGTGGGAAGCTGTATCAGCCGAACAACTCGCCGGTCAGGGCCACGAAGACGTCTTCCAGAGTGGTGGGACGCACAACGTCGGGCGAGCCCAGCTCCTCGCGCACCCTCCACGGCATCGTCTCCGCCCGCAGCACGGAGACGGACAGTCCGGTACGGCGGCTGGGCAGCCCGGCCCGCTCCGCGGCCTCGATGACTTGGGCGTGCCGACGCGCATCGCCCCGGTACTCGGCGGCCTGGGCGCCGGCATGGCGGTGCAGCAGTGCCGAGGGCGTGCCGCGGGTGATCAGGCTGCCGGCGAACATGACGGCCACTTCGTCAGCGAGCCGTTCGGCCTCTTCGATGTAGTGGGTGGACATCACCACGGTCGTGCCGGCCGCGCGCAGCTCGCCGATGACGTCCCAGAGCGTCTGCCGGATCTGCGGGTCGAGACCGATGGTGGGTTCGTCCAGCAGAAGCAGCCGCGGGGAGCTCACGATGCCTCGCGCCAGCAACAGCCGTCTGCGCATACCGCCGGAGAGCCGGTCCACACGAGTGCTCGCTCGGTCTTTGAGGCACACTGCCGCCAACGCCCCCTCCACGGCCTGCCGGTATCGCAGGCGGGGCAACCCCGTCAGCCTGACGAACACCTCCAGATTCTCGCGCACGGTCAACTCTGCGTCGAGATCGTCGTGTTGGGGGACGACCGCGGTCAGTGCCCGTACCCGGCGGGAAGCCTCCGGCAGCCGGTGCCGGAAGATCTCTACGGTGCCGTGATCAGCTCGCGTCTGGCCGGTGAGCAGCCGCATCGTGGTGGACTTGCCCGCTCCGTTCGGACCGAGCAGCCCCAGGAACATGCCGGAGGGAACCGTGAGATCCAGCCCGTCGACCGCGGTGAGGGAGCCGTAACGCTTCACAACTCCCTCGGTGCGGACAGCGATTTCGGTCATATGTGTGGCTCCCTCGGTCGACACGGAGTGTGCTGGGGTGCGGCGAGTCCAGCTGTCGGCGGCGTCCAGCCGAGCGTGCGCCTCGGCTGCGATCTCCGCGAGGACGTCGGCGGGCCGGTCGTGCGGGAAGAAGTGCGAGCCGGCCAGAATGCGGTGCCTGAAGTGGGCGGACGTCATCGGGGCGCCGCGTCGGTCGGACGAGTCAGAGGCCGAACGGTGGGCGAGCCGGGTGGCCGACTACCGCAGGCGATTACCGCGAGGGGCATCGGGCGGCCCGCCTGCCTGAGCCGGAGAGCCGTCACCCGCTTCCGCGCTGGACCGCCCTCGGGTTGTGCCGCCCGGTCCCACGGCGTCCAGGGCGACGGGCCGGAAGGGCTCTCGCCGTTCTTCTCGGCCTCGGGCAAGGAATTATCCCCCTCTCCATTTCGTGGCACTGTCCGAAGGTAAACCGCGTTCGGGGTCGAAGTCCAGGGCGCGAGAAGGAGTTCTGAGAAACCTGGCCGATACTGCGCGAGTTGCTGCGAAGAGGAGTTGAACTGTGCCACGGTTGAACGGCGATCAATATGTGTGCCCTATGTGTGAAAACGACGACCGCGCCGACTCTTCCGCAGAGAAGACCGGGGGCTGTGCGTGCTGGTACACGATGATGAAGGCGAAGGAAATCCGTATATGTCGACGCTCGCGCTCGATTCGGTTCACCCGGTGAGATTCCGTGCCTATGGCCCGCGTCAGATTGACGAAATAGCAGCCCAATACGGGCTGCCGGAAGAGTTCCGAGAGTCGCTGCGCCGATTGTCTCTGGTGCTGCCGTTCCGGGTCAATGAATACGTACTGTCGCAGCTCGTTGACTGGCAGAATGTCCCTGAAGACCCCATCTTCCAGATGGTCTTTCCGCAGCGCGGGATGCTCACAGCCGACGATGAGCGATTCCTGGCCGGGCTCCTTGAGGAAGGCGCCTCGACGGCCCGGATCGCCGACGCCGTCCGTGACATACGCGCTCGGCTCAACCCGCACCCCTCGGGGCAGAGAGAGCTCAACGTCCCCCGGTTCGATGGCGCGCCTTTGGCCGGACTCCAGCACAAGTACCGCGAGACCGTCCTGTACTTCCCCGCGAACGGGCAGAGCTGCCACGCATACTGCACCTACTGCTTCCGCTGGGCCCAGTTCGTCGGTGACACCGACCTACGGTTCGCCGCGCGCGGCCCCGATCAGCTGATCACCTATCTGCGGCGCCATCCGGACGTCAGCGACGTACTGGTCACCGGCGGGGACCCGATGGTGATGTCTACGACCCGGCTGCGCCACCACGTGATGCCGGTGCTCGGCGTGGACTCCGTCCGCACGGTGCGGGTGGGCACCAAGTCACTCGCTTACTGGCCGCAGCGCTTCACCACCGACAAGGACGCCGACGACGTGCTCCGTCTCTTCGAGGAGATCGTCGCCTCCGGACGCACCCTCGCCGTGATGGCGCACTTCAGCCACCCCCGCGAACTCGAAACCGACCTCGTACGCAGGGCCCTGGCCCGCGTCCGGGCCACCGGAGCCCTCGTGTACGGCCAGGCGCCGCTGATCGCGCGGGTCAACGACGACCCCCGCACCTGGACCGGGCTGTGGCGCGCTGAACTGTCGGCAGGTGTCGTCCCCTACTACCTCTTCGTGGAGCGCGACACCGGCCCTCACGACTACTTCAAGGTCCCGCTCACCCGAGCGGTCGACATCTTCAGTACGGCCTATCGCGAACTGCCCGGCCTTGCCCGCACGGTGCGCGGGCCGGTCATGTCCGCCACCGCAGGGAAAGTCGTGGTGGACGGGATAGAGCACACCGACCACGGGAAGTATTTCCAGCTTCGGCTGCTTCAGGCCCGCCACCCCTCCCTCGTCGGCCGCCCCTTCCGCGCCCACCACTCGGACTCCGCTGCCTGGCTCGATGAGCTCAAACTCGATGCCGACACCCCTGCCGACATCGCGACTGCGGTGCGGCCAGCGGCGACAGACCGCCGCTGGCCGCCGTGATCCAGACGGCATGTCCCGCCGAACGCATGAGAAAGAAGCGCTCGGCCACCACATAGGCGTCGACCATCCGTGCACGTCGGGAAGAGATCCAACCGTATCGACCACGCGCACGATCCAGTCGGAGGAGCTCGCGGTGACGCCTCATCACCCCTTCCATCAGGCAAGTCAGGAGAAACGATGCGCAATCGCCTGAGGCGGCTCGTCGTCGTGGCCGCGGCTCTGTTCACCGCCACGGCGTCGTTACCGCCGGCGGTGGCCGACACCTCGGCCCGCCAGGAACGCGCTGCGCAGGACGGTCTGTCCGCCGTCATCCGCTACACCGAATACGGCATTCCGCACATCGTCGCGAAGGACTACGCGAACCTGGGCTTCGGTACCGGCTGGGCGCAAGCCGCCGACCACGTATGCACGATCGCCAACGGCGTTGTGACCCTGCGTGGCGAACGTTCCCAGTGGTTCGGCCCCGACGGGACCCCCGACTCCTCGCTGTCCGCAGCGTCCAGCAACCTCGCCAGCGACCTGTACTTCCGTGGCGTGGGGAAGGCAGGCACTGTGGAGAGACTGCTCGCCGAGCCGGCGCCACGCGGCCCGAGCCGCCAGGTCAAGGATCTGATGCGGGGCTGGGCAGCCGGCTACAACGCCTGGTTGCGGCAGAACCGGATCACCGACCCGGCTTGCAAGGACGCCCCCTGGGTGCGGCCGGTCACCACCCTCGACGTAGCCGCCCGCACCTACGCCCTCACGGTCCTCGCCGGCCAGGGACGGGTCGTGAACGACATCACCTCCGCGCAGCCGCCACCCGAAACCGCTACCACGAGCACTACGCCCGACGCACAGACCGCCGCCCGCGCGGCGAGGGAGCTCTTCACCTCCCCCGACATGGGCTCCAACGCGGTCGCGTTCCGCGGCGACACCACGGCAAACGGCCGCGGTCTGCTGCTGGGCAACCCGCACTACCCGTGGCAGGGCGGGCGCCGCTTCTGGCAGTCGCAGCAGACGATCCCCGGCGAACTCAACGTCGCCGGTGTCTCGCTGCTAGGGTCACCCACCATCTCCATCGGCTACAACGCCCACGTGGCGTGGAGCCACACCGTCGCGACCGGCACACCGCTCAACCTCTACCGGCTGACACTGGACCCCACCGACCCGACCACCTTTCTGGTGGATGGCAGACCGGAACGGATGACGAGGCGGACCGTTACCGTCGCCGTCAAGGATGGCGCGCCGGTGACCCGCACCCAGTGGTGGACGCGCTACGGACCAGTCATCGGCTCCCTCGGCAGCCAGCTGCCACTGCCCTGGACGACCACGACGGCATACGCACTGAGCGACCCCAACGCGGAGAACTTCCGCTTCGCCGACACCTCACTCGGTTTCGGCAAAGCCCGCAACACGGCGGGCATCCTGAAGTCCCTGGAACAACATCAGGGCCTGCCCTGGGTGAACACCATCGCCGCCGACTCCTCGGGACACTCCCTTTTCACTCAGTCGCAGGTGCTCCCCCGAATCACCGACGAGTTGGCCGCCCGCTGTTCGACGCCACTCGGCAAGACCACCTATCCGGCCTCAGGGCTTGCGATCCTGGACGGTTCGCGCGGCGACTGCGCACTCGGCAGCGACCCCGACGCCATCCAGCCGGGCGTCTTCGGGCCGGCGAGGATGCCCACACTGAAGGACGCGCCGTACGTGGAGAACTCCAACGACAGCGCCTGGCTCGCCAACACGGCGCAGCCTCTGCGCGGGTACCAGCGAATCTTCGGCGACATCGACACCCCGCGCCTCATGCGCACCCGCGGCGCGATCGAGGACGTCTCGGGGATGGCTCGGAACGGCGGACTGACCATACGGGACCTGCAACAGCAGCAGTTTGCCAACCGTGTGCCGGCTGGGGACCTCGCCTCGGCCGACGTGGCCCACGCCTGCGCGGCGCTTCCAGGCGGCACCGCCACCACGAGCAACGGCACTGCTGTTGACGTCAGCCAGGCCTGCGCCGTCCTCCATGCGTGGGACCACACCATGAACACCGACAGCCGAGGCGCCCTGCTCTTCGACCGCTTCTGGCAAAGGCTGAGTGCACTTCCCGCCGCCACTCTGTGGAAGGTGCCGTTCTCAGCAGCGGACCCGGTGCGTACGCCCAACACACTTAACACGGAAAATCCCGCTTTCGCCATCGCGCTTGCTGACACCGTGGCGGAACTACGGGCGACGGGGATCGCTCTGGACGCAAAGCTCGGCGACAACCAGTTCGTGGTACGCAACGGCGAGCGCCTCCCGGTACCCGGCGGCACCGAGACCCTCGGCGTGTGGAACAAGATCGAGCGGACGTGGAGCCCGGCGAGCGGCGGCTACTGGGAGGTCACGTACGGGTCCTCGTACATTCAGGCCGTCGGCTGGAACGGCACTGGCTGCCCAGAGGCACGTACGCTCCTCACGTACTCCCAGTCCTCGAACCCGAACTCCTCGCACTACGCCGACCAGACCCGGCTCTTCTCGAGCGAGAAGTGGGTGACCTCGCGGTTTTGCGAGAAGGAGATATCGTCTTCACCCGCTTTGAAGGTGGCACGGGTTAGGTCGTCGCAATGAGATTGCAGGTCTGAGCGATCTTCCTGAGACAGCAGGGGCGGCCGTTCTTCACGCTTCGAGGTGTCGAGCAACGTCGCGTGAAAGAACGGCCGCTGGTCGGGAGTTTCGCCCCCGAAGTCGTACGAACTGAAGCCATCATCGCCACCCGCCCTTGACCAGCCGCCTGGTGCTGCTCCGAACACGAGTGGCAGCGCCAGCGCACCCACTACACCGCCGGCCGCATCGGCCCGGACAGGCCGACCGACTGGCGCGTCCTGCCGCTGCGCAGCCCCGGCGGCGACCCCACCCGTACCGACCCCGGCGGCCCGGCCCCGCCGCCTCCCGCCGCACTGCGACCCCAAGGACGCCCTGGAGCGGGGCATGGTGCGCCTGCACATCCCGATCGTCACCCACCCCGGCGCGGTCCTCGTCCTCGACGGAACCGAACACCGGTGGCAGCCCGGCACCTTCTGGTACGGCGACTTCTCCCGCGAGCACGTGGTGCGCAACACCGGGCCCGTCCGGCGCGTCCACGCGGTCATCGACACGCTGCTCACCCGCGAGCTCGCCGGACTCTTCCCCGAACCGTGGCAGGAGGAGCTCGCCGACGCCGACGTGCTGTTCAACCGGCAGCCCACCACCGCACAGCGGCCGCCCGTCGCGCTGCCGACTTCCCTGACCCTGCCGTCCGGGTTCATGGACTTCGGCCACGACACCCCGCTGGAGGCCCCAGCACGGCCGTCCGGCTCGCCGAGCGCGGTGACGGGTCCGTCCTTCAGGCCGGGGAGCACCGCTACGCCGCCGGTGCCCGTCGCCGACGGCGAGTACCGCTACGCCGGCTGGAGCGAGCAGCGCACCCTTCAGCTCCGCAGCGACCACGTCGTGCTGCACACCCGGCGCGCGGCCTGGCTGCCCGCGGCAGCGCCAAGGCCGAGACGTGGAAGATCAGCAAGCGGTACACCGAGGGGAGACATAGCCGCTCAGTTCGCCGTGGGGCCATGCTCGCGGCGCGGGCAGTGCTACGGTTCCGGTAGGCGAAGTGCGGCGTCGGAACGCTTCGCCCGTCACTGCGGTGGCTCTGAGGCGCAAGGACCGGACGCATCCGGTCGAGGTTGAGCGCCCTGTGGCACCGCGTTGCACGTCAGCCGGATGAAACCGGCTCGTGGCCGTCTCGCGGATCGCCGACATGCCTGTGCCCACCCTCGCCGGGACCGATCTTGCGAGAGGAAGCACATCATGACCACTCTGGTCATCGGAGCCCGAGGTGGCGTCGGTCGCCATGTCGTCGACCAGCTGCTCGCTGTCGGCGAACCAGTACGTGCCTCGGTGCGCGACCCGCGGACTGGAACCGACCTGCCGGCCGCGGCCGAGGTCGTGACCGCCGACCTCACCCGGCTCCATACGTTGCGCCCCGCACTCGACGGCGTGCGCCGGGTGTTTCTCTACGCCCCGCCAGCCAGCGCCGAAGGCTTTGCCGCGGTGGCCGCCGAGGCGGGCCTTGAACGCGTCGTGCTGCTCTCCTCCGGCAGTGTTCTGCTGCCGGGCATGAAGCACAACGCCATCGCCCAGGAGCACCGTGCCGTCGAGGACGCGCTGTCAGCCGCTGGCCTGCCCTGGACGCCGGTGCGGCCCCTGGTCCTGGCCAGTAACAGCCTGCGCTGGGCGGAGTCGATCAGGTCGAGCGGCACGGTACGGCTGGTCCACCCCGACGCCGTCACGGCACCGGTCCACGAACGCGACGTGGCCGCCGTCGCGGTCACGGCACTGGGTGTCGGCGCCGAGGACGCGGTGGCGACCGCCCCACCGAGCGCGGCCGTACTGACAGGACCCGAACTGATCTCGCAGCGCCGCCAGGTGGAACAGATCGGGCAGGCGATCGGCAGGACACTGCGTATCACGGAACTTTCCCCGGCCCAGGCCCGCGAGCACTACGGCCGCCTTTCCGACCCAGCAACCATCGAGGCGATCTTGCAGTTCCTTTCCCTGGCCGTGACCGGTGGGTCCCCCTGTACACCGACCGCGCAGCGCGTGCTGGGCCGGCCCGGCCACAGCTTCGCGCAGTGGGCCCGCGACCACGCAAAGGACTTCGCCTGAAGTCACAGGGCGAGATCCTGGCGGTCGGGATCGAGGGAACCGGCGCCTGCGGCGCCGAGGTGGCCCGGTTCCTGACCGCGCACGGTGTCATCGTGATCGAGGTCGACCGGCCGGACCGTAAGGCACAGTTGGGTGAGTTGTCGGCGTCATTCATCTGGAGCACCAGAGAGCTCCACCGGACGCTGTCACGGCCGTGGAGATCGGGACGCTCGCTGCGGTGGACCATCTGCAGGCCGTACGTATTGGCCAGCTCGACTGTCTCAGCAGCGGACACGGCGAACATGTGGCGGCCATCGGGCACAGGGCCGTGGCGCAGTTTGACGAAGAACCGGCCACCAGGCAGCAGCAACGCTGCGATCCTGGCCATCGCGTGTCGGCTCACGATCTGCGTGGAATTGCTGTCCATGCGCTCTCAGCTCCATAGTCGCCTCGACAGCCACGACGCTGTGTCCACGGGCCGCCAACGGGGCGGCATCGCGTCCGGTCCCTGCGCCCACATCCAGGATGCGGGCGGGCCCGGCAGGAACCCACTGCAGCACGTCGCGGTGGACTGCGTCGAAGGTGACTTCCTCCTACTGGACGGCCGGCGCGTCCGCCGTCTCGGCATACCCGGCGGTTCCCTGGCCGGGCTGATGCCATGTCCGGTGGGGGCCAATTGATCGGCGCGACTCCAGAAGCTGTAGTCCATGACCACATCGCGCCCCGCCAGCATCATTTCGACCAGTTCCTGCCGGTGCTCGCGGCGGACCTCTTCCTTGAGCTGGTCAAACGCCTCCGCCTCCAAGACGAGGCCAGCGTGGCGTTGTCCGAGTCGTTGCCAGATCACCTCGTCAATCGAGAGCCGAACTCTCGGTGGCACAAGGATGCCGTCATCGGTGCGGCACGGGTATGCCCGCGGCGCGGAGCTTGGCCTCGGTGAGCGCGGTCAGCCGGGCCGCGACCGGTGCCTGGTCCTCACGATGGTTGTTGATCAGCTTGTACTGGGCCGAAGCCCTGGCCCATGCCCGCAGGCTGGCGTGATCCCCCAGCAGCGCGGGGTTGGCGAGGTAGCGGTCGGCCATCGCGGTCGCGAGTTCCTCGATCCTCGGGTCGTCCGGTTCCCAGGTCTCCGCCTCCCAGCCGCGCCTGGCCAGGTCGACGTATTCGAGGTCGTCGAGGCCGTGTTCGAGCTGGGTCAGGAAGCCGTCGAAGCCCTCCGGCACCAGCGCCCGGGCGAGGACCAGGGCCTCACGTTGCGCGGCCACGTAGTCGGGGCCGAAGCCGAGGCCGCGCATCCGGTCCAGGACCACGCAGGCACGGTCGGGCAGCAGGGCCCGGTCGCCGTCGGCGAGCCGGCGCAGTGTGTCGCGGCGGGCGACCAGCTCATCGATGCGTTCGGTGAGCTGTTGCTCGACGTCGGTGAGCGCGGCCCCGAACCGCGTGGCGTCGGCGTCGAGCATCGGTCCGATCTCGGCCAGCGGTACACCTGCGGCGGCCAGCGTTCGTGCCTGCACCAGTTGCAGCAGCTCGCCGGATCCGTATCGCCGGTAGCCGGAGCTGTCACGTTCCGGCTCCGCGACCAGGCCGAGCTTGTGGTAGTGCCGCACCGTCTTCACTGTGACGCCGACGAACGCCGCCGCCTGCCCTATCGTGACTCCATTGCTCATCGGCCCAGGTTGCCGCAGAACACCTCGGCGAGGAAGCGCTGTTGGGCGCTCTGGAAGAGCGGTGCTATCGACATCTCGGCGTCGTCCACCCAGGTCAGCCCGGCGGTCAGGGTCGTGCTGCCGTCGGAGTTGCCGTACATCAGCGCCGCCGAGCCCATGGTGGCGCCGTTGTGGTGGAAGACGGTGCCGCTCTCCGTTTCCTGAGTGAACACCCCCAGGCCGTAGCCGGCGGTCGCCTCCGGTGTGCGCATCTCGGTCAGCAGCTCGGCCGGCAGGAGCTTGCCGCCCATCAGCGCGGAAAAGTACGTGTGCAGGTCCCGGGTGGTCGAGATCATGTCACCACCGGCTCCGACCCAGGACGGGTTCTGACGGGTGACATCGACCGTCCGCTCCTGCCCGGCGTCCTCGTAGCGGTAGTAGCCGTGGTTGTGTGGCGCGGGGATCTCCGGCGAGGCGCCCGGCGCCACGGTGCCGGTCATCCCCAGCGGCCCCAGGACCAGCCGCCGCAACTCCTCGGCGAACGAACGGCCCGTCACCTTCTCGACCACCAGCCGGGCCAGCACGTAGTTGGTGTTGGCGTAGCTCCAGCCCGTCCCTGGCGCGAACCGCGCCGGCTTGGACAACGACAGCCGCACCAGCTCCTCGGGCAGGTAGGTCTTGAACCGGTTGTCCACCCACTCCTTGCCCCGCCAGGGGACCCCCAGCACGATCGTCCCGTCCTCATAGAGCTCGCCGGTGTGGTTGAAGATCCCGCTGGTGTGCTGCAGCAGCATCCGCACCGTGATCCGCCGGTCAACCGCGAACTCGGGCAGGTAGTCATCGACCGGGGCGTCCAGGCCTATCCTGCCCTCGGCCACCAGCAGGAGTACCGAGGTCGCGACGAAGCTCTTGGTGCTGCTGCCGATGCGGAAGTGCCCGTCCGTCAGCGCCTTGCCGCTCTGACCCAGCTCGCGCACGCCGGCGCTGCCGGCCCACTCGCCCCGCTCGTCGCTCACCCGCAGCTGGATCCCGAGGAAACCGGACCCGGCCAACTCCTCGATCGCCTTCTGCAGTTCCGGACGGTCGTGGCCCTTGCCGGAAATGTAGGTGAACATGTTTGCTCCTTCAGATCGGTTGTGCCCGGTTCGGCGTCGTGCCGATGCGATGAGCCTCCACCCTGACCTGAGGTCAGCCTCAACGGTGATCCAGCCCACACCCGCTCCTGGTCGGCACGCCTGAGCGGGAACTCCCAGCACTCCGGATCCTGGCCGCGCTGTTTCACGGGTGGTCACCTGGGAAATGGCGCGCCGCCCGGTGTGCATGTTCGCCGTCGCGTGCACTGCGGTCGAGTGGGTCCGTAGTCGTGTGCGCGTTGCGGAGGGGGCCGGGTGGCGGAGGGACCGGTGGCCGAGCGTGGGGTGCTGACCGCTCCGGCCGAGGTGTGGGAGACCGCGGTGCGGCAGGCCGAGGTGATCGGACCGCTCGCCGAGAACAGACAGGGTGGGGCTGGCGGACGCGGACGAGGCCGGCCGCGATGCTGGGGATATCCCGCTGTCAGCTGTACGTGCTGCTCGGGCGGTGGCGCGCGGGCGAGACTGTGGTGACGGACCTGCAGCCGGGCCGGTCCAGCGGCGGACGAGGCGGGGGCCGGCTGTCCGACGATCTCCAGGCGATCGTTGCAGAGGTGCTGCGCAGGCGGTACCTGGCCCGGCAGCGCCGGACCGTGGCGGCCGTCTACCGGGAGATCGAGCGCCAGTGCCGCCTTCGTGGCCTGCCGGTACCCTCGCGGGCAACGGTGGTGCGGCGGAACGCCCGGCTGGACCCGGCGTCCTCGGTCGCAGCACGGGAGGGTGACGAGGCGGCCCGTCGGTCACAGCCGCCGGGGGCATGCCGCCCGCGGTCACCGGTCTGCTGGAGCAGGTCCAGGCCGACCACACGCCGGTGGACGTGGGCCGGGCTGGGCGTACCCAAACGGCTGATCCACTTCGAGCCGTGGTGGACGAGCAGCACCGGCTGCCGATCGGACGGCCGCATTCGACGGCGGCGATCGATGTGGCGAGCCGGTGTGCGGTGGGCCTGGTAGCGACGCTGCAGGCGCCGTCGGCGGCCCCGGTCGGGCTGTGCCTGGCGCACGCGGCCTGCGACGAGCGGCTGCGGCTGGAGCGGCTGAGGGTGGAGCCGGTCCGGCCGGTGATCGGCAAGCCGCGCGAGCTGTCTGGGGACAACGCCGCCGAGCTCAAGAGCGAGGCCCTCAGGCGCGGCTGTGACCAGCACGGCATACGGTTGTGGTACCGGCCGCCGGGATTGCCGCACTTCGGCGGGATCGCGGATCCGGATCCGGTGGCGGTGGCCAACGTGCGTCGGCTGTCCCGGGTTTGGTCGACTCTGACGGCCGAGCAGTGCGCGCGGTCCGTGTCCTGTTGGGTACGAACATCTTGGAGCTGTCGGTCAGGCAGACGGCCGACGAGCATCCCTCACTCCACCCCGAGCCCGCCTCCGACGTCGCCCGCGAGGCCGACCCGGGCTCGCGATGCGGTGGGCCACGGCGGGTAGTTGTCGACGGCCATGGAGTTGTAGAGGCGTGCGCTCTTGGTGGTCAGGCGGAGGAGGGCGCGGCTGGGGCCTGCGGGCAGGGCAGAGATCAGGCGGGCCCCCTGGGCCAGTTCCCACACGCCGAGGTGGGACATGGGGATCAGGGTCTTCGCCGCGCTCAGCGCGGCCATGTGGCTGCCGCGCACATGCTCCGCCATCACGCGCTCGTAGGCAGTGAAGGCGCGTTCATGGTCGCCGCCCGCGCGCGCCAGCTCTCCGGCGAGGACGTACGCGCCGACGACGGCCAGGGTGGTGCTGCCGCCGACGGCCGGCCCGGGGCAGTAGCCCGCGTCGCCGACGAGCGTCACCCTTCCTCGCGACCAGGTGTCCATGCGGAGCTGGGTGATCGAGTCGAAGTAGAACGCCGGGGTGCGGTCGAGTTCGTCCAGCCAGCGGTCCACATGGGCGTGCATGTCGGCGAACGCACCGCGCAGCAGCTCCTTCTGCCGGGGCACGTCGTGGTGGTGACAGTCGAGTTCGCCTTCGCTGCGGAACAGGAACAACGCCCGCGCGTCGCCGAGGTGCCGTGCGCCGTACATGCCGGCGGTGCGGCCGGCGCCGACGTGGATGAGGAGCTCGCCGTCGAGGTCGGAGATGTTCGGCAGGGTCAGCACCCCGAAGTAAGCCCCGGTGAAGGCGCTGAAGCGGGACTCGTCGCCGAAAGCGTGGCGGCGCACGTTGGAGTGCAGCCCGTCCGCGCCGAGGACCAGGTCGAAGCGGCGTGGCGCGGCCTCTTCGAACCGCACCTCGCCATCGGGCGAGATCGCGGTGATCGAGTCGCCGAAGATGTACTCGACGTCGTCGCGCATGATCTCGATGTGCCGGTCGGAGGTGGCGCTGAAGATCGTGGAGAGGTTCGCCCGGACGGGACGCCGTGCGCCCTCCCGGTAGACGGTCGACCGGTTCGTGCCGGTGGCCTGCTCCTCGATACGCGGGAGCACGCCCATCTTCTCCGAGATGTTCGTCGCGGGCCGGAACAGCTGGTCCGTTTCGACCACGCCGCCCACCGCCTGGTCGCGGGTGAGAGCGCGGCCCGAGTCGCGGCCGACACCGGCTACGCCGACCAGTCCCACCTGCATCGGGACGTCATGGCGTTCACCGGGGCAACCCCCGCGGCCGTGGCCGACGAGCCGTTTCTCGCCGTTGACGACATCGCCTGGCCCAGCCGCGGAACAACCGCCACGCCACACGTCCCCAGGGAGCTCCGGCCCAGTCGCCGGCCGGAGGTGAGACGGCTACCGCTGTGAACGTCACCTGCCACAGGACTCCTGCAGTGACGGGGACAACGTTCAGTGGACTCACCAGCTCGACCTCGTGCATGCCGGAGGGGAAGCGTGCGGAGGGCACCGGAGACCGGCTTCCCTTTGCGGTAAAAGGCGTATTGAACCGGTTCACTGTCGGACTGCGAGTTGGCGGCGCAGGGGGAGTGGTTCGCCGTGAGCCGTCTCCAGCGCGGTTCGCAGTCGTGTCACCTCTTCCCGGTGTTTGCGGCGCTCGTGGCGAGTTGCTGGGTGAGGCGGCCCCCGCGAGGTAGAGCGGCACATGGGGTGGGGAGCATCTGCTCAGCTGTCGCTCGTCCAGTAGGGGTTCACCATGGGTTCCATTCGCCGGGCCGTGCCACCGGTGCGCTCTCCTGCCTGTTGGTTGCGGGCTGTTCGCATAGTGCGTCTTCCGGTTCGAGTACCTCTGGCAAGGCCGCCCCGGCGACCGGAGCGTCGGGGACCGCCGTGCCGGCAGGGTCGGCAGGGCATCAGGTCGCGGTGGGTGCGGGGCCGCAGACGACGTACACGGTGCTGCTCCACCGGCCGCCTCGGGGGCGCTGAATACGATCACCTGTTATCCGGCGTTGCGACGGCATGCGGAAGCATGCGCCCTCGTCAGAGCTTCAGCGGCATGCCACTGAAGCGGCCCATGAACGTCATGTTGTGACATTCGCGCCGTTCTGTGAAGCGTCGTCCTCGGAGTGCCGTTTCAGGACGCCTCGCCCGCCCGGACGGTCCATCTCGCGCCACTCCGGCCGCAGTCCGGTCAGGTTCGTGGTGAGGAAGTATGCGGCCCCGGAGGCGAGCAGTACCGGCACAAGTCCGACAGAGGCGACCGCCGCCCCGGCGAGCAGGCCACCGAGAGGGATGCCGGCCCAGGCCAGCGAGTCGCCGAGCGCGTTGACGCGAGCCAGCATCCGGCGCGGCACCCGTTCGAAGAGGATGGCCCCCAGCACCGGGTTGAGGAAGCCCGAACCGAATCCACTGATGGCGAAGACGGCCAGTACCGCCCCCAACGGGGCGTGGGAGGCGAGGATCAGGAATCTCGGTGCCCCGGCCAGCAGGAACCCCGTGAAGAACACCGCCCTGCGCGGCAGCCGGTGCGCGGCCATGGCAGCGATCAGGCTGCCGCCGACCGCAGCGGCTCCCATCACGGTGCCCGTCAGGCCGATTGCGGTGGGTCCGTTGCCGGACTCTTTGGCCCAAACGGGCATGAGCACCGTGGCGAACGCTGCGTCCAGCAAATTGGTGATCCCCACCATGACGATGACGGTGAGCAGCAATGGCTCGCTGCGCAGGAAGATGAAGCCCTCACCGAACCGTCGCCAGTAGCTTGATCCCGTCTCCCCAGCTTGCGATGAGGCCTCTTCTACTGCGTGCCCGATGCCGCGAGGCAGCGCCAGTGCGATGATCACCGAGCCGAGAGCAAAGCAGCCGGCGTTGACGACGAGCCCTGTCAGGGGACCCAGCAGCGCCACCAGAGAACCGCCGGCCGCCGGGCCAACGGTGCTGGCTAGCCGCTCGGTCACGCCGGACAGCCCGGTTGCCCGTTCCAGCGGCACCCTGCCACGCTCAGCGGCTTCCGGGACCATGACCACCTTGGCAAGGTCGCCGGGGCCGCGCACGGCGCCGATCATTGCGACCAAGGCCAGCAGGAGGGGGAAGGACAGGAGGTGCAGGGCGTGGAGCAGGGGAACCGCAGCGGCGGCGGTTGCGCTGCCAAGATCCGTGGTCCAGGACACGACGCGCGGTCCGATCCGGTCAACCAGTGGCCCGGTTAACGCCTTGACCACCACGTAGGGAGCCATCTCGCAGAAGGCCACCAGGCCTGTCTGGGTGGCGCTGCCCGTCGTGACGAGAACGAACCAGGGCAGTGCCACGGCCGAGATCCGCGTACCGGTCAGCGACACGGCCATGGCCGCCAGCACCCCGCCCAGCGGCCGTAGGGACCGCTTGCCAGGTATGCCGTCAGCGTCCGGGACATTCTCCGTCACGACGTCTCCGTTCCTGCCGCTTCCTGAGAACCGGAAGGGATGGCTGAATGGGAGAGCGCATCCAGCTCGGGCAGGAGATGCGTAACCACGGCGACCCGCTCGGCCCCCTCGGGGGCACGCGCCGCCTCCTCCGGCGTATCGCTCCGGTACCGGGCGATGACGGCCCTCAACTCCTGACGCAGGGCGACGGCCTCTTCGGGTGTGAGCCGCAGAGCCCAATCGCTCATGTCGAAGGTGTCCCGCCACGCACGGGGCATGGTCTGCAGTTCGTTCAGCATCCGCTGAGTGCGCAGCGTGTAGGTGGCGGCGACAGACTGCAGGTAGGCCAGTGCAGCCTCGGGCTCGCGATCAGCCAAGTCCCGGTCGTTGAACTCCGTCATTCGATGCACCGAACGCCACCAGCGCTCTCGCGCGTTGCCCCGTTCCGCGTCCTCCTCCACGAAGCCGGCAGCGCCGAGCTGGCGCAGGTGGTAGCTGGCCGTCCCGGAGTTGACGCCCAGCCGTTCCGCGAGGCGGGTGGCCGTGGACGGGCCGTACTTCCGTAGCAGCCCGACCAACTGCACACGCACCGGGTGCGCCAGGGCGCGCAGCCCCTTGGCGTCCAGGACAACCGCGTCCGCTTCGGCATGCGGCCCATCCGGTCCCGCGCTGATGTCAGCCATGTCGCGCACTCTAGACCGCAAAGGGTTCTTCGCAAAGGGTTCTTCGCGAAGAACCCTTTGCGGTTTCGGCACGCTGCTGCAGATATCCAGATGGCATTCAGGGGTGACGTCGAGCGCAGGAGGGGCTTTGGCACGCGCTATCGCCGACACGTCGGGCTCCTCGAGCAGCGCTATCCGTAGTGCGTCCTGCCTGCCACCTCGCCGGTGCGGCCGTCATGCACGGCCAGGTCGGCCGAGAAGACGCCGCAGGCCTTGAACCGGGTGACCTACCAGGTCTTGTCGGCACCGTGGTCGTCGCGCCAGTCCGGGGTCGGCCAGGGTGTGATGGCGGCCCGGCCGCTGGCGACCGAGAGCTTCGAGCTCCAGCTGACGCAGGTGACCGGCTTGTGGGTTCCGGCGTCGCGTGCTGCTTTCACCCGGGCGTCGCAGGCGGCCTTGTCTTGGCCGGTAGTCGTACTCGGGGTGATGGCCACAGGGGTCGGCGCAGTGGCCGATGAGCTTGTGGAGGTGCGCAGGTTGGTCGAAGTGCTTGAGGCCTGCGCGGTGGAACTAGCGTTCCTTACGGGACGTTCTGGGCGATAGGCGCCTCGGTGCGTTCAGCGGGCGAGGGCTACGGTATTGGACGGGCCAGGGTACACCGCGAGGTACCCGCGAGGGCCGGCCTGCTCAGCCGGGCCGACGCTCAACCGGTAACCGGTCTTGACGGCGACTCAGGTGGTGATGTGGTGTGCCGGACCGCCGGTGGCACGCTCGCCGGCGATGCCGTGCAGGCTGGGACGGCCGACAGCACCGTGTCGAAGGCGACGTCGCGATATGTGCGGTCGCCGGCGTCCTCACATCGCCCCCTGCCACAGGCAGGATGTCGAACTTCCCGTCGTGCAGCAGCTGACGGCGTCCTGCTGGGCCCCGCTGGGAGCTGGCAAGCAGGAACGCGGCCAAGCCGGGGACCGTCTTGGACTGCGGCGAAGCCCTTCCCGAACCATGAAGGAACCCATCAAGTGGCTCACTCCTCCCGCATCCGTCGCCGGTCGACTACGTTTGCGCTCCTCGCTGCTGCGATCATGCTTGGTCTTGCGAGTTGGTATGTGTTCTCAGGCCGAGGCGCAGGGTTACTGCCGCAGAGCAGCTGGGGGCCGTGGCGGGAGAAGCCGCAGGTGAACCACTGGGGAGTGCAGATGCGGGTCAACTCGTTGAGCAACGCCGCTGAGGCGCATGTACACATGGGCAAAGCGGAGGACTTCACCATGAAGGCGTACGGTACGCGAGCCACTGCCACGACGGTGATGGACGGAACCCGGTTCACCCTGACACCCGACGGCAAGATCACCGGCCAGTGGCCACAGGAGCATGACACGAGGTGACGCATCACCCGCCCGCTCGTAGCGCAGCAACCCAGCCATCACTCGTACGGCGCGCTCGCAGCGACGGCGCAGCGAGGCAGTCCGGCAGGCGGAAAGCCGGCCACGACTAGTGCTCTGACCGGATAGGTTCGCCGGGCTGCGGCTGGGGGTGGTCTGGCGCCTGTGGGGCTGCGATCTTGTGATCATGAGGACGCATGTTCTGGAGGCTGGCGAGGTTGATCGGCCGACGCTGGTCTTGGTGCACGGTGCCGGGCAAGGCGGTCGGATGTGGCGACGTCAGACGGGAGCGTTGTCCGATGGCTTTCACGTCGTTGCACCTGATCTGCCGGGGTTCGGTGGCTCGCCGGGCCCGTTCAGCTTGACGGCGGCGGTCGAATCCGTCACCGAGATCGCCCGCCAGCTACGGTCGGTTCACCTGTGCGGCCACTCTCTTGGGGCGATCGTGGCCGCGCGTGTCGCAGCTGAGAATCCGGACCTCGTTGCCCGGTTGATTCTTTCCGGGGGGCCTGAGATCGCACCGGGCACGACGTCACAGCGTCGGCTTCGGATCGAACGGCATCGCCCCGGCTGGCTGGTCCGCGCGGTCTCCGACCTGCCCGATCGCAACGGGTGGATCGACGTGCTGGATGCTCTGCAGACGAGCGACCTCTCCTGCGTACTTCCGCAGATCGCCGTTCCCACGCTTGTGCTGTGCGGGAAGCGGGATCGCGTCAGTCTGCCGGATGCCCGACGGGCCGCGGCGTCCATCCCGAAGGCCCACCTGTCCGTCGTTCCGCATGCCGGGCATCTCTTGCCCTTGACGGCGCCGCATGCCTTCAATGCCATCGCCCGGGGATTTCTCGCCCCGGAATGCCGGCAGACGCAGTGAGGGCGCCGTGATCCGGTACCACTTCGTCACGCGGCTTTGAGTGATCGCCCGCCCCAGCGGATGCCCTTCTCGCTTCGGATGCGGGCGCGTTCCTTGCGCTGGGCAGCCAGGATGTCGGGGTGGCGTGCGTTGGCGTTGCGCCAGCGCAGGTAGGCGTGCAGGGCCCAGGTCTGGACGGTGTGTTTGGGGTGGGGGAGTTGGCGATGGTGAACTGCCTCAGCGTGCAGGCAGCGTAATGCCTCGCGGCCTATGCGGATGAAGCGGCCGTGCACTTTGCGCAGGTAGGCGACCAGTTTGCGCAGTGACCAGTGGGTGAAGGGTTGGCCGAGTTTGGCAGGTCGGGTGGTGGCCGTCTGGATGACGAAGTCTTCGTCGTCAGAGCTGAGCAGGCGGGGACGGCCTCCCGCCCACCGAGGGTCCAGACAGGCCAGGCCGATCTCGTTGAACCGGTGGATGACATCCCGCTCGGTGTCCTCGGCGGCCTGCACCAGCTGCGCGATCACCGGTACCCGGTTCCCGCCGGCCGATGCCAGCAGCATCGCGCACGCCGATAACACCCAGAGTTGGTGCTGCCGCGGCGCACAATCTGCTGCAGCTTCTGTCCCTCTTGGTCGGTCAGTCTGCGCACACGGACAGGCTCAGCCACCGCGCGTCGAGCGGTCGGGATCGGACCTCACCTCACATCCAACCGCCACGACCATCAACCCGGCGAACCTTCGCGGTCACAGCACTAGAGACCGGAAATCCCAAGGAGGGCTGGATCCATATCGACGAGCGGCACATCTCGGGAACCGCCCAAGGCGGCCACGGCGATCTCCTGCCTCCGTCTACCACCCGCGAGCAGGTGGAGAAGGCCGCGAAGACAATGGTCCAGCGAGGCCAGCGAGTGTCGGACCCCGCACGCCGGATGCAGACCTTCGAAATGAGGATGACCGTGAACGGCATGTCGGCCCGCTACCGGCTCCTCGTCGGCTCCCACGACGGAAACCGCATCATCACTTTCTTCCCGGTAGGAAAGAGCTACACCCCGTGATCACTGTGCAGTTCACCGTACGACCCGGCCAAGGCGACGCCAGCGGCTTCGATATGGGCGACATGGCCTTCACCGGAGATTCCGGCACGGCAGACTCAGCCGGCCACATCCCCGACGACCAAGGCATGATGATCTATCGCTCGGTCGTCCAGCTGCTGGACAACCTGCGCGGCTTTCTTACGGGCAACGCTCGCGTGCTCACCTGCACCGGTGCCGACACCTCGTTCGGTCTTGTCGTACGACGAACCAAGAACGGTCTCTCCATCACAGGCAGAACGGCGTCGTCGCTCGGACGACCGTTCCGGAACTCGCCTCCGCCGTGCTGCACGCGGCCGAAGACCTGGGGCGTTCCCTTCCTCCGGAAGACCCGGTCGCATCCGACTGGGAAGCAGCCCTTGCTGCGTTCCGTCCCCTCCTACCAGGCGAGGAAGGCTGAGGGAGTGGGTCTTCGCCCCCGGCTCAGCGCCGCGCGGCGCTGGCAACGAGGGAGGCCACTTCCAAGACGGCGCATAAACGGCTCTGGCCCCCTTCTGACGCGATGTCGGAACGGGAGCCAGATGTTGGTAGCCGGGGGCGGGATTTGGATAGGCAGGGAGTGGCGGGGTGGGGAGCGTTAGGCGGGGCAATGAGCTGCTGCTGGAGTCCCGCACCGGGGGAGTGGTTGGGGGAAAGTGGCTGCGGTCGTGTGTGTCGACTCCACCACCGTGCGGGCCCACCAGCATGCGGCCGGGGCTCGAAAAGGGGGCCCTGGCCGGGTGAGGCGACCGGCCGGTCCCGCGGCGGGCTGACCACGAAGATCCATCTCGCCTGCGACGGACAGGGTCGACCGCCGGCCTTCACCATCACCGCCGGAAACGTCAACGACTGCACCCAGTTCGAGCAGGTCATGGCCCGTATCAGCGTCCGCCGGTGCGGGCCCGGACGGCCCAGGACCCGACCCGAGCGGGTCGGCGCCGACAAAGGCTACTCATCGACGACGATCCGCTCCTACCTGCGCAGACGCGGCATCAAGGCAGTGATCCCGGAGCGGATCGACCAGATCAACGGCCGCCTCCGCCGAGGCGAGAGCCTGTGCCGGCTGGACCGGGCTGCCTACCGGCGTCGCAACGTCGTCGAGCGTTGCTTCAACAGGCTCAAGCATCACAAGGCCCTGGCCACCCGCTACGACAAGCGCGCCCGCCAGGCACTGGTCACCCTTGCCTGCCTACGACTCTGGCTGCCCTGACTTTGCGGACACGGCCATGGTCATCCAGTGCTCGGGTTCGATGTCGAAGCCGATCGAGTCGTCCTCCTTGCGGAGCCACTGGTCAGGTGACTGCTGCTGAGGGCTGGAGTTCGTGGAGAGTGCCGTCGCGGAGCAGCATCCGGTTCAGCATCCGAGGCGGTGTGCAAGGTGGAGCAGATCTGCTAGGTGCAGTACCCGTGCGTCGAAGCCTGGGAGGGGGACATGGAGTGGCTGGGTCCAGCGGGCGGGGATTGCGTCCAGCCCGTAGTACGCCCCCGCGAGGCCTCCGGTGACCGCGGCGACGGTGTCCGTGTCGCCGCCGAGGTCGATTGCCGCGCGTATCGCGTCTTCGAAGCTGGTGGTGGTGCGCAGGGCCCAGACGGCGGAGCCCAGGCAGGGCCAGACGGCACCGTTGAACTCGGTTGCCTGATCGGGGTGCCAGTCGGGCGAGAGGACGGTGGCGTAGCGGCTGCGGTGGTCGGGGTGGACATGGGCCAGGATGTCCGGGAGCGCGGTGAGGGGGTCGGTGTCCTCGAACGTGACGCGGATGAGTTCGTGAAAGATCGCGGTTCCTTCCCAGGCCGCGCGGTCACCGTGGGTGAGAGCAGCGATGCGGCGCGCGGCGTCCATGGTGGCTTCTTGGCCGGCGGCCGCGAAGTGGACTGCGGAGGTCGATGCCCGCATCAAGGAGCCGTTTCCGGCCGCTCGTTGGTTGACCTGGAAATGGATCGCGGCGGCGAGGTCCCAGGGCATGCCGTTGGTCAGGACGTCTTCGGTCTGCAGGCCGATGTCCTTGGGGTCTGATGCTGCCCACCGCTGGAAGCGGGCGAAGATGTCCGGAAGATCCAGTCCGCCCTGCTCCAGCAGCGACTCCGCGACCAGGACGGCCATCTGCGTGTCGTCGGTGGCCTCGCCGGGGTCCCAGCCACCGCCTCCGCACATCTCGCCACCGGCACCAGGCGCGGGAAACCGCGCGGAGAACGCTGCCTGGGGACCGAATTCGAAGGGGCCGCCCAGGGCGTCACCCACCGCTGAGCCGACGACCGCGCCAGCGGCCCGCTGAATCCGCTTCATTCGCGCAGGTTATATGTGCCGCGCTGACGGCCGCACCGGCCCTGTTCCTTCTTCGGCTCCCTGAACCATCGGCGGCGAACGCCTCTCGTCCACAGAAGTGCCACCTGAGACACCCTGGGGCTGAGACACCTCGGCGGGCCGGTGGCTGACGTCTGCGAGGGCGGCCAGGTCACGGGCGCTCAGATCCGTCTCGTACGCCCTCGTCCGCTGGCCCGCGGGGGTCTCGACCAGGTGCGTCTCCACGCCCGTCTTGCGGGCCAGTTCCAGCACGCGAACGCCGTAGGCGATGCCGGTCGCGCCGCTGATGCCCACCACCACACGACGCGGCTGGCCTGTCTGGCTGTTCAGTGGTCCGCCCCGCTCTGCCAGGCGGCCGCGTGTTCGGCTGTGAAGGCGGCGAACGACCGTGCCGGTCGGCCGGTCAGCTTCTCCACGTCCGTCGTGACGGCCGACGCGCCGTCGGCCGCGTACAGCCCGTACAACTCGACCATGCCCTGCGCCCGCCAGGGATCCCACCCGTCGGCGAGCAGCCCGGCGAGAGCCGCTTGCGGGTCCGCCGCCTCGTACGTCACGGGGTGGCCGGCCGCCTGGCCGAGCACCCCGGCGATCTCGGCGTGCGTCAGCGCGGCCGGGCCGGTCAGCGTGTAGAAGGCGCCTTCGTGGCCGTCGCCGGTCAGCACCGCGACCGCGGCCTGGGCGACGTCCTGCGTGTCGACGTAGGACACCGCGCCTGTTCCGCCCGGCAGCGCCAGCCGGCCGCTGCGCACCGCCTCGGCCATGCCCAGGAAGTTCTGGAAGAAACCGTTCGGCGCCAGCACCGTCCAAGGGAGCCCGGACGCGCCCAGGTGCGCGAACCCGGCGGTGTGCGCCGTGAGGAACCGCACGCCCTCGCCATGCTGCCCGACCCCGGCGGCGGCGTGCAGCACGATCCGCGGGTGCCGCCCGGTGCGTACGGCGGCGTCGATCACGTTCCGTTCGTGCGCGTCCATCTCCGGGTGGACCGCGACCAGCAGATAGACGACGTCGGCGTCGGCCAGCGCCACGTCCAGCGAGGCCGGGTCGGTGAAATCGGCGGCTATCACCTGCACACCGGCGTCCCACCCGGCCGGTACCGCCGAGCCTGCCCGCACCAGCGCCCGGACGTGAGCGCCCTGCGCCCGCAGGCGGGTGACGACATCCGATCCGACGGTCCCGGCCGCTCCGGTGACGACGATCATTCATTTCCCCCTGTATCGACTGCCGCAGTGGTGCCTCGAACACCGCGGGGGGACCGATCCAGCCGCCCGCGCCAACCAGACGATCTCAGCCGCGAGTTGAGGGAACAAGGCGGAATCGGTACACAATCCATCAGCCACACTCATTGATCAGGGGGCAGTGGAGTGGACCTGACGGAGATCGAGGCCTTCCTCACGCTGTCGGAGGAACTGCACTTCGGCCGTACCGCCGAGCGGTTGCTGCTGTCCCAGTCCCGGGTCAGCCAGCTGATCCGGTCGCTGGAACGCCGGATCGGCGCACCGCTGTTCACCCGCACCAGCCGCCGAGTCGCCCTGACCCCGCTGGGTGAGCACACCCGGCACACCCTCGGCGCGGCCTACACAAGTCTCAGAAACAGCTATGACGAGGCATGCGCGATCGCCCAGGGCGTGACTGGCACGCTCTGCGTCGGCTTCCTCGGCTGCCTCAACGGGCCGCCGCTCACCGAGCTGATGCTCGACTTCGGCCGTCGGCACCCGGCCTGCGAGATCACGGTTGCGGAAGTGCCCTGGACCGACCCCTACGGACCGCTGCGCAAAGGCGAGATGGACGTCGTGTTCACCCTGCTGCCACTGGACGAACCGGACCTGAAGGTGGGGACGGTCCTGGTGTCTCATGCCCGCGTGCTGGCCGTGGCCCGCGACCACCTGCTGGCGCGGCGGGACTCGGTAGATATCGAGGACCTGGCGGACTGGGTGCTGCTCGACGGCCCCGCCGAACTGCCCGAGGCCCTGCGGCACGGCTTCTGCCCGCCCTTCACCCCGCTGGGCCAGCCCCTGCGCCGCGGTCCGGGCGGCCGCACCTATCAGGAGGCACTGCACCGGGTCGCCACCGGGGAACGCGTGTGGACCACCCACGAGGGGCTCTTCCAGACTTACGCGCACCCCGGAGTGGTCCACCGTCCGTTGACCGGCCTACCCCCGGCCAGCGGCGCGCTGGTGTGGCGTGCGGACGCGGAAACCGCCAAGATACGCGCCTTCACGGCGCTGGGCACGCAGATGGTCTCCGGCCGGACCGGGTGACCGGCGCTCGCGCCGGTGTGGGCATCGCTGGCAGCCTGTACGGGGCGCTCGGCACCGCCCAGGCCGCACAGCACGCCCTGAACGAGATCTTCGCCGTGCCCCGCCACGCCCGTCCCGACCCGCTGCGCTCCCGCCTGAAGGGCCTGAAGTTCCTCGGCCTGCTGCCGGTCGGCGTGGCGGGTGACCACCGCGCTGTCAGCCGCCGAGTCAGCCGCCAGCGTGTTCGACGCACGGCTGGCCCTCGGAGCCCGCTTTGCCGCCGCCCTGGCGGCCAGTCCACGAGCCGTGCGGCGGTGGGCCAGTGCCGGACTATGCCACTGCCATGGTCCTGGACTGGCACGGTTGCTCCGGCCACCGTCACAGCTCCGCCAGCGCCGACACCCGGACGGTCCGGCACCGTCGGCGCCGTCAGCAGCCTGAGCAGCCGGGTCTTGCGCGCAGCCAGCCGCAGGCGGCGGCACAGCCGCGCGGCCGGACGTCCGCCGAGTTCGATCGCCATCGACCGCAGCCAGCCCGTCAGCCCGGTGCTGGAGCGGCGGTGCCGCTCGGACAGGCCCGGCACCTGCTCGACGAACGTCTTGCGGGGACAGCTCTTCCGATCACAGAAGTACCGGCGGACCCGCAGCCGGACTATGACCCGGCGAGAGCCCAACGGCCTTTCATCCAGGGTGCGTTGGTGCGTGCTGTGTATGCGCCTCGCTTGTTTCCGGCAGTCCGGGCACCGGCCCGGACGAGTGGTGGACACCGCCTCCACCACAAGGACGTCGGAGGAGTCGCTGATGCGCTCCACTCGCACATCGATCCCGGGAAACAGCACAGCCTCGACCGTCTTGCTCGCCATGCCAGGAAACACTCTGCCGAAACGATCCTGCGGGAATCGCCCTAGGGCGTGTGTCGAAAGTAGATCTTGGTCGTGAGATGATCTTGATTTGTGGCGCGTGGAGAGCTGACGGATGAACAATGGGCGGCTTTGGAGCCGCTGTTGCCGAGGGGCAAGAAGCCCGGCCGGCCGCCGATATGGACCCGGCGGCAACTGATCGACGGCATACGATTCCGGGTCCGCACCGGCGTCCCCTGGCGGGACGTGCCCGCAGACTACGGGCCGTGGGGTCGGGTGTACGACCTTTTCCGCCGCTGGCAGCGAGACGGAACGTGGCACCAGGTCTTCACCGCCCTGCAGAGCCGGGCGGATGCGAAGGACCTGATCACCTGGGACATCAACGTCGACTCGACGATCGTGCGGGTCCACCAGCACGCCGCCGGGGCGCGCAAAGGGGGGACCTTCAGAAGGAGCCGCCCGGCGGCGTCGCCGTTGAGCCGGACGACCACGGGCTCGGACGCTCGCGCGGCGGGCTGACCACCAAGTTGCACCTGGGTGTCGAGCAGGGGCAGAAACCCATGTCCATCGTGATCACCGCCGGGCAGCGCGGGGACTCCCCGCAGTTCGAGGCCGTCCTGGGCCGCATCAGGGTGCCCCGCCTGGGGTCGGGCAGGCCGCGCACCCTGCCGAGGCGGGTGCGCGCGGACAAGGCGTACGCCTCCCGGAAGAACCGCGCCTACCTCCGGCGGCGCGGCATCCGCTGCACCATCCCGGACAAGGCCGAGCAGGCCCGCAACCGCAAGAAGCGTGGCTCGCTCGGCGGCCGTCCGCCGAAGTTCGACTCCGCGGACTACAGGGCGAGACACGCGGTCGAGTGCGGCATCAATCGCCTCAAAAGACACCGCGCCGTGGCCACGAGGTACGACAAGCTCGCGGTCCGCTACGAGGCGACCGTCCTCGTCGCGGCCATCAATGAGTGGCTGTGACCAGCGTCGTCGAGAGTGATCCAGTAGCGGCGCTTGACCCCGGTTTCGGTGCTGCGCACATCTTCGAGGACGCCACCATTGCTCTCGATGGTGCGCGCCGAGCCGACGTTGCCGTCGTCACAGGTGAGGAGGACCCGGTCCAGACCGAGCGCCGGCGCCTTGAGTAGAACCGCTCCCAGCGCCCACGAGGCCAGTCCGCGTCTCCTGGCAGAAGGCCGAACGCTGTAGCCGATATGTCCGCCGCCTTCCAATAGAAAGGCGTTCAGATAGTGCCGAAGATCGATGGCCCCGAGGTAGGTCTCGCCATCGACGATCCACCAGTGGGTGGCGTGGACGCGTCCTTCCCCGACAGGCAGCGACCGGTCCGATTGCTGTCGCAGCCGCTGGACCCAGGAGGCGAACCCTTCCGGGCTGTCAAGGTCATCGTCACCAATCAGACGCAGGCCAGCCCCGTCCTGGTGAGCACCAGGCTGCCACTCGTCACGTGCCGCGAGCCACGAGGAATGCAGCCGTCCCGTGGGAGCGATCAGTTCAGCCATGCAAGGGACGATAACACCCGCACCCCCTGTGTGATCAGGCATTTTGTGCCGGATTGGGAGCGTGGCCCGTCGGATGGGGTGCACGTAAGCCAGATCGAGCCGAGATCGCCTCACTCCGCCGCGATTGCTCAACCACTACCTTGATCCACTTTCGACACACGCCCTAGACGCTCCGCCTCACGATCATGAACGGGCGCAACCTGCGCTCAGGCGACCCGGCCGGCATCGAGCAGGAGATGTGGGCCCTGCTCACGCTCTACCAGGCCCTGCACACCGTGATGGTCGACGCCGCCGAGTCCCTCCCGGGACCGACCCGTACTGCTGTTGTTTCAGTATCGTGCTCCAAACCGCCCGCGACCAGGTGATCCAGGCCACCGGCATCGTCACCGCGGACACCGATCGGGACACTCTCCTCGGGACGACCGGCCGCCGCATCCTGACCGGCCTGCTCCCGCCCAGGCGACAACGGGTCAGCACCCGCAAGGTCAAGGCACCGATGTCCCGATACAGCCAGAGCCATGCCGACGGCCGACCCGATTCCAGCTGCTCCGTCACCCGCCTCGACGTCACCGTCCTCGCACCCGTGGATCTGTCACCCGCGCTACCCACCGCCTCCCGGGACGACCGGCACGCCAGCCCTGCCGCGCGGCGCCGACACCGCATCCTGGCACTCCTCCAGGAAGACCCCACAGGTCTGTGGCAACCCCGTGAAATCGCCGCCCACTTCGGCGACGTCACCCTGGAGACCACGTGCAGACAATTGAATCGGTGGGCCGCCAGCGGCCTCATCCACAAGCTCGGCCCCGGCCTCTGCGCCGCAACACCATGGTCTCCATCTCGACTCGTGTGACCTGCGAAAACGCTAATTTCCCGGCCTTGGGGCAACGCCAATACGTGACCAGATCACGGTCCTTGAGCGGCAGCTCGGTACGGACCGGGTGACGTTTGCCTCGCTCGGTACGGACCGGGTGACGTTTGCCTCGAACGACCGACCCTTTGGCACGGGGCTCGAGTACGTGGGCAAACTTCCTGCGCTCCCAGGCCGAGACTGCTCGTCTGCGACTCTTCGAAACGGTCAACCTGGCCGGGGCCCGGCTGTACGCCTTCGCGGTGATCGAGCACGCCAGCCGGCGGATCCGGGTCCGGGGCACGACCGCGCACCCAACCGCAACCTGGCTGGCACAGGCCGCGAAGAACCTGGTCATGGACCTCGAGGACGCCGGCTTCCACGCCCGGTTCCTGATCCGGGGCCGGGACGGCAAGTTCCACACCCTGTTCGACAACGTCCGGAAGGACGCAGACGTCGAGGTCGTACTCACCGGGGTTCGGGTACCCCGCATGAACGCGATCACGGAACGCTCGGTGCAGACCTGCCGGCGCGAGCTGCTGGGCCGCACCCTGATCTGGAACCAGGGACACCTGCTCCACGCCCTGCGCGAGTTCGACGACTTCTACTACTCCCACCGGCCTCACCAGGGCATCGCCAACGCCCGACGGCTGCGCTCCTCACCCGCGCCCATCACGGATCCGGACGAGACAGTTCGCCTCGATGTACGTAGACGAGACCGCCTTGGCGGCATCCTCCACAAGTACCAACATGTCGCGTGACCTTCCCGGACGAAAATTTCCGCCAGGGCAGGTCTGATCCGGCGTCGGGATGATGCCTGCATAGATGAACGGCGGGGCAGCGGCGCGTAGGTGGCACGCGCCTGGGCGACAGCCAGACGTCATGACTCGGGCTGGATTGGCCCGTCGCGGTCCATGAAACAGGTGAGCTGCACTCCCGGGTACCGTGCGTCGGGCAGCACGCACGACCGTACGCGCTTCCTTGGAAGGCGGCGGAAGGCGGCTCCGGACTGCAATCCACGCCGGGAGACGGGGCTTGCCCGCGCCGCTGGATTGCCTTCCTCGCGCGCGCTCGTACTGCATGGGAGAGCCGTGGGAGCGCGCGTGGGCGACGGTCAGCCCTTCCAGGTGGGTTGAAGCGCCCGGAGGCGCGCTAGCTGTCCTGTCCAAGGAGGCTGCTGACACGGTTCACGCAGCGCACGGTGGGCAACTCGCGCCCCCTTAGAGCGCCAATCACTCCTGTGCGCTACGTCGTACGCCTTGCCCTGGGGAAAAATGAGGCTCAGCTTGAATCTAGGCACTGGATTCCAAGTGTTGTGTGTTTGCGCCGCAAGCATCCCTCGAAGATGACGTGACGCGCGGCGTCAGGAACGCACAACGTCTTCGCTTTGAAGTGAACCGGAAGGAATTTTCGTTATGGGTAATCATATGAGAAAGTCGCTTGGGGCGGGGTTGGCTATTGGGGCCTGCGCGCTGATGGCTGCGGGCACGCCAGCTGCGGCCAGTAGCCAGGGTGATGCGCGGCTGGCGGTGTGCAGCGGTTCGGAGAACATTAGCTATTCTCCAGGCTTGAAGATGACTTCGCAGAGCGTCCACTACAGTGGAGTCGACAGCTACACGTGCGGGGGAACCCTCGGGCTGACGTTGAATTTCGATGGAACGGCCGACCTTTCGTGTCTCAATCTGTTGAGCCCCCCGGTCAGCGGCACAGCACCCATGCAATGGAGTGATGGAGAAACCAGTACCTGGAATTGGTCCACGACCGTGGAGAATGTCGATGGTGTGCAAGTCATTTCGACGACGGGGACCATCACTGCGGGCAAGTTCCAAGGGCACAATGCCATCCAGACCATTACTGAGCCGCCTCCGTCGCTTTCGTCCTGCTCGTCGAGCTCGGGGCTGACTTCTCAAAGCGGTACCACTACTTTCCAGGTGCTGTGACCGCGCAGGTTCGCCGGATTCGTGGGAGTCGCCGGGCCCTCGCGTCAGTACCAAGGCGCGTCCGGGCCCGGGCGCAGCAGATCCGAGTGCGCCCCATGATGCTCCCGCGTGCTCAGGTCGTACATCTAGCCAAACGGATTGCGTCCAGGGATGCTCAAAAAGCGGTTGAACATTTCCGCTCGGCCGCCAAGAAAGATGGAAGCACGTAATCCAATTTCAATCATCTCGGCAGCCATGAACGAATGGCGAAAAATGGGAATTCACCAGAGTAAACTTCAAGCGCGTTAAGTAATCGCGCGATCCTATTCCAGCAAATGGAACCGTCCCATGAGATCAATATCTTCAATTCCATGGAGCAATGCTTCAAGTAAATTAAACCGTAGAATTTTCTCATGTCCGGCGCTCGGCGGAGCAGTCTTCCTGCTTGGCGTCGCACTGAGTTTCAGTCCTACGGCACAGGCCGCCCCGAATGAGGTTTCCGATTCACAGTACATTTGTTCTGGAACCTCCACAACGACCTACGATCCAGGCCTGACCCCGACCCCGCAAGCTGTCACCTTTGCGGGCAGCGCTGACCTTTCATGCCTACCCGACCTACAGACGGCGCACTACGAAGCAAGCGGAAGCGGCACACTCTCGTGTGCCCCCAATATAAACCCGTCCTCCGGCACGCTCACCATCGAATGGGGCGATGGGCAAACGAGTGTAATCCCGTTTACAACTGCGGTCGTTACCCGTCCTCTAATTGGAGTAGTGCTGGTATCTACGGGCACGGTGCAAAGAGGACGGTTTGAGGGGCGAATGATGACCAACGAAGCTGTTGATTCCCCTTGGCGACCCAGTAGGCTGCGTTGTTGGGCGGAGTATCACAAAAGTTACAGGCTCGGCGACACTGACATTTACATAAGCTCCGCCATTTAGGCCGCGGCAAGACCAGCTCTTGCCGCGTCCTTAAGTCAGATTGTTCGCGATGGCCTTGGTCGGACCCCCTTGGTCGAGAAGACCTGTTCCGTTGCCGATGAGGTTGTTTCCGGCGATGATGTAATTGTTGCATCCGCCGAGAACGCCAATGCCGTATGTTTGCCCAGGGAGTCCTCCGTATGGACCCACTCTGCAGTTCCTTACCGCGAAGTTCGCGGTCGACCCGTTGAAGATCATTCCGTATCCGGCCTGGTTTCCGGTTGCGATGCAAGAGTCGACATGCACATTGGTTGCGGGCCCGTTAACGTATAGCCCGTTTCCTTTATTATTGAAGAATCGGTGCCCGATGAATTCACAACCGTCCACGGGGCCGCCAACGTAACAACCGTCATACTGCTGGGTAGTCGATGACCAGCAGTTGACGAACGTCAGCCCCCGGACCGTTGCGCCAGCACTAGGGAGAATCAGCATGTTTCGCGAATAGGCGGTGTCGAAGGCACAATTACTGAAGAAGCACCATGTAATTGATCCGCCACTCGGCGTGTCGATGAGGAAGTTATTCTGGGCGTGGATGAAGTCGCAGTTGTCTGCCCAGACGGCCCCGGTCTGAGTGATCCTCAGGCCTGCGGAAGTTGCCGTGTCCATCACGATATTGTTGATGTAGGTGTCATTACCGCCGTTCACCCAGATTCCGGTACCATCATGGGCGAAGTTCACATAGTATCCGCGGTTGATGAAATGAATGGCGCCATTTCCGTCGACCTGGATTCCGATGTACTGTGATGCCATATCAACATCCTCGACATGGACGTTGCTCGCATTGTAGAAATGGATCGCCGCACCGCCAGTGCGTACTACTTTGGAGATAATCGCGAGGCGTTGAACACCACCGCTGCTGGAGACAAGCAGGTTCAATCCG
The DNA here is from genome assembly GCF_055603245.1 of Streptomyces sp. NPDC037290. Taxonomy (NCBI): domain Bacteria; kingdom Bacillati; phylum Actinomycetota; class Actinomycetes; order Kitasatosporales; family Streptomycetaceae; genus Streptomyces; species Streptomyces sp. NPDC037290. The sequence goes on along the minus strand of NZ_JBVJVZ010000018.1, from coordinate 4,557 downwards.
TGCGGGTCGGAAGCGTAGCTCTGGTCGAAATAGAATACATCGCCGTTAGCGAAGGAAGCATCGACGAGAATCACCGAGGCGGACTGGCCGTCACCCTGGAACGTGATCCCACGGGTGTTGACCCGAATCTGGGTGGTGACCAAATACACACCCGTGGGTAGGTATACGATACCGCCGCCCGCCGCTACGGCAACCGCGAGAGCAGATTTGATTGCGGCTGTGTCGTCCGTCGTCCCGTCGCCCACTGCGCCGTAGTTCTTGACATTGAACACTCCATTTACCGCAGGCAAGGCCGATGCCGCTGCCGCTCGCGAGGGATGAGTAATAGATACGGCCGATAAAGCGGCGCCGCCCGCAAGTGAAGTGCCCGTCAGTGCGATCGCACGGCGGCGATTAATTGGCATGTTTCTTTGATCCTTGGTCTCGTTACTCTGTGACATTTCAGCCTCCACGTCTCGCTATTTGATTCGCGCCTTGGACTTTGTGCATTGATCTTCGCGGCGACGAGCCTGCAGAATTTCACCACAAGGTCGCCGCGGACCCGTATCCTGGCCTTGTGCACCAGGTGATAACGGATAGTCCCCGACAATGAGATGTGCCGATCCGAACTTAAAGGAAAGAGGTAGCGGATGTGTTGCCCATCCGCTGCTGGGTCAGGCGAACACGTGTGCAACTTCGCGATCAGCTCGCCCGGCAGGGCCGCACGTCAACAAGGACCCAGTCGATTCCAGCTCGCGGGTAGCCGGCCGTGTGCCACCTGCTCGAGTCTCGACAGCAGCTGATGCTGATGGCTGCGCCTGCCCCGGCCCACGCCTCCCCTGTGCTGGCCAGCCCACCTCGGATACGCCGATATCTGTTGACCCACTGGTCACTCCTTAGAATAGATCTTCCATCCGGACGGGGGGATCCACGCATAAGAGGCCTGCACCCATTCCTGTGTGACGATCGCATCGCCTAAATCGGTGATGCGATGGAGGTGTCTACTGATGTCGCGCGTCAGACTTTGTGGCAGGACTCGTTTCTTGGGGGCCCTGCTGTGTGAAGGAGTCTGATCGTTCATGGTGAGGCCGCCGGCATTGCCGACCGACGAGAAAGCACGGATCGTGCTGTCGATCCTGACTGAACCTCTTTCATCCTGTGCTGGCGGGTGAAATGGGCTGATCAGCGGGCGTGGTGACGAGGCAGGGCCCCTCGTCGTTGGCGTGGTGATTCCACTCAGCACACCGGCGACCGAAGGGGCCCTGTTCCTTAGGGATCATCGTTTCCCTCGTGGGGCGGGGTGATCTGACAGACGACGAGTGGGCGCGGATCGCGCCGTATCTGCCGAACTCCGGTCGCCGGGGCAGGCGATGGAACGACCACAGGACGGTGATCAACGGGATCCTGTTCCGGGTCCGCACCGGCATCCCGTGGCGGGACCTGCCGGAGCGGTTCGGGCGTGTGTCGGGCCCGCCAGCACGCCGCGGGAGCACCGCGCAAGGCGCCTCGGGTCCCCAAACGGAGATCGATCCCTCGGCAGCACCGCCCCGACGAGGGACTGGGCCGCTCCCGAGGCGGCCTAACCTGCAAGATCCACCTAGCCGGGGAGGGCGGCCGCCGACCGCTGGCCCTGTTGATCACCCCCGGCCAGTGGGGCGATAGCCCACAGTTGATTCCGGTCCTGGAGCGCATCCGGGTCAAGCGGCCCGGCGGCGGCCATCCCCGCACACGCCCCGACCACTTGGGCGGCGATAAGGCATATAGCTCCCGCCGCAACCGCCGCTACGTGCGCCGGCGCCAGATCAAGCACACCATCCCGAGCCGAGGGACCAGCGCGGTCACCGCCAGCGCCGCGGCAGCAAAGGAGGCCGGCCCGTCAGCTTCGACAAGGAGAAGTACAAGCGCCGGAACGAGGTCGAGCGCATGATCAACAAGGTCAAGCATTCCAGAGCGGTGGCGACGCGCTACGACAAGCGCGTCTACGTTTTCGCCGGCACAGTGACCGCCGCGTCGATCCGCCTTTGGATCAGGCAGTGACATGCCGCTTGCGGCGCCCTACCGCAGGCGCAGGACCGAAGCACTCCACCCGAGGGCCTCGGGCGTGTGCCAGCGTGGCCTCTCTCCTACGCGAGCCATGCCTGGCCTGCGGTGAACGCTTGCTGATGGGCTGGGTTGCGTTCCAGGACGCGCTTCCACAGCTCATGTGCCTGCGCTTGATGACCGGAGCTGACGAGGAACTCGATCAGGTCCTGGGCGAAGCCCCATGCGGTGAGTAGTGCGTCAGGAACTGTCTGCGGAAGCTGTTCGGGATCGGCTGAGCCAGCAAACCACGGGAGCGCGGTGCTGCGAAGGTGGGTGGCGCACCGCTCCAACCTCGCCCAGTGCTCCTCGGGACGGGTAAGCACCACGACGTACTCGCCGGACATGTCCAGGAAGCTGGAGCCGCAGACGATCGCCTCGACGGATTCGGGACGGCGGACGGTCAGCTCTGGGTTGGCCCGACGCCATGCAGCCAGGCCGTCATCGAAAACGGTCAGGCTCGCCACGATGAACTGGATCGAATGTCCCGACCGGTTCCACTTGCTCTTCTCCAACTGTGATCACCTCACGGCGCCCCGCCCCACGCCGCTCCAGTGAGTGCCGGGAACTGACCCAGTTGAACCCGTCGAGCATCAGTGCCAGACACCTGGCCCCGGTCTGAACAACGTCAACTGGTCTTTCCATCTGTGTCAGACGAGCAATGAGGTCATCAGGCTGCGGCGACTCCACGTCGCTCATGATGCCCCACGATGATCCGCCGGACAGGCCCTAGCCTAGTCGGCGGGTGGTTTATGATCGCGAGTCGGCCGCATCCTCACCCGTAGCGCCGTGCGCACCCTCTCGGCGCAGTCGTCCGAGCCGCGTCATCCGCAATGTGCTTGGTCTTCGCGCTTGGCGCCGACGGTGGCCAGTTGCTGGTCGTGTCCCTTGTCGTGCAACACCGTTGTGTTATGCCGTCGGGCGTCTTGTCAAGTTCATGAACGAGAGGACGGGACCCTTGGTAGATCCCTGTGGTGACGAGCCCAGAGATCGTCGCACCGGAGGTCCCGTTGCCGCGGCATTCTGCCATTCCGCCACCCGTGGCGTCAGCTCAAGACGCGGTCGATCGTCGGGACGCGGGCCAGTAGTCTCCGGCCATGGGAGATGCGGTCAAACCGGAAACGCTGCGTCCCGCTATAGCCAGCCCTGTAGCCGAGTTGAAGTCGTACGAGGTTCCGGCTGAGTGCGTGCGTCTGGGGCTCGCGCTGGGTGAAGAAGACGAAGCCTTCAGGAGCAAGTTCCGCTACGTTCTCACGCGCCTGCGACCGCTGGCCGTGTCGGAATTGACCACCGCGGCCCGCAAGCTGGTGGACGAGTACGACGTTCCGGCGCTGGAGCAGATTCTCGCGTCGCTGGGCATGACCGGAGTCCGCCCCCGCCGCCATCTGATGTCTGCCTCCGACTACCGCACCGAGATGACCAACCGCCACACCGTCTGGCACCGGATCACCGGCACCACCCTCCTGGCCACGACCGCCTGACGGCGCCACCGCCACCACCCGAGCGCGCCCCAACTCGCCTGCACCATCGACAACGTGACAAGCCCGGAACGCCCTCAAGACCAATCCCCGACGGCTCTTCGGGTTTCATCGCTAATGTCCCTCTCAAGGATCACCCACGTGGCGCCCGGCCCAAAATCTCTTATCAATTTTAAGTAACCAAGCCTCTCCAATGCCTCGGCCACTCTGACCACTTCTGTGATTTTTAGGCCCGCAGTATCAGCGATCTCCTGAAGCTCAAAATCCTGATATCCGGCCCATGAGTGCTTCCTGATGGCCAAAAGAACAGAACGCCCTCCTTCGTCTAAGTCATCCGGCAAACCATGACTCCCTTCGCTGAATTGGTTGGTACCAGCGCTGCTGCTACGCGTATGGTTCGCAGCTTCGTCGAGACCGGAACGACAACAACTGACGCCGACCCCCCTATACACGCCGTACTCGCTCAGCCTGCCCGGCAGAGCGTCCAAACGGCAGGCGGTGAACTGTCATACGAGTCCTAATTCTCGTTCCTACGGGATGACGCCCAGTCAGCATGCGAAGCCCCATGTGCCCGGGCACCGGAAAATAGGTCCATGGAAATTCATTCTGATCTAGATGCTCAGTCTTGCCGCCTTGGCCTCGTGAGGCCATGTGGACATCCCACACATCCGACAGGAATCCTACGTGAAAGGTTCATGGTTCTAGAATCGAAACGTCCCCTGCGGATGGGGAGTCAGCCGCCTCACGGCGGACGCCCTTCCCCCTGCTCAACGGCAGCACCACCATGATCACGGGCGATGTCACCGCTCGCGTCTTGTGCGCAGCGATCACCATGAGCCAGCTGCGCGGCATCGGCTGCGACCGCCAAGAATCGCTGGGGCACATCCTGCACCGGCTTTGTCAGGTTGAGCGGGGTTCGGAGGGGTTGTCGCGCGTCAGACTTTCTGGCACAGGGGTTTGTTTGAGCCCCGTGAGCATGTAGGAGAGGCTGATGTCCCGTCCGCCGCAGTTCCCGGTGGAG
>NZ_JBVJVZ010000017.1:95430-137534 GCF_055603245.1 Streptomyces sp. NPDC037290 | reverse complement strand
GACACCTACCTCGCCGGCCTCCACCTGCGCGCCTCGATGATCTGGATCAAAGACCTCACCAGCACCACTCACTGATCACGACTCGATACGCGCCCGAGGACCGTCCGACGGGCCGAAGGGACGACGGGCCGAGGAGCCGAAGGGTCGACGGCCGAACGACGAACCGACAGCGATTGCCGGACGACGAGCCGGCGGGCCGGACGACGAGCCGGCGGGCCGGACGACGAGCCGGCGGCGGGACGAGGAGCCGCGGGCCGGATGACGAGCCGGCAGCCCAGCGCCATGTCGCCGCGCTTCCGGCGGGCCGCCTCACCCGCCCTCGGCGCCGCCCCGTCTGCGGATGCCCCGGGCCACGGCCGCCGTGACACCGGCCAGCCAGAGGCCGCCCACGACCAGCGGGACGACCGCGACCCACGGCGTCTCCCACAGGCCGTCCGCGTCTCCCGCGAAGAGCGCGCCCGTGGCGGTGAGGAAGAGCCCGGCGACCAGCCGCCCCGGCTGGAACTCATGACGCAGCACGACTGACCTCCACCTGTCCCAGGCCGACCCCGAGTGTGAGGTCCAGCGTGCCCGCGTCCTTGGTGCCCCCGGCCGGAGCCAGCGTCATGCCTTCGTGCCTGTCGGGCTGCACGTCCACGTCCTTCCTGCTGTCCCCGGGCAACCGGATGTCGCCCACTCCCACCTTGATCCTCATGCGCACGGTCACGTCCGCCGGCACGATCACCTTCAACTGCCCCGCGCCCACATGGGCGTCCGTCACGACCGTCCTGCCGCTGCCCGGTCGCACCCGGCTCAGGTCCAGGGTTCCGCGCCCGGTGCCGAGGTCGTAGGCCGGCCGCACCTGCGCCGTCGCGGCGGGTCTCCAGGAGGTGTCCCGCCAGTGCGTGGTGATGTCCTTGGGCAGGGCCGCCGCTCCGGCGAGCAGGGCCGCCGTGACGATCGCCAGGAACACCGTCCCGGCTCCCGTACGGCCCAGGAAGGAACTGACCACGAGGCCCAGGCCGAAGACCGCCAGCGCGCAGGCCAGACCGGTCTGCAGACTGGTGCCGAGCGGATGCGTGTCCCAGGTCAGCCCGGTGCCCAGGCCGCCCGCGACCAGGGCGAGCAGGAACACCCAGCCGCCGATCCAGCGGGGACCGCGGGGCGTCGGGGGCGGGGCGGGCCGCGGCTGTATGGAGCCGTGGTGGGTCCAGGGGGTGGCGATGCCGACGTCGACCACCGAGGTGAGGTCCCGGTCGCGGGCGTCGCCGGGCCCCCACAGATAGCCGGTGCCGCCGACATGCGTGCCGTCTTTGACGATCGGGTCCCGCCACCAGGACGGGTAGGTCGTGACGACCGGCGGGGCCTGGGCCTCCGGCGGGGCGTCGGCGGCGGCCTGCGCGGCGAGCGGATCGGGGTCGGGGGCGCCACGGCGACGTGACCAGTACCCGGCGCCCGCCAGCAGCAGGGAGAGCACCACGGCGAAGGTCAGCACCCCGCCGTTTCTCAGCATGGTCAGGAGGATCCCGCAGCCGACCAGGGCGAACAGCACGGCGGCGAGCGCCTGTCCGTCTACCCTGCCCGTCAGCAGCTTGCGGACCTCGTTCTCCTCCTCGTCCTCGTACGGCACGAGGAGCCAGGCGAAGCCGTAGAAGATCAGGCCGATGCCGCCGGTCGCGGACAGCACGGCCAGTGTGATCCGGAAGATGACCGGGTCCATGTCGGTGTGCCGGCCGAGGCCCGCGCACACGCCCGCGATCATCTTGTGCCGGCGGTCGCGCCGGAACGGCTCGGGGGCTCCGGCGGCCGACTGCTCCTCGTCCTGCCGCCGTGCGTCGGCGTATGCGTCGGTGCCGGCTGCTCCCGTCCTGTCCGTCGCGGCGGGCGCGGCATCCGTCGGTCCGGTGCCCGGGGCCGGGCGCGGGCCGGGGCCGGGTCCCGGACCCGTCGCGGCGTGCTCGTGATCCGTCATGCGTCCATGGTGACGGCCCGGCCACCGCCGCGGCAGTCGGGACGACCCTGGGCGAACCCTGAAATCGGCCCTGAGACGGTGCGGGGAACCGTTCGAACGGCCCGGAAGCACCACCGCCCGGTGCTCCCCGGCCCGTTCCCGCCGAAGATCAGGGGCGTCTCGGGGGCCGACCCTGATGCCTGGCCCCGCCGGCCGTGTGACCATCGTTGGCATGCCGGAAGCCGCAAGCCTGCCAGTCGACGACCCGCGGCCGCCGCGCAAGCTCTACCGCAGCAGTGACGGACGCTGGCTCGGCGGAGTGGCGCGGGGCCTCGCAGGGCATCTCGGGCTGCCCGTGATCTGGGTGCGGCTCGCCTTCGTCGGCCTGTTCATGGCCCATGGATTCGGAGCGCTGCTGTATGCGGCGTTCTGGTTCTGGGTCCCGCTCGGCGTCGGCGGTGTCGTGGAGCAGAAGCAGTCGCTCCTCGGCAGCGAGACCGCCCCGGACGGCCGCCGCAGACTCGTGGCCCGCAAGCCGGACAAGGGCCAGATCGTCGCGCTGCTCCTCATGGTCATCGTGTCCGTGGTCTTCGTCAGCAACGTCAATCTGGGCAGTGGCGCCAAGGTGTACCTGGTGCCCGCCGTGCTCGTGGCGGCCGGTGTCGCCCTCGTATGGCGCCAGGCGGACAACGCCCGCCGGGCCCGCTGGGTGGAGGTCGGCCGCCGGCGCCGCACCCTCACTCTGCTGCGCGCGGCCGGCGGTGTCCTGCTCGTCACGGCCGGTGTCTCGGCCGTCTTCGTGCTGCAGGGCTCGACCGCCCACCTCGGCGCGGTCCTCCAGGCGGCCCTCGCTGTTCTCGTCGGCATCACGCTCCTCGCCGGTCCGTACCTGGTCCGTATGACCCAGGACCTGTCCGAGGAACGCCTGATGCGTATCCGCGCCCAGGAGCGCGCGGAGGTCGCCGCGCATGTGCACGACTCGGTGCTGCACACCCTCACCCTGATCCAGCGCAACGCCGACAACGCGAGCGAGGTGCGCCGCCTCGCCCGCGCCCAGGAGCGCGACCTGCGCACCTGGCTGTACAAACCGGAGGGCACCGGCAAGGACGAGGCCGACGAGCCGGACACGGTCGCCGAAGCGGTGCGGCGCAACGCCGCCGAGGTGGAGGACAAGCACGGGGTGCCCATCGAGGTCGTCATCGTCGGCGACTGCCCGTTGGACGAGAGAACCGGCGCGCAGATGCAGGCCGCGCGCGAGGCGATGGTGAACGCCGCCAAGTACGGTGGCGAGGGCGGCGCCGTGCAGGTCTATGCCGAGGTCGAGGGAGAGACGGTCTTCGTGTCCGTGCGTGACCGTGGCCCGGGCTTCGACTTCGACTCGATACCCGCCGACCGCATGGGTGTCAGAGAATCGATCATCGGCCGCATGGAGCGTCACGGAGGAACGGCCCGGCTGCGGCCGGTGCCGGGCGGCGGCACGGAGGTCGAGCTGGAGATGGAGAGGGCGGAGAAGACGTCATGAGCGACGCGACCGAGGCGAACGGCACGGCGGGAGCGCCCGGGGCGGCCGGGTCCGGGGCGGCCGACGGCGGTGCCGGACGGCACGTACAGGTGGTGCTCGTGGACGACCACCGGATGTTCCGCACCGGCGTGCAGGCCGAGATCGGGCAGACCGCGGAGACCGGCGTCGAGGTGGTCGGGGAGGCCGCGGACGTCGACCAGGCGGTCACGGTCATCACCGCGACCCGGCCCGAGGTGGTCCTCCTCGACGTCCACCTGCCGGGCGGCGGCGGTGTCGAAGTGCTGCGCCGGTGCGCGGCGTTGATGGCGGACACCGAGCGGCCCGTCCGCTTCCTCGCGCTCTCCGTGTCGGACGCTGCGGAGGATGTGATCGGTGTGATCCGCGGGGGAGCCCGCGGCTATGTCACCAAGACCATCACCGGCACCGACCTGGTCGACTCGATCTTCCGCGTCCAGGAGGGCGACGCCGTCTTCTCGCCGCGGCTGGCCGGGTTCGTCCTCGACGCCTTCGCCTCCACCGACGCCCCGCCCGTGGACGAGGACCTGGACCGGCTCACCCAGCGCGAGCGCGAGGTGCTGCGGCTGATCGCCCGTGGCTACGCCTACAAGGAGATCGCCAAGCAGCTGTTCATCTCGGTGAAGACGGTCGAGTCCCATGTCTCGGCGGTGCTGCGCAAGCTCCAGCTGTCCAACCGCCACGAACTGACCCGCTGGGCGACGGCCCGCCGGCTGGTCTGACCCCTGCGGCGCCGACCTACGCCACCCGAGTCGCCCCCGCGAACGGCATCAGGTCGACCGGGGCCAGCCGGACGGGGGCCGAGGGGTTCGGGGCGTGGATCATCTGCCCGTTGCCCACGTAGATGCCGACGTGGCTGATCCCGGAGTAGAAGAAGACCAGGTCCCCGGGCTGGAGTTCGGCGCGGGAGACGCGCCGGCCCGCGTTGATCTGGGCGTAGGTGGTGCGGGGCAGGGAGATGCCGGCAAAGCGGTAGGCGGCCTGGACCAGGCCCGAGCAGTCGAAGGCGTTCGGGCCGGACGCGCCCCACACGTAGGGGCTGCCGAGCTTGGCGTAGGCGTAGGAGAGGGCCACCGCGGCACGTGTGTTCGGGGCCGGGGCAGGGGCAGGGGCCGACCCGGCCTGCTCCAGCGTCTCACGGGTGCCGGACGCCGAGCGGGAGGCACGTCCCGGAGCGACGCCGTCGCCGGTGACCTCGCTCCGCTGCTGCGGGGTGAGCCGTGCCAGCAGCCGCCGGGCCGCGTCCAGCTTGCCGGTGATGGTCCTCTTCTGCTGCTTCAGCTGTGCCTGCCGGGACCGCAGTGACGTCAGCTCGACGCGTGCGGCGCCGCGCAACTGCTGGATCTCCCGCAGCTGTTCGCGCACCCGGGACACGGCGGCGGCCTGCCGGTCGCCGGCCCGTTCCGCGAACGCGGCGGAGTCCAGGTACCGGTCGGGGGTGCTGGACAGGGCCAGCTGCCAGGCCGGGGCGAACCCGCCGTCGCGGTACTGCGCCGCCGCGAACGAACCGAGCACCCCCCGGGCCGAGTTGAGCTTCTCCTGCTTACGGGCGGTCTCGTCCCGCAGCGCGTTCAGCCGCCGCTGCGCCGTGTCCGCCTCCTCCTTGGCGCCGTCGTACTTCTCGGTGGCGGCCTCGGCCTCCTGGTACAGCTCGTCCACCTTGGCCTTCACCTGTGCCGGCGTCAGCTGTGGCTCGGCGTGGCCCGTCCCGTCGAACCCCGCCGCGGTGGCCGCTCCCGCGAGGGCGAGTGTGGCGGCCGTGCGGGCCGTGGGACCCCCGATCGAACGTTGTCGGGGCTTGCGGTGCGCTGCCACCTGGCCGTCACGTCCTTCCGTACGACTCGTACGACCGAGGGGTCTGAGCCGGGCGGCCCGACCGAGTGGTCCGTACGACGTCCGGCGGCGGCCCGCACAGGGGGGAGCGGGTCACCGCCGGACCTTCTCGGCGGTGGTGGCCGACGGCCGCCCCTGGCCCGGGCGGCGGTAGGGAGCCGGTCACCTGGGGGAGGACGCTAGGCCCGACTGTGACGAGCAGGTAACGCGGTGTACGGAACTGGCCTCGACGGATCGGGACGCGACCGTATGCGACCGTGTCGCCCGCTCGGAGTCGTCGCCTTCTCGCAGCGTGGTGACCGAACCAGGAAAAGCGGGGCGCGTGGGACCGCGGGCTGCTATGGCGCATATATGCAAGATCATCCTCGCAAGATCGTCGGCCTTCCGTCCCCCGCTGTGGCCGGGGCCCGGTGACGGGGCGCCCGTACACGCTGGTTAGGCTCCGGGCCCATGGACGTACTCATCCATCTCTTCGTCGGCCTGCACATCATCGGCATCGCCGCGCTGCTCGGCGGTTTCCTCACCCAGATGAAGGCGATGGGCCAGGGCACGGCCCGTTTCGTGCCCGGGATGCTGCACGGCGCGCTGACCATGCTGGTCACCGGCGTGGTCCTGGTCGGCCTCAACCAGGCCGGCGACCACCACGTCAACACCATCAAGATCGGCGTCAAGCTGGCGCTGCTGATCGTGATCCTCGGACTGGTCTACGTGAAGCGCGACGAGGAGAAGATCGACAAGGGCGCCTTCGGGCTGGTCGGCCTGCTGACCATGGCGAACATCTTCATCGCGGTGCTGTGGACCTGACGGTCAGCCGTCCCTGCCGCCGGCCCGGGCCGCGAGCACCGCACCGGCGGCGACCACCAGCCACACCGCCACCGCGACCCACACCAGTACCTGCCCCGGCCGGCTGAGCCACGGGAGCCCGACGGCGGTCGCGACCGACAGCGTCGCCGCCGCCGCCATCCCCATCGGGAACACCGTCGCCCACCGCAGCATGTCGTAGCCGCGCCGGGGCCGCACCGCCTCCGCGACCAGCAGCACGAGGTACCAGGCAAGATCCAGGACGAGCAGCGCTACCGTCACGGTGCGCAGCACGCCGCGGTCGTCGTCGGCCCACAGGTACAGGCCCGCGTCCCCGGCGTCGAGCAGTTTCGCTCCCGCCAGCGCCGAGATCGCGAGCGCCCCGCCCGCGATCCAGTGGTCGCCGGTCCCCTCCAGCACCTGCCGTGCGTCGAAGCGGGCCAGCGCGAGGCCGTAGAGGACAAGACCCAGCCAGAACAGCACCAGCGCGGTGTGTGCGAGCCACGCCGTGTGCTCGGCCGCGGCGAGCGTCGCGGCCAGTACGGCGAGCCCCTGTGTGGCCACACAACACAGGAACACCGCTCCCCGCATGCGCCGCCCCCACTGCCGTACGACCAGGACCAGCAGCACCGGCCAGAGCAGGGCCGCGAGCGCCAGTAAGGCCTCGGCCAGGGCCTGCCCGCCCAGCCCCGAGATCCGGGTGCCGAGCACCGCGGTCGCGGCGACGGCGGTGAGCGCGCCGGGACTTCGGGCCTCGGCCACCCAGCGCTGCGGTCGGCCGAGCAGCCGTACTGTGAAGTCGGCGGCCAGCGCCACCCAGCCGACGACGGTCAGGACGAGCGCCACCCGGGACACCGTCTCGGCGCCGATGAGGTGCAGCCCCACCGACAGGATGCCGGTCGCCATCACGGCGGATCCGGCCGCGGGGGGCCGCTCCGCCCACCACGTACGCAGACCTGGGATGCCGGGCATGCGCCCGATGCTAGGGAGCGGCACGGCCGTGCCCGGTATGGGCACGCGCGCGTGGAGAGCGAAAACGCCGGTACGCGCGCGTGGAGCGAAGGGAGCCGGCGCGAGGAGAGCCGGTTCGGTCAGCCCGGGCGGACCACGCTGTGGATGATCGACTCTCCGCCGTAGTACACCGACTCCTCACGGACGTACGCGCCCGGCTTCGGGGCGTGGATCATCATGCCGTTGCCTATGTAGAGGCCGACGTGACTGATGTCGTCGTAGAAGAAGATCAGGTCGCCCGGCCGCGCGTCGGCCAGCGACACCGTGGTGCCCGCGTCGACCTGGTCGTACGTGGTGCGTGGAAGGGTGACGCCGGCCGTCCTCCAGGCGGCCTGGGTGAGGCCCGAGCAGTCGTAGGAGTCCGGCCCGGTGGCGCCCCACACATACGGCTTGCCGATCTGCGCGCGGGCGAAGGCGATCGCCTTCTCGGCCTTCGTGTCGTACGCGCCGGACGCCGTGGAGCCGGACGATCCGGACCCGGACGACGTGGACGGGGACGACGACGGGCCGGGCGACGGGGAGGACGGCGAGTCGGACCGCTGCTGGGCCTGCCGCTTCGCCAGCTCGACCGCCTCGCGCGCCGCCTCCTGCTGCTTCTCCCGCTCGATGGCGGCCAGCCGCGCCTTCTCCTGGGCCGTCAGCTGCGACAACAGCTCGCGTGCGGAGGCGAGCTTCTTCTGGACGGTGGCCTTGGCGGCCTGCAGGTCGTGCTGCGAAGCGTCCAGCGTCCGCAGGCTCTCCGCGGCCTCCCGCCGCTTCTTCATGGTCGCGGCCTGCTCGCCGATGTAGTCGTCGACCGCGCTCTTCTGCCGCGAGGTCAGCCGGTTCATCAGCTGGCTCTGGTCGAAGTAGTCCTGCGGGTCGTTCGCCAGCAGGAAGGTGGCCGTTTCGGGAGCGGCGGCGCCGGTGCGGTACTGGGCCGCGGCGAAGGAGCCCAGTTCCTCGCGGGCCTTGTTGAGGCGGTCGGTGCGCCGGGCGACCTCCTCGCGCAGGGCGTCGACACGACTCCGCTGCTTTCCGGTGCGCTCCTTGGCCCCGTTGTACTTCTCGGTCGCCGACTCCGCCTGGCGGTAGAGGTCGTCGACCTTCTTCTCGACCTCTTCCAGGCTCGGCTTGGCGTGATCGGTCCTCGGGGCGGCCTCGGCGGTCTGTGAGAACACGGCCATGGAGGTGAGGGCGGCGGTGGCGAGGGCGGGGGTGCGGATACCGGCTCCGGTGGTCCCGCCGGGGCGCGGCTTGCGGTGCGACGCCAAGGGAGGCGACTCCTTCCAATGGGCCGCCTACCGGGTTAGCTGTCGGGTTCGGGCGGTGGTTAGGAAGGGTTGCCCTACGGCGTCGTCCCGGGTGGGAGTCGGCCGATTCACCCCAGGATCGGTGGGTCCCCGGCTCCGGGCGCCGTGCTGGGCGCGCCGGACTCGGCGGAGGCCGCGCACGCGGCCTGAAGGCAACCTAGCCAACTGGTGTGACTAGTGTGAAGGTTGGTGCGAGATATGTCCGATACATTTTCGTGATCTGAGCCCGGTTTCACATCCTCGTCATCGGATGATTCCGCAGCGTAAGGGCCATGTGCCGGGCGTTCGCCGCTTCGGCTGCGGGGCCGTCTTCCCGGGACGGCGACCGGTTGTCGGTGGGGCGCCCTAGACTCGTAGAGCGATGAGCAGCCTCTTTGACGACAGCTTCCTGGCGGACCTCCAGCCCCCTCGCGGGCACGGGGAGGAGCCCCCGCCGCCGCCCGAGGACGATCACACTCCGGAGCCGGTTCCGGACGATCTGTTCGGCGGGAAGTTCGACGTGCCGCCGGACCGGGACGCCTACTACCGCGACGGCGCCCCCCGCCCCGCGCTCGACCCGGCGGCCCTCCTCGAGGGGCTGAACGACAACCAGCGCGCCGCTGTCGTGCACGCCGGCTCCCCGCTGCTCATCGTCGCCGGCGCCGGCTCCGGCAAGACCCGTGTGCTCACCCACCGCATCGCCCACCTCCTCGCCGAGCGGCACGTGCACCCGGGCCAGATCCTCGCGATCACCTTCACCAACAAGGCCGCGGGCGAGATGAAGGAGCGCGTCGAGCAGCTCGTCGGCCCGCGCGCGAACGCGATGTGGGTGATGACCTTCCACAGCGCGTGCGTGCGCATCCTGCGCCGGGAGAGCAAGAAGCTCGGCTTCACGTCGTCGTTCTCCATCTACGACGCCGCGGACTCCAAGCGCCTGATGGCCCTGGTCTGCCGCGACCTGGACCTCGACCCCAAGCGCTTCCCGCCGAAGTCCTTCAGCGCCAAGATCAGCAACCTGAAGAACGAGCTGATCGACGAGGAGGACTTCGCCGCCCAGGCCACCGACGGCTTCGAGAAGACCCTCGCCCAGGCCTACGCCCTGTACCAGTCACGGCTGCGCGAGGCCAACGCCCTCGACTTCGACGACCTGATCATGACGACGGTCAACCTGCTGCGCGCCTTCCCGGACGTCGCCGAGCACTACCGCCGCCGCTTCCGGCACGTCCTGGTCGACGAGTACCAGGACACCAACCACGCCCAGTACGCCCTGGTCAGGGAACTCGTCGGCACCGTGGAGCGCGCCGCCGAAGACGCCGGCACCCCGCCCGGCGTGGACGACCTCCCGCCCGCCGAGCTGTGCGTCGTGGGTGACGCGGACCAGTCGATCTACGCCTTCCGGGGCGCGACGATCCGCAACATCCTCCAGTTCGAGGAGGACTACCCGGACGCGACGACGATCCTGCTGGAGCAGAACTACCGTTCCACGCAGACCATCCTGTCCGCCGCCAACGCGGTCATCGAGCGCAACGAGTCCCGCCGCCCGAAGAACCTGTGGACCAACGCCGGCCAGGGCGCCCGGATCGCCGGCTACGTCGCCGACACGGAGCACGACGAGGCGCAGTTCGTCGCCGACGAGATAGACCGCCTGGTCGACGCGGGCGACGCGAAGGCCGGCGACGTCGCCGTCTTCTACCGCACCAACGCCCAGTCCCGTGTCTTCGAAGAGGTCTTCATCCGCGTCGGCCTGCCCTACAAGGTCGTCGGCGGCGTCCGCTTCTACGAGCGCAAGGAGGTCCGCGACGTCCTCGCCTACCTGCGCGTCCTCGCCAACCCCGAGGACTCGGTGCCGTTGCGCCGCATCCTGAACGTCCCCAAGCGCGGCATCGGCGACCGCGCCGAGGCGATGATCGACGCCCTCTCCCAGCGCGAGAAGATCAGCTTCCCGCAGGCCCTCAAGCGGGTCGACGAGGCGTACGGCATGGCCGCACGCTCCACCAACGCGGTCAAGCGGTTCAACACGCTGATGGAGGACCTGCGCACGATCGTCGAGTCCGGCGCCGGACCGGCCACCGTCCTGGAGGCGGTGCTCGAACGCACCGGGTACCTCGCCGAGTTGCAGGCCTCCACCGACCCGCAGGACGAGACCCGCATCGAGAACCTCCAGGAGCTCGCGGCGGTGGCCCTCGAGTTCGAGCAGGAGCGCGGCGAGGGTGAGTCGGTGGGACTGGCCGACTTCCTGGAGCAGGTCGCCCTGGTCGCCGACTCCGACCAGATCCCGGACGGCGAGGAGGGCGACGGCGTCATCACGCTGATGACCCTGCACACCGCCAAGGGCCTGGAGTTCCCGGTCGTGTTCCTGACCGGCATGGAGGACGGCGTCTTCCCGCACATGCGCGCCCTCGGCCAGACCAAGGAGCTGGAGGAGGAGCGGCGCCTGGCGTACGTCGGGATCACGCGCGCGCGGGAGCGGCTCTACCTCACGCGGTCCGCGATGCGCAGCGCCTGGGGCCAGCCGTCGTACAACCCGCCCTCCCGCTTCCTGGAGGAGATCCCGCCCGCCCACGTGGAGTGGAAGCGGACGGGAGCGTCGGCCCCGGTCTCGTCCGGCCCGGCTTCCGGGATCGCGGCCTCACTGTCCTCGACCCGCTCGCGTTCCTCGGCGTCGGGCGCGTCCGGCTTCGCCACGCGGCGCACGGCGGAGCAGCCGGTGGTGGCGCTGGCCGTCGGGGACCGGGTCACCCACGACCAGTTCGGGCTCGGCACGGTCGTCGCCGTGAAGGGCACGGGCGGGAACGCGGAGGCCACGATCGACTTCGGCGACGCCAAGCCGAAGCGGCTGCTGCTGCGGTACGCGCCGGTGGAGAAGCTGTAAGAGGACTGGGGGCGCAGGCCCCCGGTCCCTACGTGGGGTCGAGTCCGTGGCTCCTCAGCCACGGCAGCGGGTCTATGGCCGCCCCACCCGCGGGCCGGACCTCGAAGTGCAGGTGCGGGCCGGTGGAGTTGCCGGAGTTGCCGGAGTAGGCGATCGACTGGCCGGCCTTGACGACCGTCCCGGAGGCGACGCGGTAGCTGGACAGGTGGCAGTACCAGGTCTGCGTGCCGTCCTTCGCCGTCACGATCAGCATGTTGCCGTAGGCGCTGTTCCACTTGGTGGTGACGGTGCCGTCGGTGGCGGCCATCACCGTGGTGCCGTAGGCGACGGGGAAGTCGATGCCCGTGTGCACCGACATCCAGTTCACGCCCGCCTGGCCGAAGTAGGCGCTGAGCCCCTTCTGCGTGACCGGCAGGACGAACTTCGGGCGCAGCCGCTCCTTGAGCGCGGCCTCCGCGGCGGCCTTCTTCTTCTCCAGCTCCTGCTGGTTCTTGAGGTCGATCCGCTCCTGCGTCCGGCTCGCCCGGTCGGCGAAGTCGTCCGCGCCGGCGGACAGGGTCCTGAGCTGGGAGTCCAGCTTGCTGTTGGCGACCGACGGCTTGACCGCGTGCGCGTCCGGGGCGGAGGCCGTGGTGTCCCTGCCACCGTCGTCGGTCAGGGCGCCGACCGAGGCGGCGGCGATTCCGGCGACCCCCAGCACACAGGCCGAGGGCACAGCGACGGTGAGCAGGGCCGAGCGCTTGGCGGGAGGACGACGGCGGGAGCGCGCGGCGCTGCGTGCTCCGGCACGGGTCACCGGAGCCGGAGCGATCTCTTCCTGGTCGTCCAGGAGACCGGTCACGGCGGGCATTTCGCCCGTGCCGCCCGACCCGTCGTCCCCGGAACGCTGTTCGGGGAAGGCGGTCTCCTCGTACGGCGCCTCGTGCTGGTACGGCGCCTGTGGGAAAGCCGCGGTCATCTGCGGGTCGCCGACCTGGCCGAAGGCGGCCGTGGCCTGCTGATCGAACGGTTCGCCAGTCGGCTGCGCCGTCACACCCTGCGCGGCGGAGTTCCACTGGGTGGCGTCGTACGCGCCCGTCTCGAAGGTCTGGGTGCCCCACTCCCACTGCTGGGTCGGGTCGGCACCGCCGGACTGATCGGGCTGCAGCCAGGCGCTCGTGTCCCAGTGGCCACTCACGTCGTTGCCGGTCGCCTGGGCGGGGACCGTCCAGGCGGTGGTGTCGTAGGTGCCGGAGTCGTAGGAGGCGTGGTGCTGGGCCGCGTAGGCGTCGTAGTTGAGGGTCTGGCCGGTCTGCCACTGCGTGGTCTCGTACGCGCTGGTGGTCTGCTGGCCGGGCAGGCTGCCGAAGAGCGGGTCGGTGGGGAAGGAGCCGGTGCCGTCCGGGAAACCGGTGGAGCCGTAGCCGCCGTACGTGGTGAAGTCGCCGTAGGGGGCTTCATGCGTCCCGTACGCCGCGTAGTGAGCGGCGGAGGCGTCGGAAGCCGGAGCCGGGGTGGTCATGGTCCCCGACGGGTGACGGTCGTTCACCAACTTCTCTTTCGCCTCGACAACAGGGGCTGCCAGAGCAGTGCGGTGACTGTACCCGCCGGTACCTGGGCGCGACAATCTTCGGGTGGTTTCGCGTTGGCGGTAAACGGGCATTCGGCGGTGTTTCGGGGGGTGCCGGACGCGAGTTTGGCCGAGGGTTCGATTGGTGTTCGATGTTTGGTGACTGTTTGTCGCCCGTATGTCGGCGTCACGCCACCGTCAGACCGTCCGCGACCCGGTCCCCCGGGTGCGGGGCGTCGAGGGCCGCGCGTATCCCGGCCGCGACGGCGGGGTGCACGGGCAGGGCGAGATGCCCGATGCCCGTCACCCGGACGTTCTGCGCGTCGAGGTCGGGGTGCTCGAGACAGGCCGTCTCCAGCGGGATCATCACGGAGTCCAGATCGCTCCAGAAGCAGACGAACCGTGTACGGCAGCCGGGCGCGGGCCGGGTCAGCTCCTCGATGACCCCCGAACCGGGCCGCATCTGGCGCACGATCGGATGGGCGTCGGCCAGCGGCGCCGCGCGGGTCCCCGAGTGCGGCGTACCCAGCGTGACGAGTGTGCGCACCCGCAGGTCCCCGCCGAGGCGCTGTGCGTAATAGCGGGCGATCAGCCCGCCGAGGCTGTGCCCCACGATGTCGACCCGGTCGCTGCCGGTGCGCTCGCAGATCTCCTCGACGTGCCGGCCCAGCAGCTCGGCCGCCGCGCGGATGTCGCAGGTCAGCGGGGAGTAGTTGAGTGATATGACGCGCTGCCTGCCGTGCTGGGCGAGGTTGCGGCGCAGCAGCACGAACACTGAGCGGTTGTCGATGAATCCGTGCAGCAGCACCACCGGCGGACCGGACCGCACCGGAAGCGCAGCGGTGCCGTCCTGGACGGGCAGGGCGGGGGAGCGGCGTTCCTGCGTGAGGCCGGTCGGATACAGCAGGAGGTGGCCGGCCAGGATCGCGGCCTCGAGAGCGGTCGCCTTCAGCAGCGCCACCGAGAGTCCGGCCAGTCTGCCCGGCCACAGTCGGCGGCAGAACGGGAGGAAGAGCGGCAGTACCCCGGTGACCTTCATGGCCGACCTCCTGTCGGCACACCGGAGGACGGCTCGATCCCCCGTGTGCCCTCATGTCCCACCATGTGATTTCCCCCTCGCTGCGCACCGTGAAACTGCCGGTTGCGGGATGCTGGAGATAACGTTCGTTCACTTCGCGACGGGTGGCGGAACGCGCCAAAAGTGCGGTACTTGTCCTTACGGACGGAAGCGATCGCTTCCGTGGTCGTTTGATGGAGGCAGTGATGGGTGTGGCAGCCGGTCCGATCCGCGTGGTCGTCGCCAAGCCGGGGCTCGACGGCCACGATCGCGGGGCCAAGGTCATCGCGCGTGCTCTGCGCGACGCCGGTATGGAGGTCATCTACACCGGGCTCCACCAGACACCGGAGCAGGTCGTCGACACCGCCATCCAGGAGGACGCCGACGCGATCGGCCTGTCCATCCTCTCCGGCGCGCACAACACGCTGTTCGCCGCGGTGATCGACCTGCTCAAGGAGCGCGAGGCCGAGGACATCCTCGTCTTCGGCGGCGGCATCATCCCGGACGAGGACATCGCGCCGCTGAAGGAGAAGGGCGTCGCGGAGATCTTCACCCCGGGAGCGACCACCGCGTCGATCGTGGAGTGGGTGCGCGAGAACGTCCGTCAGCCGGCCGCGTCGGGGGGCTGAGCCGACGGCTGCGGTGCGGGGGAGCCGGTGTCTTCGGGGGCTGCACCCCGAGGCGCACCGGTTCTGACGGCCGGGGCCAACTCCTCGGCCATCCGTGCCCGCAGCCGCAGCGTGGTGACCAGTCGCTGGAACGCCTCGGCCCAGTAACCCCCGGCTCCCGGCGCGGCGTCCTCCCTCTCGTCGGGTATCGCCAGCAGCGCCTCCAGCCGGCCGGCCTCCGCCGGATCCAGGCAGCGTTCCGCCAGGCCCATCACCCCGCTGAAGCTCCACGGGTAACTGCCCGCGTCCCGCGCGATGTTGAGCGCGTCCACGACCGCCCGGCCCAGCGGCGCCGCCCAGGGCACCGCGCACACACCGAGCAGCTGGAACGCCTCCGACAGACCGTGTGTCGCGATGAACCCGGCCACCCACGCGGCCCGCTCCGCCGGCTCCAGGGTGGCCAGCAGCTTGGCGCGCTCGGCCAGCGACACCGCGCCCGGCCCGCCCGCCTCCGGCGCCGACGGTGAGCCGAGCAGCGCCCTCGACCACTCGGCGTCCCGCTGCCGCACCGCGGCCCGGCACCAGGCCGCGTGCAGTTCGCCCTGCCAGCCGTCCGTCACCGGCAGCGCGACGATCTCCCGCGCCGTCCGGCCGCCGAGCCGCTCCCGCCAGGCGCCGAGCGGGGCCGCCTCCACCAACTGTCCCAGCCACCATGACCGTTCCCCTCTGCCCGCGGGGGCCGCGGCCACCACACCGTCACGCTCCATCCCGGAGTCGCACTCGAGCGGCGGCTCCACCACGATCGCCGGTGAGTTCTCCGTGCGGTCGAGGGCCACACACGCCACGGCCCGTGCAGCCATGCGTGCGGCGAGCGCCGAAGCGGGCAGCGCCGACAGCAGCTCCGCCGCCGTGGCCCGCACATTGCGGCTGCGGTCGCCCAACGCCTGTTCCAGGAAGGGCTCGTCCGCCGCGGACAGGCCGGTGCGCAGCGAGTCGAGGAACATCAGCCGGTCCTCCGCCCGCTCCGTCGGCCAGGTCGACGCCAGCAGCCCACGCGCGAGCGCGGGCGTGTCTGCGCGCAGCGCGCCCAGCAGGGCCACCCGCTCGGCGAACAGGCCCTCCTGCCACAGCCGCCGCACCGCCTCGGCGTCCGCCGGGCCGGGCAGTGCGGCACCGACACCGGGGGCCGCGCGCAGGGCGAAGCGCCAGTCCGCGTTCAGCCGGGCCAGCCACAGCCCCCGCGGGCCGGCGAACGCCAGCGCCGCCGGGCGCAGGTCCGTACGGCCCCGGGCCGCGTCCAGCAGGGCGGGCAGCGTCTGAGGAGGCGCCGCGTAACCGTGCGCGTTGGCCGCCGCGAGCCACTGGGGGAGCAGCTCCATGAGGTCCGGGGAACTGCCCCGCCGGCCACCGGTCCCGCCGCCGGAGCGGTCGGCCAGCAGCGTGGCGAGTCTGCGGCCCGCCGCGGCGGGCAGGGCCGGACGCGGGTCCTCGGGTGCCGCCTCCGGTCGGCTCGCCGCCCGGGCGGGCCGCAGCCCGGCCCGCCGCCGTACGGTCGCCACGGCGGCCTCGTCGAGCAGTGCCACGGGGGCCTGACGGCCGGATCCGGTGTGCGCCCAGGCGCGCCGGTCGGTCCCGAGGAGAGCGGTGGTGACCAGGTCTTCCCAGGAGCCGGCGGGGTTCGCGGGGGTGTTTTCCCCGTCGCCTGCCGGGGTCGTGGCAGCCACGTCGGCCGAGGCCGAGGTCGTCCCGTTCATCGCGTTCCCTTCCCTGCGCGTGTCCGTTCCTCCTGGGTGTGCCGGTGCCGTCCCGGTGGAGCCGTCAGCACAGCGGCACCGCCTCGCCCGGGCCCTCCGGCCAGGCCGTGAGCGGGGTGAAGCCGCGGTGGCCGCACTCGCCGAAGACCCTGACGGGGCCGCCGCCGGACAGGGCGACCAGCCGCCACAGACCGGGACGGGAACGGGCGGCCCGGGTCAGCGGCAGAGCGGAGTCCGTGTCGGCGTCGGCCAGCTGCCACAGGTCGCCGTCCGGGACCGGTATCACCCGGTCCAGCGTCACCGGGACCGACTCCAGCCAGGGGTCGTCCCGCAACGCCTCGCCGTACCGCGCCGCCGCTTCGGCCGTGGTCGTGCCCGGCGGGCGGAACGCGGCCGGTGCGGGCGGGGCGTACCGCTCGCCCAGGGCGGACCGGGACTGCCCGGTGCCCGGATAGGCGGACAGCTCCGCGTCCAGGGCCAGGCCGACCGGCAGTGACAGCTCCGGGGCCCGGCCGGCGGCGCCGTACGACAGCAGCAGCCGGGTGTGGCCCGAGGCGGCGCCGTGCAGCCATATCCGGCGGGTCGTCAGTTTCGGGTCCACCGCGTCGTACTGGGCGAGGACCAGCCAGCGGTCGCGTACCGGCGCGCCGTCCGCCGTGGCGGGCAGGCCCAGCCGGGAGCGGACCGTGGCCGCGAGGGCGTCCGGCAACCGGTCGCGGCGCAGCCAGCCCTGGTCGAGCAGGTGGAGCAGCGCGCACTCCTCCAGCAACCGGGCCGGCCAGCCCGCGCCGGATGCCGGTATCGCGCCCAACTCCCTTACGCGTGCGGCGAGTCCGGGCGCCTGTGCGTCGACCATACGGGCCGCCGTCTCGTCCCACAGGCCGTACCCCGCCTGCTCGGCCGTGGCCAGGCCGCCGCGCAGCAGGTCCGCGAGGCGCTGCTCCAGTTCCGTCGCGCCCGCGGTGACCCGCTCGGCCCGGCGCTCGGCCCGCCGCTGTGCCGCCTCGGGATCGGCGGACCTGCTCGGGGAACTCCCCTCGTCCGGCACCTGCTTGCTCTCGGCACGCCTGCGTCTGCCCGCGAGCCACTGCTCGGCCCAGCCCGGCGGCGCGGTGGACGCCGGCACCGAACCGTCTTCGCCCGCCCACAGCAGGAGCAGTCCGATCGCGTGCTTGCACGGGAACTTACGGCTCGGGCAACTGCACTTGTACGCCGGGCCGGTCACGTCCGCGAGGTCGACCACCGTCTGATACGGCCTGCTGCCACTGCCCTTGCACAGCCCCCACACCGTCCCCTCTCCGCTTCCCGCCTCGGACCACGGACCGGCCGTGCCGAGCTTGCCTCCCGCTTTGCGTGACGCGGCGTCAGGCGCCAGCGACAGCACCTGTTCCGCGGTCCAGCGCACCCCCTGCTCAGTCATGCCTCCGACGGTAGGTCCCGCCACTGACAATTGGACGAGAGCGGGTGTTTGTGCAGGTCAGGGCGATTGTCAGTGGCGTGGTGCACGGTGGATGCCAGATCCGAACCGGCCGAGCTGGAGGGGGCCTCAGCCATGCCTGCCACGTCTGCCACGTCTGCGTCCGTGCGCCCGACCACCGCGGAACCGAACCACGGCGAGAGCGCCGAGGCGCTGCGCCCACACGCCGAACACGCCTTCGCCGCCGAACTCTCCGCGCTGGCCGCGCAGGACGACCGTCCGCGCCCGGCCCGCTGGAAGCTGTCGCCGTGGGCGGTGGCGACGTACCTGCTCGGCGGCACCCTGCCGGACGGCACGGTGATCACACCCAAGTACGTGGGCCCGCGCCGGATCGTCGAGGTGGCCGTCACCACGCTCGCCACCGACCGCGCCCTGCTCCTGCTGGGTGTGCCCGGCACCGCCAAGACCTGGGTGGCGGAGCATCTGGCGGCCGCCGTCAGCGGTGACTCCACCCTGCTGGTGCAGGGCACGGCCGGCACCCCGGAGGAGGCGATCCGGTACGGCTGGAACTACGCGCAGCTGCTCGCGCACGGACCGAGCCGCGACGCCCTGGTGCCCAGCCCCGTCATGCGGGCGATGGCCGAGGGCATGACGGCCCGCGTGGAGGAGCTGACCCGTATCCCCGCCGATGTGCAGGACACGCTGATCACGATCCTGTCCGAGAAGACCCTGCCCGTTCCGGAGCTGGGCCAAGAGGTCCAGGCGGTCCGCGGGTTCAATCTCATCGCCACCGCCAACGACCGGGACCGGGGCGTCAACGACCTCTCCAGTGCACTGCGCCGCCGCTTCAACACCGTGGTGCTGCCGCTGCCGGAGAGCGCCGACGCCGAGGTCGACATCGTCACCCGCCGGGTCGAGCAGCTCGGGCGTTCCCTCGACCTGCCGGCCGCGCCCGACGGCATCGAGGAGATCCGCCGGGTCGTGACGGTCTTCCGGGAGCTGCGCGACGGCATCACCGCCGACGGCCGCACCAAGTTGAAGTCGCCCAGCGGCACGCTGTCCACGGCCGAGGCGATCTCGGTCGTCACGAACGGCCTGGCCCTGTCCACGCACTTCGGCGACGGTGTGCTGCGCCCGGGCGATGTCGCCGCCGGCATCCTCGGCGCCGTGGTCCGCGACCCTGCGGCCGACAAGGTCGTCTGGCAGGAGTACCTGGAGACCGTGGTCCGTGAGCGCGAGGGCTGGACGGACTTCTACCGCGCGTGCCGGGAGGTGAGCGCGTGAACGACACGCGGCGGCCCGAGGCTCACGACTCCGGGCCGCTCCTGCTCGGCGTGCGGCACCACGGCCCCGGTTCCGCCCGTGCGGTGCGCACCGCCCTGGACGCCGCCCGGCCCGCCGCCGTCCTGATCGAGGGTCCGCCCGAGGCCGACGTACTGATCCCGCTGGCCGCCGACCCGGACCTGCGGCCTCCGGTCGCCCTGCTCGCCCATGCCGTGGACGAGCCAGGCCGCTCGGCGTTCTGGCCGTTCGCCGAGTTCAGCCCCGAATGGGTGGCGATCCGCTGGTCCCTCGAACACGGCGTCCCCGCCCACTTCATCGACCTGCCGGCCGCACACGCACTCGCGTGGGACGACAAGGAGAGCCAGGACGCCCCCGAGGGCCACGACGGTCGGGACGGCCACGAGCAGGTCCGTGTCGACCCGCTCGCCGCGCTCGCCGGGGCCGCCGGATACGACGACCCCGAACGCTGGTGGGAGGACGTCGTCGAGCACCGGGGCCCGGGGGAGCGCGACCCCTTCGCCCCGTTCGCCGCACTGGAGGAGGCCATGGGCGCACTCCGTGAGAGGTACGGCGCCGGCGGGCACTCCCGGGACCTCGTCCGCGAGGCACACATGCGGCTCCGGCTGCGCGCGGCGCGCAAGGAGTTCGGGGACCGGCCGGCCGTGGTCTGCGGGGCCTGGCACGTGCCCGCGCTGCGCGCGAAGACCACCGTCGCCGCCGACCGGTCCCTGCTGAAGGGGCTGCCCAAGGTCAGGACCGACCTGACCTGGGTGCCCTGGACACACCGCAGACTCGCCCGGTCCAGCGGGTACGGCGCGGGCATCGACTCGCCCGGCTGGTACGGCCATCTGTTCCACGCCCTTGACCGGCCTGTCGAGCGCTGGCTGACCAAGGTGGCGCGGCTGCTGCGCGAGGAGGACCGGATCGTGTCCTCCGCGCACGTCATCGAGGCCGTCCGGCTCGCCGAGACCCTGGCGGCGCTGCGCGGCCGTCCGCTGCCCGGGCTGAGCGAGACCACCGACGCCGTGCGCGCGGTGATGGGTGACGGCTCGGACGTGCCGCTGGCGCTGGTGCACGACCGGCTGGTGGTCGGGGACGTCCTCGGCGAGGTCCCGGAGTCGGCGCCTGCGGTGCCGCTGCAGCGCGACCTGACCCGGCAGCAGCGTTCGCTGCGGCTCAAACCGGAGGCGCTGGAGCGTGAACTGGAGCTGGATCTGCGGGGCGACACCGACGCCGGCCGGAGCAGGCTGCTGCACCGGCTGCGGCTTCTCGGCGTCGGCTGGGGCGAGCCGGCGCGGGCGCGGGGGAGCACGGGCACGTTCCGGGAGACCTGGCGGCTGCGCTGGGAGCCGGAGCTGTCGGTGCGGGTCGCGGAGGCGGGCGTGTGGGGGACGACCGTACTGGCGGCGGCGCAGGCCAAGGCCGAGGCCGACGCGACGGCCGCACGCACTCTGGCCGACGTCACCGCGCTCGCCGAGCAGTGCCTGCTCGCCGGTCTGCCGGACGCCCTGCCCGAGGTCATGCGGGTGCTCGCCGACCGGGCGGCGCTCGACGCGGACGTCGGCCATCTCGCCCAGGCCCTGCCCGCCCTGGTCCGCTCGCTGCGCTACGGCGACGTACGCGGCACCGACACCGGAGCGCTGGCCGGTGTCGCCGCGGGTCTCGCCGAGCGCGTCTTCGTCGGCCTGCCCCCGGCCTGCGCCGCGCTCGACAGCGACGCCGCGGACGAGATGCGCGGCCATGTGGATGCCGTGCACACGGCGGTGGGGTTGCTGACGGAGACGCTGACCGGTGCGGGTGCCGATACCGGCGGGGGCGCGGGTGTCGGCGGTCGTGGCGGTGCGAGCACGGGGGAGGGCGCCTCGACCCCCCACAGCCACGACGGCGGCCCGGACGGGGGCGGCGGTGCCCTCTTCGAAGCCGGCCGCGGAGGTCTGCGGCACCGATGGCGGGCCGTACTGCGGACCCTGTCGTCGCGGGACACCGTGCCTGGTGTGCTGCGGGGCCGGGCGGTGCGGTTGTTGCTGGACGACGGCGCGTTCAGGCCCGAGGAGGCGGCACGGCTGATGGGGCTCGCGCTGTCACCGGGGACCCCGCCCGCCGACGCGGCCGCCTGGATCGAGGGCTTCGTCGGCGGCGGGGGCGGGCTGCTGCTGGTGCACGACGAGCGGCTGCTCGGCCTGGTGGACGGCTGGCTGACCGGGGTGCCGGCGGAGGCGTTCACCGATGTGCTGCCGCTGCTGCGGCGCACGTTCGCGGCGTATGAGCCGGGGGTGCGCAGAACGCTCGGCGAGCTGGTCCGACGCGGACCCGGAGACCGGGCGGCCGGGCGGGCGGCCCACGGAGCCGTGACGCCCGGTTTCGCCACCGAGCCGGACACCGAGCGCGCCGACGCCGTGCTGCCGGTGTTGCGGCTGCTGCTCGGCCTGGACGACCTGGCAGGCCGCGACCCGGGCGGGCACGACCTGATACAGCGTGAGCCGGGCGGTGGCGGCCCGGTCCAGCGGGAGCAGGCTCGGCGTGAGCCGACCCGTGGTGACCCGGCGCAGGGTGAGTCGGCGCAGGGTGAGTCGGCCCGGCGCCAACCGGGTGCGTGTGAGACGCCTGCGCCGGACGGGCGGGAAACGGCCGGGGACAACAGCTGTGCGGGGGTGGGTGCATGACGACCGAGCCGATGCCGGTGGATGTCGGCGATCCGGCGCGGGAGCGGCTGCGGCGGTGGCGGCTGGTGCTCGGCGGTGACCAGGCCGACGGCACGGGGTGCGCGCTGTCCGGCCGGGACGCGGCCATGGACGGCACGCTCACGGCGTTGTACGGAAAGAGGGACAAGCCGCAGGCGGGACGCGACCGTTCGGCGGGACTCGGTGCCTCGGCCCCGTCCGTGGCCCGCTGGCTCGGGGACATCCGCACGTACTTCCCGTCCTCCGTCGTCCAGGTCATGCAGCGCGACGCCATCGACCGCCTCGGCCTCGCCTCCCTGCTGCTGGAGCCGGAGATGCTGGAGGCGGTGGAGGCGGACGTACACCTGGTCGGCACGCTGCTCTCGCTGAACAAGGCGATGCCGGAGACGACGAAGGAGACGGCACGCGCGGTCGTGCGCAGAGTCGTCGAGGACCTGGAGAAGCGGCTCGCGAACCGTACCCGGGCCACTCTCACCGGCGCCCTCGACCGCAGCGCGCGGATCAGCCGTCCGCGCCACCACGACATCGACTGGAACCGCACCCTCGCGGCCAACCTCAAGCACTACCTGCCCGAGTACCGCACGGTGGTGCCCGAACGGCTCGTCGGATACGGGCGCGCCGCACGGTCGGTGAAGAAGGAGGTCGTCCTCTGCATCGACCAGTCCGGGTCGATGGCCGCGTCCGTGGTGTACGCGTCGGTGTTCGGCGCGGTCCTCGCTTCCATGCGGTCGATCAGCACCCGGCTGGTCGTCTTCGACACGGCGGTGGTCGACCTCACCGACCAGCTGGACGACCCGGTCGACGTCCTGTTCGGCACGCAGCTCGGCGGTGGCACGGACATCAACCGCGCGCTCGCCTACTGCCAGTCACAGATCAGCCGGCCGGCCGAGACCGTGGTCGTACTGATCAGCGACCTCTACGAGGGCGGCATCCGTGACGAGATGCTCAAGCGGGTGGCGGCGATGAAGGCGTCCGGGGTGCAGTTCGTGGCGCTGCTCGCGCTGTCGGACGAGGGCGCACCCGCGTACGACCGCGAACACGCGGCGGCCCTCGCCGCCCTCGGTGCCCCGGCCTTCGCCTGTACGCCGGACCTGTTCCCCGAGGTCATGGCAGCGGCGCTGGAGAAGCGGCCGCTGCCGATACCGGACAACGCGTGACGCCGGGCAGTAAAGAGGAGGGAAAAGGGACATGACTACTCATCGGTAACAGGGGGTTGCGCGGCCTCGGGCGTGCCGTGCGAGGATCGGCGGAGCCCGTGTTGTGCCGAGCCCAGGATGTTCAGCTCCTTGACCTTCCCCGCAGCCCTCCTTGGTGCCGCCGTACGTGTGCTGCGTACGGCGGGTGCGCGGCGCGTACTCCAACTGGTGCTGCTGGTGGGCGGACTGTTCACGCTGGGTTTCCTCTGTGGCGAACAGGCGCACGCGGCCGACGGAACCCCGGTGCCGGGCATGGTGACTTCGGCGCGGTCCGTGGTGACGGGACAGCAGCGCCCGACGGGCGCGGTGCGGACGGTGTCCGAATGGATCGCCGCACCCGTGCACAGGGCCGGCGAACGGGCCGTCACCCCTGTGCGGCGGATCGGCGTGCGGGCCGTCACCCCTGTCCAGGGGATCGGCGCGCAGGCCGTCACTCCGGTCCGTGATGTGGTGGCTGCCGTTTCCCGGTCCCTCGGGGCCGGGGTCACCGGCGAAGCCGTCGAGAAGCCCCGGTCCTCACCGCTGCCCGTGCCGGACCTGCCCCGGGCACCGGAGCCCAAGTCCACGGTGCCCCGCCCTCAGGGGCGCGGCGGCGCGGTGGTGGCTGTTCTGGCGGAGCAGAAGCAGCGGCACGCTTCCGCCCGGGCCCGTACCTCCGTCGGAGCACCGGCGCCGGTCGCCTCCTACGGCCCGGAGGCCGCCGCCGCGTCCCGGCGCACGGCGCGCATCACCGCGCGTCACGGCACCGCCGCCGTGGGAGCCCCGGGCTGCCCCTCGCCGAGCGGAGAGCCCGCCGGTGTGCCCGGCAAGCAGGTGGCCGACGGCACCGTCTCGCGCCACGACGACGCGCATGCGGTCACCCTCGGCCACCGGGCCCCGCTGCGGCTCACGCCCGGCACCACCGCGTACGGCGACGCGCCCCGCATCCGCGAAAGGCACCGGGACATCCCCGTCTTCCCCGGCTAGGCGGCGCGGCCGGCCACCCCCAAGCGCACCGGCCTGGTCCGCGTTCGTGGATTCGCGTGGTCGCGCGTTCCGCCCTCAGCGGTCGTTGCACGGAATTCCCGGCCGCTTCCGCCTTTCCAGCCGTCCCAGCCTTTCCAGCCGTTCCGGCGGTTTTCGAAGGACTTGACGCACGCGATGAACAAGAAAACACGACGTTCGATCGTGGTAGCCGCCGGCACGGCCACCCCGGCCGCCCCCTCCACCTCGCTCACCTCGACGGCGTCCACCGTCACCGGCACCGCCACCCAGGCACGCCGCCACGCCGACGCCGACCGCACACCCGCCGACGGCACACACGTCGACCGCCACGTCGCCCGTGCCGGCCATGCCGCCCATGCGGCCGCGCAGGCCGCCGTGGTGCCGCCTCCCGTGTGCGGAGGCGGTGTCCGCGGCCGTTCCACGGGACCTTGCCGGTCCGCCGGGCATGCCGTCGCGGACGCGGGCGCCCTCGGCCACGGCGTGGCCGGGGACGTCCAGGTCTTCGCGGCCGGTGCCGTACCGCCGCTCGGGCACGGGGTGACCGCGCAGACTGGAGCCTTCGCCGAGGGCGTGGCCGCCCAGGTGCCGCCCTTCGCGGCCGCCGGGGTCTTCGCGGACGAGCTCGGCGGCACGGCCCCGGGCAGCGCCGGGCATGCCGTCGGCGGGACCGCGGAAGTCCTCCGTACGGCCGTACCGGCGTGGGGCCGGGGCATCCGGCGTGTCCAGGGTGTCCGGGCCCTGGACCGTGTGCGGGGTGTCCGGTACGAGAGCTGAGTGGCCCCCACCGCTCCGCGGGGTGCCCGGAGACGGGCGGCCGAATTCCGTCGGCTCGTCCGGCCGGGGCCCCGCGGCCGGGCGGGTGGTCCCCATTGGGGTGGGGATCAACCGCCCCGGCCCCGGAACCACCGGGGCCGTCCAGAGGCCTCACCGGGTCAACCCCAGCCCGGTGAGGCCTCGCACATCACTCCCGAGCCCCCGATACCGCGGCACGGCGTGTCACGAAAACCGGCATCATGTGACAGGTATCACCGCTCAGGTGTGACCCTCGATTTAGGGAGCCCCGGGAAGCGGCGATAACCTGCGAGACGGACATGCCGCGCGCTCGGACACCGTGTGCGCCTCCCTTGTGACAAGCGGACGTCACGTTGCCCTTCGCGGCACGCCCACGCATCCAACGAACCGCGAGATCACTGATAGGGACGGAAGCGCGTGGACCTGTTCGAGTACCAGGCGAGGGACCTCTTCGCCAAGCACGATGTACCGGTGCTGGCCGGTGAAGTCATCGACACGCCTGAGGCGGCGCGCGCGATCACCGAGCGTCTGGGCGGCAAGTCCGTCGTCAAGGCGCAGGTGAAGGTCGGTGGCCGCGGCAAGGCCGGTGGCGTCAAGCTGGCCGCCTCCGCGGACGAGGCCGTCGCCCGGGCGACGGACATCCTCGGCATGGACATCAAGGGCCACACGGTCCACAAGGTCATGATCGCCGAGACCGCTCCGGAGATCCTCGAGGAGTACTACGTCTCCTTCCTCCTCGACCGTGCGAACCGCACCTTCCTGTCCATCGCCTCCGTCGAGGGCGGCATGGAGATCGAGGAGGTGGCGGCCACCCGTCCGGAGGCCGTCGCCAAGACGCCGATCGACCCGATCGACGGTGTGGACGAGGCCAAGGCCCGCGAGATCGTCGCCGCCGCCAAGTTCCCGGCCGAGGTCGCGGACAAGGTCGCGAACGTCCTCGTCAAGCTGTGGGACACCTTTATCAAGTCGGACGCCCTCCTCGTCGAGGTCAACCCGCTGGCGAAGGTCGCCTCCGGCGAGGTCATCGCCCTGGACGGCAAGGTGTCGCTCGACGACAACGCCGAGTTCCGTCACCCCGAGTACGAGGAGCTCCACGACAAGGCCGCGGCCAACCCGCTCGAGGCCGCCGCCAAGGAGAAGAACCTCAACTACGTCAAGCTCGACGGTGAGGTCGGCATCATCGGCAACGGCGCGGGTCTCGTCATGAGCACCCTGGACGTCGTCGCGTACGCCGGTGAGAACCACGGTGGCGTCAAGCCCGCCAACTTCCTGGACATCGGCGGTGGCGCCTCCGCCCAGGTCATGGCGAACGGCCTGGAGATCATCCTGGGCGACCCGGACGTCAAGTCCGTCTTCGTGAACGTTTTCGGTGGCATCACCGCCTGCGACGAGGTCGCCAACGGCATCGTGCAGGCCCTGAAGCTCCTGGAGGACCGCGGCGAGAACGTCTCGAAGCCGCTCGTCGTCCGCCTCGACGGCAACAACGCCGAGCTGGGCCGACAGATCCTCACCGACGCCAACCACCCGCTGGTGCAGCGCGTCGACACCATGGACGGCGCGGCCGACAAGGCCGCCGAGCTGGCCCACGCCGCCAAGTAAGCACTCAGGACGAGGACACAACACACCATGGCTATCTGGCTCAACAAGGACAGCAAGGTCATCGTCCAGGGCATGACCGGCGCCACGGGCATGAAGCACACCAAGCTCATGCTCGGTGACGGCACCAACGTCGTGGGCGGCGTGAACCCGCGCAAGGCCGGCACCACCGTGGACTTCGACGGCACCGAGGTACCCGTCTTCGGCACCGTCGAGGAGGCCATCAAGGCCACCGGCGCCAACGTCTCCGTCATCTTCGTGCCGGAGAAGTTCACCAAGGACGCGGTCGTCGAGGCCATCGACGCCGAGATCCCGCTGGCCGTCGTCATCACCGAGGGCATCGCCGTGCACGACACGGCGTCCTTCTGGGCGTACGCCGGCAAGAAGGGCAACAAGACCCGCATCATCGGCCCGAACTGCCCCGGCATCATCACCCCGGGCCAGTCGAACGTCGGCATCATCCCGGGCGACATCACGAAGCCGGGCCGTATCGGCCTGGTGTCGAAGTCCGGCACGCTGACGTACCAGATGATGTACGAGCTGCGTGACATCGGCTTCTCGACCGCCGTCGGTATCGGTGGCGACCCGATCATCGGCTCGACCCACATCGACGCCCTGGCCGCGTTCCAGGACGACCCGGAGACCGAGCTCATCGTGATGATCGGTGAGATCGGTGGTGACGCGGAGGAGCGTGCCGCCGCGTTCATCAAGGAGAACGTGACCAAGCCGGTCGTCGGCTACGTCGCGGGCTTCACGGCGCCCGAGGGCAAGACCATGGGTCACGCCGGCGCCATCGTCTCCGGCTCCTCCGGCACCGCACAGGCCAAGAAGGAGGCCCTGGAGGCCGCGGGCGTCAAGGTCGGCAAGACCCCGACCGAGACGGCGAAGCTCGCCCGCGAGATCCTCTCGGCCTGAGCGGCTCGACCGAGCGCCGGCAGGCCCGTCCCGTTCGCCGGGGCGGGCCTGCCGGCGTTTTTGCGCCGTGGAGGCTCACCGCAGATCCGGTGCCAGCCTCTCGGGCCTCGCGGCGCCCCGCAGCTTCGCCCGCAACTGCTGTTCCTCCCGCGACAGCGGGCCCATGACCCCCACAGCCGGCACTCCCTGCACCGCCTGAGCCGGCGCGATCGGGGCCTCGTAGTGCGTCGGAGCCGTCCGTAGCGTGAGCGTCGTCGCGCCGACGATCGACACGGTGGACGCGATCGCGGCCCGGGCCCAGAACACGTTCCGCCGTTCGGTGCCGGTCCGCACCACCGTCGGCTTCGCCGTGCCCAACCGCGCCGTCGAGGCCAGTTCGAGCAGCCGGCGATGCAGCTCCGCGGGGTCGGAGAGTTCCGGCAGCCGCGCGGCCACCGCCTCCCGCGCGTGGGTCAGCCGGCTCGCGGCGGCCGGCGTGCTGGCCTCCGTCTCCGCCGCCGTCTCCGGCAGGTCGAGGCCCACACCGTCGTAGAGGACGAGCGTGCGCCGGTAGGCCGGCGGGAGCTGCAGCAGGGCGCTCAGCAGCGCACGGTCGGCCGGGTCGGCGGGCGGCGGCTCGGGGTTGCGGTACCGGGGCCGGAAGCGGTGCCAGGGCGAGAGCGCGCAGTCGTACGCCACCGCCCGCACCCAGCCGCCCGGATCCCGGTCCTGGGCCACCTCGGGCCAGCGCTGCCAGGCCAGCTGGAAGGCCCGCTCCACGGATTCGCGGGCCAGTTCCCGGCGTCCGGTCAGCAGATACGCCTGGCGTACGAGGGCCGGTGCGCAGAAGGCGTACAGGGCGTCGAAGGCCTGATCCGGCGTCAGGGGTTCGAGGGCGGCGGGTGTCGTGTGTCCGGCGGGGGCGGCCACGGTTCGTTTCCCGGGGCTCTCCTTCGCCGCTGTCGTCTCCTCGGCCGCGGCCGGTGCGGCGAGCGCCGTCAGCAGCCTGGCGTACGCCTCGCCCTGGCGTCCCTGCGGAACGCGGCGGCCGGACTCCCACGCGCGGAGCGTCGAGCGGCTGACCCCGACCTGTGCGGCGATCTGAGCCTTCGTCAGCGACCGGGACTCGCGCAGCCGTCGGCGTTCCTTCGGCGGTGGCAGCGGCCCGTCGGTGTTCTGAGTCGTCGTCACCATGCGCCCTTCCGTGCGAAAAAGAACATAAACATATATTGGGCGACACATCGGGAGTTCGCCTGTTGCATGGGGAAAGCGGGTGGCATTGGGAGCATGGCGGGGTGACTCTGCTGACCGCTCGCCGACCGTCGCTGTCGCTCCTGCTGGCCCGGATGCGGGACCGTGAGCCCGGGCTGGCCGCCAGCCTGCTGGCCGGTGCCGTCGCGGCCGGGCTCGGATTCGCCTCGTTCGCCGCGCTGCTGATGGTCATGTGGGTCAGCTCGCCGTACCCCGACAGCGGCCCCGGTGGCGCGCTGCACGTCGCCGCGGCGCTGTGGCTGCTGGCGCACGGCGTCGAACTGGCCCGCACCGACACGCTCACCGGTGTGCCGATGCCGGTGGGCGTGACCCCGCTGCTGCTGCTGGCGCTGCCCGTGTGGCGGGTGTACCGGGCGGCCCGGGACGCGGTGGACGCGCCCGCCGACGCCGACGGCCCGCCGCCCGTGCCCGCCCGCACGGTGTGGACCGGGGTCGTCCTCGGCTATCTGGGGGTCGGCGGGGCGATCGCGCTGTACTGCTCGGGCGGCGAACTGCGCCCCGCGTGGCCCTGGGTGACGGCCTGTCTGCCGCTGGTCGCGGCCGGCTCGGCGGCGGCCGGGGTGTGGTCGGCGTACGGCTGTCCGCGCGAACCGGTGCTGAGTGTGCTGACGGTGTTGCCGGGGCCGGTGCGGCGGGTGGTGTTCGGGGCGGACGCGCGCGCCCGGGTCGGTACGGCCGTACGGGCCACCGGCGCCGCCACCGCGGTGCTGTTCGGCGGTGGGGCGCTGGTGCTCGGGGTGTCGCTGGTGTGGCACGGCGGGGCGGCGCAGGCGTCGTTCCTGCAGCTGACCGAGGGCTGGACGGGACGGTTCGCGGTGCTGCTGCTCGGTATCGCGCTGATCCCCAACGCGGCGGTGTGGGCCGCCTCCTACTCCCTCGGCCCCGGCTTCCTCCTCGGCACCGGGCACCCGGTGGACCCGTTCGTCTCCGATCCGGCCCCGCTGCTGCCGCCCTTTCCGCTGCTCGCGGCGGTGCCGGACGCGGGCGCGGGGACGCTGCCGAACTGGCTGGCCGGGCTGGTGCCGGTGGCGGCCGGGGTGACGGCGGGGTGGTTCGTGGCGCGGGGCGCCGTGGGGCGGCCGGAGCAGGGCGAAGCGGCGAGGACCCCCTGGCCGGCCGTCCGTACCGCCGGGGTGATGCTGCTGACCGCGACGGTCTGCGCGGCGACCTTCGCCCTGCTCGCCGAGCTGGCCGGCGGCCCGCTGGGCGTGTCCGCGCTGGCCCGCTTCGGGCCGGTGTGGTGGCGGACCGGGGGAGCGGTGGGGGCCTGGACGGCGGCGTTCGGGATGCCGGTGGCCCTGGTCGTACGGGCGTGGCGACTGTGGCGTGGACACACGCGGGGCGCGGAGATCCCGGCGCAGGACACGGGGGCGACCAGGGACGGCATGGGGTCCGCCGCGCACTCCGGGGCCGGGGTCCAGGGCGGGACGGGGCAGGGTCAGGGCGAGGCGAAGGCGCCGCTGGAGGCCGATGACACGGGCAGGGCGACGGAGGAGGGGCAGGGCGGGGAGACGGGCGGGGACAAGCGCACGGGCAGGGTGCAGGCCCGACCGGAGACGGCGACCGGAGCCGGTGAGGAGGATCCGTACGACGTCCTCCCGGCCGACGACCCGTTCGCCCCGGACTGGCACGAGGAGCTCACCCGAGCCTCCCGCCGGCCCGCGTCCCCGGGCGACCCGTCGGACGTCCCACCCCCCGAGCCGGGCTCCTCTCCGACCCCGCCGGCCTGGCCCCTCCCTCCGGAACCACCGGCCGCGCCGGACTCACCGCTGCCCGACCCGGCCGCCGCCGCCCCCTCCACCACGGACACCGAGCGCACCCCGGACGTCACCGAGCCCACCACGGACCCCGCGGAACCCCCGCCGGCACCGCACTGACACCACTGGCGGCCCCTGTGCCCTCAGCTGTTGCCGACCCCCAGGACGCCCCGCAGCTCCTGCGGGAGCAGGCGGTCGCAGGACTGTTGGGCCTCGTGGGTGAGGGCGTCGCCGACGCAGGTGTAGTAGTCGCGGTAGACCAGCTGGACCGTGAAGGTCGACGCGACCAGGACCAGGGCCAGGGACGCCGTGACCAGGCCGCCGACGGCCGCCGTCGTCTGCGGGCGGCCGGGGACGGGCGGCGGCGCCGGGGTGTCCGGGCCCGGCCGGCGCGGCTTGGCGCGCAGCGCGCTGACGCCCCAGTACAGGGCCAGCGCGCCCAGCAGCAGGGCCACGTACGGCCAGCTGAACAGGGCGAAGAAGACGGCCCACATGCCGGACAGCAGGGCGTAGCGCGCACGGCGCTGGGTGGGGTCGGTCGGGTCCCAGCGCATGCCGGGGCCGGCCGGTCCGCCGGGACCCTGGGGGCCGCCGCCGGGCCGTTCGCCGAAGCCGCCGGGGGAGCGCCCGGGCTGGCGGTCGCTCCACTGGCTGCCCCAGGGGGATCCGCCCTGCGAGCCCTCGGGGTGGCGGGACTGCCAGGGCCGGTCCGGAGTGCCCTCGGGCGGCGGCGCGAACGGGTTGTCGTCCTGCTGCCCGCCGCCGCGTCCGTCGCCGTCGCGCCCGCCCTGGTCGCCCTGACCGCCCTGCGGAGCCTCGGGGGGTGAGGCCGGCCGCTCCCGCAGCAGCACGGTGCGACGCTCGCCTCCCTGCGCCGGGCTCGGAGGGAACGTGAGGAGTCGCAGGCTGCGATCGGGCATCAAAAGAGCGTCTTCCCCTGGTGAATACGACTGTCCGACATGAGCTTCCACCCCGACAACGCACCGCACGACGACCGCGTTCCCGGGGCTGCCCCTTCGTGATTCCCTGCGAACGCTACCTTCCGGCCACTCCCCCGTCCCGTGGGGGCCTTCCCGAGTGCCGGTATCGTTGCTGACGGTCGGCCGCTTCGTAGACTTCCCTGTATTCAGGGGGGCGAAGCATTCGTGCGAACGTACAACCGTCGACCGGACACATCGCCACCCGAGAAAGGGCCCCATCGTGGCCGCCACCCCCGCTGGCCCCGCGGTCAAGCGCCTCGTCGTGCTGGTCTCCGGATCCGGCACCAACCTGCAGGCGCTCCTGGACGAGATCGAGCGCACCGGAGCCGAGCGGTACGGCGCGCGGATCGTCGCCGTGGGGGCCGACCGCGCCGGCATCGAGGGGCTGGCCCGTGCCGAGCGGGCCGGGCTGCCGACCTTCGTGTGCAGGGTCAAGGACCACGCGAGCCGCGAGGAGTGGGACGCCGCCCTCGCCGGGGCCGTGGCCGCGTACGAGCCGGACCTCGTGGTCTCCGCCGGGTTCATGAAGATCGTGGGGAAGGAGTTCCTCGCGCGTTTCGGCGGGCGGTTCGTCAACACCCACCCGGCCCTGCTGCCCAGTTTTCCGGGGGCCCACGGCGTCCGCGACGCGCTCGCGTACGGCGCCAAGGTCACCGGCTGCACCGTCCACTTCGTCGACGACGGTGTCGACACCGGCCCGATCATCGCCCAGGGGGTGGTCGAGGTGCGGGACGAGGACGACGAGAGCGCGCTGCACGAGCGCATCAAGGAAGTCGAGCGAAGGCTGCTCGTCGAGGTCGTGGGGCGGATCGCCCGCCACGGCCATCGCATTGAGGGACGAAAGGTAGTTATCCAGTGACCGCCATCGCCGAGAGCAACAAGCGGCCCATTCGCCGGGCGCTCGTCAGCGTCTACGACAAGACCGGGCTGGAAGACCTCGCGCGCGGACTGCACGAGGCCGGTGTGGAGCTGGTCTCCACCGGCTCCACGGCGGGCCGCATCGCCGCCGCCGGCGTCCCCGTCACCAAGGTCGAGGAGCTGACCGGCTTCCCCGAGTGCCTGGACGGCCGGGTCAAGACGCTGCACCCGAGGGTGCACGCGGGCATCCTCGCCGACCTGCGCCTGGACAGCCACCGTGCGCAGCTCGCCGAGCTGGGCGTGGAGCCGTTCGATCTCGTCGTGGTCAACCTCTACCCGTTCCGTGAGACCGTCGCCTCGGGTGCGAGCGACGACGAGTGCGTCGAGCAGATCGACATCGGCGGGCCGTCGATGGTCCGCGCCGCCGCCAAGAACCACCCCTCCGTGGCCGTGGTCACCAGCCCCGAGCGGTACGCCGACGTGCTCGCGGCCGTGCAGGACGGCGGCTTCGACCTGGCCGCCCGCAAGCGCCTGGCCGCCGAGGCCTTCCAGCACACCGCCGCCTACGACGTGGCCGTCGCCTCCTGGTTCGCCTCCTCCTACGCCCCGGCGGACGAGTCGGGCTTCGCGGACTTCCTCGGCGTCACCTACGAGCGCGAGAACACCCTGCGCTACGGCGAGAACCCGCACCAGGACGCCGCGCTCTACGTCGACGGCACGGGCGGTCTCGCCGAGGCCGAGCAGCTGCACGGCAAGGAGATGTCGTACAACAACTACACGGACACGGACGCCGCCCGCCGTGCCGCGTACGACCACGACGAGCCCTGTGTCGCGATCATCAAGCACGCCAACCCCTGCGGCATCGCGGTCGGTTCGGACGTCGCCGAGGCGCACCGCAAGGCGCACGCCTGTGACCCGGTCTCCGCGTACGGCGGTGTGATCGCCGTGAACCGTCCGGTCAGCAAGGAGATGGCCGAGCAGGTCGCGGAGATCTTCACCGAGGTCATCGTCGCCCCGGACTACGAGGAGGGGGCCCTTCAGGCCCTCACCAAGAAGAAGAACATCCGCGTGCTGAAGGCCCCGGGCGCGCCCTGCAACCGGGTCGAGGCCAAGCAGATCGACGGCGGTGTGCTGCTCCAGGTCACCGACCGGCTCCAGGCCGACGGCGACGACCCGGCCAACTGGACGCTGGCCAGCGGGGAGGCGCTCGGCGACGAGGAGCTGAGGGAGCTGGCGTTCGCCTGGAAGGCGTGCCGCGCGGTGAAGTCCAACGCGATCCTGCTCGCCAAGGACGGCGCCTCGGTCGGCGTCGGCATGGGCCAGGTCAACCGCGTCGACTCCTGCAAGCTGGCCGTCGAGCGGGCCGGCGAGGAGCGCGCCCGGGGCGCCTATGCGGCCTCCGACGCCTTCTTCCCGTTCCCGGACGGCCCGGAGATCCTCATCGGAGCCGGGGTGCGGGCGATCGTCCAGCCGGGCGGCTCGATCCGTGACGAGCAGGTCGTGGAGGCCGCGAAGAAGGCCGGCGTGACCATGTACTTCACGGGGACGCGCCACTTCTTCCACTGAGCCGGCGCCGGGCCGGCACCATGTGACGCCGGGTCGGCCCAGAACCGGTTCAGTCGCCGAGTTCATCCAGGTGACGCACGTTCCGCAGCGGTGAGCAGAAGACGACGGCCCAGCTGCCGGCGATCAGGACGGCACCGGTGCAGATCGCGGCGCGGACCCCGGCGCAGGTCCCGATCAGCCCGGCCAGCAGGGCGCCGACGGACAGCGCCCCGGTGAGCAGGAACCGGAACGTGGCGTTCATCCGGCCCAGCATCGCCGCCGGGGTCACCCGCTGGCGGGTGCTGACCGCGAGGACGTTGGCAAGGCCGGTCTGGACGAGGGTGACCGTCCAGCCGGCCGCGCCCACCCACAGCAGGGGCCCTCGGGTCATCAGGGCGGTGAGCAGGGCGAACGGACCCGTGACCGCGCCGACGAGCCACAAGGCCCGGCCGTGCCCGAGGCGCCGGCCGGCCGCCGACGCGGCGAGTGCGCCGAGGAATCCACCGACGCCGCCGGCCGACAGCAGCAGCCCCAGCAGCCCCGCCGACAGGTGCAGTTCCTGCGTGAACAGCACCACGAACGACACCTGGCACAGCTGGATCGCCAGGTTGGCCACGGCCCCCTTGACGGCGAGGGCGCGCAGCACCGGATGGCCGAGCACGAAGCGCAGCCCCGCCGCCGTCTCCGCCCGGAGCCGCGGCCCGGCCGTACGCCGGGCCGGGCCCGGCTCGACGGCCCGGATCCGCGCGATCCACCACGCCGACCACAGAAAACCGAGCGCGTCCACGACGACGGCCGCCGCCGGCCCGAGCAACTGCACCACCAGCCCGCCGACGCCGCGTCCGGAGACGTCGGCGGCCTGGTTCAGCCCGGCGAGCCGGGAGTTGGCGGCGACGAGCCGGTCCCCGCCGACGAGACAGGGCACGTACGACAGATGCGCGACGTCGAAGAAGACCGTCGCCACCCCGGTCAGGAACACGGCCACGTACAGCTGCGGAAGAGCCAGTACGCCGCAGGCCCAGGCCACGGGTATCGAGCCCATCAGCGCGACCCTGCTCAGGTTGGCCGCGACGAGCACGGTCCGCTTGGGCACGCGGTCCACCCACGCACCCGCCGGCAGGCCGACGATCAGGAAGGCCGCGGTGCCGAGCGCGGACAGCACGCCGACCTGGGCCGCCCCCGTGTGCAGCACGGTCTGCGCCAGGACGGGGAGCGCCAGAAAACTGACCTGCGCGCCGAGCCGGCCGGCCGCGTCCGCCGTGTACAGGAGCCGGAAGTCGCGGTCGGCGAGGACGCCGCGGTGCCGCCGGTTCGCGGCGGGGGGTGCGAGGAGTGTGCGAGTCATGGCGCCCGAGGCTGGCGGGCGGACCGCCCCGCCCGCCATGAGTTCAGAAATACCTAAACTCGACGGGTGCTTGAACTGGAGTTCACCACCGAGGACCTCGCGCTGACCCGGCTGGCGATCTCGCCGCTGTGGGAGACGATCGCGAGCCTGCGTGTCCTTTCCGACACCGACGGTCGCGACGGTCACACCCTGCACGGCCCATGGCTCGCGGCGGTACGCCCCCGCCTGGCGCGGGCACGGCTGGACCTGCGGCCGGTCACCGAACTGCTCACGCCGAAGGTCGCCGCGTTCGTCGCCCCGGCCCCGCTGACCTCGGCCCCGGACATCCGGCTCGAACTCGCGGCGCTGCGCGCGCACCCGGTGGAACGGATCCACGCCGACCTCGACACCCTGGGTCTGCCCCGGTACCCGGATCCCGCCGCGGCCGTCGACCGGGTGGTGGCGACCATCGAGGCGTACTGGGAGCTGGCGGTGGCACCGTACTGGCCGCGCATCCGCGCGGTCCTCGAAGCCGACGTACGGCACCGGGCCCAGCTGCTCTCCACCGGCGGCAGCCGCCGGCTCTTCGCCGACCTGGACCCGGGCCTGAGCTGGGAGGACGGCAGACTCGGGGTGCGGCTGCGCAGCAACCGCACCGGCACCTTCGAACTGGGCGGACGGGGCCTGGTCCTCGGCCCGTCCGCGTTCGCCTGGCCCGGTGTGTGGCTGCTCGCCACGCCGCCCTGGCAGCCGCTCCTGCGCTACCCGGCGCGCGGGACCGCGACCATCTGGGAGTCACGCCCGGCCGCTCCCTCGGACGCGCTCACCCGAGTGGTCGGCCGGCCCAAGGCGCGCCTGCTCACCCTGCTCCGGGAACCGGCGACCACCACCCAGCTCGCCGCACTCGCCGGGCTCACGGTCGGCGGCGCGTCACAGCACCTCACGGCACTCCGCGACGCGGGCCTGCTGCGCACCACCCGGCTCGGCCGCAGCATCCTGTACGCCCGGACCGAGACGGCCGAGGCTCTGGTGGCCGAACAATGACCGCGGGCTCACCCGGCGCACTCGCACCACACGGTCGTGCCACCGGTCCCCTGTGCGACGTCCCACCGCAGCGCCACGGCGTCGATCAGCAGCAGCCCCCGTCCTCCTCTTCCCCCGGCCACGCCTGGACGGCGTTCGTCGACGGCCTCCGGCCCTCCCCCGAGGGAGCCGGAGGCCGTCGAGCCTCTTAAGCCGGGTCAGCAGGGGCGCAGGGACCAGATCGGGTCCCAGGTCGCGGTGCCGGCCTCGTACGCCGTCGAGGTCCAGCGGACGCTGCCGTCCTGGTTGTAGAACCTGGCGACCGTGCCCGGGGTCTGGTTGTTGGTGAACGGGCCGTCGCCGGTCCAGTTGGAGACGGTCCACGTCTGGCACTTGTAGAAGTCGAACCTGGTGCCCCGGACGATCATGCACAGGTGGCCGTAGGCGCAGTCCAGATCCTTGGCGGCGACCTTGCCCCGCGGGGCCTTCGTGAGGGTCAGGCCGTCGTACCGGACCTTGTCGGCGGAGGCGGAGAGGGGCTTCGGGTGGCCGGCGAGGACCTGGTCGGCGACCTGCTGGACGCCGGTGACCCGGGTGCCGTCCGGCGCGGCGGCGGTGGCCGCGACCGTGGAGCCGGCGAGCAGGGCGGTGGCCGCGACGAGCAGCGCGGCGGGCTTGGCGATGTTCACTGTTCCCCCATGTGAACGAGTGGTTCGGTGGTTCCACCGTCCCAGCCGCGGCCGTCCGCCGGTACCTCGGACGT
Organism: Streptomyces sp. NPDC037290; assembly: GCF_055603245.1. Taxonomy (NCBI): domain Bacteria; kingdom Bacillati; phylum Actinomycetota; class Actinomycetes; order Kitasatosporales; family Streptomycetaceae; genus Streptomyces; species Streptomyces sp. NPDC037290. The sequence continues at coordinate 100,945 of NZ_JBVJVZ010000017.1, read as the reverse complement.
CTCAGGGTCACTTCTTTCCGGGAGGCGTGTACTCCTTGAGGTAGTGGGCGACACGGGCGCAGTAGTCGCGGTACTTCGGGGGAACTCCGCCCGTGTCGTTCACTTTCGAGTACGACGTCCGGTAGGCGGCGGCGAGCAGCACCCGCTTGTCGCCGGGCAGGCCGGACTTCAGGTGGGGCGACATGAAGCAGAGGTAGCGGCCCATGGCCGGGATGGAGACGGAGGGCGTGAGGGGCGGGGTGGGCGTCGCCGAGGCGGGGACGCCGTCGTCGCGCATGTACCAGCGCAGGACGGCAGGGGTCCAGCGGGCGATGCCGAACTCGTGCCTGGCCGGGTCGGCGAGGTCGGGGTCGAAATTGCTCTCGGCCTTCAGCATCGCCGCGACGAGCGCGGGGGTGACGTCGGACTCGGGGCAGGCGTGGGCGGAGTCGACGATGAGCTTCCGGTACCGCGCCGGCACGCCCTGGTCCGTGCGGAGTTCGGAGGCGCCGTAGGCGGCCATGCCCGTGTCGTCGGTGCCGCCGGCAGCCGTCCAGGTGCTGATGCCGTAGCCCAGGGCCGCCACGGCGACGGTGGCGGCCGCGGCGCCCGCGATGACCGCCCGCCGGCGTGTGCGGCGCGGGAGGAGCCGGGGCAGGCGCGGCGAGCGGCCCGTGCCGGCGGCCGCCTCGACGCGGCGCAGCAGCGCCTCGGTGCCGATGCGTGCCTCGTGCGTCCGGGCCAGGCAGTCCCGCACGATCTCCCGCCAGGCGTCCGGGAGTCCGGGCGACAGGCGCAGTTCGTCGGTGCCGCGGGCGTAGGCGGCGGCCGCGTCGCGGCGGGCCGTCGGGGTGGCGCCGGACAGCGGGAAGGAGTCGGTGAGGACGAGATGGGCGAGCACCCCGAAGGCCCAGACGTCGGCGGACGGGCGGATGCGCCGGCCGCGTTCGCCGATCTCCGCCCACAGCAGCTCGGGCGGGGTGTAGTCGGGGGTGGAGAAGGCCGGGGTGTAGGCGTGCGTGCCCTCCAGTTCGGCGGCCATGTTGAAGTCGGCGAGCCGTGCCGAACCGTCCGCCATCAGCAGCACATTGGCCGGTTTCAGATCCCCGTGCACCCAGCCGGCCCGGTGCAGCTGGGCCAGCCCCTCGCAGATCTGCGCGAGCAGGGCGGGCCCGGCGTCCGGGCGGGGCGAGGCGGCCAGCAGGGCGGACAGGGAGCCCTCGGCGCGCTCCAGCACGAGGACGGTGGCGCCGTCGAGCGCGGGGCGGGCCGGGTCGTCCACGACGACGGTCTCGTACATCCGGATCAGCCGCGGCCGTCTGAGCCGGCGGTGCAACTCGATCTCCCGCTCGATGAGTTCGCGCAGGTGGGTCAGCTGGCGCGGGGTTCCGGTGCCGGTGGGCAGGAACTTCAGGGCGGCCGTGCGCGGCAGGCTGTCGTCACCGTCACCGTCACCGTCACCGTCACCGTCACCGTCACCGTCGCCGAGCCGCCGGCCCGCGTACACGCTGCCGAAGGCACCCGTCGCGATCGGTTCGCGCACCTCCCAGATGCCGACCCGGTAGCCCCTGGGCACCGGTACGGCGTACGGCTCGGTCACCGGGCCGCCCGGCTGACGGACCCGGACCGGGACAGGACGACCAGGTCGTCCTCGCGTACGAGGTCGAAGCGGAGCGCGAGGGAGACCAGGGACTCCTTCTTGCCGTTGAGGCGGGGGCCCGTGTCCGCGGTCTCCGGGCCGGGCTTGAGCCGCAGTTTGACCGCCAGGTAGTCGATGTTCCACTGCACCGAGGTGCGCGAGGCGGCCGGCCAGGCGGGGCGCAGCCGGTCGACGACCTGGTCGACGGTGGGCAGCGGGGCGTGCGGGTCGCCGCGCAGCCGCGGTTCGCACAGGGCGGCCAGGACGGCGAAGTAGCGCTTGGTGCGGTCGACGGAGAAGGCAGGGGCGGTGGTGTCGCCGTCCGGACCGGCGCCGTCGGGCAGGTAGTCGTGGCGCGGCGCCCACACCTCGATCGTCAGCAGGTCCCCGGCGGCGGGCAGCACGATCCGCGAGAACTCGAACGGGACGGGGGCGTCGAGTCTGCCCGGGCCGACCTTGATGTGCTCGCCGGCGCCCTCGGGGTTCTCCACGACGTACGTGTGCCGCGCGGACAGGTTGCTCAGTATCCAGAAGGCGCCCTGCGCACCGAGTTCGCCGGCCCGGCGCGAGACCCCGTCGTGCGGGATCCTCAGGTCGTTGCCCGGCGCCCGTCCGAAGCTGAGGCGCTCCCCGGGGGCGAGCCGGATCTGGGTGCGGTGGGTGCGGTCCTGCCGGTCCTCCGTGGTCGGCGGAGTACGACGATGATGCTGTACAAGGTGCGGCTCCCCGTGCCTTGCGGCCACCCCGGCCGGGTACGGCTACCCGAGCCAGCCTAGGGGGAGACACCAGGGCCGTGCCTCCCCCTGGACGGGTGAGACACGGCCCTCGGCGTTGAAATGGCGCGAACTGTTCCGTCGCGCGGGCGGGTTCAGTAGCGGGCGCGGTTGAACCAGGCCTTGCCGTTGGCGCCGCCGACGAAGCAGGCGATCAGGATGCCGAGCACCAGGTGGACCAGACCCACGATGACGAACGGGTACAGCCCGAGGACCGCGGTGATGATGCCGAACACCAGGGTCGTGACGCGGACGCCGTTTCCGCCGGTGTTGAACTTCGTGGCCAGCACGGCCGCGAACACACCCCATGCGAGTGCGAACACCACGATTCCCCACAGCATGCCGGTCGAGTAGTCGGCGAGCCGCTGGAAGCTGCTGTCGTCCTGCAGGGCGCTGTCGTTCTTCATGTTGTTCACGCGGACCGCGCTGACGGCGAATCCGATCACACCGAGGGCCTGCAGGCCGACGATCACCCAGAGCATCACCCGGGCCGCGCTGACGTTGCCCGGCATGGCGGTCATCGGGGCGCCGGCGCCGTACGGCTGCTGGACCGGCGGCGCCGCCGGGTAGCCGTAACCGGGCTGCTGGCCCTGCGGGGGGCCGTAGGGGTTGTTCGGGTCGCCAAAGCTCATGGCGGTGTTTCCTCCGTTGCTCGAGTGCTGGGGACGAGGCGCGGCACTGCACGGAGGAGGGTTCTACAGATGCGGTCCGTCCCCCCGATGAGCTGCCCGCTGCACTGTGCTGCTTATCGTTCTTGACCGGATAGTGCCTTGTCCAGCCGGATACCCGAGGTGTTGTGCAAGTGCAACATCGTCGATCATCTGCCGACAAGGCGGTACGGCCCCCGGCCACCCCCGGATTGGAACAGGGGCCGGGTCATCCGCGAGGATGGGGGCATGACCGCCCAGATTCTCGATGGCAAGGCCACCGCAGCCGCGATCAAGTCCGATCTGACCGCCCGCGTGGCGGCGCTGAAGGAGAAGGGCATCACGCCCGGCCTCGGCACGATCCTGGTCGGGGACGACCCCGGCAGCCAGAAGTACGTCGCCGGCAAGCACCGCGACTGCGCGCAGGTCGGCATCGCCTCGATCCAGCGCGAGCTGCCGGCCACGGCGACCCAGGAGGAGATCGAGGCGGTCGTACGGGAGCTGAACGAGGACCCGGCCTGCACCGGCTACATCGTCCAGCTGCCGCTGCCCAAGGGCATCGACGAGAACCGCATCCTGGAGCTGATGGATCCGGCCAAGGACGCCGACGGGCTGCACCCGATGAACCTCGGCCGGCTGGTCCTGAACGAGCCCGCGCCGCTGCCCTGCACCCCCAACGGCATCCTCTCCCTGCTGCGCGCGCACGGCGTGGAGATCAAGGGCGCCGAGGTCGTGGTCGTCGGCCGCGGTGTCACCATCGGCCGGCCGATGCCGCTGCTGCTCACCCGGCGCAGCGAGAACGCCACCGTGACCCAGTGCCACACCGGCACCCGCGATCTGTCCGCCCACCTGAAGCGGGCCGACATCATCATCGCGGCGGCCGGCTCCCCGCACCTGATCCGCGCCGAGGACGTCAAGCCGGGTGTCGCCGTGCTGGACGTCGGTGTCTCCCGCAACGCCGAGGGCAAGATCGTCGGCGATGTGCACCCGGACGTCGTCGAGGTGGCCGGCTGGATCTCCCCGAACCCCGGCGGTGTGGGCCCGATGACCCGGGCGCAGCTGCTGGTCAACGTGGTCGAGGCGGCGGAGCGCAGTGCCGGCTGAGCGGGCGCACGGCGGTGAGCCGACCGTGCGCGACGCGATCAGTGCCCCGGATGCGCAGGGGCGGCCGCGGCGCGTCACGCGTCGCTTCCCGCGGATCACCAGGGACACCGCGCGGCCCGAGGGCGGCGGCCGGGCCGCGCCCGGCGGTGCCCCGGCGCCGGCTCGGCAGTGGCCCATGCTGGTGGTGCTCGGAGCGGTCGCGCTCGGTCTGCTGCTGACCGCGCTCGACGTGTTCCGCTACGGCACCCTGCTGATCGGCGCCGCCCTGCTGGCCGGCGCGGTCATGCGCTGGATACTGCCCAGCGTCGGCATGCTCGCCGTACGCTCCCGTTTCACGGACATCGCCACCTACGGCGTGCTCGGCCTCGCGATCGTCCTGCTGGCGATGATGGCCCAGCCCGACCCGTGGCTGCGGATCCCCTTCCTCAAGGACACCCTGCACTTCACCCTCAACCAGTAGGTGCCGTGGGCGACGGCGGCTCGTCCCCTCCCCCGAGGAGGGACGAGCCGCCGTCGTCGTTCAGCCTTCCGCCTGTGAACCGCCTGTTCAACGGCTGTCCTTGCGCTGTGGCACGGAAGTGACCGTTCCGCTACGGTCGCGCGCGCCCTCCATGCTCCCGCGCGCCCCCACTGCGGGAACTGGAATCCTTAGGCAGCGCATCCTTGTGGGTAGCCAGCACGGGGACAGCAGGGGGAGAGCAAGGGGGGAACCGATGCCTCGCTGGAAGGACCTGCCCGACGATCTGGACCCGCAGATCAAGGAGTTCACCAGCCAGGTGCGGCGGCTCGTGGACCGCAGCGGGCTGAGCGTCGCGGCACTCGCCGACCGCACGGGCTACAGCAAGACGTCCTGGGAGCGGTACCTGGGCGGCCGGCTGCTCGCGCCCAAGGGCGCGGTCGTCGCGCTCGCCGAGGTCACCGGCACCAACCCCGTGCACCTGACCACGATGTGGGAGCTGGCCGAACGCGCCTGGAGCCGGGCGGAGATGCGGCACGACCGCACCATGGAGGCGATCCACATCTCGCAGGCGCGCGCCGCGCTCGGCGAGTTCGGGGCGGCGGAGGCGACCGGCGGCCCGTCCGGGCGCAAGGGCGACGGCGCCGGTGCGGCCACGGGCACCGTCGGGCCGGCCACGGGCATCGCCGGTCCGGCAGGTGTCTCCCCGACGATCCCCCCGCAGCCGACGGCCCCCGACGCCGACGCCCGGGACGCCGGCATCCGCGACGGCGCGAGTTCCGGCGGCAACTCCTGGAACCTGGCCGGGTACCAGGGCCCGGGGCGGGGGGGCGCCCCGGGGGGGGGCAGGGGGGGGGAGGGGGGGCGGGGTTAAGGAGGGGGGCGGCCCCTCGCCACACGTCCTGTTTCCTAGCGG
>NZ_JBVJVZ010000017.1:0-95420 GCF_055603245.1 Streptomyces sp. NPDC037290 | reverse complement strand
GATCGCTGTGGTGCTCCCGGGCGTGTACGCCCCTCAGGACGACACGGAACTGCTGGCCGAGGCCCTCCGGGCAGAGGGGTTGGGCCCCCGCGTCCCCTCTTTTCGACCCCCACCCCCCCCCCCGGCTCCCCCCCCGGGCCGGCACCGGGGGACGCGCGGGTGCCGGGGCCGCGAACGGGCCCCGGCCCGCCGCCACGCCGTCCGGCCCCGGCCGGACACCGGACACGCCGAACCCGTACGACGGGCAGCCGCAGGATCCGGCCCCCCGTCCCGGCGGGAGCCCGGGCCGGGGGAGCGCCGGGCGGCAGCGGGTGATCATGTTCCTCGCGGGGCTCGGCGGCGTGCTCGTCGTCATCGCCGCCGTCTTCTACCTCACCGACCCGGGCGGCGCGAAGCACGAGGACGCCGGCAGGCGGTCGTCCGCGAGCGCCACCGCGCACGCGAGCCCGCCGCCGGGGGTCAAGTGCGCCGGCTCCGCCTGTGACGGCAAGGACGCCGAGGTCATGGGGTGCAGCGGCGACCTGGTCAGCACCGTCCGGACGGCCACCGTCGGCACCGCCACCCTGGAGGTCCGCTACAGCAAGGCGTGCGGCACCGCCTGGGGCCGGATCACCGGCGCCGCCCAGGGCGACACGGTCCGGATCACCGCCGGCAAGGTGCAGCAGACCGGCCGGACCAGCACCGCCGGCGACACCATCGCCTACACCCCGATGGTCGCCGTGAAGAACGCGGCTCAGGTCCACGCCTGCGCGACGCTGGCCTCGGGCCGGACGGGGTGCACGAAGTAGCCGGGTGAAATTCCGGGGGCGGGCGCATGGCGCGGCGGATCCTGGGCACGCGAGGAGTACCCCCACGGGAGTCCGGCAATCCGGTCCCCCCACCTGGCGGCCGCCTCGTCCTCTCCCCCTCTCCCGGACGGGGCGGCCGCCATTTCGTTCGACGTGTCCGGCTTGTGGGCTGAGCCACACGGCCCCGGACGTCTCGCATGCCGGATGCGCGATAGCCTGACCGGTGGATCTCTCTTGATGCCAAGAGATCGATCATCCGCCCGGGGCAGGGACGCCCCACCGCCAGCTGTCATACGGAGAACGCCATGACCCGCACTCCCGTGAACGTCACCGTCACCGGCGCGGCCGGCCAGATCGGTTACGCCCTGCTCTTCCGCATCGCCTCCGGCCAGCTGCTCGGCGCGGACGTGCCGGTCAAGCTGCGCCTTCTGGAGATCACCCCGGCGCTCAAGGCCGCCGAGGGCACGGCCATGGAGCTCGACGACTGCGCCTTCCCGCTGCTGCAGGGCATCGACATCACCGACGACCCGAACGTCGCCTTCGACGGCGCCAACGTAGCCCTGCTGGTGGGCGCCCGCCCCCGCACCAAGGGCATGGAGCGCGGTGACCTGCTGGAGGCCAACGGCGGCATCTTCAAGCCGCAGGGCAAGGCCATCAACGACCACGCCGCGGACGACATCAAGGTCCTCGTCGTCGGCAACCCGGCCAACACCAACGCGCTCATCGCCCAGGCCGCCGCGCCGGACGTCCCGGCCGAGCGCTTCACCGCGATGACCCGCCTGGACCACAACCGCGCGCTGACCCAGCTCGCGAAGAAGACGGGGTCGACGGTCGCCGACATCAAGCGGCTGACCATCTGGGGCAACCACTCCGCCACCCAGTACCCGGACATCTTCCACGCCACGGTCGCCGGCAAGAACGCCGCCGAGCTCGTGAACGACGAGAACTGGCTGGCCGAGGACTTCATCCCGACCGTCGCCAAGCGCGGTGCCGCGATCATCGAGGCCCGCGGTGCCTCGTCGGCCGCCTCCGCCGCCAACGCCGCGATCGACCACGTGTACACCTGGGTCAACGGCACCGCCGAGGGCGACTGGACCTCCATGGGCATCCCGTCGGACGGCTCCTACGGCGTCCCGGAGGGCTTGATCTCCTCGTTCCCGGTCACCACCAAGGACGGCACGTACGAGATCGTCCAGGGCCTGGACATCAACGAGTTCTCCCGTGCGCGCATCGACGCGTCCGTCAAGGAGCTCGAGGAGGAGCGCGAGGCGGTTCGCGGCCTCGGCCTCATCTGAGAAGTACCGGAGCTACGGCAAACGCCCGGCATCCCGCCGCAGGGGTGCCGGGCGTTCGCCGTCTGCGGGCGTGTGACGGGTCGCGCGCTCCGGTCTTCCGTACCCGGAGATCACCAGCGCCGTGGCCGCCAGCACCACCACCCCCACCGTCCGCAGGGCCGGTCCCATGCCGTGCAGCAGGTCGGTGTGCGAGGACAGGACGGTGCCGGTGACGGCCACGCCCAGTGCCGCGCCGGTCTCCCGGGCCGTCGTGCCGAGGCCGGAGCCTAGGCCCGTCTGGTGGGCCGGGAGCGAGGTGACCACGCCGAGGGTCAGGGCCGGCATGGACAGTCCCGCGCCGGCGGAGATGACCAGCAGCCAGCAGACGAACACGGCGTAGGGTGTGCCCGCGCCGGCCGTGGACGCGCCGAGCAGGCCGAGGCCGATCAGGGCGAGACCGGCACCGACGACCACGCGGGGGCGGCCGGCCCAGCGGGCCGCCAGCTTCTGGGTGGCGGCCATCCCGAACACCAGCGGCAGGATCGCCACGCCGGTGACGGCGGCGCCGAAGCCCTTCACGCCCTGCAGGTACTGCGAGTTGACGAAGAACAGGGAGAACAGGCCGAAGAAGCCGGTGGCGGTGCCGAGGGAGGCCGCGCGCAGGCGGGGCGAGCCGAAGATCCGCGGGTCGAACAGCGGGGCGGGGGAACGCAGGGCGTGCCCGGTGAAGGCGGCGACGAGCAGCGCGCCCGCCGTGAAGGCGCCGAGGATACGGGCGGACGTCCAGCCGTAGGCCGGGCCCTCGATGATGCCGAACAGGATCGCGACCAGGCCCGCCGTCAGGAGCAGCGTGCCGAGCGGGTCGGGGTTGCTGCGGGCGGAACGTGCGGTGCGCGGGACGGTGGCGGAGACCGCCACGGCGAGCACGGCGGCGAGCGGCACCATGACCGCGAACAGGGCGCGCCAGGTGAGGAACTGGCCGGCCAGACCGCCGCCCAGGTTGCCCGCCGCGCCGCCCAGGCCGATCGACAGCGTCCAGGCACCCATCGAGCGGGCCCGGTGCTCGGGCGCGGACAGCTGCATCAGGATCGAGAGGGTGGCCGGGGTGATCAGCGCGGCTCCGGCGCCGGACACGCCCCGCCCGGCTATCAGGACGGCAGGGCCGGTCGCGAGCGCGCTGGTGGCGGCGCCCGCCGCGAACAGCGCGAGCCCGGCGAGCAGGGCGCCCTTGCGGCCGTACCGGTCGCCGAGCGCGCCGGCCGGGATGAGCAGTCCCGCGAAGACGATGACGTAGGCGTCGACCGTCCAGAGGATCTCGGTGTGCGAGGGGTGCAGGGACGAGGAAGTCAGCTGCGGGATGAGGAGGTTGATGGCGGCGACCATGCTCTGGGCGACCAGGACACAGGCGCACAGCGCGAGCAGGGTGGGGCGTTTCAGGGCGTGCGCGGGCACGGCTCCTCCCGGGAGGTGGGCGGTGGGGTGTGGGATGCGCCCTCGTCCTACGCGGTGACGCGCTCTCACCGTAGGCTCGCCGGTGACCTGCCTTCCAGTGCAACCTTTGCAAGGGACACCTGCACATGACGCAATCCACTGGCCCGGATCCGAGGCTGGACCTGAACCTGCTGGTCGCGCTGGACGTGCTGCTGGAGGAGCAGAGCGTGCAGGGTGCCGCGCACCGGCTGCATCTGTCCGAGCCCGCCATGAGCCGCACCCTCGGCAGGATCCGCAAGGCGCTCGGCGACCCGGTCCTGGTGCGCGCCGGACGCCGGATGGTGCCCACTCCGCGCGCGCTGGCGGTGCGGGCCGAGGTCGGTGCGGTCGTGGAGCGGGCCCGCGCCCTGTTCACATCGGGCCGGGACACCGATCTGCGCACGGTGACCCGCACGTTCACGATCCTCGGCCACGACTCGGTCGCCGCCACCCACGGCGCCGCCCTCTTCGCCCGCGCCGCCCGCGAGGCCCCCGGCATCCGCCTGCGCTTTCTGTCCGAGAGCCACGTGGACGCGCCGTTCCTGCGCCAGGGCACCGCCGACCTGGAGGTCGGCGTGATCGACACGGCCGCGCCCGAGGTGCACGTGGAGACGGTGTACGAGGAGCGCATGCTGGGTGTCGTGCGGGCCGGACACCCGCTGCTCACCGGGGAGCTGACCCCCGAGCGGTTCGCCGGCGAGGCCGGCCATCTGATCGTCTCGCGGCGCGGCAGGCAGCACGGACCGATCGACGAGGCGCTGGCCGAACTGGGCCTGAGGCGCCGGGTGGTGGGCAGCGTCGGCACCTATCCCGCCTCGCTGTTCGTGGTGCGCGAGTCCGACCTGGTCGGACTGATCAGCCACTGGGGCCGCCCGCTGGCCGCCCTCCTCGGCCTGGTCACCTTCGAGATCCCGCTGCCGCTCCCGGCGGTCGCCGTCGGCTTCGCCTGGCACCCGCGCCACGACGCCGACCCCGCCCATGCCTGGCTGCGCGACTGCGTACGGGAGCTGATGGCGCACCGGACCGGTCAGTAGCCTGCGGATTCCGCTTTCCCTGTACCGTCCGTCACTCTATGCTGATGGATTGTCAACTCAGCTGTTCAACAAGTGACTTTCCACGCCTCGGGGGATCCGCGTGAGCACCGCACACGTGCCGCCGCAACCGCAGCCGACGCCTGCGGCGGCACCATCCGCACCACCGTCCACCCCACCGCACGCGAGCGAGGCCAGCCGGCTGCTGTGCGCGGGCACGTACCTGGATTCCGGTTACCGGGACCGGGTGATCGACGAACTGCACCTCAACGGACAGCGGTTCGTGGCGCCCTCCCTCGGCCTCGACGCCGCCCGCGTCCTCGCCCACGCCCTGCGCGCCCGCCGCCAGGAACTCCAGTGGGCGGGGGCCATCCTCGGCCTGTGGCTGGTGGGAGTGGCGCTGACCCAGGGGCTGCTGGGCCTCTTCCTGCTGCCCAGCCTGTATCTCGCGATCGGCCGCTGGATCAGGGGCCGCGATCCGGGGGCGTCCCTGTTCCGCGTCGTACCCGCCTTCTTCTTCCGCTGGGCCGGCCGCATCCAGTTCACGTTGCTGTTCGTGGTCACACTGACCGCCGCGTTCGGCGGCACGAGCGACGAGCCGTCGTACGACTCCTACGGCGACCCGTACGGCCTGGACTCGGGGTCCAGCTCGCTGAGCCTGAGCGACATCTTCCTGCTGGGCTTCAAGGAACTGGCGCGGCAGTTCAAGCCCTGGCAGGCCTGGGCCACGCTGGTCATCTTCGCGCTCGTCGTGCTGTGCCTGGCCGGTCAGCGCGGCCAGTTCGCGCGCGTCCTCGCGGCCGAACTGTCCCCGCAGCGCTTCCCGGACGCCGCCGGCGACCCCGCCGAGCAGGGCGCGAGCCGGCGGTTCCAGTGGCTCAAGCAGCGCATCCGGACCGAGCAGCACGCGCCGTTGATCATGTATCACGAGGCGCGTCCGTTCTGCGGGGCCGGTGTGGCCTACCGGGACTGGGTGCTGGCCGTCGAACTGAAGCCCGACGCGCTGAAGAAGCAGCAGCCGATCAGCAACCGGCTGGTGCTGGAGAAGGTCCGGCCGCTGGTGGAACGCCTCCGGCTGCCCGCCGAGTACGCGGGGCCGGGAGTGCGCGACCGGCTGCGCTGGCTGGAGATCGACGAGTGCGTGTTCCTCCCCGCCGAGGGGCTGCTGCGCCGCGAGGACGCGCCGTACCACCCGCAGGCCTTCGAGGAGCACCGGTCGCACGCGGTCGAGGAGGGTGCCGAGAAGCGCCGGCACTTCCTGCGCATCCGCGTCGGCGGCTGGGAGGAGGAGCTCGTCGTCACGGTCTTCGTGCGCATCCACACCCAGGGCCGCATGCTCATGCTGGAGATCGCCCCGCACGTGCTGCTGCCGGTGCGCCAGGACTTCAAGGACGCCGACCGAACGGCCCACCGGTTCCGCCACAACAACGTGCTCGGCAAGGCGGTCTGGGCCGTCACCCGGGTACCGGGCTCACTGGCCGGCTCCCTGGTGGTCCTCGGCAAGTCCGTGGTCTACGGCTGGCGGCTGCTGACGGGCGGCTACGCGAACGCGTTGCCGGACGGTCCCGCGCTGTCCGTGCGGGAGCTGGGCTCGGCGGATGCCGGTTCGCAGTTCCAGGAGATGGACGTCTCCCGCTACCTCAAGAGCATCCAGGACCGGGTCGCGAACGGGGTACGGGCCGCGCTCGCCGAAGCCGGCTACCAGACCGGCGAGTTCGTCCAGCAGATCAACAACATCAGCAACGGGGGCGTGCACATCGGCCGCGTCGAGGGCAGCACCTTCGCCGTCGGTGACAACTCCTCCGCCTCCTCCACGAACGGCGGCAGCACGCCGCAGAAGGGAGCCGACGGTCATGGCAACGGATGAGCGGGGAGTCAGCATCGGCGACGTTTCGCACAGCACCTTCGCCATCGGCGACCACGCGCACGCCGAGAGCCACCACGGCACGGCCGCGCCGCGCGACGAGGCGGCCGAGCAACTGCTGCTGGCCGTGCGGGAACTGCGCGCCGACCTGGCCCGGGTGCGGGCGGACGACCGGACGGTGCAACTCGACGCGGCCCTCGCCGAGACGGAGGACGAGATCACCCGCACCGGCCAGGCCGCCCCCTCCCGCCGCGAGCGCCTGCGCCGCCTCCTCGACGACTCCCAGGCGCTGATCAGCGTCCTCGCCTCGGCGGGCACGCTGGCCGGCCTGGTGGGGCTGTGAGAGGAACACGATGAGCGGGGGAGCGCGGTACTGGAACGAGGAGACCCAGCGCTGGGAGGACAGCGCGGGACCGCAGGCCGGCACACCGGTGACACCACCGCCGCCGGCCATGCCGGACCGGGCGCCCGAGTGGCCCCCGGCCGGACCGCCGACGGCCGATGAGGGCGCACCCGGCCCTGCCGCGCCCGAGTCGGCGCCGCCGGTGCCGCCCGCGCCGGACTCGGCGCCGCCCGCGCCGCCCGTGCCCTGGCCGGACTCGGCCGGCGGCTGGCACGGGCCCAGGACGGGCGCCGCCGACAGCACGACCGGCGGCCCGGACACGGGCAGCACGGCGGGTGCGGGCTGGTCCGCGCCGGAGTGGCCCGTGCAGCCCGAGCCGGTGCCCGTGCCCGCGGGCGGGCTCAGCCGCAGAACGGTCTGGACGGTGGTCGTGGGCGCGGCCGTGGTCGGCGTCGCCGTGAGCCTCGTCCTGACCCTCGTGATCAAGCCGGGGCACCACGACCGGCCGTCATCGGCGAGCGGCTCGCCGAGCCCCTCCGTGGTCTCGGCCTCCCCGGCGCCGACCGGCGACATCTCCGGCTCCCCGTCCCCCACGGACGACACCGCCTCCCCCTCCGCCTCGGCGAGCCCGCTCCCCGCGGGCTGGGAGTCGTACGACGACGAGGAGGGCTTCCGGATCGCGCGCCCCACGGGCTGGTCGCGGTCCTCGGTCCCGTCCTCGTACGGCATCAAGGTCGTCAACTACCGCAGCCCGGACAAGGCGCACCGGCTGCAGATCTACCAGGTGGCGGAGGCGTCCCCGGAGGCGTCGTTCGAGCTGTTCCTGTCCGACCAGACCCGCAAGCCGGCGGGTTTCCAGAAGCTCTCCCTGGTCAATCTCGACCAGGGCGACTTCGTCGGCTCCCGTCTGGAGTACCTGGCCGACACCATCAAGGGCGAACCGGACGTCGGCACCTGGCACGTCTACGACGAGCGCTTCACCGCCGCGGACGGGAGGATCTACGCCGTCGCCGCGTACGGCCCCGACCGGGACGGCGCCGACGCCGACCTGCGGCTGCTCGAGACCGCGCTGAGCGGGTTCTGCCCGCCCGACACGGGCTGTGACGCCCCGATGAACTGAGCGCAGCGTCCCAGATAAACCGTTTCTGTCCGTTTTCGACCGTCTTTTCAGTGACGCCGCGCACTATCGGCCACTGATTCCGCATGCGAGCCAGGGGCCGTGGGCAGGCGGCCACGGTCCCTGAGCGTGCCATGTGCGTGACGCGGGGGCACGGAACAGGAACGGAAGGCAACACCGATCATGGCGGACAGAACCGAACGACAGGCCCAGGCGACCATCCGTGCGGGAGGCGAGTGGCTGCCAGCGGTCTCCGGCGCGACGCGCGAGATCCTCGACCCCGCGGACGCCCGGCCGTTCGCCGTGGTCGCCGAGGGTGACGAGAAGGACGCCGAGCGTGCGGTGGCCGCCGCGCGGCAGGCCTTCGACCACGGCCCCTGGCCCGGCACCCCCGTCGCCGAACGCGCCGCGCTGCTGCGCCGCGTCGCCGACCTCCTCGTGCGCGACCGCGAGGACCTCGGCCTGCTGGAGAGCCGGGACGCGGGCAAGACCGTCGAGGAGGGCCGCGTCGACATCGACTGTGTCGCCGACGCCTTCCGCTACTTCGCCGACCTGGTCGCCGCCGAGGCCCCCGGCCGGGTGGTCGACGCCGGCTCGCCCGACATCCACAGCGTCGTCGTCCACGAGCCGGTCGGCGTCTGCGCGCTGATCACCCCCTGGAACTACCCGCTCCTCCAGGCCAGCTGGAAGATCGCCCCCGCGCTCGCCGCCGGCAACACCTTTGTCATCAAGCCCAGCGAGATCACCCCGATGACCACCATCGCGCTGATCGGGCTGCTGGCCGAGGCCGGCCTGCCCGCCGGGGTCGCCAACATCGTCACCGGACCCGGCCACACCGTCGGCGCGCGGCTCGCCGAACACCCCGACGTCGACCTGGTCTCCTTCACCGGTGGCCTGGTCAGCGGCACCAAGGTGGCCCAGGCCGCCGCCCCGGCCGTGAAGAAGGTCGCCCTCGAACTCGGCGGCAAGAACCCCAACGTCGTCTTCGCCGACGCCTGCGCCACCGAGGAGGGCTTCGACACCGCCGTCGACCAGGCCCTCAACGCCGCCTTCATCCACAGCGGCCAGGTCTGCTCGGCCGGCGCCCGCCTCATCGTCGAGGAGTCGGTCCGCGAGCGCTTCGTCGCCGAACTCGCCCGCCGGGCCCAGAGGATCAGGCTCGGGCGCGGCACGGCGGACGGCGTCGAGTGCGGCCCGCTCGTCTCCGAGCAGCACCGCGCCAAGGTCGAGGCGTACGTCGCCGGCGCGCTGGAGGAGGGCGCCGTACTGCGCTGCGGCGGCAAGCGGCCCGAGCCGTCACCGGATCGCCCCGGGACCGGCTACTTCTACGAGCCGACCGTCCTCGACGCCTGCCACCGCGAGATGACCGTCGTACGCGAGGAGGTGTTCGGCCCGGTCCTCACCGTCGAGACCTTCCGCACGGAGGAGGAGGCGGTCCTCCTCGCCAACGACACCGAGTACGGCCTCGCCGGCGCCGTGTGGACCGCGGACGCGGGCCGGGCCCGCCGCGTCGCCGGACGGCTGCGCCACGGCACCGTCTGGATCAACGACTTCCACCCCTACCTGCCGCAGGCGGAGTGGGGCGGCTTCGGCAAGAGCGGCACCGGCCGCGAGCTGGGGCCCGCGGGACTCGCCGAGTACCGCGAGACCAAGCACGTCTACCAGAACCTCGCGCCCAAGCCGGTGCGCTGGTTCGCCGGCTGAGCCCCACCTCCGTCCCGGAAACACCCCTGGAGTAGTACCCCCATGCCCCACACCCCCCACGTCTACGACTACGTCGTCATCGGCGGCGGCACCGCGGGCTCCGTCATCGCCTCCCGCCTCACCGAGAACCCCGACGTCACCGTCGCCGTCATCGAGGGCGGTCCGAGCGACGTCGGCCGCGACGACGTCCTCACCCTGCGCCGCTGGATGGGCCTGCTCGGCGGCGAACTCGACTACGACTACCCGACGGTGGAGCAGCCGCGCGGCAACTCCCACATCCGGCACAGCCGCGCCCGCGTCCTCGGCGGCTGCTCCTCGCACAACACCCTCATCTCCTTCAAGCCGCTGCCCTCCGACTGGGACGAGTGGGAGGAGGCCGGCGCCAAGGGCTGGGGCGCCGTGCCCATGGAGGCCTACTTCGCCCGCCTGAAGAACAACATCGTCTCCGTCGACGAGAAGGACCGGAACGCCATCGCCCGCGACTTCGTCGACGCCGCCCAGTCGGCACTCGGGGTACCCCGCGTCGAGGGCTTCAACCGCAAGCCGTTCACCGAGGGCGTGGGCTTCTTCGACCTCGCCTACCACCCCGAGAACAACAAGCGGTCCTCGGCGTCGGTGGCGTACCTGCACCCGGTGATGGACGAACGGCCCAACCTGACGATCCTGCTGGAGACCTGGGCGCACAGGCTGGAGCTGAACGGCACCCGCGCCGAGGGCGTCCACGTGCGCACCAAGGACGGCGAGGAACTGCTGATCCGCGCCCGCGGCGAGGTCGTGCTGTGCGCGGGCGCCGTCGACTCCCCGCGCCTGCTGCTGCACTCGGGCATCGGCCCGCGCGAGGACCTGGAGGCCCTCGGCATCCCCGTCGTGCACGACCTGCCCGGCGTCGGCGAGAACCTGCTCGACCACCCCGAGTCGGTCATCGTCTGGGAGACGAACGGCCCGATCCCGGAGAACTCCGCGATGGACTCCGACGCGGGCCTGTTCGTGCGCCGCGACCCCGAGAACCCGGGCCCGGACCTGATGTTCCACTTCTACCAGATCCCGTTCACGGACAACCCGGAGCGACTGGGCTACGAGCGGCCGGAGTTCGGGGTGTCCATGACCCCGAACATCCCCAAGCCGAAGAGCCGCGGCCGGCTGTACCTGACCAGCGCCGACCCGTCCGTGAAGCCCGCCCTGGACTTCCGGTACTTCACCGACGAGGACGACTACGACGGGCAGACCCTCGTCGACGGCATCCGTATCGCGCGTGAGATCGCCAAGGCCGAGCCGCTCGCGAGCTGGCTCAAGCGCGAGGTGTGCCCCGGCCCCGAGATCCTCGGCGACGCCGAGCTGAGCGAGTACGCCCGCAAGGCCGCGCACACCGTCTACCACCCGGCCGGCACCTGCAAGATGGGCGCCACGGACGACGAACTCGCCGTGGTCGACCCCGAGTTGAAGATCCGCGGTCTCGACGGCATCCGCATCGCCGACGCGTCCGTGTTCCCGACCATGCCCGCCGTGAACCCGATGATCGGGGTGCTCATGGTCGGGGAGAAGGCCGTCGACCTGATCGGAGGTGACGCCTGATGGCGCTCACTGTTCCCACCCGCAAGCCGCCCACCACGACCGAGCCCGTCTTCTCCGTGTCCGGCCTGTGGAAGGTCTTCGGCCCCAAGCCGGAGCGGATCCCCGCCGACCCGGAGCTCAGCACGCTCGACCCGGCCGACCTGCGCGCCCGCACGGGCTGTACGGCGGCCGTCCGGGACGTCTCCTTCGACGTCCGCAAGGGCGAGGTCTTCGTGGTCATGGGCCTGTCCGGCTCCGGCAAGTCCACTCTCGTCCGCTGCCTGACCCGGCTCATCGAACCCACCGCCGGCACCATCGCCATCGACGGCGAGGACGTCCGCGCGATGGACAAGTCGCGCCTGCGTGAACTGCGCCGGCACCGGGCCGCCATGGTCTTCCAGCACTTCGGACTGCTCCCGCACCGCACGGTCCTCGACAACGTGGCCTACGGATTGGAGATCCAGGGCGTCGGCAGGTCCGAGCGGCGCGAGCGGGCCGCCGAGGTCGTCGCCAAGGTCGGCCTCGAAGGCATGGAACAGCGCCGCCCCGGCCAGCTGTCCGGCGGCCAGCGCCAGCGGGTGGGTCTGGCCCGTGCCCTGGCCGTGGACCCCGAGGTCCTGCTCTTCGACGAACCGTTCAGCGCCCTCGACCCGCTCATCCGGCGCGACATGCAGGACGAGGTGGCCCGCCTGCACCGCGAGGAGGGCCGCACGATGGTCTTCATCACCCACGACCTCACCGAGGCCCTGAAGCTCGGCGACCGCATCGCCCTGATGCGCGACGGCCGGGTGGTCCAGCTCGGCACCCCCGAGGAGATCGTCGGCTCCCCGGCCGACGACTACGTCCGCGAGTTCGTCCGGGACGTCCCGCGCGAGCAGGTGATGACCTGCCGCACGGCCATGCGCCCCGCGTCCGCCGAGGACACGGCGAACGGCCCGGCGGTCCGCCCGGAGGCCACGGTCGCCGAGGCGATCGAGGCCGTGGCGCGGGCAGGCGAACCGGCCCGGGTCATGGATGAGGGCAAGTGCCTGGGCATCGTGGACCATGAGCAGCTCCTGGACGTGGTGGCCGGCGTCACCACCCTGGCCGCCGGCGACACCGCCGTGGCCGAGGGCGCTCGTGCCGCCGGTGCGGCACCCGTCCCGCAGGCAGCGGCACCCGGCGAGCACGGGCAGGCGGCCCCGCCCGCCCCGCGCACCAGCCCGGACGGCCCCCGCACCACCCCGGAGGCCGTCTGATGGCCACGCTCACCGTCCCGGCCTCCCGTACCGGCAAACCCCGCATCCTGAAGAGCCGAGCCGCGGGCAAACTCCTCCTGCTCGCCCTCTTCGCCGCGGTCCTCGCCCCCTGGGCCGCCACCCACTGGCCCGGCGCCGGCTGGCCCCGCGAACTGACCGTCAGCCTCGACAAACCCCTCGCGACGGCCAGCAACTGGGTCATCGACAACCGGGACAGCCACCCCCTGTTCCTGTACTTCTTCGGCTACATCAGCAACGCGGTCGTACTCTCCGTACGAGCCGTCTACCTCGCCCTGCTCGCCGCGGGCTGGACCGGCGTCACCGTCCTCGGCGCCCTGGTCGCCTGGCGCGTCGCCGGCGTCCGCCTGGCGGCCGGTACGGCCATCGCCTTCCTCGCCTGCGGCGCCCTCGGCATGTGGGTCCCGACCATGCAGACGCTCGCGCTGATGGTCGTGGCGGTCCTCGCCTCGGTGATCGTCGGCGCGCTGCTCGGCCTCGCCGCGGGTCTCTCCGACCGGCTCGACCGCGCCCTGCGCCCGGTCCTGGACACCATGCAGGTGCTCCCGGCCTTCGCCTACCTCCTCCCCGTCGTCCTGGTCTTCGGCATCGGCGTCCCCGCGGCCGTCCTCGCCACCGTCGTGTACGCGGCCCCGCCGATGGCCCGCCTCACCGCGCTCGGCCTGCGCGGCGCCGACCCCGAGGTCCTGGAGGCCGTGGAGTCGCTCGGCGCGACCCGCCGCCAGCGGCTGCTGACCGCCCGGATCCCGCTGGCCCGCGGGGAACTGCTGCTCGGCCTCAACCAGACGATCATGATGGCGCTGTCCATGGCCGTCATCGCCGCGGTCATCGGCGCGGGCGGCCTCGGCGACCGCGTCTACCAGGCGCTCGCCTCGGTCGACGTGGGCCAGGCCCTCGCCGCCGGTATCCCGATCGTGCTGCTGGCGATCGTGCTGGACCGGGTGACCGCGGCGGCGGGCGACGGCACCACGCGCCCGAAGACCATCGGCTGGGCGTACGCCCTCGCCGTCACCGTGGCCGTCGCCCTGGCCACCCGTCTCCTCGGCAGCCTCGACTGGCCCACCGGCTGGACCCTGAACATCGCCGAACCGGTCGACCACGCCGTCGACTGGATGACCAACCACCTCTACTCCGGCGTCCCGGTCGTCGGCGGTACGGCCGACTGGGCGGGCCACTTCACCACCTGGATCCTGGACCCCGTCCGCGGCGGCCTGCAGTGGCTGCCCTGGTGGTCGGTGCTGCTGATCGTCGCCGCCCTGGCCTGGTCGATCGGCACCTGGCGCACCGCCCTGACCGCCGTGCTCGCGATGGCCGCGATCGGTGTGCTCGGGGTGTGGGGGCCGGCCCTCGACACGCTCTCCCAGGTGCTCGCGGCCGTCGCCGTCACCCTGGTCCTAGGGTTCGCGACCGGTGTCGCCGCCGCCCGCAGCGACCGCGTCGACCGCGCCCTGCGACCGGTCCTGGACGTCTTCCAGACCATGCCGCAGTTCGTGTACCTGATCCCGGTCGTCGCCCTGTTCGGCGTCGGCCGTGCCCCCGCTGTCGCCGCCGCCGTCGTCTACGCGCTCCCGGCCGTCGTCCGGATCACCGCGCAGGGCCTGCGCCAGGTCGACCCGGCCGCGCTGGAGTCGGCGCGCTCGCTCGGCGCGACCGGCCGCCAGCAGCTGTGGCAGATCCAGCTCCCGCTCGCCAGGCGGTCGCTGCTGCTCGCCCTCAACCAGGGCGTGGTCCTGGTCCTCGCCGTCGTCATCATCGGCGGCCTGGTCGGCGGCGGCGCCCTCGGCTACAACGTGGCCTTCGGTCTCGCCCAGGGCGACCTCGCGACCGGTCTGGTGGCCGGTGCCGCGATCGTCTGCCTGGGCCTGATGCTGGACCGGGTGACGCAGCCGACCGAGCGACGCGCGACGAAGGGAGCCTGACATGCGCGTACGTACGACACTCGCGGTGGGCTCGCTGCTGTTGCTGTCGGTGACCGGCTGCGGCGCCGCCGACATGACCAAGCAGGCCTCGCCCTTCGCGAACGCCCGGGGCGCGAAGTCCGTGACCCTGTCCGTGCAGTCCTGGGTGGGTGCCCAGTCCAACGTGGCCGTCGCCCAGTACCTGCTGGAACACAAGCTCGGCTACCGCGTGGACACCGTCCAGGTCGACGAGGTGCCCGCCTGGGACGCGCTCAGCCAGGGCCGGGTCGACGCCATCATGGAGGACTGGGGCCACCCGGACCAGGAGAAGCGGTACGTCGAGGACAAGAAGACCATCGCCCGCGGCGGCGACCTCGGAGTGACCGGCCACATCGGCTGGTACGTCCCGACCTATCTGGTCAAGCAGCACCCGGACATCACGAACTGGAAGAACCTCAACAAGTACGCCTCCCTCTTCCGCACCGCGGAGAGCGGCGGCAAGGGCCAGCTGATGGACGGCTCCCCGTCGTACGTCACCAACGACAAGGCCCTGGTGAAGAACCTGAAGCTGGACTACCAGGTCGTCTTCGCCGGCTCCGAGGCCGCCCAGATCACCCAGATGAAACAGTTCGCCAAGGAGAAGAAGCCCTTCCTGACCTACTGGTACGCCCCCCAGTGGCTGTTCAAGAAGGTCCCCCTGACGGAGGTGAAGCTGCCGCCGTACAAGGACGGCTGCGACGCGGACGCGGCGAAGGTCGCCTGCGCCTACCCGCACACCCCGCTGCAGAAGTACCTCAACGCGGACTTCGCCAGGTCCGGCGGCAAGGCGGCGGCCTTCCTGAAGAAGTTCAGGTGGACGACCGAGGACCAGAACGAGGTCGCCCTGTTGATCGCCGACCAGAAGCTGTCGCCCCAGGACGCGGCGAAGAAGTGGGTGGACAGCCACCCCGACGTGTGGAAGCAGTGGCTGCCCTCCTGACCGCCCTCGTCACCGCAGGGCGCCCGCGATGTCCTGGACCGCCGCGGTGGCCCTCCGCTGGAGGACCGGCCCGAACGTGACGCGGGTGGCCCCGAGTTCGCCGAGTTCGGCGGGCGAGGGGCCGCCCGCGTCCAGGCCGGCCAGCGCGTTCAGCGGGCCCTGGATCCCGGCCCGCAGCAGCGGCAGTACGGCCACGGGGGCAAGGATCGGATAGACGCAGTCCGCGCCCGCCGCCCCGTACAACGCGGCCCGCTCGATGACCCGTTCGGGATCCTTGTCCCCGTGGACGAAGGTGTCGACGCGGGCGTTGACGAACAGCTGGTCCCCGGCGGCCGAGCGCACCCCGGCGAGGAACTCCGCCTGCTCGTGCGGGTCCTTGAGGACACCGTCCACGGAGTCCTCGAGGTTGCAGCCGACGGCGCCCGCCTCCAGCAGCCGCTCCACCAGTTCCCCGGGCGCGAGCCCGTACCCGCTCTCGACGTCCGCCGACACCGGCACGTCCACGGCCCGCGAGATCCGGGCGACCGCGGCGAACATCCCGTCGGCCGGGGTCCGCCCGTCCTCGTACCCGAGCGAGGCGGCCACTCCCGCGCTCGGTGTGGCCAGAGCGGGGAACCCGGCCGCGACGAACGCCCGCGCGCTGGCCGCGTCCCACGGCCCCGGCAGGGTCAGCGGGTCGCCCTGCGGGCGGTTGAGGTGCAGGGCGCGGAACGTGTTCACCTTGCTCACGGCTGGTAACCCCCTGGCGGAGTGCGTCGGCCGACCATGATGCGGTTCCAGCCGTTGATGACGGTGATCAGAGCGATCAGATGGGCGAGCCCGGACTCGTCGAAGTGCTCGGCGGCACGCTCGTAGACCTCGTCGGGCACGAAGCCCTCGGTCAGCACGGTGACCGCCTCGGTCAGCGCCAGCGCGGCCCGCTCCCGCTCGCTGTAGAGGCCCTCGGCCTCCTCCCAGGCGTTCAGCAACTGGACGCGGTCCTCGGACTCCCCGTTCTTCCGGGCCACCCGCAGGTGCATGTCGAGGCAGAAGGCGCAGTGGTTGAGCTGCGAGGCGCGGATCATCACCAGTTCGGCGAGGGCCGGATCACCGAGCCCCTGCTTCGCGGCGGCGGAGAGCGCGGACATCGCCCGGCCGACCTCCGGATCCAGCAGCTGGGTACGGCTGGTACCGCTCACCGGTGCTGCCCCGGCTGGTAGTGGCCCGGGGTCATCCGGGTGGTCACTCCGAACCGGTTCCAGGTGTTGATCACCGCGATCGCGGCGATCAGCTGCGCGAGCTCGGCCTCCTCGAACTGCTCGGCGGCCCTCGCGTACACCTCGTCCGGCACGAAGCCGTCCGTCAGGACCGTGATCGCCTCGGTGAGCTCGATCGCCGCCAGCTCCTTCCCGGTGTAGAAGTGCCGCGACTCCTCCCACGCGCTGAGCTGCACGATCCGCTCCACGCTCTCACCGGCCGCGAGCGCGTCCTTGGTGTGCATGTCGAGGCAGAAGGCGCAGTGGTTGAGCTGCGAGGCGCGGATCTTCACCAGCTCGTACAGCTTGGGGTCCAGGCCCCGCTTGGCGGCGGTGTCCAGGCGGATCATCGCCTTGTAGACCTCGGGGGCGTGCTCGGCCCAGGCCAGCCGGGGGGCCTGCTCGCCGGCGTACTCGACGTTTTCCTGTGTGGTGCTCATGCGTCGACCCTAGGAGCGAGGCAGCCCAGGAGTATGGTCCATTTCCATGGCGAAACCTTGGGCCACTCTGGGCGTCGACCTGCACCTCGAACCGGCCGGCCCGGGCGGTCTGCGCCGGGGTCTGACCGACGCCCTGCGCGAGGCCGTCCGCACCGGCCGGCTGGCTCCCGGCACCCGGCTGCCCTCCTCCCGCGCCCTCGCCGCCGACCTCGGCATCGCCCGCAACACCGTCGCCGAGGCCTACGCGGACCTCGTGGCGGAGGGCTGGCTCACCGCCCGGCAGGGCTCGGGGACACGGGTGGCGGACCGGGCCGTCGTCCCACCGGCCCACTCGGCACCCCGGCGCCGGGAACCCGGCCGCCCCACCTACAACCTCATCCCCGGCACCCCGGACCTGGCCGCCTTCCCCCGCACGGAATGGCTCAAGGCCGCCCGCCGCGCCCTGACCACGGCCCCCTACCAGGCCCTCGGCTACGGCGACCCGCGCGGCCGCCCCGAACTGCGGCAAGCCCTCGCCGGCTATCTGGCCCGCGCCCGGGGCGTCCGCGCCCACCCCGACTCCGTCCTCGTCACCGCGGGCTTCTCGCACGCCCTGCGGCTGCTCGGCACGGTGCTGCGGGCGCGCGGGGTGCGCACGGTGGCGGTCGAGTCGTACGGCCTGGACGTGCACCGGAGCCTGCTGCGCGCCGCGGGCCTGACCACCCCCGCCCTCCCGTACGACCAACTGGGCACCGACACCGGCCCGCTGGCGGACGCCGGTGCGGTCCTGCTGACCCCCGCCCACCAGTTCCCCATGGGCATGCCCCTGCACCCCGACCGGCGCGCCGCCGTCGTGGACTGGGCGCGGCGCACCGGCGGGCTGATCCTGGAGGACGACTACGACGGCGAGTTCCGCTACGACCGCCAGCCCGTCGGCGCGCTGCAGGGTCTCGACCCCGACCGGGTGATCTACCTCGGCACCGCCAGCAAGTCACTGGCCCCCGGACTGCGCCTGGGCTGGATGGTGCTGCCACCGTCCCTGGCGGAGGAGGCGGTCTCGGCCAAGGGCCGCATCGACACCGTGGGGGCGCTCGAGCAGCTCACCCTCGCCGAGTTCCTCACCTGCGGCGCCTACGACCGCCACGTCCGCTCCTCCCGCCTGCGCTACCGGCGCCGCCGCGACGCCCTCGCCGCCGCCGTGACCGCCCGCGCGCCGGAGGTGACGGTCACCGGAATCGCCGCCGGCCTGCACGCGGTGCTGCGGTTGCCGGCGGGCACCGAACAGTCGGTGGTGCAGGCCGCGACCTGGCAGGGCCTGGCCCTGCACGGCCTCGCCCTCCACCGCCACGAGGAGGCCGTCACCGAACCGCTGGACGCCCTGGTCGTGGGGTACGCGACACCACCGGACAGCGCGTGGGCGGGGGCGCTGGAGGCGCTGTGCAGGGTGTTGCCGTAGGACACCGATGCGTGCCGTCCGGGGGAGGCGGTCTCAGGCTTCCTCGGCCACCACCGGCGCCTCCCCGAACCGCGCCAGCGCCAACGCCCCGACCACGGCCACCAGGAACCCCAGCACCGCCAGCCAGGCCAGTCCCTCCCTCGTGCGGTCGCCCAGCCACACCACGCCCACGGCCGCCGGACCGATGGTCTCGCCGATCACCAAGCCGGCGGTCGCGGTCGTCACGGAGCCCCGCTGGAGGGCCGACGTCAGCAGCATGAACGCCGCGCCGCCTCCGATCAGCAGCGCATAGGCCGCCGGGTTGGTCAGGAGAGCCGCCGGCGCCAGGCTGTCGATCAGCCGGACCGACACCTCCACCACCCCGAACCCGAAGCCGGCGCCCAGCCCGAGCACGAGCGCCCGGCTCGTGCCGGACAGCCGGCCGCCCGCGAACGCGAGCAGCAGCATGCAGACCGCGACCGCGAGCATCACGTACCGCAACATCTCCGAACCGTCCTGGCTCCCCTCCGGCCCGGACGCCAGCCCCAGCATCGCGAGGCCCGCGCACACCACGCCCACCGCGCCCCACTCCGTGCCGCTCAGCCGCACCCGCAGCAGGCGCGCCGCGACCACCGCGGTCACCGCCAGGCTCGACGCCAGGGCGGCGCCGACCGCGTAGATCGGCAGGGACCGCAGCGCCGCGATCTGGAACAGGAAGCCGAGCCCGTCCAGCGCCAGACCGGCCAGATACCGCCACTGCCTGAGCGCCCGCAGCAGCAGGGCCGCCTCGCCGCCGCCCCCGTCCGTGCCCGCCGCCCGCGCGGCCACCGCCTGCAACACCGTCGCGGTGCCGAAGCAGACCGCCGCGCCAAGGGCGCACACCATTCCAAAGACCACAAAGGGACTCTAGGAGACGGCTGATCCCACCACCCACTGTGGCCTGCGCTCTTACCGTTCTCTAGGCTGACGGCCGACACTCGGGCCACACCACACGGGGGAGACACGAACATGGCTGACACCCGGCGGCGGCTGCGCTCCGGCACGGTCGTACTCGGCGGCATGGGCCTGCTGGCCGCCGCCCTCACCGCCTGCTCCTCCGACCCGGACAAGCGCTGCGTCGACCGCGACAGCTACACCCTCGCCAAGGGCTACAAGGTCGTCTCCGACAAGAACTGCACGTCCGTCAAGTCCTCCGTGAACGGCGCCTGGTACTACGGCGGCAGGAAGAAGGGCTCCTGGGTGAGCGGCGGCTCCTTCACCAAGCCCCGCAAGGGCTCCGGCGGATCCTCCGGCGGCCACGGAGTCCACCGCGGCGGCTTCGGCGGCGGCCACCACAGCTCCGGCGGCTGACGGCACCGGGCCGTGGAACGCCGTACCACCACCCCCCGCCCCGGCTGGCAGCAGACCGTCGAGGCGCAGGGGCTCGTCTACCCCCTCACCCGCCACCCCGACGGCTCGCTGCGGCCCTACTGGGACGAGAGCGCCTATTACGTCTTCACCCTGGACGAGATCGAGGCGCTGGAGGAGACCGTCGGGGAACTGCACCGCATGTGCCTCGCGGCCGCCGAGCACATCGTGGCGAAGGACCGGCTCGCCGACCTCGGCATCACCGACCCGGCCGTGGCCGCCGCCGTCACCGAGGCCTGGCACCGCCGCGCCGAACTCCCCTCCGTCTACGGCCGGTTCGACCTCCGCTACGACGGCACCGGCCCGGCCAAGCTGCTGGAGTACAACGCCGACACCCCGACCTCACTGGTGGAGGCCGCCTCGCCCCAGTGGTTCTGGATGGAGGACCGCTTCCCCGGCGCCGACCAGTGGAACTCCCTGCACGAACGCCTCGTCGAGGCCTGGCGCGCACAGGCCGCGCTGCTGCCTCCCGGCAGCCCCCTGCACTTCGCGCACTCCTCGGCCGACGAACTCGGCGAGGACCTGATGACGGTCGCCTATCTGAAGGAGACCGCGGAACAGGCCGGCCTCGACACCGACTGGCTGTCCATGGAGGAGATCGGCTGGGACACCCTCTCCGGCCGCTTCGTCGACAACCAGCTCCGGTTCATCCGCGGCATCTTCAAGCTCTACCCCTGGGAATGGCTCACCACCGACGCCTTCGCCGGGCACGTCCTCGCCACCCTCGACAACGGCGGCGGCACGGGCAGCACCCTGTGGATCGAACCCGCCTGGAAGATGCTGCTCAGCAACAAGGCGCTGCTGGCCGTCCTGTGGGAGCTGTATCCCGGCCACCCCAACCTCCTCCCGGCCTACCTCGACGGCCCCCGCGAGCTGGCCTCCGCGCCCGGCTACGTCGCCAAGCCGCTGCTCGGCCGTGAGGGCGAGGGCGTCACCGTGCACCGGCCCGGCGGCGCCCCGGCCGTACCCCGCGACGAGCCCTGCTGCTACCAGCAGCTCGCCCCGCTCCCCGCCTTCGACGGCAACCACGTCGTCCTCGGCGCCTGGGTCGTCCGCAGCGAGCCGGCCGGCCTCGGCATCCGCGAGTCCTCCGGCCTGGTCACCGACGCGTACGCCCGCTTCCTGCCCCACGTGATCCTCTAGGGCCGCCCTGCCGGACCTCGGACGCCCAGCACCGCACTGAACTGCTCCAGCCCCCAGTCGAGGTCCTCCTCGCTGATCACCAGCGGCGGAGCGATCCGGACCGTGTGGCCGTGGGTGTCCTTCACCAGCACCCTGCGGTCCATCAGCCGCTCCGACACCTGACGGCCCGTACCGACCCCGGGCGCGACGTCCACACCCGCCCACAGCCCGCGCCCGCGCACCGCCGTCACCGTGCCCGTGGCCGGCAGCGCGGCCAGCGCCCGGTGCATCCGCTCGCCCAGCCGGGCCGCCCGTGCCTGGAACTCGCCCGTCCGCAGCATCGCGATCACCTCCAGCGCCACCGCGCAGGCCAGCGGATTCCCGCCGAACGTCGACCCGTGCTCGCCCGGCCGGAACACTCCGAGCACCTCCGCGCTCGACACCACCGCCGACACCGGCACGATCCCGCCGCCCAGCGCCTTGCCCAGCACGTACATGTCCGGCACCACCCCCTCGTGCTCGCACGCGAAGGTCCGCCCGGTCCGGCCGAGACCCGACTGGATCTCGTCGGCGACGAAGAGGACGTTCCGCTCGCGGGTCAGCTCCCGCACCGCCGCCAGATAGCCGGCCGGCGGCACGATCACCCCGTTCTCGCCCTGGATCGGCTCCAGCAGCACCGCGACGGTGTTCTCGGTCAGCGCCTCACGCATCGCCGTCAGATCGCCGTACGGCACGATCTGGAACCCCGGCGTGTACGGCCCGAAGTCCGCCCGGGCCTCCGGGTCGGTGGAGAAGCTGATGACCGTCGTCGTACGCCCGTGGAAGTTGCCGCCCGCGACCACGATCTTCGCCATCTCCGCGGGCACCCCCTTCACCCGGTACCCCCACTTGCGGGCGGTCTTCACCGCGCTCTCCACCGCCTCCACGCCGGTGTTCACCGGCAGCACCATCTCCATCCCGCACAGCTCGGCCAGCTCCGTGCAGAACGCGGCGAACCGGTCGTGCAGGAAGGCGCGGGACGTCAGCGTCACCCGGTCCAGCTGTGCCTTCGCCGCCTCGATCAGCCGCCGGTTGCCGTGCCCGAAGTTCAGCGCCGAGTAGCCGGCCAGCAGATCCAGATACCGCCGCCCCTCCACGTCCGTCATCCACGCCCCGTCCGCCGTGGCCACGACGACCGGCAGGGGGCGGTAGGTGGGCGCACAGTGCGCTTCGGCGGCGACGATGAGGTCTTCTGCAGCGGTCATGGCCTCTCCCGGAGACGACGACAACACGACGGTGACACGACAGTGACCTCCTTCCTACCGTCGCTCGCATGATGGACGCGGCATCCGCGCCGTCCGGCGCGCCCGGTAGGCTGACCAGCGGGCCGTGACTGGCGCGCTGGGATGGGACGGACCATCGGGGAGCGGCCCGAGTGTGATGTGTGCCGTGCGCCTGGGCCGAACGTGAACGCTGTACGCACGCCGTCCGGAGGTCCTCATGCCAGAGCAGCACCCCCTCTCCACCGAGTCCACCGCCTTCCGTGCCGCCCTCGACGTCATCCGTGCCGTCGAACCGCGGGTCGCCGACGCCATCGGCCAGGAGGTCCACGACCAGCGCGAGATGCTCAAGCTGATCGCCTCCGAGAACTACGCTTCCCCGGCCACCCTGCTGGCGATGGGCAACTGGTTCAGCGACAAGTACGCGGAGGGCACCGTCGGCCGCCGCTTCTACGCCGGCTGCCGCAACGTCGACACGGTGGAGGCGCTCGCCGCCGAGCACGCCCGCGAGCTCTTCGGCGCCCGTCACGCCTACGTCCAGCCGCACTCCGGCATCGACGCCAACCTCGTCGCCTTCTGGGCCGTACTCGCCGACCGGGTCGAGGCCCCGTTCCTGGAGAAGACCGGCGTCCGCCAGGTCAACGACCTCACCGAGGCCGACTGGGCCGAGTTGCGCCAGGCCTTCGGCAACCAGCGGATGCTCGGCATGTCCCTGGACGCCGGCGGCCACCTCACCCACGGCTTCCGCCCCAACATCAGCGGCAAGATGTTCGCGCAGCGCTCCTACGGCACCGACCCGGCGACGGGCCTTATCGACTACGACGCCCTGCGCGCCCAGGCCCGCGACTTCAAGCCGCTGATCATCGTGGCGGGCTACTCGGCGTACCCCCGTCTGGTGAACTTCCGGATCATGCGCGAGATCGCCGACGAGGTCGGCGCGACCCTCATGGTCGACATGGCGCACTTCGCCGGCCTGGTGGCGGGCAAGGTCCTGACCGGTGACTTCGACCCGGTCCCGCACGCCCAGATCGTGACGACCACCACCCACAAGTCCCTGCGCGGCCCGCGCGGCGGCATGGTCCTGTGCGACGACTCGCTCAGGGACCAGGTCGACCGCGGCTGCCCGATGGTCCTCGGCGGCCCGCTGCCGCACGTCATGGCCGCCAAGGCCGTCGCCCTCGCCGAGGCCCGGCAGCCCGCCTTCCAGGACTACGCCCAGCGCATCGTCGACAACTCCCGCGCCCTGGCCGAGGGCCTGATGCGGCGCGGCGCCACCCTGGTCACCGGCGGCACCGACAACCACCTCAACCTGATCGACGTCGCCACCTCCTACGGCCTCACCGGCCGCCAGGCGGAAGCGGCCCTCCTGGACTCGGGCATCGTCACCAACCGCAACGCCATCCCGGCCGACCCCAACGGTGCCTGGTACACCTCCGGCATCCGCATCGGCACCCCCGCGCTCACGACCCGCGGCCTCGGGACGGCGGAGATGGACGAGGTGGCGGGCCTGATCGACCGCGTCCTGACCACCACCGAGCCGGGCACCACCAAGTCCGGCGCCCCCTCCAAGGCGGCGCACGTCCTGGACGAGAAGGTCGCGCAGGAGATCGCCCAGCGGGCCACGGACCTGGTGGCGGGATTCCCGCTGTACCCGGAGATCGACCTGGGCTGAAGGACCCCGTAAGGGGCGCGGGGACCTGCGCGGGCAACCACACCCTGCCCGCAGCCCCCCGCGCCCCGGAACCACCCCCGCCTCTCGGCCAATGACACCCCAGGCCGATGAGAGAATGGGCGACATGGCCACTGCTGACCGACCCCGCGTGCTCTCCGGTATCCAGCCCACCGCCGGCTCGTTCCACCTCGGCAACTACCTCGGCGCCGTCCGCCAGTGGGTGGCCCTGCAGGAGTCCCACGACGCGTTCTACATGGTCGTCGACCTGCACGCGATCACGGTCCCGCAGGACCCGAAGGAGCTGCGCGCCAACACCCGCCTGGCCGCGGCGCAGCTGCTCGCGGCCGGTCTGGACCCGGACCGCTGCACCCTCTTCGTCCAGAGCCACGTCCCCGAGCACGCCCAGCTCGCCTGGATCATGAACTGCCTGACCGGCTTCGGCGAGGCCAGCCGCATGACCCAGTTCAAGGACAAGTCCGCCAAGCAGGGCGCCGACCGCGCCTCCGTCGGCCTGTTCACGTACCCGGTCCTCCAGGTCGCCGACATCCTGCTGTACCAGGCGAACGAGGTGCCGGTCGGCGAGGACCAGCGCCAGCACATCGAGCTGACCCGTGACCTGGCCGAGCGCTTCAACGGCCGCTTCGGCGAGACCTTCGTGATCCCGTCGCCGTACATTCTGAAGGAGACGGCGAAGATCTACGACCTGCAGGACCCGTCGATCAAGATGAGCAAGTCGGCGTCCACGCCGAAGGGCCTGATCAACCTGCTCGACGAGCCGAAGGCCACGGCCAAGAAGGTCAAGAGCGCCGTCACCGACACCGACACCGTGATCCGCTACGACGCGCAGGACAAGCCGGGCGTCAGCAACCTGCTCACCATCTACTCGACCCTCACCGGCACGTCGATCGCCGAGCTGGAGCGCGACTACGAGGGCAAGATGTACGGCGCCCTCAAGACCGATCTCGCCGAGATCATGGTCGAGTTCGTGACGCCGTTCCGCGAGCGCACCCAGCAGTACCTGGACGACTCCGAGACGCTCGACTCGATCCTCGCCAAGGGCGCGGAGAAGGCGCGCGCGGTCGCCGCGGAGACGCTCGCGCAGGCCTACGAGCGGGTGGGTTTCCTGCCGGCGAAGCACTGAGGCGTACGACCGCACACACGTCCGTGGACAGAGCGCTGCACATCACTTCTGCTGCGCCTGCCCACAGGACAGCCGTGGCCGTACAGTCGATAGCCGGACGACTGAGAACACAACAGGCGCGACGACAGGAGACGACGTGGGGACCGTAACGATCGGCGTGTCGATCGCGGTCCCGGAGCCCTACGGCAGCCTGCTCCAGGAGCGGCGCGCGGGCTTCGGCGACGCCGCGGCTCACGGCATCCCCACGCACATCACGCTGCTGCCGCCGACGGAGGTCGACGAGTCCGAGCTGCCGGCCGTCGAGGCGCACCTCACCGGGATCGCCGCGGCCGGCCGGCCGTTCCCGATGCGGCTCTCCGGCACCGGCACCTTCCGCCCCCTGTCCCCGGTGGTCTACATCCGCGTCGTCCAGGGCGCCGAGGACTGCACCTGGCTGCAGCAGCGGGTACGGGACACGTCCGGGCCGGTCGCGCGCGAGCTGCAGTTCCCGTACCACCCGCATGTCACCGTCGCGCACGGCATCGACGAGGCGGCGATGGACCGCGCGTTCGAGGAGCTGGCCGGGTTCGACGCGCAGTGGCCCTGCACGGGGTTCGCGCTGTACGAGCAGGGCGCGGACGGGGTCTGGCGCAAGCTGCGGGAGTACGCGTTCGGGGGAGCGGTCGTGCCACCGCAGGCCGGTGCGGTGCGTGGGGCGGGCCGCAGCGCGGTGTCGTAGCGCGCGCTACAACGGAAGTCGTCTGACCAGGGCCCTCGGCGTGTGCCGCAGCGCCGACATCACGAGCCGCAGGACGCCCGGCACCCACACCACCTCCGACCGTCTGCGCAGGCCCAGTTCGATCGCCGTGGCCACCGCCTCCGGGGTGGTCGTGAACGGCCCCTTTGCCCGGACGTACCCGGGTCGTACGACCATCACGTGCACGCCCGTGCCGTACAGGGCGTCGGCGAGGCCCTGGGTGAAGGTGTCGAGGCCGGCCTTGCTGGAGCCGTGGATGAAGTCGGCGCGGCGCGGCCGCTCGCCGGCGGCCGAGGACAGGACCACGAGGGAGCCGTGGCCCTGGTCCTGCAGGCCGCGGGCGGCGACCAGGCCCGCGCAGACGGCTCCGGTGTAGTTGGTCTGGGCGACCTGGACGGCGCGTACCGGATCGCGTTCGTCGAGGGCCTGGTCGCCCAGGATGCCGAAGGCGAGCAGCACCAGGTCGATGTCGCCCTCCGCGAAGACCTTGCCGAGGGCGGTCTCGTGGGACTCGGGGTCGAGGGCGTCGAAGGCGACGGTGCGCACCTCCGCGCCGAGCGCGCGCAGGCCCTCGGCGGCCTGTTCCAGGGCGGGTGAGGGGCGGCCCGCCAGCCACACCGTGCGGGCGCGGCGGGCGATCAGCCGGCGGGTGGTGGCCAGCGCGATCCCGGACGTGCCGCCGAGGACGAGCAGGGACTTGGGGAGGCCGGGGGCTTCCTGCACATCAGCTCCTGGGGGTCTAGAGGCCGAGCCGGCGGGCAAGGTCGGAGACGAACACCCCGCGCGGGTCCAGCCGGGTGCGCAGGGCACGGAAGTCGGCCACGCGCGGGTACATGGCGGTGAGCAGGCCGGGGCGCAGTCGCGTGTCCCCGGCGAGGCGGACGCGGCCGCCCGCCGCGGCGACCTCTTCGTCGAGCCCGCCGAGGAGGCCGGTGAGTCCGGGCAGCGCGGCCGGGACGTCCACGGCGAGGGCCCAGCCGGGCAGGGGGAAGGAGAGCCAGCCGGGGCCGGCGTCACCGAGGGGGTGGAGGGTGGCGTGCAGGGACGGGCAGCGGTGTGCGGTGAGACGCCGCACGATCCGGTGCAGGGTCTCCTCCTGGCCGCGGCCGACGGCGAACTCGTACCGCAGACAGCCGGCGTGGTTGTCCGCGGCGCCGAAGGCGGCGGACAGGGCCCGGAGTTGGCCGGTACGCGCGCGTGGCACCGCGAGGTGCCGGATCCCGGCCGGCAGGACCCCGGCGGCACGGCCGAGGAGACCGCCGGGGACCAGGGCGGCGGCGAGGGCGACGGCGGCGGGGAGGCGGCGGGGGCGGTGGGCCAGCGGGTGCCGCCACGCGCGCGTGCCCGCGCGGAGGCCGTCGAGCGGGGTGTGGTCGGCACGGGTGAGGACGGCGCGTCCGGTGGCCGTGCCCCGGGCCGCCAGGTCGATCCGGGCGGCGCGGTAGCGCGGGCGGTGGCAGCCGGCGGTCAGCCGGGCCATCAGGTCGTCCAGGTCGGTGGCGCGTTCGGTGGCGACCGTCAGGTACGCCGTCTGCACCGGCAGCAGCCGGACGGTGGCCGTGAGGATCACACCGGTCAGGCCCATGCCGCCGGCGGTCGCCTCGAACAGCTCGGTGCCCGGTGTGACCGCCTGGACCTCGCCGTCGGCGGTGAGCAGTTCCAGGGACAGGACATGGCGCGAGAAGGAACCGGAGACGAGGTGGCTGCCGCCGTGCAGGTCGGCGCCGATGGCCCCGCCGACGGTCACCGGGCCGCCGGCGGGGGCGACCGGCACGAACCAGCCGAGGGGGAGCAGGAGTTCGGCCAGCCGGTGCAGGGGGACGCCGGCGCCGCACAGGACGATGCCCTCGTCGGCGTCGACGACGTGCACGCGGTCGAGGCCGCTCGTGTCGAGGACGGCGCCGCCGGCGTTCCGCGCCGCGTCCCCGTGCGCCCGTCCCGGGCCGCCCCGGGCGACGACGCCGCGCGGCCCGCAGGCGCGGACGGCGGCCGCGGCCTCCTCGTACGTCCGCGGACGGATGACGGAAACCGTGTCTCCAGGCATGTCGGTGACCGTATCGCCCTTGTACGGGTAGTTAGTTACGGAACATTCGCCCGCTCCACACAATGGGGGATTAGTGGGATGTCATACGAGCGCGCCGGCAGGGGCAGGGACGGATCATGGACTGGCTGAAGAGACTCCCCGGCATCGGGCCGATCGTCACGCGCCTGACGGCCACGCACGCGTGGCGCTGCTACGAACGGCTGGACCGGGTGAAGTGGACGCGGCTGGCCGCCGCCATGACGTTCGTCAGCTTCGTCGCGCTGTTCCCGCTGCTGACCGTGGCCGCCGCGATCAGCGCCGCAACGCTCAGCCCGGCCCGCCAGCAGACCGTCCAGCACAAGATCGCCGAGCAGTTCCCCGGCGTCGTCTCCAGCCGGCTGGACCTCACCTCGCTCGTGGACAACGCGGGCACCGTCGGTGTCATCGCGGGCGCCGCGCTGCTGTTCACCGGCATCGGCTGGGTCGGGCAGGTGCGGGACTGTCTGCGGGCGGTGTGGGAGCTGCCGGACCAGCAGCAGAACCCGTTGGTGGCCAAGGGCAAGGATGCCGGCATCCTCATCGGCCTCGGCGGCGCCCTGCTCGTCACGCTCGCCGCGTCCACCCTCGCCTCGGCCGCCGTCGGCCTGCTCTCGCGTCACCTCGGACTGGCCGAGCAGGGCTGGGGCAGCGCGCTGCTGCGGGTCGCCGCGTTCGCCGTCGCCGTGTTCGCCGACTTCCTGGTCCTTCTCTACGTCCTGACCCTGCTGCCCGGGGTCGAGCCGCCGCGCCGCCGTCTGCTGGTGGCGGCCCTGCTCGGCGCGGTCGGATTCGAACTGCTGAAGCTGCTGCTCAGCGGCTATATCCAGGGGGTGGCCGCGAAGAGCATGTACGGGGCGTTCGGCGTGCCCGTGGCGCTGCTGCTGTGGATCAACTTCACCGCGAAACTCGTCCTGTTCTGCGCCTCCTGGACGGCGACGCCGAGCAAGGAGGCCGAAGGGGCCGAGGTCACGGACGCGACCGGCGGCGCATCAGGTCCGGCAGCGGCCACCGGCGATTGATCAGGAACGCCGCCCCCGCGAGCAGTGCCAGCACCCCGCCCGCGACGGCCGCCGCGGTGCCGACGCCGCCAGAGCCCGTGGTCGAACCGGCCACCGGCCTGGCACCGGACGCGCCGGTCCCCGCGGAGTGTCCGGCGGACGCGCCGGACCCGGACTGCGCGGGGCCCGGCACGGCACTCCTCGGCGGCACCAGTGCGCCCACCGGACGGACCTTGCCGGCCGCCTGGAAGCCCCAGTCGAGCAGCTTCGCGGCCTCCTTGTAGACCTCGTTGTGCTCGTGCTTCTGCGGGTTCATCACCGTGACCAGCAGCACCTTGCCGCCTCGCTCGGCGACGCCGGTGAAGGTGGCGCCCGCGTTGGTGGTGTTGCCGTTCTTCACGCCGGCGATGCCCTGGTAGACGGGCACGTCGGTGTCGCCGCTCAGCAGCCGGTTGGTGTTGCGGATCTCACCGGACTCGAAGGTGGCGCTGACCGTCGAGCAGTAGTCACGGAAGTCCTTCTTCTGCAGCCCGGACCGGGCGAACAGACTCAGGTCGTACGCCGACGACACCTGTCCCGGCTCGTCGTAGCCGTCCGGGGAGACCACGTGGGTGTCCCGGGCCTGGAGTTCGTCGGCGTGGTTCTGCATGTCCCTGACGGTCCGCGCGACGCCGTCGTTCATCGCGGACAGCACGTGCACGGCGTCGTTGCCCGAGCGCAGGAAGACGCCGAGCCACAGGTCGCGGACGGTGTAGGTGTGGCCCTCCTTTATCCCGACCACGCTGGAGCCGACACCCATGCCCGCGAGGTCGTCCGGCACCACCTTGTGCTCCATGGTCCTCGGGAACCTGGGCAGCAGGGTGTCCGCGAAGAGCATCTTCAGCGTGCTGGCCGGGGGCAGTCGCCAGTGCGCGTTGTGCGCGGCGAGCACCTCGCCCGACTCCGCGTCGGAGACGATCCAGGAGCGGGCGGTGACGTCCTTCGGCAGGACGGGGACGCCCGGGGCGAGGTTCACCTGCGTGCCGGGCTGCCCGAGCCGCTCCCCGCCCACGGTGGACATGTGGGCCGGGGGCGTCGCCGTCGGAGTCGTCGGCGGGGCCGGGGCGGCGAGGGCGGCGGGCGTGGTGACGGACAGGGACAGCAGGGCGGTGGAGGCGACCAGCAGGGAGCGCGGGCCGGTCTTCTTCAGAGCGAGCACGGTCGAGAACGTACCTTTTGTCGGCCATGAAGGCGCATGACCCATCTCACCCCCGGCACGGAACCGGACGGTCGACGGTGATACTGGTGCCATGAAGCTCAGCCGCCCGGTCTCCTGGTTCCTGCTCGTTTTCGGGGTGTGGTCCTGGGTCATCTGGGTCACTTTCGTCAAGAACCTGATCAAGGACAGCAGCGGGCTCGCCTTCGACGGCGGCCACCCGACCGCGTACTTCTGGGTGCACCTGCTGCTGGCGGTCGTTTCCTTCGTATTGGGGACGGTCATCGGGGTCATCGGGTTGCGCGGACTGCGGGCGCTGCGCCGGACGTCATAGCGGGGAACCGCTCCCATCCCTGTGAAGGCCCTGTGAAACCCGGGGGAAACAACGCCTCGGTAAGTTCTTGCACATCTGGTCAGAAAGCCCTTCCCCCGGCTGAAACAGGTGTGATTAGGTGAGCCGCGCCACTAGGGGAGTGGCGAAATCGTGCTGGCCAGGGGTAGGGCCTTTGAAGGGCCTGGGGAGGGCACCACCATGCGATCTGTTCGCATGCGCGTTCTCGTGACACTGCTCGTGCTCGCGGTCGTGGGGATCGGCGGCTGGCAGCTGCTGCCGTCGCAACAGGACAAGAACAAGGCCATCGCGGTCGGCACGTCGGACGCCGTGACGGACCTCGATCCGGCCGGTGCCTACGACGCCGGTTCCTGGGCCTTGTTCAGCAACGTCTTCCAGTCGCTGCTGACGTTCGAGCCGGGCGGCGTGGAGCCGGTCCCGGACGCGGCGAAGAGCTGTGCCTTCCAGGGCAGCGGCCTGCGGACGTACCAGTGCACCCTGCGCTCCGGGATCACCTTCCCGAGCGGGCGCGCGATGACGGCCGAGGACGTGAAGTACTCCTTCGACCGGGTCAAGAAGATCAACTCCGATGTGGGCCCGGCGTCGCTGTTCTCCACGCTCGCGTCGGTCACCGCCGACAGTGCGACGACCGTCACCTTCCACCTGTCGTCCCCGGACGCCACCTTCCCGCTGAAGGTCGCCACGGGCGCCGGGTCGATCGTGGACAAGGACAGGTACCCGGCCGGCTCCCTGCGCCCCGGTACCGCCGTCGACGGCACCGGCCCGTACACGCTGACGTCGTACACCAGGAACGAGCAGGCCGAGCTCGCCCCGAACCGGCACTACAAGGGCTACCTCGGCGGCACCGGCCGCCCGATCGAGCTGCGCTACTACGCCGACTCCGCGAAGCTCGACAGTGCGTGGAAGGGCGGCCGGATCGACGTCGCCACCCGGACGCTTTCGCCGGACGTGCTCTCGCAGCTGAACCCGAGCGACCCCAACAAGCGCGTCACCGAGTCCGACAGCGCCGAGACCCGCAACCTGTACCTCAACACCCGGGCGAACTCCCCGCTGCACGACGTGCGGGTGCGCCGCGCGATGGCGTGGCTGGTCGACCGCGAGGAACTGGCCGCGACGGTCTACGAGGGCACGGTGGACCCGTTGTACTCGCTGATCCCGACCGGCATCACCGGCCACACCACCTCCTACTTCGACGACTACCCGGCGCGGAGCGTCGCGAAGGCGCGTGAGCTGCTCACCCAGGCCGGGGTGAGCCTGCCGGTACGCTTCACCTTCGGCTACGGCAAGAACCGGGGCGCCGGTGAGCAGGAGGCCGCGGCGCTGAAGAAGCAGCTGGAGGCGGGCGGCCTGTTCAAGGTGGACGTCCAGGGGTACGAGTGGACCGACTTCCAGAAGCGCTGGGCCACCGGGAAGATGGACGCGTGGGCGGTCGGCTGGGTGGCCGACTATCCCGACCCGGACACCTTCGGCGCCGCCCTGGTCGGCACCGGCTCCACGATGAGCACCGGATACAGCAACAAGCTGGTCGACCATCTCATCCTGGAGAGCCAGCAGTACCCCGACCGCAGCCGGGCCGCGCACGACTTCAAGGACATCCAGGCGGACGTCGCCCAGGACGTCCCGCTGATCCCGCTGTGGCAGCGCAAGGAGTACGTGGTCAGCACCGAGGACGTGGGCGGCGGCCAGTACCTGGACGACGGCACGGGCGTCTTCCGCCTGTGGCGTCTGAACTGGATCTGATCAGCGGCCCTCGTCCTCGTCCTTCCCGGTCCGTGCGGCCCGCGGGTCCGGCAGTGCCCGCGTCATGCCGGGCAGGAAGTCCGTGAACAGTTCATGGACCTCCAGGACCAGCGGGCGCAGCACACGGAAGCGGGCGAGCGCCACTCCGCGGGCGGTCAGCCGGGCGCCGCGGCGGGCCAGCCGGTAGCTGCGCTCGCGGCCCTCGGTGCGGTCGAAGATCCAGTACAGGACCAGGCCCATCTGGGCGAGCCACATCAACTCCGGCAGGATGTCCCGCAGTTCGGGGGCGACCTTGGACCTGGAGCCGGCCAGCACCTCCCGGTGGACGCCGATGGCCTGCTCACGGGCGTGCTCGCTCTCCGGCGAGAAGGGGCTGAGCGGGCTGTCGGGGTCGGCGGCGTTCTTGAAGAACTGCACGGCGAACTCGTGGTACGGCCGGGCGATGTCGAGCCACACGGTCAGCACGCCGGCCAGCCGCGCCTCCAGGTCGGTCTCCCGGTCCAGGACCTCGCGGACCGCCGCCCGGTGCTCGGCGGCGAGCCGGTCGTAGAAGCCCTGGATCAGGTGTTCCTTGCCCTCGAAGTAGTAGTAGGCGTTGCCGACGGAGACCCCGGCCTCCTTGGCGATGGCCCGCATGGTGGTCTTGTCGTACCCGCGCTCCTGGAACAACCGCATCGCGGTCTCCAGGATCAGCGCGCGGGTCTGCTCGGACTTGCTGCTGGGGGAGCCGGCCGTCTCGGGGCCGTCGTTCTTCGCGGGCACGGTAGAAGAGCCTAACGAGTGCGGTGGCCGAGCCGGCCAGGGGCGCAGGACCCGTCGGAGCAGGACGGCGGACCGTAGCTCCAGCCGGTGCCCGGGTGGTACGCCCACCCGTCCGCCCTCCGGTACGTGCGGTGCCCGCCCCCCGGCGATCCGCCCCACTGGGATCCGCGCCACTTCGCCGCCGCGAGCACCGCGCCGCGGGCGAGCCGGGCGCCGGCCGGGGTGCTCAGCCGGTGGGCGAGGGGCCGGTGCTCGCGCAGGGCCCACAGGACGACGATCCAGGCGCGGGCGCCGCGGTAGACCTGACCGGAGTCGCCGACGACGGTGACCTCGTCCAGGGTGGCCGGGTGGTCGAGCCCGGGGAAGCGGGCCCGGGCCCGGTCCGAGCCCGCCGGCAGCAGCTCCAGCGGGACCAGCTGCGACTGCCGGACGAGCCAGTTCCGCAGATGGGTGCACAGGCCGCAGCCGGCGTCGTACAGCACGGTCAGCCCGCGGACCGGGACGCCCCCCGTGACGCCCCGGTCCTTCGCGGTGGTCCTGTCGGTCACGGTGGTCACGCCCGGGCCGTCGGGGTGATCCACTCCTGCGGGGCGACCGGGGGCTGCTGCTCGCGTTCCATGATCCCGCGCCGGCGGATCCGGTTGAGCACGTACACGTTGCCCAGGTGCATCACGCCGAGCACCAGCAGCACCACGCCCAGCTTGGTCGACAGGGCCTCGAAGATGCCGCGGGTGTCCTCGATCGTGTCGTCCCCGCTCAGGTAGAGCGCCACGAAGCCGAGGTTGACCAGGTAGAAGCCGACGACCAGGAGGTGGTTGACGGCGTCCGCCAGCTTCTCGTTGCCGTGCAGCACGTCAGCGAGGAAGACCCGGCCGTTGTGGCTGAGCGTACGGGCCACCCAGATGGTCAGTGCGACGCTGACGACCAGGTAGATGACGTAGGCGATGACGGTGCGGTCCATGCCCCACCCCTTCTTGAACGCGTTCAAAACGCTGACAGGGATGACTGTAGACCTGTTTTTGAACGTGTTCAAGTCAAGGGTGGGGGGAGTCCCCGGGATGGCGGCTCAGCAGCGGCGGCCCAGTTCCGGGCGCTTGGAGTAGTCCGTGAACCCGAGGACGTTGCCCCACGGGTCGGCGATCTCCACGGTCCAGCCGGTGGCCACCCGGAACACCTCGTCCAGCGGTGCGATGCCGGCCGCGGCCAGCCTCCGCGCCGCCGCCCGCGCGTCCGGCACCTCCAGCCAGATCCGCGGGGAGGGCCACGGCGGCGTCCGGTGCACCAGCGCCTCCTCGGCGCGCAGCAGGATCCCGGGCATCTCCCCGCCGACCCTCATCAGGGCGATCCCGGCCTCGTCGAACCGGAACCCCACGGCAAACCCGGCCCGCTCGTAGAAGCCGACGGCCTCACCGAGGTCGCCGACGGGGAGCAGCACGTTGTCGAAACCGAGCAGTTCGTACGACTCTTCGTCTGACATGTCGTCAGATTAGAGCCGAAGGCCGGTGAAACCCGACAAAAACGCCCGAGGGCCCCGCTTCCGGAGGATCGGAAGCGGGGCCCTCGGGCCGGATGAGGATGACCGGGAAGATCAGTAGCGGCGCGTGATGAGCGCGCGCTTCACTTCCTGGATCGCCTTGGTGACCTCGATACCACGCGGGCAGGCGTCCGTGCAGTTGAAGGTCGTACGGCAACGCCACACGCCGTCACGGTCGTTGAGGATCTCCAGGCGCTGCTCGCCCGCCTCGTCACGGCTGTCGAAGATGAAGCGGTGGGCGTTCACGATCGCGGCCGGACCGAAGTACTGGCCGTCGTTCCAGAACACCGGGCAGGACGACGTGCACGCGGCGCACAGGATGCACTTGGTGGTGTCGTCGAAGCGCTCACGGTCCTCGGCCGACTGCAGCCGCTCACGGGTCGGCTCGTTCGTGTCCTTGGTGACCAGGAACGGCATGACGTCCCGGTACGCCTGGAAGAACGGCTCCATGTCCACGACCAGGTCCTTCAGGACCGTCAGGCCCTTGATGGGCTCGATCGTGATCGGCTTCTCGGGGTTGATGTCCTTGATCAGCGTCTTGCAGGCAAGGCGGTTCCTGCCGTTGATCCGCATCGCGTCCGAGCCGCAGATGCCGTGCGCGCACGAACGGCGGAAGGTGAGGGTGCCGTCGACGTCCCACTTGATCTTGTGGAGGCCGTCGAGGACACGCTCCTTCGGGTCGATCTCCAGCTGGAAGTCTTCCCAGACCGCCTCCGCTGAGACCTCCGGGTTGAACCG
Source organism: Streptomyces sp. NPDC037290 (assembly GCF_055603245.1). Classification (NCBI taxonomy): domain Bacteria; kingdom Bacillati; phylum Actinomycetota; class Actinomycetes; order Kitasatosporales; family Streptomycetaceae; genus Streptomyces; species Streptomyces sp. NPDC037290. Next base: position 60,338 of record NZ_JBVJVZ010000017.1, on the reverse strand, counting down.
GCGGACCCGGAAGGTGACGGTGATGTAGGGGGAGTCGGCGAAGCCGGGCTCGGGCCGGCCGGCCGCGTCCGCCTTGTCCAGAACAGGGGTAGCCATCAGTACTTACGCTCCATCGGCTGGTAGCGGGTCTGGACGACCGGCTTGTAGTCGAGACGGACGGTTTCCGAGCCGTCGGCGCCGACCTCGCGGTACGCCATGGTGTGGCGCATGAAGTTGACGTCGTCGCGGTTCGGGTAGTCCTCGCGGTAGTGACCGCCGCGGGACTCCTTGCGGGCCAGCGCCGAGACGGCCATGACCTCGGCCAGGTCCAGCAGGTTGCCCAGCTCGATGGCCTCCAGCAGGTCGGTGTTGAACCGCTTGCCCTTGTCCTGGATCGCCACGTTCTTGTAGCGCTCGCGCAGCTCGGCGATCTTCTCGACGGCCGTCTTGATCGTCTGCTCGGTGCGGAACACCATGACGTTGGCGTCCATGGTCTCCTGCAGCTCGCGGCGCAGGGTGGCCACCCGCTCGTTGCCGGTGGAGTTGCGCAGCCGCTCGATCTGCTCGACGACCAGGGACTCCGGGTTCTCCGGCAGCTCGACGAAGTCGGCCTTCGCCGAGTACTCCGCGGCGGCGATGCCCGCGCGGCGGCCGAAGACGTTGATGTCCAGCAGCGAGTTGGTGCCGAGGCGGTTGGCGCCGTGCACGGAGACACAGGCGACCTCGCCGGCCGCGTACAGGCCCGGGACGACGGTGGTGTTGTCCGCGAGGACCTCACCCTCGACGTTCGTCGGGATGCCGCCCATCGCGTAGTGCGCGGTCGGCTGGATCGGGATCGGGTCCGTGTACGGCTCGATACCGAGGTAGGTGCGCGCGAACTCGGTGATGTCCGGGAGCTTGGCGTCCAGCTGCTCCGGCGGCAGGTGGGTGAGGTCCAGGTAGACGTGGTCGCCCTCGGGACCGCAGCCGCGACCCTCGCGGATCTCGGTGTAGATGGAGCGGGACACGACGTCACGGGACGCCAGGTCCTTCATGACGGGAGCGTACTTCTCCATGAAGCGCTCGCCGTCCTTGTTGCGCAGGATGCCGCCCTCACCGCGGGCGCCCTCGGTGAGCAGGATGCCCATGCGCCAGATGCCGGTCGGGTGGAACTGGAAGAACTCCATGTCCTCCAGCGGCAGACCCCGGCGGTAGACGGCCGCCTGGCCGTCACCCGTCAGCGTGTGGGCGTTGGAGGTCACCTTGAAGAACTTGCCGCAGCCGCCGGAGGCGTAGATGACGGCCTTCGCCTGGAAGATGTGGATCTCGCCGGTGGCCAGCTCGTAGGCGACCACACCGGCGGAGCGCTTGACCCCGTCGACCTCGGTGATCAGCTGGTCCAGGACGTAGAACTCGTTGAAGAACTCCACACCCTCCTTGACGCAGTTCTGGTACAGCGTCTGGAGGATCATGTGGCCGGTGCGGTCCGCGGCGTAGCAGGACCGGCGGACCGGGGCCTCGCCGTGGTTGCGGCTGTGACCGCCGAAGCGGCGCTGGTCGATGGTGCCGTCCTTGGTGCGGTTGAACGGCAGGCCCATCTTCTCCAGGTCGAGGACGGCGTCGATGGCCTCCTTCGCCAGGATCTCGGCGGCGTCCTGGTCGACCAGGTAGTCACCGCCCTTGACCGTGTCGAAGGTGTGCCACTCCCAGTTGTCCTCCTCCACGTTGGCGAGCGCGGCGGCCATACCGCCCTGCGCGGCGCCCGTGTGGGAGCGGGTGGGGTAGAGCTTGGTCAGCACGGCGGTGCGGCTGCGCTTCGTCGCCTCGATGGCGGCACGCATGCCCGCGCCACCGGCGCCGACGATGACGGTGTCGTACTTGTGGATCTTCATGATTCTCGCAGCCCCGTGCCTAGCGGATGTTCGGGTCGAAGGTGAAGATCACCAGCGTGCCCAGCAGGATGGTCCACACCGTGGCGGTGTACAGCAGGGCCTTCAGCCACATGCGGGAGCTCGCGCGCTCCGCGTAGTCGTTGATGACCGTGCGCAGGCCGTTGGCGCCGTGCAGCATCGCGAGCCACAGCATCAGCAGGTCCCAGACCTGCCACCACGGGGACGCCCAGCGGCCGGCCACGAAGGCGAAGCCGATCTTGGAGACACCGCCGTCCAGCACGAGCTGGATCAGCAGGTGGCCGAGGACCAGGACGACCAGCACGACGCCGGACAGGCGCATGAACAGCCAGGCTGCCAGCTCGAAGTTGCCCCGGGTCGACTTCGGGGTCTTCTTGGTGCGCTTGCGCGGCGCCTCGATCAGCGGGGCCGGGTTGTCGACGTCGTAGGCGGCGCCCTCGACGGGGCCGACGCCGGACGCGGGGGTTTCAGTCGTGGACATCGGCGTCAGCTCCCAAAGAGAACACGGTAAGCGTGACCGAGGACCGGGTAGATCGCCCCGAGCATCAGCACGATCCAGACACCCATCACGGTCCAGAACATCTGCTTCTGGTAGCGCGGGCCCTTCGACCAGAAGTCGACGGCGATGACACGCAGGCCGTTGAGCGCGTGGAAGAGGATGGCGGCGACGAGGCCGTACTCCAGCAGCGCGACGATCGGCGTCTTGTACGTGGCTACGACCTTGTCGTAGTCCTCGGGGGAGACACGCACGAGAGCGGTGTCCAGCACGTGAACGAACAGGAAGAAGAAGATGAGGACGCCGGTGACTCGGTGAGCCACCCAGGACCACATTCCTTCCCGGCCGCGGTACAGCGTTCCAGCCGGCACGGAAGAACCCTCCGGGAGCGGGGACTAGGGCCGCGCCGGCTTCACTGTCGGTCGGGCCCGGCCGGGTACGGTCCACCGGCCCCCAGCATCGTAGCGATGCGCTGCGCCGTGCCTGACGGGGGGCCTACCGGTGTGATCAAAGTGGCACCGGATGGGTTAGGGGGCTTACGGCTTCGGGGGTGGTGTGTCCTGTTATTTGCCGACTGCCGGTGCGTTGTGGCTGGTCGCGCAGTTCCCCGCGCCCCTCAGCCGGGCCAGTAGCCGCCCTCCCGCGAGGCGCCGCAGCTCGTCCGCCGCCAGGACCCGTTCCTCCTCGGGATCGTTCGTCAATCGTGATCGGATGGCTTCGAGGGTGTGATCGAGAGCCTCGTCCGGGGGAATGTCGCCCAGGTAGATGACGAATGCGTGCCCGAACCGGGCTTCGTAGGCGGCGTGCGCGGCGCTCAGGGCCATGGAGGCGGCGGAGTAGGTGTCCTCGGGCAGTTCGAGCAGCGACTCTCCCGCCAGGGCCTCCGACAGGTCGCCCGGCGACAGGTCGTACGCCGCCTCGTCCGCCGCGGCCAGGAGTGACTCCAGGTCGGGGTAGGGGCGGTGGTCCGCGATCCGCCGGGACCAGCGCACGCTGTTCAGGCAGTGCAGCAGAAGGGCACGGGCCTCGTCCCCGGGGGCGGTGTTGAAGGCGTCGAGGGGCTTGGGGAGATACGGGAGGTGGTGGGCGGGCAGCGTGGGTCCTCGCGTCACATGTGGCGTGGCAGGGGATGCTGTGAAAGGTGTGTCGTCAGGTTATCGAGAGTGGTCACTGTGTGTCCGCGTGATGCCCGAAATTCACCCGGACGGGAGAGTTTCAGAACGGCTGGGTGACGAACGAATGGCGGATCGGTCGTACGTTGGCAGAGTGACCCAGCACAAGCGCCGGGATACGGCGCAGCAGGTGATACGTAAGCGGGCGGTGGTGGCCGCCGCGTTCGTCGGGACCGTCGCGCTCGGCACGGGCGTCGGCGTGTGGGCCTCGTCGGGCGGCGGCGGGCAGCCGGAGGGGGGCGCCCGGCAGCAGTCGTCGTCCGGCCGGGTGGCCGGCACCGACTCCGGCGGGGCGGCCACGCCCTCGGCGAGTCCCCGGCCCAGCCGGTCCTACCCGCTCTCCCAGGCGCCGCGCACGATACCCGCGGTGCGCTCCCACACTCCGGCCCGCGGGCCGGGCTGGAAGCCGCAGAAGGCGGACCGGGTGGTGATCAGCGACGGGGAGCTGGCCGACGAGGGGCGGCTGATAGCCGGGGAGCTGGGGATCGGCTACGCGGGCCAGAAGGACGATGTACGGGCCGGGGACGTCCGGCTCGCGCTCGGCGGCGGGGGCGGGAACCAGGAGTCGTACACCATGACCGTCCGCGACGGGCGGGTGGACATCAGCGGCCCCGGCGAGGCCGGTGTCTTCTACGGCACCCGCACGCTGAAGCAGGAGGTCCACGGCGGCGGTACGGCGCCGGAGGGGGTCGTGCGGGACGCGCCCGCCAAGCCGGTGCGCGGCTTCAATCTGGACATCGCGCGCAAGCCGTACTCGGAGTCCTGGATAGAGGACCGGATACGGGAGCTGGGGGACCTCAAGTTCAACGAGCTGGGGCTGCACTTCTCCGACGACCAGGCCTTCCGGATCGAGTCCAGCACCCACCCCGAGATCGTCTCCGCGGACCACCTGACCAAGGCGCAGGTCAAGCGGATCGTGGACCTGGCGAACAGCCGGCACATCACCGTCGTCCCGGAGATCGACTCGCCCGGACATCTGGGCGCCGTCCTCGCCGCCCACCCCGACCTGCAGCTGCACAACGCGAGCGGGATCGCCACCAAGGGCGCGATCGACATCTCCGATCCCGCCTCCGCGAAGATCGTCGACGATCTGCTCAACGAGTACGCGGGGCTGTTCACCGGCAACCAGTGGCACCTCGGCGGCGACGAGTACCAGGCGCTGACCGTGAAGGACCCGCAGGCCTCCTATCCGCAGCTCGCGGCCGCCGCCCGGCAGAAGTACGGCTCCGGCGGCACCGTCGCCGACCTCACCACCGGCTGGCTGAACGACCGCGCCGCCACCGTCCGCGCCCACGGCAGGACCATGCGGGCCTGGAACGACGGCTTCTACCGCGGAACCTCCGTGCAGGCCGCGCGGGACCTGCAGGTCGCCTACTGGACCGGCAAGGAGATCGGCGCCCGGCAGCCGGTGGACTATCTGAGCACGGGCCGCAAGGTCATCAACTACAACGACGAGTTCCTCTACTACGTCCTCGGCCAGCCGCAGACCTTCGTCTACCCGACCGGGCAGCGGATCTACGAGCAGTGGGACCCGCGCGTGCTGCGCGGCACCGCCGCCGTACCGGCGAGCTACGACGGGCAGATCCTCGGCGGCTCGTTCGCGGTGTGGTCCGACTTCCCGAACGCGCAGACGGAGGCGCAGGTCGCCGCGGGGATCCGGATGCCGCTGCGGGCCACCGTGCAGAAGCTGTGGGACCCGGGCACGCCCGCGTTGTCCTGGACCGACTTCCGGAATCTCGCGAACCGGCTTGGCTGAAAACAGCTACTGTGACACTCCCGCGCCGTTGCACGCAGTAAGGGGAAGTGCGGGCTCCGTATGGGGCGGTGCCCCGGCGAGGGAGACATTTCATGAGCCTGGTGGAACTGGTCGCACAGGCCGACGCACGCGGACTGGCGGCCAGCGGGTTGGCTTGTTTGGACCGTTGCCTGCCTCTGCTGGGCGCCGACGACGAACTGCTGCGGCCCCTGTGGGCGAGCCTCGCCGACGGCTCCGACTGGGCGGCGGGCCTGGAGAAGGCCCGGGGCGCGCTCGGCGCGGACGAGCCCGGTGACGACGAGGCCGCGCGGCTGACCCGCCGCATGCTCCAGGCCGCCCCGGCCGAGCGCACCCCGGACGCGGTACGGCCCTGGGCAGACGCCTGCTCGGTCGCCTCGCTGCGGGTGCACCGGCTGCTCGATCCGGCGGCGGACGCCACGGCGGCGGGGGACGGGCTGGACGCCGGGCGCGCGGGCGACACGGCGGGCCTGCCTCCGTTGGTCGCGGCGGAGCTGCGCCGGCAGACGGCGGTGCTGGAGCTGCTGGCCGGGCACGGCTCCCACGGTCTGCGCCGGGCTCTCGACCTGTCGATCGAGGGCCGGCGGGTGCTGCGCGCGGTGGTGTCCCGCCGGGAGCGCGCCGGGTCCTAAACCCCCCGATGTGGGCGAGTCCTGTGCCTGTCCTGCGGTGGAGCTGGACCGGTCCTGCGACGATTGGCGGAACGCGCCGAAACGGCGTGACGCCGACGCCGGGCCGTTCGCTCTTCCCTGTGTGACAGCCCAGTACGTGACAGCTCAGCAGGAGACCAGGCCGCACGCCGCGGCGAAGCCCGTACGGTGGGCCGCGGACACGGTGGCGGCGATGCGCGAGGGCGCCCGGGTGCGGCTCGACTACTCGGCGCAGAGCCTGTGGCGGGTCGACCGGATGATCGAGGAGATTCGGCGCGAGGGGCCGCCGTACGCCGCCGTCGACGGCGTGCTGCGCGGCTTCGGGGCCTACGCCGGCGAGGTGATCGTCCGTCAGACGGGCGGCGAGTGGTGGTCGACCGGCGGCGACCACTGGGTGCGCACGCCCGACGGCCGGCTCTGGGACCCCGTCGAGGAGGCGCGGCGCGTCTACGGCGGCAGCGGCTCGCTGCGTCTGCTGTGCCGGGACGCGACCGGCTCCCGCTGACCGGCCGGGGCGAACGTCACCGGCCCCTGGCCTACGGTGGTGCCCGTGTTCGTCGACGTCGTGGTGGCCGTGTCCGTCGTACTGGCGTCGGCGCTCGCCCCCCGCGTGTCCTCCGCCGTCCGGTGCGTGCCGGCCGGGCCGCCCACGGGCCGCTCGCTGTCGCCGCTCGCCGTGCTGGCGGGGGTGACCGCACTGGTCTACGTCAACCAGGTGCTGTTCACCGTGTACGTGCTGCGCGTACACGGCGGCGACCCCTCCTTCGTCGCGCGGTATCTGCCGACGGGGTGGTTCGAACTCGCCTCCACAAGCCCGGTGCTGCGGTGGCTCGCCGACGGCTTCCCCGCGCCCGGGCTCCTCGCTCCCTCGGTCCTGCGCGTCCAGGCCTTTCTCGAGCTCCCCTTCGTCCTCCTGGTGTTGGCGGGCGTCGTGCGATGGCTCGACGCGGGGCTGTACCGGGCGATCGCCCGGTCGGCGCTGCTGCCGCTGGCCTCCGTGTCGTACACCGTCGTCTTCTGCCTGGTGGAGTGGGATCTGCGCAACCCGTACACGGCCGACGACATCGTCGTGCGGGGCGTCTCGGCCGTCCTGACCCCGTGTCTCCTCCGGTGGCTCGCGGCCCGCGACACGGCGGGCTCGCGCACCCCCGCCTCCGTGCCGGGCCTGCTCGTGTTCATCGGCTCGCTGGGCGCCCTGGGCGCACTCGTCCTCGTCGTCTACGACACCGCCCTGCTCTACAACCTCGGGAGGCTGGGTGAGCGTCTGCCGGTGGCCGCCGTGGCCCTCGTCGCACTCGCCGGCCTCCGCCGTGCCGCCTCCCGCCTGCGGGAGACGGCCGACCCCGGCCCCACCCTCGTCTTCGTGCGGCATGCTCTGCGCCGCTGGCTCGCCCTGTTCTTCGCGCCCGCCCTCGCCATCCGGTACGGCGTGCTGTTCGGGACGCCCCGGCTGGCCGAGGCGGCGGGTGCGCTGGTGGCTGTGACCGCCCTCGCCCTCGCCCGGCGGGACGCGGCGGTCGGCGCGGGGCGGCTCGCGTTCGCGCTCGTCTGTGCCGCCGGTGCCGCCTGCGCAGCCGCCCGGGCGACCCCGGCGTCGTACTACGAAGTCACCCTCCTGTCCGCGGCGGCCGCCTTCCTCGTCACGGGCATCGTCGTCGCCGGTCTCGCCGACGCGTGGCGCAGGCCGCCTCGTACCGGGGCGGATCACGCCACACGGGCAGGAAGCTGTGACACTTCTGTGCGGGGCGGCGCTGATCATCGTGGAGGGCGGAGACACGGCCGGAGCGTGTCGGACCGTGAGGGACGAGCCACGCAGTGGCCATGAACTCGGCACGAACGAGGACGCCTTGGGCCAGGCAGGGGAGCCCCGTCGCCCGCAGCCGCGGGACGGGGAGCTGGGCGCGGCCGTCGCGCGCGCCCAGGACGGCGACGAGACCGCCTTCGCGGTGGCCTACCGGATCGTTCAGCCCGGTCTGCTCGGCTACCTGCGCGGCATCGTCGGCGACGACGCGGAGGACGTGGCGTCCGACGCGTGGCTGGAGATAGCCCGCGACCTCGGCCGGTTCAAGGGCGACGGCGCCGGTTTCCGCGGCTGGACCGCGACCATCGCCCGGCACCGCGCCCTGGACCACCTGCGCCGCCGGCGGGTACGGCCCCGGGCGGCGCCCCTGGAGCAGGACGCGCTGGAACTGCCCGGCGGGCTCAGCACCCACGACCAGGCCCTGGAGTCGCTGTCCACGCAGCGGGCGCTGGACCTGGTGCGCGGTCTGCCGCGCGACCAGGCCGAGGCGGTGCTGCTGCGGGTGGTCGTCGGCCTGGACGGCCCGGCCGCCGCGCGCGTCCTCGGCAAGCGCCCCGGCGCCGTCCGCACGGCGGCGCACCGCGGGCTGAAACGTCTCGCCCGGCACCTGGGCGCCCCGGGCGCGGGGGACGACGGTGTGACGGATGACGGCCCCCGGACGCTGGGTGAGTCGACATGAACGGCGCCGGTCGTGAGCCGTATGGATACAGGAGAGCCGTCGGTCCCGGGCCCCGTAGGCCGCCCGGGAGGCCGCGGGGCTCCGGCGCGCCGGACAAGGACGGGAACGGGCATGGGTGAACGGCACAGCGGCGACGGTCCCTTCGGTCGTCGGCGCACGCACCCCGGCGGCACCCTCTCCGCACCGCCACGCGACGAGGAGGACCCCGCCGACTCCGGGTTCGAGGAGCGGCTCGGGACCGCTCTGCGCGCCGGTGCCGCGGACGCCGAGGCCGAGGGCCGGGCCGTGGCCGCCTTCCGTGCCGCTCGTGCGGCGGGGGCGGCACGCCCGCGTACCCGGCGCCGGGACGACTGGCGGGCCGCCGCGCCGCGCCGCGGCCGGCTCTCGGCGCGGGCCACGCTCTCGGTGGTGCTCGCGGGCCTCACGCTGGGCGGTGTCGCCGTCGCGGCGATCGGCTCCGCCGGGTCCCGCCCGGACGCCCGGCCGCACACCGCGCGGCCGGCGCACCCGTCGACGAGCACGTCCTCCCGGCCGGGCGTCCCCGGCCCGTCCGCCGGGTCCACCGGTCCAGGATCCCCCGGTTCGTCCGGCCACCCGGACCACCCGGCCACAGCCCGGGACACCCTGGCCCACTGCCTCGCCTACGAGCGGGCCGGGGACCGGGGCGGCGCCCTGGACTCGACGGCCTGGCAGCGGCTCGTCACCGCGGCGGGCGGTGCGGACAACGTCGTGGGCTACTGCGCCCAAGTGGAGCGCACCGCGGGGCAGAAGAAGGGCAATGGGGGCAATGGGGGTAATTCGGGTAATAACTCGGGTGGTGCGGCCGTGAGCCCGAAGCCGGCCGACGGGAAGCCGGCCGACGGGAAGAAGGACTCGGGCGGCGTGAAGGAGAAGAGGAAGTAGCGGCCCCGGTATCCCGGTCGGCACCGCGGCAGCAGAGCGGCCGGACCCCCGGCAAGCGAACGGCCGGGGCCGCCACCCCCCACAGGAGAGGCCCCGGCCGTCGCGCGGACGGGCCGCGCGCGGCCCGTACTTTCTACAGCGCCGTGAGTGCGTTTTCTGTCACACCCCGACCCCGTCGGCCCTCACCCTGCGCACATCCGCACCCGGTCACGAGTTAGTTGCATCTTCTACGGACATGGACGCGCAGCGGTTTCACGCCGTAACGTGCCTTTCGCGCCGACCGGCAAACAGGCGTAAAGGGAGTGCGGTGCTGGGGGACGACGCGGAGCTGACCGCCGCGGTGCGTGCGGCACAGGACGGAGACGAGACCGCGTTCCGTACGGTGTACCGCTCCGTGCACCCACGGCTGCTCGGATACGTACGGACACTGGTCGGCGACCCGGACGCCGAGGACGTCGCGTCCGAGGCCTGGCTGCAGATCGCCCGGGACCTGGACCGGTTCAGCGGGGACGCCGACCGCTTCCGCGGCTGGGCCGCCCGGATCGCCCGCAACCGCGCCCTGGACCACATACGCATGCGCGGCCGCCGTCCCGCCATCGGCGGCGACGAGACGGAGCTGACCGGCCGGGCCGCCGAGTCCGACACGGCCGGCGAGGCCATCGAGGCCCTGGCCACCGACGGCACCCTCTCCCTCATCGCACGGCTCCCGCAGGACCAGGCCGAGGCGGTCGTCCTGCGGGTCGTGGTCGGCCTCGACGCCAAGACCGCCGCCGAGACCCTCGGCAAACGCGCCGGTGCCGTGCGCACCGCGGCGCACCGCGGTCTGAAACGGCTCGCGGAGTTGCTCGGCGACGATCCGGAATCGGCGGGCGTGCTCGACGCGCTCCCACCCCAGCGAGAACCGCGGGGTCGCGCGGTGTCGTCCGCAACTGTGACGGATACGCGTGCGCGGACGCAGAAGGACATGTGATGGCCGACGAGCAGTACAAGTGGCTCAACCGTGAGACGGCGGAACGCCTGCTGCGCGGTGAGTCACTCGAAGCCGTCGACGCCTCCGCCCGTGACCAGGCCGAACGCCTCTCCCGGACGCTCGGTGCGCTCTCCGCTCGCTCCGCCCCCGCCGCCGGTGAACTCCCCGGCGAACAGGCGGCCCTGGCCGCGTTCCGCAAGGCCCGCGAGGCCGCGCAGGCCGAACGGACCGCCGCCGGCCGCGCCGGCGGCACCTCCGGGCTGTCCGTGCCCGGTGCCGACGCGGGCCTGATCCGCATCGGTGCCCCGGGCCGTACCGGAACCCCGGCCCGCCGCCCGCGCTGGGCCCGCCCGGTGCGGCTGGCGCTCGCCGCCGTGGTGACCGTGGGCACGGTCGGCGGGGTCGCCATGGCCGCCGGGAGCGGCATGCTGCACACGCCGTTCGGGCCCGAGCGTCCCGGCCCCTCCGCCTCGGTCTCCGCCGACGAGACCTCCGCGGCGCCACTCGTCTCGGGCTCGCCCCAGGGCGGCTCGGGCACGCCTTCGTATCCCGGCGCGTCGAGCGGTCCGGGCGCGCACCCCGGCGGCGCCTCCGGCGAGGCCGTCGGACCCGGCGACCGCACCGGCGCGAGCCGCACCCCGGGCGCCGGTGACCCGTCCGGCACCCTGGGCAGCCGGTGGAAGGACGCGGCCGCGGCCTGCCGGGCCATCCAGAACGGCAGGGAACTGGAGGCCGGCCGCCGGCGCGCGCTGGAGAACCTGGCCGGCGGCAGCGCACGCGTGAGCCGGTACTGCAGGGTCGTGCTGTCCGCCGCCGACCTGGCCGGCGGCGCGGGGAGTGCCGGCAAGGGCGGCCTGGGCGGCGACGGCGGCAAGGACGGGGGCGGGAAGACCAAGGACGAGGGCACGGGCACGGGCGACGACGAAGGCCACCCCGGCCGGGGCGGTCACGGCCACCCGGGCAAGCGCGGCCACCGGCACCCCGGCACCGGCCTCGGCGACGCCGAGGTCCGCCACGGCGACGCCGCGCCCGCTCCCCGCGCCTTCGCCCCCGGTCTCACACCGCGCTGACCTGCGGTTTCATGGTCCGCGAAAATTTTTCCGCGCGAGGTGTGACGTTTTCGGAGCCCCGCACGCAGTACTGAGTGAGCCGACTGGTCATCGGCCGTCGCACTGAGCCGGGGTTCCCCCCGTACCCACGGCTCGTGCACATGGCGGGGGGGGGGGGGGGGGCCCCCACCCCCCCCCCCCCCCCCCCCCCCCCCCCCCCCCCCCCCCCCGCCCCGCAGTCCCTCACCTCCCTCGTCACCAGTAGATGACGACCTTGTCGCCCACCCGTACCTGCGCGAACAACTGGGCGATCGCGGTCTCGTCCCTGACGTTCACGCACCCGTGCGACGCGCCCGCGTAGCCGCGCGCCGCGAAGTCGTACGAGTAGTGCACCGCCTCGCCGCCGCTGAAGAACATCGCGTACGGCATCGGCGAGTGGTAGAGCGTGGACACCCAGTGCCGTGACTTCCAGTAGACGTGGAAGACACCCTCCCTGGTCGGCGTGTACTGCGCTCCGAACCGCACCGCGGTCGTCGACAGCGTCCGGCCGCCGACCATCCAGCGCAGCGTCCGCGTCGTCTTGTCGATGCACAGGACGCGTCCGGTCATACAGCGCGGATCGGGCGGACCGGCCGGCTGACCGCCCATCAGATACAGCTCCCAGGTGCCGGGTGCGTGGGTCATCCCCACCAGCCGCTGCCAGGTGACGGAGTCCGTCCGCCCGGTCTGCGGCAGACCGTGCTTGCCCTGGAAGCCGCTGACGGCCCGTTCGGTCAGGGCGCCGTACGTTCCCGTCGGCCCCTCGAACAGCCACTCCAGCTGGCGCAGCCGCGCCTGCAGCTCCCGCACGCCCGGCCCGCTGTCGCCGCGCGACCACAGCACGCGGGGCGGGGGTGCGGCCGGTACGACCGTAGACGGCTGGGCCGTCCGGGTGGGGTTCGCCGGGAGGTTTCCCGGGGCCTGTCCAGGTGCCTGCCCGGATGCCTGACCGAACGGGGGCGCCGTGTGCGCGGAGGTCTGTTCCGGGGGCAGCACGTGCACCGGCGCCCTGGGTTTGCCGTCGGTGTCCAGGGGCTGCACGGTGCAGCCGCACAGCGCGGTGAGCGCGGCGAGGGAGGCGGCCGAGGTGAGTACGGCGGCGGGTCTTCGCGAGATCCTCATGCCGGGGATGCTTCCCCGCGTGAGGGCCGGTGAACGACGGGGCATGGTGAGGGGTGACAGGACGTACTGCGGAGGCATCCATGGCGCGTGAGTCGGAGTCGGGCCTGCCGATCCAGCCGGTCTACGGGCCGGAGGCCCTCCAGGGCTGGGACCCGGCCGGGAAACTGGGCGAACCGGGCGCGTATCCCTTCACCCGTGGGGTCTACCCGACCATGTACACCGGACGGCCCTGGACCATGCGCCAGTACGCCGGCTTCGGTACGGCCGCCGAGTCCAACGCCCGCTACCGGCAGCTGATCGCCCACGGCACCACGGGCCTCTCGGTCGCCTTCGACCTGCCCACCCAGATGGGCCACGACTCCGACGCGCCCCTCGCGCACGGCGAGGTCGGCAAGGTGGGCGTGGCGATCGACTCGGTCGAGGACATGCGGGTGCTGTTCGACGGCATCCCGCTCGACCAGGTCTCCACGTCGATGACGATCAACGCCCCGGCCGCCCTCCTGCTGCTCCTGTACCAACTGGTGGCGGAGGAGCAGGGCGTACGCGCCGACCAGTTGACGGGCACGATCCAGAACGACGTGCTGAAGGAGTACATCGCGCGCGGGACGTACATCTTCCCGCCGAAGCCCTCCCTGCGCCTGACGGCGGACATCTTCAAGTACTGCGCCGCCGAGATCCCCAGGTGGAACACGATCTCGATCTCCGGCTACCACATGGCGGAGGCGGGCGCGTCGCCCGTTCAGGAGATCGCGTTCACCCTGGCGGACGGCATCGAGTACGCCCGTACGGCGGTGGCGGCGGGGATGTCCGTGGACGACTTCGCGCCCCGCCTGTCCTTCTTCTTCGTGGCCCGTACGACGCTGCTGGAGGAGGTCGCCAAGTTCCGCGCGGCGCGCAGGATCTGGGCGCGGGTGATGAAGGAGGAGTTCGGCGCGAGGAACCCCAGGTCCCTGATGCTCCGCTTCCACACCCAGACGGCCGGCGTCCAGCTGACGGCCCAGCAGCCGGAGGTGAACCTGGTCCGGGTCGCCGTCCAGGCCCTGGCCGCGGTCCTCGGCGGCACCCAGTCCCTGCACACCAACTCCTTCGACGAGGCGATCGCGCTGCCGACCGACAAGTCCGCCCGCCTGGCCCTGCGCACCCAGCAGGTGCTGGCCCACGAGACCGACGTCCCGGCGACCGTCGACCCCTTCGCGGGCTCCTACGCGGTGGAGCGGATGACGGACGAGGTCGAGGAGGCGGCCGTCGGCCTGATGCGGAGGGTCGAGGACCTGGGCGGGGCGGTCGCGGCGATCGAGCGGGGTTTCCAGAAGGCCGAGATCGAGAGGAACGCCTACCGGATCGCCCAGGAGACCGACTCCGGGGAGCGGGTGGTCGTCGGCGTGAACCGCTTCCGGCTGGACGAGGAGGAGCCGTACGAGCCGCTCCGCGTCGACCCGGCCATCGAGGCCCGGCAGGCGGAGCGGCTGGCCGGGCTGCGGGCCGAGCGGGACCGGGCGGCGGTGGACGCCGCACTGGACGCGCTGCGGAAGGCGGCGGAGGGGGAGGACAACGTCCTGTACCCGATGCGGGAGGCGCTGCGGGCGCGGGCGACGGTGGGCGAGGTGTGCAACGCCCTGCGCGGGGTCTGGGGGGCGTACGAGCCGTCGGAGGTGTTCTGACTCCCGGAACCGGAGTGTCGTACCCCCGTGCGACACTCCTCTCCATGTTCGGCGTCATCGACCTCCCCACCTATCTGGCAGGACTCGTCCTGATCGTCCTGCTGCCCGGCCCCAACTCCCTCTACGTCCTCTCCGTGGCCGCCCGGCGCGGTGTCCGGGCCGGTTACACCGCGGCCGCCGGTGTGTGGTGCGGGGACACCGTGCTCATGACGCTCTCCGCCGCCGGAGTCGCCTCCCTGCTCAAGGCCAACGCCGTGCTGTTCGGGATCGTGAAGTACGCCGGTGCCGGATATCTGACCTGGCTGGCGATCGGGATGCTGCGGGCCGCCTGGCAGATGTGGCGGACCCGCAGGGAGCAGGCCGTGGCCGAGGACGCCCCGTCCGGCACCGGATATGAGTGGCCCTTCCGGCGGGCGTTCGTGGTGAGTCTCTTCAACCCCAAGGCGATCCTGTTCTTCGTCGCCTTCTTCGTTCAGTTCGTGGACCCGGGCTATGCCTATCCGGCCCTGTCCTTCGTCGTCCTCGGCGCCTTCGCCCAGCTGGCCAGCTTCCTCTACCTCAGTGCCCTGATATTCAGCGGCACGCGCCTCGCCGCCGCCTTCCGCCGCCGCAAGCGCCTGTCGGCGACGGCCACTTCCGTGGCGGGCGCGCTGTTCCTGGGCTTCGCGGTGAAGCTGACGCTGGCCAGCGCGTAGGAGGGTCAGGCGCCGACCCCGGCCAGGTAGGCCTCGACCCCGTCCGCCGTGTCGCCCGCCCAGCCCACACAGCCGTCCGGGCGGATCAGGAAGACGCCCGGGCCGTATGACTCCGGCGCCGCCGGCAGGCTCCGCACGCCGGCGACGGAGGTCTCCGCGCCCAGCAGGGTCCAGTGCGGTCCCCGGAACGCGTCGAAGAGGCGGACGCCGGACGCCGTGCCGTCCGGGGCGCGGTCGCCCGCCCGGACCCTGGCCGGGTTCCGCCGGGTCTCCACGCTCAGGGACGACTCCCGGTAGCCGAGCCCCAGTTGCACCGTCGCCGCTCCGCGGCGCACCTCACCGCGGTGCACGCCCGTCGACAGGTCCAGCACGGCCGCCGCGTTCGCCCGGCGCTCCTCCTCGTAGGTGTCCAGGAGGGAGTCCGGCGCCCCGCCGCGCAGCACCGCGTCCAGCTTCCAGCCCAGGTTGTAGGCGTCCTGGACGCCGGTGTTCAGGCCCTGGCCGCCGGCCGGGGAGTGGACGTGCGCCGCGTCGCCCGCGAGCAGGACCCGGCCCGCCCGGAACCGGTCCGCGAGGCCGGTGCGCGGCCGGAAGCCGGAGACCCAGCGCAGCTCCGTGACGTCCTCGGCGCCCAGGTGCGTGTACGCGGCCACCAGCGTGCGGACGCCGTCCAGGGACAGGTCGGGATCCGTGCCCTCCGCGAGGCGCGCCTGCAGCTGGAAGTCGGGCGTCCCGGCGAGCGGGCACAGGCCGACGCCGGTGCCGTCGGTCCTCATGAACGTGTGCCAGTGGCCGCGGTCCAGGCCCGTCAGCCGTACGTCCGCCACCAGGAACGGCGCGGGGTCGACGCTCTCCCCGGTCATGCCGACGCCCACGGCGCGCCGGACGGCCGACCGGCCCCCGTCGGCGGCGGCGACGTACCGGGCGCGGGCGGTCCTGCCGTCGGCGAACCGCACGGTCACGCCCTCCGCGTCCTGCCCGAGGCCGGTCACCTCGCGCCCGAAGGAGACGGTTCCGCCCAGCTCGGTCAGCCGGGCGTACAGCACCTCCTGCGTGCGCCACTGAGCGACCATCAGCGGCTCGGTGTACGGCGTGCCCTCGTCCGCCTCGATCGCGTCGAAGATCTGCTGCTCGCCGGCCCGCTCGCCGTCCTTCCAGATCATCCGGGCCGGGTACGGACCGCCGGCCGCCCGGATCGCCTCCAGGACGCCCAGGTCCTCGAAGACCTCCTGGGTGCGCGGCTGGAGCCCCTTGCCGCGCGAGCCGGGGAACAGGCCCTCGGCCCGCTCCACCACGAGGGCGTCCACCCCGCGCCGGGCGAGGTCGATGCCGAGGGCCAGACCCGTCGGACCCGCCCCCACGATCAGGACATCCATCATGATTCCCCTTAACGTCGTTAAGTGCCGCGCCCGTGAGCGTGCCCTTAACGCTGTTAAGCTGTCAAGTGTGAGCCCCGAGAAACGCGCCCCCCTGGACCGCCGACGCGTCGCCGGCACCGCGCTGCGCCTGCTGAACGAGGCCGGTCTGGACGGCCTGACCCTGCGTGCGATCGCCGGCGAGCTGGACGTCAAGGCACCCGCGCTGTACTGGCACTTCAAGGACAAGCAGGCGCTGCTGGACGAGATGGCGACGGAGATGTACCGGCGGATGGTCGCCGCGAACCCGCTCGATCCGGACGACAGCTGGCAGGAGCGACTGCTGAAGGCGAACCGCGGACTGCGGGCGGCCCTGCTCGGCTACCGCGACGGCGCCAAGGTCTTCAGCGGCTCACGTTTCACGGGCACCGAGCACGCCCCCGCCCTGGAGGCGAACCTCCGGCTGCTGGCCGACGCCGGGTTCACCCTCGCCCAGGCGGTCGACGCGGGGCGGACGGCCCACGCCTACACCATCGGCTTCGTCACCGAGGAACAGGGCGTGCGGCCCCTGCGGGGTGAGCGCCGGGAGGGGTACGACGTAGCGGAGCGGGCCCGCCGGCTGGCGGACTTCCCGCTCGCCGCGGCGGCCGGCGAGCTGCTCTTCGACGACTACGACCGCCAGTTCGAGGAAGGACTGGCGGTCGTGATCGCGGGGATCGGGGCGCGGTACGGGATCAGCCGGCCGGGATCCGCACCGGCTTGAGCGCCCGCTTCAGCCGCGGGCCGAACGGCCTCTCCACGAACCGGTGGATCAGCCACGCCAGCACCAGCATGCCGAGCACCGTGAGGACGAGCGTCGGCCACGCGGGCAGGCCGAGCCCCCGGCGCAGCACCCGGATGACGAACCAGCCCAGGTGCTCATGGACCAGATAGAACGGGTACGTCAGCGCGCCGGCCGTGACCAGCCAGGGCCAGGAGGCCCGCCGCGTCCAGCCCAGCGCCACGGCGGCGACGGCCCCGTAGGCGACGGTGACGATCAGGACGACGACGTACGGGTCGCGGTGCGGGTGCGGGCCCCACAGCCCGCTGGTGGCCTCGCTCTGGGCGAGCAGCCAGGACATCGCGACGACGCCCCACGCGAGCAGGTCGCTGCCGAAGCGGTGGATCAGGTACAGCGCCAGACCGCCGACGAAGAAGGGGGCGTACTCGGGCATGACCACCTGGTGGAGCAGTTCGTTGCCGGACGAGTGGCACAGGACGGCCGCCAGGGTCCAGACGCACGCGAACAGCACCACCCGGCGGTAGGTCACCCCGCGCAGGACGACGAGCAGCGCGAACAGCGCGTAGAAACGGACCTCGACCCAGAGCGTCCAGCACACGCCCAGCACCCGGGTCGCGCCCATCGGCTGCTGCAGCATCGTCAGGTTGACCAGGAACTCGTCCAGGCGGACCGCGCGGACGACGACCGGCAGCGCGAGGGACGCCGCGGTGACGAGGACCAGCGCGACCCAGTACGCCGGGTACAGGCGCGCGACCCGGGAGCGGAAGAAGTCACCGAGGCTGCGGCCCCAACTGCTCATGCAGATCACGAAACCGCTGATGACGAAGAAGAACTGGACTCCGAAGTTGCCGTAGACGGCAGCCCGGGACAGCGTCGGGAAGAGATGGGCCGGGCTCGCGTGCCAGGACGCGGAGACCGGGCCGCCCCGACCGGCGTAGTGGTAGAGGCAGACCATCAGCGCGGCGACGAGCCGCAGACCGTCCAGGGCGAGCAGACGGCTCCCGCGCCCGCGGGGGGACACCGGGGCGGCAGCCGTCCGGGGTATCAGCGGGCCGGGGGCGGCGGTGAGGCCGGGGGGTGCAGCAGCCATGTGCGCTTTCCTTCCTGAATCGGTTGTGGGGCCGGCTGCTGATGGCTCACCGGCCTGGTGCGGCCCGCTGCCCGGCCCTGCTAACCGCGTACACCCCGGCGCAGACTGCGCGCCTTGCGGGCCACCCGGCGGACCGTCGCGTTGCGCGGGATGAACGCCAGCTGGGCCGGCACCCCACCGGGGAGCGCCAGCGAGGTCAGCCGCCGGCGCTTGAAGTAGCGCGTGGTGTGGGCGTTCAGGTTCTTCGCGAGCCATCCCTCGGCCTCCGTGCGCAGCCCCGGGTAGATCTTCGGCTGCATCGCGAAGCCCACCGCGCGGATCAGCGCGGCCAGCGCCTCGACGTCCATCCCGGGACGCTGCTCGGTGACCGCGGCACGGTCGCCGAGGTCGGGCAGCAGCGCGTCCACGATGGTCACCGGGACCCGGTTGCTGTTCTCGTACGGCGTCAGCCCCTCCAGCAGCCCTTCGGTGCCGGTCCGGGCGACGGGGATGCCGTACAGCGCCTGTGCCGTGAGCAGGGCGGTGGAGAAGCAGCCGACGACCAGCGCGGGACGCATCCGCTGGTACAGCACCTCGGCGAGGACCGGCGTGTCGAGCACCGTCAGCTCGACCTTCAGCTTCTCCGCCGCCTGCTCCAGCGAGCGGGTGAAGCGGGCCGGGGCGGACGGGTGCGGCTTGAACACCACCTTGGCGTGGCCGAGCGCCGCCGCACCCTTCAGCATCCGCACATGCAGGTTCTCCTCCTGCTCGGCGGTGAGGATGTCCAGCGCCGACAGGTACTGGCCGAGCAGCAGCGCGGGCTCCTCGATCTCCGGCAACTCGGCGCCGAGGGGCGCAAGTTCGGTGAGCACCTTGGTGAAGGCCGCCGTCGGCACGATCTCGCCCGGCACGTCGAACTCGGTGAGCAGCAACGGCTTCAGACCCGGCACCAGGTCCAGGTGCAGCACCCGGTCCACGCGGGTGCCGACCAGCGGATCGATCTTGTTGCGGGTGGGGCCGTAGGACATCAGGCCGTCGGCGTAGACCGTCACCGGGGCGCCGGTGAAGATCTGCGCGAGTGCCAGGGAGGGATTGACCTGGATCGACTCGACCGCCAACTCCACGTCGTCCGTGCCCAGTTGCCACTCGTGACGCATGAACCGCTCCCAGAGCGGCAGATCGTCCCCGCGGGGCGCCCAGCCGCCCGGGTGGAACGGGACGATGGTCTCGTTGTACGAGATCACGTCGTCGAAGCGGTCACGCAGCTTCTCGAAGCCGGGCGCCTCGTCCAGCGCGGGCGTGGTCTCGGGCGTGGCCGCGTTGTTGCAGACCAGCAGGATCCGCCGGTCGGCCGGGCGGAAGCAGCCGGAGTCCAGGGCGGCGGCGAGCGTGGCCGTGCCGTACAGCGTCGACGCCTGGAAGATCTGGGTGGTCACGCGGCGGCCCCCGCGGGGGCGGGACGGCGGCGCAGCCGGCGCAGCTTGGTGGCGCGCTGGAGGTCCATGGAGTCCAGCGCGTCGTCCAGCACGTCCTGCGGCATGCGCCGCAGGGCCGCGGCACTCATGGATTTCAGTTTCTTCGCCACCGCGGGCTCGAACCTTTCGATGGATCCCAGATGATGGGAAATGATGGCGCAATAGGTACGGACGGCCTTCGGCAGCAGTTCGCCGGCATCCCGGTCCTGGGCGGTTTCCGCGATGACCTGATCGAACGCGCGAATGAAATCGAGCTGCCGGACATCACCGATCTGGGTGAGCGAGGAGGCGACTCCGCGCCGGTAGAACACACCGAGCAGACTCACCGCGGCGAAGGATTCCGCCTCCCGGTGCAGCTTCCAGATCCACGGCCGGTCCTCGGCCGTGCGCAGCCCGTCGGTGAAGTGCAGCAGCCCCTTGTCCACCAGCCGGCGGTGGTAGACGCCCGCCCACGCGTACGCGTAGTCGACGGACGTGGACCGGTCGGCGGGCAGGATCGCCTCCCGCGGGTCCAGCACCACGTTCCGCCGCCCGACGGGCACCCGGTTGATCGTGCGCGACCGCGCGGTGCACTGCACGTGATCGGTGCGGATGAAGTCGCAGCCGAGGTCCTCCATGGCGGAGACCAGCTGCGGGAAGTAGCCGGGGGCGAGCCAGTCGTCGCCGTCCAGGAAGGTCAGGTACTCGCCGCGCGCCCGGTCGATACCGGTGTTGCGGGCGGTCGCCAGCCCTCCGTTCTGCTCGTGCCGGACGTGGACGGCCCCGGGCAGCTCGCGCTCCGCGCGCGCGAGAATCTCTGGTGTCCCGTCGCGTGAACAGTCGTCGACGAGAATGAATTCGAAGTCGTCACGCGCGTTCGCCTTCAGGCTTCTGAGCGTGTCGGGCGCGTATTGCTGCACGTTGTAGAACGGCACGATGACGGAGAGCTTGACCACGGCTTGAACGTTAGGACGAAGCCCGTCATTCGTCTTGACCGCCTGCTTGATACTGGGTGAACGACACGTGGCGAAGCTGTGAACCGGGCCTTTTTCGCGTGCCCTCGCGGCCTGATTCGCCATTCGGCGATGTGCTGTTAACCGTTTGTTGCATTCAGGTTGGGCGGAACCTCGGAATGGCTTCCTAGCGTCTTCGGCGTGCCAGCAAGTGCTACGAAGTCCCTGCGGGTCGCCGTCCTCGCCGATTCCGACACCCGGTGGAAGTGGGGCGCGCTCACCGCGCAGCGCCTCGCCCCCGCCGATGCCGAGATCCGGCTCGACGGCTACCTCCTGCGGGGACGCGCCACCCCGACAGCCCGCCAGCTGAAGGAAGTCGGCGTCCAGGCGGACTCCCTGCGTGAGGTCACCGGCGTCGAGTTCCTGCGCGCCATGGACGACGCGTCGTACGACGTCCTCGTCCTGGCGCTGGTCGGCGGCGGGGTCCAGGCGATGCTGCACGGGCTGCGCGCCCTCTGGGCGGGCGCCGGCAGGCGCCCCGTCGTCGTCACCGGTTACGTCGGGGTCGTCTACGAGAAGCTCGCCGACGGGCTGCTGCTGCGGCACGGCGCGGACCTCGTCCTCGCCAACTCCCGCCACGACGCGGACCGTTTCCGCGCCGTGTACGAGGGCGTGGGCGCCGACGCCTCCTCGGTCACCGAGGTCGCGCTGCCCTTCCTCGGCGGGGCGCCGTACACCGGTGAACACGACCGTTACACCGTGGTGTTCGCGGCCCAGCCGTCCGTGCCCGACAGCCGCAAGGACCGTACGTACCTCCTCAACCGGCTCATCGAGCACGCCCGCAGGCACCCCGAGCGCGAGGTGCTGCTGAAGCTGCGCTCCAAGCCCGGCGAACACACCACCCACATCGAGGAGCTGCCGTACCAGAAGCTGGCGCAGGGCGAGGAGCTGCCCGCCAACTTCCGCCTGGTGTACGGCCACATGGGCGAGGTCCTGGACCGCACCGACCTGCTGGTCACCGTCAGCTCCACGGCCGCCCTGGAGGCCCTGCACCGCCGGGTCCCCACGGTGATCCTGACCGACCTGGGCGTGCGCGAGGTGCTCGGCAACCACCACTTCACCGGCTCCGGGTGCCTCGCCTCCTGGGACCAGCTCGACGCCGGACACCGGCCGGTGCCGGACGAGGAGTGGGTGGCCCGGCAGGGCGTGGCCGCCGACGGAACGTACGAGACGGCCTTCGACGCCGCCCGCGAGCGCATCGCCGAGCTGCTGGGCCGCCCAGGGGGGCTGCCGCCCCTGAACCCCTACTACACCCCCGAGACCGCGCCCGGCTACCTGCCCGGCATCCTCGCCCGGCACCACCTCGGCCCCGACGGCGTCCCGCTGCCCGGCGCGCCCGCCGCCGACAAGGAGCCAGGACCGGTCCGCCAGATCGTGCGCCGCGCCGCACGCGGCGCCTACCGCCACGGCGTGCAGCGGGTCGCCCCGGTGATCCGGCGGATGGGAGAGCTGTGACGACCCCCCAAGGCTTCCAAGGGACCATCCAAGGAGTTCCCATGTCCAACCCGGAAGCGGGCCAGGGCGCCTCGGTGCGCCGCGTGCTCGCGGTGATCCCCGCCCGCGGCGGCTCCAAGGGCGTGCCCGCGAAGAACCTCGCGCCCGTCGGCGGCGTCCCGCTGGTGGCCCGCGCGGTGCGCGAGTGCCGGGCGAGCCGGCTGGTGACCGACGTCGTCGTCTCCACCGACGACCAGGCCATCGCCGCCGCCGCCCGGGAGGCCGGCGCCGAGGTCGTGCTGCGGCCCGCCGCCATCGCCGGGGACACGGCGACCTCCGAGGCCGCGGTCCTGCACGCCATGGACGCCCATGAGGCGCTGCACGGCGCGGCGGTCGACGCGGTCCTGCTCGTGCAGTGCACCAGCCCGTTCATCGTCCGCGAGGACATAGACGGGGTCGCGTCGGCGGTGATCGAGCAGGGCGCGGACACAGCGCTGACGGTCGCGCCGTTCCACGGCTTCGTCTGGCGGGACGCGGTCGACGAGCTCGCCGCGCACAGCGAGCCCGCGGCCACCGGCGCGCCGGCCGGACCCGGCACGGCCCCGGTTGCCGCGGCGGCGGACGGCGGCCCCGCCGGTCCCGCGCCGACCGCCGGAGGCTACGGCGTCAACCACGACAAGTCGTACCGTCCGCGCCGCCAGGACCGCCCCCAGGACTTCCTGGAGACCGGCGCCGCCTACGCGATGGACGCGGCCGGCTTCCGCAAGCACCAGCACCGCTTCTTCGGCCGTACGGAACTCGTGCGTACCGACCCCGCGCGCGTGCTGGAGATCGACGACCCGCACGACCTCGCGCGCGCACGGGCGCTGGCCCCGTTGTTCGACGCGGACCGCCCCGGGTCGCTGCCGACCGCCGACGACATCGACGCGGTCGTACTGGACTTCGACGGCACCCAGACCGACGACCGGGTGCTGATCGACTCCGAAGGACGGGAGTTCGTCTCCGTGCACCGCGGCGACGGCCTCGGCATCGCGGCCCTGCGCAAGAGCGGCCTGAAGATGCTGATCCTGTCCACGGAACAGAACCCTGTGGTCGCCGCCCGCGCCCGGAAGCTGAAGCTTCCCGTGCTGCACGGCATCGACCGCAAGGACCTCGCGCTGAAGCAGTGGTGCGAGGAGCAGGGCATCGCGCCGGAGCGCGTGCTCTACGTCGGCAACGACGTCAACGACCTCCCCTGCTTCGCCCTCGTGGGCTGGCCCGTGGCGGTCGCGAGCGCCCACGACGTCGTGCGCGGCGCCGCACGCGCGGTCACCACCCTCCCCGGCGGTGACGGCGCGATCCGAGAGATCGCCAGCTGGATCCTCGGCCCCTCTCTCGATTCCCTCCCCAAGTAAGGACATCCCCCTGATGAGCACCAACTCCCGTCTGCGTACGTTTGGTTCGCGCGAGGTCGGCCCCGGCCGTCCCGTCTACATCTGCGGCGAGATCGGCATCAACCACAACGGTGAGCTGGAGAACGCCTTCAAGCTGATCGACGTGGCCGCCGAGGCCGGCTGCGACGCGGTCAAGTTCCAGAAGCGCACCCCGGAGATCTGCACCCCGCGCGACCAGTGGGACATCGAGCGCGACACCCCCTGGGGCCGGATGACCTACATCGACTACCGCCACCGCGTGGAGTTCGGCGAGGACGAGTACCGCCAGATCGACGAGTACTGCAAGGAGAAGGGGATCGACTGGTTCGCCTCCCCGTGGGACACCGAGGCCGTCGCCTTCTTGGAGAAGTTCGACGTCCCCGCCCACAAGGTGGCCAGCGCCTCCCTGACCGACGACGAGCTGCTGCGCGCGCTGCGCGCCACGGGTCGCTCGGTCATCCTCTCCACCGGCATGTCGACCCCGAAGCAGATCCGCCACGCGGTCGAGGTCCTCGGCTCCGACAACATCCTCATGTGCCACGCCACCTCGACCTACCCGGCGAAGGCCGACGAGCTGAACCTCCGCGTGATCAACACGCTGGAGAAGGAGTACCCGAACGTCCCGATCGGCTACTCAGGCCACGAGACCGGCCTGCAGACCACCCTCGCCGCGGTCGCGCTCGGGGCGACCTTCGTCGAGCGTCACATCACCCTCGACCGCGCCATGTGGGGCTCCGACCAGGCCGCCTCGGTGGAGCCGCAGGGTCTCACCCGCCTGGTGCGTGACACCCGCACGATCGAGGCCTCCCTGGGCGACGGCGTCAAGAAGGTCTACGACTCCGAGCTCGGCCCGATGAAGAAGCTGCGCCGCGTCGCCGGTGTCGTCGCCGAGGCGGAGATCGCGGCCGCGGCCGGCGAGCCCGTCACGGTCTGAACCCCGGCACCTTGAGCCCCTTACGACGGGACGGTCGCACGCCGATGAGCCCCCGCGCCGGTCACGCCGGCCACCCTCCCCGCACGCTCGCCTTCGTGGAGAGCCCGGTCCAGCTGCTGAACGTACTGGAGTGGGCGCACCTGCAGGGCCTGCGCGGTGCGGAGCCGGACCCGCTGCCCGGCACGGACCCGCTTCCGTCCGTGCCCGCGCAGGTACGGCGGACGGTGACCGGCGACACGCCACCGGCCGGCGCGGACCTCACGGTCGTCGTCCTGTCCCCGACCGACCCCATGACCCGGGGCCAGCTGCGCCGCATGGCGGACCTGGCCCGGGACGAGGGGTACCGGGTGCGCTGGGAGGAGGCGCGGGGCGGCCCGGCGGCCCCGTTCCAGACGATCGGCGGCCTGGCGGGGGCCCTGCGGCGCGCCGACCGGATCGTCATGGGCGATCCGTTCTCGCGGTACGTGCAGTTGCTGCTGACGATCACCCGTGCGAAGGACCTCGTGGTGGTCGACGACGGCACGGCGACGATGGAGTTCGTCGCCCAGCTGGCCCGGGGCGAGCGGCTGGTCCGCTGGCACCGCAAGGGCGGCCGCCCGGGCGTCAGGGACCTGCTGTTCGCCCCGGTGTCCTCCTCGGCCCGCCGCCGGCTGACGCCGAGCGCGCGCCGCAGGGTCGAGGTCTTCTCCTCGATGCCGGTGACCGAGACCCCGGACGGGGTGACGGTCACGGCCAACGACTTCTCCTGGACCCGGGCCCGCTTCGGTCCGCCGCGCATCACCAAGGGCGCGGACATGGTCGGCACGTCCCTGGTGGAGACGGGTGTCGTGGACGACGGGGCCTATCTGGAGGCGGTCCACCACCTGGCCAGGACCCACGGCGCGACGCGTTACTTCGCGCACCGGAGGGAGAGCACGGACAAACTCCACCGCCTGGCGGCGGAGACGGGCCTGGAGATCGTCCGACCCGACCTCCCCCTGGAGGTGATCGCCCGCCGGGGCCCGATCGGCCGTACGATCCTCAGCTTCCCGTCGACGGTCGTCCACACCCTGCCGCTGGCCCTCGCGGGCACGGGGGTGAAGGTGGCCGTGTGCGACATCGACCCGGCCTGGCTGACCCAGACCGCGTCCCCGCGGGCGCAGGGATTCCTGTCCGGGGTCACCGGCACGGCCCGGGACGTGCACCGGCTGGCGGCGGTCTCGAGCCTGGCCTAGCCGCGGGCCGGGGGCTCAGCCCACCGCCCGCTTCACGAGGGCCGCGATCCGCTCCTCCGCCTCGGGGGTCACCTCGGTGAGGGCGAAACCGGCCGCCCACATCGTGCCCTCGTCCAGCTTGGCCTGGTCGCTGAAGCCGAGGGTCGCGTAGCGCGACTTGAACTTCTCCGCGCTCTGGAAGAAACAGACGACCTTGCCGTCCAGCGCGTAGGCGGGCATGCCGTACCAGAGCTTCGCCGCGAGGTCCGGGGCGGTGGACGTGATCACGGCGTGGACGCGCTCGGCCATGATCCGGTCCGGGTCCCGCATCTCGGCGATCTTCGCGAGCACGTCCTGCTCGGCCTGCGCCGCCTTCTCCGCACGCGAGCTGCGCCGGGCCGCCGTCTTCAGCTCCCGGGCGTGCTCCTTCATCGCGGCCCGCTCCTCGGCCGTGAAACCCTCGTACGCGCTGCTGTCGGCGCCGGCCATGGCAGATTCCCCCTCGGATCTCGCTCCACGGATCTTGGTACGGGACTCTAGCGGGGGGCACCGACAACGGCACGAGGAACGGATCCCTCCGCCTACCCCGCCGTACCGTCGCCATCAGCGTGGCGTGGAACCGGAGTTGGGGGTACGGGTCGCGGGCCGGGGTCACCATCGCGGGGACAGGCCCACGGGCGCCGTGCCGGCCCGCGTGATCAGTTCGGCCAAGGCGGTGATCAGGGCGCGGTCCAGCGGGTGCCCGGCCACCGGAGCGGACCCTAGCGGCGCGCGGGCCGCGCTGGGGTCCGGTTCGTGGACACGGCGAGCGTGAGTGTGCCGAGGCGTGGTATCCGTGGAAGGAGGAAAGAAGGGTTTTACCCACCAGAGTCCGCCGCCATGCGTCCGCCGGTCAGATTTTCTTCCCCTAACGGGCTGAACTTTTGTTGATCGAGGGGTAGTTGACCAGCCGGGCGTCCTACCCTTCAGAGGGTGAAGCAATTGATGTCCCTAGAGTCCGAGGCCGGCCTCGCGGGGGATGTGCTCCCCGGCGTGCTGAGCGAAGCCCTGCACGCCGAACTCGTCGCCTTCCGTCGCGACTTGCACATGCACCCTGAGCTGGGCAATCAGGAGTTCCGTACGACCGCCGCGATCAAGGAGCGGCTGGAGCAGGCGGGGCTTCGCCCACGGGTGCTCGCCAAGGGGACCGGACTCGTGTGTGACATCGGGCTTGCGGAGGGTGAGCGGTCGTCCCTCCCGCTGCTCGCGCTGCGCGCGGACATCGACGCCCTGCCCATCCCGGACACCAAGGCCGACTGCCCGTACCGGTCGACCGTGCCCGACCGGGCGCACGCCTGTGGTCACGACGTGCACACGACCGTCGTACTCGGGACCGGCCTGGTCCTCGCCGACCTGCACGCCAAGGGGCTGCTGCCCCGGCCGGTACGGCTGCTCTTCCAGCCCGCCGAGGAGGTGCTGCCCGGCGGGGCCCTGGACGCCATCGAGGAGGGCGTGCTGAAGGGGGTCGGGCGGATCCTCGCCGTGCACTGCGACCCCCGGGTCGACGCCGGGAAGATCGGGCTGCGGCACGGCGCGATCACCAGTGCGTGCGACCGGCTGGAGATCGCCCTGGACGGCCCCGGTGGGCACACCGCGCGGCCGCATCTGACCACCGACCTGGTCACCGCCGCCGCCCGGGTCGCCGTCGACGTGCCCGCGCTGATCGCCCGCCGCGTCGACACCCGCGCGGGCCTGGCTCTCACCTGGGGCCGCATCGAGTCGGGCCACGCGCCGAACGTGATCCCGCAGCACGCCGAGCTGTCCGGGACCGTGCGCTGCCTGGACCTGGAGGCCTGGCGGGAGGCCCCGGACATCGTGCACGCGGCCATCGACGAGGTCGCCACCCTGCACCGGGCCAAGTCCGAGATCACCTACGTACGCGGGGTGCCGCCGGTCGTCAACGACCGCGAGTCCACCGAGCTGCTGCGCCGGGCCATGGTCGCGCGGCGCGGCCGGGACGCCGTGGAGAGCACCGAGCAGAGCCTCGGCGGCGAGGACTTCTCCTGGTACCTGGAACACGTGCCCGGCGCCATGGCCCGCCTCGGTGTGCGCCGGCCCGGCGAGCGCACGGTGCGCGATCTGCACCAGGGCGACTTCGACGCCGACGAGTCCGCGATCACGGTCGGCGTGGAGATGTTCACGGCGGCCGCCTTCCTGGAGCCGAACGGAGTACAGGGCTGAGCGGGCCGGACGGGGCACACGGCTGAGCGAGCCGAGCGGGACACGGGGCTGAAAACAGGCCCCCGGGGGGCGTGCGCCGAGGCCCGGGGGCCCTTCCCCTGACCGGCGCAACACGCTCGTAAGCCATTCGTGCACGGTGCGCAACAACGGCGTGAGAGGGCTGAGAGCCCGAGTTCAGATGCTGTTTGCCTCGAATCGATAACGGCTTCGAGAGGGGGTTTTTTGCGACATCTACGCGCGTTACGATGCCGCGAAGCCGACGCCGACGGGGCGTTCCGGCCCGAGCACTGGCATGGTGCTCACATCAAGCGCCGACACGGCGCTCAGGTCAGGTGAAGGAGCCTTCCCGTGCGCCGGGTAGCCAAGCTTTCCGCTGCGTGTATCGCCACCGCAGCTCTCGCCCTGACTGCCACAGCCTGTGGCAGCACCTCCTCCGACAACACCACCGGGTCGTCCCCCTCCGGCGGCGGCAAGGGTGTCAAGATCGGTCTCGCCTACGACGTCGGCGGCCGTGGTGACCGTTCCTTCAACGACTCCGCCGCGCGCGGTGCCGACAAGGCCGTGAAGGACTTCGACGGTTCCGTCAAGGAGCTGACCGCGAAGACCTCGGACACCGAGGCCGACCGTGAGCAGCGTCTGTCGGACCTGGCGGACGCGGGCTACAACCCGATCGTCGCCGTCGGCTTCTCCTACGCCCCCGCCGTGACCAAGATCGCCGCGAAGTACCCGAAGACCAGCTTCGGCATCGTCGACTCGGTCGTGGACGGCAAGAACGTCAACAGCATCACGTTCACCGAGGAGCAGGGCTCCTACCTGGCCGGTGTCGCCGCCGCGCTGAAGACCAAGAAGGACCACGTCGGCTTCATCGGCGGTGTCGACAACCCGCTGATCCAGAAGTTCGAGGCGGGCTACGTCCAGGGCGTGCACGACACCAACCCCAAGGTCAAGGTCGACGTCCAGTACCTGTCCCACGGCCAGGACTTCTCCGGCTTCTCCAGCCCGGACAAGGGTCAGCAGGCCGCGCAGGGCATGCTGGACAAGGGTGCCGACGTCATCTACACCGCGGCCGGCTCCTCCGGCAACGGCGCGATCGAGGCCGTGCACGGCGTCAAGGGCGCCTGGGGCATCGGCGTGGACTCGGACCAGTACAACATCCCGGGTCTGGCCCAGTACAAGAGCTCGTTCCTGACCTCCATGGTCAAGAACGTCGACGTCGGTGTGTACGACTTCATCAAGTCCGTCAAGGACGGCAAGCCGCTGACCGGCAACAACGTCTACTCGCTCGCCAAGGGCGGTGTCTCGCTCGCCACGAGCGGCGGCTTCATCAAGGACATCCAGCCCAAGCTGGACGCCGCGAAGAAGAAGATCGTCGACGGCAAGATCAAGGTCAAGACGAACCCGCGACCCTGACGGATCCGGCCGGTTCGCCTGACGGACCGGCCGGCCCGTCGGACCTCGGCTCGGCGAGGGAACGTCGTCCCCGCGACGCCTCGCCGAGCCATAACAATGTGTCAACTCTACGCGTGTAGCGCGGAGTTGCCGCGCTAGCGTCGCCGACGCCTGCCACCTCCCCTATGCAGCCCCTTTCCCCGAGGAGAGTGCGCCATCAACGCGTCCAG
The DNA here is from genome assembly GCF_055603245.1 of Streptomyces sp. NPDC037290. Taxonomy (NCBI): domain Bacteria; kingdom Bacillati; phylum Actinomycetota; class Actinomycetes; order Kitasatosporales; family Streptomycetaceae; genus Streptomyces; species Streptomyces sp. NPDC037290. Next base: position 30,975 of record NZ_JBVJVZ010000017.1, on the reverse strand, counting down.
CCCTCCCGCTGCCGTCGAACTGCGCGGCATCACCAAGCGTTTCCCCGGCGTCGTCGCCAACCGCGACATCGACATCACGGTCCACACGGGCACCGTCCACGCCCTGTGCGGTGAGAACGGCGCCGGCAAGTCCACCCTGATGAAGATCCTCTACGGCATGCAGCAGCCGGACGAGGGCACGATCACCGTCAACGGCGAGCAGGTCGTCTTCCACAACCCCGGCGACGCCATCGCCCGCGGCATCGGCATGGTGCACCAGCACTTCATGCTCGCCGACAACCTCACCGTGCTGGAGAACGTCGTCCTCGGCGCGGAGAAGCTGCACGGCATCGGCGGCAAGGCCCGCGCGAAGATCAAGGAGATCTCCGACGCGTACCACCTGAACGTCCGCCCCGACGTCCTCGTGGAGGAGCTGGGCGTCGCCGACCGCCAGCGCGTGGAGATCCTCAAGGTCCTCTACCGCGGTGCCAAGACCCTCATCCTGGACGAGCCGACCGCCGTGCTCGTGCCGCAGGAGGTCGACGCCCTCTTCGACAACCTGCGCGAGCTGAAGTCCGAGGGCCTCACCGTCATCTTCATCTCCCACAAGCTGGGCGAGGTGCTCTCCGTCGCCGACGAGATCACCGTCATCCGGCGCGGCACCACGGTCGGCACCGCCGAGCCGTCCCGCACCACCCCCAGGCAGCTCGCCGAGATGATGGTCGGCAGCGAACTGCCCACCCCGGAGACCTCGGAGTCCACCGTCACGGACGTCCCGATGCTGAAGGTCGAAGGCCTGCACCTCGCGCAGACCGACCTGGAGGGCATCGAGCGGATCATCCTGGACCAGATCTCCCTCACCATCCACAAGGGCGAGGTCCTCGGCATCGCCGGCGTGGAGGGCAACGGCCAGTCCGAACTGGTCGAGGCGATCATGGGCATGCGCCACCCCGACGTCGGCGTGATCACCCTCGACGGCACCGACATCTCCCACGCCCCCACCCGTGACCGCCGCGAGGCCGGTATCGGCTACATCCCCGAGGACCGCCACCGCCACGGCCTGCTCCTCGAGGCGCCGCTGTGGGAGAACCGCATCCTCGGCCACGTCACCGAGAAGCCCAACTCGCGCGGCGGACTGATCGACATCAAGGCCGCCCGCGCCGACACCGAGCGGATCGTGCAGGCCTACGACGTCCGCACCCCCGGCATCGACGTGACCGCGGCCTCGCTGTCCGGCGGCAACCAGCAGAAGCTGATCGTCGGCCGCGAGATGAGCCACAACCCCAAGCTGCTCATCGCCGCCCACCCCACCCGCGGTGTGGACGTCGGTGCGCAGGCGGCCATCTGGGACTACATCCGTGAGGCCCGCCGCGAGGGTCTGGCCGTGCTGCTGATCTCCGCCGACCTGGACGAGCTGATCGGCCTCTCCGACACCCTGCGGGTGATGTACCGCGGCCGCCTGGTCGCCGACGCCGACCCCGCCACCATCACCCCCGAAGAGCTGGGCTCCGCCATGACGGGTGCGGCCACCGGCCACCTGGAGCACACAGAGGACGACGAGCGATGAACAAGCTGACCTCACGGATCGACAAGGAGCGGCTTTTCCTCGGCATCGCCGCGCCGGTGCTGGCGGTCGTCGCCGCGCTCGTCGTCACCGCCCTGGTGATCCTCGGAACCGGCAAGAACCCCGGTCCCGCCTTCAACGACATGCTGACCTACGGCTTCGCCAGCGACAGCCAGGTCTACATCCTCAACAAGGCGACCACGTACTACCTCGCGGGCGTCTCGGTGGCCATCGGCTTCCGGATGAACCTGTTCAACATCGGCGTCGACGGCCAGTACCGGCTCGCCGCGTTCTTCGCCGCGGTCCTCGGCGGTGCGCTGACCCTGCCCGGCTGGCTCTCCATCCTGCTGATCCTCCTCTGCGCGATGGCGACCGGCGCCCTGTGGGCGGCCATCGCCGGCGTGCTCAAGGTGACCCGCGGCGTCAGCGAGGTCATCTCGACGATCATGCTGAACTCGATCGCCACCGCGATCATCGCCTACCTGCTGCAGCCCGGAAAGCTGGCCCAGCTCCAGCAGGGCGGCACCGTCGTCGCCACCAAGCCGCTGCCGTCGGCCTCGCACTTCTTCACCATCGACACCGGCCCGGCCGGCGTGCTGTGGGGCTTCATCTTCATCGCCGTGTTCGTCGGCATCGCGTACTGGTTCGTTCTCGGCCGCACCCGGTTCGGCTACGACCTGCGCACGGTCGGCCAGTCCGAGAGCGCGGCCACCGCGAGCGGTGTGTCGGTGAAGAAGATGGTCGTCACCAGCATGATCATCTCGGGTGCGGTGGCCGGCCTGATCGGTATGCCGACCCTGCTCAACGACAGCTACCAGTTCAGCAGCGACTTCCCGGCGGGCATCGGCTTCACCGGCATCGCCATCGCGCTGCTCGGCCGCAACAACCCGGTCGGCATCGCACTCGGCGCCCTGCTGTGGGGCTTCCTGGAGCGCACCACCAACCACCTGGAGTTCCAGGGCTACGACAAGGAGATCCTCGGCGTCATCCAGGGCGTCATCGTCCTGTGCGTCGTCATCGCCTACGAGGTCGTACGCCGCTACGGCCTCAAGCGCCAGCAGCAGAAGGTCGGCGCCGAACTCGCCGCCCAGGCCGCCACGACGAAGAAGCAGGAGGTGGCGTGATGACTGCCACGATGACCGACGCGCCGCCGCCCGCGGCGCCCAAGGCGGCGGGCGCGCCGCAGCGCTCGGGCCGCTCCTGGGGCCAGGTTCTCCTGCTCGTCGCGGGTGCGCTGCTGCTCCTGGCCGCGATCCGTATGATCACCGGCTCGCAGGACCTCGACTCCGCCGGGCAGGTCAGTGCCGCCCTCGGCCTCGCCGTGCCGATCGGTCTCGCCGGTCTCGCCGGCCTGTGGTCCGAGCGCGCCGGCGTGGTCAACATCGGCCTCGAGGGCATGATGATCCTCGGCACCTTCGGCGCCGGCTGGGTCGGCTGGCAGTCCAGCCCCTGGCTCGGCCTGCTGGCCGGCATCGGCTTCGGCGTCCTCGGCGGCCTGCTGCACGCCGTCGCCACCGTCACCTTCGGTGTCGACCACATCGTCTCCGGTGTCGCGATCAACCTGCTGGCGCTCGGCGCCACCCAGTACCTCGCCAAGCTGTTCTTCGCCGGCGGCGCCGCGGCGAACGCGGGCGGCAACCCCAAGCAGTCCCCGCCGGTGGACCCGCTGCCCGACGTCACCGTGCCCGGCCTCTCCGACGGCCTGCACTCGATCGAGAACCACCACTGGTTCCTGGTCTCCGACCTCGCCGGCATCCTCGGCGGCCTGATCACCCACCTGTCCGTGATCACGGTCCTGGCCGCGGTGCTCTTCGTCGGCAGCTGGTGGATCCTGTGGCGCACCCCGTTCGGTCTGCGGCTGCGCTCCTGCGGTGAGAACCCGACCGCCGCCGAGTCGCTCGGCGTCAACGTCTACACCTACAAGTACGCGGCCGTCGCCGTCTCCGGCGGCCTCGCCGGCCTCGGCGGTGCCTTCCTGGCCCTGGTCACCTCGCACAGCTACCTGGAGGGCCAGACCGGTGGCCGCGGCTACATCGGCCTCGCGGCGATGATCTTCGGTAACTGGCGCCCGGGCGGCCTGGCGATGGGCGCCGGACTGTTCGGCTACTCCGACGCGCTCCAGCTGCGCAACGGCGGCACGACCGTCCACGCGCTGCTGCTGGTGCTGGTCGTCCTGCTCGTCCTCATGGCCGGCTGGAAGCTGTACCGCACCTCGCTGTGGCAGGGCGGGATCAGCCTCCTCGTGGCCGCGCTGGTGCTGGTCTGGTACCTGCTCACCGACACGGTCCCGAGCGACTTCGTCGGCGCGACCCCGTACGTCGTCACCCTGCTGGTGCTGTCCCTGTCGGCGCAGCGGCTGCGGATGCCGAAGGCGGACGGCATGCGGTACCGGAAGGGCCAGGGCAAGTGACGGAGCAAGCCGCCGGGTTCGACTGGGAGGCGCTGCGGGAGGTGGCGCGGGAGGCGATGACCCACGCGTACGCCCCCTACTCCGGCTTCTCGGTCGGCGCGGCGGCCCGGACCGACGACGGCCGCACGGTCACCGGCTGCAACGTGGAGAACGCCTCCTACGGTCTCGGGCTGTGCGCCGAGTGCGGCCTGGTCTCGGACCTGCAGCGCACCGGCGGCGGCCGGCTGACCCACTTCACCTGCGTGGACGGCGAGGGCGCCCTGCTGGTGCCCTGTGGCCGCTGCCGCCAGCTGCTGTACGAGTTCGGCGGCCCGGAGCTCCTCCTGGACACCCCCGCGGGCGTCCTGACGCTGTCCGAGATGCTGCCCCAGGCCTTCGGCCCGGACCATCTCACCAAGTAACGCCGTACGGCCCCCCTGCCCCGCTCGCAGGGGGGCCGTGCACTTCGCACCTCCCGGAAGGAAGCCACCAGCCATGGCCATGGACGCCATCTCCGTCATCCGCACCAAGCGGGACCGCGGCGAGCTGACCGACGAACAGATCGACTGGGTCATCGACGCCTACACCCGCGGCGAGGTCGCCGACGAGCAGATGTCCGCGCTCGCCATGGCGATCCTCCTCAACGGCATGAACCGCCGTGAGATCGCCCGCTGGACGGCGGCCATGATCGCCTCCGGCGAGCGCATGGACTTCTCCGCCCTGTCCCGCCCGACGGCCGACAAGCACTCCACGGGCGGCGTCGGCGACAAGATCACCCTGCCCCTGGCCCCCCTCGTCGCGGCCTGCGGCGCGGCGGTTCCCCAGCTCTCCGGCCGGGGCCTCGGCCACACCGGCGGCACCCTGGACAAGCTGGAGTCGATCCCCGGCTGGCGCGCCCTGCTCTCGAACGAGGAGATGCTGCACGTCCTGGACACGACGGGCGCGGTGATCTGCGCGGCGGGCGACGGGCTGGCCCCCGCGGACAAGAAGCTGTACGCCCTGCGCGACGTCACCGGCACGGTGGAGGCGATCCCGCTGATCGCGTCCTCGATCATGTCGAAGAAGATCGCGGAGGGCACGGGTTCGCTCGTCCTGGACGTGAAGGTGGGCACGGGCGCCTTCATGAAGACGATCGAGGACGCGCGTGAGCTGGCGTCCACGATGGTGGGCCTCGGCACCGACCACGGCGTGAGGACGGTCGCGCTCCTGACGGACATGTCGACCCCGCTCGGCCTGACGGCGGGCAACGCGCTCGAGGTCCGCGAGTCGGTCGAGGTCCTGGCGGGCGGCGGCCCGGCGGACGTGGTCGAGCTGACGATCGCCCTGGCCCGCGAGATGCTCGACGCCGCCGGCATCAAGGACGCCGACCCGGCGAAGGCCCTCGCCGACGGCTCGGCGATGGACGTCTGGCGCCGGATGATCGCGGCGCAGGGCGGCGACCCGGACGCCGCGCTGCCCACGTCGAAGGAACAGCACGTGATCAAGGCCCCGTCGTCGGGCGTCCTGACCCGCCTCGACGCATACGACATCGGCGTCGCCGCCTGGCGCCTGGGCGCCGGCCGCGCCCGCAAGGAGGACCCGGTGCAGGCGGGCGCCGGCGTCGAGATGCACGCCAAGCCGGGCGACACGGTGACCGAGGGCCAGCCGCTGCTGACCCTGCACACCGACACCCCCGAGCGCTTCGAGTACGCGCTGCAGGCGGTGGAGGGTTCCTACGACATCGCGGCGCAGGGCACGGACTTCACGGCGACGCCGGTGGTGCTGGAACGTATCGCCTGACCAGGGGATTTCTCTTTGGAGTGAACGGGACCGGTGGACCGCCGCCGGTCCCGTTCGGCATGCTGGGATCGGTGACGCACCGAAGAGGAGACCGCCATGAGCGCACTCACCGTGAGCCAGGACCCTGACCAGAACTGGGACGACCTCGTCCGGTACTGGGAGGAGATGGAATGGCCCGAGGGCAGCAAGGTGGAGATCATCGAGGGGATCATCACCGTGTCACCTTCTCCCGCGTTCCGCCACAACGTGATCGCGGCCCGCATCCAGCGTCGCCTCTACTCCGTGATCTCTGAGGACTGGGAGGTCTTCCAGACCCAGTCGATCGCCGTACCGTCACGGCTGGGCATGCTCATCCCGGACCTGCTGGTGGCACCGGTGCCAGGGCCCCCGGAGACGGACTCCTATCTCCCCGCCGCCCTCGCCGAACTCGTCGTCGAGGTGACCTCCAGGGCCAACGCCCGCCACGACCGCGTCAGCAAGGCCGCCGCCTACGCCACCGCCGGTATCCCGCTCTACCTCCTCATCGACCGCTGGGCGCCGGGAGGCCCGACCGCGACCCTCTACGGCGAACCGAAGGGTGACGTCTACCGGGTCCTCAGCGCGGTGAAATTCGGCGATCCCATCAAGCTCCCGGCGCCGTTCGACCTGACGATCGACACCGGCGAATTCCCCGTCGACTGACCAGGTATCAGCCCAGTACCGCCGCCACCCCCACCAGAACCGGCACCGACACCACCGTCGACAGCAGGATCGACTCGCGGGCCAGGCCCTCGGCCACGCGGTAGCGGCTGGCGTAGGTGAAGAGGTTCTGGGCGGCCGGAAGGGCCGAGGTGACCACCACGTCCAGCAGGGGCGCGCCGTGCAGGCCGAAGACGTACCTCGCCAGGGCCCACGCCACGGCGGGCTGGCCCAGCGACTTCAACGCCACCGACAGCAGGACCAGTTGGCGGTCCCGTCCCCGGCCGGGAGCCGAACTTCCGTGCAGTGACATGCCGAAGGCCAGCAGCGCCGCAGGGACGGACATGTTGCCGATCAAGGTGAGGGGGTTCAGCAGCGGGCCGGGGACGTGCCAGCCCGCCGCCGACACCACCACCCCGGACAGCGAGCCCACGGCTATCGGATTGCGCAACGGCGTCAGCAGGCGCCGCCACAGCGTGCCCTTCTCGCCCATGCCGGAGAGGTCCAGGACCGTGAGCGCGACGGGGGTCACCAGGACGACCTGGAACAGCAGCACCGGGGCCACCAGGGACGCGTCGCCCAGGACGTACGCCGCGATCGGGATGCCGAGGTTGCCCGAGTTGACGTAACCGGAGCACAGGGCACCGATCGTCGTACGGCCCACGCTCCAGCGTCGCAGCACGCCGGCCGCCACGAAGATCCCGCAGACGGCGGCCGTACTGAGCGCCGTCACGAGCAGCCGGGCGGAGAAGAGGACCGAGAGGTCGGCGCGCGCGAGGGTCGTGAAGAGGAGCGCGGGGCCGGCCACCGTGAAGGCCAGCCTCGTCAGCACCTCACCGCCCTGCGCGCCGAGCGTCCCCCGCCGCCCGAGCACATAACCCACCCCGATGACAACCGCGATCACCGCGAACCCGCTCAGCACCCCCGCCACAGGGCCAACCCTCCGGCGGGGAGGAGCAACCGGTCAATGTGATCTCCGTCCGGTCCGGTCCGGGTCCGCCGGGCCCGATGAGTTCCGCCCCGACCGCCGGTCTACCGCACGTGGACGCCCAGGAACCCGCCGTGCTCACGCTGCTCGGCCCCGTCACCCGGGCCGAGGCGGCGGGGCTGTGCGCGCAGGTGCAGGAGCTGCTGGCGGCCGGCGCGGCCCGCGTCGTCGTGTGCGACGTGGGCGGTCTCGGACCCCCGGGGCTGGCCGTCGTGGACCTGCTGGCACGGCTGGAGCTGGCCGCCCGCCGAGCCGGCGGGCGGATCCGGCTGCGGGACCCCGATCCCGCGCTACCCGCCCTGCTCGACCTCGTCGGACTCCGCTTCCAGGTGGAGGGGCAGGTCGAAGAGCGGGAACCAGCGCTTGGTGTCGAGGAAGCAGTGGAAACCGGTGATCCGGCCCTCTGACAGCTCCAGCACCTGCACCGCCCACGGGCTGAACCCGCCGTCGTCCGGGTCCGGTTTGTAGTGCGCGAACCCGGGCAGGCCGTTGACCTGCACCGGCAGCAGACGAGAGCCCGCGCAGGAGGCGCCCAGGGTGGTCATGAAGCCGGTGATGTCGGCCGGCCCGCGCAGCCACAGGTCGAACGGCGGCATCGTCATGACGGCGTCCTCGTGGAGCAGCGCCGTCAGCGCCGTCATGTCGTACCCCTCGAAGGCCTTCACATAGCGCTCCAGGAGCTTTTGCTGCTCCTCGTCGAGGGGGTCCGAGACCGCGCCCTCGGGGCTCGCGTCCGCGCGCTCGGCGAGGGTGGCCCGCGCCCGCTGCAGCGCGCTGTTGACCGAGGCGACCGTGGTGTCCAAAAGCTCGGCGACCTCGCTCGCCCGCCAGGCCAGCACCTCGCGCAGGATCAGCACCGCCCGCTGCTTGGGCGGCAGTTGCTGCAGGGCCGCCATGAAGGCCAGCCGGACCGACTCCTTCGCGACGGCGGCCTCCGCCGGGTCGTCCACCGTGGGCAGCACCCGGGCGTCCGGCACCGGCTCCAGCCATGTGTGGTCCGGCCGTGGGGACAGGGCCGCCTGGGCGAGCGGGGTCGACTCGGTGAGGTCCATCGGCCGCGCCCGCTTGTTGCCCGCCGTCAGCATGTCCAGGCACACGTTCGTCGCGATCCGGTACAGCCACGAGCGGAGCGAGGAGCGGCCCTCGAACCTGTCGTAGCTCCGCCAGGCCCGCACCAGGGTGTCCTGCACCGCGTCCTCGGCCTCGAAGGAGGAGCCGAGCATCCGGTAGCAGTACCCGGTCAGCTCGGTCCGGTGTTTCTCCAGTGCGACGTCGAGGTCTGTCGTCGCCGTGCCATTGCTCATCGTCCACCCACCCCTGTGGCCGTTCCCGGGGCGCATCTTCGCGCCACTTGGGAAGCTACCGCAGGGGACTGACAACGGCCCCCCGAGTGGGAAAAGGCGCAGGTCGCAGAGCAGTTCCCGGCGCGCCTCACGGCTTGCCTCAGTGCGCGGCGGCCACCACCGAGCGCCGGGCCGCGCGCGTGCCGAGCACCGTGATGGTGACGACCCCGGCGACCGCCAGCAGGCCGACCCCCACCGTCCCGGACCAGCCGTCCGCGTGGAACGCCAGCGCGCCGACCGTGCTGCCGACGCTGGAGCCGATGTAGTACGCCGACTGGTACAGGGCCGAAGCCTGGGCCCGGCCGTGGGTGGCCGTCTTGCTGACCGCGGAAGAGGCCACCGCGTGGCCCGCGAAGAAGCCCGCCGTGATCAGCACCAGGCCCAGCAGGACCAGCGGCAGCGACGGCGCCACCGAGAGCAGCAGGCCCGCGGCCGTCGTACCGCCCGCCAGGTACAGCGCGCCCCGGCGGCCGAGCCGGCCCACCAGACGGCCCGCCGTGGACGCCGACACCGTACCCACCAGGTAGACCAGGAAGATCGAGCCGACGATGCCCTGCGGCAGCCCGAACGGCTCCTCGGTGAGCCGGTAGCCGATCACCGTGTAGACACCGCCGAACACCGTCATGAACAGCGCGCCGATCGCGTACAGGCGCCGCAGCAGCGGGTTCGACAGATGGCCGCGGACCGTGCCGAACAGGACGCGGGGCCGCAGCGAGCCGGCCCTGAAGTGCTTCGGCGCCGGCAACAGCAGCCGGAACGCCACCGCGCACGCCACCGCGATCGCGCCGATCACGCCGACCGAGACCCGCCAGCCCCACTCCTGGGCCACCCAGCCGGTGATGACCCGGCCGCTCATGCCGCCGACGCTGTTGCCCGCGACGAACAGGCCGATCGCCGTGACCAGCGCCTTCGGCCGGACCTCCTCGGCGAGATAGGCCTGCGCGGAGGCCGGCAGACCGGCCAGCGCGGCGCCCTGCACCGCCCGCAGCACCACCAGCGCGCCGATCGACGGCGCGAACGGCACCAGCATGCCGACCGTGACCGCGACGGCCAGCGAGGCCGTCATCACCGTACGCCGTCCGAAGCGCTCCGACAGGGCGCTCATGGGCAGCACGAACAGCGCCAGTCCGCCGGTCGCGGCCGCCACCGTCCAGCTCGCCTCGCCCGCCGCCACCCCGAACTCGCCGGAGATCAGCGGCAGCAGGGCCTGCGTCGAGTAGAGGAGGGCGAAGGTCGCGACTCCGGCGAGGAAGAGGGCGAGACTCATCCGGCGGTAGCCGGGGCCGCCCGGGGTCATACGGGAGTCGGAACCGGTGGGGTCGACGGAGGGGGCGGGCGTGGTGGCGTCCACGGTGGCGGACGCCCCGGTACTGGCGGGAGACATGCCTCGACCGTAAGGACGGCCCATCTCATCCGTCCAATGCATGGAATCGCCATAATCGTTCCCATGGCGCATCAGCAGAGCTCACAAGTCCGCCTGTCACGCAACAGTGACACAGAAGACACGTCTGAGATGTCGCGGGTGCTCGCGCCCCGCCTCGCGTACTTCGCCGGTGTGGCCCGCACCGAGCACGTCACCCGGGCCGCCCACGAGATGAACGTTCCCCAGTCCACCCTCTCGCGCGCGATGGCCCGCCTGGAGCAGGACCTGGGCGTCGACCTGTTCGCCCGCCACGGGCGAACCGTCTCCCTCACCCCCGCCGGCCGGACCTTCCTCACCGCCGTGGAACGCGCCCTCGCCGAGGTCGAGCGCGCCGCCGAAGAGGTGCGCGCCGACGCCGACCCGGCCACCGGCAAGGTCGCCTTCGGCTTCCTGCACACCATGGGCGCAGAGACCGTGCCCGGCCTCCTCCACGCCTTTCGCGAGGACCACCCGCGCGTCCGCTTCAGCCTGGTCCAGAACTACGGCGAGGCCATGCTGGAACGCCTGCGCGCCGGCGAGCTGGACCTCTGCCTCACCTCACCCGTTCCCGACGCCCCCGACCTGGTCGCCCGCCGCCTGGACGAGCAGAAACTCCGCCTGGTCGTCCCCGCCGACCACCGCCTCGCCGCTCGCCGCCGCATCCGGCTCGCCGAGGCCGCCGAGGAAACGTTCGTCACCCTGGAACCCGGCTACGGCCTGCGCCGCATCTTCGACGCCCTGTGCCAGGAGGCCGGCTTCCGCCCGAGAGTCGCCTTCGAGGGCGAGGAGGCGGAAACCCTGCGGGGTCTGGTGGCGGCCGGGCTGGGGGTGGCTCTGCTGCCTCCGCCCACGGTGCCCAGGCCGGGTGTCGTGGAACTGACGGTGACGGCTCCCAGAGCGCTACGGGAGATCGGCGTCGCATGGATGGCGGACCGCCCCGACACCCCGCCGGTCGCGGCGTTCAAGAAGTTCCTGCTGTCGAGGAGGGGCAACCTGCTGCCCGCCTGACGGACGCCACCCAGTCCCCGGCCCTACCGGCTCAAGGACCTGCCGAACCCCGCGGCCAACGGCATCCGCAGACCGATGGGCGGCGGAGCGGCCAGCGCGTCCTCGACGGGGCGTGACACCGGGTGCCCGAACAGCGCCCCCAGCGTGAAGTCGACGGCCAGATGGGCAACCTCGTCCCGGTGCCCGTGCAACCCGTGCCCGTCCGAGTGCACTTCGAACCGGCACACCTCCCGGTTCGCCTTCTTCGCCCGCGTCGCGTACCGGAACGACAGCTCCGGGTCGGTGCGTTCGTCGTTCGTGCCGTGCACGATCAGCACGCGCCGCCCCACGAGCTGCTTCACCGGCTCGGCGGGCGCGGCCACATCCTCCTCGGGCAGCCAAGGGGCCAGTGCGACGACGGAGTTGACGGCCTCGTGCCCGCCGGCTCGCAGCGCCGCCCGCCCGCCCATGTCCATTCCGACCAGGCACACGGGAACGTCCCCGTACCGCCGTACGACCTCGTCGGCGGCCCACTCGGCGTCCGCCGCCAGGTGGGCCTCGCTCCCGTTCCAGCCCCGGTAGCGATAGCGCACGGTGTGCACGGCCAGCCCCTCGGGTCGTCCCGCCCGCGCGATGCGCCGGCCGAGCGAACGCAGCGCCAGCGTCGCCCGGACGGGGGACGGCCGGCGGGCGGAGACCTCCTCCCCGCCGGGGAGCAGCAGCACCGCTCCGCTCACCCCCGTCGGCTCCGGGCCGACTGCCTTTCCCAGCCCGGCCGTTCGGACCGGCGTCGCTTGCTGTCCCATGACAGAACAGTGTCAGAAGAGGCGATGGACGAAACCCGTACGTGCGGTCACCGTTGCGTATCGACGGAAAAGTGACGTCGCCGCTCCCGGGTGCTCTACGCGCGTAGGCGTTACAGTGCGGAAATGACGAGCCAGACTGCACCGAACGGGACCCTCCCGACACCGGACCAGATCCGCCGGGCGCCCAAGGTTCTGCTGCACGATCATCTCGACGGCGGGCTCCGCCCGGGCACCGTCGTCGAACTCGCCCACGAGGCCGGCTACGCGCACCTTCCCGAGACCGATCCGGACAAGCTGGGCCTCTGGTTCCACGAAGCCGCCGACTCCGGCTCGCTGGAACGGTATCTGGAGACCTTCCGGCACACCGTCGGCGTGATGCAGACCCGGGAGGCGCTCATCCGGGTCGCCCGCGAGTGCGCCGAGGACCTCGCCGAGGACGGGGTCGTCTACGCCGAGGTGCGGTACGCCCCCGAGCAGCACCTGGACGGCGGGCTGACCCTGGAGGAGGTCGTCGAGGCCGTCAACGAGGGGTTCCGGCAGGGTGAGCGGATCGCCTGGGAGAGCGGCCGGCGCATTCGGGTCGGAGCCCTGCTGACCGCCATGCGGCACGCGGCCCGCTCCCTGGAGATCGCCGAACTCGCCAACCGCTACCGGGACTCGGGCGTGGTCGGCTTCGACATCGCCGGTGCCGAGGCCGGCTATCCGCCCACCCGGCACCTCGACGCGTTCGAGTACCTCAAGCGCGAGAACAACCACTTCACCATCCACGCCGGCGAGGCCTTCGGGCTGCCCTCCATCTGGCAGGCGCTGCAGTGGTGCGGCGCCGACCGGCTCGGGCACGGCGTGCGGATCATCGACGACATCGAGGTCCGCGAGGACGGCTCGGTGCGGCTCGGACGGCTGGCGTCGTACGTCCGGGACAAGCGGATCCCGCTGGAACTGTGCCCCAGCTCCAATCTGCAGACCGGTGCCGCGCCCTCCTACGCCGAGCATCCGATCGGGCTGCTGCGCAGGCTGCACTTCCGGGCCACCGTGAACACCGACAACCGGCTGATGTCGCACACGAGTATGAGTCAGGAATTCGAGCGCCTCGTCGAGGCGTTCGGTTACACCCTCGACGACCTGCAGTGGTTCTCGGTCAATTCGATGAAATCGGCGTTCATTCCTTTCGATGAACGCCTGGCGATGATCAATGACGTCATCAAGCCCGGATATGCGGAACTGAAATCCGAATGGCTGTTTCAGCAAACGGCCTCCACCAGGGGTTCTGCCGGTTCGCCGGGATAAGGGCGGCCGGCTGGGGACGCGGGTTGTGAACAGGGGTTCACAACCCGTCCGCATTTCGGTGTTTGCGGCGGACGATCGGGCGTGTTTACGGTCGTGGACCGTTCATCGTTTTTGTTCTCCGTCCCCTCATGGCAAGGACGCATTTCCCATGAAGCACTCTGCTGCCAGGACCCTCGGTGTCGCCGCTCTCGGAGCCGCCTTCGCCGCCGTCGGCGCGGGCGCGGCCCACGCGGCCCCGGCCGTGCCGGACGCCGCCCCGGGGCTGGACGCCGTCACCCGGACGCTGCCGGCCGAGAACGTCGGCTCGGCGCAGCCGGGTGCCACCGACGCCCTCACCCGGGGGCAGGACGCCCTGGGTGCCGGGATGGCCGCCGCGCAGCCGGCCGTCGAGAGCGCGCTGAAGCAGGGAGCGGCCGGGCCGGTCAACAGCCGCCTCGGCGGACTGCCCGTGCAGGGCCTGCCCACCCACGGCCTGCCGGTCAACGGCGTCTCGCTCGGCTGACGCCGACCGCCGTACGACGCCGTCGGGGCGCCCCGGTCAGGCCGGGAGCCCCCCGACGGCGTTTCGCCCACGGCGGTCACCAGGCCGTACGCGTCCTGTCCTCCGAGGGCAGCAGGATCCACAGCGCTATGTAGACCAGGAACTGCGGGCCGGGCAGCAGGCAGGAGAGCAGGAAGATCACGCGCATCGTCGTCGCGGAGGTGCCGAAGCGCCGGGCCAGCGCTGCGCACACTCCGCCGATCACGCGGCCGTGGGTGGGACGGGCAAGGGCGGTCATGTCGGCTCCTGAGTGTCGTCGGATCGCTGTGGTCAGCTGTCTTCGACCGTACGGAGACGAAGCGGGCGAAGCGTCACTCTACGGGGCCATTCCGACCCTGGGAATCGTCGGGGTGCGCCCCTGAGACAGCTCCTCCTGGACGGTGACGGGCCCGGTCCCGCCCTGCTCGCGGGTCTCCCGCCTGCGCAGCCGGGCGCGGCCCGCGGGCACGACGAGCAGATGGGCGAGGATCACACCCGCGGTGTTCAGCAGCAGCGAGTCGACGTCCACGACCCTGCCGGGGACACCGGTCTGCAGCAGGGCGATGCCGAGGGAGACCAGGGCGCCCGCGGTGGCCGTGCGGACCAGGGAGGCGAGCGGCGAGACGGTGACCCGGCCGTGCGCCATCGGCAGCAGGACGCCCAGCGGGGCGAGCAGCGCCAGCCCCTCACCGAGGGGTCTCGCGGCCCGCGGCCAGCCCAGGGCCAGATCGGCCCGGACACCGGCGAGCGGGTGCAGGTTGGGAGGTGTCACCCAGGGCACGTCCAGCGGCCGCAGCATCAGCCAGGCCACGAGGGCGAGGTGGGCGACGAGGAGGACACCCCCCGTCACCCGGATGCGGATCGCGGCGCTGCCGCCGATGGAGCCTTGACGCTGCACGCCACCCAAGACGCAGCACCGGGTACGAACGGTTCCGCGCCGCAACTTTCCGTTGCGGGCGGCCGTGCCCGGCCGGGCGTGGGACCGCTCGCCGGAGCGGACACGCCGTCGCCGGCGGTCGTGGCCCGGCCGCCGAACCGGCTACCTGACCTCGCTGGAGGGCGGCTGCACGCTTCCCGGGCGGTCGCGGACCTCGCCCGTGCACTCGTAGCGGCGCAGTGCGGCGGGGCGCGGGCCGCCCAGGACGACCGAGCCGTCGCCCTCCGTCGCCGCCGAGTCCGACAGCGTGCACACCAGCTGGGCCAGGGCGTAGGAGGTGAGACGCGAGGGCGCCGTGCTCAGGTGGAGCGTGTCCTCGGGCTCCCTGGGGCCGGGACCGCGCACGCTGAGGGCGCCCGGCACGTACGTCGCGTAGCCCGCGGAGCGCTCCGCGGCGGAGGGCGACGCGGCGAGCTGGTCCAGCAGCCCCTGCGCCACGATCACCCGGCGCCGCGCGTCCGGGGTGCCCTCGGGGACGCGTACCGTCCGGTCCACGGTCACCAGGGAGGCCCCGCACAGCAGGAAGACCTGCACGGGCACCCCCTGCGCGGACTGCGTGGCCGGGCTCGGCCCGGCCAGCGAGCACGGCACGCGCGAGGGTGCCGCGCCGAAGTCCGTCGGCACCTGGGTGGCCCGGATGCCGCAGCCGGTGAGCAGCAGACCCAGAAGGGGCACCGCCAGTATGCGTCGTCTCACGGTCCGCGTGGTCATGACCCCTCCTTTCCTGAACTGTCGTCGGCATCCTGCTTGTTGTCTGGTGCGCCGCCGTCCGGCTCCTCCGTGAGCCGGGAGGAGTCCCGGGGCAGCGTGAGGGTGAACACCGCGCCGCCGTCGGGTGAGTTGGCGGCGGTGATCTCGCCGCCGTGGATGTGGGCGTTCTCCATGGCGATGGACAGGCCCAGGCCGCTGCCCTCGGAGCGGGGCCGGGAGGCGCTCGCCTTGTAGAAGCGGTCGAAGACGTGCGGCAGGACGTCCTCGGGGATGCCGGGGCCGTGGTCGCGGACCTGGATCAGCACCGAGTCGTCCGACGCCCGCACCGACACCCGCACCGGCGATCCGCCGTGCTTGAGCGCGTTGCCGACCAGGTTGGCGAGGATCACGTCCAGCCGGCGCGGATCGAGGCGGGCGTGGATGCCGCGTTCGGCGTCCAGCTCGACCGCGTCCAGCCAGGCCCGGGCGTCGATGCAGGCGGTGATCTGGTCGGCGACGTCGACGTCGTCCAGGACCAGTCGGGCGGTGCCCGCGTCGAAGCGGGTGACCTCCATCAGGTTCTCGACCAGGTCGTTCAGCCGGCGGGTCTCGCTGACCACCAGCCGGACCGCCGGCTCGATCATCGGGTCGATGCTCCCCGACTCGAACTCCAGCTCCTCCTCCAGCACCTCCGTCACGGCGGTGATGGCGGTCAGCGGCGTCCGCAGCTCATGGCTCATGTCGGCGACGAACCGCCGCGAGGCGTCGTCCCGCGCGGCCATCTCCGCGACGCGCTGCTCCAGCGCCTCGGCCGCGTTGTTGAACGTCCGGGAGAGGTCGGCGAGCTCATCGGTCCCGGACACCCGCAGCCGCGTGTCCAGCTTGCCCTCGCCGAGCCGCCGGGCGGCCACGCCGAGCCGGTGCACCGGCTTCAGCACGGTCGTGGCGGCGGCCTGTGCGAGCAGCGCGGCGCCGATCAGCGCGAGCCCGGTGGCGATGCCCAGCGACCAGGCGAGCGAGTTGAGATCCTTGGCCTCCGGCTCCAGGGACTTCGCCATGTAGCCGGTCGGACCGCCGCCGATCACCCGCGTGCCGGCCACCAGGTACGGCGTGCCGTGCTCCGTGACCCGCTGCCAGTACAGGTGGTACGGCTCCTTGTTGGAGTCGGTCACCTTCTGCTGCTTGTTCACGGCGGCGCGCAGCGATCCCGGTACGTCCTCCAGCGCGAAGCCGTTGATGCCTCCCGAGTTGCCGTACACCGTCTTGCCGTCGGTGTCCTGGGCGACCAGCAGCACGCTGAAGTGCTGGCTGCTCGCCGCCATCTGGCCCGCCACGCGCTGGAGTTGGTCCTGCGTGGGGTGCTCCGGCAGTGCGCCCGCCCGGTTCTGCATCTCCTGCCGGAAGTCGCGCAGCACCGCGTCCTGGGCACGGGTGAGCACCGCCTCCCGGTTCAGCCAGTAGGCGATGCCGGACGCCGACACCGCCGCGGTGAGCGCGACCAGCGCGAAGACCACCACCAGGCGCAGCCTGAGGCTGGTGAACCTGAGCCGCGACAGATTTCCCCTGCGCCCCGCGGCCCAGCCGCGCAGCCCCCCTTGCGTGTCGGTCACTGAGGAGTGTCCAGGCGGTAGCCGACACCACGGACGGTGCGGATCAGGGTCGGGGACGACGGCACGTCCTCCACCTTGGCGCGCAGCCGCTGCACACACGCGTCCACCAGGCGGGAGTCGCCCAGGTAGTCGTGCTCCCACACCAGCCGCAGCAACTGCTGCCGCGACAGGGCCTGACCGGGCCGCCGGCTCAGCTCCAGCAGCAGCCTGAGCTCGGTCGGGGTCAGCTGCAGGTCCTCGCCGTTCTTCGTCACGGTCATCGCCGACCGGTCGATGACGAGGCTGCCGAAGGTCGCCGAGTCGCTGGACTCGCGCTCCCCGCGCCGCAGCACGGCCCGGATCCGGGCGTCCAGCACCCGGCCCTGGACCGGCTTGACGACGTAGTCGTCGGCGCCGGACTCCAGCCCGACCACGACGTCGATGTCGTCGTTGCGCGCGGTCAGCAGGATGATCGGCAGCTGGTCGGTGCGCCGGATACGGCGGCACACCTCGAAGCCGTCGATGCCGGGCAGCATCACGTCCAGCACGATCAGGTCGGGCCGCTGCTCGCGCAGCAGCTTCAGACCGTCCTCACCGCTGGCAGCGGTCGCCACCCGGTGTCCCTGGCGCGTCAGGGAGAGCTCCAGGGCCGTACGGATGGCGTCGTCGTCCTCGATCAGCAACAGGGAAGGCACGGGCTCATTCTGGCCCATGGACGGGGTGTCGTACGACCTGCGCGCACCAGGCTCTCCCTGCCGCCACCCACTGTGCACGCCCTGTGACGGACCTGGCCTGACCCCTGTGACAGGTCTGTGACAGTCGGCGGACACGGCCATGAAGTCACCCCGGCAGTCTTTTGGACACGGGCCGGACGGGGGAGCCACAACCGGCCCGGCAAGGCCGAACCACCGCAAGTCCACGACGGGGAGCGCGAGATGAACACGCTGCACAGCATCAGCACCAGCGCCGTAGTCACGCGTCTGCACGACGTGCACCGGGGTTACGAGAAGTCCGGTGCCGTGAGCGGGCGGGGGTGCGCTCGCGGCACCGGGCGTCAGCACACCGCGTTCATGACGGTGGTTGACGCGAACACGGGGGAAACGCACGGGGGAACCGCATACAGGGAGGACTCGGGGGAGCAGCGCCGTTCCCTGTCGGAGGCGGAGTTCACCGCCTACGTCCAGGAGCGCCGCGCCTCCCTGTACGCCACCGCCTACCACCTGACCGGCGACCGCTTCGAGGCCGAGGACCTGCTGCAGAGCGCGCTGTTCTCGACGTACAAGGCGTGGGACCGGATCAGCGACAAGGCGGCGGTCGGCGGATACCTCCGCCGCACCATGACCAACCTGCACATCAGCGCCTGGCGGCGCCGCAAGCTCAACGAGTACCCGACCGAGGAACTGCCGGAGACGCCCTCCGACACGGACGCGATGCGCGGCACAGAACTGCGCGCGGTCCTGTGGCAGGCGCTGGCCCGGCTGCCCGAACTCCAGCGCACCATGCTCGTCCTGCGCTACTACGAGGGCCGCACGGACCCGGAGATCGCGGAGATCCTCGACATCAGTGTGGGCACGGTGAAGTCCAGCATCTGGCGGTCGCTGCGCCGGCTGCGCGAGGACGAGGTCCTCAGCTTCGGCCGTGACCAGGAGGACGCCTTCGGCGAACTCGTCGCCTGAAGGTCAGGGGTCACTGGGGGGTGACCCGAGGGGGGACACGGGGGACACGGGGGAACCACTGGGGAGGGACACGGGGGCAGGGAAAACGGGGGAGCAAGGGGAGCGGGACTGGTGGGCCGGGGGGTCCGACCAGTCCCGTTTCGCGTTGCGTACGCCGCGCGGGCCGTCCGTACGCCGGTCACGCCACCGCCTGCCGGCGCACCTGCCGTCCCGCGGCCGCCGCCGCGAGCCTGCCGAGGGCCTCGTCCCGGTCGCAGGGATGCGCGCCCAGGGACACCTGGCGGCTGACGATCGACCGTTCCGCGCGCATCAGCCGCCAGCCGCGGCGCAGCAGGAACGGCACCGACTTGCGGCCCTCCTTCAGGTCGCGCAGGAAGCGGCGGCGGAACGTCGTGACGGATCCCCGGGTCAGGCACAGCGCGTCCGCCAGCACACCCCGTTCGCGGCAGCGCTCGACGATCTCCGCGGCGAAGATGCCCTCCGCGATGAACAGCGGGGTACGGCCGATGTGCAGCGTCTCCTCGCCCGTACGGGCACTGCGCGCGAGGTCGTACACCGGTACCGGCGTGGTCCCCGTGGCGCACAGCCGGGCGATGGCTTCGACGGCGACGTCCGCGTCCCACGACTCCGGGTGGTCCCAGTCGATGTCCGAACTGCCCTCCACCAGCGGCAGGGTCGGGTCGTCGCCCTCCTTGTAGAAGTCGTCGAGACGCAGCACGGGAAGCCCGGAGCGGGCGGCGACGAGGGACTTGCCCGAGCCCGAGGGGCCGCACAGCAGCACGACACGGGCGGGGGACGGGAGATGAAGGCTCACGGAACACCAGTTTGAGGCATGGGGAGCCGCCTGCCGACCCCGCGGGTCGGCTTTTGAGCGTGACTCCCACCTCAACTACTCTTCGTGTCGAACGCGTTACCCTCCGCATCAGAAGGTGGCTCCTGGATGGCACGACACGCTTTCCCCCTCAACCACACCGCGAAGCGCGCCCTGATCGTCCTCGCGACCGCCTCGGCAGCGATGGGCGTGGGCGCGGCGGCGGCGTCCGCGGACGCCGCCGGCCTCGCGGAGGTGCCCTGGCGGCCCGCTACCACCTTCGGGACGATGGCACCGCAGGCCGCCCTGCAGGGCACGACCGGCGGGCTGCGGTACGCCACCGTCCCCGTGCAGGCCCTGCGGTACACCCCGGTCGCCGGGACCGCCGCCGCCCCGTCGGACGACGGTGACGTCTCCGGGTACACCGGCCCGCTCGTCGAGACCGGCACCGTCGGTGTCGTCCCGGCGGTGGAGCGGACCGTGGGCGGCCTGCTCGGCGGCGGGGCCTGAGCCCGTCCGGTGCCGCACGAGAGAGCCGCGTCCTCCCCGGACGGAGGGAGGACGCGGCTCTCGGTCGTGCGGGGCCAGGGCGCCGCGCTCAGTACGACGAGCCGGAGGCGCCCAGCGAACCCGTCGGGTGCCAGACCGTCTTGGTCTCCAGGAACGCCGTCATCCGGTCGGTGCCCGGCGTCTCGAAGTAGTCCACAGGCTGTGGACGCAGCGTGCGCTTCAGGTTGTCCGCCGCCGCGATCTCCAGCTCCCTGGCCAGCGTCTCGTCGGCGCCCGCGAGGTCGATCGCGTTGACGTCCTGGTGCGCGGCCAGCGGCGCCGCGATCTCGGCCGTACGCCCGGACAGGACGTTCACCACGCCGCCGGGGACGTCGGAGGTGGCCAGCACCTCGGCCAGGGAGAGGGCCGGCAGCGGGGCCTTCTCGGAGGCCACGACGACGGCGGTGTTGCCGGTCGCGATCACCGGGGCGACCACGGAGACCAGGCCCAGGAAGGACGACTCCTGCGGGGCAAGCACGGCGACCACGCCGGCCGGCTCCGGGGAGGACAGGTTGAAGAACGGGCCCGCGACCGGGTTGGCGCCGCCGACCACCTGGGCGATCTTGTCCGTCCAGCCCGCGTACCAGACCCAGCGGTCGATCGTCGCGTCCACGACCGCGGCCGCCTTCGGCTTCGACAGGCCCTCGGCGTCCGCGACCTCGCGCACGAACTGGTCCCGGCGGCCCTCCAGCATCTCGGCGACGCGGTAGAGGACCTGGCCGCGGTTGTACGCCGTCGCCCCGGACCAGCCGCCGAACGCCTTGCGCGCGGCCACGACCGCGTCCCGGGCGTCCTTGCGGGAGGAGAGGGGCGCGTTGGCCAGCCAGTTGCCCTTGGAGTCCGTCACCTCGTACACCCGGCCGCTCTCGGAACGCGGGAACTTCCCGCCGACGTACAGCTTGTAGGTCTTCAGGACGCTCAAACGGTCAGACATCGAGGTACGCCTCCAGGCCGTGGCGGCCGCCCTCGCGGCCGAAGCCCGACTCCTTGTAGCCGCCGAACGGCGAGGTCGGGTCGAACTTGTTGAACGTGTTGGACCAGATCACGCCCGCGCGGAGCTTGCTCGCCACCGCCAGGATCCGCGAGCCCTTCTCGGTCCAGATGCCCGCCGACAGGCCGTACTGCGTGTTGTTCGCCTTGGCGACCGCCTCGTCCGGGGTGCGGAAGGTGAGCACCGACAGCACGGGGCCGAAGATCTCGTCGCGGGCGATGGTGTGCGCCTGGGTGACGTTCGTGAAGAGCGTCGGGGCGAACCAGTAGCCGGAGGCCGGCAGTTCGCAGGCCGGGGACCAGCGCTCGGCACCCTCCGCCTCGCCCTGCTCGGCCAGCGCGGTGATCCGGGCCAGCTGCTCGGCGGAGTTGATCGCACCGATGTCGGTGTTCTTGTCCAGCGGGTCGCCGAGGCGCAGGGTGGAGAGCCTGCGCTTCAGGGACTCCAGCAGCTCCTCCGCGATCGACTCCTGGACCAGCAGGCGGCTGCCCGCGCAGCAGACCTGGCCCTGGTTGAAGAAGATGCCGCTCACGATGCCCTCGACGGCCTGGTCGATCGGGGCGTCGTCGAAGACGATGTTGGCGCCCTTGCCGCCCAGTTCGAGGGTGAGCTTCTTCCTCGTGCCCGCGACGGTCCGGGCGATCTCCTTGCCGACGGCCGTGGAGCCGGTGAAGGCGACCTTGTTCACGTCCGGGTGCGCGACGAGCGCGGCGCCCGCGTCGCCGTAGCCCGGGAGGATGTTGACGACACCCTTGGGCAGGCCGGCCTGGCGGCAGATGTCCGCGAAGAACAGGGCGGAGAGCGGGGTCGTCTCCGCCGGCTTCAGGACGACCGTGTTGCCGGTCGCGAGCGCCGGGGCGATCTTCCACGCCAGCATGAGGAGCGGGAAGTTCCAGGGGATGACCTGGCCGGCCACGCCCAGCGGCCGCGGGTTCGCTCCGAAGCCGGCGTGGTCGAGCTTGTCGGCCCAGCCCGCGTAGTAGAAGAAGTGCGCCGCGACCAGGGGGAGGTCCGCGTCGCGGGTCTCCTTGATCGGCTTGCCGTTGTCCAGCGTCTCCAGGACCGCCAGCTCGCGGCTGCGCTCCTGGATGATCCGGGCGATGCGGAACAGGTACTTGGCGCGCTCGGAGCCCGGCAGCGCCGACCACATCTCGAACGCCTTGCGGGCGGCCCTGACCGCGCGGTCGACGTCCTCGGAACCGGCCTGGGCGACCTCGGAGAGGACCTCCTCGGTCGACGGCGAGACGGTCTTGAAGACCTTGCCGTCGGCGGCCTCCGTGAACTCGCCGTCGATGAACAGGCCGTAGGAGGGGGCGATGTCGACGACCGAGCGGGACTCGGGCGCGGGTGCGTACTCGAATGCGGATGCCATGGGGATCAGTCCACCGTCACGTAGTCGGGGCCGGAGTAGCGGCCGGTGGCCAGCTTCTGACGCTGCATCAGCAGGTCGTTCAGGAGCGAGGAGGCGCCGAAGCGGAACCAGTGGTTGTCCAGCCAGTCCTCGCCGGCCGTCTCGTTGACGAGGACGAGGAACTTGATGGCGTCCTTGGAGGTGCGGATGCCGCCGGCCGGCTTCACGCCGACCTGGATGCCGGTCTGCGCACGGAAGTCCCGTACGGCCTCCAGCATGAGCAGCGTGTTGGCGGGGGTGGCGTTGACCGCGACCTTGCCGGTCGAGGTCTTGATGAAGTCGGCGCCGGCGAGCATGCCGAGCCAGGAGGCGCGGCGGATGTTGTCGTACGTCGACAGCTCGCCGGTCTCGAAGATGACCTTCAGGCGGGCGCTGTCGCCGCAGGCCTCCTTCACGGCGACGATCTCGTCGTACACCTTCACGTACCTGCCCGCGAGGAACGCGCCCCGGTCGATGACCATGTCGATCTCGTCGGCGCCCGCGGCGACGGCGTCACGGACGTCGGCCAGCTTGACGTCGAGGGCGGCGCGGCCGGCCGGGAAGGCGGTGGCGACCGAGGCGACCTTCACGCCGGAGCCGGCCACGGCTTCCTTGGCCACGGCCACCATGTCGGGGTAGACGCAGACCGCGGCCGTGGCCGGGGCCGTACGGTCCGTGGGGTCGGGGTGGACCGCCTTGGCGCCGAGCGCCCGGACCTTGCCCGGGGTGTCCGCGCCTTCCAGCGTCGTCAGGTCGACCATCGAGATGGCGAGGTCGATGGCGTACGCCTTCGCGGTGGTCTTGATGGAACGGGTGCCGAGAGACGCGGCGCGCGCCTCCAGGCCGACCGCGTCGACGCCGGGCAGCCCGTGCAGGAAGCGGCGCAGCGTGCTGTCGGACGCGGTGACGTCCGAGAGAGCGTGAGCTGTGGGTGCGGTAGTGGGCATGGTCACCAGACGAGCATATCTACGCGCGTAGCAGCTGTACAGCCCCGGCGCTCATCTCTCCTTTGTGGATCACGGATGAGCGGCGGTATCAGGGCAGGCGGCGGCCATCCGGAGCCGCGTCGTGCAGAATCGGGGCCATGACGACCCCGGACCACCAGTCACCCGCGGCACAGCCTCCGGATCCCGTGTTCAAGGACCGGATCTACCGCTCGCCCCTGGCCATCCCGAGCGGTGTGCTGCTGCTCGGCCTGATCGGCTGGCTGGGCTTCGACGCGCTGTTCCGCGGCCACGGCCGGACCCCGTGGCTCGCGCTCGCCGGGATGATCCTCGTCGTGCCGCTGGTGATCGCCTTCACCCTGCGCCCGGCCGTGTTCGCCAACGACGACCGGCTGCGGATCCGTAACCCCTTCCGCGTGATCACCCTGCCCTGGGGCGAGGTCGCCGCCCTGCGCTCCGGCTACTCGAACGAGGTCGTCGCGAAGTCCGGCACCAAGTACCAGCTGTGGGCCATCCCGGTCTCGCTACGGGGCCGGAAGAAGGCGGCGGCACGCAAGGCGCGGGCGGGGGCCGGCACGGGTCCGGAGGACGTCCGGGGCGCCACGCTGTCCCGGCTCGGCGGCTTCGGCCGAGGGGCGTCCGGTATGGGGGGCTCCGGTCCGACGCGGGCCGAGACCGACCAGTGGATGGACGACCTGCGCGGCCTCCAGGAACGGCACGAGGGCCCGGACACGGCGCACGGCGAGACGACCGTCCGCTGGGCCTACGAGGTGCTCGGACCGGCGCTGGCGGGGGCGGTCGTTCTGGCGATCCTGCTGGCTGTGGGGTGAGGGGCGGGGGGCGAGACGGGGCGTACGGACGCCGGCGGACGTCGTGAAGTGACCGCCGGGCCGCTCGCCTCCCGGCCGGTGCCGGGCTTCCACGGTCCGCGCCAAGGGCGCTCCAGCGCGACGGAGAGGCGAGGGGCGCCCCCAACTGTCCCAGCGGTCCCCTGGTCCCGTCGGAGCGGTGACTGGCAGATGTGGGCCAGGGGTGCGGGGCGAAGAGGGAGGCCGGGCGGGTGGGGGGAGCTGTGGGGTGGCACAAACCTGCCCATCGCTGTCCCGGGCCGGCGGGCCACCCGCCCCAGTGGGTGAACGGGCGGCCCGCACGTCGCCGGAGGTGCCCGGCGGGGCGGTGGCTCAGATGCCGGCCGCTGTCGACAGGTCCCGCTTGATCGCGGTCAGGAGGTCGGTCGCGCGGGTTCGGGCGGCCGGCAGCGCGGTGTGGTCCGCGACCGGTACGACGACCTCCAGGTAGCACTTCAGCTTCGGCTCGGTGCCGCTCGGGCGGACGATCACGCGGGCGCCGTCGAGGGTGTAGCGCAGGCCGTCGGTCGGCGGCAGCCTGTCCGTGCCCCGGGTGAGGTCCTCGGCCCGGGTGATGGCCAGGCCCGCCAGCTCGGTCGGCGGCTGCTCGCGCAGGCGGCGCATCGCGTCGGCGATGAGGGAGAGGTCCTGGACACGGACCGAGAGCTGGTCGGTGGCGTGCAGGCCGTGCTCCACCGCCAGGTCGTCCAGCAGGTCGAGGAGGGTGCGGCCCTCCTCCTTGAGCACCGACGCCAGTTCGGTGATCAGCAGCGCCGCCGTGATGCCGTCCTTGTCGCGGACGCCCTCGGGGTCCACGCAGTAGCCGAGGGCCTCCTCGTAGCCGTAGCGCAGTCCGTCGACGCGGGCGATCCACTTGAAGCCGGTCAGGGTCTCCTCGTAGGGGAGGCCCGCCTTCTCGGCGATACGGCCGAGGAGGGACGAGGAGACGATCGACTCCGCGAAGGTGCCCTGCGCGCCGGACCGGACCAGGTGGGCGCCGAGCAGGGCGCCGACCTCGTCGCCGCGCAGCATGCGCCAGTCGTCCCCGTCCCTGACGGCCGCGGCGCAGCGGTCGGCGTCGGGGTCGTTGGCGATGATCAGGTCCGGGTCGGTCGCGCGGGCCCGGGCGAAGGCGAGGTCCATCGCGCCCGGCTCCTCCGGGTTGGGGAACGCCACCGTCGGGAAGTCGGGGTCCGGGTCGGCCTGTTCGGCGACCAGGACGGGCTCGGGGAAGCCGGCGCGGGCGAAGGCGGCCAGCAGGACGTCCTTGCCGACGCCGTGCATCGCCGTGTAGACCGTGCGGGCCGTGCGGGGGGAGCCGGGGGCCAGGACCGCGTCCGTACGGGCCAGGTAGGCGTCCAGGACCGAGTCGTCCAGGATCTCCCAGCCGCTCTCCGGGCGGGGTACGTCGTTCAGGGAGGCGATCGCGTCGATCTCGGCGGCGATCTCCGCGTCAGCGGGCGGCACGATCTGGGAGCCGTCGCCGAGGTAGACCTTGTAGCCGTTGTCCCGGGGCGGGTTGTGGCTGGCGGTGACCTCGACACCCGCGACCGCGCCGAGGTGCCTTATGGCGAAGGCCAGGACGGGGGTGGGCAGCGGGCGGGGGAGCACGGCGGCACGCAGGCCGGCGCCGGTCATCACGGCGGCGGTGTCCCGGGCGAAGTCGGCGGACTTGTGGCGGGCGTCGTAGCCGATGACGACGAGTCCGCCGCTCTGGCCGTTCTTCTTCAGGTACGCGGCGAGACCGGCCGCGGCGCGGATGACGACCGAGCGGTTCATGCGCATCGGGCCGGCGCCCAGCTCGCCTCGCAGGCCGGCGGTGCCGAACTGCAGCGTGCCGCCGAAGCGGGCGGACAGCTCCGCCGCGTCACCGGCGTCGATCAGCTTGGCCAGTTCGTTACGGGTCTCCTGGTCGGGGTCCTCGGCGAGCCATGCGCGGGCCCTGGCCATCAGATCGTCGTGCACCTTGGGATCAACCTCTCCGTATCTGCGTGGTCCACCGGGGGCCTCGCCCCCAGACCCCCGTTCCCCACCCCCGACCGGGAACGGCCGGCCGAGAGGTGAGCGCACGGGAGCCCCGTCACCGGCGCCTCAGCGCCTGCGTCCGCTTACAGCTTGCCCAGCACCTGGGTCAGCAGCTGCCCCATCCGTGCCGCCGAGTCGCGGCCGGCCTGGAGGACCTCCTCGTGGTTGAGGGGTTCGCCGGTCATGCCGGCCGCCAGGTTGGTGACCAGGGAGATGCCCAGCACCTCGGCACCCGCCTCGCGCGCGGCGATGGCCTCGAGGACCGTGGACATGCCGACCAGGTCCGCGCCGATGACGCGGGCCATGCGGATCTCGGCCGGGGTCTCGTAGTGCGGGCCGGGGAACTGCGCGTAGACGCCCTCCTCCAGGGAGGGGTCGATCTCCTTGCACAGCGCGCGCAGGCGGGGGGAGTACAGGTCGGTCAGGTCGACGAAGTTGGCGCCGACGATCGGGGAGGTGGCGGTGAGGTTGATGTGGTCGCTGATGAGGACCGGCTGGCCGGGGCGCATGCCCTCGCGCAGGCCGCCGCAGCCGTTGGTCAGGACGATGGTCTTGCAGCCGGCGGCCACGGCGGTGCGGACGCCGTGCGCCACGGCGGCGACGCCACGGCCCTCGTAGTAGTGCGTGCGGCCCAGGAAGACCAGCGCGCGCTTGTCACCGAAGGAGTACGAGCGGACCCTGCCGCCGTGCCCCTCGACGGCCGGCGGCGGGAAGCCGGGCAGCTCGGTGACCTGGAACTCGGCGTCGGGCGCGCCCAGGGCGTCGACGGCCGGAGCCCAGCCGGAGCCCATCACGAGGGCGACGTCGTGGGTCTCTGCGCCGGTGAGGGCGCGCAGGCGCGCGGCGGCGGCGTCGGCGGCGGCGTAGGGGTCGCCCTGGATGTCGTCCGGAAGAAGAGATGCGTTCACGTGGTCGAGGGTAGCCGCTCTTCGCCTACGCGCGTAGATGACAGACGTCACGGGATCGCGATCGTTGTCTTGTCGTTTCCGACGAAGGCCGCGGCACCGCGGGACCGCCGGGTCAGCAGGGGCGCTTGCGGAGTTCCATCACATAGTCGTGCGGCGCGCCCGCGGACTCCGCCGCGTCGGCGATCTCACCCAGGTAGCGCGCCGACGGCAGGCCGCCCTCGTAGCCGTTCAGGACGTACGTCCACGCCGTCTCCTCGCCGTCGAGGGTGTGCACGCGCACCCGCATCCGGCGGTAGAGGTCGTCCCCCACGCCCTCCCAGTGGTCAAGGGACTCCTCGTCCATCGGGGCGATGTCGTACAGGCCGACGAAGACCTGCGCGAGCGGGTCCTCCACGATCGTCGCCAGCGCGCCCTCCCAGCCCAGCTGCTCGCCGCCGAACGTCAGCCGCCAGCCGTTCAGCCAGCCCGTGGCGCGCAGCGGGGAGTGCGGGGCGCGGAAGGACATCAGGCCCGCGTCGAGGTTGCCGGCGTACGCGGCATAGAGCGACATGGAGAGAGGGTACGGCAGGGGGAACGCGAGGCACTTCTGCCCCAGCCGAAGCTTCTGTGCGCCCCCGGGCAGTAGCACCTTGAAGGGTGCGGGACAATGGAGTACGTGACTCGGATCGTGATCATCGGTGGCGGACCCGGCGGATACGAGGCGGCCCTGGTGGCCGCCCAGCTCGGTGCGGAGGTGACCGTCGTCGACTGCGACGGTCTGGGCGGGGCGTCGGTGCTGACCGACTGCGTGCCGTCGAAGACGCTCATCGCTACGGCCGAGGTGATGACCACCTTCGATTCGTCGTACGAAGAGCTGGGGATCATCGTCGCCGACGACACCCCGCCGCTGGAGCAGGCGGCCCGGGTGGTCGGGGTGGACCTCGGTAAGGTCAACCGCCGTGTGAAGCGGCTGGCTCTCGCCCAGTCCCACGACATCACCGCCTCGGTCACGCGCGCGGGCGCCCGGGTCATGCGCGGGCGCGGCCGGCTGGACGGCATGCAGTCCCTCGACGGGTCCCGCAAGGTCGTCGTCACCGCCGCCGACGGCACCGAGGAGACCCTCACCGCCGACGCCGTCCTCATCGCCACCGGCGGTCACCCCCGCGAGCTGCCCGACGCCCAGCCCGACGGCGAGCGCATCCTGAACTGGACCCAGGTCTACGACCTCACCGAGCTGCCGGAAGAGCTGATCGTGGTCGGCTCCGGTGTGACCGGTGCCGAGTTCGCCGGCGCCTACCAGGCCCTGGGGTCGAAGGTCACGCTCGTGTCGTCCCGCGACCGCGTGCTGCCGGGCGAGGACCCGGACGCCGCCGCCGTCCTGGAGGACGTCTTCCGGCGCCGCGGCATGAACGTCATGGCCCGCTCCCGCGCGCAGTCCGCCAAGCGCGTCGGCGACCGGGTCGAGGTGACCCTGGCCGACGGCCGGGTCATCAGCGGCTCGCACTGTCTGATGGCCGTCGGTGCCATCCCCAACAGCGCGGGGCTCGGCCTGGAGGAGGCCGGCGTCAAGCTGCGCGACTCGGGGCACATCTGGACCGACAAGGTGTCCAGGACGACCGCTCCTGGTGTCTATGCGGCCGGTGACGTGACGGGTGTCTTCGCCCTCGCGTCCGTCGCCGCCATGCAGGGACGTATCGCCATGTACCACTTCCTCGGCGACGCGGTGGCCCCGCTGAACCTCAAGACCGTCTCCTCGAACGTCTTCACCGACCCCGAGATCGCCACCGTCGGCTACTCGCAGGCGGACGTGGACGCGGGCAAGATCGACGCCCGGGTCGTCAAGCTGCCCCTGCTGCGCAACCCGCGCGCGAAGATGCAGGGCATCCGGGACGGCTTCGTGAAGATCTTCTGCCGGCCGGGTACGGGCATCGTCGTCGGCGGTGTGGTCGTCGCGCCCCGCGCCTCGGAACTGATCCACCCCATCTCGATCGCCGTCGACAACAATCTGACGGTCGAACAGATCGCGAACGCGTTCACGGTGTACCCCTCCCTTTCGGGGTCGATCGCCGAGGTGGCACGACAGCTCCACACCCGCAAGGCCGGCGTGGAGGCCTGACGGCCGGATCCGACTTCCCGCTGGTCACGGGGAGTTGCCGCGAGTGCGTACGGCATAGTCGGGGCGGCCAGGTCCTATACCACTTCCGCCCCTGCCGTACGAACAACTTCTGTTATTCGGCGCAAACTGCTGAAACCAGACGGTCGCTGGGGTTACTGTCAGTTTCGTGTTCGCTGCTGAACGTCGCCAATTGATCCTCGAAATGGTGCGAGCGAACGGTGCCGTGTCGCTCCGTGAGCTCGCCCGCGTCGTCCAGACCTCCGAAGTGACCGTACGGCGGGACGTGCGCGCACTGGAGGCAGAAGGACTCCTCGACCGCCGGCACGGCGGTGCGGTACTGCCGGGCGGGTTCACGCGAGAGTCCGGCTTTCCGCAGAAGTCCCATCTCGCGACCGCCGAGAAGACGGCCATCGCCGACCTCGCGGCGGGCCTCGTCGAAGAGGGCGAGGCCATCGTGGTCGGCGCGGGTACCACCACGCAGGAGCTGGCCCGCCGGCTCGCGCGGGTGCCCGGGCTGACCGTCGTCACCAACTCGCTGCTGGTGGCCCAGGCGTTGGCCCATGCCAACCGGGTGGAGGTCGTGATGACCGGTGGCACCCTGCGCGGCTCCAACTACGCCCTCGTCGGCTCCGGCGCGGAGCAGTCCCTGCAGGGGCTGCGCGTGTCCAAGGCCTTCCTGTCCGGGAGTGGGCTCACCGCCGAGCGCGGGCTGTCCACGTCCAACATGCTCTCGGCGTCCGTCGACCGGGCGCTGGTGCAGGCCGCCGCGGAGGTGGTGGTGCTCGCCGACCACACCAAGCTCGGCACGGACACGATGTTCCAGACCGTGCCGACCGACGTCATCACCCGCCTGGTCACCGACGAGCCGCCCGTCCACGACGACCGCGCCGCCACCGAGTTGCAGGCCCTGGCCGACCAGGGGGTGCAGATCGCCGTGGCCGGGGCGAACGGAGCCCCTCCGGGGGGTGAGCAGGCCCCGGCGCGGCGTGCGCCACTGCCGGGGCCGCGCAGGGGGATGGCGCTCCGGTCGGGAGCGGGGTTCGGGGAGCCGACGCCGGCTGAGCGCGGGCGTGTTGCTGATTTGCGGCGGCGGTAGCCGGCAGGCCCGGTCTGCCTTCAGGGCCTGATCGCCCTGGGGCCTCGGATGGCGGGGCGGGCGGGTGCGGGTTCCCCCTGGCTCGTCGCGCGGTCTCCCGCGCCCCCGGGCCGGCTGCCCCTCGCCTCCTCGAAAAGTGACGCCCGGTGGACCGAAGCGGTCGGTCCACCGGGCGTCGCTGTGAATCGGTCGTCAGTCCTTGATCTCGCAGATCGCCGCACCGGACGTGAGGGAGGCGCCGACCTCGGCGGTCAGGCCCTTGATGGTGCCCGCCTTGTGGGCGTTCAGCGGCTGTTCCATCTTCATGGCCTCCAGGACGACGACCAGGTCGCCCTCCTTGACCTCCTGGCCCTCCTCGACCGCGACCTTGACGATCGTGCCCTGCATCGGGGAGGCGAGGGTGTCGCCGGACGCCACGGGGCCGGACTTCTTGGCGGCGCGGCGCTTCGGCTTGGCACCGGCCGCGAGGCCGGTACGGGCCAGGGACATGCCCAGGGACGAGGGCAGGGAGACCTCGAGGCGCTTGCCGCCGACCTCGACGACGACCGTCTCGCGGCCGAGCTCTTCCTCCGCCTCTGTGTCAGCCGGGGCGGCGAAGGGCTTGATCTCGTTGGTGAACTCGGTCTCGATCCAGCGGGTGTGGACCGTGAAGGGGTCGGTGGAGTCGGTGAGTTCGGGGGCGAACGCCGGGTCCCTGACGACCG
>NZ_JBVJVZ010000016.1:34196-141673 GCF_055603245.1 Streptomyces sp. NPDC037290 | reverse complement strand
TCAGCGGGTCCTCTGGCACGGCTGGAGGGTCGGCGTCGGTGCCCCGCCGAGACAGTGAAACCCGCTGATTGATCACGACTCGATACGCGCCCTAGGACGCCTAGAGTCAAGGCAGGAGCGCGAGGATCTGTGGAACGGACTAGTCGCACCGCTGCGCCAGGAGTTGGATGAAGCGATCTACGACGCTCTTGCCGGTGACTAACGGCGGTGCGCCTCGGACAGATCGAGCCACAAAGACCTGGAGGGCGATCACCGAGATAGGCGGTGTGCGGTACAGCACGGCAGTACGGCAACCATGGGTGCCGCACACTGAGCGATGGTTTGCCTCGGATCAGGCTGGAGTCTGGAACCGCCCTGTCTGCCAGATCGCGTCGTCGGGGGCGGGACGTCCGTCAAGGCGCTGGAGCGGTTCTCCGGCGAGCGAGAGATGACGACGGGCGACGGCAATGAAGTTTCCTTGTGCTGCAACCACTCTCCCTCGAAGGTCCATCCAGTTCTCGTCGGGTGTCAGACCCCGTCGAATGGCTATGTGGAACCGCCAGATCTCTTCGTCAATGGCGTGTGCGGCTTCTGCAATGTCCTTACTGGCAACGAGGTTGACGATGCCGAGGGCCTCGTTCCAGGGGCGCCAGTCAACTGTGGTCGGGGCCAGCACGCCCTGGGGGATGTCGTCGGGGCGGTCGCGGTCCATGTCGCTGAGGTCCACGAGCACTGAGGAGGACTCCCGCAGCACGCGCGCGCATGCTGCCGCCTGCTGTTCCCTGATCCAGTGGCGGTCTTGAGCTCTTCTGCCGACCATGCTCCCGGTGAACACACCAATGAGGGTGGTCATCACGGCCCCGGCCGGGGCTGCCAGTAAGGCTAGCAATGCCGTCATACCAGTCATTCTGGCGACGACTCGTTGGCTGCAGTAGTGGCACATCTCAGCCCGCTGCAGTCGGCCGCTCCCGAGCCGTCCGCTCGTCGCGTGCCACGGTCGTGCCAGGTGCAGGGGTCAGCCACGGTCAACGAAGGTGATCAGCAGGCACCATTCCGCCCACTAGCTGGGTAGAAGTTTCCGCGGGTCACCTGACCTACCGCAAGCTGTACCGGCGGAGCTGGCCGGCCGGAGCCTGCTCGGCTTGCGCAGGGTGGCGTTCTCATCGAGAGCGAGCGCGGGTTGCTCCGTTCTGACATCCCCAGGTGACCTCAATGAAGCCGGACGCCAGCACTCCTGGACGGTCCGACACGGCGAGTGTGACTGCATGGTCCCCTGGCAGTGCCGAGGATCGACCGAACTCCTAAAGTGGTGGTGATCAGGCGCTGTTCAGATGTGGTCCCGTGGTCGGGAGCTGACAGTGGGCGCCGCGGCAGACGCCGCCCCTGACGGGCTGGTCGAACGGGCCGCGTACTACCGGGCGAAGGCCCAGCGAGACCTCGGGTTGACCGATGATTCTCGCCGCGGCATGCAGCGTGTCGCGTCCGCCGGCGGTCGGCTCGCTTGCGCCGCTCGACGGGGTCTGGCGCACCTGAGCCGAGCCTCCGGAGATTTCCCTGCGGCGGTGGAGGCCGCCGGGAGGCTGGTCTGGGCTGGGCGGCACCATCGGGTGCTGGGGAACGTGTGGTGGGCCGTCCAGCTCGCGGAAATCGGCGCCTCCGGCATCTCCTACGCCGCGGCCAAACTGCAACTGGCCCTGTGCTTCCACCACGCGGTCCTCGATGCCCAGAACGATGGCGGACCCTGGTCCTGGGACGCCGCGATCATGTCAGTAGGGTTCGTTGAGTCGCGGTACACGGTCCACTGCTGCCAGGACCTTGCCCAGCTCCGGCACTGCTGTCAAAGGACCCCGGCGCAACGCGCCGGGCTGAGCGAGCCAGCGCCGGGAAGGGGGCCCAGGCCAGGTCGAGGCACCTCGTGCTGGAGATTTCCGGCTCTCGAAAACACCAGGTCAGGGGCGTGACGGTAGCGTTCCCGTCGTGATCTGTGCCGACGGCCACAGCGAGCCGGTTCCACTTGGGCTCATACTGAGCCATGACAAAGCCCCCTGCACAGAAGCGTCATCTGCCTACCAGCCCCTTCAAGGCCCCGGTCAGACCGGCTCCCAAGCACTTCGCCATGGGCGACCAGGTCACCCATGACGTGTACGGCCTCGGCCGCGTGGTCGGCATCGAGGACGGCATCGCGGCGCTCGTGGATTTCGGCTCGGCACAAATGCGGATCCTGAGCCCGTACACCAAGATGACCAAGCTGTAGGACCGCCGTGCCCGGTCCTGGCAGACCAGGCCTCATCAGGGACCTGTACCGAAAGAGAGACCTCTCATCGACCCGACGTCGCTGTTCTCCGCCCTGGAAGGACAACCCACCCGTTCCACCGCGGTACCGCCGCCTCCTGCCACAGAGCCCTTCCGAGCCCCGGATTTCGGAGAAGACGGGATCTTCTGGCCCGAGGACGCGCAGGAGCCCGCCCCGGGCACGCGGACGACGCCCCCCAAGGCCGCCTAGGCCAGGGCCTGTCCGGCGGATCATGCCGGAGTCGCGGGGCATGGCACGCCCGTCTGCGGCGTTGTCGTCGGCCCCGACGCTCCGCGTCGACGCCCTCCTCCGCCCTCAGCTGGACGCACCATGCCCCGCTCGCCCACGCCGGCACGGCGCCGTTGCCTGAACCCGGCCTGATCCGCCGGACAGGCCCTGGCGGGGGTCGCGCCGGCCACCTGCCCGCCCCCGCCCGCGGGCCGGCCGCATCGGCCTCCGTCTCTTTCAGCCCCGTCTGCCCCGCCAGCCCCGTCAGCCTCGGCCCCGTCAGCCCCGCCAGTCCCACCTGTTTCCGCTTGGCCCAGGCCGAGGGGCTCGATGCCCGCCGCCCGGCGGCCTTCGCTTCCGTCGGGCCGTTCAGCCGCTCCGTGTTACCCGGAGCGGCATCAAGCGTTCACTTACGGTATGCACATCTCCCGCTGTTACTGTCTACGCGCGTTGGTACAGCAGGCGAACTCGGGGGAAAGCATGCAGGAACCAGAGCTTGAGCAGGGAGAACTCGCTGGGTCAGAGGCTGATTCAGTGGACCTCTATCACCTGATGGTCCGTCAGGAAGTCATGACGCTGCCCGATGCGGCGAGGCTGCTGGGCTGGAGCGAGGAGCGCGCGGCTGCGGCCGCCGAGCGCCTCGGCAGGTACGAGTTGCTGGTTCCTCTGCTGGGCGAGGGGAACGCCTTCGCCGTCTCCACGCCCCGCAGCGCGGCCTCCCGGCTGCTCACCCCGCTGGACGACCAGATCAAGAACCTCGAACGCGAGGCGGAACAGCTCCGCGCCGGCCTGGGGCGCTACCAGGTCACCTACGAGAAGGCCGTCCACGGGACCGAGGACGGCAAGGAGTTCAGCACGCTGGTCGGGCTCGACGCCATCAACTCCGAGCTGGAGGTCGCGTCGGCGCGCTGCACGAAGGAAGTGCTCACCGTCCAGCCCGGCGGGGGCCGCAGGGCCGAGAGCCTGGCCGCGTCCTGGGAACCCACCCGCTCCATGCTGGAGCGCGGTGTCCAGATGCGCACCATCTACCAGCACTCCGCCCGCTTCCATGCCGCCACCCGGCAGTACGTCAAGCAGGTCACCAGTCATGGCGGGGCCGTGCGCAGCATCGACGCGTGCACCGAGCGGATGATCATCTTCGACCGCAAGGTCGCCTTCATACCGGCCCGCAGCGACCGGCAGATCGCGCTCGCCATCCACCAGCCGGCCGTCGTCGAGTTCCTGGTCGCGGTCTTCGAGCGGTTCTGGAACCTCGCGACCCCCTTCTCCACCCGCAACCGGGCGTCGGAGGTGAAGACCCTGCTGTCCGACGTCCGGATGTCGATCATCAAGCTGCTCGCCGAAGGGGAGACCGACGACACCATCGCCCGCCGCATGGGCGTGAGCGTGCGCACCTGCCGGGGCCATATATCCAAGATCTACGAGGAGTTCGGCGCCCGCAGCCGCTGCCAGCTGGGGGTGCTGATCGCCACCTCGGGCATCCTGGACGCCGAAGACGTCCAGGAACTCGACGAGCCGGCCGTGGGCTGAGCGGGACAGGGCGGGCTCACGCCGGCACGACGGCGGGCAGGCCGAGGTGCCGTGCCAGGTCCGCGGTGTCACGGACCACGTGCGCCGCACGGCTCAGCCGGCCGGCCGGGGTCCGCGCCGCGAAGCCGATGCCGGTCATGCCGGCGGCCACCGCCGCGTCGACCCCCGGCACGCTGTCCTCGACGACCACCGCGTGCGCCGGGTCGACGCCCATGCGCACGGCGGCGTGCAGGAACAGGTCCGGGGCGGGTTTTCCGCGCAGGACGTCGTCCGCCGAGTACACCCGGTGCCCGAAGTGGGGGGCGAGCCCGGTGACCCTGAGCGCGAGACGGAGCCGGTCCCGCGGTGAGCTCGACGCGACGCAGAACGGGGTCCCCCGCTCGGCCAGGGCTGCCAGGAGGTCCGGCATCCCGGGAACGGGGCGCAGTTCCCGCTCGAACGCCGCCTTCAGCCGTTCCCGGTAGCGCGCGGCGAAGTCGGCCGGCAGTTCGCGTCCGGTGTCCGCGCGGACCATGTCCCGCACGCGGTCCAGGGTGCCGCCCATGTAGCGGCGGATGCTGTCCTCGACGGTGGTGGGGAACCCGGACTCGGTGAGCAGGGCGGCGAGCACCCGGTTGGCGATCGGCTCCGAGTCGACCAGTACGCCGTCGTTGTCGAAGATCACCAGCTCGGCGTGGGCGGGGTCCCGCGGCCGCGGCGTGACGGGGGCGGGCGGTGCCCAGCCGGGGTACGGGTCGGCGTGCAGACGGGCGTTGTCGAAGCGGAGGTCGGTGGTGACCTCCGCGGCGATCCACGGGGGCAGGTCGGTGACGGAGGCGGCGTCATCGGCGTCGAGCTCGGCCAGGACGAGGCCGGCGTTGGAGCCGTAGAACTCGTCCACGGTCCAGCCGCCGTACGGTGCGCCGAGATAGTGCCGCACCTTCTCCACGAGCGGCTGCGGGCACAGCCGCGCGAGCATCTCCGCGGCGTCGGCGAGCGGAACGGAGTACTCGAACTCGGGTCTGCGCGCGCCCTCCCGGGGGCCCTTGACGGTGAGGACCGCCGACTGCCCGTCGGTGATCCGCACCCGCACGGCCCGCTCGGGGTTCTCGGACACGTAGCCCTGGCGGATCTCGCGGGTCCGGACCACCGCCTCGCGCCAGCCGCGGCGCACCAGGAACTTGCGCTCCGTCTCCACTCCCATCACGCGATCCCGTTCAGCGCGGTGTCGAAGACCTCGGCGAAGACGTCGAGTTCGGGCTCGCCGATGACCAGGGGCGGATGCACGTTGATGACGTCGGGTGCCATGCCGGTCGTCGCGACGAGTACCCCGGCCTCGGGGTGCGCGGAGCGGAAGAGGTGGCGCAGCCGGCCGGCGTGCGGCCCGTTCAGGACGATGCGCGCCGTGCCCCCCATCGCGTCGACGCCGTGCACCAGGGAGGGGTGACGCGTCGCGACGGCGGACAGCCGCTGCCGCAGCGCCTCCTCCAGGAGCAGGATGTCCTTGTCCACCGTGGTCCACCGCTCCCAGCGGTCCAGCACCGTGTCGACGACGGCGAGTGCGTGCGGGATGCCGATGTACGTGGAGGAGTGGCTGCCGGGCCGGTACCGCTCGGGGTGGCCCAGGGGCTCGCGCGACCACACCATGCTCAGGGCCGCACCGCCGTTGGTCAGGCCCTTGCTGGTGACCACCACGTCCGGGACCACGCCGGCGCGCTGGAAGCCCCAGCGGGGTCCGACCCGGTGCATGCCCGTGAAGATCTCGTCCGCGATGACCACCGCGCCCTGCTCCCGCGCGTGCGCCACCGCGGAGCGCAGCAGCTCGTGATCGGGCTCCACCATGCCGCCGACGTTCTGTACGGACTCGAAGACGAACGCCGACACCTTGCGGCGGAAGCCGTTGCCGCCGACCCCGCTCAGCTCCGATCCCCAGCGGGCGACGGCCTGGCGGCAGCCCGCCGCGCACCAGCCGCCGACGGGAGAGTGCGGGCACCGCCGGCAGTCCGGGCTGGGCAGCCGGACCACTTCCAGGCCCCACGCGGCGAGCAGTTCCCGGTAGCGGGGGCTCGAACTCAGCATGCTCGTCACCCCGGAGCGGCCGTGGAAGGACCCCTCGAAGACGACGACCGTGCCGGGCCCGTTGGCCGCGAAGGCGATGCGCAGCGCGGTCTCCATGGCCTGGGCGCCGCCGAGGTCCAGTTCCACGCGCCCGGGCGTGCCGAGGGCGCCCGACACCAGCTGCTCCAGCCGGGCCAGCACCTTCAGCCGCAGTTCGGACTCGCAGAAGGAGGGCAGGGCGGGCAGTTGCTCGCAGCGCGCCAGCGCCTCGCGCAGCAACGCGGCGTCGTAGCCCCAGGCGACGGTGCCGTTGGCGGCCTCCGCGTCCAGGTACCGGCGTCCGTCGGCGGCCGTCAGCCAGCAGCCCTCGCCCGAGACGAAGCGGGGGACGTCGGGCTCGCGGTACACGAGGTTGCCCGCTCCGGCGAAGGCGGGGATGCCTGCTGTGTTCTCGGGTCCGGTCATGTGTGGGCCTCCTCGGTCAGCCGTCGGCCGCCCAACGGTGTCGGCCGTCCATCCACGAGCACCACGCGGCTTCCGTCGGGGTGCGTGCCCTCGCCGAGCGCGAGCCGGCCGGCTGCGAACGCCCGCACGGTCCACTGCAGGCAGGGGCGGTCGCTGCGGCTCTTCTGCGCCAGCTCCTGCTGCCAGGCGTCCTCGGCGGTCGGCCGGCGTTCCTCCACGGGCACCTCAGGTCCCATGGCCAGCACCGCCCCTCCGTCCTGGGTCTCGTCGACCAGGAAGCAGGAGGTCCGGGTGGCCGGGCGCCCCGCGGCCATCGCCAGCCGTACGGGGTCCTTGCCGGTGAACGCCCGCACGCCCCGGTCGGTCAGGACCGAGAGGTCGGCCGGGTGCTGGTTGATCATGCGTCCCCGGTACTGCTCCAGGAGCCGGCCCTCGATCCAGCGGTGGTAGGCGAGGACGACCAGGTCCAGTTCGCCGTTGCGCCGCTCCCAGTCGGCCAGCCGTGCGGCCAGGCCGTCGTGCCACTCCCGGGCCCGGGCCCGGTACCGCGCGCGGGCTTCCGCGTCACGGGCGGCCGAGGCGGTGCCGCAGTGGCGGTCGAAGTCACCCGTCCACGCCTCGACTCCGGCCTGGCGTGCCACGTCCAGTGCCCTGACCCGCTCCCCGTGCGAGGCGACGAGGCAGACCTCGAACTCGTCCGGCCGCGCGTCCCGCATGCCGAGCAGCGTGCTGAGGTTGGCGCCGGTCGCGGAGACCAGGACACCGATGCGCAGCGGTGCGGTGGCCGAACGGCGGCACAGCGGGCCGGGATTGCCGGTGGCGGGCGGGGGTACGGACAAAGGTGGTCTCTTCTCTCGGGTCCACTGCACGGGTGCGAGGCCGTGGGCGACAGCCGGTTCGACGTTCCACTGTGCGGTGCGGCGGCATGCCGGTCCATCCCGGGCCGGCCCAGTTTGCTGCAGTGCAGGAAGCTGAAGTACCCATTCCTGCGGCCGGCGTTACGCCTGCCGTGCACTCATGTTCATGCAATGCATGGAGATGATGCCCACGATGCTGGAGATCGGCCGGGCTGGTGAGCGAGTGTGGCGAGGCGATGCCGCCACGAGCGGCATTACTTGAATTCGTAACAATAGGAGAATTCGGATGGCCACGCGCTCGTTCATACGCTCCCGTTTCGCGCCCCTCACCACGGTGAGTGACATTCGGTGGGATCTGATCTTCGGTCTGCGCGTCGCCCCGTCCGTCTCCTGCTGACAGCGGCACGTTGACCGGCCTCGCGGGTTATACGGCGCTGGCAGCGCTCGTGGTGGCCGTCCCGGGAGCGGACACGCTCGTCGTGGTGCGCAACACCCTGAGCGGCGGCCCCCGGAGCGCCGTGCGGACGACGACCGGCGTGTGCATGGGGCTGGCCGCCTGGGCCCTGCTGTCCTCGGCGGGCCTCGCGGCCGCCGTCGCCGCCTCTCCGACGCTCTTCGCCGTCCTCAGGGCGGCCGGCGCCGCGTATCTCGTCCTTCTCGGGGTGCAGGCGCTGATGGCCGCGAACCGGGCGGCGGCGGAGGGCGAGCTGCCCTCCGGCCGGGACTGGCGGCAGGGTGCGCTGACGAGCCTGGGAAACCCCAAGGTGGGCGTCTTCTACACGTCCCTGCTCCCGCAGTTCCTGCCCACCCACGGATCGGCGCTCGGGCCCGCCACGCTGCTGGCGTCGATTCACATCGCCCTGAGTTTCCTGTCGCTGCTCGCCTATGGCGTTCTGGTGGCGCGCATGGGTGACGTCTTCCGTACCGGGAGATGGCGCAGGTTTCTGGAAAGGGGCGCGGGGACCGCTTTGTGTGCCGTCGGACTGTGGCTGATGGTGTCCGCGGTGACAGGGATTTAACAAAGGCTGGAGAAAGTCGCATGAAGTCGCCGCTGGACGGCTGGTACGAAAAGGCCGGGGTGCGGACCGACCCGCGGCGGGTAATCGGGGACGAACTGGAAGCGGGGAAGACCCTCTTTCCCGAGAAACTGATCCCCTACCTGGACCATCCACTGGTGCGGGCACTGGAGTCACGGCAGCGGTTCGGCCTCGTGGCCCGCCACCTCTACCAGTACATGCAGTTCACGATGCACTTCGAGACGAGCGTGGTGAACCGCGCCGCCGCACGCATCGCGGACGGCACATCGGGCCTGCACCTGCCCTCCCCGGTACGCCTGGACGCGTACAAGATCTACTGCGACGAGGCCTACCACGCGCTGTACAGCCTGGACGTGGTGGAACAGGTGCGGGACGCGACGGGCATCGAGACGCCCGACTACGACTTCACGCCGTTCCTCGGCCGTCTCGACGGCATCGGCGCCGAGGTCCTGCCCGGCGAGCCCGTCCTCGTGCAACTGCTCCAGGTGGTCGTCTTCGAGACCCTGGTCACCTCGATCCTCAAGGACGTGCCGAAGGACCCCTGCGTGGTCGGCACGATCCGCGAGGTGGTCCGTGACCACGCCGAGGACGAGGGGCGCCACCACGCCTACTTCGCGGCCTTCTTCAAGGAACTCTGGCACGGCATGACCCCGGCGCTGCGCGAGCGGGCCTCGCGCTGTCTGCCGGAGCTGGTCAGCCGCAGCCTCCTGCCCGACCTGGTGCCGGTGCGCGCCTCCCTGGCCGCGGCCGGGCTGAGCGACGCGGCCGTGCGCGAGGTCGTCGCGGACACCTACGCCCCCAAGCAACTCCAAAGCGGTGTCCGGGCGTCCGCACGGCACACCTTCCAACTGTTCGAAACCACCGGCGTGCTGGACGTCCCCGGGGCGCGGGACGCCTTCACGGCCGCCGGGTTGCTGTGACGACTCGACAGGAGACATGAGACATGCTGGCAGCGGGCCGATCCCTGTTGGGACTGCCTGAGCGCGTTCCGGAGTCGGGGGTCTTCTCCCTTGCCGACCTGGAGGACAAGGACCTCGACCAACTGGTCCGCCGCTCCTGTGAGTTCTTCGCCGACCGGACGGACCACGAGGAGCCGCTGCGCGGGAAGATCGCGGGCATCCTGTTCACCAAGACATCCACCCGCACCCGTACGGCCTTCACCACCGCGGCCCTGCGCCTCGGCGCCCGGGTCATCAGCTACGGTCCGCACGACCTCCAGCTGGAGACCGGCGAGTCCCTGGAGGACACCGGGCGGGTCTTCGGGCGGATGCTCGACCTCCTCGTCGCACGCACCGCGGGGCCCGTGGCCCAGCTGAAGACCCTCTCCCGGTACGGCGGCCTCCCCGTGGTCAACGCCATGGGCCAGGAGGAGCACCCCACCCAGGGCATCTGCGACCTCGCCACCATGAGCCTGCACTTCGGCTCCCTGGACGGCATCAAGGTGCTGTACGTCGGCGAGGGCAACAACAGCGCCGTGGCCCTGGCGCACGGCCTGGCCCACTACCCCGGGATCGAGCTGACCCTGCTCACCCCGTCCGGCTACGGCATACCCGAGGCCGAACTGGCCGCCGCCCGCGCCCGGGCCGCCGAACGCGGCTCCACCGTCCGGCAGGTCCACACGCTCGACGAGGCCCCCGACGCCGCGGACGTGGTGTACACGACCCGCTGGCAGACCACGGGGACGTCGAAGCCGAACGCGGACTGGCGGGAGGAGTTCCGCCATCTGTACATCGACACGGCGTTCATGAGCCGCTGGCCCGGGGCCGTCGTCATGCACGACCTGCCCGCCCACCGCGGTGACGAGATCTCGGCCCGTGTGCTGGAGGGCGACCGGTCGCTCGCCTGGACCCAGGCGGAGATGAAGCTCACCAGTGCCATGGCGGTGCTGGAGGCTCTGGTGCAGCCGCGCCGGGGAGTCCGGTGATCAGGGACTCCGTGTGCGACCTCGTCACCGACGACGTCTTCCTGAGGTTCTCGGACGTGCTCCCCGGCAGCGAGCTGTTCCTCAAGATCGAGGGACTGAACCCGGCCGGCTCCGTGAAGCTCAAGACGGCGGTCGGGCTCGTCGAGGACGCCGAGCGGCGCGGGCTGCTGACTCCCGGCGCACGCGTCGTCGAGTCCTCCTCGGGCAACCTCGGGGTCGCCCTGGCCACGGTCTGCGCGGCGAAGGACTACGCGTTCACCTGTGTGACCGACGTCAACGCCGCACCGCACAACGTGGACCTGATGCGTGCCCTCGGAGCGAGTGTCGCCGTGGTGGACCAGCGGGACGCCAACGGCGGCTTCCTGGGCACGCGGATCGCCCACATCCAGCGCATGCTGGCGGACGACCCCCTGCTGGTGTGGCCCAACCAGTACGCCAACCCCGCGAACCCACAGGTCCACCAGAGGCGTACGGCCGCGGCCATCCTCGCCGCGATCGGGGCCGTGGACTTCCTGTTCGTCGGCGCGGGCACCACCGGCACCCTGACCGGATGCGCCACCCACTTCCGTGAGGTCTCGCCGCACACCCGGATCATCGCCGTCGACACCCTCGGCTCGGTCACCTTCGGCACCGCCCCGGGCCCCCGCCACATTCCCGGCCTGGGCACCAGCAGGGCTCCCGAGATCTGCCGCCCCGACCTGGTCGACGAGGTGGTGCTGGTCGAGGAGACCGAGGCGGTGCGCACCTGCCGGATGCTCGCCCGCCGGCACGGCCTGCTGGCCGGCGGCTCGACCGGCTCGGTGTTCACGGCCGTACAGCGCGCCGCGGCCGACATCCCGTCCGGCTCCCGTGTGGTGGCCCTCGCGCCGGACATGGGCGAGCGCTACCTCAGCACCGTGTACGACGACGACTGGGTCGCCGCTCGCTTCGGCATCGACCCCACCCCCGCCGTCGAGGCTCTCACGCGCCCTCACAGCCCCGAGAAGGAAACGCCTTGTTCACGTTCGATGTAGTCAGCGGTACGGTCGCCCGTGAGGTCATCTCCGAGTCACGGCAGGACATCTTCCAGGTCGTGAAAGAGGCCTACCTGGCCCACGAGTCGGGGCAGTCGGTCAACCCCAACAGCTACTTCCTGCGGTTCCCCGAGAAGCCCTCGGCCCGGATCATCGCGCTGCCCGCGTACCTCGGCGGCGACCATGACGTGGCCGGCATCAAGTGGA
Organism: Streptomyces sp. NPDC037290; assembly: GCF_055603245.1. NCBI lineage: Bacteria > Bacillati > Actinomycetota > Actinomycetes > Kitasatosporales > Streptomycetaceae > Streptomyces > Streptomyces sp. NPDC037290. The sequence continues at coordinate 130,103 of NZ_JBVJVZ010000016.1, read as the reverse complement.
TCGCGAGCTTCCCGGAGAACGTCACCCGCAACGTCCCCCGGGCCTCCGCCGTCCTCCTGCTGAACGACTACGCGACCGGCTATCCGTTCGCCTGCCTGGAAGCGTCCCAGATCAGCGCCGCGCGCACCGCCGCCTCCTGCGTCCTCGGCGCCGAGGCCCTGCACGGGTCCACCCGCGCGTCGCGCATCGCCGTCGTGGGCGCCGGTGTCATCGCGCGCAACATCCTGGAGTTCTTCGCCGCGGGCCAGTGGGACATCGGCGAGTTCGCCGTGTACGACCAGGTGCCCGGCTACGCGGACGCGCTGGTGTCGTACTCCCGCGAGACGCTGGGGATCGCCGCGACGCCGGCGGACAGCCTGGACTCCGCGGTGCGCGGCGCCGACGTCGTCGTCCTGGCGACGACGGCCGCCGCCCCCTACATCACCGGCACCGACGTCTTCTGCGCCGGGCAGACGGTGCTCAACATCTCGCTGCGCGACCTCGCCCCCGAGATCATCCTGGCGTCGAACAACGTGGTCGACGACATCGACCATTGCCTGACCGCCCAGACCTCCCCGCACCTGGCCGAACAGGCCTGCGGCAACCGGGACTTCATCGACGGGACGCTGGCCGAGGCCCTGCTCGGCAAGCTGGAGTTCGACGCCGCCAAGCCGCGCGTCTTCTCCCCCTTCGGCCTCGGCATCCTCGACCTGGCCGTCGGCTCCCACATCCACCGGCGCGCGGTGGAGTCGGGGCGTACGACGCCGATCGGCGACTTCTTCGCAGAGACCGAGCGCTGGCAGAAGTGAACCCGTCCGACAGCGATCCGGGCGCGGAGGGGACCGCGGCCGGGGTGACGGTGGCGATCGTCGGGACCGGGCCACGCGGCATCGCGGTACTCGAACGGCTCGCCCACCACCTCTCGCGCCGCCCCGGCGTCCCGCGCCCCCGGGTGGTACTGACGGACGCGGTCCAGCTGGGTGCGGGGCGGGTCTGGCGCACCGATCAGCCGCCGTGGCTGCTGATGAACACGGTGGTGGGCGAGCTGACCATGGCGCCCGACGGCGACGCGCTGTGCCCGTTGCCGTCGTTCTCCGCATGGCTGGGCACCCAGAGCGGCACGGAGCACGGCTCCCTGGGCCCGGACGACTACGCACCGCGCCGGGTGTACGGCCGGTACCTGCGGCATGTGTACGACACGGTGGTCCGGGCACTGCGCCCCTACGCCGACGTGACGGAGACGGTCGGCCGGGTCACCGCACTGACCCGGTCCGGTGACCGGCACCGGTTGCGGCTCGAGTCCGACGGCGCCGCCTGGCACGTGGAGGCCGACGCCGTCGTCCTGGCCACCGGGCACAGTCCGGCTCAGCGCCGGGACCCGGTGGCCGGCCTGGCCCGTGTCGCCGCCGACCACCCGTGGCTGCTGCACTTCGCCGGGGACGCGGTCGCCGAGTTCGACCTGGACGCGATACCGGCGCAGGCCGACGTGGGCGTCCTGGGCCTCGGCCTGTCGTTCTACGACCTGCTGCTGTCGCTGACCGCCGGCCGCGGGGGCGAGTTCCGGCGCCACAAGGGTCTGCTGGAGTACGAGCCGAGCGGCAAGGAGCCGGTGCTGTACGCCGGTTCGCGCAGCGGTGTGCCGATCGGGACGCGCGGTCACAACCAGAAGAGCGCGCACGGCGGTTTCCGGCCGCGGCTGTTCACCCCGCGGGCGCTGGCACGGCTGCGTGAGCGGGCGGTGCGGGAACGGGGTTCGGCGCGCCTGGACTTCGCGGCGGAGGTCCTGCCGCTGCTCCGCGCCGAGATCGACCTCGTCAGGTACGAGACCCTGGTGCGTGAGCGGGACGGTGCGGAGCGGGCCGGGCGGCTGGCGGGGGCGCTGGTCGCGGCGGGTGCCGACCGGTCCTGCTGGCAGCCGGTGCTTGCCGCTCACGGGGTGGCGGACGAGGCCCCGCTGGATCTGGAGCGGCTGGCCCGGCCGTTCACGGGCCGTCGTTTCGCCTCGCCCGAGGAGTACGGCCAGGCCCTGCACGAGCTGCTCGAGGAGGATCTGGCGCAGGCGCGGCTGGGCAACGCGCGGGGGCCGTTGAAGGCGGCCCTGGACGTGATCCGGGACGCGCGGGACCTGCTGCGGGCGGCCGTGGAGTGTGACGGGCTCGTGCCGGGTGCGCCGGGCGAGGACTTCTTCCGGGACATCGCACCGATGCTGTCGCTGGTGTCCACCGGTCCGCCGCCGCTGCGCACCGAGCAGTTCCTGGCCTTGTCCCGGGCGGGGCTGGTGCGGGTGGTCGGCCCCCGGGTGCGGTTCGGTTTCGACCCCGGCCGGGAGCTGTTCACCGTCGAGTCGCCCGCGGTGGCGGGTTCCCTGCGGCATGTGCAGGCCGTCGTCGACACGCGCGTCCCGTCGCCCCGGCCGGGCGAGGACGGGGACCCGCTGCTGGGCCGGCTGGTCGCCGACGGCGTGGCCGCCACCTGGAACGCGGCCGGGCCGGACGCCGCGTCGCTGCGGGTCGGCGCGGCCACCGGACGGCTGCTGGACCCGGCGGGCCGGCCGGCCGGCGGCCTCTACGCCATCGGCATCCCGACCGAGGGGCTCCGCTGGTTCACCCAGATCGGCAACGGGCGCCCCGGCAGCCGTACCGCCTTCCACCGCGAGGCGGACGCCCTCGCGCTCGACGTCGTCCGCCGCCACGTCGGCCCCTGACGCGGCCGCCCACGAGGAGACACACCATGCCGTCCCCCACCGCATCCGGCACACCCGACGCCCTGTCCCCGCACGCCGCCTTCCGGGCCGCGCGCGATGTGCTGCTGCGGCACACCGCCGACCTCGGGCGGGCCCGTACGGAGTTCGCCTGGCCCGCGCTCGCCCATTTCAACTGGGCGGTGGACTGGTTCGACGTGATCGCCGCCGGGAACCGGGCGACGGCGCTGCGGGTGCTGACCCCCGACGGTGACGCCCAGGTGGACTTCCTGACCCTGTCGGCCCGCTCCGACCAGGTGGCGGCGTGGCTGGCGGCGCTGGGGGTGGGCCGGGGCGAGCGGGTGCTGCTGCTGCTCGACAACGGCGTCGAGGTGTGGGAGCTGCTGCTCGCGCTGATGAAGCTGCGCGCGGTCGCCGTCCCCGTCTTCACCACCCTGGCCGCCGCCGAGGTGCACGAGCGGCTGCGGCGCAGCCGTGCCCGGCACGTGGTGGCCTCCGAGTCGGTCGCGGGCGCCCTGGAGGCTGCGGACGTGCCCGGTGTGCGGGTGACCGTGGGTGGCGCACGACCCGGCTGGCAGGCGTACGGCGACTCCCTGCGGCACCGCGGGCCGCGCCCGGACGTGGGGCCGACGCCCGCGGACGAGGTGATGAGCTGCTTCTTCACCTCCGGTTCCACGGCGCGGCCGAAGCTGGTCGCGCACACGCACGTCAGTTACCCGGTGGGTCATCTGACGGGCATGTACTGGGCCGGGTTCCAGCCCGGTGACGTGCACCTCAACATCTCCTCGCCGGGCTGGGCGAAACACCCGTGGAGCTCCTTCTTCGCGCCCTGGAACGCCGAGGCGACGATCGTGTCGGTGGACACCCGGCACGCCGATCCGGAGTTCGTGCTGGCGGCGCTGGAGCGGACCGGGGCGACGACGTTCTGTGCGCCGCCCAGCATCTGGCGGACCCTGGTCCGGGCGGGCCTGAGCGGACGGCGGGTGGTGCTGCGGGAGGCCATGAGCGTGGGCGAGCCGCTGACCCAGGACATCGTGACCGCGGTGCGCGAGGCCTGGGGTGTGACGGTGCGCAACGGCTACGGGCAGTCGGAGGTGACCGCGATGACCGGGGTCACCTCCGGCGGTGGGGACGACCCGCGGTCGCTGGGGCGGCCGTTGCCCGGCTGCGAGGTGGTGCTGTGTCCGGTGGACGGCGACACCCCGGCCGGGGAGGGCGAGGTCTGCCTGGACCTGTCCCCCGGGCTGCCCAGCCTGATGCACGGCTACCTCGACGACGACGGCCGGCGCGTCGGCGCGGACCCGGCGTCGCTGCCGCTGTACCGCACGGGCGACCTGGCACGCCGGGAGGGTGACGGCTCGCTGACCTTCATCGGCCGGGTCAAGGACGTCTTCCGGACCGCTGACGGCAGGCTGGTGGCGCCGGCCGCGCTGGAGGCGGTGCTGCTGGAGCACCCGGCGGTGCACGAGGTGGGCGTGGTCACCGTGCCGGAGACGGCCGAAGGGGACGCGCCCCTGGTGGCCAAGGCGTACGTGGTCGCGGCCACGGGCTGGAACGCGGGCCCGGTGACCGCGCAGGCGCTGCTGAGGCACGCCCGTGGCGAGGGCGATCTGGCCGGCTTGTCGGTGGTGGAGTTCGCCGACGAGCTGCCGCGCACCGAGTCGGGCAAGATCTACCGCGAGGCGCTGCGGGCCCAACTGCGCTCACCCCTGGTCGAGTTCACGGCACCGGCCGGCGCGGCGGCAGCGGGCGGCCATGGCTGACCCGGCCCCGCGGCAGGGGCCCGCGCCCGTCAGTCCCCTGCGGGCGCATCCCCTCATCCGGGTGCGGCTGGCGGTGGCCTTCGTCAACCGGTTCCTGAACTTCATGCTCACTCCGCTGGTGGCGATCCTGCTGGCCACCGGCTACGGGTCCGCGACCACCGGTCTGCTGCTGCTGGTGGTGGTCGCCGCCACCATCGTGTGCACCTTCGTGGGCGGGCACCTGTCGGACGCGCGGGGACGGCGGCCGACCCTGCTGCTGTCCGAGGGCGGGGTGGTGGTGGCCTACGCGGGCATGTTCCTGGCCAACTCGCCCTGGTGGCACAGCACCGCCCTGGCCTACGGCTGCTTCCTGCTCAACAGCTGCATGGGCGCGCTCGGTTTCCCCGCGGCCGACGCGGTGATGACGGACATCGCCACGCCCGGCACGCGGGCCGCGCTCTACACCGTCAACTACTGGCTGATGAACCTGGCGTTCGCCTCGGGCGCGGCCGTCGGGGGCCTCTTCTACGGGGCGCACTTCGCCGCGCTGCTGCTGCTCGGGCTGATCCTGTCGGCCGCCGTGTGGACGGTCACGCTCACCCGGCTCACCGAGACCCGGCCCGAGCGCACGACGCCGGGTGCCGGCGCCGGCCAGGGTGTCGGCGCGGCGTTGCGGGGTTACGCCCGGGCCGCCGCCGACCGGGTCTTCCTGCGTCTGGTACTGGCGGCGATCCTCATCACGTCCGTGGAGCAGCAGCTGACGTACTACCTGGGCATTCACCTGGCTGCCCACTTCCGGCCGCAGACGCTGCTGCACCTGGGCTCCTGGCGGGTGCACCTGGACGGCGTGGGCATGCTCGCGCTGCTGCGCACCCTGAACACGGTGCTGGTCGTGGTGCTCGCCCTGGTAGTGGGCCGGCTGGTGCGGTGGCTGCCGGAGACCGTACGGATGTACACGGGGATCGCCCTGTTCATCACCGGGTTCATGGGACTGGCCGTCACCGGCAGCCCGTGGGGTCTGATCGCGTTGTCCGTGGTGTACACCGTCGGCGAGTTGATGCACGTACCGGTCCGGCAGGCGCTGATGGCCGACCTGGTCGATCCCGGTCACCGGTCCAAGTACATGGCCCTGTACGGGCTGCGCACCCGCGCGGCGGGGCTGACGGCCTCGCTGAGCGTGATCATCGGCTCGGTGGTGCCGCCCGCCGGCATGGCCCTGCTCTTCGGCGTCCTCGGCACCGGCGCCGCGCTGCTGCTGCGGGTGCCGGTCCGGGTCCGCCGGGAGCAGCGCACGGCAGCCGCGTGCGCACCCGGCGAGCCCGTTCCCACCACGTGACGAAGCTGATCCGGAGACCGCACCATGTCGATCCTCATCCTCAACCGCGGACCGCTGGCCCGGCGGCCCTACCCCGAGTGGCTGCGGGACGCGCCGCTGCCCCTCGTCCTGCTCGCCTCCGCCGCGTCCCTGAAGAAGACCGGTGACACCCTGCCCGAGCCCGGCGGAAGCTACCTGCACACCGAGTCGCTCGCCGGGTACGAGGAGGGCACCGAGCTGGTCGAGCGGGCCCTGGAGCTCGACCAGAAGTACCGCTTCCGGTATGTCGTGGCCTCGCAGGAGCGGGACCTGGAGCCGGCCGGGCGTCTGCGGGACCTGCTCGGCCTGCCCGGGCAGAGCGAGGTCAGCGCCCGCGCCTTCCGCGACAAACTGGTGATGAAGCAGCACGCCGTCCGGGGCGGCATCCCCGTCGCCCCGCACCGGCCGGTCGACGAGCCCGGTCAGCTGCGCGCCTTCGCCGCGGAGCAGGGCCTGCCGGTCGTGGTCAAGCCCCGCGACAGCGCCGGATCGGTCGGCCTGCGGGTGCTGCGGACGCCGGACGACGTGGAGACGCTCATCGCCGACCCCCAGGCATGGAAGCTCAGTTCGGGGCAGGCGGGAATGCTCGCGGAGGGCTTCGTGGAGGGCACGATGTACCACGTCGACGGCATCGTCCTCGACGGACGCATCGCCGCCGCCTGGCCGTCGGTCTACCACTACCGCCTCGGTGACTTCGCCATGACTCCCGGCCCCCGCCTGGACGTGGCCCTGGACCACGACGACCCCATGAACGCACGGGTGATGGACTTCACCGAGGACGTCATCGACGCCCTGCCCACCCCCCGCCACACCACCTTCCACGCCGAGATGTTCCACACCCCCGACGACCGGCTCGTCCTGTGCGAGATCGCCAGCCGGAACGGCGGCGCACTGATCTCCGTCGTCCTGCGCACCATGTTCGGCGTGCACTTCCCCGAGGCGTGGGTCAGGGCCGGCTGCGACCTGCCGGTGCCCGTCCCGCGCGACGGCGGCCGGATGCGGCCCGCCCGGCTGGCCGGTGAGGTCACCTTCCTCAAACGCCGCGGCCTGGTGCGGGCCATCCCCGACCGGGTGCCCTTCCCCTGGGTCACCGGCTACGAGACACCACTGCGGCCGGGGATGTGGAGTCCGGGCCCGGCGGCCTCGGCGGACTTCATGGCCGGGATGGTCGCGCACGGCGACACCCGCGCGCAGGTGGAGGAACGGCTGCGGCGGGCGAGCGACTGGTTCCTCGACGCACTGGACATCGACGCCGGGGCCGACGGCCCGGAAGGGAGCACGCGATGAGCGCCGACGGACGTACCGTCCTGCTGTTCGGCGGCAAGGACGCCACCGTCGACAAGGCCAGGGCACTCGGGCTGCGCGTGGTGCTCGTCCAGCACCCTGAGCGGATGAGCGCGCACCAGGCGGACCGGGCCGACAGCGTCCTGGTCGACGACTACACCGACTGGCCGACCGCCCTGCGCCTGGCCGACGAGGCGTTCCGCAAGTGGCAGCCGGACGCGATCGTCTCCCTCACCGAGGCCGGGCTGCACCCCGCGGCCCGCCTCGCCGAACTCCACGGCGTGCCCGGTTCACCCCCGTCCGAGGTCGTGGCCCGGCTGCGTGACAAGCAGCGGATGCGCGAGCACCTGTCCCAGCACCCGTCCCTGGCCGTGCCGTTCACCCCCGTCACCCGGGAGGAGGACCTGCGCGCCTTCGGGGAGCGGGCCGGCTACCCCTTCATCGTCAAACCGCTCAACGGCGCCGCGGGCCTCGGCGTGATGCGCGTGTCCGCGCCCGGGGAGACACCGGCGGTGTGGCAGCGGGTGCGTGAGCTGGACGGCAGCCGCAGCGACCGCAAGTCCCGCATGTTCACCCTCGACGGCTTCATCGCGGAAGCGTGGGTTCCCGGAGCCGAGTTCAGCGTGGAGACCTTCAGTTTCGCCGGCCGGCACGTGGTCGTCGCGGTGACCGAGAAGACCGTCTCCGACACCCACTTCGCCGAGCTCGGCCACGCCGTCCCGGCCCGCATCGGACCGGCCGACCGCGACCGCATCGCCCGGGCCGTACGCGCCTTCCTCGACGCGGTCGGTCTGGCCGACGGCCCCGCCCACACCGAGGTGCGGCTGGGTCCCGCGGGGCCCGTCGTCATCGAGTCCCACAACCGCATCGGCGGCGGCTGCATCAACGAACTCGTCCACAGCGCCTACGGCGTCGACCTCGCCTCGCACACCATCGCCTGGCCGTTCCGCCTGCTGCCCGAACTGCCCGACGACCCGGCGCCGCTGGCCGCCGCCTGCACCCTCTTCGTCCACCGCAGCCCCGGCGTGGTCACGGAGGTCGACGGCGTCGAACGCCTCGCCTCGCGCCCCGAGGTACTCGCCGCGGAGGTCTCCGTCCGCCCCGGCGACCGTGTGCGCCCCCTGCGCGACAACTGGGACCGCCTGGGCCTGCTGGCGGTCACCGGCCCCGACACCGACACGGCCCTGTCCCACTGCGCGCGCCTGCTCGAGGAGGAACTCGTGCTGCGGACGCGGCCGGAGGAGCCGGGGCCCTGACCCGGCCGGGCTCACTGCCCCGGCTCGATCTCCGTCTGCGCCAGGATGCGGGCGCCCAGGGCCCGCATCCGCTGCTCGCACTCGGCGCGGTCGGCGCCGGTGACGACGGTGGCCGTCAGGACGTCGCTGGAGGCCGTCGGCGCGGACAGCACACCGCCGACGGCCGCGTTGGTGCGGTGCCAGACGACACCGGCCGCGTCCTCCACACGGTGCGGCAGGCTCCGTACCCGCCCGGGACGCTTCATGATCAGCAGCTGCCCGGCCATGGCGCGCGGCGCCGGCCGCCCGGCCGGCCCCGTCCCGCCCAGTCCGAGTTCGGCGCGGACCGTGGCCTCGGCCGGGTCGAAGCCGAACATCGCCCGGTGCACATGGCGCAGGGCCGCCCCCGGCGGGCGGCAGGCGGCCTCGCACAGCACCAGCTCACCCGTGGGGGTGTGGAACACCTCGATGTGGAAGGCGTGGTCGCGCTGGCGCGGCAGGGCCGAAAGGACCCGCTCGGCGAACTCCAGCAGCCGTCCGGTCAGCGGATCGGCGGGGTCCAGGGACAGGTCCAGACGCGCGCCCCGGTCCTCGCGGAAGGACGCCAGCCGGAACAGGTAGGCGAACGGCCACATGGTGACGATCCGCCCGTCGAGCACCACGCCGTCGACGTGGAGCATCTCCCCGGGCACGAAGGTCTCCACCAACCGCGCGGGCTCCCGCTCCGGGGTGGTCGCCACCGGCCCGGCCGCCATCGCCTCGGCGTCCTCGGCGTTCGCCAGCACGCGCACCCCGACCGAGCCGGCACCGCGCCGCGGCTTCACCACGACCGGCAGCCCGTGCTCGGCGACGAAGGCGCGCAACGCGTCGCCGGACGTCAGCAGCGCCTGCGCGGCCACCGGTACCCCGGCGCGGGCCGCGAGGCGCCGCATCCGCCACTTGTCGCGGTACGGCGTGACCACCGCGGGCCGCGCCCCGGGCAGGCCCAGCCGCTCGCGGATCCGGGCCGCCCGTTCCAGGTCGCGTTCCGCGCACGCCACCACGTGCGTGCAGCCGAACTTGACGGCCAGCTCGGCGGCCCGCCGCTCGACCTCGGGACAGTCGTCGTAGTCGTCGAACATCTCGGCGTGCGCGTACTTCTCGTGCTCCACGGGCAGCCGTTCGCCGGGCGCCAGGTGCCGGGCCGAGGCGAGGAGCACGATCGGGCCGTCATGGGCGGCCAGCCACCGGTGGTAGGGGCTGTCGGCGAGCGGGCCGCGGTGCAGGACGAGGACCGTCATGCGGCGGTTCCCGACGGGCCGGTGCCCGCCGCCGCGAGGCCGGCCGCGAGGTCGGCCCTGAGGTCGTCGACGCCCTCCAGACCGACGGAGAGGCGGATCAGGCCCGGGGTGACGCCCGCGGCGAGCTTCTGCTCGTCGGTGAGCTGGTAGTGCGTGGTGCTCGCCGGGTGCACCACCAGGGTGCGCACGTCACCGAGGTTGGCCAGATGGCTGATCAGCTCCAGCGCGTCCACGAACCGGGCCCCGGCCGCCATGCCCCCGGCCAGGTCGAAGGCCACCACACCGCCCGCGCCGCGCGGGGTCAGCTTCCGGGACAGCTCGTACCAGGGGCTGGACGGCAGCCCGGGATAGTGCACCGCGCTCACCTCGGGCCGGCTCTCCAGCCAGGTGGCCAGCTCCAGCGCGGACTCGACGTGCCGGGCCATGCGCAGCGAGAGCGTCTCCACCCCCTGCAGCACCAGGAAGCTGTTCATCGGCGCGGCGGTCGGGCCCATGTCCCGCATCAGCCGGGTCCGCAGCCGCCTGGCGAACGCGCCGGGACCGTACCGCGGCCAGAACCGCAGCCCGTGGAAGCTGGCGTCGGGCTCGTTGAACTCCGGGAAACGTGCGGGATCGGCACCGAAGTCGAAACTGCCGCCGTCCAGCAGGACCCCGCCGATCAGGGTGCCGTGCCCGGAGAGGTACTTGGAGGTGGAGTGCACCACGAGATCCGCGCCGTGCTCCAGCGGGCGCAGCAGGTACGGGGACAGGGCCGTGTTGTCGATCATCAGGGGGACCCCGGCGGCATGCGCGATCCCGGCGAGCGCCGGAACGTCCAGCAGATTGCTGCGCGGGTTGCCGACCGTCTCACCGAACACGATCCGCGTCTGCGGGCGGATCGCCGCCCGCCAGGCGTCCAGGTCGTCCGGGTCGTCGACGAAGGTGGTCTCGATGCCGTAGGAGGGCAGCGTGTAGCGCAGCAGGTTGTAACTGCCGCCGTGCAGGGCCGCGCCGGCCACCACATGGCTCCCGGCGCCGCAGATGTTGAGCAGCGACGTGGTGATCGCGGCCTGGCCGGAGGCGAACACCACCGCCTCCAGCGCGCCCTCGAGGTCGGCGAGCCGGGCCTCCAACGCCTCGCTGGTGGGATTCTGCACGCGGGAGTAGATGTAGCCGGGCTGTTCCAGGCCGAAGACCCGGGCGGCGTGGTCGACGTCGTCGAAGACGTAGGAGCCGGTCTGGTAGATCGGCACGACCCGGGCTCCCGTGGTCGGGTCCGGGGCGCTGCCGGCGTGGATCTGACGCGTCTCGAAGGACCACTCGGGCCGCGGCCGCGCCTGGCCCTGGGCCTGGGAACGGGCGGCGCCGTCGGACGTGGTGCTGGCCATGCTGGTCCCCTGGGATGGTGTCAGGCGAGGACGTCGGCCAGGAAGGCCGACACCTGCTCGGTCTCGGTGAGAAAGCCGTCGTGGCCCTGCGCGGACACGATCACCCGGAAGTGGGCGCAGTCGGGCAGGAGGTCGGCGAGTTCGCGTTGCTGCCAGAGCGGGAAGAGCCGGTCGCCGGTGATGCCCGCGACCGCCGTGGGCACCTGGATCCGGGCCAGCGCCGCCCGCAGCCCGCCCCGGTCGCGGCCCACGTCATGGCCGCTCATGGCGCGGGTGAGCGCCACGTAGCTGCCCGCGTCGAACCGGCGCACCAGTTTCGCCGCCTGATGGTCCAGGTACGACTCGACGGCGTACCGGCCACCGGTCAACGGGTCCTCCCCGTCCTGGGCCCGGGCCGCGAAGCGTTCGTCGAGCTCCGCCGCGCTGCGGTAGGTGAGGTGGGCGATGCGCCGGGCGACTCCCAGGCCGCGGTGCGGTCCCTGTCCGTCGGGCGCGTCGTAGTAGTCGCCGCCGTGCCAGCCCGGGTCGGCCGTGATGGCGTGCACCTGCGCCGAGGAGAAGGCGATCTGGTCGGCCGACGAAGCCGCCGGACAGGCCAGCAGACCGAGCCGCGCCACCCGTTCCGGATGGCTCGCCGCCCACTCCAGCGCCCGCATCCCGCCCATCGAGCCACCGATGACCGCCGCCCAGCGCGCGATGCCGAGGGTGTCGGCGAGGACGGCCTCCGCCGCCGCGAGGTCCCGCAGGGTCACCGCCGGGAACCGGCTGCCCCAGGGCCGGCCGTCCGGTGCCGGGGACGACGGCCCGGTACTGCCCTGGCAGCCGCCCAGCGCGTTCGGCACCACCAGGAACCAGCGCTCCGGGTCCAGCGCCCGGCCCGGCCCGATGCACGCGTCCCACCAGCCCGGTGTCGGATGACCGGGGCCGGCCGGCCCGGCCGCGTGGCTGTCCCCGGTGAGCGCGTGCAGCAGCAGCACCGCGTTCGAGCCGTCCGGCGCCGGTGTGCCCCACGTCTCGTAGGCGAGGACCGCCTCGGGCAGGACCTCCCCCGACTCCAGCTTCAGCGGCTCCGGCAGCACGCACCACGAGCGCCGCCCCTCCGGCCGGCCGGGCAGCCACGCACCGGTGGCCGGCACCGGCGCGGACGCGCTGGGGTCACGGTCAGAGCAGTCCGTGCACACGGAACTCCTCCTTCGTCTCGGGGTCGTCGAGTACGTCCAGTGCGGTGAAGTACTGCAGGGTCCGCTTGGCCGTCGCCCGGGTGTGCGCGGCCACGGTCTCCTCGTCGTAGACCTCCGCGAGAACCTGCTCGGCGTCGTCCCGCGACAGCCCGTACTCCAGCAGTTCCGCGCGGATGGCGTCGCGGTCGGGCTGCAGGAACGCGGTGACCAGGCGCGGCACCAGCAGGGCCGCCGACCGCCGGCCCGCCGCGTCGAGGCTCGCCCACAGGTACCGGAGGAACGTCGCGAAGTACGCGTGGTGGCGGCCCTCGTCGGCGGCGTGGTCACGGATCGACTCGCGCACGGCGGGCAGCACGGTGTCGTCGGCCGGCAGCTCGGCGAGGCTCGCCGAGATCAGGGTCTCCGAGACGGTCACGAAGAGCAGCTCCGCCAGCGGCCGGTCCTCGGGCGCCAGCGACTCCTGGATCTGCGCCAGCCGCCGCAGGAAGTAGGGCTGTTCGGGCAGCAGTGGACGGATCCCGGTGGCCTCGCGCACCTGGCGCATCAGGTCCACCGAGAACAGCGCGTGATAGGCCTCGTCGCAGTAGATCTTGTACGCGTCGAAGCGCATCTCCTCGGGCAGGCCGACACCGACCGAGCCCGTGGCGATGCCCAGCACGGTGCGGTTGACGACCAGCGTCTCCAGCTTGGCGGTGAAGTCGAGGTAGCGGTAGAGGTGCTGGACGAGGATCTCGTCGAACAGCTCGGGGCGCAGCCCGGTGACGAGCCGGTGGCGGGCGACGGGAACCAGGTCGGGGGAGAAGTAACGGGCCGTCTCCGACGGGGAGTCGTCGAGCACGCGCCGTGGTGAGCGGCGGACGGCGGCCCGCTCGTGCCAGCGCGGGAACGGGCTGGTGTACGACACCTCGCCCGGCTCACCGGTGTCCTGCGGTGGGCCCTGTCCGGCCGGCGCGGGGCCGGCCGGGGCGAGGGCCCGGCGGGGACAGTAGGCGAGGGCGGAGCAGCCAGTGAAGAGCCCGACAATCCCGCACATCGAGGGTTCCCAATCTTTCGTGACAGTGGTGGTTGCCGGGCGAGCGCGCCCCCTGTGGCTGCTGGGCCGGGCCGGTGGCTCAGGAGCTTCCCAGCGTGAGGATTCCGGACTCGGCCAGGTCGGCGACGAGCTCCAGGGTGTCCGCGGTCCCTTCCTCGGCGTCGATGCCGTACTCCTCGGCGAGCAGCGCCCCGAGCTGTGCCACGGAGCGCTGTCCGTCGATGAGGGCGAGGAGGAAGGCCGCGGTCTCGGACAGCTCCAGGGCGTTCGGCCCGTTCGCCACCATCGTCCTGCCCCGGAACCTCCTGAACCGCGCCTCCGGCCGGAGCAGGGGCACGCTGTCGGCCACCGGACTGGTCGTCATCTCTCAGACCTCCACTTGCAGGGAAAGGTTCTTGCACAGGGCGACCACGTCCCGCACCCATGTCTCCGGGGCGGCCGCGTCGAAGTCGGCCATGGTCTCGACCGCCCAGTACCGCTCGAAGGACAGCGCCTTCGGCCGGGCGGCGAGCATGCGCCGGGCCCGCCACTTGACCAGGCGGTTGCACTCCCCGTGGGAGGCGAGCAGACCGTCGACGGCGTGTCCGAACGCCTGCCGTGCCGACAGGACCGCGCTCACGGTGTCCTGCTCGGCGAGCTGGCCGAGCGCGTCGTCCACGAAGTCGTCGGCGTTGGCGAGGCAGTACGACACCACCGACGCGCCGAAGGCCGAGGCGCGGATCTCCTCCTGCCGGTCCGCGATCCAGTCCTCCCCGTCCAGCGGCCGGCAGAACAGCAGCCGTTCCAGCAGCTGCTCCTCGTCGCGGCTGAGCAACTGTCCGATCGGCGCGGCGGTTTCGAAGCTGTCCCAGGAGACCTTGCCGAGGATCTCGGTCAGCTGGCCGGTGGTCCAGTACTTCAGTTCCCAGCGCCGGTCGTCGGTGTACCAGCTCTCGGTGGGCACGTCGGGGTGGCTGAGCGGCACCCGGATCGCGGAGGACACCGGGCCGGGCCACGGTGCGTCTCCGATGACGTAGATGTCCACGTCGCTCGCCGCGTTGGCCCAGCCCCGGGCCAGCGAGCCGACCACGAAGGCGGAGCGGTACGCGGCGGGCAGCAGCCCGCGGCCGGCCAGTTCGGGCAGGCAGCGGGAGAAGTCGATGGTCACGGGGTGTCTGCCCTTCCGGAGCGGGCGCACTGGATCTGGAGTACGGCGGAGGGAACGTTGTTGAGCAGGTGGGCCAGCAGCGCCGGGTAGACGGAGTGCGAGAGCACGGTCAGGGCGAGCAGCAGCGCGGCCGCGCTCACCTCCACCGCCATGGCGCGTGTGGAGTCACGGCCGTTGGCGCCCGGGGAGATGTGGTGGCGGGCGACGAAGGCCGCCGCGGCCAGCAGCCCCAGGGGCAGGGCGGCGGTCTGGGCCGATGCGGCCGCCAGGACCGGGCCCCGGTACAGGGCCTCCTCGCCGAACGGGCCGAGGAGGATCGCGGTGGCCCGCGCATGTCCGTGGCCCGGGCGGGTGGGACCGGCGAGGAAGGCGAGCTCGCCGGTGGCCAGGGCGCGCAGGTTCATGCCGCCGAGCCACAGCAGCGCGCCGCCGAGCACGGCGCCGACGGCGTACCACTGCGGCGCTCCCGGCTGCCGCAGCCAGGGGGCGCCGGACCAGGCGGCGACGGCGATCGCGCCGAGGGGCGCGAGGAGGCCGCAGACGGTCTCCGCCCAGAATCCGGCGACCGAGCGCTCGGTCCTGGGCAGCCGCCACGGCAGGACGAGCAGCAGCGTCTCCACCAGGACGAGGACGCCCGCGGCCCGGAAGGAGCCGGCGTCCGCGCACAGGGCCACCGCGAACGCGGCCGCGCACGCGGCCGCGGCCAGCCGCCCCCGGGTGAGCGGCCAGCGCGGCCAGTCGAAGACCCGGCCGAGCGGTCCCGCGCCGAGGGGTGCCCGCTCGCGGCCCACTGCACCTGCCACGGCTAGACGTCGGCCGGCGCCGGCTCGGCGAGGGTGAGCACGCCGAGCTCCACGGACTGCAGCAGCGGTTCCTCGACGTCGGCGAGCGCACAGCCTGCGGCGGCCAGCAGCTCGCCGAGACCGCGCCGCCCGTCGACGGCGTCGAGCAGCCGCTGCCACTCGGGGGTCTCCGCACCGTCGACGACGTACTCGATCTCGCCGTTGACGGTCACGTACCGCACCAGCGGTTCCCGCTGGTCGCAGAGGACCAGGACGGTGTCGTCGAGTGCCGGGACGAGGGCGTCGTGCAGCGAGGGGTGCAGCAGGACGCGCGCCTCGATGGCGGCGCTCTCGCTCTGCCAGTCGGCGACGGGCAGCTCCGCCGGGACGGGTCCCCAGGTGGCCTCCACCGGCGGCCGGGGCGGCTGCTGGGCCATCTGCTCCAGCAGTCCGAGGTTGACCACCCGCAGCAGGAACTCCACATGCCCGGAGGTGGGGTCGTCCTGCAGCATCCGCAGCGTGGCGCGCGCGTTGTCGGCGTCGAGGTACTCCTTGGCGCGCGGGCCGGACAGGGCCTCGTCGAGGAGCGCGTCCCCGTCCGCGGCGAGCATGGCCGCGAAGGCGCGGTAGGTGTGGCGGACGCCGTCGCCGTAGAAGAAGGGCACCTTCGGGCGGTGGACGAACTCGTCGGGAAGGACACCGGTGAGGCCGTCCCGCAGGATGCGCTTGTCCCAGATCAACCGCTCGCGCAACGCGGGCGGGACCCGTACGGACATCTCCACCAGGCGGTGGTCGAGGAACGGCACCCGGGCCTCGATGCCGCTGCCGGCCGCGGTGCGGTCCTCGTGCCAGCAGTTGTACTGCTGGACGTCACGGTATTTCCAGCGCAGGAACCGCTCGTACGGATCCTCGGGCGGCGCCCCGCGGCGCAGCACCTCGGCCCGCACCAAGGGCAGTTCGGACTGGTCCCACCAGGCCGCGGCACCGCGGTTGCGGTGGAGGTGGTCGCGCAGCGCCATCCCGCCGATGTTGGTTTGGAACTGCTCCCAGCCGCCGCCGGCCGCCATGGAGACCGAGTAGCCGCCGTTGAACTCGTCGCTGCCGCCGCCCAGGAGCATGCCCTTGATCTCGGGGAACCGGGCCTTCACAAAGCGGTAGAGCTCCCGCTTGTAGTAGATCTCCGGGCCGCACTGCGGGCTCTCCAGCAGCCACAGCAGACTCTTCCACTCCTCGGCGGTGGGCACCTGGGAGGTGTCGAAGAGCACCTGGTGGTTGGCGAGCCCGAACAGGTCCGCGACCCGGCGCCCGTACTCGGCGTCCCGGTTGGCCAGGGTGCTGCCGTTCAGCGCGGTGAACGTGCGGGGCCGTACGGTGCTGAGCGCGGCGATCGCGGCCGAGTCGACACCACCGCTGAGGAACAGGCCCAGCTCGGCGTCGGAGGTCTCGCATTCGGCCACCGACGCGGCAAGCAGCCCCGCGTACTCCTCGATGAATTCCTCGGCGGACAGGTCGTCGCGGAAATCGCCGGGATCCGGGAACGACCAGTAGACGTGTTCGCTGGTGCTGCCGTCGTTCAGATCGATGGTGCGAATCGTCCCGGGCGGCACCGTCTCGATTCCCCGGAACCAGGTCCTGGGAGTTTTGTCGGTGAATTCCAGAGCACCGTTGACCGCCTGGTCGGACAATGCGCCGTCCCAGTCGAGTTCGCGCGGGCAGGCCGGGTCCTCGAAGAGCGCCTTCATCTCCGAGCCGAACACCATGCGTTCGCTGTTGCGGTGGATGAAGAGCGGTTTGACGCCGAACCGGTCGCGGGCCAGGACGAGGCGATTGAGCTTTCTGTCCCACAGGACGATCGCGAACATGCCGCGGACGTCGTCGAGGAAGCCGAGTCCCTTGTGCTGGTAGAGGTGGACCAGCACCTCGCAGTCGGAGCCGGTGCGCGGCCGGGAGCCGGCGGGCAGGGCCGCGGCCAGCTCGCGGTGGTTGTAGACCTCGCCGTTGGCGATGAGGACGACACTGCCGTCCGGGCTGTGCAGCGGTTGGCTCCCCGCGGTCGGATCCACCAGCGACAAGCGGGTGAACGCCAGTCCTACGGGTCCGGAGCGCAGCAGTTCCTGCTCGTCGGGGCCGCGGTGGGTCACGGCGTGAGCCATGCGCCGCAGGAGGCCGTCCGCGTCCGGGGAGAGCACCCCGCCATCAGTGCGGGCCAGGCCGGCCAAGCCGCACATGTTCACCTCACTCGAAGCCGAATTCCGGGACCAGAAACAGAGGGGAAGTCAGAAAAGGAGAGCCGGGACGCCGGGCTCGGAAAGAGCGGGGCGTCCCGGCGCTCACGTCACGCGACGGTCGTCAGGACCGTGCCGTACGCGACCTTCTTGGCGGCGGGCTTGGTGTAGTTCTTCATGGGGAATCACCTCTCTTTCACAGGGGAATTCACGGGGATTCCGCCCCGTGACCGGGGGGTTGTTCCCTCGCTGCAACAACCGTAGGAGATCCCGAACGGGTTGCACACCTTCAGCAACATGCAGTGCAGGATCCTGAGCTCGGTCCGGGCTGGCTGTGGCACGAGCAGCTGAATCACACTCGAGAGAGTGCGACTTATAGGATTGGGAGTGTTCTCGTGAAATCCCCTGACGAAAGCCGGCTGCGGCCGCCATTGGAAGACCTTCCCGAGCTGCCGCCGGTGGAGGTCCATTGCCACGGGTTCGGCGATGTCGACTTCTCGGACTTCACGACGGTCGACCTCGACCGGCTCGACGCATGGTGCGCACGCGAGGGCGTCCTGTGCCTGCCCACGATGTACCTCCACCGGGCGCATCTCGGGGAGTTCGAGGCGTTCGTCCGCGAGTACCACCGCATGCGGAACGACGGCCGGCTGCCCCACATCGCGGGCATCGCCCTGGAAGGCCCGCTGCTGGCCAGCCACGGCGGCACGCCCGCCGCCACCGTCTGGGCCCCCACCCGGCACGAGTGGGAGCGCATCGCGGCGCTCGGTTCGTACGGCCTCACCTACACGGTGCTGTCACCGGACGCGTTCTCACCCGCCTCGGAGCTCCACGACGAGCCCGGCGCCCGGGAGACCGGCTTCGCCTGGATCATCCCCCTCCTCATGGCCCACGGCATCCGCCCCGCGCTCGGGCACTTCACCCGGGCCGACCCGGCGGCCAGCGCCGAACTCGTCGACGACATCGTCGAGATGGCATGGCAGTCCGACTGGGCGGACAACGGTGTCCGGGTCGTCACGGACCACCTCTTCAACGACATGCCGCTCAACATCCGCCACGCCTTCCGCAGTTCACGGGCGCGCGCGGAGCGGGACGCGGTCATCGCCTCGTACGACCTGCCCTCGTGGTCGCTCGACAGGATGGCGGAGATCGCCGGACCGGTTCCCGCGGCGATCATGCGGCAGGCGGCGGCCGGGCGGATCGGCGCCTGCATCAACTTCGACGGTGAACACGTGGACCTGGCCATCGCGGCCCGGGCCGTGCAGCTGATGGGCGCCGAGAACTCGATGATGATGACGGACCGCTGCGACTCGGCCCGGCTCGGCGGCCAGGACCTCCACCACGTCGCCGACAACGGCCTGTGGTACCAGGACGAGGGCATCGTCGCGGCCGGCTCCATGCCGCTGGCCCGCCAGCAGGCCAACGCCCTGTCCCAGGGACTCACGCCCGCACAGGTGCAGGCCCTCGTCGCCGGTACCGCGCACCGGGTGTTCGGCCTGTCCGCCCGTACGGACCTGCGCCTCCCCACCGCCTAACCCCCCAAGGAGCCCAACATGCTGGAAGACCTCGACCGGCTGGTCGTCGACTGGTCCGACCTGCCCAAGGCCCGTGCGCAGACCAGGGAGATCCTCACCGCCCTCGCCGAGGACAAGGCCACGCTGACCCAGCTCCTGGAGCGCGCGCGGGAGGAGGAGGACCTGTTCGACAAGTGCGAGCACCACCGGCTGCTCGACAAGCTGGTCATCTACGACGCCCTGGACCGCGGCTTCCGCATCCGCGTGCACGTCTCGACCGAGGACCACCGGGACCGGCCGCACGACCACCGGTTCACCTTCACCTCGCTGATCGTGCGCGGGCAGTACAAGCACGTACGGCACGAACTGGTCGGGCGGGTCGACGAGGAGAACGTCCCGCGGAACGTGCAGGACGACTTCGACGCCGTCCCCACCGACCTTCGCGTCGTGCCCCGGTTCGTCACCAACGAGCAGGCGGGCAACTGCTACACGCTGCACCACAGCGAGATCCACACCACGTACACCACTCCCGACACCGTCTCCCTCTTCCTGCGCGGTCCCGCCGAGAAGGAGCGCTCGATCATCACCGAGCGGGAGACCGGCCGGGTGTGGTGGCGCTTCGGCGAGGAGAAGGAGAAGGCCGAGCGCCGGGGCAGCAAGCGCATCAGCAAGGACTACTTCGACGAACTCACCGGCCGCCTGCGTGCCATGGAGGTGCTGTGATGGCCACCCGCCCCGGCGACGACCTGCTGGACCCGACCCCGACGGTCCTGCTGACCCCGCCCTCCGACACCGAGGTGAGCAGGGCCGAGGCGCTGATGGCCTCGCTCCCGACCGTCCGCTGGGACGAACTCGAACGCGCGGCGGAGATCACCGACGCCATCGCCCGCCGCCTCGGCGACGACCGCGCGCTGCTGCGCACCCTGGTGGCCCGTGCCGTCCGGACTCCCGAGCTGCGGGAGAAGTTCGAGTGCCACGCCCTCGACGACAAGATCGTCATCTGGGACGACCAGGAGAAGGGCCTGCGCATCAGGCTCCGGCTCGCCAACACCGACCAGTACGAGCGGGTGCACAACCACCGCTACAGCTTCACCGCGTACATCCTCCACGGCGCGTACCAGCACACCCTGTACGCCACGGACCAGCCGCTCGACGAGAGCGCCGACGTCAGCCGGTTCTGGCCGTACTTCGTGCGCGAGGAGCCGGCGGGCCGCGTCATCACCCTCGACCACGAGCAGCTGCACACCACCATCACCGAGCCGGAGACCATCTCGCTGATGATCCAGAGCCCGGCCCGCAAGCGCCGCGCGTTCATGATCCGGCGGGACAGCGGTGACGTCTGGTACCGCTACGGGACCGCCGACGAGTCCGCGGAACGCCGCGCCGAGGTGCGCATGTCCGACGAGCGGCTCCACCACTGGCTGTCCCGCCTCGAAGCGTTCGGCCTGCTGTGAGCATGTCGTACGGCCGTCTCGGCTACGGCCCCTCGCCCTGGCAGCGGATCGATCTCTACGGCCCCGCGGAGCCGGAGCCGGGCACGGCGACGGAGGCGGAGGCCGAGGCGGAGGCGGAGGCGGAACAGACGGACTCCGCTGTCCCGGTGGTGCTGGTGCACGGCGGCTTCTGGCGGCACGACCGTACCGCGCAGGACCTGGAACCGCTGGCCTGTGCCCTGGTCGGGCGCGGTCACCGGGTGGCCGTGGTGGAGTACCGGCCGAGCTGGGACGGCGGCGCCTGGCCGGCCGCCGCCGACGACTGCCGGGCCGCGCTGCGGACGCTGGAGGAGCAGGACGCGGCCTGGGCCGGCGCCACACTCGTCGGGCACTCCGCCGGCGGCCATCTCCTGCTCGCCTCGATCGCCGGCACGGCTCGCGGGGCCCGCGTGGTCCTGCTCGCCCCGGTGACCGACCTCGCCGAGGCGGCGCGCCTCGGGGTGGGCGGCGCGGCCGTGGCGGACTTCCTCGCCGCCCACCTGGCGGCCGGGGGCAGTCACGAGCAGGCGACCCCCGAGCCGGACCCGGCCGACCTGCACTCCCTCACCGTCGTCGTCGCCGAGCAGGACCAGGCCGTCCCCCACGAGTTGACGGACCACCAGCTCGCCGTGTGGGGCAAGCGCGGGCTCCCGGCGACCTCGGTCACGGTGCCGGACGCCCGCCACATGCACCTGGTGAACCCCGAGCGCCCGGCCTGCGGCACCGTCGTCCTGCCGCTGCTGGCCGGCCACCCCTCGAACCCGGAGGAAGGAGAAGGATGACGACGACCACCGCCGAGGCGGACCCGGTCACCCGCCCGGCGCCGAACGCGACCATGTCCGCCGTCAGCCACCGGGCGTTCGACTCGCTGACCGCGGACCCGCGCAAGCGGGCGGCGTACCGGCTCGACCCCTACGCCCGGGAGGGCCTCGACCTGTTCCACTCGCCCAGCGACCGGGCCTGGCTGTACACGACCACCTTCGTGGTCATCAAGCCGGACGCGGTCGCCGGCCGGCGCGGCGGGCTGGTGCTGGACATCCTGGAGGAGGAGGGGTGGAAGCCGTTCGCGGCCCGGCCGTTCACCTTCGACCCGGTGCTGACCAGGGAGATCTGGCGCTACCAGTTCAACGCCGCGTCCCGGCAGCGGATCGCGGTGGTGGACCATCTGCTGGGATCGAGCCCCTCACTGCTGGTCCTGCTGCGCGACACGCGCCGCACGGACGGACTGCCCGCCAGCGTCCGGCTGACCGCGGCCAAGGGCGCCGCCGACCCGCAGGCCGCTCACGCGCGCGATCTGCGGACCCGGTTCGGCAGGGTCAACGGCCTGTTCAACTTCGTCCACACAGCCGACGAACCAGCCGACCTGGTACGGGAGTTGCGGCTGTTCTGCTACCGCACCGGGACCGCCTGGCTGCGCACCGCCCTGACCACGGCGCCGCCGTCCACCGGCGAGGAGTGCCCGGCCCGAAGCCTGCTGGCCGGCCTCGAAGCCGATGTCCCGGCCCACGACCTGGACTCGGCACAGAGCCTGGTGCGGCTGGCCGCGCGCTCCGACGGGTGGGGGAGCCTCGCCCGCGACCACGGCACCCGGGACGCCGTACGGCAGTGGCTGGCGGCCCTCGACGAGGCCGATCTCCCCTCGGGCACGGCCCGTTGGGACGTGCTGTCGGTCCTGACAGACTGGATCGACTGCAACGAGCCGGGTGTCGCGCCCCTGCTGGCGACCGTGTCGGCGACCGACTGGAGGAAAGAAACGTGACGTCCCTTCCCCTCGCCCCCCAGGCCGTCGTCTTCGACTGCGACGGGCTGCTGGTCGACACCGAGGTCTGCTGGACCAGAGCCGAGACCAAGATCTTCGCCGCACACGGTCACGGCTTCGGCCCCGAGCAGAAGGCTCTGGTGATCGGCCGCACGCTGGCGGGCGCGGGCGAGGCGATGGCCGGCTACTTCGGCAGGCCCGGTGCCGGCGCCGAACTCGCCGCGGAACTCCTTGACCTGGTACGGCAGGAACTCGCCAACGGCGCCGACCCCCTGCCCGGAGCCGCCGAACTGGTCAAGGCCTGTGCCCGGGCGGTCCCCGTCGCGGTCGCCAGCAACAGCCCCCGCGAACTCCTCGACACCGCCCTGGCCTCGGCGGGCCTCGCGGACCTCTTCCCGGTCTCCTTCGCGGCCGACGAGGTGGCGCACGCCAAGCCCGCCCCCGATCTCTACCTGAAGGCGTGCGACGCGCTCGGCGCGGACCCGGCCCGCTCGGTCGCCTTCGAGGACTCCGCCACCGGCATCGCGGCGGCGCGCAGCGCGGGGCTGTACGTGGTGGTCGTACCCTCCCTGCCCGGAACGGCTCTGGACCACGACCATCTCGCGTCCGCGCTCGCCGACCACGACCTGGTGGACTGGGCGGAAGGACTCGCTCAGGGTGTCTGAGGCCGACGACCCGCTGATCTGCCTGTGCCGCCAGGTCCGGGAGAGCGCGATCCTGGCGGCCGCCGGCCTGGGGTGCCGCACCCTCGCCGAGGTGCGCGACCGGACCGGGGCCAACACCGGCTGCGGGGACTGCGCCGCCGACATCGAGGACCTCCTGGCCGACGCCCACGCACCGGACCGGGTGGGGCGGTAGGGGCGCCTGGACACGGACGGGTCGTACGACCACGTGTCACGACAAGCAGGACGACACCGGGGAGACTACGAGCAGTGACAGACACCACCGTCGACGATCAGCTGCCCACGGGCCGCCGCGCCGTCGGCGTCTTCTGGCGGTACTGGGCGGGCTCCACCGTCAGCAGCGTGGGCGACGCGGTGACCGCGGTCGCCCTTCCGCTGGTGGCGGTGGAGACCCTGCGCGCGAGCAGCTTCGAGGTCAGCCTCATCACCGCCGCCAGCTACGCCTCCTGGATCCTGATCGGCCTTCCGGCCGGAGTCCTGGTGCAGCGGCTGCCGCTCCGCGGCACCCAGGTGGCCATGGACCTCGTCCGGGCGCTGGTGCTGCTGTCCGTGCCGGTGGCGGCGGCGCTGGGGCATCTGCACCTGGTCCACCTCGTCGTGGTGGCGCTCGTCATCGGGCTCGCCGGTGTCGTCTTCGACGTTGGGAACTCGACCCTCCTGCCGTCGATCGTCAGCAAGGAGGAACTGACCGCCCGCAACAGTCTGACCTCCGCGTCCTCGGCCGCCACCCAGCTGGGAGGCCCCTCCCTGGGCGGCGTCCTGGTGCAACTGGTGGGTGCCGCGGCCAGCCTGCTGGTGGACGTGGTGAGCTACCTCGTGTCCGCGCTCCTGCTGCAGAGCCTGCCGCGGCCCGCCCGCGAGACACGCCCGCCGGCGGACACCTCCATGGGCCGGCAGATCCGCGACGGCTGGCGCTTCGTGACCCGCCACCCGGTCATCGGCCCGTGTGTGGCCGCCGCGACCCTGGTCAACTTCGCCTGCGGCGCGCTGATGGCGCTGGCCCCGGTCTTCCTGGTCCGGACGCTGGGCCTCCCCGTCGGCGTGGTCGGCCTGCTGATGGCCGCCGAGGGGGCGGGCAGCCTGCTGGGGGCTGCCGTGACCCCTCTCCTGGCCGGGCGACTCGGTGGCGCACGCGCCGTGCTCGCCGCGACGTCCGTCGGGGCGGTCCTCGCCGCGCTCGTCCCGCTGGCCTCCGGCGGCTGGGGCACGCTGCCGTACGTGGCGGGCGCCGTCGGGTTCGCGATGGGTGTGGTGGTGCTGAGCATCCTCACCCGCACCCACCGGCAGACGGTCACCCCGCCGGAGCTGCTGCCCCGGGTGATGGCCACCGTCCGCTTCGTCTCCTGGGGCGCCGTCCCGGTGGGCGCGCTGACCGCAGGCCTGCTCGCGGGCACCGCCGGGCCCCGCGGGGCGCTGTGGCTGGTGCCGGCGGCAGGCGCGGCCGCGGCCGTGACACTCGCCGTGAGCCCGCTGCGCCGACTGCACGACCTGGCCTGAGCGAGCCCGGGGCACCGGCCCCCGCGTCGCGGCGTCACGTTTGACGTGGCGGTGTTATCAAGGGTGTATGGAGGTATTTTCCGGGCGCCCTCGGGGTCCGGAACAACACCCGTTCGCCGGACGCTCGCGGCAGTCCCGGGCTTCCCTGCTGAACGTGCGCACTGCGGCCGGACAGGTGTTCCTTCTCCAGGTCCTCATCGTGGTCCTGCTGATCGTGGGCGCGGTGGCGGCCATGGTGGTCCAGACGGCACGTGACGCGCTGCAGCAGGGGCGTCGTGAGTCGGTCGTGGCGGCCGAGTCGTTCGCGAGTGCCCCCGGCACGGCCGAGGCGCTGCGGAGCCGGGATCCCACAGCGGTGCTCCAGCCCCGGGCCGAGGAGGCACGGAAGCGCACGGGCGTGGATTTCGTCGTCGTCACGGACACGAAGGGTGTGCGTTACACGTACCCCTATCCGCGGGAGATCGGGAAGAAGTTCGTCGGCACCATCGGACCGGCGCTGCAGGGCCGTACCGTCGTCGAGCAGGCCGGCGGGCCGCCGCTGCCCGCGGGCAGGGGCACGGACGTGCAGGCGGTGGTCCCGGTGACCGACACGCACGGCAAGGTGGTCGGCCTGGTCTCGGCCGGGATCACGGTCAAGAACGTGGCGGCCCTGTGGATGCCGCAGCTGCCGATCATCCTGGGCACCGGTGCGGCCGCACTGGTGCTGGCCATGACGGGGACGACGCTGGTGGTCTGCCGGCTGCGCCGGCATACGCACGGCCTGGCCCCGGCGGAGCTCGCGCAGCTGTACGAGCACCATGACGCGGTCCTGCACGCGGTACGCGAAGGAGTGCTGATCATCCGCGCCGACGGCCGGCTGCTGCTGGCCAACGACGAGGCGACGCGGCTGCTCGGACTGCCGGCGGACGTGCAGGGGCGCCCGGTGCGGGAGCTGGGTGTGCCGGAGCCGATCATGCGCGTGCTGTCGTCGCCGGAGCCGGTCTCCGATGAGGTGCATCTGGTGGGCGACCGGTTGCTGGCGGTCAACAAGCGGCCGACGTACCCGCAGGGCGGCCGGGGAGGCAGCGTGGTGACCCTGCGGGACACCACGGAGCTGGCGGCGGTCTCGGGCCGGGCCGACGTCGCGCGGGAACGGCTGAGGCTGCTGTACGACGCCGGGGTGAGGATCGGCACGACCCTGGACGTGGGGCGTACGGCCCAGGAGCTGGCCGACGTCGCGGCGCCGCAGTTCGCCGACCTCGTGACGGTGGACCTGCTCGACGCGGTGCTGCGCGGATGGGAGCCGACGGCGGAGGGCTGGCGGCACCTGCGCCGGGCGGCGATCGGCGGGGACCAGCGGATGCTGCCGGTGTATCCGCTGGGCGAAGTGATCAAGTTCTCGGCCCGGGCCCCGCAGATGCGGACGCTGCGGGAGGGACGGGGCCTGCTGGAGGCGGATCTGCAGCAGGCGCACGGCTGGCAGGAGCAGGATCCCGAGCGCGCCCGCAAGGCCATGGAGTGCGGGCTGCGTTCGCTGGTGACCGTGCCGCTGCGGGCGCGCAACGTACCGCTCGGCGTGGCGAACTTCTACCGGAAGGCCCGGTCCCCGGCGTTCGAGCCGGAGGATCTCTCCTTCGCCGAGGAACTGGCCGCGCGGGCGGCGGTGGCCATCGACAACGCACGCAGGTTCACCCGGGAGCACGCGATGGCGGTGACGCTGCAGCGCAGCCTGCTGCCGCGGGGCCAGCCGGAGCAGGACGCGCTGGAGGTGGCCTGGCGGTATCTGCCCGCTGAGGACGGAGTGGGCGGGGACTGGTTCGACGTCATCCCGCTTCCGGGCGCCCGGGTCGCCCTGGTGATGGGTGACGTCGTCGGCCGCGGGCTGCACGCGGCGGCGACGATGGGCCGGCTGCGCACCGCGGTGCACAACTTCTCCACCCTGGACCTGCCCGTGGACGAGGTGCTGGGGAACCTGGACGACCTGGTCGTCCGCATGGACAACGAGGAGAACGCGGGCGCCGCCGCGAAGGGCCACGAAGGGGAGGGGGTGACCGGGGCGACCTGCCTGTACGCGGTCTACGACCCGGTGTCGGGGGTCTGCACGATGGCCCGTGCGGGGCACCCGGAACCGGTGGTGGTGCGCCCGGACGGCACGATCGTCTGTCCCGGCGTGCCGGCCTCGGCACCGCTCGGCCTGGGCGGCTACCCCTTCGAGACCGCCGAGGTGTCCCTGCCGGAGGGTTCCCAGCTGGTGCTGTACACCGACGGCCTGGTGGAGGACCGCGGCCACGACATCGACGCCGGGATGGACAGGCTGCACCGGGCGCTGGACGGCTGTGGGCGCCGCACTCCGGAGGAGACGTGCCAGGCGGTGATCGACGCGCTGAAGCCGTCCCACTCCGCCGACGACATCGCACTGCTGGCGGCGCGCACCCGGATGTTCCCGCGCTCGCGCGTGGCCGAGTGGGAGGTGCCGTCGGACCCGGCGGTGGTCCCCTCGGTGCGGGCGCGGTGCAGGGAGACGTTGCGGGAATGGGGGCTGGAGGAGACCGGGTACGCCACGGAACTGATCCTCAGCGAGCTGGTCACGAACGCGATCCGGTACGGCTCGCCGCCCGTCGGCGTACGGCTGCTGAACGGACGCTGTCTGATCTGCGAGGTGTCGGACGGCAGCGGCACCTCCCCGCGTCTGCGCCGGGCGACGACCATGGACGAAGGCGGCCGTGGGCTGTTCCTGGTGGCGCAGTTCGCCCAGCGGTGGGGCACGCGGTACACCCCCCGCGGCAAGGTGATCTGGGCGGAACAGATGCTTCACGACGGCGCACCCGCCGCCTCGGGCCTCGTACCGGTCGACTTCCTGCTCGAACAGTTCGATGATCCCGGCCTGTGAGCCGACGCCGGCGACCACGTGTGGCCCGGCCTGGCGGCCCGAGGACGGCGGGGTTGCCTCAGTGTTCTTCTCTCCGCCTGCTGCGCAGGAGCCAGGTGGCTCCGCCGATGGCCAGTGCCACCGGCCACTCCAGGGCTCCCGCCACGGTGAGCGCGCCCAGGCCCCCGTAGAAGGCCAGGTCCCGCGCGGGCATGTGCTCCAGCTTGTCGGGGACCTTGTCCAGGCCCGCGGGCATCTTCTCCAGGCTGAGGTACGGGACCGGAACCGGAGGGTGGAAGGTGCGGGTGTGCAGGTGGAGGCCCGCGCCGTCGGGGTGCCTCCCTTCGGACCGCTCCTGCCCTGCCCGCACGCTCCCCATGGACATCCGGGTGCTGCGGGGGTTGGGACGCCCCTTCTGGGCCCGCACGCGCTCCGTGGGCTCGAGGGTGGTCAGCGCCGCCTCGGAGAACTTCTTCTGCGCCCGCACCCGCGCGGTGGGCTCGAGCACGGACTGTGCCGCAGTAACCATCCCGTCTCCTCCTCTCCACTGAGTCGGTAAGGATGTGTCCCTTCCATCCTCCCGCGTCTTCGCGGGTGACTCGTAGCCGTCGGGCCCCTTCGTGCCGGTGGCTAGTCTTCGGAGCGTGACGACCGAGTTGACCCTGCTGTCCCGAGTCGCCTGCCGTGGGCGGGAGATCACCGCGCCCCGGCTGCGCGGACTGCTCGCGCTGCTCGCCGAGGACCTGCGCACCGGCTGCAGCACCGGCCGGCTCGTGGAGGGGCTGTGGGCGGACGAGCTGCCCGAACGGCCCGGCAAGGCGGTGCAGATCCTGGTGTCGCGGCTCCGGGCGCAGCTGGGCGCCGAGCTGGTCGTGAGCACACCGACCGGCTATCGGCTGGCCCTGGCGCAGACGCAGGTCGATGCGTCCGCGCTGCTGCTGCACGAGGCGGCGAGCGCCCAACGCGCACGGGCCGGGGACCACGAGGGCGCGCTGGCCGAGGCCGAGGCCGGGCTGGCGCTGTGGGACGGGAGCCTGGGCGCCGCGGCCGCGGAGGGCCTGCACGATCCTGTGGTGGCGCTGCGTACCGACCGGGTCCGGGCGCACCGCGCGCTGGTCCGCTCCCGGGCGCTCTCCCTCGCCCGGCTGGGCCGGTTGGAGGAGGCCGCGACACCCCTGGCCGAACTCGCGCAGGCGCTGCCGCGGGACGAGGAGGTGCTGGCGGAGCTGCTGCGCTGCGAGGCCGCCACCGCGGGCCGGGCCGCCGCCCTGACCCGGTACGACACCTATCGGCGCAGGCTGCGCGACGAGCTGGGGGCCGATCCCGGCCCCGGCCTCAAGGCCGTCTACCAGGATCTGCTGAGCGCGGACGCGGCGCCGGTGCGCCACGGTGTGCCGCACGACCCGAACCCGCTGCTGGGCCGGGACGCCGACCTCGCCGCCGTGACCGGGCTGCTGCGCGAGGCCCGGGTGGTCACCGTCGTCGGTCCCGGCGGACTGGGCAAGACCCGGCTCTCCCACGCGGTGAGCCGGGCCGCCGAGCAGCCCGTGGTGCACTTCGTGCCGCTGGCCGGTGTCACCGCCGACGACGACGTGCCCGGCGAGGTGGCCTCGGCGGTCGGCGCCGGGGAGGGCCGGCAGTTCACCGGCGGCACGGACGTGGTGAGCGGCATCGTCGGCGCGCTGGGCGCCGGGCCGGTGCTGCTGGTGCTGGACAACTGCGAGCAGGTCATCGCCGGTGCGGCCGCCCTCGTCCAGGCGCTGGTGTCGCGGTCGGGCAAGCTGTGGGTCCTGGCCACCAGCCGGGCCCCGCTCGGGCTGAGCTCGGAGTCCGTCTACGCCCTGCCGGAGCTGTCCCATGCGACCTCGGTGGAGCTCTTCACCCAGCGGGCCCGCGCCGCCCGGCCCGGCGTGGAGCTGCCCCCGGGTCCGGTCGCCGAGATCTGCCGGCACCTGGACGGGCTGCCGCTCGCCGTGGAGCTCGCCGCGGCCCGGGTACGGGTGCTCTCCGTGGCCGACATCTCCAGCCGCCTGAGGGACCGGTTCGCGCTGCTGCGCGGCGGCGCCCGCGACGCGCCCGAGCGGCACCGCACGCTGCGCGCCGTGGTCGACTGGAGCTGGAATCTCCTGGAACCCGACGGCCAGGCCGCTCTGCGCGCCCTGTCCGTGTTCCCCGGGGGCTTCACCGAGGACGCGGCGGAGTACGTCCTCGGCGAGAGCGCGGACGCACTGACCCTGCTGGAGCAGCTGGCCGGGCAGTCCCTGATCAAGGTCGACGACAGCCCCTGCGGGGTGCGTTTCCGCATGCTGGAGACACTGCGCGAGTTCGGCTCCGCCAAGCGCGCCGAGGCCCGCGAGGAGGAGACGGTGACCGACCGGTACCTCGCCTGGGCCCGGGACTTCGGCCGCGCCCACCACGACCAGCTGTTCAGCCACGACCCGGTGCCCGCCTGGTCCCGCATCCGCGCCGAGCAGGACAACCTCGTCCTCGCCCTGCGGCACGCGCTGGCCCGCGCCGACGGACCCACCACCGCGGCCGTCACCGCCGTGCTGTCCTCCCTGTGGTCCACCGGCTCCAACTACGCCCGGCTGGCCTCGCTGGCCGCCGACACCG
This sequence comes from Streptomyces sp. NPDC037290, assembly GCF_055603245.1. Lineage (NCBI taxonomy): Bacteria > Bacillati > Actinomycetota > Actinomycetes > Kitasatosporales > Streptomycetaceae > Streptomyces > Streptomyces sp. NPDC037290. The sequence goes on along the minus strand of NZ_JBVJVZ010000016.1, from coordinate 100,407 downwards.
CGGGCCCCCTGTCCCACTTCCGGCCCGGGAACGCCGAGGACGTGGAACCGGCCCGCAGCGCGGCGGCGGTGTGCGCGGCGAGCCTCTTCATGGGCCACGGCCCGCACGCCGTACGCCAGTTGGTGACCCTTCGCCGGCTGCCGCCCGCCCCGCCGGACACCGTGCTGCGGGCCCTGTCCGTCGTGCTGTGCGCCGTGCCGGAGATGCGGCCGCCGGAGTTCGCCCGGCTCCAGGAGCTGTGCGAGGCCGACGAGCCGCTGCTGGCGGGCATCGCCGCGGGCGTCGCCAGCTACGTCTGGGAGTCGGGGCACGACGTGGAGCGGGCGCTGGCGAGCGCCCGCCGGATGGTCGACGCGCTGGCCCCGCTGAACAACCCGGCCATGCACCTGCTCAGCCACGGCCGGGTCAGCGAGCTGTGCCTGCAGACCGAGCGGGGCGCGGAGGCGTACGACCATCTGCGCGCCGCACTGAGCGCGCTGGACGCGTTCGGCGACTGGCAGGACACGATCGGCGTCCGCTGGGGGCTGGCACTGGCCTGTCTGCACAAGGGCGAGGTCGAGGAGGCCGAGTACTGGCTGGACCGCGCCACCCTGGACCAGCCGCCGGAGACGGACGGGACGTTCAGCCCCGAGCTGCCGGCCAGGGCGGAGATCGCGCTGGCCCGCGGACTGACCGAACTCGGACTCGGACTGTGGCGCCGGGCGGCGGAGCGGGTACGGCAGATCAGTGCCCTGTACGCCGCCGACGATCCGTTCGTGGACCCGTGGGCGCTGCAGCTGCAGTCGGCCGCCGTGGCCGCGCACGCGCTGCACGGCCGGCCCGACCCGGTCGCCCGGCTCACCGAGGAGTTGCGCGCCCGGCTGCTCGGGCTGCTGTCCGGTGCCCTGGCCGACGGCTCGACCGGCGACGGGGCCCCGGTGGAACTGCCGGTGTACGGGACGTTGTTGCTGGCGCTCGGACATGCCCGGCTGGCCCAGGGCGAGGCGGCCGCCGTACGGCTGATGGCGCTGGCCGAACGGATGCCGGTGGTACGGGAGTTCCCCACCCTGTCCCTGACCCGCTCCCGGGAAGCGGCCGAGAACGCCGACAGGGCGGCGTACACCGACGCGAGGTCGAGGTACGCCGCCCTGGGGCGGGAGGAGTTGCGGGCGGAGGCACTGCGGGCACTCACCGCTTCGGCTCGCGGTTGAACTGCGCCTTGGACCACAGATAGCCCAGCACCGTCAGTCCCACGCACCACGCGAGGGCCAGCACCGCGTTCTTCGTGCCGATCCCACTGCCCAGCAGCAGTCCGCGCAGCGTCTCGATGAAGGGCGAGAACGGCTGGTACTCGGCGAACCAGCGGAACCAGCCCGGCATGGCGTCCACCGGTACGAACGCGCTGGACAGGAACGGCAGCATGACCAGCGGGGTCCCGATGTTGCTGGCCCCCTCGGGGTTGGGGCTCACCAGGCCCATGCCGACCGCGATCCAGGTCAGCGCGAGGCTGACCAGCGCCATCAGCCCGGCCGCCGCGATCCACTCCACCGGCGTCGCGTTCGGCCGGAAGCCGATGGCCAGTCCGATGCCCAGGACGAGCACCAGGGCCGCCAGCGTCTTGATCACGCTGCCGATCACATGGCCGATCAGCACGGAGGCACGGGAGATCGCCATGGTGCGGAACCGGGCCATGATGCCCTCGGTCATGTCGGTGCACACGGACACCGCGGTGCCGAGCGAGGTCATGGCCACGGTCAGGAAGAGGATGCCGGGGACGAGGTAGGCGACGTAGTCGGCGCGGTCCGCGTGACCGCCGTTGATGCCGGCGCTCATCACGTTGCCGAAGACGTACACGAACAACAGCAGCAGGATGACCGGGGTGAGCAGGAGGTTCAGGGTGAGGGACGGGTAGCGGCGGGCGTGCAGGAGGTTGCGCCGCAGCATGGTGAGGTTGTCGCGGAAGGCGTAGCCGGCGGTGCTCATCGGGCGGTCTCCTTGTCGGTGGTCTGAGCGGGTACGGAACTGCCGGTCAGGGCGAAGAACACGTCGTCGAGGTCCGGGGTGTGCACGGACAGCTCGTCGGCCTCGATGCCGGCGGCGTCGAGCCAGTCGAGGATGGCGCGCAGCTCGCGCTGGCTGCCGTCGCTCGGGATCTGCAGGGTGAGCGCGTCGTCGTCCCGGGTGGTCTCGCGCAGTGCGGTGGCCGCCCGCTCGTACGCCACCGGGTCGGAGAACCGCAGCCGTACGTGGCCGCCGGGCACGAGCCGCTTGAGCTCCTCGGCGCTGCCCTGGGCGACGATCCGGCCGCCGTCGAGCACCGCGATGCGGTCGGCGAGCTGGTCGGCCTCCTCCAGGTACTGCGTGGTGAGGAAGACGGTCGTACCGCCGGAGACCAGTTCGCGGATGATCTGCCACATGGTGTGCCGGGAGCGCGGGTCGAGGCCGGTGGTCGGCTCGTCGAGGAAGATGATCCGCGGGTTGCCCACCAGGGTCATGGCGATGTCGAGGCGGCGCTTCATGCCGCCGGAGTAGGTGGAGGCCGGCTTCCTCGCGGCCTCGGCCAGGTCGAAGCGCTCCAGCAGCCCGGCGGTGACCTGCATGCCCTCCCGGCGGGAGAGGTGGTGCAGGTCGGCCATCAGCAGCATGTTCTCCTCGCCGGTGATCAGTCCGTCCACGGCCGAGAACTGGCCGGTGACCCCGATGGCCGCCCGGACCGCCTGGGCCCCGGCGGTCACATCGTGTCCGGCGATCCGTGCCTGGCCGCCGTCGGCACGGATCAGGGTGGACAGGATGTTCACCGCCGTGGTCTTGCCCGCGCCGTTCGGCCCGAGCAGGGAGAAGACGGTGCCGGCGGGCACCTGGATGTCGATGCCGTCGAGGACGGTCTTGTCCCCGTAGGACTTGCGCAACCCGGTGGCTGCGATCGCGAGTTCATGGTCCGTCGTCGTCATGCCGCAGAGACTGCCGTCGGGGTGGTTCAGCGCGGCTTCAGCCGGGTTTCAGCCCGCCGAAGGCGGCCCCAGCGCGCTGAAACCCGCAGGTGGGCGGTGGGTGGCGGGCCGCCGTTTAGGCTTCCTGCTGTAGGAAAGCCGCTTCGGAAAGAGGTCCCGTTGAGCTTCTGGTCGATCTACCAGCACGGCTTCGCGCGCGTCGCCGCGTGCACGGGCCACACCGTCATCGCCGACCCGCCCGCCAACGCCGAGGCGGTCCTGCGCCATGCCCGCAGGTGCGCCGAGGAGGGCGTCGCCGTCGCCGTCTTCCCGGAGCTGTGCCTGTCCGGGTACGCCATCGACGACCTGCTGCTGCAGGACGCCGTGCTCGACGACGTCGAGACGGCGCTCGCCACGATCGTGGCCGGGTCGGCGGACCTGCTGCCGGTCCTGGTCGTCGGCGCCCCGCTGCGCCACCGCGACCGGATCTTCAACTGCGCGGTGCTCGTGCACCGCGGCCGGATCCTCGGCGTCGTACCGAAGTCGTACCCGCCGAACTACCGGGAGTTCTACGAGCGCCGGCAGATCGCCGGGGGCGACGACGAGCGCGGCGGAACGATCCGGCTCGGCGGCGCGGACGTGCCGTTCGGCGTGGACCTGCTGTTCGCGGCCACCGATGTGCCCGGTCTCGTGCTGCACGCCGAGATCTGCGAGGACATGTGGGTGCCGGTGCCGCCGAGCGCGGAGGCGGCCCTCGCCGGTGCGACCGTCCTCCTCAACCTGTCGGGCAGCCCCATCACGGTCGGCCGGGCCGAGGACCGCAAGCTGCTGTGCCGCTCGGCGTCCTCGCGCTGCCTCGCCGCGTACGTCTACGCGGCGGCCGGCCTCGGCGAGTCGACCACCGACCTGTCCTGGGACGGCCAGACCCTGATCTACGAGAACGGGGCGCTGCTGGCCGAGACCGAACGCTTCCCGCTCGGCGAGCAGTACGCGGTCGCCGACGTGGACCTGGACCTGCTGCGGCAGGAGCGGCAGCGGATGGGCACGTTCGGCGAGAACCGCCGCACCCATGCCGCGCGGACCGGCGGCTTCCGGACCGTCTCCTTCGAACTCGCCCCGCCCACCACCACCGACCTGGGTCTGCGCCGCCGCGTCGAACGCTTCCCCTTCGTGCCCGCCGACGCCGAGCGCCTCGCCCTGGACTGCTACGAGGCGTACAACATCCAGGTCGCCGGCCTCCAGCAGCGCCTCGCCTCGATCGGCGGCCCCAAGGTCGTCATCGGCGTCTCCGGCGGCCTGGACTCCACGCACGCGCTGATCGTCGCCGCCCGGGCGATGGACCGCGCAGGGCGTCCGCGCAGCGACATCCTGGCCTTCACCCTGCCCGGCTTCGCCACCAGCGACCACACCAAGGACAACGCCCACCGGCTGATGCGGGCCCTCGGTGTCACCGCGGCCGAGCTGGACATCACGCCGACCGCCCGCCTGATGCTGAAGGAGATCGGCCACCCCTTCGCCTCCGGCGAGCCGGTGTACGACGTCACCTTCGAGAACGTCCAGGCGGGCCTGCGCACCGACTACCTGTTCCGCCTCGCCAACCAGCGCGGCGGCATCGTGCTCGGCACCGGCGACCTGTCCGAGCTGGCGCTCGGCTGGTCCACGTACGGCGTCGGCGACCAGATGAGCCACTACAACGTCAACTCCGGCGTGCCGAAGACGCTGATCCAGCACCTCATCCGCTGGGTCATCAGCAGCGAGCAGTTCGACGAGGAGACCGGCAAGATCCTGGCCGCGATCCTGGACACGGAGATCAGCCCCGAACTCGTCCCCGGCGAGGAGATGCAGTCCACCGAGTCGAAGATCGGCCCGTACGCGCTGCACGACTTCACCCTGTTCCACGTCCTGCGCTACGGCTTCCGGCCGTCGAAGATCGCCTTCCTCGCCTGGCACGCCTGGCACGACCAGGAGGCCGGCGCCTGGCCCCCCGGCTTCCCGGAGGCCGACCGCGGCTCCTACGACCTCGCCCGGATCCGGCACTGGCTGGAGGTCTTCATCCGTCGCTTCTTCGCCTTCTCCCAGTTCAAGCGCTCGGCCATGCCGAACGGCCCGAAGGTCTCGGCGGGCGGCTCGCTGTCACCGCGCGGCGACTGGCGGGCCCCGTCGGACGGCAACGCCCACGCCTGGCTGCGGGACCTGGAGCGCTTCGACTGGAAGGAACCGGAGGCCTAGGCCTGTCAGGTGTTCCAGGTCTCGTCGTACGGGTCGTGCGGCACCGGGACCGGTTTGGCCGAGGTGACCCTCAGATAGGGGATGGGGCCGTTGTTGACGGGGTCACGGGTCAACCGGGGGCTGTAGGTGCCGGTGACCTCCAGCCAGGCGTCCGGTCGCAGGACCGGTGGCAGGGTGCCGGTCAGGGCGATCTTCACCGGCTGGGCGTCGGCCGCGCAGCAGTTGAGGGCCATGCGGACCAGGTACGGCGCCCCCGAGTGGTCCAGGGCGAGGAAGCCGGTGACGCGGACCGCACGACCGTGCAGGGAGCGGCCGTGACCGTAGGCCGCGCGGGAGGCGTAGTCGATCACCGAGAGGGGGGCCGGATCGGTGGCGGGCAGCGTGCCGTAGCTGTACGGCTTCTGCAGGGCCGTACCGGCGCGCAGGGCGCTGTACGAGCCGAGGGCGGGCGGGGCGACCAGGATGAGGGCGAGGAGGGGGAGCAACAGCAGCCAGGACACCCGGGGTTCGGGGTGCGCGTGCGCCTCGGGGGTGGCGGCCTTCGCGCGTCGGCGCTCGTACCAGACCGTCGCCAGCGCGGCGAGGATCAGGACCGCGCCCGAGGCCAGCAGCAGCGGGCGCAGGCCCTCCTTGACGTACCGGAGGTAGAGGTCCGTGCCGCCCGCGTGGAGCAGGGCGGCGCCGAGCAGGAACAGGACGGCGGCCTGGGACTGGCGGTTCACAGGAGCACCGTCCCGGTCAGTACGGCACCCGCGACCGCCATCACGAAGGTGGCGGGGGCGAAGCGGAGGGCGAAGCCGCGGCCGAAGGTGCCGGCCTGCATCGCGAAGAGCTTGAGGTCGATCATCGGGCCCACCACCAGGAACACCAGCTTCGCCGTCAGCGAGAACTGGGTGAGGGAGGCCGCGACGAACGCGTCCGCCTCCGAACAGATGGACAGCAGCACGGCCAGGACGGCGAGGGCGAGCACGGAGAAGGCGGGGTTTCCGGCCGCCGTGCGCAGCCAGTCCGCCGGGGTCGCCGCCTTCAGCGTGGCCGCGGCCATCGCGCCGAGCACCAGGAACCCGCCGGCATGCATGGTGTCGTGCCGCACCGAGTTCCAGAACGCCTCCCCCTTCGTCGCGCCCTCGTGCGCGCCGTGGGCCGGCGGACGCAGCCAGTCGGTGCGGCCCCGGCGCTGCCACAGCCAGCCCATCGCGCACGCCACCAGCAGGCTCGCCAGGAACCGGCCCAGCACCATCTCCGGGTCGCGGGGGAAGGCGACGGCGGTCGCGGTCAGCACGATCGGGTTGATGGCGGGGGCGGAGAGGAGGAAGGCGAGGGCGGCGGCCGGGGTGACTCCCCTGCGGACGAGGGCGCCCGCCACCGGCACCGACGCGCACTCACAGCCCGGCAGCACCGCGCCCGCGATCCCGGCGACGGGGACGGCGAGGGCGGGGCGGCTGGGCAGGGCACGCGCGAAGAAGGACGGCGGCACGAACACCGCGAGCGCCGCCGACAGCAGCACGCCGAGCACCAGGAAGGGCAGCGCCTGCACGGTCACCGCGACGAACACCGTCATCCAGCTCTGCATCAGCGGCGTGCCGAGGAACCCGCGGATCGGGGACTGGGCGAGGACCGCCAGCAGCAGCGTGAGGGTCAGCACCAGAGGGGAGTTGAGCCGGCGGCCCTCCGGAGCCGATGGCGCGCCGGCGGGGGTGACGTCCGCGCCGGGCGGGGCGTCTTCGGTGATGGCCACGGGTGGATCCCTCCGGCTGACTGTCCTGGTTCGCTCCCTCCCCCTGCGTACGCGGGCGGTCCCCCGGGTGTTCACATCGTTGCTGGAACCACTCTTCTCCTTGGGGCAGTCTTTTACCTCATGGCGAGCGTTCCGTATCAAGGTGGGCCGACGACCCCGCACATGGTGGTGTGCGGTGACGACGGGCTCGCCCACCGGCTGGCCGCCGAGCTGCGCGGGGTCTACGGCGAGCAGGTCACCCTCGTGGTGCCGCCGAACGAAGCCACCGCCAGACCTCCGGTGGTCGGACGGGCCCGGTCCGCGTCGGCCGCGCTGTTCGACCGCGTGGTGAGCGCCGCGGTCGGCCGTGGCGGCACCGGGCCCGCACACACCGCGACAGCCACCGGCGGCGGCACCGGCACCGGCGGGGGTCACGGCGGGGGCGGCGGGGGCGGCGGGGGCGGCGGCCGGGTGCTGGAGGCCGCCGAGGTCACCGAGGCCGTGCTCGCCGAGGCCGGGGTGGAACGGGCGGCCGCGCTCGCCCTCGTCTTCGACGACGACGAGACCAACATCCGGGCGGCGCTGACCGCCCGCCGGCTCAACCCGCGGCTGCGGCTCGTCCTCAGGCTCTACAACCGCCGGCTGGGCCAGCACATCGAGGAACTCCTCGACCAGGCGGCCGCGTTGGCGGGCGGCGACGGTGAGGGCGGCACGGACGCGTCCACCACCGTGCTGTCCGACGCCGACACCGCAGCCCCCGCGCTGGCCGCCACCGCCGTCGCCGGCACCAGCAAGGTCGTGCAGACCGAGGGGCTGCTGCTGCGCGCCGTCGAACGGCCGTCGGCCGGTACCGGGCTGTGCACGCTCGCCCTGCTCTCCCCTGCCGGTACGGACGCCGTCGGCGGGGACGGGCCCGAGGGAGCCGGGGAGCCGGAACCACGGCTGCTGCCCGACGACGACGAGGTACGGCAGGCCGCCGGACGGGCGGCCGTGGTGCTGGAGCAGGTGTCGTCGGCGGGCGGCGGGGAGCCGGCCGCGCCCGGTCGTGGCGGGGTACCGCCGCTCGCCTCGCTCTTCTCCCGGCGGCTGCGGTGGTCGCTGGCGGGCGCGACGGCGTGCGTGGTCGCGCTCGCCGTGGCGCTGTGGGTGGTCACTCCAGGGATCCATCCGCTGCGTGCCTTCTACTTCACGCTGCTGGACCTGTTCGCGATCGACAACCCGGCCATCGGGGCGCCGCTCGGCCGCCAGATCCTCCAACTCCTTTCCGGGCTCGTCGGGTTGCTGCTGCTTCCGGTGCTGCTGGCGGCCGTGCTGGAGGCGCTGGGCACCTTCCGCACCGCCTCCGCCCTGCGCAAGCCGCCGCGCGGCCTCGGCGGCCATGTGGTGCTGCTCGGGCTCGGCAAGATCGGCACCCGGGTGCTGACCCGGCTGCGCGAACTGAACATCCCCGTGGTGTGCGTCGAGTCCGACCCGGAGGCGCGGGGACTGGCGACCGCCCGGCGGCTGCGCGTGCCGGTGGTGCTCGGGGACGTCACCCAGGAAGGGGTGCTGGAGTCCGCCAAGATCCACCGGGCGTACGCACTGCTCGCCGTGACCAGCGCGGACACCACGAACCTGGAGGCCGTGCTGTACGCGCGGTCCGTACGGCCCGATCTCCGGGTGGTGCTGCGGCTGTACGACGACGACTTCGCCACCGCCGTGTACCGCACCCTGCGCGCCGCCTACCCGCACGCCCTCACCCGCAGCCGGAGCGTCACCCATCTGGCCGCGCCCGCGTTCGCCGGGGCGATGCTCGGGCGGCAGGTCCTCGGCGCGATCGCCGTGGAGCGCAGGGTGCTGCTGTTCGCCGCGGTCGACGTCGCCGGGCACCCCCAGCTGGAGGGCCGGACGGTGCGGGACGCCTTCCGGGCCGGGTCCTGGAGGGTGCTGGCGCTGGAGGGACGGACGGACACGGCACCGGACCACGTGCTGGACAAGGGTGACCGTGTCGTGGTCGCCGCCACCCGCAGAGGCCTCGCGGAGCTCCGCTGAGGGCCCCCTATCCGCCCAGGTGCCGTGCCGCGAAGTCCATCTCGAGTCTCACCTGCTTGATCCGCTCGTCCACCACCAGGGAGCCGTGCCCCGCGTCGTAGCGGTACACCTCGTGGGGTGCGCCTCTCGTCTCCAGGCGCTTGACGTAGTTGTCGATCTGGCGGATCGGGCAGCGGGGGTCGTTGACTCCCGCCGAGATGTAGACCGGGGCCCTGACGTCGTCGACGTAGGTCAGCGGGGACGAGGCCTCGAAGCGCTCGGGGACCTCCTCCGGGGTGCCGCCCAGCAGGGTGCGGTCCATGGCCTTCAGGGCCTCCATCTCGTCGTGGTACGCGGTGACGTAGTCCGCGACGGGCACGACCGCGATGCCCACCGTCCAGGCCTCGGGCTGGGTGCCGAGGCCGAGCAGGGTGAGGTAGCCGCCCCAGGAGGCGCCGGTGAGGATCAGGCGGGCGGGGTCGGCGAGGCCCGAGGAGACCGCCCAGTCGCGGACCGCGGCGACGTCCTCCAGCTCGATCAGGCCGACCCGGTGCTTGAGGGCGTCGGTCCAGGCGCGGCCGTAGCCGGTGGAGCCGCGGTAGTTGATGCGGATCACCGCGTACCCCTGGTCGACCCAGGCGGCCGGGCCCGCGGCGAAGGAGTCGCTGTCGTGCCAGGTCGGGCCGCCGTGCAGGTCGAAGACCGTCGGCAGGGGGCCGCTCGCGCCCGCCGGCTTCTGGATCAGGGCGTGGATGCGGCCGCCGGGGCCCTCCACCCACGCGTCCTGCACCGCCACCGACGGCGGACAGGTCAGGCCGGGCGGGTCCAGGACGACGCCGCCGGAGGTGGAACGCACCGCCGGGGGCTCGGCCGCCGACGACCACAGGTACTCCACGCTGGCGTCCGGGCGGGCCGTGGCGCTGGAGACGGTGCCGGGCGGGGTGGGGATGCGGGTCAGCCCGCGGCTCGCCAGGTCGTAGCGGAACAGCTCGCTGCGGGCCTCGAAGCCGTGGACGATGAGCAGGGCCGAGCCGTCCGGATACCACTCGGCGCTGACGTCGCCGGGCAGGTCCAGGGCGAGGTCGGTCTCCTCACCCGTGGCCACGTCCCACACCAGCGGCTCCCAGCGGCCCCGGCGCTGGTGGCCGATCAGCAGGCGGGTGTCACCGTCGACCGGTGCGAAGCCCAGCACCTCCAGGCCCAGCTCCTCGGTGCCGCCCTTGGTGTCGTCCAGTTCGGCGACCGGCGTGCCGTCCGGGCGGAGCACACGCAGCGCCGCGTGCATGGCGTCGCCGTGCTCGGTGTGCTCGACGGCGATCAGGGAGCCGTCGTGCGAGAGGTCGCCCACGCCCGCCGACTCGCGGTGCCGGTAGATCTCGACCGGGTCCTCGCCCTCACGCGCGAGGTGGATCGTCGTACCGTCCTCGTCCGTGGAGCGGCCGACGACCGCCGTGCGGCCGTCGCGGGCCAGGGCGAGACCTGCCGGGTAGGAGGGTTCGAGGCCCGGGACGGCGGGCTCGTCCGCCCCTCCGCCGAAGGGCTGGCGGCGCCAGATGCCGAACTCGTCGCCGTCCTTGTCGTCGAACCACCAGATCCAGGCGCCGTCCGGGGAGAGCACGCCGTCCGTCGTGCCGTTCGGCCGGGCCGTCGCCTGCCGCTGCTCGCCCGTCGCACGGTCCCAGGCGTACAGCTCGTACGTGCCCGTCGCGTTCGACACGAACAGGGAGCGGTCCGGCGCGTCCTCCGCCCAGTCGGGCAGCGACACCCGCGGCGCCCGGAAGCGCCTCTCCCAGTCCGGCATGCCGGCCGCGTCCACGGCACCCGGCTCATTGCTCTCACTCATGGCCCCAGTCATGCGCCCATATTGCCTGGCCGCGCCGACAATTGGGTGGCGGGAGTGCGCAGCCTGTGGATAACTTTCCGATCATGAGCACCCACGTCGACCATCACTCCGCTCCCGACGGCTGGCGCGAGGACAACCGGGCCCTGTGGGACGAGCGGGTCCCCGTGCACGTCTCCGGTGCGTACTACGACCTCGACGGCTTCCGGGCCCACCCGGACGTCCTGCGGGACTTCGAGACGGCCGAGGTCGGCGACGTCACCGGCAAGACCCTGCTGCACCTGCAGTGCCACCTCGGGACCGACACCCTCTCCTGGGCCCACCGGGGCGCCGCCCGCGTCGTCGGCCTGGACTTCTCCGCCCCGGCCGTCGAGACCGCCCGCTCCCTCGCGGCCGACCTCGGCCACGGCCCCGAGCGCGCCGCCTTCGTCACCAGTGACGTGTACGACGCGGCCGACGCCGTGCCCGAGGCCTCGTACGACATCGTCTACACCGGGCTCGGCGCGCTGTGCTGGCTGCCCGACATCCGCCGCTGGGCCGAGACGGCGGCCTCGCTCGTCGCACCCGGCGGGTTCCTGTACCTCGCCGAGTTCCACCCGATCACCGAGGCCCTGGACGACGCGACGGGCTCGCGGATCGTGCGCGACTACTTCTCCCGCGACCCGCAGGTGTACGACGAGCCCGGCACCTACGCCGACCGGAGCGCCGCGACGGTCCACAACCGCAGTGTGGAGTGGCAGCACACCCTCGGCGACGTCGTCTCCGCGCTCGCCGCGACCGGGCTGCGCATCGAGTTCCTGCACGAGCACGACATGTCGCTCTTCCCGCGCTTCGAGAACTTCGAGGTACGTGACGGCTACCACCGTTTCCCGGCGGACCGTCCACGCATCCCGTTGATCTACTCCCTTAAGGCCACCAAGGGCTAGGGGCTGTCCGGCTAGAGCCGACCCCCGGGCCGGTCTTCCCGGGCGGCGCCGTACCGTGGGGGCGTGTACCGGTTTCTGCTGACACCCCGCTGGTGGGGCATCAACGTCTTCGTGCTGCTCGCCATCCCCTTCTGCGTCTTCATGGGGTCCTGGCAGCTGAGCCGGTTCGAGGGGCGGGTGCAGGAGCATCGGAGCGCGACGCGGCAGGCCGCGTCCGACCGTCAGGAGACCGCACGTCCGCTGGACTCGATGATCCCCGTCGACAAGGCCACCTCGGGCCGCCGGGTCACCGCGAGCGGGCACTACGGCACACAGCTGCTCGTGCCCGGCCGGCAGCTGGACGGCAGGAACGGCTTCTACGTCCTGACCCTGCTGCGCACCGGCTCCGGCAAGGCGCTGCCGGTGGTGCGGGGATGGCTGCCGGGCACGGCGGACGCCGCCAGGGCGCCCGCGCCGCCGAGCGGTGAGGTCACCGTCACCGGCGCGCTGCAGGCGTCCGAGACGCCGGGGGACAACGGGGTCAGCGCGCAGGGCGGGCTGCCGGCGGGGCAGACGGCGGCGATCAGCTCGGCGTCACTGGTGAACCTGGTGCCGTACAAGCTGTACGACGCCTGGGTGACCCTCGACAGGGCCGACTCCGGGATGAAGGCGGTGCCCGCGGCGGCGCCGGACGGCACGGGGCTGGACCTGAAGGCGTTCCAGAACCTCGGCTACACCGGGGAGTGGTTCGTCTTCGCCGGCTTCGTGGTGTTCATGTGGTTCCGGCTGCTGCGCCGCGAGGCCGAGGCCGCGCGGGACGCCGCGCTGGGCCTGGTGCCGGAGGAGACACCGCAACCAGTGGTGAGCGGCTGACCGGCGGCCCCCTGCAGGGGCACGGAGAACGGCGCGCCTACGCCCCCGCCAGCACTCCGGTGTAGATGACCGTCCCCGCGCACTGCCCCGGCACGGTCGCCGTGGCCGACGGGGAGCCGCCCTCCGCCGTGTGGGTGATCTGCACGCTCCCGTCCGCCGTGCCGTCCTCGGTCATCAGCTGGGTGCTGGTGCCCGCCGAGCCCCCGCTGTCGGCCGAACCGCCGGTGGCACTCGCGTCCTGGGTGGGGGTGGGATCCGGCGAGGGGCCGCCCGAGTTCGAGCCGGTGGTGCTGTCACCGCCGGTGGTGGGGCAGGTCTGCGAGGGTACGAAGGCGAACTTCTCCTCGTAGGCGGCGCCCGGCTGCAGGAGCAGCCCGGTGACCTCCAGCGAGGGGTCGGGCAGGTTGGTCGCCGCGTCCCCGGCCGCGTGCCGGGCGGTGCTGATCTTGGCCGGGTCGGCCGCGCCCAGCGCGGTGGGGCTGATGGTGCCCGCACCGGCGACGGTACAGGCGGTGGACGAGGTGTTGACGACGTGGAACACGCCGTAGACCACGCCCGCGGAGTCGGGCACGTCGGCGGTGCCGGTGGCGGAGCCCAGCTGGGCCGCCGTGCACGCCGGTACGCCGCCCGCGGCGAGGGTCGAGGAGGGGTTGGCGCCGGTGGAGCCGATGGTGCCGCCGCTGGTCCTGCCCTTGTCGCCGGGCTTGCCCGGCTCCTTGCCGGGCGTGGCGCTCGCGCCGCCGGCGTCCTTCCTCGAACCCGGGTCGCCGCCCTTGTCCCTGCTCTGCCCGGTACCGCCCTGGGCCTGGGACGACTGGCCGGCCATGGCGGTGTTGGGGTCGGAGCCGCCGGACTGGGAGACATGGACGAGGGCGGGGATCGCGGTGCCGAAGAACAGGGCCGCGGCGGCCATACCGACGGCGGCCTGCCGCTTGCGGGCCCGCCGCGCGGGCACGGCCCGGCGCAGATGGTCGAGCGTGCCGGCGCGCGGTTCGATGTCGTCGACGGCGGAGTGCAGCATCCACCGCAGAGCCGCGTCGTCGACGCCGAGCCCACCGGAGTCCGTGCCCGGCTCGTCCCGGTCGGGGTCGAAGCCGGGAGCGGAGCCGGCGGGATCCTGACGGTGCCCCTCGGGGCCCTTCTCGTGGGGGCGGTGGTTCACAGTTGCGTTCCCAGCATGCGATTGCGTGTGCTCTTGCTCGTCCCGCTTCGTCGGTTCGTGCCAGGCGAAGGGCTCGTGACGTTCGTGGGAGTGGCGTTCATCGGAACCGCCCCCTTCGGATCGCTCGCTCATGCCGGTGCCTCCATGGCCACCCGCAGCGCGGCGATGCCCCGCGAGCCGTACGCCTTGACCGAGCCCAGGGAGATCCCGAGGGTCTCGGCGACCTGGGCCTCGGTCATGTCGGCGAAGTAGCGCAGGACCAGGACCTCGCGCTGGCGGCGCTGCAGGCCCTTCATGGCCTTGATGAGGTCGCGGCGCTCCAGCTGGTCGTAGGCGCCCTCCTCCGCGCTCGCCATGTCCGGCATCGGCTTGGAGAGCAGCTTCAGGCCGAGGATGCGGCGGCGCAGCGTGGAGCGGGAGAGGTTGACGACCGTCTGCCTGAGGTAGGCGAGGGTCTTCTCGGGGTCGCGGACGCGCTTGCGGGCCGAGTGCACCCGGATGAAGGCCTCCTGGACGACGTCCTCGCAGGAGGCGGTGTCGTCCAGGAGCAGCGCGGCGAGGCCGAGCAGGGAGCGGTAGTGCGCCCGGTAGGTCTCGGTGAGGTGGTCGACGGTCGTACCGGCGACCACGGTCTCCGTGGTCTCGTCGGCGCCGTCACGCTGACTGGGTATGCGGGCGGGCCGCGCTGCGGGCATGGGCGCGATCACCGGCATGCCGCCGGGCGTGCGGGGCCGGAGCGCCGCACGGGGCGGCCGGAGGGCCGCTGCGCCGCGGACCGCACTGAGTTCGAGTACCTCTGCCACGCCAGTTGGACACGTCTGCCCCCGCCAGGGTTGTACGTGCCGGGCGTCACATGTGCGACAACCGGCCGTGCCTCAAGTGCCGTCATGCGTCCGCTCTTCCCCTATGTCTGATATGGGCGGGCGTCCCCACACCCGGCCCGCTCACGGCGTCCCCACGCCCGAAGAGTGACGGCAAAGACGCTCCCCGTCCGCCGCACGGTTGCGGGGACGGGGAGGGAAATCTTCTGTTGCCCTGAGCAATGGTTTCAAGTGGTTTGGACCATGCTTCTGGCCACACTTCTTACACGGATCCTACGCAACCCGTATTGACGGGCCTATGCCCGGTCGTTCCATTCGGCCGCGACCAGCTCCGCGATCTGCGCGGTGTTCAGCGCGGCCCCCTTGCGGAGGTTGTCGCCGCACACGAAGAGTTCGAGCGCCGTCGGATCGTCCAGGGCCCGCCGCAGCCGGCCCACCCAGGTCGGGTCGGTGCCCACGACGTCGGCCGGGGTGGGGAACTCACCGGCGGCCGGATCGTCGCACAGCACCACTCCGGGCGCGGTCGCGAGGATCTCCTGGGCGCGGTCGACCGTCACGTCGCCCTGGAAGCGGGCGTGCACGGTCAGCGAGTGGGTGGTGATCACCGGGACGCGTACGCAGGTCACGGCGACCGGCAGCTGCGGCAGCCCGAGGATCTTGCGGGCCTCGTCGCGGACTTTCATCTCCTCCGACGACCAGCCGTCCTCCCTGAGCGATCCCGCCCACGGGACGACGTTCAGCGCGACGGGCTCCGGGAACGGCCCGGTGTCCTCCCCGACGGCCCGCCGTACGTCGCCGGGCTTGGTGCCCAGTTCGGTCCCGGCCACCAGGGACAGCTGGGCCCTGAGCGCCTCCACGCCGGCCCGCCCGGCCCCGCTCACCGCCTGGTACGACGAGACCACCAGCTCGCGCAGCCCGAACTCGGCGTGCAGCGCGCCCAGGGCGACGATCATCGTCAGGGTCGTGCAGTTGGGGTTGGCCACGATCCCGCGCGGGCGGGTCCGTACGGCGTGCGGGTTGACCTCGGGCACCACGAGCGGCACCTCGGGGTCCAGCCGGAAGGCGGCGGAGTTGTCGACGACGACCGCACCGCGCGCGGCGGCGATCGGCGCCCACTGGGCGGCGACCTCGTCGGGGACGTCGAACATCGCGACGTCGACCCCGTCGAAGGCCTCCTCGCTCAGGACCGTCACCTCGACCTCCTCGCCGCGCACGGCCAGCTTGCGGCCGGCCGAGCGCGGGGAGGCGAGCAGGCGGATCTCGCCCCAGATGTCCGCGCGCTGGGACAGGATCTGGAGCATGACCGCGCCGACGGCTCCGGTCGCTCCCACGACCGCGAGCGTCGGCTTGCGGGTCGGCGCCATCAGCGCCCCGTGCCTCCGTAGACGACGGCCTCGTCGGTGTCGGAGTCGAGCCCGAACGCGGTGTGCACGGCGCGGACGGCCTCCGGCACGTCGTCCTTGCGGGTGACCACCGAGATGCGGATCTCGGAGGTGGAGATCAGCTCGATGTTCACGCCCGCGTCGGACAGGGCCTCGAAGAAGGAGGCGGTCACGCCCGGGTTGGTCTTCATACCCGCGCCGACCAGCGAGATCTTCCCGATCTGGTCGTCGTAGCGCAGCGAGTCGAAGCCGATGCCCGGCCGGTTCCTCTCCAGCGCGTCGATGGCCTTGCGGCCCTCGGTCTTCGGCAGCGTGAACGAGATGTCCGTCAGGCCGGTGGAGGCGGCGGACACGTTCTGCACGACCATGTCGATGTTGATCTCGGCATCGGCGATGGTCCGGAAGATCGCGGCAGCCTCACCGGGCTTGTCCGGCACGCCGACGACCGTGATCTTGGCCTCGGAGGTGTCGTGCGCGACACCGGAGATGATGGCCTGCTCCACCTTCTGGTCCCCAATCGGCTCACTGCTGACCCACGTGCCCTGCAGTCCGCTGAAGCTGGAGCGGACGTGGATCGGGATGTTGTAGCGGCGGGCGTACTCCACACAGCGGTGGAGCAGCACCTTGGAGCCGGAGGCCGCGAGCTCCAGCATGTCCTCGAAGGAGATCCAGTCGATCTTCTTCGCCTTCTTCACCACGCGGGGGTCGGCGGTGAAGACGCCGTCGACGTCGGTGTAGATCTCGCAGACCTCGGCGTCGAGCGCGGCGGCCAGCGCCACGGCGGTCGTGTCGGACCCACCGCGCCCCAGCGTGGTGATGTCCTTCTTGTCCTGGCTGACGCCCTGGAACCCGGCGACGATCGCGATGTTGCCCTTGTCGAGCGACTCCCGGATCCGGCCGGGCGTGACGTCGATGATCCGGGCTTTGTTGTGGACCGAGTCGGTGATGACGCCTGCCTGGCTGCCGGTGAAGGACTGGGCCTCGTGGCCCAGGTTTTTGATCGCCATCGCCAGCAGGGCCATGGAGATCCGCTCTCCGGCGGTCAGCAGCATGTCGAATTCCCGCCCGGCAGGCATCGGAGAAACCTGCTCGGCGAGATCGATCAGCTCGTCCGTCGTGTCGCCCATCGCGGAAACGACGACGACAACCTGGTTGCCGTTCTTCTTCGCTTCCACGATCCGCTTGGCGACGCGCTTGATGCCTTCGGCATCGGCTACGGAGGAGCCTCCGTACTTCTGCACGACAAGGCCCACGTGCGCTCCTCGCTCGGTTCGTTTGTGTCGGCTCAGTCTAACGAGCGCCCGCATACGACCACCCTGCTCCCGCATGGTGAGACGTCGGCCGCTGTGTTCCGGAGGGGCTCTTGCCCACCGCACACAGGACCACGCAGAAAGTGCCCCGGGTCACAGCGGGCACCGCTGGGGCCTGTCCTAGCGTTACCTCCATGAGGGGGGCATGACATGACGGACGCACTGCTCGCCGGGATCGTCCTGCTCGGGGGCTGCGTGCAGTGGCTGACCGGCATGGGCTTCGCCCTGGTCGCCGTACCGGCGCTGGTACTGCTGCTCGGTCCCGCCGACGGCGTGGTGCTCGCCAACTGCGCCGCCGGAGCCATCAGCGTTGTGGGCCTCGCGGGCGGCTGGCGCCGCGTCCGCCCCACGGCCATGGTCCCGCTCTGCGCGGCGGCGGCCTGCACGGTCCCGCTGGGCGCCTGGATGACCCGCCAACTCCCCCGTCCCGTCCTGCTGTTGGTGATGGGCGCCCTGGTGACGGTGGCCGTCCTGCTGGTGATGCGCGGCGCGCGGGTACCGGCCCTGCGGGGCGGCAAGGGCGCGGTGACGGCCGGGGCGCTGGGTGGCTTCATGAACGCGGCGGCGGGCGTCGGAGGCCCCCCGGTGTCGCTGTACGCCCTCAACGCGGGCTGGACGGTACGGGAGTTCGTCCCCAACGCCCAGTTCTACGGCGTCGCCGTCAACGCGTTCTCGATCGCGGCGAACGGCACGCCGCGCCTGGCCGGAGCGCAGTGGGCGGCCGTCTGCGCCGCACTGACGACGGGCGCGGTGATCGGCCACGCCGTCGCCGGCCGCATCCCCGAGCACCGGGCCCGCCAGCTGGTCCTCGTCCTGGCCCTGGCGGGCGGCGCGACGGCGATGACGAGAGGGCTGTGGGGGATGCGGCTCAGTCGGTGAACTCCTTGAGGGGCTCGGTGTCCAGAGTGAAGTTCACCGGGTCGGGGAGCTTGACGGGGGCGCCGAAGGGCAGCTTCTCCTCGTGCCGGTAGCGACCGCCCTCGGGCTGGTTGAAGACCACGACCGAGCAGTCGTCACGGTCGATGAGGAGGTAGACGGGGATACCGGCGGCGGCGTAGCCGTCAGGCTTCTCGACGCGGTCTCGACGTGCCGTGCCGGAATCCCAGGAGGTGATCTCCACGGCCATCAGCACGCCGGTGGCCTCCGACCACTCGCCCTTGCCCTTGAGGCTGCCCTTGGGCACGAGTACGCCATCGGCGCGAGCCCGCCCCTTGCCGTACGCCTCGGTCCTGAGTCCCCGCTCGGGATGGAGCCGCAGGTCCGGTCGCAGCTGCATGCAGCGTTCCAGGAGCCACATGTAGATCTCGCTGTGATTGCCGTCCGGCAAGGGCTTTACGACGACCTTCCCTTTCACGAACTCCAGCCACACGGTCTCCGGGGCATGGCGTTCCAGTTCCTCGAACTCCTCGGCAGTCATCTGCGGCCGGTCCTCGGTCCTGCGGCTCATGGCGTCGCCTCCTCGACTCCACGGTGCCCCGGCCGGCACGTCCTGCAGCTCATACGCCCTCCCACAGCGCCTTGCCCCCGGGCGAACGCAGTCCACCCGCCGCCCGCACCCGGGCCGCCCAGCGGTGCACCTCCTCGGCACTGGGGATCGGCCCGGCGAGAAACGTCTCCGGCACGGGCGGGATCGGCTCCCCGTCGGGCGTGTCCAGCCCGAGCTCCACCCGGCAGGCCCGGCACACCCCGCCGACGATCTCCACGGTCCGCTCGTCCTCGTCGCATGTGGCGCAGGCGATCAAGACCCGATCGACGCGACCACGGAGCCGGGTCCTCTTCTGACGCACTTTGGCCTTCTTCGGCGGCATCTGCTTCTCCAGTCGATTGCGGGCGAGTCCGCCCGGGTTGGTCACGGGGCTGGGAAGTCCGGCGGTGAGGGCGCGGGTGATGTCCTCGGGAGTCGAGCCGCGCGCCAGCCACTCGGCGGCGAGGGATTCGAGAGACCGGCAGTCGGATTCGGACAGCGGCATACGGCGGTCTGTTTCACGAATTTCCGCCAGCGTCCGGTACGCCACGGTGCCCTGTGGCCCGTCGCCCGGCGCCTGGACGGCCTCGGCCTCCGGGGGCGTCCGCTCGGCCTCCTCGACGTGGGCCAGTCCGTCGCAGTGGTCGTCGGTGACGATCCTGCCGTTGCGCGACCGCGCGAATTCCTGCCACCACTCCACCGACCTGGGAGTACGCGACCAGTACGTCCGCGTGGCCCACCGCATCGAGTTGTCTTCGAGGGTGATGTGCTCCCTGATCCGGTGCAGGTGCCCGGCGCGACTCAGGTGCCCCTGCGCGACGCGCACCGCTTGCTGGCCGTAGACGGGGTGCACAGCGGCAATCGCCTTGTAACCCGCCGCATGGCCGTCCTGGAGACGGCCCATGAAGATGGCGAGGTCGCGTTCACGTCCGCTCAGGTGTGCGAAGTCCGCGTCCGCGTGCGGGTCTTCGTCACCGGTGGAGCGTTTGCCGTAACCCGTCTTGGCCACGGGGTGGGACGGGGACGGCAGGGCGGGGCTAGGGTAGGCGCAAGCCACCATCGAAGGTTCCGTTCGATGTGTAGGTCCAGGCCCCGGAGCCGGTGTTGGCGCACCGACCGGGGCCGATCTATTGCCGCGAAACTAGAGCGGCTTTACACACCGGCGCAAGCTGATCACGGAACGTCACCCGTTCGAGGTAGGCGGCCTTAACTCACCTACAAACTCGGTTGGTTGGGGAGTTCCACCCAATCCAAAAACCCAGGGAAGGGCTCGGGGCCCGAGGCTCGAGCTCCGGGCTGAAGTGCGGCAACGAAGGCCGACCAGGCGGGGGCGGGGAGGACCCCGGGAACGTGGGCCGGGTCATGTCTCCGAGTCCGGGGCGAGGAGGGCGGCGAATCGCTGACGGAGCTGCTCGACGTAGGGGGCGTCCTCGCCGAGGACACGCTGGGCGTCGGCGAGCAGGTGGATGACCACCTCACGGGCGCGGGCCGGATCGTCTGCCTCCGTCCAGAGGAACTCGGCGAACAACATGCGGCTGGACAGGACGTACCTGTCCGTCTCACCGCGCTCCCGGATGAGGCTCTCGATGTTTTCCTCATCCAGGGCGGCGGCAGCGGTCATGTCTCCCGATGACGCCTTGACCGACATCAGCATCAGCCGAAAGCTTCGGGTGGTGTCGTTGTCCCTTCCCAACGCGGCCACTGACGCGGCCAACAGCGTCTCCAGCGTCTCGGAGGCCGACGCGGCAAAACTACGGGGGTCGTGCGCAACCACAGTGATCAGCGCGGAGGCCCAGGCCGCCCAGGCTTCCAGAGTCGTTTCGGCATCTTTGCCCAGCACTCGCGACGCCTTCTCGGCGTTCTTGAACGCCATCGCCGCTCCCTCGCTCAGATGTCCGGCGCTCACCAGGCGATCCGCCAGGACCGACCTCGCCGCGAAGGTCCGCGGGTCACGGCGTCCGAAAGTCCGTACGTGGTCGCTCAGGTTCCGCTTGAGCAAACCGATTGCGCGTTCGTGGTCACCGGCGGTGCCGTACGACCGGGCCAAGTGCGCGCGCACCTCGAGGGTGCCTGCCGCGCGAGGGCCGCCGACGCGCTCCGCGGCCGACAGAGCCCTCTCGTGCAGACCGATCGCGCGGGCGACATCGATGTGGACGTACCTGAGTCCACCCACATCGAAGAGGAGGATTTCCTCCATTCCATCCGCTGCCGGCTCCGCGTTCAAGGCCAGCAGCTCCAGATGGGAGAGCCACTCCAGCTCGGCGGCGATGTCCTGCAGTTCGAGGTGACTCTCCAGCAGCAGACCGGCAGCCCTGTGCGCGTTGGCCACTCCGGCCGACCGGGCCACCGCCTGCACGAGCCGGTGCACCGATATCCGGTCGCCGTCGTGCAGCGAGATCATGCTGTACGCCGCCAGCCGCCGCACCGCCTCGGTCACCTCCACCGGACTGCCCATCGGCTCCAGATAGGCCCGCGGAATCCCCTGCGGCGCCCACCACGCGATGACCCTCAGGATCTCCTCCGCGAGCGGGGTGTCCCCCAGCCGGTCGAGCGTCACGCGCCAGACCCGGGCGACCGTGCGCTCCGCGTCCGCGCCCTCCACCGGCTGCGAGAACATCTCCTCGGGATAGCGCGCCAGCAGCTCCCGGTACCGCCACGGCGCGATCCCGGCCTCCGCGCAGTACGCCGCCGCCTGTTCCACGGCCAGCGGCAGGCACCCCAGCTCCCGGCACAGTCGGACGGCGTCCTCACCCTCGCCGCGACCGCTGATCCGTTCGAACAGCTCGACAGCCTCGGCCAGTTCGAGTACGTCCAACGACAGCGGCTCGGCGACGCCCTGCCACCCGGTCGCCCGCCGCGTCGTGATGAGGAAGCGGCCGCAGGACACCCTGGCGATCAGCGGCTTGACATCGTTGGGCGAGGAGACGTTGTCCAGGATCAGCAGCCAGTCCTCGTGCGTCGCCAGCCACTGCACCGCCCGTTCCCGCAGCGCGTCCCGGGAGAGTACGTCCCTCAGCGTGGGCTGGAACGAGGCGGCGAGATCGGCGAGGCCGGCGTCCAGATCGGCGGGCGTCTCGGCGTTGATCCACCACACCGGTCTGAACACACCAGTCCGTCCGGTCGCCCAGCGGGCCGCCAGCGTCGACTTGCCGATACCGCCCAGGCCGTGCACCGCTTGGACGACGACGCCCCCCGTACGCATGAACGCCTCGTCAAGCAGGCGTAGTTCACGTTGCCTTCCGACGAACGGACCCGCGCTGTCCGGCAGGTTGACCAGCCCGGCCTGCGGGGCGTCCGGCTGGGCGAACACCTCCGGCGGGAGTGTCACGGCCCGTTCCACGTAGTGCGCGACCGAGCCGTCCCCGGACATCGCTTGCCGGATGGACTGTCCGGCGGCGATCGAACGGTTTCCCGACGCCTCCGCCGACGGGTTCACGCGTCCCCTGTCGAGGCCGAGCCGATATCACCGCCCGCTGCGATGGACCGCTCACCGGATGCGGTCACATTCAGGGGCCGGGACGGTCCGGGCGACGGCGAGAAAGGCACCGCCGGCCCCGCCGGACCGGCCCCTGTCGACACGCTCCCGATGTTCCCGCCGGCGGCGACCGACCTCGTACCGCCGGCGGTCACGGTCGTACCACCGCCAGACGCTCCAGCGAAGAACGCGTACACGGTGAGTGCCAACCCCACCAATCCGGTCACACCCCCCGCCACGCTCACCCAAGGCTCAGCGGCTTGGATGTCCAGCACCCCTCCGACGACAAGCCCCACCGCACCTGCGGCACACAGTGCGATCCCGATCCACATCAAAATCTTCTGTTGCCCCGTCATACGGCCATGATGGCTTGAAGTTCAGATTTTGTGGAGAAGTCCGGAAATAAAAGCGGACCAGGCGGGGGCGGGGAGGTGGAGTTCCGGGCCGGTGGGGGCCGTCTTGGAGTCGCGGATGTGGATGGCGGTGGGGGTGGGGGCGACTTCGACGCAGTCGCCCCCCTCATCATCGCTGTAGGTCGACTTGAACCACTTCAGCTGGTCACTCATAGCTCGTCCACCGTCCGCTCGATGAATCGGACCGACTCAGCAGGGCTGAGGGCCTGGGCGCGGATCATGCTAAGGCGCCCGGACACCCGGCCGATAACCTCCGGATCAGCCGACAGTTCGCTGGCGAACGGCCCTTCGGTGAAGGCGAATTGCTCGTGATCGCGGGTTTCCAGCAGGACCATGGGTCCCATGAGCGCGGCGGTGATGGCCCGTTCGAAGGGCAGCACCTGCAACTCGACGTTCCTCAGACGGGACACTTCCAGCAAGCGGTGCAGTTGTTCGGTGCCCACATGGGGACTGCGCAGAACCGCCTCATAGAGGACGAAGCTCAAGCCCACTGGAGGCTTCCGCTCGGTAAGAATTGCCTGCCGTTCCATGCGAGCCTCGATGCGCTGCTCCACCGTCTCCTCGTCCAGGGGTGGGTAGCGGCTCTCGATCAATGCCCGTGCGTAGTTCTTGGTCTGCAACAGCCCCGGGACCAGCGCGATCTCGTACGACCAGCGACCGATCGCCTCCCTCTCCCGCTCCATGAACTCCTGAGCCCTCGGCGGGAACTTCTCCCTGCTCAAGTAGTCCTTCGCCGCGCTCAGCAACCCCTCCGCCCGGCACAACTCATCCGCCACGTCCAGGACTCGGGGCGTCGGCATCCGCACCCCCTGTTCCATCGCCTTGATGGTGTCCGGGGAGTAGTTCGACGCGGCGGCCAACTCCTCGCGAGAGACGTTCGCCTTCGTGCGCCAGCGTTTCATCTGGTTGCCGCTGAAGCGCCACATGGGCGGCGACTGGGACACCGTACGCACCTCCGACCGGTACATCCCGCCGTGTATCACCGCGGTCACTACCGAGGGTAGCCACCCCGGCGGCACCGTGTGACCATGACCAACGGAATTCACCGGCCCCCCTGGGTCCCCGTCAGCGGGCACCGACTCCGCGTCGCCGGCGTGCACTTCGACGCCGTGCGGATCGAGGGGAGATGGGGCGAGGCCGTCGCCGACTCGCTGATCGAGCGGAGCGATGACGCGGGGCCCATCGTGTGCGCGGGCGGCGGCGGGGCGCGGTGGGTGTACTTCCTGCTGGCGCCCGGCGTCGTACACCGCTACGACTGGCCGCTCGGCGTGCAGTACTTCGGGCGGCGGATCGACCGCACGGCCGTCACGTACGTCGGTGTCCCCGCGCTGGAGGGCGAGACCTGGCCGTTGCGCTGGTACAGCGAGCCCACGCCCACCGCGCCGTACGTCGACGCGGAGGCGCTGCTCGCGGTCACTTCCCCGGACGGATCCCCAGCGGACCGCCGATCTCCTCGGCCATGACCCGGCCCGCCTCGAACTCCAGGGTCTCGTCGCCGATGGCGGGCTGGTCGGTGTCGAGGCCGTCCAGTTCCTCCAGGGGCTGGTTGAGGCGGACGTGGATGAGGACCGACTGCAGGGCCCGCAGGACGGCGGAGGCCGTGGGTCCCCAGTTGGAGAAGTAGGAGAACTGCCACCACCACAGGGCCTCCGTGGTGCGGCCCGCGCGGTAGTGGGCCATGCCGTGGCGCAGGTCGGTGATGACGTCGGCGAGGTCGTCGGAGATACGGGCCGGGACCGGGGCCTTGCGGGGCTCGTACGGGTCGAAGACCTCGGAGTAGACGTCGACCGGTTCCAGCAGGCGGGCCAGGTTCTCCCGGAGGGCGTCCACGTCCACGTCCGGGCCCGTGTCCGGCTCGTAGCGCTCCTCGGGGACGATGTCCTCGTGGGCGCCCAGGCGGCCGCCGGCCAGCAGCAGCTGGGAGACCTCCAGGAGGAGGAAGGGGACCGTCGAGCCCGGCTCGTCGCCCTTCGCCACCTCGGTGACGGCCACCAGGAAGCTCTCGACCTGGTCCGCGATCTGGACCACGAAATCGTCCGGGTTCTGCGTCGAGTCGTGCAGTGTGGCGTCAGACATCTAGGAGTCGTCTCCCCTCGAAGGCGCGGCCGAGGGTGACCTCGTCCGCGTATTCCAGGTCGCCACCCACCGGGAGGCCGCTGGCCAGGCGGGTGACCTTCAGGCCCATGGGTTTGATCATGCGGGCGAGGTAGGTGGCCGTGGCCTCGCCCTCCAGATTGGGGTCCGTCGCCAGGATCAGCTCCGTGACCGTCCCGTCGGCCAACCGCGCGAGAAGTTCTCGTATACGCAGGTCGTCGGGTCCCACGCCCTCGATCGGGCTGATGGCGCCGCCGAGCACGTGGTAACGGCCGCGGAACTCGCGGGTGCGCTCGATGGCGACGACGTCCTTCGGCTCCTCGACCACGCAGATGACCGACGGGTCGCGACGCGGGTCACGGCAGATGTTGCACAGCTCCTCCTGCGCCACGTTGCCGCAGGTCGCGCAGAAGCGGACCTTCGCCTTGACCTCCAGGAGCGCCTGCGCGAGCCGTTTCACGTCCGTCGGCTCGGCCTGCAGGATGTGGAAGGCGATCCGCTGCGCGCTCTTGGGACCGACGCCGGGCAACCGCCCCAGCTCGTCGATGAGGTCCTGGACCACGCCTTCGTACACCGGACTGCCCTTCCTGGAGACCTTTCGGTACGTACGGTAGTTGGCCCGGCCTCAGAACGGCAGACCGGGGATGCCCGTGCCGCCGCCGAGGCCCTGGGCCAGCGGGCCGAGCTTCTGCTGCTGGAGCGTCTGGGCGTTCTCGTTGGCCGCCTGTACGGCCGCCACGATCAGGTCGGCGAGGGTGTCGGTGTCCTCGGGGTCGACCGCCTTCGGGTCGATCTTCAGGGCGCGCAGCTCGCCGGCGCCGGTCACGGTGGCCCTCACCAGACCGCCGCCCGCCTGCCCGTCGACCTCCGTGTTCGCCAGTTCCTCCTGCGCCCGCTGCAGATCCTGCTGCATCTTCTGGGCCTGCTGGAGCAACTGCTGCATGTTGGGCTGGCCACCACCGGGGATCACGATCAGCTCCTCTACGTTCTTCTCCTTGGGCACGAGCCTACGTGGTCCGCGTCCCCGTCGCCCCGCCACTCTTTCGAGTGAGAAAGACGGCAGGCCTATACCTGATCAAGGCCCTCTTCCGGGCGGAAAAGCCGGGAAAGCGTCCACTCCGCCACCCATTGGGCGGTAGGAAGGGTGCCGCTCGTCGTCATGGAATGTCACGCAATGTGACCAGTCGTGATCAGCCCAGTCGTGATCAGTAGGGAGTGCCGGGTGGGTCAGCCGGAGATGCAGCCCGAGGGTCCGCCACAGGACGGGCGGGGCGAGGGTGCGGCCGGGCTGCGGCCGGGCGATCTGAGCGGGCGGCCCTTTCCCCTCGGGGACTGGGGCGAGCCCGCCGAGCGGCTCGACGAGCTGTACCGATGGGTGGAGCGCGGGGCGCTGGAGACGGCGTCCTGGTATCTGCGGGACCGGATGTGGAAGCGGCGCGGCGCGCGGGCCCTGCGCTCCGGCGCGGCGGCGGGCGCGGTGACCGGTGCCGCACTGCCTCTGCTGGACCTCGCGGGAGCCGCCAAGGGGGTGGCGCCCTGGGGCTGCGTGGCGCTGCTGCTCGCGGTCGCCTGCGTCGGCGTCGACCGGTGCTTCGGCGTGACGTCCGGCTGGATGCGCGACGTGGCCACCGCGCAGGCGGTGCAGCGGCGCCTGCAGGCGCTGCAGTTCGACTGGGCCTCCGAGAGCATCCGGGAGGTGCTGGGCCCGGCGGAGGGCACGGCGGGGGAGGCCGCCGAGCGGTGCCTGGGGGTTCTGCGGCGCTTCGCCGAGGACGTCACGGAGCTGGTCCGCACGGAGACGACCGACTGGATGGTGGAGTTCCGCACGGGGTCCGCACCGCTGGGCATCCAGGCGGCGGCGGCGTACGTACCGCGGCAGGAGGCGGGGACCTCGGCGGGCCGGTTCCCGTTGCCGCCGGCCAACGGCTCCCGCCCGAACATGCCGCGCCAGCGGCCACCGGAGCCGCGCTGAGCCCGACGTACGACCGGTCGCTGTCGATTACTGCTTGGTGTACGTCAGGCTCTCCCCACCACCCGCCTTCGCGCGCTTCAGCCTGCCGTCCGGCAGCAGGGTGACCTCGGTGGCCTCGCCCGGGGTGCAGGAGGAGGCGGGTTCACCGCTGGTGACGATGGACGGCCCGATCTCCAACGGCCCGTCGGCTTGGGGCTGTTGGGTGAGCGCGGCCTCGAAGACACAGTGGTACGTCCCACCGCCGTCCGTCGGCCCGTCCGCCACCAGTGTCAGTACGCTGTCGCCCACCTGGCCCTGCCGGATGGTGAGTTGGCGGGTGTTGCCCCCGCCGGCGTTGTCGATGGTCGTCTTCCAGGTGCCCAGGTAGGCCTCCGGCACCACCCCGTCCGCGGAGGCGGAGGCGGAGGCGGAGGCGGACGGCGTCGGATCGGCGGGACTGGGCGCCCCCGAGTCACGGTCGGCCGCCGCCCCGGTACCGGCGCTGGACGTGGGACTCACCGCCCCGTCCCCCTTGCTGTGCCCACCGCCGCCGTTCATCAGCGCGTACACCGAGCCGCCCGCGCCCAGCGCCACCACGAGCGCGATCACGACGAGCAGCGCGGTGGACCGCCCACTGCGCCGCTCCGGCTCCTGCACCCCACCGACCGGCGGCACCCCGTACGGCTGCGCAGCCCCGAGCCCACCGCCGTGGGGGTGGTACGACTGGGGCGGATACCCATACCCATGGGAGCCACCCGTCTGCGGATAGCCGTAGGCACCGCCCGGCGGCGGGTACCCGTAGGAGCCGCCCGGCTGCGGATACCCGTACGCACCGCCTGGCTGCGGCTGCGGATACGGCTGCCCGGCCGGCTGGGGATGCTGCTGCGCATACCCCGGCCCGAACCCGGGAGCCGTCGCAGGCACCGAAGGCGGAGTCTGCCCCGGCACGACGGTGGGCGTCTGGTGCACGCCCGCCACGGCATCGGAGACGGCGCCGTGCTCGGGCACCCCCTCAGCACCGCCCCCCGCACCGGCCGGCGGCGCCCCCTCCCCACCGGGCCCGCCCGCATCCGCACCGGACCCGGGCCCCGCCCCCTCCGGATCCTCGGTCTCCAGCAACTGCACGGCGTGCCGCCCGAGTTGAGCGACCAACGCGCCCGGCAGCCAGGGTTCCCGGGACCGCCCCTCGGCCACCGTGTCCTTTGCCCCGGTCCGCTCCAGCAGCGCGTCCAGCGAGGGCCGGGCCCCGGGATCCTTGCGCAGGCAGTCCCGCACCAGGTCGGCGATCCCCTCCGGCACCCCCGTCAGATCCGGCTCCTCCTGCGCGATCCGGAACATCAGCGCGTGCACCTCGCTGCCGGCGGTCCCGAACGGCATCACCCCGGTCGCCGCGTAGGCGAGCACGGACCCGAGGCAGAAGACGTCGCACGCCGGCGTGATCCGGTCCCCCCGCACCTGCTCGGGCGCCATGAACCCCGGCGACCCGACCAGCGCCCCGGCCCGCGTCAGCCCCTCCCCGCCGAGCGTGGACGTCTCCAGCGCCCGCGCGATTCCGAAGTCGATGACGCGCGGCCCGTCGATCGTCACCAGCACGTTCGACGGCTTCAGGTCCCGGTGCACGAGCCCCGCCGCGTGGATGTCCTTCAGGGCGTACGCGAGCCCGGCCGCCAGGATCCGTACGGACCGCTCCGGCAGCGCCCCGTGATCATGTCCGACCACCTGCTGCAGGCTCGGCCCGGCGACGTACCCCGTGGCCACCCACGGCACCGCCGCCTCGGTGTCGGCGTCCAGGACGGGCGCGGTCCAGTACCCGCCGACCCGCTGCGCGGCCTGCACCTCCTGCCGGAACCGCGCCCGGAACTCCTCCTGCGCGGCGAGTTCCTCACGCACCAGTTTCACGGCGACGGTACGGCCCCGGTCCGACCGGGCCAGATACACCTGCCCCATGCCGCCCGCACCCAGCCGCGCCAGCAGCCGGTAGCCGCCGATGTGCCGCGGATCCCCCGCCGTCGGCTTCTCCATCACCGCCCCGCCTCCCCCACGCCCACCCGCACCGCGCATACGTGTGCGGCAGACCGAGAATAATCCGGCCCTGAAGAGAGTCGCGCGGCCCGCCGTACACGGTTCCGTAACGGGCTCGGGGGCCAGGCCGGGCTGATGCGCAGGCCGCCGGCGCCGAGCACGCCCGCTCCTGCCCGCCCCGTCGACAACCTGTCGCGGATTCCCCCCGTCCACAGAACAAGACGCCGATATCCCTTCCGCATCGCGGACATTTACGCTCGCCCGCATGACCCCTCAGCCCAACCCCGACGCCGGCGCCGCAGTGAAGGCCGCGGACCGCGCGCACGTCTTCCACTCCTGGTCCGCGCAGGACCTCATCGACCCGCTCGCCGTCGCCGGCGCCGAGGGGTCGTACTTCTGGGACTACGACGGCAAGCGGTACCTGGACTTCACCAGCGGGCTCGTCTACACGAACATCGGCTACCAGCACCCCAAGGTCGTCGCGGCCGTCCAGGAGCAGGCGGCGAAGCTGACGACCTTCGCCCCCGCCTTCGCGATCGAGGCGCGCTCGGAGGCGGCCCGGCTGATCGCCGAGCGGACCCCCGGCGACCTGGACAAGATCTTCTTCACCAATGGCGGTGCCGACGCCGTCGAGCACGCGGTGCGCATGGCCCGGCTGCACACGGGCCGCCCGAAGGTGCTCTCGGCGTACCGCTCGTACCACGGCGGCACCCAGCAGGCGATCAACATCACCGGCGACCCGCGCCGCTGGGCCTCCGACGGTGCCGCGGCCGGTGTCGTCCACTTCTGGGCGCCGTTCCCGTACCGCTCCCGCTTCTACGCCGAGAACGAGGAGCAGGAGACCGCGCGCGCCCTGGAGCACCTGGAGACGACGATCGCGTTCGAGGGGCCGGGCACGGTCGCCGCGATCATCCTGGAGACCATCCCGGGCACGGCCGGGATCATGGTCCCGCCGCCGGGCTACCTGGCCGGCGTCCGCGAGATCTGCGACCGGCACGGCATCGTCTTCATCCTGGACGAGGTCATGGCCGGCTTCGGGCGCACCGGTGAGTGGTTCGCCGCCGACCTCTTCGGGGTCGTACCGGACCTGATGACCTTCGCCAAGGGTGTGAACTCGGGTTACGTGCCGCTCGGCGGTGTCGCGATCTCACCGGAGATCGCGGAGACCTTCGGCAAGCGGCCCTACCCCGGCGGCCTCACCTACTCCGGGCACCCGCTGGCCTGCGCCGCCGCCGTCGCCACGATCAACGTGATGGCGGAGGAGGGCGTGATCGAGAACGCCAGGCGGCTCGGCGAGAGCGTCGTCGGCCCGGCCCTGGCCGAGCTGGCCGAGCGGCACCCGAGCGTCGGCGAGGTGCGCGGTGTCGGCATGTTCTGGGCGCTGGAGCTCGTGAAGAACCGCGAGACCCGCGAGCCGCTGGTGCCGTACAACGCGGCCGGCGAGGCGAACGCCCCGATGGCCGCGTTCGCGGCCGCCGCGAAGAAGCACGGGGTGTGGCCCTTCGTGAACATGAACCGGACCCATGTGGTGCCGCCGTGCAACGTCACCGAGGCCGAGCTGAAGGAGGGCTTCGCCGCCCTGGACGCCGCGCTCGGCGTGGCCGACGAACACACCGTGTAGCCGTACCGCACCTGCCGCCGGGCGGATCCGAACGCGTAAGGTGACGTGCTCGTAAGACATGGATACCCGCGTAGACCGCAGATCACGGATCGCGGGTACGCACGAGCACGTCACCCGACGCGTGAGGAGAGACCCCGCCCATGCCCGGCACCGGCGCCGTGACCCGCAGCACCCTGCGCCAGCAGATCGCGGACGCGCTGCGTGACGAGGTGCTGGCGGGGCGGCTGCGACCGGGCCGGGCGTTCACCGTCAAGGAGATCGCCGAGCAGTACGGCGTCTCCGCCACCCCCGTCCGCGAGGCGCTGGTCGACCTGTCCGCGCAGGGCATCCTGGAGGCCGACCAGCACCGCGGCTTCCGGGTACCGGAGTACTCCGTCAGCGACTACCGCAACATGATCGAGGCCCGCAGCCTGGTCACCGACGGCATGTTCCAGGCCCTGACCACCGGCCACCCGGCGTTCCGCACCCCGCCGCAGGACCCCCGTACGACGGCCGCGCTGACCACGGTGCGCCGGCGCGGCGAGGAGGCCGCACGGGCGGCGGCGGCCGGCGACCTCACGGTCCTCATCGGCTACGACCTCCGCTTCTGGCGCGAGCTGAGCGCCCTGTTCGGCAACCCCTACCTCGGCGACTTCCTCAACCGCCTGCGCGTCCAGTCCTGGGTGTGCGCCGTACAGCACCTGCTGCGCCTGCCCGACCTGCGCGGCCGCCTGTGGGCCGGGCACACGGACCTGGTGGACGCGCTGGCCCGCCGCGAGGCCGAGACCGCCCGCGCGATCGTCGCCGACGCCAACGCCCACTCACTGGCGCTGATGGAACACCTGACCAACGGGTAGGTGACCGGTAGCCTTCCCTGACCACCTTCTGTGTGTGAGGAGCCCTCTTTGGCCTGTGACTTGTGGCTGGTACCGCTCGTGGACGTGTTGTGCCACACCCCGGACAACCCGTTCGCCGAGGAACTCGCGCAGTACAACAACGCACTGGCGGCGGCCGGGCTCCCGCCGGTGCCGGTGTACCAGTACATGCCGGGCCTGTCCGGCGAGGTCGCGCCCGTGGCGGGCTTCGACTACGACGCCCTCCACTTCCTCCGCCGCGCGTACCTCCTGCAGGTCTGCGGACTGCCGGTGACCCCGGTGGACGACCTGGGCGGCGACTACGAACAACTGCTGGAGATGTTCGAGTCCACGGCCCAGCAGTCGCACCTGGTCTGGCACTACGACCACGCGGGCGCGTACGTCCCGGTCGACTTCCCGGACCCGCTCTCGAACGACGAACTCCTCGCGGGCGGCGGCCCGCTCGGCTCCTCCCAGACGCTGCTGCGCGAGCTGGAGTACGTCGCCCCGACGATCGGCATCGACCCGGCCAACCCCCCGGCGGCCCCGGCGCCCCCCGTGGCCCCCACGGAACTGGAGGAACCGGCCGTCCCCGCCCCGTACGACCCCAGTCCCTTCGCCCGCGAACGGCACGTGTGGCTCGGCCTGCACGCGGCGGCGACCCGCTCCCTGGCCCAGGGCTCGATGATCGTCTTCAGCTGACCGCTCCACCGTCGTCACACCTCGGCCACAACTTCCCCACATCATCCGATCATGTGACTGACACACGGTCATCATCGATCAGGTGACGAAGACCTACGTACGAAGAAACGTGACGGCGGTGCTCGCGGCCGCCCTTCTGACCGCCACCGCGGCCACGGCCGCGACCGCGGCCACGCCGCGGTCCGGGGCGACCGCCACGGTGCCCGGCTGCTCCTCGGCCAACGACTCCACGCCCCAGACCGGGGCCCTCCACAGCCTGGCGAACAACCGCGGCGTGGTGGTCCTCACGCTGGACACCAGCCAGAACCGCCTGCCGGCCGACCTGTACGTCGGCCCGTGGACCGTGCCGGTCACCTGGGTGCCCACCGGCGCGCCGAACACCTGGCAGACCGACGGGCCGATCCACCTCGACGCCTTCGGCACCTACTCCGCCTACGTCCTGGCCCCGGCCATCGGCCACCCGGGCATGGACACGCAGCTCAACGGCACGGTGGACTACACCGTCCAGCCGGTCGTGCAGACGGCCCGCACCGACCGGGCCGCGACCGACGTCGACCACCGCACGGTGACCGTCTCCGGCACCGTGCTGGGCCGCGACCCCGGTACCGGGCAGCTGCATCCGTACGCCGGGCGCGCGAGGGTGAGCTGGCAGGACCCGAACGACCCGGAGAACAACACCACGGACACCCCGCTCGCCGCCGACGGCACGTTCAGCACGGCGATCACGGTGGCCGGGGTGACCTCGGTCATGGTGACCGCCGGCCCGGGCACCGCTCCGGCGGCGCAGGTCAAGGGCAGCAGCTACTGCAGGCTGACGCCCTACCTCGCAGCGGTCGGCGGCAGTGTCGCCCTCGCCCCCCGGGCGTCCGCCTCCCCGGTGCGCTCCGGCTCGACGGTCACCGTCTCCGGCACGGCGACCTGGACGGAGAACGTCAGCCCGTACGCGGCGCACCCCCTGCCCGGCCGCACGGTCACGGTGACCTACGACGACGGCGGCGACCAGGTCCCGGCGGCCCGCGCCACCGCGGTGACCGGCGCCGACGGCTCCTACAGCGTGCAGATCGCCGTCAGCCGGCCGGGCACCTTCACGGTCCACACGCCGGCGGAATCCCCCTACCTCACCGACGGCTGGGCCGACGTCGCCCAGCAGGTGCAGATGCCGCTGACCATCAGCGGGTTCAAGGCCACGCTGGGCGCCGACCGCAAGGTCACCGCCGTCGGAGCGCTGGCCCCCACCATGAGCCACTCACCCCGGCCGGGCGGCGAGGCCGTGGACCTGGAGTACTCGGCCGACGGGCACACCGGGTGGAGCCGCGTGGCCACCGGCACGGCCGCGGCCGACGGCTCCTTCACGGTCCACGCGAGCAACCGCACCTCCGGCTGGTACCGCGCGCACCACCGGGCCTCCTCCGCCTACCAGGACCAGGTCACCGGCGCGGTCAGGCAGGCCCGGACCGACAGCCGGGTCATCTCGCTGAAGATCACCCCGCAGCCCGCGACCAAGGGCAGGACCCTCACCGTGACGGGGGTGCTCCAGCACCACACCTCGGCCTGGAAGGCGTACGGCGGCCAGCGGGTCGCCTTGCTGTTCCGGCCGGTGGGCTCCTCCACCTGGACCACCGTGACCACGGCGGTCACCGACAGCACCGGGCGCTTCACCGCCAAGCCGACGGCGAAGCGGGACGGCACCTGGGTGGTCGCCTACGCGGGCAACGGCACCCACTTCGCCGCCCGCTCGGCGGAGGACTTCGTCGACGTCCGCTGAACCACGGCGAGCCGGTGGCCGCCGGGTGCACCCGGCGGCCACCGGTCAGAACACCGGCGTACCCACCTGGGTCAGCTTCCAGTTGGTGACGGCGAAGTCGGCCGGGTCGAGGGTCTTCTTCGCGGTCACGTAGTCGATCATCAGCTGGCGGATCTCGTTGGTCGAGCTGTACCCGATCGGCGCCGAGGCGATGTGCGGGTAGCCGGAACCGCCGTTCGCACGGTAGTTGTTGACCGCCACGACGAAGACCTGGTCGTCGGCGACCGGGGCGCCGTTGTAGGTGAGGTTCTTGATCCGGGACCCCTCCGGCTGGGCGATGTCGATGTCGTAGCCGACGCCCGCGGCC
Organism: Streptomyces sp. NPDC037290; assembly: GCF_055603245.1. NCBI lineage: Bacteria > Bacillati > Actinomycetota > Actinomycetes > Kitasatosporales > Streptomycetaceae > Streptomyces > Streptomyces sp. NPDC037290. Next base: position 66,562 of record NZ_JBVJVZ010000016.1, on the reverse strand, counting down.
GTGTCGTACATGTAGTCCCAGAAGTTGTTGGCGTTCGTGAGAGTGGCCGTGTCCACCTTCGTGCCGGCCGGGACCTGGTGGTAGTACTTCGCCCCGTACTCCAGGTAGTCCCGAAGCTGGGCGCCCGTCAGCTTCTTGCCGTACAGGGTGTTGTCGTAGATGTAGAGACCGGCGATGTCCTTGATGGTGACGTTGCCCTGGGGGATGTCCGCCGTGCGGGAGAAGGGGGCCGCGACCGAGACCAGGGGGAGCGCCGCGTCCGCCGCCGACAGGCCCGCCTTCACGCTCTCCATCTGGACCTTGTGGATGAAGTCCATGATGGGGACGTCCTTCCAGCAGGAGTCCGCCGCCGACAGGTCCGCCGTACAGGTGCCGACCGCCGTGTTGACGTACTTCACCACCAGCTCGTGGTCGGCCTCCAGGAGCTTCTTGATCTCCGGGTCCTCGTCCACGGTGTTGGGGTTGAGGGTCTGCGCCTTCTTGCTCGTCACCTTCCACTGGCCGTGGTGCAGTTCGAGCTCGAAGTCGAAGACGCTGAGGCGGTAGCCCCAGCAGTACGGCTCGGAGAGCAGGACCTCTTCGCCGGTCTCCGCGTTCTTCACCGTGTAGGACGGGACCTCGACGTGGGTGTGGCCGACCAGGATCGCGTCGATGCCGGGCACCTGCTCGGCGACCAGGTTCGACGCGTTCTCCACGTACGGGAGTTCGTCGCCGTACGAGGAGGAGCCGTCCAGACCCGAGTGGTCGGTGAGGAAGACGACGTCACAGCCGAGCGCGCGCAGGCGCGGCACGTACTTCTTCGCCTGCTCCACCAGGCCCGGGAACACCATCTTCCCGCTGACGTTGTCCTTGTCCCACAGGGCGATTCCGGGGTTGGTGAGGCCCAGGATGCCGACCTTGATGTCGGGCGCGCCGGGGACGCGGATGCGCTTGACCGTGTACGGCTGGAAGGCCGGCCGGAGCGTCTTCGCGTCGAGCGCGTTCGCGCCGAGCAGCGGGAAGTGGCACTGGCTCTCGAACTTGCGCAGCGTCTCGATGCCGTAGTTGAACTCGTGGTTGCCGAGGGCGGCGGCGTCGTAGCGCATGTGGTTCATGGCCACGGCCATCGGGTGCCTGGGGCCCTTCTTGCCGTCGGTGCCCGTGATCGGGTCGACGCGGGCGAAGTAGTAGGCGAGCGAGGTGCCCTGGATGATGTCGCCGGCGTCGACGAGGAGGACGTGGTCCTCGCCCTTCGCCTCGCGCTGCTGCTTGATGAGGGTGGCCACGCGCGCGACACCGACCGAGTTGCCGGCCTTGTCGCTGTAGGCGGCGTCCTTGTAGTAGTCCCAGTCGAAGACGTGGCTGTGCAGGTCGGTCGTGCCGAGGATGGAGAACGACCAGGTGCGGGGGTGGCAGTCCGGCTTCTGCCCGGCCGCCTGCGCGGGAGCCGCCGCGACGGTCCCCGCAGCGGCGACGGCCGCACCGGTGACGGCCGACTTCTTCACGAACTCCCGGCGGTTCATGGGACTGAGGGGCATTCAAGGCTCCTGGAGGGGCTGGGGTGAGGAGGTTCTGTGCGCGTGCCGTGCGGAGGCTACCCGCGTAGATCGTGCTCGTGCCCGCCAGTGCCGGGAACCAGGAAAAGGTCATGCCCAGGTCAAGGATGGGTCAGTATGCCGCTTACGGGAACAGTGGGAGAACAGTTGGTGTCAGAGCCGGCCGATGAGCCTGATCTCCGGCGGCCACAGCACCTTGCTCGCCATCAGCAGCGAGGGCCCGAGGTGCACCGGGCAGACGCGGAGCGGGGGCAGCTGGTAGCGGGCGACCTCGAAGACCGCCGGGTCCGAGCAGTCCGTGCCGTCGGCCAGGTCGCCTTCACCGCCGTACGGTCCCCGGCACCGTGCGTTCCGGTGGACGCTCATACCTCGATTGTCCACCGGAACACACGGTCGTGGATCCCCTACAGGAACGAGTTGATCTCGATCGTCTCGTCCCGGCCCGGGCCCACGCCGATCGCGGAGATCGGGGCGCCGGACATCTCCTCCAGCGCCTTGACGTAGTTCTGGGCGTTCTTCGGCAGGTCGGAGAAGGTCTTCGCCTTGGTGATGTCCTCGGACCAGCCGGGCAGCGTCTCGTACACCGGCTTCGCGTGGTGGAAGTCGGTCTGGGAGTACGGCAGTTCCTCGACGCGCCTGCCGTCGATCTCGTACGCCACGCAGACCGGGATCTCCTCCCAGCCGGTCAGGACGTCCAGCTTGGTGAGGAAGAAGTCGGTCAGGCCGTTCACCCGGGTCGCGTACCGGGCGATCACCGCGTCGAACCAGCCGCAGCGACGGTCACGGCCGGTGGTCACGCCCCGCTCGCCGCCGATCCGGCGCAGCGCGTCGCCGTCCTCGTCGAACAGCTCGGTCGGGAAGGGGCCGGCGCCGACGCGGGTCGTGTAGGCCTTGAGGATGCCGATGACCCGGCTGATCTTCGTCGGTCCGACGCCGGCGCCGGTGCAGGCACCGCCCGCGGTGGGGTTGCTGGACGTCACGAAGGGGTACGTGCCGTGGTCGATGTCCAGCAGCGTGCCCTGGCCGCCCTCGAACAGGACGACCTTGTCGTCCTCCAGGGCCTGGTTCAGGATCAGCACGGTGTCGGCGACGTACGGCCTGATCTGCTCGGCGTAGCCCAGCAGCTCCTCGACCACCTGGTTCACGGCGATCGCGCGCCGGTTGTACAGCTTGGTGAGGATCTGGTTCTTGACGTCGAGGGCCGCCTCGACCTTCTGGGTGAGGATCGACTCGTCGTAGAGGTCCTGGACCCGGATGCCGACGCGGTTGATCTTGTCGGCGTAGGTCGGGCCGATGCCCCGGCCGGTGGTGCCGATCTTGCGCTTGCCGAGGAAGCGTTCCGTCACCTTGTCGACGGTCACGTTGTACGGCGTGATGATGTGCGCGTTACCGCTGATCATGAGCTTGGACGTGTCGACGCCACGCTCGTTCAGACCGCTCAGCTCGGAGAGCAGGACCGACGGGTCGACGACGACGCCGTTTCCGATGACCGGCGTACAACCGGGAGACAGGATTCCGGAAGGGAGCAGGTGGAGTGCGTACTTCTGGTCGCCGACGACGACCGTGTGGCCGGCGTTGTTGCCGCCCTGGTATCGCACTACATAGTCCACCGAGCCACCGAGCAGGTCGGTCGCCTTTCCCTTGCCTTCGTCACCCCACTGAGCACCGAGCAGCACAAGTGCGGGCACGCGCGTACACCCCTTCCGGGCGGGGCATGTCCATGGTCGGGGGCGTGGGCGTAAGGTTCACCGCCGCGTGCCACAGCGACCGCCGTTGGTCGCACAACCGTCGGACCGGATGCCCCGGAATAGACGAAGCCCCTGGCGCAATAGCGCAAGGGGCTCTTGCACAAAGATGCTACCCGAGGAAGCGAGGCAGGACCGAGGTGGCGACTTTCGCGACGTCCGATCAGCTGCTGGTGATCATCGATCCGGCGGCACGGCAGGCGGACGGGGAGTCCGTACGCATCGCGAAAGACGTGCTCAGCGCGGGTGCGGCCGCCAAGGTGTGCCTGCCGGACGGGCCGGACGAATTCGCCCGCGCGCTGGGCCGGCGGGGGTCCAGACGGCCGGTGGTCGTGGGTGACGACCACGCGCTGGTGCGGGCGGTGACCCTGCTGCACCGGCAGCGGGAACTGGCCGGATGCGCGCTGTCGGTGGTCCCGGTGGGTGAGACGTCCGTCGCCCGGTCCCTGGGCGTGCCGGGCGGGGCCGTGGCGGCGGCGCGCGCGGTCCTGGAGGGGGCGGAGCGGCGCCTGAACCTGCTGGTCGACGACAGCGACGGGGTCGTCCTGGGCGCGCTGGGCATTCCGCCCGAGCCGGTTCGGGCGGCCGCCGCCGCGCCGGTGCCGGTCGGTTCCGGCCGGACCTGGTACCGCTCCCTGGTCCGCACCCTGGCCCCGCGCCCGGCCCGGCTGCCCGCCGTGCCCTCGCCCGGCCCCTCCCGCCTCCGGGTGGAGGTCGACGGCGAGACGGTCGTGGACCTGGGCCAGCCGGTGGAGGCGGTGTCGGTGGCGCCGGGCACGGGCGCGATGGCCGAGGTGGAGGTGCGACCGCTGTCGGTGGGCGCGGAGGCGACGCCGCTCAGAACGTCCGGACGGACGGTGACGGTGGTCGGCGCGGACTTCCGCTACCGGGCGGACGCGGCGGTGGCGGGGCCGGTACGGCGGCGCACCTGGCGGGTGCTGGAGGACGCCTGGGGCCTGGTGCTGCCCCCGGCGTAAGGCCCCACCCGAACCCACTCAATGGTCTGGTGACAAATATTTAACCGCGTCGACCCCTTCCCGTGCCCCCCTGTCGTCCACCATCCTGCTCCATCAGGACCCACCAGGACTCAGGGACGCGACACGGAGGGGGCCACCCGATGGCAGTGGACGAGGGCGTTGCCCCGGCGGCGGGCACGGCGGACGACGAAGCGGTTCACCGGCTGAAACCGAACGCCGTGGGCCTGCTCGGGGTGGTGTTCATGGCCGTCGCCACCGCCGCGCCGATCACCGCCATGACCGGCAACGTGCCGTTCATGGTGTCGGCCGGCAACGGGATCGGGGCGCCCGCGAGCTATCTCGTCGCAATGGTCGTCCTGGCGATCTTTTCCGTGGGTTTCACGTCGATGGCGAAGCACATCACGTCCACCGGCGCCTTCTACGGATTCATCTCCTACGGGCTCGGGCGCACCGCCGGTCTCGCCTCCGGGCTGCTCGCGACCTTCGCGTACGTCGTCTTCGAGCCGGCCCTGATCGGAATCTTCTCCACCTTCGCGACGACGACCCTGAAGGACCAGACGGGCCTGCACGTGCCCTGGTGGGCCTTCGCGGTCCTGATGCTCGCGATCAACGCGACCGGCACCTGGTTCGGGGTCAGCGTCGCCGAGAAACTGCTGGTGGCGCTGCTGGCGACCGAGGTGACCGTGCTGGCGGCCATGGCGGTGTCCGTCGCCTTCCACGGCGGCGGACCGCACGGGTTCACCTTCGCGCCGGTCGACCCGGTCAACGCCTTCAAGGGCACCTCCGCCGGGCTCGGGCTCTTCTTCGCCTTCTGGTCCTGGGTCGGCTTCGAGTCGACCGCGATGTACGGCGAGGAGTCCCGCGACCCGAAGAAGATCATCCCGAAGGCGACGATGATCAGCGTCCTGGGCGTCGGCGTCTTCTACATCTTCGTCTCCTGGATGGCCATCATCGGCAACGGCGAGACCGAGGCAGTGAAGGCGGCCTCCTCCGCGAACCCCCTCGCGATGTTCTTCAACCCCACCGAGCGCTATGTCGGCCACTGGGCGGTCGACGTCATGCAGTGGCTGATGATCACCGGCTCGCTGGCCTGCGGCATGGCCTTCCACAACTGCGCCGCCCGCTATCTGTACGCGCTGGGCAGGGAGGGCGTGCTGCCGTCACTGAAGAACACCGTCGGCCGCACCCACGCCCGGCACGGCTCCCCGCACATCGCCGGCCTGGTGCAGACGGTGGTGAGCGCCGTGCTGATCGCCGCGTTCTGGATCGCGGGCAAGGACCCGTACACGGGCACGTACGTGCTGCTCGCCATCCTCGGCACCATGGCCATTCTGGTCGTCCAGGCGGTGTGCTCCTTCGCGGTGCTCGCGTACTTCCGCTCCCACCACCCCGACAGCCGCCACTGGTTCCGCACCTTCACCGCGCCGCTCGTGGGGGGTGTGGCGATGCTCGCCGTCGTGGTGCTGCTGGTGTCCAACATGGGTGCGGCGGCCGGGCCGGAGTCCGGATCGATCGTGCTGAAGGCGACACCGTGGCTGGTCGCCCTGGTCGCGGCGACCGGCGTGGGCTACGCCCAGTACCTCAAGCGGCGCTCTCCCGAGCGGTACGCGCTGCTGGGGCGGACCGTGCTGGAGGAGACCAAGGAACGCTGAGGGTGCCCCGGGGTCCTCGCCGTCGCATGGTCAGGCCACCGTGACGCTCAGCCCCTCCAGTCCCCGGATCACGAAGTTCGGCTTGCGCACCGGCTCCGCCGCCAGACTCAGCGTCGGAGCCTGCTGGAGGAGGGCCCTCATGGAAGCCGCCAGCTCGATACGGGCCAGGGGCGCGCCGATGCAGTAGTGGATGCCCGCGCTGAAGGAGATGTGCGGGTTGTCCTCGCGGGTGAGGTCCAGCCGGTCCGGGCCGGGGAAGACCGCCGGGTCGCGGTTGGCGGAACCGAAGAGCATGGCGATCTCCGCGCCCCTCGGGATGGTCGTGCCGTCGATCTCGATGTCGTCCAGCACCCAGCGTTCGAAGAGCTGGAGCGGGGTGTCGTAGCGCATCAGCTCCTCGATCGCCGTGGGGACGAGGGAGTGGTCGGCGCGCAGGGCGGCCAGCTGGCCGGGGTTGCGGAACAGCGCGCACCAGCCGTTCACCGTGGCGTTGACCGTGGCCTCGTGCCCCGCGTTGAGCAGCAGCACCGCTGTGGAGATCATCTCCTGCTCGGTCAGCCGGTCGTCCTCGTCGTGCGCCGCGATCAGCCCGGAGATCAGATCCTCCCCCGGCTCCTTGCGGCGGGCCGCGATCAGCTCGCGCAGGCACTCCGAGAACTCCACCGACGCCCGCACCGCCCGCGCCGCCGTCTCCTCGGACGGATTGAGTTCGTACATGCCGCAGATGTCCGCCGACCACGGCCGCAGCTGCGCACGGTCCCCCTCCGGGATGCCGAGCATCTCGGCGATCACCGCCACCGGCAGCGGCTCGGCCACGTCGGTCAGCAGATCACCGCCGCCCTCGTGGACGAGCGCGGCCACCAGGTCGCTCGCCAGGCCGTCGACGTACGGCCTGAGCCGCTCCACCGTGCGCGGCGTGAACGCCTTCGACACCAGGCGCCGGATCCGGGTGTGGTCCGGTGGCTCCAGATCGAGCATCCCGTGGTCGTTGAGCGTGTGGAACGGCTCGTGCTCCGGCGGGGGCGGGGTCCGCCCGAACTCCTCGTGCGAGAACCGGTGCTGATACGTCCGCCCCAGCCGGCGGTCCCGCAGCAGCGCCGAGACGTCCGCGTGGTGCGGCACCAGCCACTGATCGGTCGGCTCGTACCGGATCACCCGGCCACGGGCGCGCAGCTCGGCGTAGGCCGGGTACGGGTCGGCGACGAACGCCGGGTCCCAGGGGTCGAAGGTCGGATCACCGGAGCCGGACATGCGGGGACGCTAACCCGCCGTACCCGTGTCTGACCAGGGGGCTCCGCCGACGAGTGTCCACCGGCGAAGACGGACGTGGCCCGCGGCGGCAGGACCCGGCATGCGGTCAGCCCGGCGTCACCAGGCGGGCCTCGTAGGCGAAGACCGCTGCCTGGGTGCGGTCCCTGAGGCCCAGCTTCACCAGGATGCGGCTCACATGGGTCTTGATCGTCGACTCCGCCACCACCAGACGCCCGGCGATCTCCGCGTTCGACAGGCCCTGGGCGATCAGGACCAGGACCTCCGTCTCCCGTTCCGTCAGCTCGCCGTAGGCGCCCTGGGCCGCCGGCATCAGGCGAGGGGTGTCCGACATCCGGGAGAACTCCGTGATCAGACGCTTGGTGACCGAGGGGGCGAGAAGCGCCTCACCGGCCGCCACCACCCGTACCCCGTCGGCCAGTTGGCGGGCCGAGGCGTCCTTCAGGAGGAAGCCGGAGGCTCCCGCGCGCAGGGCCTGGTACACGTACTCGTCCAGGTCGAAGGTCGTCAGGACCAGCACTTTCGCCGCCGCGTCCGCCGCCACGATCTCCCGGGTCGCCTCGATGCCGTTCAGCTCGGGCATGCGGATGTCCATCAGGACGACGTCGGGGGTCAGTTCACGGACCCGTGCCACCGCCTCCCTTCCGTTGACGGCCTCGCCGACGACCTCGATGTCCGGCATCGCGTTCAGCAGCACCGAGAAGCCCTCGCGGACCATCATCTGGTCGTCCGCGATCAGTACGCGGATGGTCATTCCTCACCCTCGATCGCCGTGCCGGCGGCCGGAACGGGCAGGAACACCGTCACCTCATAACCGCCGTCCTCCGTCGGGGCCGTCGTCATCTCGCCGTTCAGCATGGAGACACGCTCCCGCATGCCGGTGATGCCGTGCCCGGCGCCCGGGGAGGGCTTTATCAGGTGCGGGGCGGGCGGCGGGCCGTTGACTATGCGCAGGCCCAGGCCGCCGAGGACGTAACCGATCTCCACACGGGCGCTCGCTCCCGGCGCGTGCCGCAGGGTGTTGCTGAGGGCCTCCTGGACCATCCGGTACGCCGACAGCTCCACGCCCTGCGGCAGTTCGCGCACCGCGCCGGTCACCGCCTTGTCCACCGTGAGACCGGCCTTCCGCACATTGGCGAGCAGCCCGTCCAGGTCGGCCAGGGTCGGCTGCGGGGCGTCCGGGGCCGCGTAATCCTCGGCGCGGACCACTCCGAGGACCCGGCGCAGCTCGGTGAGGGCCGCCACCGCGTTCTCCCGGATGGTGGCGAACGCCTTCTCCAGCTCCTCCGGCGGGTTCTCCACCCGATAGGGCGCGGCCTCCGCCTGGATGGCGACCACCGACATGTGGTGGGCGACCACGTCGTGCAGTTCGCGGGCGATGGTCGTGCGCTCCTCCAGGAGGGTGCGGCGGGAGCGTTCGTGCTCGGTGACCGTCTGCTGGGCGGTCACCTCCCGCTGGGCCTGACGGCGTATGTGCCGGATCGTGACGGCCAGCAGGATGAGCGCGGAGAGCAACAGCATGGGGCCCACATCGGTGTCGTAGTGCTGCCAGCCGAAGAGCGCGTCGGCCCAGAAGCCGTACACCGCGGTCAGCAGCCACATCCAGCCCGCCGTGCGCGGGCGGGTGCGGGCCGCCACGACGGTGAGCACCACCAGGTGGGAGATGAGGCTGCTCGGCAGCCAGGGCCAGGTGTCCCAGCTGGTGCCGGTGATCGCCGTGGCCGTCGTCGCGACGAACGACAGCCAGAACGCCCCCACCGGACGCACCAGGGTCAGCAGCACCGGGATCAGCGCCAGCAGCGCGAGCAGCAGGGCACCGAGCCCGGGACCGCCGTCCGCGAGGCCGACCAGCGCCGCCAGTACGCCCGCTGCCGCCACCGTCGCATGCGGGGCCCAGGCCGCGCGCTGCCTCATGCGGGCCGGCAGCCGGCGGGCGAGCGGGCCGTCCACGGAGGCGGGGGGCATCGGCCGGTAGGCGAAAGCGCCCTGGAAGAGGTCCTGCCACAGCCCGCGCAAAGCGTCCGCGGCCAGCCGGAACTCCGGGCTGCGCGGCCGGCCGGCCGGGCCCGGCGGTGTCGTCTGCGTGTGCGTCGTCTGGGTCACGTACGCAACGGTAGGCGGGGGCGGGGGTCCCGGTCGTCACCTTGCGGAGGGGTCCTCGGGGGTCCCTCTCAGGTACTACGGGTCTGCAGGGGGCGGGCGGGACCCTGCGGTCTCAGCGGCCGCCGGGGCGGACCAGGCCGGACTCGTAGGCGAAGACCGCCGCCTGGGTGCGGTCGCGCAGGCCCAGTTTCACCAGGATCCGGCCCACGTGCGTCTTCACGGTCTGCTCGGCCACGACCAGCCGTTCGGCGATCTCCGCGTTCGACAGCCCCTGCGCGATCAGCGCCAGGACCTCCGTCTCCCGTTCGGTGAGGTCACCCACGCGCTGCTTGAGAGGGGCCCGGGGGCTGCCGTCCAGGCGGGAGAACTCGGCGATGAGGCGCCGGGTGATGCCGGGCGCGAGCAGGGCGTCGCCGGCGGCCACGACCCGTACCGCCTCGGCCAGTTTCTCCGCGGAGGCGTCCTTGAGCAGAAAGCCGGAGGCCCCGGCCCGCAGCGCCTCGTACACGTACTCGTCCAGGTCGAACGTGGTCAGCACCAGGACCTTGACGGCGGGATGGTCGACGGTGATCAGGCGGGTGGCGTCGATACCGCCGAGTTCCGGCATCCGGATGTCCATCAGCACCACGTCCGGGGCCAGTTCCGCAGTCCGGGCGATCGCGTCGCGCCCATCCACCGCCTGCCCGACCACCTCGATACCGGGCTGGGTGTTGAGCAGCACGGTGAAGCCCTGCCGGACCATCTCCTGGTCGTCGGCGATGAGTACGCGGATGGTGCCGGCGCCACTCGTCATGGGGTCTGTTCTCCTGTCGGGGACGGATCGGCCGGGGGCGGGTTGGGCGGGGGCGGGGGGCCGCCGCGGGGGAGGGACGCCGTCACCATGAAGCCGCCGTGCCGGGTCGGCTTCGCCTCGACGCTTCCGCCCAGCATCGCCGCGCGCTCCCGCATGCCCAGCAGGCCGTGACCGCTGCCGGGGGACGGCTGGACCGGACGGCTGGGGCGGGAGTTGGTGATGCTCAGGTATATGCCGTGGGGGAAGTGGGCGATGTCCACCCGGACCTTCGCCCCCGGCGCGTGCCGCAGGACGTTGCTCAGCGCCTCCTGGACGATCCGGTACGCGGACAGCTCCACCCCGGGCGGGTAGCCACGGGGGTCGCCCTCCTCGGCCTTCACGACGTCCACGCCGGCCGCTCTGGTGTTCTCGAGCAGGGCGTCCAGACGGGAGAGGTTCGGCTGCGGGGCATCCGGGGCCGCGCCGGTGCCGGGGGCGGGCAGGAGGGGCGCGTCCTCGGCGGACCCCGGATCGTCCGGGGTCTCGGAACGCAGGACGCCGAGCACACGGCGCAGCTCGGTCAGGGCCTCCAGGGCGTTGTTGCGGATGCCCGCGAGGTTCTCCTTCAGCTCCGGCGTGGGGTTCTCCACCAGGTGCGGAGCCACCTGGGCCTGGATGGAGATCACCGACATGTGGTGGGCCACCACGTCGTGCAGCTCGCGCGCGATACGGCTGCGCTCCTCCAGGAGCGTGCGGCGGGCCCGCTCCTCGGCGGTGATCGTCGTCTGCTGGACCAGTTCGGTACGGGCCTCGCTGCGGCCGCGCAGAGCTGCGCCGATGACGGCGGCTACGGCGAACAGACCGACGGCTGCGTTCCCCGTCGGGGAGTAGCGCGCCGCTCCTATGACGCCTTCGATGACCACGGTGACCAGGGCGGTGGCGCCGAGTGCGGCAACGGTGCCGCGGACGCGGACGCGCAGGGCGAGCAGCAGCAGCACGGCCATGTGGGCCAGCAGAACCGGCGTGGACCAAGGCCAGTTGGGGCCGGACAGCCGAAGCAGGGGCGCTAGCAGCTGCTGCCGGGCGAGCAGTGCGGTGACGGTGGCGCCTGCCAGCGACAGGGCCCAGCCGGGGACGGGGCGCCACAGGGCCAGGACCATGGCGGCGGCCTGGAGGGAGGTGCACAGAACGGAGACGCCGAAGGTGAGGCCGTAGGTGCCGGACAGTTCTTCGGCGCCGGCTCCGACGATGGCCAGCGCCGCGTAGAAGGTCAGCAGGTAGGTGAGGAGACGGAGCCAGCGGTACTTCGAGAACGGGGGTGACTGGGAGGACGGGTTCTCGCCCAGCCAGGCGCGGACGCGGCGGGCACGGGACGGAGTGGCCGGGCCGGGCTCGTCCTCGGCCGGGATCGGGGAGGTAGGTGAGGTCACGGGCGGGGCGTCGCCGGGTTGGCCGGCCGGGTTTCCGGGTTCCGCGGACATCACGGACGTAACTCTAGGCATGGTGCGGGGACCTCGCTGGCGGTACATGGCGTCGGACCACGTGCGACCTACGGTTTCGGGGGCGGCGGGGGCCCTGCTCGTGGTGCCGGAAGGCCGTCCAGCACAGGGCCAGGGCCAGGGCGAAGACCGGGAGCCAGAGCAGGCGGGACGCCACCCAGGAGACGGAGTCCGGTGAGGTGTGCAGGCCGGGCAGGCGACCGGCCAGGAGGCCCGTCGCCGTGGTGGCCATCATGGCCGTCTGGTGCCAGAGGAAGATGGTCATCGCGGAGAGGTTGACGAAGGCGGTCGCCGCCCAGACCAGGGGCCGGGCCATGGCGCGGCGCAGGCGGTCGCGGAGCAGGAGGGCGAGGCCGCACTGGGCCAGGCCGAAGGTGACGGCCGCGAGCGTCGGGGGGTTGAGGTTGGACACCGCCGCGCCGGGGACGCCGACCATGGACGCCGGGTAACCCGCGCAGCTGACGAGCAGGGCCGTGGCCGCCGTACCGCCGAGCAGCAGGGTCCAGGCCGAGCGGCGGCTGTTCAGCTCGCCCCGCGCCCAGGCGGCACCCAGCGTGTAGGGGACCAGCCAGCCCGCCGGCAGGTTCAGCCAGCCGAGCCAGGACGGGCCGAGGTGCAGGCCGAAGCGGAGGACGTCCACGTGCAGGACGACGGCGAGCGGCCAGAGGGGGTTGAGGCGCGCGACGAGGGGGGTGACGGCCGTGAGCGCGGCGAAGACCAGGAGGAACCACAGCGGGGACAGCGCCAGCTTGAGCAGCGTGTAGATCGTGGACAGGGGTGTGCCGGTGAGGAGGAGGGTCACGGCCGCCACCGACCACAGGCCGAGCAACGCGGCCACCGGGCGCAGAAGACGGGTCAGGCGGGCGCGCAGCCAGGACGCGTAGGTGTCGCCTCTGTCGCGGGCCGAGGCCCTGCTGCGCGTCGCCACATGGCCGCCCACCAGGAAGAACACGGCCAGTGTCTGGAAGAGCCAGGAGACCGGGGCCAGCCAGGGCATGTGCTGCAGCGGGCTCGCCGTGTGCAGACCGCCGTCCTGTGCGACCAGCGCGGTGACCAGCCAGTGGCCGAGGACGACACCGAGGATCGCGAGGGCGCGCAGGGCGTCGATCGCACGGTCACGGGACACGGGGGTGGCGCTGTCGATCCGGTGGGCGGCGCGGCGCAGGACGTGGAGGGCGGTGGGCAGCGCGGTGCGCGGGGGGTGGAGGACGGTGCGGCGGGTGTGTGCGGGCTGCTCAGGCACGGGTCACCTCCGAGGTCTCGCCTAGGGCGATCCGGGCCAGGTTGGCGAGGGAGGCCGAGCCCGGGGTGAAGTAGCCGCTGTGGTCGGCGCCGGCCGCGTCGAAGACCCGGGCGCCGAAGGCGCGGGAGAGGGGGTCGGTGCCGAGGCCGAGGGTGGTGCCGAAGAGCTGGACGCGGACGTGCGGAACGTGCTCCACCCAGTCGGCGCTGCCCCGGGCCGCCCAGACGCGGGCGCGGGTGTGCAGGGCTGCGGCCGAGTCCGCGCCGGTGCCGGGGCTGCCGACCAGGGCGATGTCGTCCGCGTCCAGACCGGGGGCGGCGCGGCCGCAGACGACCGAGCCGTAGGAGTGGCAGAGCAGGGAGACGTGCGTGTGGGCCGGCGTCGCCGCGCGTATGTGGCGGACGAAGGCGCGCAGATGCGGGGCCGCTTCGTCGGCGCGGGCCGGCGTGGCCACCGTGGTGCTGACGGTGGCCGGGGTCTCGTAGCCGAGCCAGGCGATGACGGCGACGCGGGTGGGGTGGGGGGCGCGGTGGGTGAGGTCCGCGTAGAGGGCCGTGGCCGCCCGGTGGAAGCGGGCGTAGGTGTCCAGGGAGGTGTCCGAGCCGGGGACCAGGATCGCGATGTGGTCGGCGTGGGCGAGGTCGCCGAGGACCTCTGTGGCCTGGCCTGCGCCTCGGCCGTCGAAGGTGAGGAGGTGGCGGGACGGGGAGGCGAGGGCCTGGTCGGCGGTGGCGCGGTGGGCGTCGCCGTGGGCGGCGGCCATGTGGGCGGCCCGGGTGGCGTCGGCTCGGTTGGTCTCGTAGGTGGTGGGGAGGGTGGCCGCGGTGAGCGGGGGGAGCGTGGCGGGCGCGGGGGCGGGGATCTGGGGGCGGGCGGCGCCGGCGAGGGGGGCGGCTATGGCTGCGGTGAGGAGGGTGGCGAGGAGGGTGCGCAGCCATTTTCTTGGGCGGTGGGAGGGGTGGGCGCCGTCGGGGCCCGGGTGCGGGTTCGTGCGTGGGCCCCCGGCCTCCGGCCGGGTTCGAGGCGACTGCGGGATGCCGGGAAGGTGGGTCTGGGTCTCGGTCGAGGTCGGGTGGTCGGCGGGCCCCATGGGCGGGTTCCTCTCAGATCGCCCGGCCATCGGGCTTCTCTGACAAGGAAGTTAGGGATCGGGGGCTGTCGCCTGCGTCACTCCAGGGAGCTGTCCTGCGGGGTAGCTCTCAGGTACTACGGGTATCACCGGGTGCCGGCTACCAGGCCAGTTGGGCGATCTCCTCCGCCACCACCGCGCACGCGTCCGCCGCCGGGTCGATCAGCGGGAAGTGGCCCGCGTCCTCCAGCAGCGTCAGACCCACGACCTCCCCGGCCTTCGCCGCCGCGTCCGCGTAGGACTCGGCCACCGCCTGCGGCACCACCAGGTCCGTACGCCCCTGGACGAGCGTCGTCGCGATGCCCGTCGGCAGGAGCAGGACGGGGTCGGCACAGGGGCGGCGCCCGGCGAACGCGTCGGGGCCGCCGAGGAGTTGCAGACTCGCGTGGCCGCACACCTCCAGCTTCTCCGCGACCTCGAAGTCCGCGATCGGGGCGAGGGCGACCACGCCGCGCAGCGCCGCCGGCTGGTCGGTGCGCCAGGGGGCGCCCACGGGCAGGACATGGCGGGCCGCGGCCCACAGGGCGAGGTGGCCTCCGGCCGAGTGGCCCGTCAGCACCGTGCGGCGCGGGTCGGCCTGCGGGAGCACCTCGCGGACCAGGGCGGGCAGCGCGTCCAGGGCGGCCGCGACATCGTCGAAGGTGTCGGGCCAGCGGCCCGCCACGGGGGCGGCGCCACCCAGGTGATCATCCACCTGGTCCCCCGCCTGACCCCCCGTGTGCTGCCCGGGGATCAGTGGATCGCCGCCGCGCCGGTACTCGACGTTGGCCACCGCGAAGCCCCTGCGGGCCAGGTAGTCCGCGAAGGGAGTGATGTGGCGGCGGTCGTAGGGGGCGCGCCAGGCGCCGCCGTGCAGGACCACCACGACCGGGGCCGGGGAGTCCGGGGCGGTCCGGGGGGCGTAGAAGTCGATCACCTGGTCCGGGTGGCTGCCGTACGCGGAGGTGGCGTCGGGGTCGACCGGGGGGTGCGAGAAGGCCGACTCCTCCTCGGCGGCGGCGCGGGCCGCTGCGGCGTCGTCCGGCATGCTCCAACCTCTCAGCGAGGGAACCCGTCCGGCGTCCGACGGACCGGAGGGGACCGGATGAGACCGGTGACCTGACGGGCCGTGTCGTGCGCCGTTGGCGGGGACGGTATCAGGCCGGTGACGTGCGGGGACACGGGGATGTCACGCAGGGTGAGACTAAACGGTTCTGCACACAGGGGTGAACGGAGAGCGGCGCCGGGGGCGGGGCGGCCCGGCCCCACCCCCAGCACCTCGCTGGGCCGCTCCCCGCTACGCCAGTTCCTCGGCCAGGATCCGGGCCGCCCGCTCGGTCTCGCCGAAGCTCACGTACAGCGGGGTGAAGCCGAAGCGGAGGACGTCGGGATGGCGGAAGTCGCCCACGACGCCCCGGGCGATCAGGCGCTTCATCACCTCACCGGCGTCCGGGCAGCGCAGGGCGACCTGGCTGCCGCGCTCCTCGTGGCGCTCCGGGGTCACGCACTCGACCCGCCCGGGCTCGGTGTACGCCCGCACGCACCGCAGGAAGAAGTCCGTCAGCGCGAGGGACTTGGCACGGACCGCGGAGACGGAGACGTCGTCCCAGACGTCCAGCGCCGCCTCCAGGGCCAACATGGACAGGATGTCCGGGGTGCCCACGCGGCCGCGCAGAGCGCCTGGCGCGGGGGTGTACGACGGGCTCATGCCGAAGGGGTCGGTGTGCGAGTTCCAGCCGGGCAGCGGGGAGTCGAAGCGGGGCTGCAGCTCCCTGCGGACGTACAGGTACGCCGGTGAACCCGGGCCGCCGTTCAGGTACTTGTAGGTGCAGCCGACCGCGAGGTCGACGCCGTGTTCGTCCAGGCCCACCGGCAGTGCGCCGGCGCTGTGGCACAGGTCCCACACGGCCACCGCGCCCGCCGCGTGGACGGCGGCCGTCAGGGACGGCAGGTCGTGCAGGCGGCCGGTGCGGTAGTCGACGTGGTTCAGCAGGGCCACCGCCGTACGGCCGGACAGGGCCGCCGGGACCTCGGACGGGGTCACCGCGCGCAGGGTGCGGCCGGTCAGGCGGGCCGCCGACTCGGCGATGTAGCCGTCCGTGGGGAACGTGGTGGCGTCCACGAGGATCTCGGTGCGCTCCTCGCCCGCCATCCGTACCGCCGCGACCAGCGCCTTGAAGACGTTGACGCTGGTGGAGTCGCCCACGACGATCTGTCCGGCCGCCGCGCCGACCAGCGGGGCGATCCGGTCGCCGATCCGCTCCGGCGCCGTCCACCAGCCGCTCTCGTCCCAGGACCGGATGCGCAGTTCGCCCCACTGGCGGCGGACGACGTCGGCCACGCGGCCGGGGACGTTCGCGGGGAGCGCGCCGAGCGAGTTCCCGTCCAGGTACACCACGTCGTCGAGGACGAAGCGGTCCCGCAGCGGCGCCAGTTCGTCCGCCGCGTCCAGCTTCTCGGCCTGCACGGTGAGTTCAGACATGGGACCTCGCCGTCCACAGCTCCGGGAAGACGTTCTTGCGGGCCCGCTTCTCCAGCCAGGCCACGCCGGCCGAGCCGCCCGTGCCGGCCTTGGCGCCCATCGCGCGGCGGGTGGCGACCAGGTGGTCGTTGCGCCAGCGCCAGACCAGTTCGCCGACATCGGTCAACGCCTCGCCGAGCCGGGCGAGTTCATCGCTCTCGTCGCCCGCGTAGACGGCGGTCCAGGCCGCCTCCACGGCGTCCGAGGGTTCGTAGCGCTCGGAGACGTCCCGGCGCAGGACCGAGGCCGGGACCGGATGGCCGCGGCGGGCGAGGAGGCGGACGACCTCGTCGTACAGGCTCGGCTCGTGCAGGGCCTTCTCCAGTTCCGCGTGGACGCGGGGGGCGCCGCGGTGCGGGACGAGCATGGACGCGGACTTCTCTCCGAGCAGGAACTCCATGCGGCGGTACATCGCCGACTGGAAGCCGGAGCCCTCGCCGAGGGCGGAGCGGTACGAGTTGAACTGCGCCGGGGTCAGCTGGCCGAGCGGCTTCCAGGAGGCGTTCAGCGCCTCCAGCTCCCGTACGGAACGCTTCAGTGCGGCGATCGCGGCCGGTACGTCGTCCGAGCGCAGGGCGTTCGCCGCGGTCTCCCACTCGTGCACGATGACCGTGAACCACAGTTCCATCACCTGGGTCGTGACCAGGAAGACCATCTCTCCGGGGTCGTCGGAGAGGGTGTGCTGGAGGTGGGTGAGCACGTCCGCCTTGACGTAGTCCTCGTACGGCGTCGTACCCGCGAAGTCGAGATGCGGGGTCTCGGGCTCTGCCTCGGGAAGGGGGTGAGCCTGTTGGGACATCGCTGTCTCCTGTTGTTACTCCGGGTAGCGGTCCGCCCCTGCCGATTCCGGCACGGGGGCCCCGGTCCCCACCCGGAATCCTCCGCAATCACCTCGGATACGGCAAGGCCCGCCTGCTGCCAGACGGGCCACACCGGTGACTCCGGTCGGGGCCGTGCGCCAGGTCAGCCCAGGGTCTGGGCGGCCGTCGGGGAGGAGTCCCGCAGGAACTGCGAGCAGCGCTCGTACTCCTCCTGCTCGCCGATCGCCTGCGCGGCGCGGGCGAGGGCGTGCAGGGCGCGCAGGAAGCCGCGGTTCGGCTCGTGCTCCCAGGGCACCGGGCCGTGGCCCTTCCAGCCGCCCCGGCGCAGGGCGTCCAGGCCGCGGTGGTAGCCCGTACGGGCGTAGGCGTACGACTCCACGACCGCGCCGCGCTCGAACGCGTCGTCGGCCAGCTGGGCCCAGGCGAGGGAGGAGGTGGGGTACTTGGCGGCGACATCCGCCGGCGCGGTGCCGTTCGCGAGCATCTCGCGGGGCTCCGGGTCATCGGGGAGGTGGGTGGGGGGCGGGCCGCCGAGGAGGTTCTCGTGAATCGTCATGGGTCCAGTTTCTCGCACCGCGGGCATATGCGGGCTCGGCTTGCGGGCAGCCGTGCGAGCGCCCCCGGCCATTCCCCTGCTGCTCCCCTGCCCCTCCTCAGCCCTTCCTCCGCTCCCCCTCCAACGGTGGCGTCGTCACGTTTCCGTGCATCCGGCACTCCGGGCGCAGGCAGCCCGGCTCCGGTCGGCGGACCAGGGCGAACGCCACGGCCGAGCCCAGCAGCAGCGTCCCCGCGAGCATCGGCATCGCCCGGTCGAACGCCGCGTCGAAAGCCGACGGGACCCGGTACGCCTCCGGGCCCATCCCCGCCAGCAGAGGCAGCGCCGCGACCGCGACCAGGCCCGCCGCCCGGGCCGCCGCGTTGTTGATGCCGCTGGCCAGGCCCGCCCGAGCGGCGTCGACGGAGGCGAGGACCGTCGCCGTCAGCGGGGCGACCAGGGTGACCATGCCGGCGCCCATCACCAGCAGCGCGGGCAGGACGTCCGTGAGGTAGTCGGCGTCCCTGCCCACCCGCAGCATCAGCAGCATCGCCGCCGCGCAGAGCAGGGGCCCGACCGTGAGCGGCAGGCGCGGGCCGGTACGGTCCGCGAGAGCGCCCGAGCGGGCGGAGAACAGGAGCATCAGGGCCGTGGTCGGCAGCAGTGCCGTACCGGCCGCCAGCGGCGAGTAGCCCGCCACCACCTGGAGCTGCAGCGCGGTGAGGAAGAAGAAGCCGCCGAACGCCGCGTAGACGCACAGGGTGACCAGATTGACCGCGGTGAACTGGCGCGAGGCGAAGATGCCCGGCGGGAGCATGGGATCGGGGCGGTGGTGTTCGACGTACACGAAGGCCACGGCCGCCACCAGGCCCGCCACTCCGGTCAGGGTCACCGCCAGGGAGCCCGTCCGCGCCTCGATCAGCGCGTACGTCAGCAGGGCCAGCGCCAGGGCGCCCAGCACCGCGCCGAGGACGTCGAAGCGGCGATGCCCGCCCTTGTCCGTCGACTCCGGCACGTGCCGCAGCGCCACCGGCACGCACAGCAGCGCCAGGGGGACGTTCAGCAGGAACACCCAGCGCCAGCCGGGGCCGGACACCAGCCAGCCGCCCAGGAACGGGCCGACCGCCGCGCCGATCCCGCCGAAGCCGGACCACAGGCCGACGGCCCGGCTGCGGTCGTCGGGGTGGAAGGACGACTGGATGATCGCCAGGGAGCCGGGGGTCAGGAGCGCGCCGCCGATGCCCTGCAGGGCACGGGCGGCGATCAGTACGGGCGGGTTCGGCGACAAGCCGCACAGCAGGGACGCGGCGGCGAACCACACCACCCCCAGCACGAAGATCTTCCGGCGGCCGTAGTGGTCGCCCAGTGAACCGCCCAGCAGGATCAGGCCGGCCAGCGTGACCATGTACGCGTTGACCGTCCACTGGAGGGCGCCGAGGGGCGCGCCGAGGTCGCGGCCGATGGTCGGGAGCGCGACGTTGACGACGGTCGAGTCCAGCAGCGCCATGCTGGAGCCGAGGATCGTGGTGAACAGGATCCACTTGCCCTGGGGGGAGGACAGCCGGACATCGGGCACCCCCCAGGTATACAGCGGGCCCGGCGGCAGGAACAGCCGCCGGGCCCACCGCGGGGTACCGCCTACTTGATCTTGTTGCCCGCCGAGCGCAGGTTCTGCGTGGCCTCGACGACGCGCGCGGCCATGCTCGCCTCGGCCAGCTTGCCCCAGGTGCGCGGGTCGTAGGCCTTCTTGTTGCCGACCTCGCCGTCGACCTTCAGGACGCCGTCGTAGTTCTGGAACATGTGGGCGGCGACCGGACGGGTGAAGGCGTACTGGGTGTCCGTGTCCAGGTTCATCTTCACGACGCCGTTGTCCAGCGCGGTCAGGATCTCCTGCTCGGTGGAGCCGGAGCCGCCGTGGAAGACGAAGTCGAACGGGGACGCCTTGCCGAACTTGGCGGCGACGCCGTCGTTCAGCTCCTTCAGCAGGTCGGGGCGGAGCACGACGTTGCCCGGCTTGTACACGCCGTGCACGTTGCCGAAGGAGGCGGCCAGCAGGTAGCGGCCCTTCTCGCCCAGGCCCAGGGCCTCGGCGGTGCGGATCGCGTCCTCGACCGTGGTGTACAGGGAGTCGTTGATCTCGTGCGAGACGCCGTCCTCCTCGCCGCCGGTCGGGGTGATCTCCACCTCGAGGATGATCTTGGCGGCGCGGGTCCGCTCCAGCAGCTCCTGGGCGATGGCGAGGTTGTCGGCGAGGGTCTCGGCGGAGCCGTCCCACATGTGGGACTGGAACAGCGGGTTCCGGCCGGCCTTCACGCGCTCCTCGGAGACCGCGATCAGCGGGCGTACGTACCCGTCGAGCTTGTCCTTCGGGCAGTGGTCGGTGTGCAGCGCGATGTTGACCGGGTACTTCTCGGCGAGGATGTGCGCGTACTCGGCGAGGGCGACCGCGCCGGTCACCATGTCCTTGCTGTACTGGCCGCCGAGGAACTCGGCACCACCGGTCGAGATCTGGACGATGCCGTCGCTCTCCGCCTCCGCGAAGCCGCGCAGCGCCGCGTTCAGGGTCTGGCTCGAGGTGACGTTGATGGCCGGGTAGGCGAACTTGCCTGCCTTCGCCCGGTCGAGCATCTCGTTGTAGACCTCGGGGGTTGCGATGGGCATCTGTCCGCTCCTTGGTGTTGCGGGTTGGATTGGTGCGTTACGGCCCTGACCTAGACCTGGGTTGCGACGTCATCGTCGTCCCCATCTTTCCAGACATGGACCGCTGGTCCATGCGCCGGACAAGTCCAGGTCAATCCGCGTCGTCAGTCCAGACCCAGTTCATCCTTCGAGAAGGCGAAGACGTACGGCACCCCCGCCTGCTCGGCGATCGCCTCGGCCGCGCCGGTGGCCCGGTCCACGATCGTGGCGACGGCGACGACCTCCGCGCCGGCCTCGCGCAGCGCCTCCACGGCGGTCAGCACGGAGCCGCCGGTGGTGGAGGTGTCCTCGACGGCGAGCACCCGGCGGCCCTTGACCTCGGCGCCCTCGATCCGGCGCTGCAGACCGTGGGCCTTGCCCTGCTTGCGGACGACGAACGCGTCGAGGACCTTGCCGCGCGCGGCCGAGGCGTGCAGCATCGCGGTGGCCACCGGGTCGGCGCCCAGGGTGAGCCCGCCGACGGCCTCGTAGTCCAGTTCGGCGGTCAGGTCGAGCATGACCTGACCGACCAGCGGCGCGGCCTCGCCGTCCAGCGTGATGCGGCGAAGGTCGATGTAGTAGTCGGCTTCCTTGCCCGACGACAGGGTCACCTTGCCGTGCACCACGGCCTTGTCCTTGATCTGCTGCAGCAGCGCGCCGCGAACGTCCGTCATGCCGACCAGCTTAAGGGCGCCGCCAGCTCCAGGTCGTCGACGCCTCCAGCGGCTCCAGCGGGGTGACCAGGCGCGGGAGGGTGTTGAGTCCGTTGGGCGGGCCTGTCTGCGGCTCCACGCACACGGCCTCCGCCTGCTCGTCGTAGACGACGACCCACTCCTCGCGGCTGGTCACCCTCAGCTCCAGCTGCCCCGGCCAGGTGAGGGTGACGTCGACGCCGCCGGGCATCCCGAAGCAGTCGTCCCAGGGGCCGGGCTTGGGGTCGATCCGGTTCCCCGTGGGCAGGTGGTCGTCCCCGCGCTCCTCCTGCCAGGCGGGCTCGAAGCCGACCGTCACGTCCTCGCCGCCCAGGTTGCGGTTGAACCAGGGGTGCCAGCCGATCTGCGCCGGGAAGGAGTCGCCGTACGCCTCCACGGACATCGTCAGCGTGAGGCCGTCCTCGGCGAGCGCGACGCTCTGGGTGACGCGGCCGGGGTGCGGCCAGGGATCGACCAGCTCGTACGTGATCACCGCCTCGTTCTCCGAGACGCGCGCGGTGCGCCAGGCGCCGTCGCGGGCGGTGCCGTGGATGGCGTGGGGCGGGGAGTTGAGCGGCAGCTGGCGGACGGTGCCGCCGTCCAGGAAGCGGCCGTCCCTGGTGCGGCCGCACCAGGGCACCATCGGGAAGCAGCCGTAGCGGTGCCCCTGCCTGAGCAGTTCCAGGGAGCCGATCCTCAGGCCGCTGATACGGCCGCCGCCCGCGGCGCTGATGCGGACCTCTGCGTCTCCCGCGGTCAGCGTGATGTCTTCGTTACTCACGGGACGACAGTACTGGGGATCGGCCGGGGCTTCGGCCGCGGGCGCCTTCGCTCAGCGGCGTTTGCGCAGGGCCCTGCTGACGACGATCGCCGACGCCACGGCCAGCGCCGCTGCCGGTGCCGCCCAGCGCAGTGCCGAGGTCGCCGTCACCGCCTGGGGCGCCGGAACCGGTGCGTAGCGCCCGCGCGGTGGCGCGTGGTCGACCTCCTCGGCGCTGCGGCCGATCATCGTCCGGCGCGCGTGCGCGGCCTCGGCGGGCGGCTCACCGGTGTCGGCGAAGCCGTCCGTGAGGCGGTCGGCCGCCGGGTCCAGGGACGGCGGCGGGATCTCGGTGTCGAACACGGAGGAGTGCTCGGCCCCGGGCTCCTGGTCCTGCACCTGGTCCTGGTCCTGCTGCTCCGGAGTCGTCGCCAGGTTCTCCACGAACCGGTTCAGCAGGCGGGTCGCCGCCGCGGTCACCGCGTCCGCCGGCAGCTCGGCGATGCGGCCGTCCGCGTCCGCGGTGCCCTCGACCGTGACCGTCGTCCCGCCGTCGGTGTCCGTGAGGCGCAGGGTGAGGGCGAGTTTCACGGCGCCGGTGCCGCGGGCCTCGGTGGCGTCGGCCTCGACGGCGTACGTGCCGTTCGCGTGGGCGACCACCCGAGCCGTACCGCGGTAGGTGACGGAGTGTCCGCCGACGCGCAGTTTCAGGCGCCCGGCGACGGGTTCGGCACCGGCGTCCTGGTGCAGGCCGGGGACCGCGCGGGCGACCTGGGCGGGATCGGCGAGTGCGTCCCTGAGTGGCTCGACCGGGACCGGGACGAAGACCTGGTGCTCCATGTCCGCTGAGCCTACCCACGTGTGACCGGAAAGTACCCTCACGAAAACCGGCTCTCAGTACCGCGGGTGCACCAGCGTCGAGGCCGGCAGACCCCCGGTCCGCGTCCGCGCCGCCGCCCGCCCGTCCGCCGTCAGTTCGCGCTGGGTCAGCGTGCGCGGATGCCAGGACCCGAGGCGCAGCGGTGGCGGGGTCCGTCCCGGGGCCGCGAGCAGGAACCCCCAGTCGTGCGGGGCTCCGGACGCGCCCGCCGCGCGGTCGGGGCCGGCCGGGAAGCCCGAGTCGTGGCCGAGGACACGGTAGGGGGAGTCGGCGAAGCCTGCCGCGCGCAGGGTGGCCGCGACCGTCCAGAAGACACGGGGGCGGGTGGTGACGGACCCGGCGTGGACGACGAGGCGGCCGTGCGGAGCCAGGACGCGGCGGGCCAGGCCGTAGAACTCCTGGGAGTACAGCTTGGTGCTGGCGGTGATGCCGGGGTCGGGGAGGTCGGCGATCACGACGTCGTACCACCGCTCCCGTGCCCCGCGCAGCCAGCCGAGCGCGTCGGCCGTGGTCGTGTGGACGCGGTGGTCGTCGTAGGCGTGGCCGTTGGCGGTGGACAGGCCGGGGTCGTGGCGGGCCAGGCGGACCAGGCCGGGGTCGAGTTCGACGATGTCGACGCGGCGTACCCCGGGCCGGCGCAGCACCTCTCGGGCGGCCAGGCCGTCGCCGCCGCCCAGGATGAGGACGCGCGCGTGTGGCCCGCCGGACAGCGCGGGGTGCACGAGGGCCTCGTGGTAGCTGCGTTCGTCGCGGCCGACCCGGAGCCGGCCGTCCAGGAAGAGGTCGAGGGGCCTGCCGTCGGTGCCGCCCGCGAGGACGACCTCCTGGACGCCGGTCTGTTCGGCGACCCGGACGTCCTTGCCGTAGACGGCGCGCCGGGCGGCGCGTTCGAAGTCGCCGGCGAGCGCGGCGGCGGAGGCGAGGACACCGAGGACGAGGAGACCGACGACGAGCAGGGTCCAGCGGGCCCGGCAGGTCAGGTCGCGGCGGAAGAGGCCCAGCACCAGGGCGCCGCCCGCCACCACGTTGACGGTGCCGGTGAGCAGAGCGCCCGTCAACTGGCCGAGGAGGGGCAGAAGCAGGAACGGGAAGGCGAGGCCGCCGACCAGCGCGCCCACGTAGTCCGCGGCGAACAGGTCGGCGACCGCGCCGCCCGCGTCCTGCCGGCGGATGCGCTGGATCAGCTCCATCAGCAGCGGGACCTCGGCGCCGATGAGCAGCCCGATGGCGAGCGAGAAGGCGACCAGGAGGCAGCGCGGGCCCTCGGCCCACACCCCGCCCCAGTCGCCGGTCCAGGCGAAGACGGCGTACAGCGCCATCGCGCTGCACCCGCCGACCAGCGCGAGGACGGTCTCGATCGCGCCGAAGCCGGCCGCGGCGTGCCAGCGCAGCCGTTTCGCGCCGAGCGAGCCGATGCCCATCGCGAACACCATCACGGACAGCACGACGGAGGCCTGGGTGACCGAGTCGCCTATCAAGTACGAGGCGAACGCGACCAGTTCGAGCTCGTACACGAGTCCGCAGGCCGCGCAGACGAAGACGCACACGAGAACCAGGAACCGCCCGGTGCCTGGCCGGACGGGCAGCCGGGCGGGGCCTGTCCAGGAGGGCGGGGCGCCCGGAGGCGCGGGGGCGTGCGGTTCGATCACGTTGCGACGGTACGTCACTCGCCCGGTACGCTTCGTCACCCACACGTGTGGAACTGGGGCCGGTTGGCGCCCGGCGGGTTTATGTCGGCGCGGTGTGCTCAGCGGGCCGCGCCGCCTTCGACCGCGCCCCGACCCGGGTCCGGGTGGCCACCAACTGGCCGTCCTGCGGGTAGGCGTGCCAGGTGCGCCAGTGCACCTGGCCCTCGTGGTGCTGTGCCAACATGGCGGTGAACGCGTGCGGGCTGCCCGGGAAGACGCCCGCGAGGCCGTGCGGATGATCGGAGACGAGGGCCAGCAACTCCTGTGCCCGGCCCTCGAAAGAGCCGGGGGTGAGCACCTCGACGCGCGCGGCGAACTCGTACTCCCAGTCGCCGACCCGCTTGGCGACGCCGAGCGGCAGCGGGGTGCTGGAGCCGGGGATGCACGCGACCGTCTCCGAACAGGTGCCGCGCTCCTCCTCCAGCAGCACCTGGTGGGAGGCGCCGAGCAGTCTCAACTGGAGCTTCGCGCCCATGAGTTCCAGATCGAGGGTGGCAAGGGCCGGCAGCGGCTCGCGTCCCAGAGCCCAGGCCAGGTCGGCAGCGCGCGTATCGGTGTAGGAGGTGTTCAGGGTCGTGAGCATGGATCGGCTCCGCTAACACGCGATGAGGGGGAGATCGGCCATGTCAGCCCAGCCGGCTCGGCCGGGTGGGGAGTCTCAGGACGTCCGAGGGGCTGCGTTGGCGATTTAGAGGGAATCATGAACAGAGGCGCGCCCACAGCGTTTTTACCCAACTTCGTGGGGTTTCCATCCCTCAGAGGGCTCCACAGTTCAACTGTTCAACCATGGCGCACGCCGGGCGCGGACGCCGGGACGGCGAGCGCCCGCCGGTTGCCTCGCCGGCGGGCGCTCGTGTGCGGCCGTATGCGGTTCCCCCGAAAGCTCAGCTGCCCCGTGTCAGCTGCCTCCGCCGCATCCGCCCCCGCCGCCGCACGACGAACCTCCGCCGCAGGATGAGCCCCCGCCGCAGGAGGAGTGGCCTCCGCAGGAATGACCGCCGCCGCAGGAGGAGTGACCCCCGTGGTGCCCGCCGTGGTGCCCGCCCGAGGAGCCGGAGTCGGCGCTGCCCGCCCACCAGCTGCTGCTGCCGTCGTACGAGGACGAGCCGGAGGACCCGGACCGGCCGCGGCCTCCCTTGCCGAGTGACACCTTGCACTGTCGGCTCCTGCTCCCCGCCAGCGCCGTGAGGGTCACGAACGCGACCACGACCAGGATGAAGATGATGCCGACGGTCATGGCGTCACCCTCCTTCCGTTCCCCCGAAGCGGCCCCCCGTGGACCGCGGTGACGGGGGGATGCCCGGCCGTCTCGGGGCGCAAAGCAGAGTTGAGGAACTTCAGAGGGTCCTTCCCGGGAAACGGCCCCCCGCCTGTCCTGATCGCGACACCTCCTGGTCAAAGGTGGCGTGCTGGGTACCGCCGAAGGTGCGCCTGGGCGGAAGATGACCGGCATGACCTCCAGCGCACGCCCTCACCTGAACCGGCGGCTCGCCGAGTTCGGCACGACGATCTTCGCCGAGATGTCCGCCCTCGCCGTCGCGACCGGCTCGATCAACCTCGGCCAGGGGTTCCCCGACACCGACGGGCCAGAAGAGGTCCGGGAGGCCGCCGTACGCGCGCTGCGCGAGGGCCGCGGCAACCAGTACCCGCCGGGCCCGGGCGTCCCCGAGCTGCGCACCGCGATCGCCGCGCACCAGCGGCGCCGCTACGGCCTCTCCTACGACCCCGACACCGAGGTGCTGGTCACCGCGGGCGCCACGGAGGCCATCGCGGCCTCGCTGCTGGCCCTGCTGGAGCCGGGCGACGAGGTCGTGGCCCTCGAGCCGTACTACGACTCCTACGCGGCGAGCATCGCGATGGCGGGCGGCACCCGCGTACCGGTGACCCTGCGGCCGCACTTCGAGGAGGGGGCGTCCTTCCGCCTGGACCTGGACGAGCTGCGCGCCGCCGTCACCGACCGCACCCGGCTGCTGCTGATCAACACCCCGCACAACCCGACCGGTACGGTCCTCACCCGCGCGGAACTGGCCGCGATCGCCGAGCTGGCGGTCGAGCGGGACCTGCTGGTGGTGACGGACGAGGTCTACGAGCACCTGGTCTTCGGCAACGCCGAGCATCTGCCGCTCGCCTCCTTCCCGGGCATGCGCGAACGCACGGTGACGATCGGCTCGGCGGGCAAGACGTTCTCCTTCACCGGCTGGAAGGTCGGCTGGGTCACGGCCGCTCCGGAGCTGACCGGCGCGGTCCGCTCGGCGAAGCAGTTCCTGACCTACGTCTCCTCGGGCCCCTTCCAGTACGCGGTCGCCGAGGCGCTCGCCCTGCCCGACACCTACTTCGAGGAGTTCCGCCGGTCCATGCTGGCCCGCCGGGACATCCTGGCGCGGGGACTGGCGGAGGCGGGGTTCGAGGTCTTCCAGCCGGCCGGCACCTACTTCATCACCACCGACATCCGCCCCCTCGGCGAGAAGGACGGCTTCGCCTTCTGCCGCGCGCTGCCGGAGCGCGCGGGCGTCGTGGCCATCCCCAACGCCGTCTTCTACGACGACCGGGAGGCCGGGGCACCGTTCGTACGGTTCGCGTTCTGCAAGCGGGAGGAGGTCCTGCGGGAGGCCGCTGAACGGCTGCGGGCGCTGTAGGCGCGCCGCGAGGGGGCGTTTACTCGACACAGGTGAACCCGTGACACCGACGGCCGTCACCTGCTCGCGCTCGCGCCCCCTCGCTTGCAGGGTGCAGAGATGTGACCCACGCCAGCACCGTCCTCGCTCCGCCCCTCACCACGCCGAAGCCTGCCCAGCGAACCCGCACCGTGCGCGCGAGCGGGGTCGCCGTGGGCCTGTTCCTGGGGGCCCGGCTCACCGGTGCGGCCGTGCTCGCCGTCGTCGCGCAGGCCGCCGGCAAGCACCCGCTGACGCTGCTCGCCCGGTCCTGGGACTCGGTGTGGTACCTGGGGATCGCCGCGCACGGCTACGGCCACGACCTGCCCTCGCGCGACCCCGGCCCGCACAGCGACCTCGCGTTCTTCCCGCTGTACCCGGGACTGCTGCGGGCGGTGACCGCGCTGGTGCCGCTCGACGGGGGCGTCGCCGGACTGCTGGTCTCGTGGACCGCGGCCGCCGTGGCCGCCGCCGGTATCCACGCGGTCGGCACCCGGCTGCACGGGCGGGCCACCGGCATCGCACTGGTGCTGCTGTGGGGTCTGCTGCCGCACTCGGTGGTGCTGTCGATGGCGTACACCGAGCCGGTGCTGACCGCGTTCGCGGCCTGGTCGCTGTACGCGGTGCTGGCCGGGAACTGGCTGTGGGCCGGTGTTCTCGCGGCGCTCGCGGGCGTGACCCGGCCGAACGGGTTCGCGGTGGCCGCCGCGGTGCTCGCCGCGGCGGGCTGGGAGGTGTGGCGGCGGCGCGGAAAGGTTTCCCACAGGCTGTGGACGGGCGCGGCGCTCGCCCCGCTGGGCTGGACGGCGTACGTGATGTGGGTCGGCCGGCGCAAGGGGGACGTGCTGGGCGGCTACTTCGAGGTGCAGCGGCTGTGGGGGTCGCGGTTCGACTTCGGACGGGGCTCGCTGGAGTTCGTGCGCGCGATGCTGCTGCACGGCGGCCGGTTCGTGTTCCCGGTGGCGCTGGCGCTCGTGGTGGCGGGGGCGGTGCTGTACGCGCTGCTGCTCCTGGACCGCGCTCCGCTTCCGCTGCTCGTGCACAGCGGGGTGCTGCTGCTGATCGCGCTCGGCGGGTCGGGCTTCTTCGAGTCCAAGCCGCGGTTCCTGCTGCCGGCCTTTCCGCTGCTGCTGCCGCTCGCCCGGCTGCTGGTGCACACGGCGAAAGCCCGGCCCTGGCACGCGACCGTGCTGGTCGCGAGCCTGGCCGGGCTCAGCTATCTCTACGGCGCGTACCTGGTGGTGTACGCGCACACGCCGCTGTAGGCCGTGCGGCGGGGCCTACTCGCCGTCGCCGTCGTCCTCGGGCTCGTCCGCCTCGTTGACCTCCTGCTCCAGGCCGAGCTGCTCGGCGAGCCACTTGTCGAACTCGATCGCGGCCCGCACCCAGCTGACCGTCGAGGAGACGAAGTGGTTGATGTCGACGCCCGTGCCGATCAGCATCTGGGCCTCACCGATCAGACGGACCGTGCCGTCGTCATGGGTGTGGGTGTAGACCTTGGGCCACAGGGTGCGGCGGTTCCAGTCGTCGACGGACTCCAGCAGCTGGGGCTTGTCGTCGATGGGGTGGGGGCGGTCGTAGAAGGTCCGCACCGAGAAGACCGCCTGCTCGGCCTCCCCGCGGAACATGAAGTAGGTGCGGAACTGCTCCCACGGCGCCGCGAGGTCGCCTTCCTCGTCGACGACGTACTTCAGCTCCATCTGGTCGAGGAGCTGCTTCACGAGGTCCTGATCCGGGAGGACGGGGCCGGCCGGTCCCTGGGGCTGCGGTTCGGGCTGGCCCCCGAAGTTCGGAATCGAGGACGGGTCGATGCTCACCGTGTTTTTCCCTTCATGGTGGATCTGGCCATCCTCCCCCAGAGGGGGAGGGGGGAGGCAAGCCCCGACGCCGCCTGTCAGCCGACGGCTGACAGGTTCCGCCCGACGGCGGGTGTCACAGCGTCTTCCCCGTGGCCGGTCCCACGAGCAGGCCGTCCCCGAACCTGTCCACCCGCACCGTGTCGCCGTCCTTGACCTCGCCGGAGAGGATCTCCCTGGCGAGGCGGTCGCCGATGGCGGTCTGGACGAGGCGGCGCAGCGGGCGGGCGCCGTAGGCCGGGTCCAGGCCCTCCTCCGCCAGCCAGGCCAGCGCCTCGGGCGTGACGTCCAGGGTGAGCCGGCGCTCGGCGAGTCGCTTGCCCAGCCGGTCGATCTGGAGCTTCGCGATCCGCTCCAGCTCGGGCTTGGTCAGGGCGGAGAAGACCACCAGGTCGTCGAGCCGGTTGAGGAACTCCGGCTTGAACGAGGACCGGACGACCTCCAGGACCTGTTCCTTCTTCTGCTCCTCACTGGTGAGCGGGTCCATCAGGAAGTGGCTGCCCAGGTTGGAGGTGAGCACCAGGATGGTGTTGCGGAAGTCGACCGTACGGCCCTGACCGTCCGTCAGGCGGCCGTCGTCCAGCACCTGGAGCAGGACGTCGAAGACCTCGGGGTGGGCCTTCTCCACCTCGTCCAGGAGGATGACGGAGTACGGGCGGCGGCGCACCGCCTCGGTCAGCTGGCCGCCCTCCTCGTAGCCGACATATCCGGGAGGTGCGCCGACCAGCCGGGCCACGCTGTGCTTCTCGCCGTACTCCGACATGTCGATGCGGACCATGGCCCGCTCGTCGTCGAACAGGAAGTCGGCGAGCGCCTTGGCGAGTTCGGTCTTGCCGACACCGGTCGGGCCGAGGAAGAGGAAGGAGCCGGTGGGGCGGTCGGGGTCGGCGATGCCGGCGCGGGAGCGTCGTACGGCGTCCGAGACCGCGCGTACGGCCTCGCTCTGGCCGATGAGCCGCTTGCCCAGCTCGTCCTCCATGCGCAGCAGTTTCTGCGTCTCGCCCTCCAGCAGACGGCCGGCCGGGATGCCGGTCCAGGCGGCGACGACGTCGGCGATGTCGTCGGAGCCGACCTCCTCCTTGACCATCGTGTCCTTGGCGCCCCCGCCGGAGGCGGAGGACGTCAACGCCTCCTCGGCCTCGGAGGCGGCCTCAAGCTCCTTCTCCAGCTGCGGGATCTCGCCGTAGAGCAGCTTGGCGGCGGTGTCGAAGTCGCCGTCGCGCTGGGCGCGTTCGGCCTGGCCGCGCAGGTCGTCCAGCTTCTCCTTCAGCTCGCCGACCCGGTTGAGGGACTGCTTCTCCTTCTCCCAGCGGGCGGTGAGGCCCCGCAGCTCCTCCTCCTTGTCGGCGAGGTCGCGGCGCAGCTTCTCCAGGCGGGCGAGGGAGGCGGGGTCGGTCTCCTTGCCGATCGCCAGCTCCTCCATCTTCAGCCGGTCGACGGCGCGCTGGAGTTCGTCGATCTCGACGGGCGAGGAGTCGATCTCCATGCGCAGCCGGGAGGCGGCCTCGTCGACGAGGTCGATGGCCTTGTCGGGCAGGAAGCGTGAGGTGATGTAGCGGTCGGAGAGGGTGGCCGCCGCCACCAGCGCCGAGTCCGCGATCTGGACCTTGTGGTGGGCCTCGTAGCGGCCCTTGAGGCCGCGGAGGATCGCGATGGTGTCCTCCACCGTCGGCTCGGCTACCAGCACCTGCTGGAAGCGGCGCTCGAGGGCGGGATCCTTCTCGATCCGCTCGCGGTACTCGTCCAGGGTGGTGGCGCCGACCATGCGCAGCTCGCCGCGGGCCAGCATGGGCTTGAGCATGTTGCCGGCGTCCATGGCGGAGTCGCCGCCGGCGCCCGCGCCGACGACCGTGTGCAGCTCGTCGATGAAGGTGATGATCTGCCCGTCGGAGTCCTTGATCTCGGCGAGGACGGCCTTCAGACGCTCCTCGAACTCGCCGCGGTACTTCGCGCCGGCCACCATCGCGCCGAGGTCCAGCGCGACCAGCCGCTTGTCCTTCAGCGACTCGGGCACGTCGCCCTTGACGATCCGCTGGGCGAGCCCCTCGACCACGGCGGTCTTGCCGACACCGGGCTCACCGATGAGGACGGGGTTGTTCTTCGTACGGCGGCTCAGCACCTGCACGACCCGCCGGATCTCCTGGTCCCGCCCGATGACCGGGTCGAGCCGGCCCTCGCGGGCGGCGGCGGTGAAGTCGGTGCCGAACTTCTCCAGGGCCTTGTACTGGCCCTCGGGGTCGGCGGTGGTCACGCGGCGTCCTCCCCTGGCCTTCCGGAAGGCCTCCTGCAGCTTCTTCGCATCGGCGCCCTGTTCCACCAGTACGTCCCCGGCCGCGCCGCCCTGCGCGGCGATGCCGATGAGCAGGTGCTCGGTGGACAGGTACTCGTCGCCGAGCGCCTTGGCGCGCTCGGTGGCGTCCGCGATCACGGCCAGCAGCTCGCGGTTCGGCTGCGGAGGCGCGACGGTGGATCCGGTCACGCTGGGCAGCCGGCCCAGGATCCGCTCCGCCCCTGAGCGTACGGCGGCCTGGTCGGCGTCGACGGCCGCGAGCAGGTCGGTGATGTTCTCGTTCTCCTGCCCCGCGAGCAGCGCGAGGAGCAGGTGCGCAGGGGTGAGGTCCGGGTGCCCCTCGGTCACGGCCCGGTTGCTGGCCGCGTTGATCGCGTCCCGGCTCCTGTTGGTCAGCTCGGCGTCCACGTTGTCCGTTCTCCTCCTCGACCGCTCTCCACTGCTGACTTAATCAGCGTACACAAAGTTGAGTCTATTCCGCTCAAGGTAGGTGGGAACCCCTGCGGGGACTAGGTTGCGGGCATGTCGATCCCCTCTGAGCAGTACCTGGAGTTCTGGCGAGAACGCCACCTGTGCACCCTGACGACACTCCGCCCCGACGGCAGCCCGCACGTGGTGCCGGTGGGGGTGACCTACGACGCGGAGGCCGGAGTGGCCCGGGTGATCACCAGCGGGACCAGTGCGAAGGCCCGGCACGTGAGCGCGGCCGGGC
The DNA here is from genome assembly GCF_055603245.1 of Streptomyces sp. NPDC037290. NCBI lineage: Bacteria > Bacillati > Actinomycetota > Actinomycetes > Kitasatosporales > Streptomycetaceae > Streptomyces > Streptomyces sp. NPDC037290. The sequence continues at coordinate 34,571 of NZ_JBVJVZ010000016.1, read as the reverse complement.
CCGAGGGCGCCCGGGTGGCGGTGTGCCAGGTGGACGGCCGGCGCTGGGCCACCCTGGAGGGGCGGGCGCGGGTGCGGACGGATGCGGAACGGGTCGCGGAGGCGGAGCGGCGCTACGCCGAGCGGTACCGGCGGACACCTCGGCCGAATCCGGCGCGCGTGGTGATCGAGATAGAGGTGACGCGGATGCTGGGGAACTGCTGAGGCGGCTCGTGCGCGGGCTTTCGAAGACTTTCAGCCACGGTGGAAACGCCGCATGCCATGAAATGTCCCCACAAACTGCAGCGGGGGGGGGGGGGGGGGGGGGGGGGGGGGGGGGGGGGGGGGGGGGGGGGAGGGGGGGGGGTGGGGGGGGGGGGGGGGGGGGAGGGAAACC
>NZ_JBVJVZ010000016.1:0-34186 GCF_055603245.1 Streptomyces sp. NPDC037290 | reverse complement strand
CCCTCTCCCCCCCCGCCCCACCCCCCCCCCCCCCCCCCCCCCCCCCCCCCCCCCCCCCCCCCCCCCCCCCCCCCCCCCCCCCCCCCCCTCCCCCCCCCCCCCCCCCCCCCGCTGCGGGGGGAAGCACCTGAGCGATCTTTTACGACGGGGGAATCGCGTCAGGCACTGCGGGGGGTGGCCGAGATGGTCCTCAGATCCTGGTCCGTCGGCTCGGCGAGCCGGTGGTCCCGCTGGTCAAGGTTCACAAAGATCATTCCGTACCGGACGGCGCACCGTACCGGCTGGGGCGCGCCACGCGGCTTGCGCAGGCACCGGTAGGCCCGCACGTCCTCGTCGTCGTCCCGGGTGACGACGACCGGCTCTCCGAACACAGTCACCATCAACGAGTCACCACTGTGGGGGATGGCGGTGACCAGGTCGATGAAGTGCCAGCCGGAGCGGTAGGCGGTGGCCATTTCCCGGCGGAAGGAGCGGTCGTCGGGTGGAGTAGTCATCGGTCAGCCCCAGGTGGTGTCGTCTGCGCCATCGGTTTGAACCGATGCGGCGCTGTCGGCACTCATAGCGACGGTCCGAGGAGCCACTCCCCAGGTGGTGTCCGCAGCAACGTCACGCTTCCCACCGGAGAGGCCACTCAGCGCGCCGAAGGCCACAACGGCGGAGAAGGTGACGGCAAGCATCGACCGAAGCATTCTCTTGCGCATAGTCGGCTTCGTCCTCACTTGATGGTCCCCTCTTCCCCCGTCGAACAAGACGATGTCTCATTTGGGCACGTCATGGCCACACGATCGATGCATCATGTTCCTGCATGTTCAGGACCCTGGGGGGTGGAGATTTGACAAAAAATCGGACCAAAGTGCCACATCCCCATGCGATGACCGAGCTCTGCGAGGAGGGTAGCCGTCTCTACGCGAAGGCGCTGCGCTCGGGGCGCATCGCCCGTACGGAGGTGGAACCCGCCCCCTGCCTCATGGAGTTGGCCCTCCTGCACCCCGACCCCGACGACGCGAACTGGCTGCGCCCCACCCCTCCCTCGGTGGCCCTGGCCCAGCGGCTCAACCCGATCGAGCGGGAGATTTCGGAACGCAGACGGCTTTCGGTCGAACTGACCGAGGCGTTCGAACCGTTCATGACGCTCAGTGCGCAGAGCGCCACGCCCACGCACGCCATCTCGGTACTGGAGGGCCTGGACCGCATCAACGCGGCGCTCGACGTGGCGACGGCCGAGTGCCGTTCCGAGGTGCTCACCGTGCAACCGAGCAGCCGCCGCCTCGAACACACCCTCCTGCAGGGCCTGGAACGCGACCGTCCGCTCCTCGAACGCGGTGTGCGCATCAGGACCCTCTACCAGCACACGGCCCGCTACAGTCCCGAGACGCTCGGCTACGTGTCCCAGTTCTCCGAGGGCAAGGTGGAGTACCGGACCATCGACGAACTGGTGGAGCGGCTCATCATCTGCGACGAGACCGTCGCCTTCATCCCCACCCGCGACGACCGGCAGGTCGCCCTGGAACTCCGGCACCCCGGCCTGGTGCGCTACCTGATCAAGGTGTTCGAGTTCATGTGGGCCCGCGCGGTGCCGCTGAGCACCGGCGCCCCCTACGAGACCGCCCCCGACGGCATCACGGAGATCCAGCACTCCATCGCCAAGCTCCTGGTCGAGGGGCACGTCGACGAGGCCATCGCCCGACGGCTCGGCATGAACGTACGGACCTGCCGGGCCCACATCGCCAAGCTCGCGACGGCGCTGGGCAGCGGCAGCCGTGCCCAGCTCGGCTTTCTCATCGCCCAGTCGGGAATCCTGGACAAGGAGTCCGCGCGACCGGAACCGGACGGCCACCGGTGACCCGCGCCCGGCGGAGGGTGTCCTCGTGACCGCGCCGCGCACGCCCCGGGGGGCCTCCCCGAACGGCGTCACCCCGCGCCAGCGCGCGACAGCCGCCCTCCTGGTCGAAGGCCACACCGACGCCGTCATCGCCGACCGCCTCGGCATGAACGTCCGCACCGCCCGTCTGCACATCGCCAAACTCGCCGCCACCCTCGGCAGCGACAGCCGCACCCGGCTCGGCTATCTCATCGCACGCTCGGGGATTCTTGGTCAGGAGCCCTGAGCGCGCCGGCCGGCGGCCCGGGGCTGCGGTGGCCGTCCAGGCCGACCTGGGCGATCCGGACGCCCAGTTGGGTGCGGCTGGCCGCGCCGAGGGTCTCCGAGAGGCGGGCGATGTGGGCGCGGCAGGTACGCACGCTGATGCCGAGCCGCTCGGCGATCACCGCGTCCTGGTGGCCCTCGGCGAGCAGCGCGGCGATGGACTGCTCGCGGTGCGAGATGCCCTCGATGCCGGTGTCGGGGAGGGGCGCGGTGAGCGGGAGCGCGAGCCGCCAGAGCCGTTCGAAGACCGTGACCAGGTACTCGACCAGGGCCGGGTGGCGCAGTTCCAGGGCCATCGTGCGGTCGGAGTTGGCGGGGATGAAGGCCACCGTGCGGTCGAAGAGGATCAGGCGGTCGATCACCTCGTCCAGGGTGCGGGCCTCCACCGTGCCGCCCATCAGCTCCAGGTAGTTGAGCAGGCCCTGGCCGTGGCGGGCCACGTGCGTGTACAGGTCGCGCATGCGCACGCCCCGGCCGCGCAGGGCCAGCGCCCGGTGCAGCCCCTCGGTCAGCTCGGCCTCCCGGCGGATGCCGCCGGGCTGCACGGTGAGCACCTCGGTCGTGCACGCCTCGGTCGCCTCGTCCATCGCGGCCTGGATCCGGGACAGCCCGTCCAGTACCCGGATCGCGCTCCCCTCGGCGGGGGCGCCGAGCGCGCCCAGCCGACGGCCCAGCCCGGCGTACCACTCGAAGGCGGCCACCGCCGAGCCCACCCGCCGCTGACTCTCGCTGACCTCGTCGTAGACCCCGCGCAGCAGCCTGGTCATGACCTCCTGCGGGGAGGTCGGCACCAGCCAGTCCATGTCGTCGGGATCCGGGTGCAGCAGGGCCAGTTCCAGCAGACAGGGCACCGTCTCGGCATCAGTGCGCGGCACCCGCCCACGGCGTACGGCCCGGGAATACACCCGATCCCCGGCCGCGCACAGTCGGTCGGCGCCGTGTGGATGCTCCTCCGCCCCGCGCCCGGCCATCGCCCATTTCACCCCCGGTGTGCTGCCACTTCCGCAGCGCAACTATGCGCGGCGCCGACCGGGTCCGCAACACGGCTCTCCCCGACAGGGCTGCCGCAAAGGGCCGGTGTGTCCGGGTATCAGGCAGGCTCCGCCCCGCGCAGGAGTCGCCCCGCGCCCCTTTCGAGGCGCGGGGAACCGCCCTACTTCAGGCCGATCGCCGCACAGGCCGCCTTGTACCTGGCGGTGCAGATGTCACCCACGGAGTAGATGCCGTCCGCGACGACCGTGGACTTGATGCTGCTCTTGGTCAGGGCGGTCGGCTGGATCAGCCTGGCCGGGATGCCCTTGGCGGTGGGGCTGTCCACCTTGTCCTGGGTGAGCGCGTCGAACTGGATGTCCTTGCCCTGGACCTTGGCGACGGCCATCTGCGCGGCGGCCTCGGCCTCGTCCGGGTAGGGCTTGTAGACGCTCATGTACTGCTCGCCGGCCACGATCCGCTGGACCGCGTCGAGTTCCGCGTCCTGTCCGGTGATCGGGGGCAGGGTGGTGACGCCGGCGGCCTTCAGGGCCTTGAGGGCGCCGCCCGCCATGCCGTCGTTGGCGGCGTAGACACCGGCGATGTTGCTCTTGCCGATCGCGTTGATCGCCCTGGTCATCTCGGCGTCGGCGAGTTCCGGCTTCCAGTCCGTGGTGTCGTACGTCGCCGCGATCGTCACCTTGCCGTTCAGCTCGGAGAGCGCGCCCTGCTTGAACTGCTTGGCGTTCGGGTCGGTGGGCGAACCGTTGATCATGACGATCTTGTCGGAGGTGCCGGCGCCCGACCCGAGGGCCGACAGCAGGGTGCGGCCCTGCACCTCGCCGACCAGTTCGTTGTCGAAGGAGACGTACGCGTCGATCGGCCCCTCGGAGAGACGGTCGTAGGCGATGACCGGAATGCCCGCGTCCTTGGCCTTCTGCACCTCGGCGGCGATGGCGTGCGAGTCGACGGCGTCGAGCAGGATGATGTCGACCTTCTCGTCGATCATCTTCTGCAGCTGCGAGGCCTGCCGGGAGGCGTCCGCGTCGGCGTTGAGGTACTCGACCTTGCCCTGCTTCTTGGTGAGTTCGGCGACCTTGTCCCTGATGATGGGGTAGTCGAACTTGTCGTAGCGGGTGTTCGTCTTCTCCGGCAGCAGAAGGCCCACGGTGACGTCGTCGCCCTTGCTCGGGCTCGCGCTCGCGCCGTCCCCCGTCGCGTCCAGCACGCCACAACCGGCGAGCGAGAGGGTCATCGTGGATGCGGCCACGGATATGGCGATACGACGCATTCGAGGGCTCACTTCAGGTGCGTTCCGGACGTAGGGCAGCTATACGACCCAGGTGTCTGAAAAGACAACGCGGAGGCCGCACCCGGCGTCAAGCGTAACTACTTAACGAGTCCGCAACACCACGCTCGGCTGACCCTGTGAAGGCCAAGCGGAATCTTCTCCAAACACCTTTTACGGACTCTTCATTCAAGGTACGGCAAAGATCAGTACAACCAACCCTCTTGTTCACCAGTCGTGATCACCACTGGCGCCTGCCGCCCTCCCGACTCGATCAGAGGACCGAATGAAACCAGCCAGACGCGCGACCGCCGCGGCTGTCGTACTCGCCACCGCCGGCGGCCTGCTGACCGCGGCCGCCACGTCCGCCTCCGCCGCCACGACGTGCGCCGCACCGACCTACACCCGGACGTTCTACGCGAACACCACGTTCTCCGGCACTCCGAAGAAGACGGACTGCGACAGCGCCGTCGACCAGACCTGGAGCGGTGCGCCCGTCTCCGGCCTGCCGAAGGACAACTTCGGCGTCCGCTGGAGCGTCACCCTTGACTTCGGCTCCGGCGGTCCCTTCTCCTTCGCCGTCTCCGGAACCGACGGGATCCGCGTCTACCTGGACGGCGTCCGCACGGTCGACCTCTGGTCGAACACCTCGGGCACGCGCGCGAGGACCGCCGGCGTCACCATCCCCAGGGGCAGGCACACCGTGCGGCTCGACTACGTCAGCTGGACCGGCGGCGCGCAGGTGAAGTTCGCCTACACCCCGCGCACCTCCGCCACCGCCGACAAGGTCGCGCCGCTCGCCCCGGCCGGGGTCACCTGGGACTCCTACACCGGTGACCCGGACGGCACACACGCCGTGCTCAGCTGGGCGAGGAACGAGGAGATGGACCTCGCGGGGTACCGCGTCTACCGCCGGGTGGCGGGCACGAGCACCTACACGCCGGTCGGCACGACCACGGTGACCCGCTTCAGCGAACGGCCGCCGCAGACGGGGCAGTCGTACTACTACGAGGTCCGCGCCTACGACAAGGCCGGCAACGAGTCCGCCGGAAGCACCGACCAGGGCCCGGTCACCAGCCGGGACATGACCCCGCCCACCGCACCCCGGCTCACCGCGACCGGCACGGCGGACGCCAACCAGTTGACCTGGACGGCCGCCAAGGACGCCGTCACCTACCGAGTGTTCCGCAGGGCGGCCGGCGAGGCCTCCTTCAGCACGCTCACCGACACCACGGACACGAGCCACACGGACACCGGCGCGGCGTACCGCACCGCCTACGACTACAAGGTCAGCGCGATCGACGCGCACGGCAACGCCGCCGAGTCCGCCGTCGTGAGCAGCACCCGGACCATCACGCCGCCGCAGGCCGTGACGGCGGACACGAGCAGCGGCGAGGTGGTGCTCGGCTGGACCGAGCCCGCCGGCACCGCCGGCTACACGGTGCGCCGCGCGGAGACCTCCGCCGACGGCTCCCGCACCTGGCAGACCCTCACCTGTGGTTCGCCCACGAGCACCACCGACGCCGACGGCAGCACCGTCCGCGGCTGCACCGACCGCTCCGGCCGCCGCGGCACCACCTACCACTACACGGTGCTGCGCAAGGACACCGCCGGCCGCTGGTCCGTGCCCTCCGCCGAGGTCACCGCCACCCGGCCCGGCGACGAGATCCCGCCGCCGGCCGTCACCGGCCTGGCCGCCGAGCCGCTGGAGTACGGCATCCGCCTGACCTGGCGGTCCAGCACGGCGCCGGACCTGGCGTCCTACGCCCTCTACCGGCAGCAGGACACCTCGCACGATCCCGAGTACCTCGGGGCGGTGGACGCGTCGAAGACGCAGGCAGTGCTGTCGTGGCCGGCCGACGGCTCGTCGTACCGCCTCTTCGTCGTGGCCGTGGACGTCTACGGCAACTCCCTCACCTACGAGGACGATCCGGAGGTCGACGACTGGAGCGTGCCCGTCGCCTCCGTCCCGGTGACCGCGCTCGACCTGAGGCCCACGACGGTCCCGGACGCCACCTCGGGCTGCCGGACGACCACCTGGAACACCAGCAGCGGGGTCACGCTGGAACCGTGGTGTCCCTACGAGGACATCTCCGGGGTGACCGGCTTCCACGTCTACCGCTGGGACCGCGCCGAGGGCCGGTTCGTCCGGCTGACGGAGACCGCCGTGCCCAGGGGAAGGGGCGGCTGGGTCTGGACCGACACCGGCGCCCCCGCCGGCACGACGCTCTACTACATGATCTCGCTCGTCTCGGCGGACGGCACCGAGTCCTTCGCCGACATGGACTACGCCATCACCCAGCCCGGCACTTCCTGACACGCCGAAGGGGCCCGCGGAAGACCGCGGGCCCCTTCACCGTGTTCCCCGCTCAGTCGCTCTGCTGCCGCTTGGGCCGCCACACCACCAGCGCGCTGGTCTGCTGGACCTCCTGGTACGGCACCAGGTCGCGGCGGTAGGAGGCGTGGACGGCGGCCTCGCGCTGCTGCATCGCGGCCGCCGCGCCGTCCAGGGCCGCCTCCAGTTCCACCACGCGGGACTGGAGGGCCGCGACCTGGTTCTCCAGTTCGATGATGCGCTTGATGCCGGCCAGGTTGATGCCCTCGTCCTGCGACAACTGCTGCACCTGGCGCAGCAGTTCGATGTCACGGGCCGAGTAGCGCCGGCCCCGGCCCGCGGTGCGGTCCGGGGAGACCAGGCCGAGGCGGTCGTACTGGCGCAGCGTCTGCGGGTGGAGTCCGGAGAGCTGGGCCGCCACCGAGATGACGTAGACCGGGGTCTCCTCGGTCAGTTCATACGGGTTACGTCGACGGCCGTCCATCTCTCTCAGTCTCCCTTCGCGGCCTCGAACAGCTCCGCCCGCGGGTCCTCGCCCGCGGTCGCCTCGCGATACGCCACCAGTGCGTCACGAGCCTTCCCCGACAGGTCCTTGGGGACACTCACCTCGACGGTGACCAGGAGGTCGCCGCGGGTGCCGTCCTTGCGGACCGCGCCCTTGCCGCGGGCGCGCATGGTGCGGCCGTTGGGCGTGCCGGGCGGCAGCTTCAGGGTGACGGCCGGGCCGCCGAGGGTGGGCACGCGGACCTCGCCGCCGAGGGCCGCCTCGGGATACGTCACCGGCACGGTGACGGTGAGGTTGTCGCCCTTGCGTCCGAACACCGGGTGCTCGCCGACGTGCACGACCACGTACAGGTCGCCCGCCGGGCCGCCCCGCTCGCCGGGCGCGCCCTTGCCGCGCAACCGGATCCGCTGCCCGTCGGTCACGCCGGCCGGGATGCGGACCTGCATGGTGCGCGAGGACTTCGCGCGGCCGCTGCCGTTGCACTCCAGGCAGGGGTGCTCGGCGATCAGGCCGCGGCCCTTGCAGTCGGGGCAGGGGTCGGTGAGCGAGAAACCGCCGCCCGAGCCCCGCGCCACCTGCCCGGTGCCGACACAGGTCGGGCACACGCGCGGTGTGCCGTTCTTGTCGCCGGTGCCGGAGCAGGCCTTGCAGGGCGCCTGGGAGGACATCCTGAGCGGCACCGTGGCGCCCTCGATGGCCTCCGTGAAACTCAGCGTGACCTCGGTGTCGATGTCCTGGCCGCGCCGGGGCTGGGTGCGGGTGCCGCCCGGGGCTCCGCCGCGGTTGAACAGGCCCCCGAAGACGTCACCGAGTCCGCCGCCGAAGCCGCCGGAACCCCCGCCCTGGGCGCCGCCTCCGAAGAGGTCGCCCAGGTCGAAGTTGAAGGAGCCGCCGGCGCCCGGCCCGGGGCGGAAGCCGCCGTTGCCGAACAGGGCGCGTGCCTCGTCGTACTCCTTGCGCTTCTTGGGGTCGCCGAGTATGTCGTTCGCCTCGGAGATCTCCTTGAAGCGCTCCTCGGCCTTGGCGTTGCCCTTGTTGGCGTCCGGGTGGAACTCGCGGGCGAGCTTCCGGTACGCCTTCTTGATCTCGGCCTCGGTGGCGTCCTTGGGGACGCCGAGGACCTTGTAGTAGTCCTTCTCGATGAAGTCCTTGGTGCTCATCCCCGACGCCCCTCCTTCCTGTCTGCGGTGATGACGTCAGCCCTCGTCCGGGCCACCGTTCTCCTTGGTGTCGGTGGCACCGGCCGTCTCGGCCTCGGTGTTCTCCTCGGCGCCCTCGGCCTTGACGGTCTGCGCACCGGGCTGCGGCTCGGCGACGGCCACCCGCGCGGGGCGGATGGTGCGCTCGCCGATGCGATACCCGGGCTGCAGGATCGCCACGCAGGTCGTCTCGGTGACGTCCGGCGCGTAGGAGTGCATCAGGGCCTCGTGGATGGTCGGGTCGAAGGGCTCGCCCTCCTTGCCGAACTGCTGCAGGCCCATCTTGGCCGCGACGGTCTCCAGCGACTCGGCCACCGACTTGAAGCCGCCGACCAGCTCGCCGTGCTCGCGCGCGCGGCCGATGTCGTCGAGCACGGGCAGCAGCTCGGTCAGGAGGTTCGCGATGGCGATCTCCTTGACCGCGATGCGGTCCCGCTCGACCCGGCGGCGGTAGTTCTGGTACTCGGCCTGGAGGCGCTGGAGGTCCAGCGTGCGCTCGTTCAGCGCCGTGCGCACCTGGTCCAGCTGGGCCACCAGGCCCGCGTCTGCGTGTACGTCCCCGGCCGGGGCCGCGCCCTCCTCGGGCGCGGCCTTCGACTCGGCGTCGTCGGGGGTGGCGCCGGAGGGGACGTCGGGCTTCTCCTCAAAGCCCGGGGTCTCCTCCGTCACGCGGCACCGTCCTTGCGCTCGTCGTCCACGATCTCGGCGTCCACGACGTCGTCGTCGGCGGCCTTGCCGCCCTGGGCGGCGCCTTCCGGACCACCGGCGGCCTGCGCGTCGGCGTACATGGCCTGGCCGAGCTTCTGCGAGACGGCCGCGACCTTCTCGGTGGCGGTGCGGATCTCGGCGGTGTCCTCGCCCTTGAGCTTCTCCTTCAGCTCGGCGACGGCCTCCTCGACCTCCGTCTTGATCTCGCCCGGGACCTTGTCCTCGTTGTCCTTGAGGAACTTCTCGGTCTGGTAGACGAGCTGCTCGCCCTGGTTGCGGGTCTCGGCGGCCTCGCGGCGGCGGTGGTCCTCCTCCGCGTACTGCTCGGCCTCCTGGCGCATCCGGTCGACCTCGTCCTTCGGCAGCGAGGAGCCGCCGGTGACGGTCATCTTCTGCTCCTTGCCCGTGCCCAGGTCCTTGGCGGTCACGTGCATGATGCCGTTGGCGTCGATGTCGAAGGACACCTCGATCTGCGGGACGCCACGCGGCGCCGGGGGCAGACCGGTCAGCTCGAACATGCCGAGCTTCTTGTTGTACGCCGCGATCTCGCGCTCGCCCTGGTAGACCTGGATCTGCACGGACGGCTGGTTGTCCTCGGCCGTCGTGAAGATCTCGGAGCGCTTGGTCGGGATCGTGGTGTTGCGCTCGATCAGCTTGGTCATGATGCCGCCCTTGGTCTCGATACCGAGGGACAGCGGGGTGACGTCGAGCAGCAGGACGTCCTTGACCTCGCCCTTGAGGACACCGGCCTGGAGCGAGGCGCCGATGGCGACGACCTCGTCCGGGTTCACGCCCTTGTTGGCCTCCTTGCCGCCGGTCAGCTCCTTGACGAGCTCGGCGACGGCGGGCATACGGGTGGAGCCACCGACGAGGACGACGTGGTCGATCTCGTTGATGGAGATGCCGGCGTCCTTGATGACGTTGTGGAACGGCGTCTTGCAGCGCTCCAGCAGGTCGGCCGTCAGCTGCTGGAACTGCGCCCGGGTGAGCTTCTCGTCCAGGTGCAGCGGGCCCTCGGCGGACGCGGTGATGTACGGCAGGTTGATCGAGGTCTCGGTGGAGGAGGACAGCTCGATCTTGGCCTTCTCGGCGGCCTCACGGAGGCGCTGGAGGGCCATCTTGTCCTTGCCGAGGTCCACGCCGTGGCCGGACGCGAACTGCTTGACCAGGTAGTCGACGACGCGCTGGTCCCAGTCGTCACCACCGAGGTGGTTGTCACCGTTGGTGGCCTTCACCTCGACGACGCCGTCGCCGATCTCCAGCAGGGACACGTCGAAGGTGCCGCCACCGAGGTCGAAGACGAGGATCGTCTGGTCGTCCTTGTCGAGGCCGTAGGCCAGCGCGGCGGCGGTCGGCTCGTTGACGATGCGCAGGACGTTCAGACCGGCGATCTCACCGGCCTCCTTGGTCGCCTGACGCTCGGAGTCGTTGAAGTAGGCCGGGACGGTGATGACCGCGTCCGTGACCTTCTCGCCCAGGTAGGCCTCGGCGTCGCGCTTCAGCTTCTGCAGGATGAAGGCGGAGATCTGCTGCGGGTTGAAGTCCTTGCCGTCGAGCTGGATCTTCCAGTCGGTGCCCATGTGGCGCTTCACCGAGCGGATGGTCCGGTCCACGTTCGTGACCGCCTGGCGCTTGGCGACCTCGCCGACGAGCACCTCACCGTTCTTGGCGAAGGCGACGACGGACGGCGTGGTCCTGGCACCCTCGGCGTTGGTGATGACGGTGGGCTCGCCGCCCTCCAGAACGCTGACGACGGAGTTAGTCGTGCCCAGGTCGATGCCGACCGCACGTGCCATGGTTGATTCCTCCAGCTGACTTGAGTGGAACGGACTCAAGTGTGCACGACGCCCGGCGATGGGTCAACAGACCTGAGTCAGACAGGCTCAACTCTTATCCGTTCCTTACACGCAACCGGCCGCTGACCTGCGTCGATTCAGTGCGCCGGGGTGACTGGACAGGCATGCGAAGGAGGACGAGCACCACCAGCAGCGCCGCTCCGGCCACCCACAGCACGGCCCCCTCCCCCGTCCACCCGGTGTGCACGAGCACTCCCACGAGCACCGAGGAGAAGGAGCCGGCACCCAGCAGTACGACGGACCCCTGCGGGGTGAGCCCGAGCGGGCGCATCCGGTGCGCGAGATGGTCCGGGCCGCGCCGCAGCAGCGGGCGCCGGGCCAGCCCCCGGGCGAGGACCACGAGGACGGCGTCGGCGATCGCCACCGCCCCCAGGCAGAACATCACCGCCGCGCTCGGCACCAGTTCGTACCCCGCGCGCGTGAAGACGAGGGACGACGACAGCAGGAACCCGGTGAACAGCGAGCCGCAGTTGCCGAGCCCGATCCGCGCGGGATGCCAGTTGTGCATCAGGAAGCCGGTGAGGGCGGCGGCGAGCACGCTCAGCAGGACGGCGAGCCCGTCCATCACCTCGGCGGCGGCGCAGGCCCCGGCCCCGAAGGCGGTGACGACCCCGACGGTCCCGGCCAGCCCGTCGGCGTGGTCGAGCCCCTTGAAGGCGAGGGAGGCGGCGACGATCCACGCCACGGCGAGCAGTCCGCCCAGCACACCCGTCTCGTCGTACGGCACCACACAGGCCGCCGCCACGGCCGTACCGGCGACGAACACGCGCGCGCGGAGCCGCCAGACGTCCGCGACCAGACCAAGGCCCGCGACCGAGGAGGCGGCGACCAGCAGCCGACCGACCCCCTCACCGAGCGGGGCGACCCGGGTCCACTGCCCCGTCCAGGCGACCAGACAGGTGACGACCACCACGGCGAGCCCGCCGAGCAGCGGCAGCCGCCGCTGCCGGCGCCGGTCGACGATGCCGGCCCGCAGCGCGGGGACCCTGAGCAGCGCCGCGAGGACGGCGGCGAGGAGCAGGGCGGCGGTGGCGGCGGCGATCCCGTAGAGCACGGCTCTAAGGTAGGGGCGAATGTAGCAATTCGGTACGAATAACACGATCCGATGACCCGTGGGATGATGCGCATCACCCCGCGCCCGGCTGCATCCGGCGTGAAGATGGGGGTAGTCTCAGACGGACTGGATAAGTTACCGCTTAGTAATGTCGCTCGGTTTCGAGGCCGCCCCAGGAGCCCCAATGCAACTCGCCGCGATCATCGTGTCGCTGGTCCTGATCGTGGTCGGCGTGGCACTGTTCGGCCGCGCCCTCCTCCAGATCTTCAACTTCATGCGGCTGGGCCAGTCGGTACCGGCCGGGACACGGACCAACGACCCCGCACAGCGCACCCTCACCGTGGTCAGGGAGTTCCTCGGCCACACCCGGATGAACCGCTGGGGCGTCGTCGGTGTGGCGCACTGGTTCGTGGCGGTGGGCTTCTTCACGCTGCTGCTGACGATCGTCAACGCGATCGGGCAGCTGTTCAAGGCGGACTGGATCCTGCCGGTCATCGGCGAGTGGGCGCCGTACAACATCTACGTCGAGTTCATCGGCACGATGACGGTCGTCGGCATCCTCGTCCTGATCGCGGTCCGCCAGCTGAGCCACCCGCGCAAGCCCGGCCGCAAGTCCCGCTTCGCCGGCTCCAACTTCGGCCAGGCGTACTTCGTCGAGGCCGTCATCCTCATCGTCGGCGTCTGCATCTTCATGCTGCACGCGCTGGAGGGCGCCCAGCACCACGTGGACGGCTACGAGGCCTCGTTCTTCATCTCGTACCCGGTCGTGGCGGGGCTGAAGGGCCTGAGCGTCGGCACGCTGCAGAACCTCACCTACTTCTTCGCCGGCCTGAAGATCGCGACCTCGTTCATCTGGATGATCACGGTCGCCCTGAAGACCGACATGGGCGTGGCCTGGCACCGCTTCCTGGCCTTCCCGAACATCTTCTTCAAGCGCAACGCCACCGGTGAGACCTCCCTCGGCGCCCTGCTGCCGATGACCTCCGGCGGCAAGCAGATCGACTTCACCGACCCCGGCGACGACGACGTCTTCGGTGTCTCCCAGGTCGAGCAGTTCTCCTGGAAGGGCCTGCTGGACTTCTCCACCTGCACCGAGTGCGGCCGCTGCCAGTCGCAGTGCCCCGCCTGGAACACGGGCAAGCCGCTCTCCCCGAAGCTGCTGATCATGTCCCTGCGGGACCATGCGCACGCCAAGGCGCCGTACCTGCTCGCGGGCGGCGGCAAGACCATGGAGGGCGAGGAGAAGGCGTCCGAGGAGCAGCTGGCCGGCGTCCCCGCCGCCGCTCTCGCCGAGGCCGAGCGCCCGCTGATCGGCACCGCCGAGGAGAACGGCGTCATCGACCCGGACGTCCTGTGGTCCTGCACCACCTGCGGCGCCTGCGTGGAGCAGTGCCCGGTGGACATCGAGCACGTCGACCACATCGTCGACATGCGCCGCTACCAGGTCATGATCGAGAGTGCCTTCCCCTCCGAGGCGGGCACGATGCTCAAGAACCTGGAGAAGAAGGGCAACCCCTGGGGCCTGGCCAAGAAGCAGCGCCTGGAGTGGACCAAGGAGGTCGACTTCGAGGTCCCGGTCGTCGGCAAGGACATCGAGGACCTCACCGAGGTCGAGTACCTGTACTGGGTCGGCTGCGCGGGTGCCCTCGAGGACCGCGCCAAGAAGACGACGAAGGCCTTCGCCGAGCTGCTGCACATCGCGGGCGTCAAGTTCGCGATCATGGGCGGCGACGAGAAGTGCACCGGTGACTCCGCCCGCCGCCTCGGCAACGAGCCCCTGTTCCAGGAGCTCGGCATGGAGAACGTCGCGGCCCTGAACATGGCCTTCGGCGAGGACGACGAGGACGAGTCGACGAAGAAGCCGAAGTCCGCGAAGAAGATCGTCGCCACCTGCCCGCACTGCCTGAACACGCTCGGCAACGAGTACCCGCAGCTCGGCGGCGACTACGAGGTCATCCACCACACCCAGCTGCTGCAGCACCTGGTCGACGAGGGCAAGCTGGTCCCCGTCACGCCGGTCGAGGGCATCATCACCTACCACGACCCGTGCTACCTGGGCCGCCACAACAAGATCTACACGCCCCCGCGCGAGATCATCGGCAAGGTCCCGGGCCTGCGCAACGAGGAGATGCACCGCCACAAGGAGCGCGGCTTCTGCTGCGGCGCCGGCGGCGCCCGGATGTGGATGGAGGAGCGCATCGGCAAGCGCATCAACAACGAGCGCGTCGACGAGGCCCTCTCCCTGAACCCGGACATCGTCTCCACCGCCTGCCCGTTCTGCCTGGTCATGCTCACGGACTCGGTGAACGGCAAGAAGAACGACGGCAAGGCCAAGGAGTCCATCCAGGTCGTGGACGTCGCCCAGCTGCTCCTCGACTCCGTCAGGACGCCGGTCGACCCGGCGGGCGAGCCGGAGACCGAGAGCGAGCCGGAGCCCGAGCCGGTCAAGTAACAGCGGCTCACACCCGTACGGCGCCCCCTGCAACGCACAGGCAGGGGGCGCCGTCACGTTCCGGCCCAGCCGACCGCCGAACCGGGCCGCGCGGGCGGGTGGGACCCGGCGCGGCGGCTACGCGCTCTTCGGTCCCGCCTGCTGGACCACCTCGAAGGACCACAGCGTGGAGCCGGAGGCCGCCGGCTTCGGCCGTTCGCCCTCCGCGCCGCCCTGGTGCGCGGCCTTCATCGGGCCCTCCATCCACGCCTGGAACGACGCCTCGTCGCGCCAGCGCGTGTACACGAGGTACGTGTCGGTGCCCTCGACGGGCCGCAGCAGCTCGAACCACTCGAAGCCGTCGGAGTTCTCCACGGCGTGGGCCCGCGAGGCGAACCGCTTCTCCAGCACCTCCCGCTGCTCGGCGGGAACGGTCAGCACATTGATCTTCACTACGCTCATGGGCCCATCCTGGCCCACCCCCGCGCATCCGGCACACACACCCGGGCGCCGAGTGGCGCTGCGCGCGCTGACCGTGCCGGAAACCGGGGGAAACCCCTGACGGCTCCCTGGTCGCCTCGCTGACGGTCCCTTAGGGGATGTCACAGGTCGGCAGCAAAGCCGGGCCCGGACGCCCCGGGCCCGCACGTCACTCTCCGGGACCAGGTACGTTCGATGACGTGGCTGGATTCAGGATCGGACGCGGGGGCCGGGACAACCGCACCCCCCAAGGACAGCAGGCGCCGCAGGGACCGTCGTACGGCCGGCCCGGACCGCAGCAGGGGCAGCCCGCGGGACCGTCGTACGGGCAGCCCTCGGGGCCCTCGTACGGCTACCCGCAGCCGCCGCAGCGGCCCTACCCCCAGCCGGCGCACCCCCGGCAGGGGCAGCAGCCGTCGTACCCCCGCCAGGGGCAGCCGTACGGCCGGCAGGGCCAGGCGTACGGCTACCCGGGCCCGGCCGACGACGGGCCGGAGTACTTCGGGGACGACGGCGGCTACCCGGGCGGCGGCGCGGGCCACGACCCGTACGCGGCCAACAACCCGGGCCACACCCAGGCGTTCTCGGTCGACGAGGCCGCCGGCTACACCCAGGGCGCGACCTACCACGCCGGCTCCGCCGCCGCACCCGCCGCCCCGCTCGGCCCGCCCCTGCACTGGAAGGAGCTGCTGAAGGGGATAGTCCTTGCCCCCAACCAGACCTTCCTGCGCATGCGGGACTACACGATGTGGACCCCCGCCCTCATCGTCACCTTCCTCTACGGCCTGCTCGCCGTCTTCGGCTTCGACGGCGCCCGCAAGGACGCGATCAACGCCACGCTCTCCAACGCGATCCCGATCGTGCTGATCACGGCGATCGTGATGGTGCTGAGCATGTTCGTCCTGGGCGTGGTCACCCACACCCTGGCCCGCCAGCTCGGCGGCGACGGCGCCTGGCAGCCGACGGTCGGCCTGTCCATGCTGATCACGGCCCTCACGGACGCGCCCCGCCTGGTCTTCGCCATGTTCTTCGGCGGCGACGCGAGCTTCGTCCAGCTCCTCGGCTGGGCCACCTGGATCGGCGCGGGCGCCCTGCTGACCCTGATGGTCTCCCGCTCCCACGACCTGCCCTGGCCGAAGGCGCTGGGCGCGTCGGCGATCCAGCTGGTCGCGCTGCTGTCGATCGTGAAACTGGGTACGTTCTAGCGGCCCGCCACCGGCATGGGAGAGGCCCCCGGCGCTGCAGCCGGGGGCCTCTCCCCTGTCCGGGCTCTCGGACTCCGGGGTTCTCAGGCGTCGAGGACCTGCCCCGCCCGCGTCACGACGGGCGGCTCGACGCTCCACGGGAAGTTGATCCACTCGTCGGTCCGCTTCCAGACGTACTCGCACTTCACGAGCGAGTGGGACTTCTCATAGATCACCGCGGAGCGCACCTCGGCGACGGTGTCCAGGCAGAAGTCGCGCACGAGCTTCAGCGTCTTGCCGGTGTCGGCGACGTCATCGGTGATCAGCACCTTCTTGTCGGAGAAGTCGATCACGTTGGGGACGGGCGCGAGCATGACGGGCATTTCCAGCGTGGTGCCCACACCGGTGTAGAACTCGACGTTCACCAGGTGGATGTTCTTGCAGTCGAGGGCATAGGCGAGCCCACCGGCGACGAACACGCCGCCCCGCGCGATGCTGAGCACGATGTCCGGCTCGTACCCGTCGTCGGCGATGGTCTGCGCGAGCTCGCGGATGGCGCGGCCGAACCGCTCGTAGGTCAGGTTCTCCCGAACATCACTCATGTCTGTGGCTGTCCTCACACCTGGGTCCGGTGGAAATTGACGAAGGAGCGCGAGGCGGTCGGCCCACGCTGGCCCTGGTACCGGGAGCCGTAGCGCTCGCTGCCGTACGGGAACTCGGCGGGCGAGGTCAGCCGGAACATGCACAGCTGGCCGATCTTCATCCCCGGCCAGAGCTTGATCGGAAGCGTGGCCAGGTTGGACAGCTCAAGGGTGACATGCCCGCTGAATCCGGGGTCGATGAACCCGGCGGTGGAGTGCGTGACCAGCCCGAGCCGCCCGAGCGAGGACTTCCCCTCGAGCCGCGAGGCGAGGTCGTCGGGAAGGGTGATGACCTCGTACGTCGAGGCCAGCACGAACTCCCCGGGGTGCAGGATGAACGGCTCGTCCCCCTCCGGTTCCACGAGCCGCGTCAGATCGGCCTGCTCGACGGAGGGGTCGATGTGCGGGTACCGGTGGTTCTCGAACACCCGGAAGTACCGGTCCAGCCGTACGTCGATGCTCGACGGCTGCACCATGGATTCGTCGTAGGGATCGATCCGTACCCGCCCGGCGTCGATCTCGGCCCGGATGTCCTTGTCTGAGAGAAGCACGTAGCGAGGATACGCAAGGCGCGCGGAGCCGTGACAATCGTGACGACTCCGCGCGCCTGGGTTACCGCTGCGGCGTGTGTTCACCGCTGCTGTCCGTGTTACCGCTGCGACGCCTGTCGCCGTCCGCAGCACGTCCCTCTCTTACCGCTTCTACCGCTTTTCCAGAGCGACCGGCACCACACTGCGGAGCCGGGCGCACCGGGGGCACCTCATGAGCCGGCGGGGGCCGAGCCGGTCGGCCTGCTGCATCGGGAACGAAGCGGTGCTGAAGACGTGCCCGTCCGCGCAGCGGACGACGGTGCGTTCCATCAAGTCCCTCAAGTCCCTTCCCCAAGACCCTCGTCGGGCGTACCACCCTGACGACAAAAGCCACATTACGGGATCAAAGAGACGACTCTCCAGGCGGCACTCCGGCCCCGCCGGACGCCTCCCCCAGGCCTCCACGGTACGCCCCAACTCCGCCCCGCCGCAGCCGGATCCCGCCCCTGAAACGGACTCAGACCCCGGGGCCTCGACGCCAGGGGTCTGCGATGATGTACAGTGAGCAAGCGTCCGGACACCGGCTCCACGAGGGTCATGTCCGTACTTACGCGGGTGTAGTTTAATGGTAGAACATCAGCTTCCCAAGCTGAGAGCGCGAGTTCGATTCTCGTCACCCGCTCCATGAGAAACCCCCAGGTCAGGGACCCGGGGGTTCTTTGTTGTCTAGACCGGTGGGTGGCCCGCGCACCACAACCGCACCATAAGGCCGTGATCAGCTTCCGGTGGGCTTCTCCATGTGGTGCGCACGACGGTGCCGCACGGGGCGAGGTGGAGGCCTGCAGTCGCGAAGTCTGCGGTTTCTCCGAGATCGACTACGAGCGCAACAAGGCGGCGTGGCTGAAGGAGCAGCCACCAGTGCAGTTCGACGCCGAAGCGGTCAGCTGGTGTGTGACATCAGCGACCGACACCAACAACGGCGAACGCGGCCGGACCTCTGCGGTACAAGGCGACCGCTGTACTTCCTGGTCACCTGACACTGCCCGCACGACAGCTGGCCCGTGATCGACCTGATAGGGATGAGGCCAGACCCCAGAGCTGGTGGGATGGAGGCCTGGCTGAAAGTTTACAGCCCTTCCCCTGGTGAGCGGTGGTGGGTTAGGTACCGGCGCAGGCGCCCATCTGCGAAGCAGTGTTGAGTGGTGGGCGGGTGCGAATGAGATGATCGCGTCTTATCGGGTGTCAGCAACTGGGTTTATCGACAGGAATATCCATCCCGGAAGAGATCGGAATAACAGTGAGAATCCTGTTTTGGTGCATCGGTTTTGTGCTCGCGCTCGCCGCTTATTTCTGCATTGGGCTCGCGAATACTGCCTGGCACGACCGCAAGAACGTCTCGCCGTTCGACCTTGCGAAGCGCAGGAGTTACTCGCGGAAGATCGCGATATGGATCGCCATTGGGCTTCTGTGCATCGCGCTGATGTGGCTCGTAATTAGTCTGTGAGAAACCAGGCTGGTCCGCGCGTGGTGAAGCACAGTTGAGGAACATCAGCGACGGCCCCTGACCGTATGGCCTGATCAGGGGCCGTTCACCTGCGCGGTGGGTGTGGGATTTGAACCCACGGCCACCAGGTCTCACCCTGCCCTCCAGGGCTCATAGGGGTCCAGGCCGCAAACGCTCAGCCCTGCTTCGCACACGCCTTCTGCCTCGCGAGCCCCGACACGGCCCCGGATACTTCACCGATCACGGCGTTCTTGTCCTTGATACGCTCCGACATCGCGACCTCGGCTGCAGGGCTACGACCATACGACAGCACGGTCTTCACCCCGTCGTGGGTCTTCTTCTCATTCACGACCCAGTCGACCCCCTTCACCGACGTGCATGGAGACGACTCCGGAACGTCCGAGATGTTCCCGCACCGGAGAATGACATCACCGTCCCCCCACACGGCAGTTCCCTTCGGACCGGAATCGTTGCGCTCATGGCCACCCAGCTTCTCCGGCGCCTTGTTCACCAGACTGGAGCACGCCGCACTGGCACCCCCCGGAGCTCCCGACACGTTGTAGGAACGCGAGGAAGTCCCGCACGCCGCAAGAGCGGCAGCACAGACAGCGATCACAGCAACCTGTGCCAGCCGCCGGCCAGAGGTCATCTCCATGAGTAATCCCTTGTCCAGGTCACGCAGTTATAGGCAGGTTGCAGCGAGGGCCACCCCGTTAGGAGGCGGCACCCGGCGCTCTCGCACGGAACGTCGGCCATGCCGATGACCGGGGTCAGTCCTCGCGGACGCTGAGCAGGTCGCCGGGCTGGCAGTTCAATTCGCGGCAGATCGCAGTGAGGGTGGAGAAGCGGATCGCCTTCGCCCGGTCGTTCTTCAGGACGGAGAGGTTGACCACCGTCACCCCGACCCTGGCCGCCAGTTCGGACAAGGTCATGCCGCGCTCGGCCAGCAGCCGGTCCAGGTGGACCTGAACCCGGTGCTCCTCCTCTGACGGCATCAGACCAACCCCTCGGTGTCGGCGCGGAGCTTCGTACCACGCCGGAACACCTCGCCCAGGGCCAGGATGAGGAAGGCGAGCAGGACGTACTCGCCGGTGAAGGTGATCGAGGAGGGGATCTGATCAGCCATGGCCGTGCCGCTCACCAGAGCCGCCGTGGTGAGCGCCGGCAGGACCGGGGAGAGGACCGCCTGCACCAGCACCGTGAGCCCGATGGCGCTCAGACGGCGGGCGTTGCTCGGCACGAAGACGTCGCCGCCGCGCAGGGTCCTGGCCATCTGGAAAAGGAGGGCCAGGACGAGGAGCAGAAGCAGGCTGCCGATGACGTCCGGCAGCGCGAGCAACAGGCGCTGAGCCAGGTCGGGGTGGGCGAAGACAAGGTCGGCCTGGTGGGTGCCGGTGAGGGCCAAGCCATGGCCCGCCATCCCGTCAGTCACGTTGCCAGGCACCCGGGTCGTGGTCTCGACCTCGACCTCGCGAGTGTCCACCGGGTCGATGAGACCGACCACTCCGAGGACCGGGAGCAGCGCCCCGAAGACACCGGCAAGCAGAGCCGCCAAGCCCAGAGCCGCCTCCAGCAGCCGATTGTCGGTCCGGCTCCACCAAGACTTCGTACCCACGGTTCCCCCTGCCGCTCGTAGCGCCCATATCGCTTATCGATACTATCGATAAGCGATATGGGCACTGTCAAGCTCGAGAGGCGGCGGCACAGGCGGGATGGAGGGGGCGCCGTGGCCGACCGCGGTTCCGCTGGGGTGAGTGCGTGGAACTCCCTTCCCGCACACCATCGACCCAGGCAGAGCCGAGCAGACGCGGCCCCTGGCGTCCAGGTCGTTCGTACAGTGCCGCGCACCACCTGGATCCCCAGGTCAGCGGCCTGGGGTTTTGTTGTCCCCTCGGCGGGCCGAGGAGTCGCGCCACCCCGCCGGGGGCCCTGATCACGGTACGTCGCGCTGCGGGCGCGGCCGGTGCGCCCGCTCGCCCAGCGGTGCACCGCGGACAGCAAGGTCTCCGCAGCGGGCCGAAGGTTCAGCGGGACAACCAGGTCAGCACCGCTGTCATCAGGTACACGACGACCGCCGCGAGCCAGACCATCAGGCGCGTCGGACCTGAAGACCTGACCGGCGCCCACTCCTCTTGCTCCCGTGACAGCAGCGTGTCCGCGAACGCCTGCGCGGTCTGCGGTCGTTCGTCAGGTTCAACGGACAGCGCAGCGCGAAGCAGTGTTTCGATGCCGTCCGGAACCCCCAGCTCCCTGGGAAGGGACGGCAACGACGTCGTCGACGCCTGCTGCGTCACAAGGACTGTGCGACCGCCCGACCCGAACGGCTTGCGTCCGGTCAACAACTCGAACGCGACGACACCGAGGGCGTACACATCGGCCCTGCCGTCGAACCCGCCCGTCTGGAAGGCCTGTTCGGGCGCCATGTACGCGGGGGTGCCGGTGGTGACCGTCAGCCCCGACGCGTCGGCCAGTTGCTTCGCGCTGCCGAGGTCCGCGACGAGTACGGCGGCAGGCGTGCGGCCGGCGTCGAGCAGGAGGTTCGACGGCTTGATGTCGCGGTGGATGACGCCCGCGTCATGGAGCACCTGAACCGCGTACCCGGCCTCGGCCGCGAGCCGGAGCGCCTCCGCGGGACGGCAGTGCCCTGTCTTCTCGGCCAGCGTGCCGCCCCGGACGTAGTCCATGACGAAGTACGGCCGGTCGTCCTGGACGCCGACGTCGTGCACGCGCACGACACGGGGGCTGGAAATCCTGCGGAGCAGCCTCGCCTCCGCCAGGAAGCGCTGTCGTACATCGGCGTTCGACGCCCAGTTGTCGGCCAGCACCTTGACCGCGACATCGGTGTCGAGCTCGGGGTCGTACGCCTTCCAGACGGTGGCGAACGAACCGGCTCCCAGCCGGTCCTCAAGGAGATAACGGCCTAGCTTCTGCATGTGGCAACATTTTTCCGGGGCGATGTGGCGGATGTGGCCGGCGGTAGTCGGGCACTTCCGTGCGACCCAGTGGGGTCCAGGTCGGACGATAGCGGGGGGACAGCACGGTGCTCGAGGAGGATGAGCTGACGCACCTCGTGGCGTCTGCCCAGGCAGGTGACCGGGCGTCCCTGGACCGCCTCCTCGTAAGGCTCAGGCCCACCGTGATGCGCCGCTGCTCCCGGTTTCTTCCGCACCACGCCGACGCCGAGGAGGCCGCGCAGGACGCCCTGTTGTCCATCAGCACCCATCTGCACGAGTACACGGGGCGGGGCTCGTTCCTCGGCTGGGTGACCGTGATCGCCTCGAACGCCGCCAGGTCCACGTACCGCTCGATGCGCCGGCGCGCGGAGGACAGCCATGCCGTCGTTCCCGACGGTGTCGACCCACGGACGACGAGCGTCATCGCCGGGACCCGCCTGGACCTGATGGAGTCGCTGGCCGCGCTGGAGGAGCGGCACCCGGCCCTGGTGGAGTCCTTCGTGCTCCGCGACCTCGGAGACCTGACCTATCTTCAGGTCGCCGAGATCACCGACGCTCCTCTGGGCACGGTCAAGGACCGCATCCACCAGGCCCGTCGCTTCATGCGGGACCGCCTCGGCGGTGGCCTCTGAGACGCCCCTGCTTCCCGCTCCCACCCGGCATCAGCTCGACCGCGGGCCGGGAGGTGCTGCCGTGCGTCCTCGGACGATCGCCGTCATCCTGGCGGTAGCCATCGGACTCGGCCTGCTGACCGGCCGGTTCGTCCTGCCCGCGCCCTCCGCTCCGGCCACCCCGAAGGTGACGCCGACCACCCCGAAGGTGACGCCGGGCAACGGCTCTCCGGCACCGAGGCCCGCGAGCGGACCCATGACGACCCGGCACCTGCTGACAGCGGCCGAGTTCAGGAAGGTCGGTCTCTCCAAGCGCATCTACGTGCGGGATCGCGTCGGAGACGGCAACTACGCCAACGCGACCTGCGCCGGCGAGAAGACCCTCGGCGAGACGCTGGGATCGTACGACGCGCACTTCCGCGGGTTGCTGACGAGCAAGGACACAGGCCAGGGCGACCCCACCGAGGCGGCGAACATCGACGATCAGGTCGCACGCGAGGTCGCCGACGACGCCGGGAGCCGCGCGCTGGCCCAGAACTACGCGCAGCGCCTGCTGTTGGAGGAAGTGCCGTGCCAGAGCGAGCCCGCCACCCACTGGATCTACGGGCCGACGCACACGATCGACGTCGCCGCGGACATCACCGCGAGTTGGATGGGTATCTACGGCGGCGACCTGAACACCACAGGGACCGCGCCACGAGGCAAGGAGCCGTGTGGAGGCGTCGCCATACTCCGCAACGGCTCGCACTACGGGGTCCTGGAGATCGATGCCTGCCTGGACACGGCTGCGGTGACGCGGATCGTCCGTGCGGCCGTGACACGGCTCTGAGACCACCCCCGCCCCACCAGTGGACGTGACGCGGGTCACATCGATCGTGGTGGATCGCCATCCAACATCTCCCGCACCTCCGGCATCTCCCAGATGTACGACGACGCCAACCGCGTCGCGACCAGACAGGAGATGAGATGTTCGACAACCAGGCAGCCCGCAGGAAGTCCGCGCGTCACCGTCGTACCGCGGGAACAGCCGCCTCCGTCGGTGCCGCCCTGATAGCGGTCGGCATCGCCGCGCTTCCCGCCGCCGGCGCGGACACGACTTCTGCGAGCCGGTCGGCGACCGCCCTTGCCGCCGCTCCTGCCGGACCCGGCCTCGGCTCCGCCGCCCTGATGCAGAGTGACGACTTCTTCCAGCAGGGCCTGGCCCCGGTCCGCGCGACGGTGGACCTGACCGGGAAGCAGGCTCTCTCGGCATGCTCCGGCGAGGACACGATGCGAGAGCTGACCAAGGGGAAGGCCGCCGCCTATGCCGACGTGACCTGGACCTTCGACACCAAAGGCACCTCGCTGACCGAATCCGTCGCGGACGGTACCACCGACACATCGGCGGCCTCGTACGCGAAGCAGCTCGACAAGCTGGTGCGCGGCTGCCAGGACGAGCCGCGTGGTCACTGGTACTACGGCAAGGGGCACACGATCACCGTCAAGGCCGGCGAAGGAAGTTGGTACCCGGCGTTCAGCGGCGACGGCAAGGTTGCCGGCGGCGTCGCGGTGATCCGCAGCGGCCACAGGTTCGGCATCGTCGAACTCACCGGTCAGCCCAGCGACGACCCCGGCTACATGGAGGGCATCACCGCCGGTGCCGTCAACCGGCTGGCCGACTGATCTGATCCGGGCGGTTCCGGGAGCTCTCCGCGTGGGTGCTGCCCCCCGTCCTGGGACCGCCCGGGCCGGCCGGTAAACGTCTGGTCGGGTTCAGGAACCGTGCCGTTGGACGACGGTCGCGGGCCGCCAAAGCCGTGTTCCGGGTGGTCGGGCCCTTCCCCTGTCCGTCGCCCTGTCCGGTCGGGGCGGAAAAAGAAATCCGTGGCTCTACGCGGCAACCTTTTCGGCCTCTCGGGCCACTGAGTGTTGTCCGGCCAAGTGGTCCGGTCAGATGCAACGGCTGAAAGAGAGCACCGGCATGTCCCTTGAACGACAGCACCGGCATGTCCCCGGCCCACCCACGTCGTCGGTTGCGTCCCGCGCCGACGGCCGCGCCCGCGGCGGTCGCCCGAAGCATCGTGGCCGTCGGTTGCTCGCGCGTCGGGGTCTGTGGGCGGGCCTCGTCATGGTGGTCGTGGCCGGCTCCGCCGTTGTGGTCAGTCAGGCTTCGGCGCAGCAGACCCTGGACCTGAAGAAGTGGTACGTGCTGGTCAACCGCAACAGCGGCAAGGTGCTGGACGACCGCGGCTTCGCCACGAACGACGGCGCGGCGGTGGTGCAGTGGGCGCGCCACGGCGGGGCCAACCAGCAGTGGCGGTTCATCGACGCGGGTGACGGCTACTACCGGCTGCAGAACCGGAACTCCGGCAAGGTGCTGGACGACCTCGGCTGGTCGAAGACCGCCGGCTCCGCCATCGTGCAGTGGCGAGACCTGAACGGCACGAACCAGCAGTTCAAACTGGCCAAGTCGCCGGACGGCCAGGTGCGTTTGATCAATCGCTTCAGTGGCATGGCTGTCGGTGTACACAACGCCGCCAAGGCCGACGGGGGCGGCGTCGTCCAGAACCGCGACCGGGGCGGCGCCGATCAGCAGTGGCAACTCGTCCCGGCCGGGAGTGCCGGCCCTCAGCCGTCGTCGGCGCCGTCTCCCGCGGCCGGTGGCGACAGCTCGACGACACGTTTCATGGGGAGCAGCACGGTGCTCATCGGCGGCTCGATGTCCGACGCCTCGGCGGCCGCCGCGCCGTTCGACATGCGGTACGCCTATGTGCACAGCCAGCCCGCGCCCTCGTCGGACCACTACACGGCAGCGCGCTGCCACGACGATTGGTCGGGCTGGTGGGGCTGCTGGAACGGCAGCACCACGGCGCCCGGCACTTACGTGACCTGGCGGGACTCCGTGGCGGCCCAGGCGACGTACAAGGGCAGCCCGCGCCCGCAGAAGATGCTCTGGACCTGGTACTCCTTGCGCGACCTCGGGGACGCGGCAGGCCAGGGCGACGGCCCGGGCGAGGTCCAGGCCATCAACCGGACCGACCTGCTCACCCGGTACCTGAACGACTACCGTTTCTTCCTCCAGAAGATCGGCACCTCGCACGACGCGATCGACCTTGAGCCCGACTTCTGGGGCTACGTCCGGTCGCTCGGCGATCCGCACAAGGTTGCCGCGCAGGTCTCGGCCGCAAATCCGACGGATTGCGGATCGCAGGAGAACAGTGCCGCCGGACTCTCCCGCTGCCTGATCTCGATGGCGCACAAGTACGCGCCGAACACCGCCGTGGGGCTGCACCTTTCCTGCTTCGACTGGCAGACCAACACACAGGCTTGCGTCAAGGACTACGCGAACCTCGGGGCGCAGAACGCCGACTTCCTGGCCACCGATGTGTCGGACCGCGACGCGGGCTGGTACGCACAGCCGGCCCACGGCGGCAGTGACCACTTCTGGACCGACCAGAAGGCCGCCGCCGCGCTGCAGTTCTACAAGACGATGGCCGAGTCCGTGGGCAAGCCGGTGGTCCTGTGGCAGATCCCCGTGGGCAACATGGCGCAGAACAACACCCTCAACCATTACAAGGACGACAAGGTGGACTGGTTCTTCGGACACATGGACCAGGTCGCGAACGCCCATGTCGCCGGGCTGCTGTTCGGTCCGGGGCAGCAGGAACAGACCACGGCCGAGACCGACGGCGGAAACCTGATCCGCAAGACGATCGCCTATCACAACTCGGGCGGTACAGCGCTCAAGTAGGCGAAGGCACGAATGCGCCCCCATCTCTCCGATGGGGGCGCATTCGTCATCTCGCCGGGCCCAGCGGCGGGTCAGCGCTGCAGGGTGAGGAGGCCCGGACGCCAGGGCAGTTGGTCGTAGGGGCCGCTCGCGGAGGGGGACTTGCCCTGGTAGAGGAACTGCAGGTGGCAGGGGTCGATGGTCATGGTCTGGTCGGGGTTGTCGCGGACCAGGTCACCGTGGCTGATGTCGTTGGTCCAGGTGGTACCGCTGTTGGCCTTGCCCGCGAAGGGGTTGCTCTCGGTGGCGGCCTGCGGGGTCCACGAGCCGTTCAGGCTGGGGGCCGTGAACGAGCGGAAGTAGCGCTGCTCGTTCGCACCCCGCGCCTCGACGATCATGAGGTACTGGTTCTGGCCCCGCACCTTGTAGACCTGCGGCGCCTCGAACAGGTTCTTCACCGTGTCGCTCATGACCGTCGTGTACGACGAGCCGAAGTTGCCCGGGAAGTTCCCGATCGGCATGCTCGCCCGGTAGATGTTGCCGTTGTCACCGGCGAAGAACAGGTACATGTTCTGGTCGTCGGCGATCAGGGTCTGGTCGATCGGGGCGGCGCCCGGGATGCTGCCGGTGAACAGCGGCTGCGGCGCGGACCAGCCGTCGGGGTTGGTGGGGTCGCTCGACGTGCGGTAGATGAAGGGCCACGCACCCCACTGGTACGCCAGCACCCAGATCTTCTTGGGCGCGAAGTAGAACAGCGTGGGCGCCACCGCGGCCCGGCTCATGCCGGTCTGACCGGCCGACGCCATGTCCGGCCAGTTCGTGAAGGGTCGGAACATCATCGAGCCGTACGACGACCCCGACACGTTCGACGCGTAGACCAGGTGCTTGCCGTTGTACGTCACGTCGGTGAAGTCCTTCACCGCGGCCCACCCGTTCGCCGGCTGCGCCAGCGCACCCGTCGACGTCCACCGGTAAGTCGACGGCAAAGCACACGCGCCGTCCCCCGGCGCGGGCGTCGAAGTCCTGAGGTTCCAGTGCTGGTGGGCGCCGCCGCCCGAGTCCCAGATCTGGACGGGAGTGCCGTTGGCGGTCCGGCCGCCGGGGATCTCCAGCGCCCGGCCGCTGGCGACGTTGGTCAGTGTGTAGGAGCCGTCGCTGTTGCGGTCGGCCCGCCAGTGCTGGTTGGCGCCGCCGCCCGAGTCCCAGACCTGCAGCCTTGTCCCGTTGCCCGTCTGGTTGGCCGGCTCGTCCAGTACCCGGCCGCTGGCGACGTTGGTCAGCGTGTAGGAGCCGTCGCTGTTCCGGTCGGTCCGCCACTGCTGGTTGGAGGCACCACTGGCGTCCCACACCTGGAGCGGGGTGCCGTTGCCGTTGTATCCCGCGGGCTCGTCGAGAACGCGTCCGGCGGCCACGTCGGAGAGCGTGTAGACGGTGCCGGAGGTGATGCCCCCGTCCTGCGTCCTCCCGCTGCTGCCGCCCAGGGCGGTGAGTACCGCGCTGTAGGCGGGCTTCTTGTTGCCGCCCGCGCCGAACAGCAGCGGGTTCTCACCGGTGCGCCAGGAGTCGCTGTCGCGGATGCCCCACACCGTGGTGCCCGTGCAGCGGGCGACGTTCATGCATGCCTGGACGGCGCCCGCGTACGCCGCCGGTGACGCCTGGGCGATGTCGAGCTCGGTGATCTGGACGTCCACGCCGAGCGCCGCGAACTTGGACAGCGTGGTCTGGTAGCCGGCCGGCGGACCGCCCGCGCCGAAGTGACTCTGGAAACCGACACAGTCGATGGGCACACCACGGGACTTGAAGTCCTTGACCATCGCGTAGACGCCCTGCGTCTTGGCATCGGTCCAGTTCTCGATGTTGTAGTCGTTGTAGCAGAGCTTGGCCGAGGGGTCGGCGGCCCGCGCGGTGCGGAACGCCTCCTCGATGAAGCCGTTGCCCAGCACGTCCTGGAACACCGAGCTCCGGTGCCGGCCACTGCCGTCGTCGGCGAACGCCTCGTTGACCACGTCCCAGGCGTAGATCTTGCCCTTGAAGTGGCTCATCTCGGTGGTGATGTGGTTGTCCATCACGCTGCGCAGGGTGCCTGCGTCGGTGATGGAGCGGACCCAGCCGGGCAGCTGCGAGTGCCACACCAGGGTGTGGCCGCGCACCCGCTGCCCGTGTGCGGAGGCGTGGCCGACGATCGAGTCGGCGGGGGCGAAGTTGAACGACCCGCGGGAGGGTTCGGTGGTGTCCCACTTCATCTCGTTCTCCGGGGTGATCATGTTGAACTCCCGGTCGAGAATGGTGGAGTACGCCGAGTCGCCGAGTCTGCCCGAGGACACCGCCGTACCGAAGTAGCGGCCGCTGCCGGCCGCTGCACCGGCCAGGGTCGGCGTGCGGGCATTCGGCGTGTGTGCGGCCAGAGCGACCAGGGGTACGGCGGCACCCGCTGCGGCGAGGACCACGGCGGCGGCGAGCACGCGGCGGGTAGCCGGACGGCGGCGATGAGAGCGGTTCCGATCTGACAACGGCATGTCCTTCTGGCACAGCGGGCCTTGATCCGGCCACGGTTACCCGCCAGTTGCCGCCAGGCACACAAAGGTTGCCGCGATCGGGGGAAGAACTTTCACGGCCGCCGTCACCTTCCCCGCCCGGATCCGCTCGGCCATCGGGCCGTGCGGCGTTCACCGGGTCGGGACGAACCCTCCCCGGACCGACGCGGAGCCGCCCGAACCCCGCGCGTCGACGCGGTAGCCGTCGCCCGCGGCACTGCGCTTGCCGGTGCCGTTGTTGAACTGGGCGGCGAACTCATGGCTCCCGGCCGGCACGGTCAGGCCCGGCTTGAGGACCCAGCGGTAGACCAGCGTGCCGCCCGCCTCCTGGGCGGTGACGGTGAAGTCGGCACTCGGCAGGGTCTGCCAGGTGCCGGTGTTCTTCACCCCGCCGGTCTGCACGATCCGCATCTCGATCGTGAGCGAGGTGAGCGGCTGGGTCGTCTTGAGGACGAGGTTGCTCTGCGTCCAGTAGACGGTGCTGTGCGGGTCGACCGAGCCGGCCGACGACAGCGCCCCGTTGTGGCTCTCGCCGGCGGCCGGCGATGGACTGGTGGCCGGCGGAGTCGGGTGCGCGCTGCCCGGGGTGGTGGCCGGGGCCGGCGCGACAGGGGTGGGGCGGGCCGGTGTCGGGTGCGGGGAGGCGGCGGTCGGCGACGGGGTGGCAGGCGCGGTCACGGTGGCCGACGGCGACGAGTGCGCGACGATGGCGGCGACGGCGAAGCCGCCGGTCGCCAGGATGCCGGTGGCGGCGAGCCCGGCGAGCGCGACCCTGGTCCCGGACCTCGCGAACGGCCGCGCGCGGTGGCGGACGGCGGGGCCGGCCATGCCGCGTTGCACCCGGGCCAGCATCCTCGCACGGTCGGGCCGGTGGGCCTCGGCGGCCTCACGCAGCCGACGGGCGATCTCCTCGTTCACCGGTTCCTCCTCCCTGCCACCAGGTCCCCGACCGCTCCTGCGCCCAGTATCCTTTCCAGCTCGGCCATTCCCTTCGAGGTCTGGCTCTTCACCGTACCGACCGATATGCCCAGCGCCGCCGCCGTGTCCTTCTCCGACAGGTCGAAGGCGTGCCGCAGCACCACGCAGGCCCGCTTGCGGAACGGCAGCCGGGCGAGCGCCGCGCGGACGTCCAGCACTGCCGCCATGTCCGGCCCCTCCACCTTCTCGGGGCTGCGGGACCAGAACAGTGTGATCCGCAGTCGCTCGCGCACAGCGCTGCGGATCCGTCCGCGCGCCAGGTTGGCCACCACACCGCGGGCGTAGGCGAGCGGGTGGTCGGCCTGCCGCAACCGGTCCCAGCGCTGCCACAGGGCGACCAGGGCATCCGCCGCGAGATCGTCCGCCGCGTCGGTCTCGCCGGTCAGCAGGTGTGCTAGACGGGCCAGTTCGGCATAGTGGCGTTCGAAGAATTCGTGGAACTCCGCGGACGCGTCGTCGAGGAGCATCCCCCGGTCGCCCTCTCCTGGCAATGATGTGCGCGTTGGTTGCGCGTTTAACAACAATGGGGCGCGTAGCCTAACAGTGCCCAGCCCGGGATTCGAACGGCGGTCGTGCTCGGTTGCGGGCCGGTGAGCGCTTCCGGGCGGGCTGGTCAATGCCGGGCGAACTGGACGCCGGTCGGCTGCGCAACGCCCGGCTGCACGGCGATGCCGTCGACGGTGAGCTGCTGCCCGTAGATGTCGGTGATCCTGAGCGCACCGCCGCAGCCGGTGCCGTCGGAGGACAGGAAGTAGTTGTAGTCGGTGCGGGCCAGCTGCCGCCAGCCGCCGGCGGTTCGCACCTCCAGCGCGGCCACCGGGTTCCGGTGGCCGATCACCTGGATCCCGCACCACCACTTGGTGGACCCGGTCTTGTACCGGATGGCGATCGTGCCCGGCAGGTCCGGGCTCAGCAGCGACCAGGTGATCCGGAGCCGGCCCACCGACGGGTCGGCGAGCTTGGCGAACGCCTGCCGGCTGAGGTCGAGTTGCCCCGGCGCGCAGGGCCACGGGCATGCGTTGACGATCCGTACCGTGACGGTGGCTCCGCCGGCCGCGCGGACCAGCACGTAGGCCCCGCACGCCTTGGCCGACTCGTAGTCGGTGACGTTCATCGCCGCGACCATCAGGTCGTCGGAGGGCCCGTACAGGCAGGAGCCGTTGCCGTCACCAGCGGCGTAGGCGGTGGCGACCCCCCGGTGGCTGACGCCCGGTCCGATCCCTCCGGCCGGGGCCGCCGCCCTGGAGCTCGCGGGCGCGGTACCGGTGGCCGAGGCCGTCGCAGGGGCCGAAGGCGACGGCGTGGCCGAGGCCGAGCCCGGACGGGTGGGACTGGCCGAGGCCGTCGGCTGCGCCGTCGCACCCGCACCGCCGCCCGCCGCAGACCCGGCATCGGACGGGGCGGCCGCCCGCACGCCTGCGGCGGGCGCGTCGGCTGCCCGCCCGGCACCGGTTCCGCTCCCGGTCAGGACGGTCGGGGCCAGGCACGCCAGCACACCGACGACCATCAGCGCCAGGGGAATGCCCGTGACCAGTCCGCGCCTGCGCCACGGTTGCGGCGCGGCGTGCTTCGTTGCTCCCATGCCCGTCCATCCGGTAGTTCGACTCGGCCTTCCGGCTCCCAGTTGCCGCAGGGGACGAGAAGGTTGCCGCCCGACGCTGATTTCTCGGCGACCGGTGCACCGCACGAAAGGGATCTGAAGCCCATCGGACGGGGCGGCTCCGTGCTGGTGCTTCGCATGCGCCGCAGCAGGGGTTCGCACGCGTCGAGGGAGGTCACAGGGCTGTAGGCGGAAGCGCACGCCAGGAAAGCCGCGTCCACGGAGAGTAATATCTGTGCCCGCGAAATGAGAAATAGGTGCGGGGTACGGCGAGTATTCTTCGACCCCCCGGCGGAGCGGAATTTCCGACCGCACAAGGCCGATCCCACCGTGCTACTGTCGAACTCAGTTGCAGGTGTGGTTGCCAGAAGGTTTTTCCGACGGCTGATCATCACGGCGACACGGAATGCGCACAGGGCGTGTTCCCGTACACCGCCTCCGAAGGAGAAACAACATGGCTACTGGCACTGTGAAGTGGTTCAACGCGGAAAAGGGCTTCGGCTTCATCGAGCAGGACGGCGGCGGCCCCGACGTCTTCGCCCACTACTCGAACATCGCCACCCAGGGCTTCCGCGAGCTGCTGGAAGGCCAGAAGGTGTCGTTCGACATCGCGCAGGGCCAGAAGGGCCCGACGGCCGAGAACATCGTTCCCGCCTGACGCACCGGCACTGACGCATACTTCGCAGCTGGGGCCCGCACCGTGGGGTGCGGGCCCCAGCTCGCTTCATTCCCAGGGCGATTCGGTCCTGTCTTTTCCGGCCCGTTCTCGCGATTCTGCGCCACTCATTCTGCTGCGGAAATTCCTTGATACGTGCCCACATCGAGGAAGGTTCCGCATGAACCGCACACGTACCACTCGCGCACGCACCAATCGCACATACGGAAACCGACGGCCCGCCGGGGGCGATTTCGCGCTGCCGAAGACGGTCAGGCCCGCGTTGCCCGCGGTCGAGTCGTTCGCCGATCTCGCCATGCCGGCGCCGTTGCTGGCCACGCTCGGCCATGAAGGCGTGACCGCACCGTTCCCGATCCAGGCGGCGACCCTGCCGAACTCCCTGGCCGGCCGTGACGTACTCGGCCGCGGCCGCACCGGCTCGGGCAAGACCCTCGCCTTCGGCCTCGCGGTACTGGCCCGAACGGCGGGCC
This sequence comes from Streptomyces sp. NPDC037290, assembly GCF_055603245.1. NCBI lineage: Bacteria > Bacillati > Actinomycetota > Actinomycetes > Kitasatosporales > Streptomycetaceae > Streptomyces > Streptomyces sp. NPDC037290. The sequence goes on along the minus strand of NZ_JBVJVZ010000016.1, from coordinate 1,824 downwards.
GGCGTGCCGAGCCGCGTCGGCCGCTGGCCCTGATTCTCGTCCCCACCCGTGAGCTGGCCCAGCAGACCACCGACGCGCTCGCTCCCTACGCCCGCTCCGTGAACCTGCGGCTCGCCACCGTCGTCGGCGGAATGTCCATCGGCAGGCAGGCCGGTGCGCTGCGGGCCGGCGCGGAGGTGGTCGTCGCGACGCCCGGCCGGCTGGGGGACCTCATCGACCGGGGCGACTGCCGACTCGCCGACGTCGACGTCACGGTGCTCGACGAGGCCGACCAGATGACCGACATGGGCTTCCTGCCCCAGGTCACCGCCCTGCTCGACCAGGTGCGCCCCGAGGGCCAGACGATGTTGTTCTCGGCCACCCTGGACCGCAACATCGACCTGCTGGTCCGCGGCTACCTGACCGACCCGGTGGTGCACTCCGTCGACCCGTCGGCCGGTGCCGTCACCACGATGGAACACCACGTCCTCCACGTGCACGACGCGGACAAGCAGCGTACGACCACCGAGATCGCGGCCCGGGACGGCCGGGTCATCATGTTCCTGGACACCAAGCACGCCGTGGACCGGCTGACGAAGCACCTGCTGAACAGCGGTGTCCGCGCCGCGGCCCTGCACGGTGGGCGGTCCCAGCCGCAGCGCAACCGGACTCTGGCGCAGTTCAAGGACGGTCACGTCACCGTCCTGGTGGCCACCAACGTCGCGGCCCGCGGCATCCACGTCGACAGCATCGACCTGGTCGTCAACGTGGATCCGCCCAGCGATCCCAAGGACTATCTGCACCGTGGCGGGCGTACGGCCCGCGCCGGGGAGTCCGGCAGCGTCGTCACCCTGGTGACCCCCGGCCAACGCCACGGCATGACCCGGCTGATGGCCTCGGCCGGCATCACCCCGCGCGTCACCCCGGTCCGCTCGGGCGAGGCGGAGCTGAGCCGCATCACAGGCGCCCAGGCGCCCTCCGGGGTCCCTGTGGTCATCACCGCCCCTGTCGTGGAACGCACCCGCCGCGCGCCTTCGCCGTCCAGGGACCGCCGTGGCCGCACCGGCCAGGGCCGACCCGCCGGCGCGGGGGTACGCCGCAGGGCACAGCGGCGGCCCGGCAACGACTCGGCTGCTTAGGCCCGACCAGTCCCCGGAGCCCCGTCGGCCTCCCGGAAGCCGCCGCGGCCTGCCGGGGCCGAAGGCCGCCAAGCGACCAGCCCTTGCCGAAGGAGACACCCGTGACGCCGGCGCGGATGCGGTACCGCAGGCCGGGCCCCACCCCCGTGTCCGTGGTGAACGACAGCGAAGGGCCCGGGCCTCGGGTATGCGACGACATGACCGTCGAGGTGGCTCTGGCCGCCACGGCGGGTGCCCGGGTCGAGTATCTGACCGGGTGCGACGGGGACGACGGGGGCACGAGTGCGGCCGGGTTCCGGGCGTACCGGCCCTCGCGTGCTCCCCTGTGAGGCCTCATGCGCTGTGTCATCGCCCGGTACCGTTCGACCTGACCAGGACCGGGGTGCCGGCCTCGATGAAGGGCGTCAGGCCCGAGCTCGTCACGGCGGCGTCCGTGACCATCGGCCGCCGCCGCTATCCCGTCAAGCAGGTGGGCCAGGTCATCACGCGACAGGACCCCGTGACTTCACCGCCGGCGAGGTCGTGCGGGCCATGACGCGTCTCGGCTTCACCTGCCACGACCGCCCCGAGGGCGCGCGTGAGGACGGGCAGGAGACCGCCCTCAGGATCCCGGGGGGGGGGGGGGGGGGGGGGGGGGGGGGGGGGGGGGGGGGGGGGGGGGGGGGGGGGGGGGGGGGGGGGGGGGGGGGGGAGGGGGGGGGGGGGG
>NZ_JBVJVZ010000015.1:0-151315 GCF_055603245.1 Streptomyces sp. NPDC037290 | reverse complement strand
TCAGCGGGTCCTCTGGCACGGCTGGAGGGTCGGCGTCGGTGCCCCGCCGAGACAGTGAAACCCGCTGATTGATCACGACTCGATACGCGCCCTAGTGGTAGCCGCCCAATGACTGTCGGCGCCGCGCTCGCCAGGCCGAGTCGACGGACAGGTAGGGGGCGCCGGCGAGGACCAGGGGGATCCAGGCCATCAGGTAGGCGAGGTCGTTGCCGTAGTAGTAGGGGGTGGTCGCCCAGCTCACCGTGAGCCACAGGCTGAGCGAGATCAGTGCGCCGCCCAGCGCGGCCAGCCGGCCGAGCAGACCGATCAGGGTGCCGATGCCTACGGCCAGTTCACCGAGGGCCATGGCGAAGCCGAAGCCGACCGGGGCCTTCAGGGCCAGGTCGACCAGGGCCGGGATGGCGGCGGAGTCGCGGGCGGCACGCATGGTGTCGCCGATGGACCCGGAGCCGCCGGACTTCAGGAAGGCGCTGTCGGTGAGCTTGTCCAGGCCGGCGTAGATGAAGGTGACGCCGAGGAAGACCCGGAGGGGCAGAAGCGCGTACTGGGTGGCGGAGGCACGCCAGCCGCGCTGGCCGTTCAGCCTGGTGGTGTGCGTGTCCGTCCGGATGCCGTGGGTCATCGTCGCCAGCCGCCTCTCGCCCGCCGTAACGCCCCTCACTTGACCATACGTATGACGAGGGGGAGCGGTTCAATCCCCTCGCGGATGTTTTTCCGGATTTCGGCGCCTCGTGCCCCGAGGCCGAACGGGATCGGCCGGTATCACCGGCGGGACGTTCCCGTCATCGCCTCGCCGCCGTCCGGTCGCCGGCGCCGTTCACTCGGTCACCTGGACGATGCACCGGTTGGTCGCGACCCCGGCCGCGGTGACCACCTGCACCTCCACCGCACCGGGTTCGACGTCGGCCGGCACGGGCACGGTCAGGACGCTGTCGGTGGGGTTGCGAAAGCCGCCGGTGACGGGGACCAGCGGTACGTGGACGTCGACCGCGCCGATGCGGACGACCATGCGGGAGAGGCGCTCGGCGGTCTGTGCGCCCGGCGGGACGAAGCCGGCACCGCGGATCTCGATGTCGTCGCCGGTGCGGATCGGCCCGTCCAGGTCACCGGGTTCGCGGGCGCGGACCACGGAGAGGACGACCGGTCGGCCGCCCTCCGCGTACTTGCCGGCCAGGTAGGTCGCGGCCGAGACCAGCACCACCACGCCCAGCCCCCAGGGCAGGTCGGGCAGTTGGTCGGGGCGGCGGGCCAGCCGTACGGCGGCGAACAGCAGGGCGACGGCGCTGATGGCGACGTACTGGATGTCGGCGAAGGCGCCCCGGCCGGAGTCGTCGGTGAGCAGGTCGGCGGCGCGCGGCCGGTGCGCCGGTACCTTCTGCAGGCGCTGCGCCAGAATGCGCAGGCTCACCACCCGGCGGACCAGGACGGCGATGCCGCACACCACGGCGAGGACGGTCACCACGCCGGCGCCGCGCGCGAGGTCGAGGCCCGAGATCAGCGCGTCGCGTTCGGCGTGGTCGGAGGCGGCGGCCAGCCGGGCGGCCAGCAGCAGGACGGCGTAGCCGACGAGGAGCACCCAGCCGGCGGCGACGGTCCGCGAGGTGGACATCCGGTTGTCCTCACCGATCACCGGGGCGAGCGCCCCGCCGCGCGCCCGGTGCAGCCAGGAGGCCGCGCTGAGCGTGCCGGCGACGACGAGCGCGGCGGCCAGGGCCGCGGTGCGGGCGCCGGTCCAGCCCGCGCCGACCGCGGTGAGCGCCTCGCCGAGCAGCAGCGCGAGGACCGCGCCCCACACCGCGCACACCGTGCGCCGCCACAGCCGGGCGAGCCAGGCCGTGCCCTCGGCGCGGCCGCGGTCGGCGACGGCCTCCGCCCGCTCGGTCAGTTCCTCGGAGACCCACTGGCGGGACGCCGAGGCGGAGTGCGCCACGGCGGCCGGCAGGCCCTGCCCGGCCGCGTACTCGTCACGCAGCCGCAGGAACGCGGCGACGGCCCGCCGGTGTCCCTCCCGGGCGCCGTGCGGGCAGTCCCCGCAGGCGCAGCCGCCCTCGTGTATCCCGACGGCATCCGTGCCCTGTCTCGCCTCCTGCACCGCCACGCCCGGCGCCCGCCTTCCCCACGACCTTCCGGCACGGCCGGCGGTCCCTGGTCGGAACGGATCGCCGCCGCGCAACTCCCCTGCGTCGACAGCGAATTGTGCCCTACGGCGGGCCGCCCGGGGCCATCGGGCGGGGGGTCACGGCGGGTGAAGTACGGGCCGCTGTGTTGACCCGGCTGCGAGAATTTCCGTATGGCCGAGATCATCCAGCGGGACGGGACCTGGGCCTTCGACGGCAGCACGATCCGGATCACCCCCGGACTGCACCGCTGCGTGCCGCTGTTCCGGCAGACGTACGGGGAGATCTCCGTGCCCCTGGAGGCGGTCTCGGACGTCGTCTACGAACCCGAGCGGGGGCGTGGCCGGCTGCGGATGCGGCTGCGCGAGGGCGCCGACCCGCTGCTCCAGGCGACCGGCGGGCGGCTGCCGGAAGCGGCCGATCCCTACCGGCTGACGGTGGACGCGGACCGCGGTGGGGTCGCGGAGTACGTCGCCGAGGAGATCCGGCACGCCGTGCTCCTCGACCGGGTCCCCAGGGAGCCCACGGCCGGCTATCTGCTGCCGGGCCCGCCGGTGCCGGTGTCGGTGCGGTCCTCCGACGGCACGGTCTCCTTCGACGGCACGCAGGTGCGCATCGACTGGGCCGACACCTCCGACCGGGTCAAACGCGCGACCGGCCCGCGGATCATCGCGCTCGGCGACCTGGTGCAGGTGGAGTGGCTGCCCAACTCCGGTTACGAGGACGGTTTTCTGCGGTTCGTGACCCCGGAGACGGTGTTCTCCAAGCTGCCGCCCGAGCGGGATCCCTACACCCTGGACCTGTGGGGCAGCGTGCGGCGCGATCTGCTGACCGCGCTGGTCGCGACGGCCGTCACCGCCCGGCTGCCGCATCCCTCCACCCGTACGGGCACGGCCCACGACGGCCGGGACGGGCAGCGGACGGCGGTGCCCGGGCAGGCCGGTCACCATGACGTCCTGCTGCGCCGGCTGCGGGAGCTGGGCGAACTGCACCGGGAGGGCGTGCTCACGGACGAGGAGTTCGCGCGGACGAAGGCAGCCGTGCTCAGGGGCTTCAGCTGAGCAGGTCCGGTTCGGTGCGGCTGATGTCCTGCCACAGGGGCTGGTAGTTGATCCAGGCCACCAGGTCGCCGCCGAGCTGTTCGCGGGTGGCGACGGCCAGTTTGTGGTCGATGAGGACCGGGCGGCCGGCCGCCTTCGCCATCAGCTGCACCTGGCAGGACCGCTCCATCGACATGAACCACCAGGCCGCCGCGTCCACCGAGTCGCCGACGGTGAGCAGCCCGTGGTTGCGCATCACGAGCGCCTTGCGGGAGCCGAGGGCACCGGCGATCCGGCGGCCTTCCTCGACGTCGACGGTGACGCCGGTGTACGCGTCGTAGAGCGCCACGTCCTCGTAGAAGGCACAGCTCTCCTGGGTGATCGGGTCGATCAGCTCGCCGAGCGCGGCGAGGGCGCGGCCGTGCACGGAGTGGCAGTGCGCGACGGCGACGACGTCCGGGCGGGCGGCGTGGACCTGGGCGTGCACGGTGAACGCGGCCTGGTTGACGTGGTAGCGGCCCTCGACGACCTGCCCGTCCTGGTTGGCGAGGACGAGATCGCTGACGGTGACGTGCTTGAACGGCATCCCGAACGGGTTGACCCAGAAGCAGTCGGAGAACTCCGGGTCGCGGGCGGTGATGTGCCCGGAGACCCCGTCCTCGAACCCGGCCCGTCCGAAGATCCGCAGGGCTCCGGCGAGCCGCTCCTTGCGGTGCCGGCGTTCGTCCTCCACCGACTCGTGCATCGGCGGCATGGCGAACTGCAGCTGGTCGGTGGGCAGCGGCAGGGGCGGGGTGGGCCCGTGCATAGGTCCTCCAGCGGGCGGATTGCTGTACGCGCCGGAAGTTACCGCCGGTCAGCGCAAAAAGGCAGGGCTGTTTTGTAAAGATGACGTACGCGACGGATACAGGACAGAGGTTGTCCGGTTTGCCGGGGAGACTGGCGCGCATGACACGCATGAACTGGGCGGGGTTCGCCTCCGCCGAACCCGAGCTGGCGAAGCTGGTCGAGGGGCGCTTCGGTGCCTTCCGCCATCACGTCCTCGCCACCCTCCGCAAGGACGGCTCGCCCCGCACCTCCGGCCTTGAGGCCGACTTCCGCGCGGGCGAGCTGTGGCTCGGCATGATGGACGGCTCCCGCAAGGCGCTCGATCTGCGCCGCGATCCGCGCTTCGTGCTCCAGGCCAACCCCGGGGACGGCACGGACACGGCCGGCGGGGACGTACGGATCGCCGGGCGGGCGTGCGAGGCCGGGGACGCGCGGAAGGCCTGGTACGTGAAAGAGGTGGAACCGCCGCAGCCGTTCCACCTCTTCCGCACCGAGCTGACGGAGGTCGTGCGGACCTACGTCGAGGACGACAGGTATCTGGTCGTCCAGGTCTGGAAGCCCGGAGAGCCGGTGCGCACTCTCAAGCGGACATGACCGTCAGGAACAGCGGGACTACTCCCACTCGATGGTGCCCGGCGGCTTCGAGGTGACGTCGAGGACGACGCGGTTGACGTCCCGGACCTCGTTGGTGATCCGGGTCGAGATGCGGGCGAGGACGTCGTACGGCAGCCGGGACCAGTCGGCGGTCATGGCGTCCTCGGAGGACACCGGGCGCAGCACGATCGGGTGGCCGTAGGTGCGGCCGTCGCCCTGGACGCCCACGCTGCGCACGTCGGCGAGCAGGACCACGGGGCACTGCCAGATGTCGCGGTCCAGGCCGGCCGCGGTCAGCTCCTCGCGGGCGATGGCGTCGGCGTCGCGGAGCAGGTCCAGACGCTCCTTGGTGACCTCGCCGACGATACGGATGCCGAGGCCGGGACCCGGGAACGGCTGGCGCTGGACGATCTCCTCCGGCAGGCCCAGCTCCTGGCCGACCATGCGGACCTCGTCCTTGAACAGCTTGCGCAGCGGCTCGATCAGCTTGAACTCGAGGTCCTCGGGCAGGCCGCCCACGTTGTGGTGCGACTTGATGTTCGCGGTGCCGGTGCCGCCGCCGGACTCGACCACGTCCGGGTACAGGGTGCCCTGGACCAGGAACTCCACGGCCGGGCCCTCGTCGGCGATGATGTCGGCCTGCGCCTGCTCGAAGACACGGATGAACTCGCGGCCGATGATCTTGCGCTTCTCCTCAGGGTCCGAGACGCCCTTGAGCGCGGTCAGGAAACGCTCCTCGGCGTCCACGACGACCAGCTTGACGCCGGTCGCGGCCACGAAGTCCTTCTCGACCTGCTCGGTCTCACCCTTGCGCATCAGGCCGTGGTCGACGTACACGCACGTCAGCTGGTCACCGATGGCCCGTGCGACGAGGGCGGCGGCGACCGCGGAGTCCACGCCGCCGGACAGACCGCAGATGGCCCGCTTGTCGCCGACCTGCTCGCGGATCGCGGCGACCTGCTCCTCGATCACGTTGCCCGTCGTCCAGTCCGGCTTCAGGCCCGCGCCGCGGTACAGGAAGTGCTCCAGCACCTGCTGGCCGTGCGTGGAGTGCATGACCTCGGGGTGGTACTGGACGCCGTAGAGCTTCTTCTCGTCGTTCTCGAACGCGGCGACCGGGACGACGTCCGTGGACGCGGTCACGGCGAAGCCCTCGGGGGCGGCGGAACACGCGTCGCCGTGCGACATCCACACGTGCTGCTCGGCCGGGGTGCCCTCGAACAGGGTGGAGGAGTTCTTGGAGACGTGCAGGTCGGTACGGCCGTACTCGCGGGCGCCGGTGTTGTCGACGGTGCCGCCGAGGGCCTGTGCCATCAGCTGGAAGCCGTAGCACATGCCGAAGACGGGGACGCCGGCCTCGAAGAGCTCGCGGTCGAGGGTGGGGGCGCCCGTCTCGTACACCGAGGAGGGGCCGCCGGAGAGGATGATCGCCGCGGGGTTCTTGGCGAGCATCTCCTTCACCGGCGTGGTGCTCGGCACGATCTCGCTGTAGACCCGCGCCTCGCGGACGCGACGGGCGATGAGCTGGGCGTACTGCGCGCCGAAGTCGACGACCAGGACGGTGTCGGGGGTGGCGGCAGGCGAAGTCGCTGATGACACGGGGTGCCTTCTGGTGGTCGGGCGGGGGTCTGTGCTACCGAGTCTAACGGTGTGGGCGCGAAGGGCTTCCCCTGGACTTCGCCGTGGCATACTGGCCCCATGCTCACGCAGACGACCCGCTTCTTTACCTATGGCATCCGGCCCGCCGGCTGCCATGGTCGTGCTGCTTGAGCCAACGCCAAGCGACTTCCCAGGCGCCCCGGGCCGACAAGGCCCGGGGCGCCTGTCGTTTTCCGGGTCCTGCCGTTCCGGGGCGTCCCCGCCACCTTCACCAGGAGCCCCGACATGACCACCACGACCCCGCGGGAGACCGCTGCTCCGGACGTGACCATCGCCGACGCCCGGGCGCGCATCGATGTGCTCGACGACCGGATCATCGGTCTCATCCAGGAGCGGATGGCCGTCTCCGCCGTCGTCCAGCAGACCCGCATCGCCTCCGGCGGGCGCCGGGTGAACCTCTCCCGCGAGATGGAGATCCTCGGCCGCTACCGCGAGGCCCTCGGCAAGCCCGGCACCGGCCTCGCCATGACCCTGCTGGAGCTGTGCCGGGGCCGTGTCTGAGCGGCCGTATCTGAGCGGCCGTATCTGAGTTCGAGCGCCGTCTCACCCGTACGGCGCGTGACCGGCGCCCGTACCGCTTCGTTGAGCGGGGTGTCCGTGCCAGCCAGGGGCGGGCCCGACAGAACCACGCGTGGCTCGCTGGAGCGGTGAGGCGTACGGGTCGTGCCGTGCGCCGTGGGACCCCGCTCCAGGGAAGTGACCGGACGGCAGGGGACAGCAGTCCGGTCACCCAAGAGAACGGCCGGCTCCGGGGACGCCCGGGGCCGGCCGGCGGAAAAACTGCCCACATACACCAGAACCAGCGGCGCAACCCCCCGGCGCCGCACCCAGGCACCGACGCTGCCCTGACGTCGGTGCTGACCGAAGAAGGGCCCCGCGGCCTCTCCGTCCCGCGGGGCCCTTCGGTGTGCCCGCCGCCCCCCACCATGCCTGTGACCCACGCCACACGAATATTCGGCGCGCGCGAAGCAACCCTTCGCGGCCTTCGCCGATCAAACCTGCCGAATCAAAGAAGCAGCAAGAGGGACCTGCCTTCGGAGGGGGATGCAGGTCCCCCTTCCTGCGTCCCGTCGGCTTCGCGTGTCCCGTCGGCCTCGTGCGTCCGCCGGGCTAGTTCTTCGGGGGTACCGCCGGCATCCCCAGGAACGGCAGGCGCAGCGCGCCGAAGGCCTCCGCCGGTACCGCCGGGGTGCGCGGTTCCACCGGCTTCAGCCGCTCGTACGCCGCTCCCGGCGCCGGCCGCGCGTCCTCCTCGCCCTTGTTCGGCCAGAAGGACATCGCACGCTCGGCCTGTGCGGTGATCGTCAGCGACGGGTTCACGCCCAGGTTCGCCGAGACCGCGGCGCCGTCCACGACCGAGATGCCGGGGTGGCCGTAGACACGGTGGTACGGGTCGATCACCCCGGTCTCGGGCGAGTCGCCGATGGGGCAGCCGCCGAGGAAGTGCGCGGTGAGCGGGGTGCCCATCAGCTCGCCGACGTTGCTGCCCGCGAAGCCGTTGATCTCGGTGGCGAGCGCGGAAGCGGCCTCGGTGGCGGCCCTGATCTGCTTGGGATTCGGGGCGCCGTGGCCCTGCCGGGCGGTCAGCAGGCCCTTGCCGACCCCGTCCGGTTTCAGGTACGTCGTCAGGGAGTTGTCCAGCGACTGCATGACCAGGCCGATGATGGTCCGCTCGGACCAGCGCCGGTTGGAGAGGGAGCGCAGGACCAGCAGCGGGTGCCGGGCCGCGTTCGCCAGCCAGGCCAGCGCCCGGGAGGAGCCCTCGGCGTACGGCACCTGGAGGATCGACAGGCCGCCCATCGCGTTGGAGCCCTTGCCGTAGCGGACCGGCTCGATGTGGGTGTTCTCGTCCGGGTGGATCGAGGAGGTGATCGCGACGCCCCGCGTGAAGTCGGCCTTCGGCTCACCGGTCGCCCTGCGGTAGCGGCGGTTGTCGGTCTGCGCACCGACCAGTGCCTCGGAGTTGGTCCGGGTCAGGTCGCCCAGCCGCTTCGACAGGTACGGCAGCTGGCCGCCCGCGCTCATCCGGTGCAGCAGGGTCTGCGTGCCGTACGTACCGGCCGCGAGGACGACCCGGCGCGCGGTGAAGGTCCGGCCCCGGCCCTTCTTCCGCTGGTCCGTCGGCAGGGTCGCCACCGCGTACCCGCCCCGTGAGTCGTCCGTGACGGACATGACCGTCGTCATGGGGTGGACCACCGCGCCCGCCTTCTCGGCGAGGTGGAGGTAGTTCTCGTTCAGGGTGTTCTTCGCGCCGTGCCGGCAGCCGGTCATGCACTCGCCGCACTCCGTGCAGGCGTTGCGGGACGGGCCGGCGCCGCCGAAGTACGGGTCGTCCACCTGCTCGCCGGGCCTGGCCCGCGCCTTCCCGTCGGCGTCCTTGCCGTCGCCGAAGAACACGCCGACCGGGGCGAGGTGGAAGGTGTCACCGACGCCCATCCGCCGGGCCGCGGCCTTCAGATGCACGTCGGAGGGGGTCATCGTCGGGTTGAGCCGTACGCCGAGCATGCGCTGGGCCTGGTCGTAGTACGGCTTGAGCTCCTCCTGCCAGTCGGTGATGTCCCGCCACTGGGGGTCGTCGAAGAAGGCCTTCGGCGGTACGTAGAGGGTGTTGGCGTAGTTGAGCGAACCGCCGCCGACGCCCGCGCCGGCCAGCACCATCACGTTCCCCAGCAGGTGGATGCGCTGGATGCCGTACATGCCGAGCCTGGGGGCCCAGAGGTAGTTCTTCAGGTCCCAGGAGTTCTTCGGCAGGGACTCGCGGGTGAAACGGCGTCCCGCCTCCAGCACGCCGACTTTGTAGCCCTTTTCTGTCAGGCGGAGGGCGGATACCGATCCGCCGAAGCCGGAGCCGATGACGAGGACGTCGTAGTCGTAAGCGTCCTGGGGCACGGGGTCTCCTCGTTGAGTGTCGCGTGCGGGCCGTGTGTGGTTGGTCGCGCAGTTCCCCGCGCCCCTAGGGAATTACCTGAACCGGAATGCCTTCATCAGCCGCAGACTCGTGGTCATGAACGCCGCGTACTTCTCGTCGGTCATGCCCAGCGACGGCGCCATCGGCAACAGCCGCTGCTGGGCCACCGTCTGGGCCTCCGTGTACTTGAGGATGCCCTCGGAGCCGTGGCGACGGCCGAGGCCGGAGTCCTTCATGCCGCCCATCGGGGACTGGACGCTGCCGTAGGCGGGGGCGTAACCCTCGTTGACGTTGACGGTGCCGGTGCGCAGCCGGGCGGCGATCTCCCGGCCGCGCCGGGCGCTGGTCGTCCAGACCGAGGAGTTGAGGCCGTACGGCGTGGCGTTGGCGCGTTCGACCGCCTCGTCGTCGGAGGAGAAGCGGTAGACCGAGACGACCGGGCCGAAGGTCTCCTCCTCGCACACGGCCATGGAGTCCTCGACGCCGTCGAGGACGGTCGGCTCGAAGAAGTAGGGGCCGATGTCGGGGCGGGCCGTGCCACCCGCGATCACCGTCGCGCCCTTGGCGACGGCGTCCGCCACATGCCGTTCGACGGTCTTCAGCTGCCGCTCGCCGACCAGCGAGCCCATGTCGGCGCCGTAGGCGAGGGAGTTGCCGAGCCGCATCGCCCTGGTGCGGGCGGCGAAGCGTTCCAGGAAGGCGTCGGCGATCGACTCGTGGACGTACAGCCGCTCGATGGAGATGCAGAGCTGTCCGGCGGAGGAGAAGCAGGCGCGTACGGCGCCGGCGGCGGCCTTCTCGATGTCGGCGTCGTCCAGCACCAGCATGGCGTTCTTGCCGCCGAGTTCGAGGGAGACGCCGACCAGCCGGGAGGCGGCGCCCTGGGCCACCTCACGGCCGGTGCGGGTGGAGCCGGTGAAGGAGACGTAGTCGGCGTGCTTGACGACCTCGGGGCCGACGACCGGGCCCTCGCCGAGCACCACCTGGAAGACGTCGGCGGGCAGTCCTGCCTCGATGAGCAGGTCACGGGCCCACAGAGCGGTCAGGCAGGTCTCGGTGTCCGGCTTCATCACCACCGCGTTGCCGGCGACGAAGGCGGGCAGCGCGTCGCCGACGGACAGTTCCAGGGGGTAGTTCCACGGGGCGATCTGGCCCACGACCCCGCGCGGGTGGCGGAGCTCGGTGACCTTCGTGAGCGTGGGCACGGCGCCGGTGTGCCGCTTGGGCCGCAGGTAGACGGGGGCCTTGCGGCCGTAGTGGCGGGCCGCGACGGCGACGGCCTGCACCTCCTCGTGCGCGTGCAGCCGGGCCTTGCCCGTCTCCAGCTGGATGAGGTCGAGCACCTCGGCCTGGCGCTGCAGCACCAGATCGTGGAAGCGGAGCAGGACGGCGGCCCGCTGCCGTACCGGGGTCCTCTCCCACACGGCCTGTGCGGCACGAGCCGCCTCGAAGGCCTTCTGTACGTCCTCGGGGGTGGACTCGGGCAGGTCGGCCAGCTTCTCGCCGGTGAACGGGGTGTGGTTGGCGGTACGGCCCGAGCCGACGACGCCCTTGGTGAGCTGGGCCACCAGTTCCGGGGTGACCACGTCGGCGGCGGTGCGGGCGCCTTCGGGGGCGGGCGCGTACGGGTTGGTGCCGGTGCTGTCCGGGGCCTGCGTGTCCGTCATGACGCGCAGGGTATGCCGGGGCGGAGCCTTTGTGTACCCGTCGGTAACGGGGATTCACCGAGTGCTCACACACTGCCAGTGATCACTGGCGGAGAATGTGCTGATCAGGGCGGAGAAGGAGTCGCACGCAGAACGATCATTCGAGTCCGGCTTTCTTCGCGAGGAGGAGCCCCAGCGCGGTCCGCGGCGTGCGGCGAGGGGGTCCGGCAGGTGCGGGCCGGGAGGGCTCGGGGGCGACGGCCGGCGCCGGGTCCGGGTCCGGTGCGGGCGTGAGCCCGAGGTAGTCCCGCAGGGCCGCCGTGACCTCTTCGGCGCCGGGGCGCGCCTCGGGCTCGTCCGCGCGCAGCCGCTCCAGCAGGGGGCGCAGCGGCCCGGGAACCGTGTCCCCCAGGGCGGCGTGGAGCAGTGCGCCGAGGGACCACAGGTCGCAGGCCGGCCCGGCGCCGGGGCCCGCGGCGCGCTCGGGGGCGACGAATCCGGCGGGCGCGTCCCCCGGGTGTCCGTCGCCGGTGCCGAAGTCGGTGACGACCACCCGTCCGGTGCCGGACTCCAGCAGGACGTTGGCCGGTTTGACGTCCCGGTGCACGATGCCGACGGCGTGCGCGGCGCGCAGGGCGCCGAGCACGGCGAGCCCGACGCGGGCGGCCTCGGCGGGCGGCAGGGGCCCACGGCGCAGGACCTCCCGCAGCGACTCGCCCTCCACCAACTCCATGACGATCCAGGGGACATGGCCCTCGGTGACGACGTCATGGACGGTGACGGCCGAGGGGTGGCGCACCCGGGCGGCGGCACGGGCCTCCCGGTAGAACCGGTGGGCGATACGGCGGCTCTCCTCGTCGTCGGCCGGATCACCGGGCAGCAGCGGCTCCTTGAGGGCCACCCGGCGTCCCTGCCCCTGCTCGTCCCGGGCCCGCCAGACGGTCCCGGTGGGGCCGGACCCCAGGCGTCCGGCCGGCCGGTAGCGGCCGCCGATCAGACGTGCGTCGGGCGGGTGTTCGCCGTCTCCACTCATGTCACATGAGTACCGTGCGCACCATGCCCTTGTCGAAGCGGGGGTCAGGCGGCCCAACGGTGCAGGGTGAAGCCCTGTCCGGCCTTCCGCACCTCCACCGCGCCGGCACCGCCGAAGTGGACGGGTACGACCAACTCCCGTTCGGCCGCCGCACGTTCCAGGACCCGCGACCGGGTCGCGGCCGCCTCCCGCGGGTCGAGGCAGAAGCAGCTGCTGCACTCGGGGTGCAGGATCTGCACCGGGCTGTGCAGCAGGTCCCCGACGAACACGGCCCGCTCACCCCGGGATTCGACGCGCAGGACGGAGGAGCCGGGGGTGTGACCGGGTACGGCAGCCCCTGCGCCCTCTCGCACGCCTTCAGCCGGGAGTTCGGGATCACCCCTGGCCGGTACCGGAGCCTCGACACTCGCGTGTCACGGCTTCCTGATGTCCACGTTGGCGATCGCCGCCCCGGCCACCTCCCGGCCGCGCGCCGTGAAGTCGCTTCGGGCCCGGGTAGCCGATCGTGAGCGTGTACATGTCTCCGGCGCCGGTGCGGTAGTAGAAGACCTGGATCTCGCGCGGGCGCGGGTGGTCGCTGTCGTCGGTCGTGTAGCCGACGGTGTTCTTCGCGGCCTGCCTGCCGTGGTACGTGGCCGTGTCGTCCGGGTGCGTCCGCGCGCCCTTGGGCATGTTCAGGGTGTACTCGCCGTCGGTACGGAACTTCTCGTCGTCGGCGTACATCTGGGACCGCGCGCTGTTCTTGATCTCGTGCAGCGAGTCGTCCGCCCGCCGGGCCACGTGCAACTCGACCCAGACGGTGCCGCTCGGGTCCTCGTAGGTCACCCAGTTCTTGTCGGTGGCGTCCTTGTCGGGCCTGACGGCCTGGTAGGCCGCGGGCACGGCGACGGTGGCGCCCAGCTTCGCCTCCGGCTTCCTCGCCCAGCCGTCGGGCAGCGGGCCGGCGAAGGGGTCGGCGAGGACGAGGTACGCCGTCACCGCGGCCGCGACCAGTGCCGCGCCCGCGCCCAGCCACGCCGTGCGGCCGAGGCGCCGGGCAGGGACGGCGAGAGGCACGGTCTGCCCGGGCTGCGTCGGTACCGGAGGTGCCGGAGGTGCCGGGGGCGCCGGGGGCCGCGCCGCGTCCTCCAGCAGCGCCCGGACCCGGTCGGCCGGCGGCCGGTGCGCGGGGTCCTTGCGCAGCAGCCCGTCGATGACCTCGGCCAGCGGACCGGAGGCGGAGGCGGGCGCGGCCGGGGTGGAGTTGAGCACCGACTGCAGGGTGGCCGGGGTGTTGCTGCGCCGGAACGGCGAGACGCCCTCGGTGGCCGTGTACAGCAGGACGCCCAGGGACCACAGGTCGCTCGCCGGGCCGGGCCGCTGCCCCAGCACCCGCTCCGGTGCGATGTACTCGGGCGAGCCGACGAAGCCGCCGGTGTCCGTGAGCCGTGTGTCGCCCTCGATCTGCGCGATCCCGAAGTCCGTGAGGACCACCCGGTCGTACCGGCCGAGCAGGACGTTGTCCGGCTTGACGTCCCGGTGCAGGACGCCCGCCGCGTGCGCCGCCTCGAGCGCGCCGAGCACCTGGAGGCCGATCCGGGCCGCCTCGCGCGCGCCCAGCGTGCCCTCCCGCAGGACGTCGCCGAGGGTGCGTCCGTGCACCAGCTCCATCACGATCCAGGGCCGCCCGCCGACGACCGCCACGTCATGGACGTTCACCACCGCCGGGTGGTCGAGGCGGGCCGCGGCGCGGGCCTCGCGGCGCATGCGCTCGAAGGCGTTGGCGCGTTCCCGTTCGGGAAGGTGGTCCGGTATCCGGGGTTCCTTGACGGCGACCTCACGGTCCATCGTCTCGTCCTTGGCCCGCCACACCGTCCCCATCCCGCCATGGCCCAGCTTGCCGAGCAGCCGGTACCGGCCGGCGATCAGCTTGTCCGGTTGCGGCTGCGGCGGTTGCAGAACAAAACTCGTCGTGTCGTCGGTGCCCTGACCGACGCCCCCCTCACTGCTCATGAACCATCCATATCGCGCCACCGGCGCCCGCAGCCACAGGGAACGCGAACCGGTCACCCACCCGTGACCGAGCAGCCGGGGTCAGGGGCCCACCCGGAAGGTGTCGACCGCCACGTCGAAGTACTCCCGCGCCTCCCGCACCTTGCCGACCGGCGCCGACACCCACACGTCGTACAACCGCCCGGCCTCCTCCCAGCACAGGTCGTAGGTGTGGCGCGGTCCCTCCGCCGCGCTGAAGCCGTCCCAGGTGAACTCCCACAGGGCGGCGGCGTGTCCGTGGTGCGTGGTGCGGGTGACCCGGCCGTCGCGGTAACCGGGGTTGGTGGACGGGCCCTTGGCGGCCGACCGTTCCATGACGCCCGGCGGGCCGCCGGGTTGGGGATCGGCGGCCTTGACGCCGAGGCGGAAGGTGTCGCCGGGCGAGAGGTAGAAGACGCGCTCGCCCTGCGGACTGCGGGTGAAGTCCGCCGGTACAGCGAGGGAGAAGCCGGCCGGGTCCCGCGCGGTGCGGTAACCGGAGGGCGCGGTGGGCGGGCCGGTCGAGGCGGGGCCGGTGGGTGTCGGGCCGGCGGTGGTGGGAGTGGGGGGTGCGGTCGGGCGCGTACCGGTACCGGTCGCCGGGGACGTCGCCGTGCCGCCGGGCGTGCCGCCGCCCCCGCCGCCGTCCCGGTGCAGCAGCAGCGCCGCCGCCGACACGCCGGCCCCGGCCAGCGCGGCGACCAGCAGGGCCGCGACCAGCACGCCGCGCGTGGACGACGGCCGGGCCTGGGGCTGGGGCTGCGCCGCCGGTTCGGAGGCGGCCGGTACCTCAGGTGGGCCGCCGCGTGGCAGGTCAGGCCGGGTCGGCGGGTGGGGCGGACCGGCCTGGGACCCGAGGTTCCCCGGCGTGTCGGACCTCTCCGTACGTCCGCCCGCCGCACCGGACCTCGGCGTGCGGCCCCCGCCGATCCGGTGGACGAGACCGGGAGTGGTGGGGCCCGGGGTGTCCGGTGCTTCCGGAGTGCGGCCGGTCTCCAGGAAGGTCCGCAGCATCTGCTCGGCCTCGGCCGCGCCGAGCCGCCGGTCGGGGTCGCGTTCCAGCAGCCCCCGTACGACCGGCAGCAGCGGCTCGGCCTCGTCGGGTGGCCTGATCTCGGCGGCGACGACGGCGTGCAGGATGCCGCCGAGCGAGTCGCGCCGGAACGGCGACTCGCCGCTGAGCACCGTGCACAGCAGCGCGCCGACCGACCACAGGTCGGACTCGGGGCCGGTGCGCACCCCCGACATCCGCTCCGGCGCGGTGTACTCGGGCGAGCCGACGAAGGACCCGGTCTCGGTGAGCGTGGTGGCGCCCGCGACCTGCGCGATGCCGAAGTCGGTCAGCACGACCCGGCCGGTGCCCCTCTCGATCAGGACGTTCGCGGGTTTGATGTCCCGGTGCAGCACCCCTGCCTCGTGCGCGGTGCGCACCGCCCCGAGCAGCGCGACGCCGATCCGCGCGGCCTCGGCGGCGTCGACCGGGCCCTGCCGGGAGATCAGGTCGGCGAGCGAGGTCCCGTCGACCAACTCCATGACGAGGTAAGGGCGTTCGTCGTGATCCACCACGTCGTGCACGACGATGATGTGCGGATGCCGCAGCCTGCCGACCGCCCGGGCCTCGCGGAACGTACGGTCCCGGCGGCGCCGCGCGTCGTCCTCGGAGAGGGAGTCGTCCGGGAGGAGTTCCTTGACCGCGACCCGGCGCCCCAGCACCTGGTCGAGGGCCCGCCATACGACGCCCATGCCGCCACGCCCGATGCGTGCCTCCAGGCGGTAACGGCCCGCGATCACCCGGAAGTCGGCGCTCTCGGTCCCCATGGGCCCCATCATGCCTCACCGGACCCGCCCGCTCCGGGGCGCCGATCAGCCAAGCCGGACCGATCGACCAGCCGGTTTCGGCCGTGTCAACGGCCGCGTCGGCCCCCGTCAGCCGGCGGCCGGCTCCTGCCAGCCCTGCAGCACCCACCTGAACTGCTTGCTGGTCTTCGCCCAGTCCTGTTCCGGTGTGGACATGTAGATGGCGTACTCGGTGCCGGACCGCGAGAAGTACGTCTCCTCGATCGCGTGGCGCGGGCCGGGGATGTGCGGCTCGTCCTTCTTCAGCGCGTACCAGGTGTACTCCCACACCGAGCCGCTGCGGTCGCGGTAGATGTTCGGCTTCAGGACCACACGCTTGTAGTCGACCAGTCGCTCCAACTGCTGTTCCAGGTCCAGCTGGTGGTGGTAGGCGTCGGCGTAGTCGGGCGAGCCGTTGACGGCGATGCGGACGAAGTGGTAGCCGTGGTCGGGGCTGTAGTCGATCTGTTTGAGGCCGCCCTTGAGCTCGTAGACCTTCCGCTTCCAGCCCTTGGGCAGGGAGAGGCTGAAACCGAGCGGGTCGTGCTGGACCTCCCAGCCGGCGCGCACGCTTGTGTCACCGCCCGGCGAAGCGCTGCCGCTCGCGGAGGGCGAGGTCGTGGCCGGGCCCGCGCCCCCGCTCGCCCCGGTGTCCTGCTCCGAGCCGCCGCCCCACTCCTGGAAGGCCACCGCCGTGCCACCGCCGAGCACCGCGGCGACGGCGATGACCAGGGCGAGGGTGCGCAGCCGACGGCGGGGCCTGGGCGGTACGGGTGCCGGGCCCGGGGGCGTGGGCGCCACGGCCGTCGGCCCGGTCGTGGAACGGCCCGGGCCCGCCGGCACTCCGGGGCCGTAGCCGGGGGCGGTTCCCGTGGGACCGTAACCGGATGCGGATGGTCCGGGACCGTGACCCGAGGTGCTCGCCCCGTAGGCGTGCACGCCCGAGCCCTGGGTCGGGATGAACGCCTGGGCCGTGTGCGGGCGGCGGCCCTCGGCCGCCTCGGCGAGCATCTGCTCCGCCTCCTCCGCGCCGGGCCGCCGGTCGGGTTCCTTGTGCAGCAGGGCGGCTATCACGGGGCCGAGCGCACCGGCGTGGCGCGGCTCGTCGGCCTCCTCCTCGACGACCGCCTGCATGGTGCCCAGCGGTGAGGTGCGGCGGAACGGCGAACGGCCCTCGACCGCCGTGTACAGCGTGGCGCCGAGCGCCCACAGGTCCGAGGCCGCGCCCGGGTCGTGGCCGCGCACCCGCTCGGGCGCGAGGTAGTCGACCGAGCCGACGACCTCTCCGGTGCGGGTGATGGTGGAGTCGCCCTCGATCTGGGCGATTCCGAAGTCGGTGAGCAGCACCCGGCCGTCCCGGCCGAGGAGTACGTTGCCGGGCTTGACATCCCGGTGCAGCACACCGGCGGAGTGCGCGGCACGCAGCGCCCGCAGCACCCACAGCCCGATACGGGCGGCCTCCCTGGGCTCCACCCGCCCCTGCTCCTTGACCTCGTCGGCCAGCGAGTTGCCCTCGACCAGCTCCATGACGATCCAGGGACGGCCGTCGTGTTCGAGGACGTCGTGCACGGTGACGACCGCGGAGTGGTTGATGCGCGCGGCGGCGCGGGCCTCGGCCCGGGTCCGGGCGAGCAGAACGGCCCGGTCGCTGTCGGAGACGTAGAGCGCGGCGGTCAACTCCTTCACGGCGACCGTCCGGTTCAGCACCTCGTCGTGGGCACGCCACACCCGGCCCATGCCACCGCTGCCGATGGAATCGGCGAGCCGGTAGCGGCCCGCTATGAGCAGGCCCTGCATCTGATTCACGTTGCCCCGCAATGCTCTTGACAGGGTCAGATTAAGGACCGGCCCATCAACTGGGAACCAGGGGGGTCCCAAGGTGACAGCACTGTGACGGTTGCCGCCGCCCCCGTGTACAGGGCGCTCAACGCGTGTAGCGGTACGTCGTCGTGGCCTGCTCGTACAGCCGCGTCACCTGGTCCCGCTCGGCCTCCGGGCCGCGCACCTGGACGAGGTGGTAGCGGCCGTCCAGCAGGATCGCCATGTTCCGCACGTACAGGTCGCGGCCCTGCCCGTCGGTCCAGGTGAACTGCCCCTCCGCCATGGTCCGTCCGCCCACCGTGATGGTTCTCAGCCCGGTGGCCGTGGCCCAGCTGGAGTCCCGGTACGGCTGGAGTTCGCGTTCCTTGTCCCGTTGGTAGCGCATCGGGTCACTGCCGTACTCCGAGGCGCTGTCCCGTCCGGGTACGACGATCAGCTCGAAGTTCCCGTGTGCGTAGACCACCTGGCCGCTGCCGTTCTTCGGGGTGCGGTCCCAGCCCTGGGCGACGGCCACCTGGAAGCCGTCCGGGTCCTTGCGCAGGGTGAAACCGTCGGCGACGGACGGATCGCCGCCGGTCTGGGTCTCGGTGGCGGGCGCGCTGCTCTGCGGCGCGTCCTGCCCCGAGGACGGCTGCGGCCGGGTGTGCGACGGCTCGGGACTCGCCTCCCCCGCGGTGCCGGTACGGTCGCTGCCCGCCGCCCCGGTCGCCCCCTGTCTGGGCATGAACAGCAGGGCGTAGGCGACCGCGCCGGCCAGCAGGAGCAGGATCAGCAGGAGCAGGGTGCGGCCGAGGCTGCGCGGCGAACGCTCCTCTTCCCGGGCCCGCTTGTGCCGCCCGTGCGGATGGGCCTCGGGCAGTCCGGCGCGCCGCCGCCGCAGCCGCACCAGCTCGCCGCGGCGCCGGACGATCGGCAGCCGGCTCGGATCGGCGGGCGGCACGGGTACGACATGGGTGCCGGCGTCCGGCTCCGGCGCGGAGCGCACCAGCGAGCGCAGCCAGCCGTTCAGCTCCTCGAAGTCGAGGCGCTCGGTGGGGTCCTGGCGCAGCAGCGACTCCACGACCGGCCGCAGCGGGCCGCACTCCTCGGCGAAGGCGGGCGGCTCGGCGCACACCAGCTGCACCAGCTCGGCCGTCGACTCCTCCGGATACGGCGCGTGCCCCTGCACGGCCCGGAACAACAACGCGCCCAGCGCCCACAGATCGGTCGACGGCCCGATCGGTGCCGCCAGCTGCCAGTTCTCGTGCACGGGTCCGGCCTGCTCCGGCGCCCACCGCTCGGTCACCGGGCCCACGACGGTCATCCGCACCTGCCGCGCCCGCTCGGCCGCGAGCGCGGTGCCGGGCCCCCGCCGGCCACCCGCCCCGGCGTCGTCCCAGCGGGGGCGGCCGGAAGGGAGCGGGGGGTGGAGCGGATGGGCGGGGCCGGTGGACGGGGAGGGCATGGTGCCGGGCCTGCGGCCGGGGCCGGTGGCCTGGGAGGGCAGGTCGCCGACGTGACGGGCAGGGGTGGTGCCGGTCCCGTGGGCCGGTGCGGGTGCCTGTCCGGGGACGTGCGGGTGGGCGGGGGGCTGGTCCGCCGCGGGAAGCCTGGGATGCCGCGGACCGCCGCTCAGGTCCGGGGAGCCGTCGGCCGTGCCGGGGCGCGGCGTGGCGCCGTACCAGGGGGCGCCCTGGACGCCGTAGGGGTCGGCGATGCGTCCGGGCGGCGGCGTGCTTCCGGAGCCGTCCGGGTACGTCGGCCGTGCCGGGCCGCCGGTGCTGTCCTCGGTGGGCGGCCGGGCCCCGGGCAGGGCGGGGGGCCCGCTCTGCCGGGCCTCCTGTACCCGGGCGGCGGCGCGGGCGCCCGCACGGTAGGCGGCGATGGCACCGGCGCGGGCGGCACGGACGTCGGCGTCGCTGTCCAGGGGCCGTTGCCCCGCCGTGCCCGGCGCTCCGGTGCCGCCGGACACCCCGTTCGCCCCCTGCACCGGCAGCCCTCCGGCCGCCCGCGCCCGGATCGCGGCCCGGCGCGCGGCCTCGGGATCGACGTCGGCGCCAGGCACCGGTCCCGCTCCGGCCGCCCCGCCGCCGGGGCCACCGGCCGGACCGGGGAAAGAGCCCTGCCCGCCGGCGAACGGGGTCCTCTCCGAGCGGGCGCCCGGCCCGGTGCCCGCCGCCCCCGTGCCGCCCGGGCCCGGGGCTTCAGCCGTCACGTCGTCAGGGGCCGGTACCGGGTCGTACCCGCACAACGCCTCCTCCGCGGCGCCGACGGCGAGGCCGGTCAGCATCACGCGGCCGTCGTCGCAGACCAGCACGGTGCGGGCGGTGATGTTGCGGTGCACCCAGCCGTGCCCGTGCAGCACCCGCAGCGCCATCAGCACGTCGGCGGCGACCTCGGCCGCCCGGTACGGCGACAGCGGCTTCTCGGCGAGCAGCGCGGCCAGCGGGCGCGCGGCCACCAGCTCGCTGACGACCCACAGCGACCCGCCCTCGGCGAACACGTCGAAGACCTGGTCGAGACGCGGGTGGTCGGGGATGCGGGCCGCCGCCTGGGCGGCCTCGACGGCACGCCGCACGGCCGGGTCGGCGGGCCGCCGCGTGGCGGACCGGGCGTCCGCCGTCCGCCGGGCCGCGGCCCCGCGCTCACGCGCGGTGAAGCCCTCGGGAAGTCCCTCCGCGTCGAGCACCTCGGCCTCGACGACCTCCGGCAGCGGCACCTGCCGGACGAGCACTTCCTGGCCACTGTAGGTGTCGAAGGCGCGGGTCTCGGTGAGTTCGTACTCGTCGGACGGCGGCAGCGGCAGGCGGTAGCGGTCGGCGAGCACCCGACCCGCGTAGTCGTCCACTTTGCCTCCCCCGGCCGCCCGGTTGGTCACATCCGTTCGCCTGGCGACCCGTTTCGCACACGCTCCCGGCTGCGTACGGTCCGCAACCATTCACGATACGCGCCGGAGGCAACCCGCACCGAGTGGATGACGGATTCCCACGCCCCAAACGAGCGATCGGTGCCTACGACTTGGGCTCGAAGGAGGCCGTGAGGGTCTTCCAGGTGTCCTTGCGCAGCGTGCTGTCCCAGTTCGCGGCCTTCGCGGTGTACATCATTCCGTACCCGAGCCGGCCGTTGACCACGAAACCGCGGTCGATGGTGCGGTACTTGGTGCCCCCGTCGACGTAGGTGAACTCCCAGTCGGCGGTGTTCCAGCCGCGGTAGTCCACCTTCTCGATATGGACGCGCTGGTACTGGGAACGCACCATCCCGTGTTCCTGGTTCCGCCAGTCCGCCACCGGGTCGGACTTGGGAGCGGTGGTCCAGGCGACGAGCAGCTTCTGCCCGTCGGGCCCCGTGTACCGGTCGCCCGCACTGCCGGTGGACTGGTACGACCACCCCTTGGGGAGCCCGATCGAGTACCCCTGGTCGCCCTTTCGGGTCGACACCACCGGCGCGCTCCCGCCGTCCTTGGAGCCGGACTTCGAGCCGGCGTCGCCGGAGTCGCCGGTGGACGCGCTCGCGTCGACCGCGCCGCCCGGCGCGGAACCGGTGCCGGCCGACGACGGGCTCGCCGTGCCCGCCCGGTTCCCGCTGCCCGTGCTCCTGTCGCCCTTGTCCTGCTTGGCGGACGCGCTCGCGCTCGCCGCCGCCTTGGCCCCGGTTTTGCCGTCCTTGCCGTCGTCGCCGTTCAGGGCGAAGGCCAGGACGGTGCCGAGCACGGCGAGGGCGACCACCACGGCGATGATGACCAGCGTGCGCCTGGGCACCACGTCGGTCAGCGGCGCCCTCGGCACCGGCCGCGGCGGCAGGTCGAAGTCCGGTGGCGGCACCGTGGGCCAGCCCGAACTCGGCTTGTTCGTGCTGGAGTTCGGCACAGCGGCGGTACCGGAGGCCGGGCCTCCCTGCCGTCCGGCGGAGGAGCCGGGCCGCGTTCCGCCGGAGGACGCCGTGCGCGCCCCGCCGGGGACGGCCGGCCGTGCACCGCCGGCCGTGGCACCGCCCGCGCCCGCCGCTCCGCCGGTGCCCTCACCCGGCGCCACCGTGTCGCCGCCGGTCTTCGTCCGCGCCGACGCGGCCGCGGTGGCCGCCCCGGCCGCCTTGCGGACCGACCGCAGCGCCCCGCGCAGTTTCTCCGCGGCCTCCTCGCCCCGCTTGCCCCCGCGCTCCTCCTCGGACGGGCCGGGCTGCGCGGGCAGCGGAACCACCCGCGTGGCGTCCAGGATCTCCGGCTCGGGAGCCTCAAGGACCGCGTTGAGCAGCGCCCGGGCGCCGGCGTCGTCGAGCCGCTTGGCCGGGTCCTTGGTGAGCAGGCCGTGGATGACGTCCCTCAGCGGGCCCGCGTTCTTCGGCTCTCCCAGGGGCTCGGTCATCACCGCGGTGAGCGTGGCGATCGCCGACCCCTTGTCGTACGGGGGCACTCCCTCGACCGCCGCGTACAGCAGGCCGCCCAGTGACCACAGGTCGGCCGCCGGGCCCGGCTTGTGGCCGCGGGCGCGCTCCGGGGCGATGTAGGAGGGGGCGCCCACGAGCATGCCGGTGGAGGTGATGGACGGGTCGCCCTCGACCTGCGCGATGCCGAAGTCGGTGAGCACGACCCGGCCGTCCTCGGCGATGAGCACGTTGGACGGCTTCACGTCCCGGTGCAGGATGCCCTCGCGGTGCGCGGAGCGCAGCACGTCGAGGATGGCGAGACCCACCTCGGCGGCGCGCTTCGGCTCCAGCAGGCCGTCCTCGCGGATGGCCTCGGCGAGGGACTTGCCCTCCACCAACTCCATGACGATCCACGGCCGGTCGTCCTCGTCGACCACGTCGTAGACGGTCACCGCGCTGTTGTTGCGGATCCGGGCGATCGCCTTGGCCTCGCGCAGGGTGCGCGTGATCAGGCGCCGCTTCTCCTCCTCGTCGATGTTCGACGGGAACCGCAGCTCCTTGACGGCGACCGTCCGGCCCAGGGTCTCGTCCTCGGCGCGCCAGACCGTGCCCATACCGCCCCGGCCCAGCACGTCTCCCAGCCGGTACCGCCCGGCGAGAAGACGACGCTCGCTCTTGTCCTGACGAGTCCCCTGACGAGATGTACCCGCCCGCTCCGCCTCCGACATGCGTCCCCTCAAACAACCCGCCCTGACAGAGCCTCCATTGTCTCTCACTCGACAAGTGCTCAACGCCCAGGGTGCCCCTGCCCTCCGGCGGGGCCAACATGCCGGAAGTCGGGCGAAGTGCGTGTTTTTCCCGCGCGGGTGACGGTCGTTCGGCTGCCGGCGGACGGGGCGGACCGGTGTCCGCAGGAGCTCCGGCCGCGCCGCTCCCTCAGCTGAGCGGCACGATGTCCGGCGCTCCCAGCCGCGCCGCGTCCGCCGTCTGGTCGTCGGGCTGGAGCTGGGACTCGCGCTCGGCCTCCACCCGCTTCTCGTAGTGCTCGACCTCGCGCTCGATCTGGTCCTTGTCCCAGCCGAGGACCGGTGCCATCAGCTCGGCGGCCGCACGGGCGCTGCGGGCACCCCGGTCGAAGGTCTCGATGGAGATGCGGGTGCGGCGGGTGAGGACGTCGTCCAGGTGCCGGGCGCCCTCGTGCGAGGCGGCGTACACCACCTCGGCGCGCAGGTAGTCGTCGGCGGCGGCCAGGGGCTCACCCAGGCCGGGGTCGGCGGCGATGAGGTCCAGGACTTCCTCGGTCAGGGAGCCGTACCGGTTCAGCAGGTGTTCCACGCGGGCCACGTGCAGTCCGGTGCGGGCGGCGATCCGGGCGCGCGCGTTCCACAGCGCGTGGTAGCCCTCGGCGCCCAGCAGCGGGGTCTCCTCCGTGACGCAGTCGGCGACCCGCATGTCCAGGCCGTGCACGGCCTCGTCGACCGCGTCCTTCGCCATCACCCGGTAGGTGGTGTACTTGCCGCCCGCCACGACCACGAGGCCGGGCACCGGATGGGCGACCGTGTGCTCCCTGGACAGCTTGCTGGTGGCGTCGGACTCCCCGGCGAGCAGCGGGCGAAGCCCGGCGTACACGCCCTGCACGTCGTCGCGGCCGAGCGGCACCGCGAGCACCGAGTTGACGTGTTCCAGCAGGTAGTCGATGTCGGCGCTGGACGCGGCCGGGTGGGCCTTGTCGAGGTCCCAGTCGGTGTCGGTGGTGCCGACGATCCAGTGCCGGCCCCACGGGATGACGAAGAGGACCGACTTCTCGGTGCGCAGGATCAGGCCGGTGGAGGAGTGGATGCGGTCCTTGGGCACGACCAGGTGGATGCCCTTGGAGGCACGGACGTGGAACTGGCCGCGCTCGCCCACCATGGCCTGTGTGTCGTCGGTCCACACGCCGGTCGCGTTGACGATCTGCTTGGCGCGGATCTCGTACTCCCCGCCGCCCTCCACGTCCTGCACCCGGGCGCCGACGACCCGCTCGCCCTCGCGCAGGAACCCGGTCACGCGCGCGCGGTTGGCCGCCTTCGCGCCGTAGGACGCCGCGGTGCGCACCAGGGTGGCCACGAAGCGGGCGTCGTCCATCTGGGCGTCGTAGTACTGCAGGGCGCCGACCAGGGCGTCCTTCTTCAGACAGGGGGCGACGCGCAGGGCGTGACGGTGGGACAGATGGCGGTGCATGGGCAGGCCCCGGCCGTGGCCGCGGGCCATGGACATCGCGTCGTAGAGCGCGACGCCCGAGCCCGCGTACAGCCGCTCCCAGCCCTTGTGCTGCAGGGGGTAGAGGAACGGCACCGGTTTGACCAGGTGCGGGGCGAGCCGCTCCAGGAGCAGACCGCGCTCCTTCAGGGCCTCACGGACGAGCGCGAAGTCGAGCATCTCCAGATAGCGCAGACCGCCGTGGATGAGTTTGCTGGACCGGCTGGAGGTCCCGGACGCCCAGTCGCGGGCCTCGACCAGACCGGTGGACAGACCGCGCGTGACGGCGTCCAGCGCGGTGCCCGCACCGACGACTCCCGCGCCGATCACCAGGACGTCCAGCTCACGCTCCGCCATCGCCGCCAGTGCCTCGGCGCGCTGCGCCGGCCCCAGAGTCGCTGTCCTCACCGCTGCCTCCCGCTGTCGCACGCTCGCTCGCGTCGGCCGCACCCGGTGGGCGAAGCCCGGTTCATCCCCTCCTCATGCCCAAATTCTGACCGGCTTGCCCTACTTCAGCCACTACGGACTCCCAACCTGTGGACAACTTGCACACAACCCTGGAAGACACACGGACACAATCAGACATAACGGTCATATATGTACCTAGTCTGACAGAGCACTCGCTCATCCTGTCGGCAGCGGTTGCGTACCTGTTCCGTTTCGGCTACTGGGAAGGACGGCCCACGCATGCCCGCAGACCTCGCCGTCATCGGACTCGGCCCCTTCGGCTTGCCGCTCGCCCAGGCCGCCGTCGCGGCAGGCGTCGCCACCCTCGGCTATGCCACCGGCCCCGAGGCGGGCTCGCTCAGCCCCGCCGAGCTGCGCCGGATGCACGCGGCGGGCTTCCGGCCCGGCACCGACCCGGCCCAGCTCGGCCGGGTGCGCACGGCGGTGATCTGCGCGTCGACCCCGCGCGGCGCCGACGGCGGGCTCGACCTCGGCCAGGTGGAGGCGGCCGCCCGCACGCTCGCCGAACGGCTCCGCCCGCACACCACGGTCATCCTGGAGTCGCCCGTGGTGCCCGGAACCACGGAGGAGTTCCTGCGGCCCCTGCTGGAGGAGGGCTCCGGACTGCGCGCCGGCCGCGACTTCCACCTCGCCTACTCCCCCAGCCGGGTCGACCCCGGCAACCGTGACCACACCCCGACCAACACGCCCAAGGTCATCGGCGGCCTCACCCCGGCGTGCACCGAGTCGGCGGCCGCCTTCTACGGCCGGCTAACCGACAAGGTGGTACGCGCGCGTGGGCTGCGCGAGGCCGAGACCGTGCAGCTGCTGGAGACCAATTTCCGGCACGTCAACATCGCGCTGGTCAACGAGATGGCCGTGCTCTGCCACGAGCTGGGCGTCGACCTGTGGGACGTGATCCGCTGCGCGGAGACCAAGCCGTTCGGCTTCCAGACCTTCCGGCCCGGACCCGGCGTCGGCGGCCACGGCGTCCCGCAGGACCTCACCGGCCACGCCACCCGCACCCTGCGGATGGTGGAACTGGCCCAGCAGGTCAACAGCCGGATGCCGCGGTACGTCGTCCAGCGCGCGGCCACCCTGCTCAACGAACACGGCAAGTCCGCCCGGGGGGCGCGCGTGCTGCTGCTCGGCGTCACCTACAAGCCCGACCTCGCCGACCAGCAGGGCACACCGGCCCAGGAGATCGCGATCCGGCTGATGGAGCTGGGCGCCTCCGTGAGCTTCCACGATCCCCTCGTGGCCGCCTGGAACGTGCTGGACCGCCCGGTCCCGCGCGCCGACGCGCTCTACGAGGCCGCCACCGACGCCGACCTGACGATCCTGCTCCAGCACCACCGCACGTACGACCTGCAGGGGCTTTCGGTGAAGGCCCAGCTGCTGCTGGACACGCGTGGCGCCACGCCCACGGGAGCGGCGCACCGGCTCTGACCCTGGTCACGAACGGAAAACGGCCGGGGGCGTTGTCGTTCCCGGCTGTTAGTCTCCCCCGGACCCGCCGCTCACAGGTGCGCGGGCGTCTTCCGTCTCCGTTCTTCAGTCGTGCTCCACCTCGGGGGGATTTCTGTCATGAGCCAGTCAGCTCCGCCACCTCAGCCGCCGCAGCCCGGTCCGGTGGACGGCAACCCGTACGCCCAGCAGGCCCCGGCCCCCGCCCCGGGAGCGCCGTACCCGCCGCAGCCGGGCGCCTTCGCCGCGCCGACGGGCCCGCCCGCGCCGGTCCGGAACAACCTGGTGCTCGGCCTGCTGGCCGCGCTCGGCGCCGCCCTGGTCGTGGGCGCCGTGTACGGCGTCATCATCGGCGCCACCAAGCACGAGATCGGCTGGGCCGCGGTCGGCGTCGGCTTCGTCGTCGGTCTCGTGGCCGGCAAGGCGGGCGGCCGCAACCCGGCCCTCCCCGTCCTGAGCGCCGTCCTCGCGCTCGGCTCGGTCTACCTCGGCCAGCTCGTCGGCGAGGCCATGCTCATCGCGGACTACGTGCACGCCGGCTTCTCCGAGGTCTTCTTCCACCACCTCGACGTGGTCCAGGAGGCCTGGAAGAAGGACGCCGACCCGCTCACCTTCGTCTTCTTCGCCATCGCCGCGTTCGCCGCGTTCTCCGGCACCAAGAAGGCCGCCCAGTAGGCCTGCGCCGCGAGCGCCCCGCCCGCACGGGAAGGGCCCGCCCACCGCATCGGTGGGCGGGCCTTCGCGTCGTCCGGGTCCCGTGGGCGGGTCAGCGGCGGTGCTGGCTGTCCGCCACCGTCACCTCGACCCGCTGGAACTCCTTCAGCTCGCTGTAGCCGGTCGTGGCCATCGCGCGGCGCAGGGCACCGAAGAAGTTCATCGAGCCGTCCGGGGTGTGGGACGGGCCGGTGAGGATCTCCTCGATCGTGCCGACCGTGCCGAGGTCGACCTTCTGGCCGCGGGGCAGCTCCTCGTTGACCGCCTCCATGCCCCAGTGGTGGCCCTTGCCCGGCGCGTCCGTGCCACGGGCCAGCGGGGAGCCCATCATCACCGCGTCGGCGCCGCAGGCGATCGCCTTGGGCAGGTCGCCGGACCAGCCGACGCCGCCGTCCGCGATCACGTGCACGTACCGGCCGCCGGACTCGTCCATGTAGTCACGGCGGGCCGCGGCCACGTCGGCGACGGCCGTCGCCATCGGAACCTGGATGCCGAGCACGTTGCGCGTGGTGTGGGCGGCGCCGCCGCCGAAGCCGACCAGGACGCCGGCCGCGCCGGTGCGCATCAGGTGCAGCGCGGCGGTGTAGGTGGCGCAGCCGCCGACGATCACCGGGACGTCGAGCTCGTAGATGAACTGCTTGAGGTTCAGCGGCTCGTGCGAGGACGAGACGTGCTCCGCGGAGACCGTCGTACCGCGGATGACGAAGATGTCCACGCCCGCGTCCACGACCGCCTTGGAGAACTGGGCGGTGCGCTGCGGGGAGAGCGCGGCGGCGGTGACCACACCGGAGTCGCGCACCTCCTTGATGCGGGCGCCGATCAGCTCCTCCTTGATGGGCGCCGCGTAGATCTCCTGGAGGCGGCGGGTCGCCTGCTCGGCGGGCAGCCCGGCGATCTCGTCCAGCAGCGGCTGCGGGTCCTCGTGCCGCGTCCACAGGCCCTCGAGGTTGAGCACGCCCAGGCCGCCCAGCTCGCCGATGCGGATCGCGGTGGCCGGGGAGACGACCGAGTCCATGGGGGCGGCCAGGAAGGGCAGCTCGAAGCGGTAGGCGTCGATCTGCCAGGCGATCGAGACCTCCTTCGGGTCCCGCGTACGGCGGCTGGGGACGACGGCGATGTCGTCGAAGGCGTACGCCCGGCGGCCGCGCTTGCCGCGCCCGATCTCGATCTCAGTCACGTCTAGGCCTTTCCCTGATGCGTTCAGCGTCTTCCAGTATCGCCGACGGGTACGGCAGAAGCCCTCCGCAGGTACGACAAGGGCGGCCCCAGAGGCTCCGGGGCCGCCCTGATCACGCCTGCGCTACTTCTTGCTGCTGTAGTTCGGCGCCTCGACCGTCATCTGGATGTCGTGCGGGTGGCTCTCCTTCAGACCCGCCGAGGTGATCCGCACGAACCGGCCCTTGGACTCCATCTCCTCGATGGTGGCGGCGCCCACGTAGCCCATGGTCTGGCGCAGACCGCCGACGAGCTGGTGCAGCACGTTGGACAGCGGACCGCGATAGGGCACCTGGCCCTCGACGCCCTCGGGCACGAGCTTGTCGTCGGACGCCACCTCGGCCTGGAAGTAGCGGTCCTTCGAGTACGACCTGCCCTGGCCGCGGGACTGCATGGCGCCCAGCGAGCCCATGCCGCGGTACGACTTGAACTGCTTGCCGTTGATGAAGAGCAGCTCGCCCGGGGACTCCTCGCAGCCGGCGAGGAGGCTGCCCAGCATCACCGTGTCGGCGCCTGCGGCCAGCGCCTTGCCGATGTCACCGGAGTACTGCAGGCCGCCGTCGCCGATCAGCGGGATACCGGCGGGACGGGCCGCGAGGGACGCCTCGTAGATGGCGGTGACCTGGGGGACACCGATGCCGGCGACCACACGGGTGGTGCAGATGGAGCCCGGGCCCACGCCCACCTTGATGCCGTCCACACCGGCGTCGATCAGCGCCTGGGCGCCGTCGCGCGTGGCGACGTTGCCGCCGACCACGTCGACGCCCACGCTCGACTTGATCTTCGCCATCCAGCTCAGGGCGTTGCTGTTGTGGCCGTGCGAGGTGTCGACGACCAGGAAGTCCACACCGGCCTCGGCGAGCGCCTGGGCGCGCTCCAGCGCCTCGGGGCTGGCACCGACCGCGGCGCCGACGAGCAGACGGCCCTCGGCGTCCTTCGCGGCGTTGGGGTACTTCTCGGCCTTGACGAAGTCCTTGACCGTGATCAGGCCCTTGAGGACGCCTTCGTCGTCCACCAGCGGCAGCTTCTCGATCTTGTGCTTGCGCAGCAGCTCCATGGCCTCGGGGCCGGAGATGCCGACCTTGCCGGTGACCAGCGGCATCGGGGTCATCACCTCGTGCACGCGGCGGCTGCGGTCGCTCTCGAAGGCCATGTCGCGGTTGGTCACGATGCCGAGCAGCTTGCCGGCCGGGTCGGTGACCGGGACACCACTGATGCGGAACTTCGCGCACAGTGCGTCCGCCTCGGCGAGCGTGGCCTCCGGGTGCACCGTGATCGGGTCGGTGACCATGCCGGACTCGGACCGCTTCACCAGGTCGACCTGGTTGACCTGGTCCTCGACGGAGAGGTTGCGGTGCAGCACACCGACACCGCCCAGCCGGGCCATGGCGATCGCCATGCGGGACTCGGTCACCTTGTCCATCGCCGCCGACAGCAGCGGGATGTTCACCCGGACGTTGCGGGAGATGCGCGACGAGGTGTCGACCGCGTTGGGGAGCACCTCGGATGCGCCCGGCAGCAGCAGCACGTCGTCGTAGGTCAGCCCGAGTGTCGCGAATTTACCGGGCACTCCGTCGACGTTTGCAGTCATGACACCTTCCCCAAATGGCCTTGATCGGTGCGGATGTCCATGCTAACGGGAAGCGTCGCTAGCAAATTCCACGGTACGGGGTCGCTTCAGGCTTCGTATGTTCGTACGGAAACGGAAGCGTGCCTGTTCAGGAGGGGACGACCGGGGTCGTCCCAGGGGGCGTTACTGCTCGGCGAGCGCCCGAAGGCGGCTCAGCGCCCTGTGCTGGGCCACGCGGACCGCGCCGGGTGACATTCCCAACATCTGCCCCGTCTCCTCCGCGGTCAAGCCCACGGCGATCCGCAGCAGAAGCAGCTCACGCTGGTTCTCGGGGAGGTTGGCCAGCAGCTTCTTGGCCCACTCGGCGTCGCTGCTGAGCAGGGCGCGCTCCTCGGGGCCGAGGGAGTCGTCGGGGCGTTCCGGCATCTCGTCGGAGGGCACCGCCGTCGAACCCGGGTGGCGCATGGCGGCACGCTGCAGGTCGGCGACCTTGTGGGAGGCGATGGCGAAGACGAACGCCTCGAAGGGGCGGCCGGTGTCGCGGTAGCGGGGCAGCGCGAGCAGCACGGCGACGCAGACCTCCTGGGCGAGGTCCTCGACGAAGTGACGCGCGTCGCCGGGCAGCCGGGACAGCCGGGTACGGCAGTAGCGCAGCGCCAGCGGGTGGACATGGGCGAGCAGATCGTGCGTGGCCTGCTCGTCCCCGTCGACGGCACGATGCACGAGCGCACCGATCGCCCCGTGGGCCGTGCCCGCATCGTCGTCGCGCATCGGTCCATGGTGCCTTGCGGCCGTCCGGTCCGTCGCATCGTGCTCGTGGTTGTGCACCGAAGCGTTATGAGCAGGTGCGCCGGCACTCATTCCCTGCGCCCTCCCCTTCACCTCGACCGACTCGTCCCCGAGAGACTCCACACCTCAAGGATGCGGCATCCGCGCCGAAACGAGCAGCGCGCGTCCGGCGGGCCGCCTTGCGCCACGCCCGCCGCGGCGTTCCACGGAGTCGTACGCCGGGGGCGCGAACAGCCCGACGGTGTGCGCCGCGTGGCCCCTCCAGCGGCGCCGACCACGGGTGTTCCCGGAGTGGATCTCCGCTCCCGATACGACCGCCCGCCCGGCCCGCGGCCCGCGGCACGACTCCGCGGGTGTGACCGGGTCCACCCGCCGAGCCCGGGGGTGCCACCGGCGGGGCAGCGGCATCCGCGTCCGTTCCTGCGGGCGGCCGGGGCGCGGCAGTACGGCCAAGGGCTCCCCGGCGGAAGGCGCCGCCAGGCCCCACCGCACCACGCACGCACGCGTGCCCGGCACGCGCAGGGCCAGGGCATCCCGATACGACACCGGAGCCGCGAGACGCCTCAGCGCACATCGCACAGGCTCCAGGTGCACGGCGTGGCCTGGTTCCCCCCGGCCCACTGCCTGGACGCGCCGAAGCAGCCGCATGACCCGCAGACCCGGAAGTCAGCGTGCAGCTCGGCGCCCCCGCGGACGCCGTAGGGCTTGGGCGCCCCGGAGCGCGGGTCGGGCTGCCTTCCTCAGGGAGTTCCGGCGCCGGCAGGGCGCGCGGATGCTGCCAGGGGAGGCGGATACGCGTCCGGCTCCGGGAGTGGTGCCCGGTGGCGGCCGGTTCCGCCTGCCCCGCAGGGCTGGGCACTGCCTACCGGACCAGTCCCCAGCGGAAGCCGAGCGCCACGGCGTGGGCCCGGTCCGAGGCACCGAGCTTCTTGAACAGGCGCCGGGCGTGCGTCTTGACGGTGTCCTCGGAGAGGAACAGCTCGCGGCCGATCTCGGCGTTGGAGCGGCCGTGGCTCATGCCTTCGAGCACCTGGATCTCACGCGCGGTGAGCGTGGGCGCGGCGCCCATCTCGGCCGAGCGGAGCCGACGCGGGGCCAGTCGCCAGGTCGGGTCCGCGAGGGCCTGCGTCACGGTGGCGCGCAGTTCCGCGCGCGAGGCGTCCTTGTGCAGGTAACCCCGGGCGCCGGCGGCTACCGCGAGGGCCACGCCGTCCAGGTCCTCGGCGACGGTGAGCATGATGATGCGTGCCCCGGGGTCGGCGGACAGCAGCCGGCGCACGGTCTCCACGCCGCCCAGTCCGGGCATGCGCACATCCATCAGGATGAGGTCGGAGCGGTCGGCGCCCCAGCGGCGGAGGACTTCCTCGCCGTTGGCCGCCGTCGTCACGCGCTCGACGCCGGGCACGGTCGCGACCGCGCGACGGAGCGCTTCTCGGGCAAGCGGGGAGTCGTCGCAGACGAGGACGGATGTCATGACCGCCCTCCGCAGCTGATGCGCGTCACCTTGAGCCTCCAGGCTGGTACGGAATCGTCACCTGTGCGGTCGACCGTCTCGGACGCCTGCCCGAGCGCTTGTTTTTTCAACCGCCTCCGCACTCTCAACGACGGTCACTCGAAAGAGTTACGGGGCTGCGTGCCGTCTTCGGCACTCTACGTGAGGGGCCCGACACAGAGCAGACATGGACAACAGACCCTCAACTTTTCATCACAACTATGCCCCATTTGGCCGCTTTTCTTCCCGTTTCGTGGTGTCCGAGGCTAGATTCGCAATGAGTCATATTTTCATCTCCTTAGACCGGAGATGTACGGTCGTTGGCACCGTATCCGCTCAGAACGGCTACAAGGGGTCACGTAATGGCAGATTTCTCCCGCCTTCCCGGACCGAACGCGGACCTATGGGACTGGCAGCTGCTGGCTGCCTGCCGCGGCGTGGACAGCTCGCTCTTCTTCCACCCCGAGGGCGAGCGCGGGGCGGCTCGGAGCGCTCGCGAGAACTCGGCCAAGGAGGTCTGCATGAGGTGCCCTGTCCGCGCGGAGTGCGCGGCTCACGCGCTGGCGGTACGCGAGCCGTACGGCGTATGGGGCGGCCTGACCGAGGACGAGCGTGAGGAGTTGATGGGGCGCGCGCGCAACCGCCTGGTGACGGCCTCGGCCGCAGGCGCGGACACGGCCCCGAACCACTGAAGGAACGTTTCTGCACCCGGGTCCTCCCCGGTGCGCTCTTCCCTTCCACCAGGGCACGCCCCGCGCGTGCCCTTTATTTCGTGGCCGCCCCCAGCCGCCCCCGCCTATTTCGTGGCCGCCCCTGCCGCCCCTGCCGTCCCCAGCTCTCCCTAGCCGCGCCCTGCGGCCCGGGCCAGTTGGTCGAGCGTCGCCGCCACGGCCGGCACCTGGGCCAGGTCGGGCAGGGTGAGGGCGACGATCTCGCGCCGCACCGCCGGTTCCAGCCGTACGGTGCGCACTCCCCTCGGCCGCACGGACTCCACCGCCAGCTGGGGCAGTACGGCCACGCCCAGGCCCGCGCCGACCAGGCCGACCACCGCCGGGTAGTCGTCCGTGGCGAAGTCGATGCGCGGGGTGAAACCCGCCCCCTCGCAGACCTCGACCAGCTGGCCGCGGCAGCGCGGGCAGCCCGCGATCCAGGGCTCCTGGGCCAGCTCGCCGATGGCGACGGACTCCGCGCGTGCCAGGCGGTGCCGTTCCGGCACCAGGGCGACCAGGCGGTCGGTCAGCAGGGGCCGTACGACCAGGTCGTCCCACTCCTCGACGACCGCGGCGCCCTCGTAACGGAAGGCCAGGGCGAGGTCGCAGTCGCCCTCGCGCAGCAGCTCGGCGGACTTCGGGGGCTCGGCCTCCTCCAGCGAGACCCGGGTGCCGGGGTGGGCGGCGCGCAGGGCGGCGAGGGCGGTGGGGACCAGGGTGGACGTGCCGCTCGGGAACGAGACCAGCCGGACCCGGCCGGCGCGCAGGCCGGCGATGGCGGCGACCTCCTCCTCGGCCGCCGTGAGCCCCGCGAGGATGCCGGAGGCGTGCCTGACCAGGGCCTCACCGGCCTGGGTCAGCCGCATCTCACGGCCGTTGCGGACCAGCAGCGGGGTGCCGACCGAGGTCTCCAGGGCCTTCATCTGCTGGCTGACGGCGGGCTGGGTACAGCCCAGTTCGCGCCCCGCCGCCGAGAAGGAACCGGTGGTGGCGACAGCGCGCAGGACGCGGAGATGACGGGCCTCGATCACCCTTCGAGCATAAGGCCTACTTGGGGGCGGCGCACGATATTCGCTCGACGCTTTGAGGTGGGGTCCCGTACCGTGCGTGCATGAGGGTTCTCACGGTCAATCTGGGCCGCCCGCAGCCGGTGCCGTACACGGATCAGCCGGACGGGGTGACGGGCATCGACAAGAAGCCGGCCGACGGGCCGGTGCGGGTGACGGCGCCCGGGCCCAAGGGGGTCGGCGGGAGCGGGCTGGCCGGGGACGCGGTGTGCGATCTGCGCCATCACGGCGGGGACGACCAGGCGGTGTACGCCTTCGCGCGCGAGGACCTCGACGCCTGGGAGCGCGAGCTCGGCCGGTCGCTGGTCAACGGGTCCTTCGGGGAGAACCTGACGACGGACGGCCTGGACGTCTCCGGGGCGCTGATCGGCGAGCGCTGGCGGATCGGTGCCGGGCTGGTCCTGGAGGTGACCTCGGGCCGGATCCCGTGCCGCACGTTCCAGGGCCACCTGGGCGAGCGCGGCTGGGTCAAGCGGTTCACACGGAAGGGCGCAACGGGTGCCTACCTCCGGGTGATCGAACCGGGCGAGATACGGGCGGGCGATCCCATCGAGATCGTGCGCCGGCCGGACCACGGGGTGACGGTCACGATGGAGTTCCGCGCGGTCACCACCGAGCGGGAACTGCTGCCGCGCGTGCTCGCGGCGGGCGAGGCGCTGCACCCGGAGACACTGGCCGCGGCACGCAGGTTCGTGGCGCTGCGGCAGGGCTGAGGGGCCGTCGGCCGGCCGCCGCTCCGGCCTCGTGCCCGGCGGACGCGCTCGCTCCGGGTCACTACGCTTGGGCCATGACAACGGCTCTGATTACGGGATCGACCGCGGGGATCGGCGCCGCGTTCGCGCGGCGGCTGGCGGCTGACGGGCACGACCTCGTCCTGGTGGCCCGGGACACCGGACGGCTGCGCGAACAGGCGACCGAACTGCACGACCGGCACGGCATCGAGGTGGAGGTGCTGACCGCCGACCTCGCCGAGGACAAGGGCATCGAGTCGGTGGCCGACCGTCTCGCCGACCGCAAGAACCCGGTCGACCTGCTGGTCAACAACGCCGGCTTCGGCAACAAGGGCCGCTATCTCGAAGTGCCCATGGCCGACGAGCTGAGGATGCTCAAGGTGCACTGCGAGGCGGTGCTGCGCCTGACGTCGGCGGCGGCCGAGGCGATGCGCGAGCGGGGGCGGGGCGGGATCGTCAACGTCGCCTCCGTGGCCGCCTTCGTGCCGCGGGGCACCTACGGCGCCTCCAAGGCGTGGGTCGTGCAGTTCACGCAGGGCGCGGCCAAGGACCTGGCCGGCAGCGGCGTGCGTCTGATGGCCCTGTGCCCCGGCTTCGTGCGCACCGAGTTCCACCAGCGGGCCGGGATGGGCACGGACAACATCCCGGGCTGGATGTGGCTGGACGCCGACAAGCTGGTCGCGGCGGCCCTGGCCGACCTGGCCCGCGGCAAGTCGCTGTCGATCCCCGACCCGCGCTACAAGGCGCTGATGGGTCTGGTGAAGGTCACACCGCGCGGGCTGATGGGCGGGATCTCCTCCCGGACCGGTCGGAGGTACGGCCCCCGGTAGCGGACGGGTGGCGCTGCCGTCCCGGTGCGAAAATGAGCATGACGGAACCGGGCCAGGGGGGCCGGGAGGCGGCGTCATGACCTTCGTACAGCTCATCGAGTGCAGGACGAACCGGTTCGACGAGAT
Source organism: Streptomyces sp. NPDC037290 (assembly GCF_055603245.1). Lineage (NCBI taxonomy): Bacteria > Bacillati > Actinomycetota > Actinomycetes > Kitasatosporales > Streptomycetaceae > Streptomyces > Streptomyces sp. NPDC037290. Next base: position 116,086 of record NZ_JBVJVZ010000015.1, on the reverse strand, counting down.
GAACCGGCTCCTGGACGACTGGGTCACGCAGACCAAGGGGAAGCGGACGGCGACGCACGCGCTGGTCGGCAAGGACCGCTCGGACGCCTCGCACATCGTCGAAGTGGTGGAGTTCCCGTCGTACGAGGAGGCGATGCGGAACTCGAACCTGCCGGAGACCGACAAGATCTTCCGCGAGATGGTCGCCCTGTGCGACGAGATGCCGACGTTCACCGATCTGGACGTCGTGCGCGACGAGCGGCTGGCCGAGGACACCGTACGGCGGTTCTTCGCGGCGCTGGCCACCCCGGGCGAGTTGCCGCCGCTCAACGACCTGCTGGACGAGGACATCCACAGCCACGATCCGGTGAACCCCCAGGACACCTTCGGGCTGGACAACGCCCGCGCCGAGTACCGGATGTGGCGCGGAGGCTTCGACTTCGCGTTCACGGTCGAGGACGTGCTCACGCAGGGCGGGCAGGCCTGCGCGCGGTGGACGTGGAACGCCAGGCACACGGGCGACTTCCTGGGCATCCCGGCCACCGGCCGGCAGGTCACCATGACCGGGATGACGCTGTTCCGGTTCCGTGACGACGGCAAGATCGCCGAGACCTGGTGGCAGCACGACCAGCTGGGGCTGATGCAACAGCTCGGCGCGCTGGACGAGTTGGAGCAGTAGCCGGACAGGGCGAAGGCCCGGCACCCCACGGGGTGCCGGGCCTTCACTCAGGAGCGTGTCGCTCAGTGGGCGTGGCCGTGGCTGTGACCAGCGGCGGCCGGCTCCTCCTCTTCCTTCTTCTCGACGACCAGGGTCTCGGTCGTGAGCAGCAGGGAGGCGATGGAGGCGGCGTTCTCCAGGGCGGAGCGGGTCACCTTCACCGGGTCGATGACGCCGGCCTTGACCAGGTCGCCGTACTCGCCGGTGGCGGCGTTGTAGCCCTGCCCCTTCTCCAGGTCCTTGACCTTGGAGACGATGACGTAGCCCTCCTGGCCGGCGTTCTCGCCGATCCAGCGCAGCGGCTCGACCACGGCGTTGCGGACGACCGCGACACCGGTGGCCTCGTCGCCGGTCTTGTCGAGGTTGCCCTCGAGGACCTTGGAGGAGTGGACCAGGGCGGAGCCACCACCGGAGACGATGCCCTCCTCGACCGCGGCGCGGGTCGCGGAGATGGCGTCCTCCAGACGGTGCTTCTTCTCCTTCAGCTCCACCTCGGTGGCGGCGCCGACCTTGATCACGCACACGCCGCCGGCCAGCTTCGCGAGGCGCTCCTGGAGCTTCTCGCGGTCCCAGTCGGAGTCGGTGTTCTCGATCTCGGCCTTGATCTGCGCGACGCGGCCTGTCAGGTCCTCCTGCTTGCCGGCACCCTCGACGATCGTGGTGTCGTCCTTGGTGACGGTCACGCGGCGGGCGGAGCCGAGCACGTCCAGGCCGACCTGGTCGAGCTTGAGGCCGACCTCCTCGGAGATGACGGTGGCACCGGTGAGGATCGCCATGTCCTGCAGCATCGCCTTGCGGCGGTCGCCGAAGCCGGGGGCCTTCACCGCGACGGCGTTGAAGGTGCCGCGGATCTTGTTGACGACCAGGGTCGACAGGGCCTCGCCCTCGACGTCCTCGGCGATGATCAGCAGCGGCTTGGAGGCGCCGGCCTGGATGACCTTCTCCAGCAGCGGCAGCAGGTCCTGGATGGAGCTGATCTTGCCCTGGTTGATGAGGATGTACGGGTCGTCGAGGACGGCCTCCATGCGCTCCTGGTCCGTCACGAAGTACGGCGACAGGTAGCCCTTGTCGAAGGCCATGCCCTCGGTGAAGTCCAGCTCCAGACCGAAGGTGTTGGACTCCTCGACGGTGATGACACCGTCCTTGCCGACCTTGTCCATCGCCTCGGCGATGAGCTCGCCGACCTGCTGGTCCTGGGCGGACAGCGCGGCGACGGCGGCGATGTCGGACTTCTCGTCGATCGGGCGGGCCGAGGCGAGCAGGTCGTCGGAGACGGCCTTGACCGCGGCGTCGATGCCCTTCTTCAGGGCGGCCGGGGAGGCGCCGGCGGCGACGTTCTTCAGGCCCTCGCGCACCAGCGCCTGGGCGAGCACGGTGGCGGTGGTGGTGCCGTCACCCGCGATGTCGTTGGTCTTGGTCGCCACCTCCTTCACCAGCTGCGCGCCGAGGTTCTCGTACGGGTCCTCGATCTCGACCTCGCGGGCGATCGTGACACCGTCATTGGTGATGGTGGGGGCACCGAACTTCTTGTCGATGACGACGTTGCGGCCGCGGGGACCGATCGTCACCTTCACCGTGTCGGCCAGCTTGTTGACGCCGCGCTCAAGGGCGCGACGGGCGTCCTCGTCGAACTTCAGAATCTTCGCCATGACAGCGGAAGCCCTCTCGGAAATCTGTGGGAGTAAAGACAACTGCGCCCCGGGCGCCCGGCTTCGTTATCGGTCGCGGGGGCCAGGGGCGCAGCTCACAAGCAAAGAATTGCTCGAGGTGGGATTACTTCTCGATGATCGCGAGCACGTCGCGGGCCGAGAGGACGAGGTACTCCTCGCCGTTGTACTTCACCTCGGTGCCGCCGTACTTGCTGTACAGGACGACATCGCCGACCTTGACGTCGAGCGGAAGGCGCTCGCCGTTCTCGAAGCGGCCCGGACCCACGGCGAGGACGGCGCCCTCCTGGGGCTTCTCCTTCGCGGTGTCCGGAATGACCAGGCCAGAGGCGGTGGTCTGCTCGGCGTCGAGCGGCTGGACCACGATGCGGTCCTCGAGCGGCTTGATGGCAACCTTGGAGCTGGTGGTCGTCACGATCCGACCTCCCCCTTCGGAGATCTCACGGGGTTAACTGTCTGAGGTGGCGACCAGGTCGATCCGTCGTCGCGGGTGCCGGACCTGCCCGTCGCGTAGTTGGCACTCTCCAGGGGGGAGTGCCAGAGCCGAGACTATGACTGTGATTAGCACTCGGTCAAGCGGAGTGCCAATGCCGTGTGGCGCGTCGGCCAGGATCAGCGACGCGCGCCGGTGGCAGTCGGAGAGCCGGCCGGTGCCGCCAGTTGCCTTCCCGGCCAGGTGCACCGGTCCTGGAAGCGGTCGGCGGCCAGACGCTCCGGTTCGTCGAGGACGCCGAGGCAGATGGCCGAGTGCAGGGCGCCGCGCTCATGGTGCCCGGCGGCGGGAGCGGCTCCGCGCCGTCGGACGTGAGCAGGTGCCCCGAGCCCCTTGGCACGCAGATGGCCGTCGACGTACCGCACCAGCCCGCCGACGCTCAGGCCCATGCTCGCAGCCTGCGGTGCAGGCGCAGATGGCGTTGCAGCACCAGCTGGTGGTGATGGACCGCGGCCGCATCGTCGCCGAGTGTTCTGCGCAGGCGCTGCTCAAGGAACACGCCGGCGTCACCGAGGTGCTGGAGCTGCGCGTCACAGAGCTGCTCCGCCTCGTCCATGTAGTGCGTGGTGAGGATCAGGGTGGTGCCGTTCTGCTTGAGCGCTCGCTGATTCGCCGGGCATCCCTGGAGGAAGCCTTACTGCACCTGCCCGGCCGGACCCTGGTGGAGTCGCCGTGAGGCCGCCTGCGCTGCATCTCGCCGGACAGTGTTTCGACCCGGCTGTCGGCACGGTCGTCGAGCTGGACCGAGGCGAGCATTTCCATCGCCTTTTCCGGGCCCGGGGCGCGGCATGCGGAAGCACCTGGCATAGGTACTGACGTTTTCCCCGACCGTCCCCTGGACCCGTTTTTACAGCTCAGCATACGCATCGTCGTCGACTTTCCGGCACCGTTGGGACCGAGGACGCCGAAGAACTCACCCGCTCCGACATCGAGATCCATGCCGTCCACAGCGCCGCTGTCACCGAACCGCTTCGCCATTCCCCGCGCACATATGGCCGTGCGGTCGAGATCGTTCACGCAAGGGAACCCTCCAGGAAATGCGATCGGAATTACCTGGAAATGGGCCGGCCGACGCGCCGATGCCAAAATTCGATATTTGCGTTCAGTTCAGGTAGTCCTCGAGGCTCCCCACCGTCAGCCCTCTCTGCTGGACCCGGCGCAGGGCCCGCGTGGTGCGTTCGCGCAGGTCCGGCCCCGTTGTCTCGTCCGGTCCGATCAGGACGATGTCGCCGGGGCGCAGGTGGTGAGCGCCGTGGGTGTAGACGAGGTCGGTCGGGGTCATGGCGGCGCGCCACAGGACGAGTGCGGAGATGCCGCAGTCGGAGGCCGCGCGCAGGGTGGTGGTGTCGTACGAGCCGTACGGCGGGCGGAAGAGGCGGGGGCGCAGGCCGAGCCGGGAGCTGAGCCTGTCCTGCTGGCCGCAGATCTCCGTGCGCTGGCCGGCGTACGGCAGTCCGGACAGCGCGCGGTGGTCGAGGGTGTGGTTCTCGATGCCGGCGCCCAGCCGGTGCAGGCGGGCGAAGTGGCCGTAGCCGGGGCCGGCGGCGCTGTCGGTGAGGAACATGCTGACGGGCAGCCGGAGGTCGCGCACCATGTCGACGAAACGGGGGTCCTTGTCGGCGCCGTCGTCGTAGGTGAGGAAGACGACCCGGTCGTGGGTGGGCACGTGGTCGACGACGCGGGGCAGGGCGTGGCCCGCGGTGTGCGGGGTGAGGGCGAGCGCGTGGGCGGCGGGGTGCGGCGGGCGGGCGAGGGCCTCGGTGAGGCCCCAGCGGCGGTAGCCGCGGTCGGGGGCGGGGCCGGGCGGGTGCACGCCCTCGGCGGCCTTCTTCCCGAGGCGTTCGATGGGGTCGACGGACTGGGCACAGCCGGCGAGGAGGAGAGCCGAGACGAGCAGCGCGCCCGCCCGCCGTCCGAGGCGCCACCCGGGACGTGCCCCTGGGCCCCCTGCCTGCCCCATCCGCGAGCCGGCGGCGCCCGCCCCCGCACCCCCCGCCCCCCTGCGCGCCGTCCGGAGGGCCCCGCCGTTGCCCCCGTACCTCACAGGTAGTCCTCCAGGCGGGCCACGGCGTAGCCCTCGCGGGTGACCTTGTTCAGGAAGCGGCGCATGTCGTCGACCATCGTGCCGTTCCAGTCGGAGCGGCCGCGGAAGTGGGTGAGGACGATGTCGCCGCGGCGCATCTTCTGGTCGTCCTCGCGGTACTCCCAGTGGTCGACGAAGACCTCCTCGTTCCAGATCGGCGCGTAGCGGATGCCGCAGGTCTTGGCGGCGCGCAGGGTGTCCTGGTTGTAGTCGCCGTAGGGCGGCCGGAAGACGGTCGGGCGCTTGCCGAACTGCTTCTCCATGATGTCCTGCATGCCGCAGATCTCGTCCCGCTGCTCCTCGTAGGACAGGGCCGGCAGGTAGGGGTGGTGCAGGGTGTGGTTGTTGAGGGTGTGGCCGTCGGACTGCATCCTGCGGAAGTACCCGTAGTCGTCCTTGACCAGGTAGTCGCTGAGAAAGGCGGTGTACGGGATCTTCAGGTCCCGCATCATCCGCAGGAAGTCCGGGTCCTTCTCCGAACCGTCGTCGATCGTGAGGAAGACGATCTTCTGCTGGGTGGGGATCGTGGTGAAGACCGGTGGCAGCCACCAGTCCTCCTGGTGGTCCACCTCGAAGCCGGCCCGGGCGGTGATGTGCGGCTTCTTCGCCGGCGGGGGTGGCGGCGTCAGCGGGACCTCGTCCAGGCCCCAGCGCCGGGCGGCGGCGACCAGGCGGGCGTGTTCGGCGGCCTGGCGGGCCTGGGGGCTCAGGGCCTGGGCGGGGGCGCCCCGGCCGGGTGCGGGGCGGGTGGCCTCGGGGCCGGTGCAGCCGGCGAGCAGGGCGGCGCAGACCAGCGCGGCGGCTCCGCGGGCGAGGACCGGCCGCCCGACCCAAGTCTGATTTTTATCGTTTTGTACGATTACTCGCATGGCGTCGGATCCTCCCAGGCCAGGCCCCGGATCCCGGGCCGACACCGCCGCCGGAGGCGAACGATCCACCGACTGGCCCACAATGACCCGGTGAACGACCTCGCTCTGCTCCTCACCCCCGAAGGCCGTGCCCTCCTCGACGAGGTCCGCGACACCGCCCCGGCGGACGAACTCGCCGTCGCCACCCGGCTGCGCCGCGACCACCCCGCCGAGCTGGTGTCGGCCGCGCTCGGCCAGGCCCGGCTGCGGCAGCGGGCGGCGGTGAAGTTCGGGGCGGCGGACGCGGGACGGATGTTCTTCACGCCGAACGGGGTCGAGCAGTCGACGCGGGCGAGCGTCGCCGCCTACCGCGCCGAGCGACTCGTACGCCTCGGTGTGACGTCCGTGGCCGACCTGTGCTGCGGGATCGGCGGGGACGCGATCGCGCTCGCCCGGGCGGGGATCCGGGTGCTCGCCGTGGACCGGGATCCGGTGACGGCCGCCGTGGCGCGGGCCAACGCCGGGGCACTGGGGCTGGGCGAGCTGATCGAGGTGCGCGAGGCGGACGTCACCGAGGTGGACACCGCCGGGTACGACGCGGTCTTCGTCGATCCCGCCCGCCGGGGCGGACGCGGCAGGATCTTCGACCCGGAGGCGTACTCGCCGCCGCTGTCCTGGGCGGTGTCAGCCGCCTCGGCCGCCGGTACGGCCGCGCTGAAGATCGCCCCGGGCATCCCCCACGAGGCCGTCCCCGCCGAGGCCGAGGCGGAGTGGATCTCCGACGGCGGCGATGTGAAGGAGGCGGTGCTGTGGTTCGGGACGGGCGCGCCGGGCGCGGTGCGCGCCACCCTGCTGCCCGGCCCGCGCACACTGCTCGGCCGGGGCCTGCCCGATCCCGGGGTGCGCCCGGTGGGCCGGTACCTGTACGAGCCGGACGGCGCCGTGATCCGCGCCCATCTGGTCGCGGAGGTGGCCGAGCACCTGGACGGCGGGCTGATCGACCCGACGATCGCCTACGTCACCGCCGACGAGCAGCGGCCCACACCGTACGCCTCCGCCTACGAGATCACCGACCAACTTCCCTTCAACGTCAAGAAGTTGAAGGCCCTGCTGCGCGAACGCGAGGTCGGCACGCTGACCGTGAAGAAGCGCGGCTCGGCCGTCGAGCCGGAGGAGCTGCGCAAGAAGGTCAAGCCGCAGGGCCCGAACGCGGCGACGGTCTTCCTCACCCGGGTCGCCGGGGCGCCCACGATGCTCGTGGGCCGTCCCGCCTAGGAGTGCACCTCGTCGGCCCGGCGCAGCAGCAGTGCCCGTTCCCTCGCGTTGCGCGCCAGGCCGGCCGCCCGCTCGAACTCCGCGCGGGCCTCAGCCGCACGCCCGAGCCGGGCCAGCAGGTCGCCGCGCACGCTGGGCAGCAGGTGGTAGTCGCGCAGGGTGGGTTCGGCGGCCAGGGCGTCCACCAGCTCCAGGCCCGCGGCCGGGCCGTCGGCCATCGACACGGCGACCGCGCGGTTCAGCTCGACCACCGGGGACGGGGCCCGGGCGGCCAGCAGGCCGTAGAGGGTGGCGATGGCGCGCCAGTCGGTCTCCTCGTACGTGTACGCGTGCGCGTGGCACGCGGCGATGGCCGCCTGCAGGGCGTAGGGGCCCGGGGCGCCGGTCGCCGTGGCCCCGGCGCGGTCGAGGGCGCGGATGCCGCGCGCGATGAGCATGCGGTTCCAGCGGCGGCGGTTCTGGTCCCCCAGCAGGACCGGCTCTCCGTCCGCACCCGTGCGGGCGGCCGTACGGGACGCCTGGAACTCCAGCAGCGCGGTCAGGCCGTGCACCTCCGGCTCCTTCGGCATCAGTGCGGCGAGGACCCGGGCCAGCCGCAGCGCGTCCTCGCACAGGCCGGGGCGCAGCAGGTCGTCGCCGGCGGTCGCCGCGTACCCCTCGTTGAAGATCAGGTAGATGACGTCCAGGACGGAACCGAGGCGGGCCTCGCGGTCGGGGCCGTACGGCACCTCGAAGGCCACGTTCCGCGCGGCGAGGGTCCGCTTCGCCCGCACGATGCGCTGGGCGATCGTCGGCTCGGGGACCAGGTAGGCGCGGGCGATCTCGGCCGTGGTCAGGCCGCCGAGCAGGCGCAGGGTGAGCGCGGTGCGGGCCTGCGGGGACAGCACCGGGTGGCAGGCGGCGAAGACGAGCCGGAGCAGGTCGTCGTCGATGTCGTCCGGGCCGGCGGGCTCGTCGTACGGCGGCGGGGCCGACCGCGAGAGGTCCCGGCCGATCTCCCGCAGCTTGCGGGCGTAGGTCTCGCGGCGCCGGATCAGGTCGACGGCACGGTGCCGGGCGGTGGCCATGAGCCAGGCGCCGGGGTTGTCGGGCACGCCGTCGCGGGGCCACTGCTCCAGGGCGGCGACCAGCGCGTCCTGCGCCAGCTCCTCGGCGATGCCGACGTCCCGGACGATCCGGGCCACACCGGCGATGACGCGGGGCGACTCGAGGCGGAAGACGGTCTCGATCGCGTGGACGGCGGCGGACCCGGGGGCTTGGGGCTCGGGGGCTTGGGGCTCGGGGGCTTGGGGCTCGGGGGCTTGGGGCTCGAGGGGCTGTGGCTCGGAGGCTTGCGGCTCGGGGAGCTGTGGCCCGGTGGGCTGTGGTTCCACAGCCCACCATGCAACACCCCCGTGCGGCACGGCGCCAGGCACCTCAGCCCTCGGCGATCTCCCGCACCTCACAGGTCACGGTCCAGAAGTCCTCGTGGACCTGCAGGAACCGCTTGGTCCACTCCAGGGCCTCGGCCTTGTCCTTGCACTGCATGAGGGCGTAGCCGCCGATGGCCTCCTTGGTCTCGGTGAACGGCCCGTCGGTGACGGAGATCTTCCCGTTCTCCCAGCGCACCCGGGTGCCCTGCGCGGACGGGGTGAGCCCGGCGGTGTCGAGCATGACGCCGGCCTTCGTGATCTCCTCGATCAGCTCGCCCATCCGCTGCATCAGCTCGGGGCTCGGGCCCTCGGCGGGGGCGGAGGACTCGTCGATGCGCACCAGGGACAGGTAGCGGGGCATGGTGGCTCCTTCGGTCGGTGCGGCGGGGTCCGTCCCCGCCACTCACCCATGTGTCGAACGGCAGCCCCCCGGATCGACACCCGCACCGGAAATTCTTTTTGCTTCTCACCGCAGCGACGCCCACAGCTCGCTCGCCGCCGGCTCCTTCGCGATCACCCGGTTGGGGTCGGAGGGTGCCGTGACGACCGGCATCATCACCGTCTTCACATGGCCGGCGGTCAGGCCCTTCAGGCTCTGGCCGAGCCGCATCAGCTCGCTCAGGGAGTCCAGGCCGGTGTCGGTGGTGAGGCCGGCGGTGACCGCGTCGGCGGCCCGGTACAGCCTGGCCGGGTCGGTGAGCAGGTCCGTGGTGGCCATCTGCTCCAACAGCGCCTTCACCAGCTGCTGCTGCAGCCCTATGCGGCCGAGGTCGCTGCCGTCGCCTATGCCGTGCCGGGTGCGGGCGAGCGCGAGGGCCTGCTTGCCGTTCAGATGGTGGGCGCCGGCCCCGAGGTGCAGATGGCTCATGTCGTCGTCGATGTCCTGGGCGGTCGTGACGTCGACCCCGCCGAGCGCGTCCACCAGCTTCGCGAAGCCGGCGAAGTCCATCTCGATGTAGTGGTCCATGCGGACGTTCGTGATCGACTCGACCGTCTTGACGGCGCAGACCGGGCCGCCCACCTCGTACGCCGTGTTGAACATCGCGCCGTGGGCCACCGCCGTCGAACCGCCGGAGCCGAGCGGGCAGGACGGGCGGGTGACGAGGGTGTCGCGCGGGATGCTGACGACGGTGGCCCGGGTTCGGCCGGGGTCGATGTGCACGACCATCGCCGTGTCGGAGCGGGCGCCGGAGCTGTCGCCGCCGCCGAGTTCCCTGTTGGCCTTGCCGCTGCGCGAGTCGGAGCCCAGGACCAGGATGTTCAGCGAGCCGGTCGGCAGCGGCGGGGCGGAGGCCGAGGCGGCCGGGGACGGGGCGAGCACCGCCCGGGCGGGCCGGTCGTCGCCGAGCGCGCTGTTGATGTCGACGCTTGTGATGTTGTGGTTCAGATGCCGGTACGCCCAGCCCACCCCCGCCGCGCCCAGCACCAGGGCGCCCGCCAGGGTGAGGCCGGCGGCCTTCAGCGCTCCCGGCCGCCGGCCCGTCCGTCTGCCCGCGTCGCCTTGCTCCTCGCGTCGTTCCACGTGTCGCGTCACGGGCAGGAACGTAAGTCCGAATTATTAGCGGACTGTTAGCGGAAGCAGCAGGAATCGCTTTTCTTGCGAAATTCTCATCCCGCCACCCGTCTCGGCGGTCGTCACCGCACTCGCCGGACCGCCGCAGGCGCATCCGTGCTCTGCCGCACCACCAGGCTGGTCGCCAGCTCCACCCGCGTCGCCGCCCGCTCCTCCTGCTCGCGCCCCAGCTCCAGCACCAGCCGGGCCGCCGCCTCGGCCATCTCGGTCAGCGGCTGCCGTACGGTCGTCAGCGGCGGGCCGACCCAGCGGGCCACCGGCAGATCGTCGAAGCCGACCACGCTGAGGTCCTCCGGGATGCGCAGACCGAGTTCGCGCGCGGCCTCGTACAGTCCGAGCGCCTGCAGGTCGTTGCCCGCGAAGACGGCCGTCGGCCGGTCGGGGCGGCTGAGCAGTTCAAGGCCCAGGCGGTGGCCGGAGTCATGGTGGAAGTCGCCCGCCACGATCAGCGAGGGGTCGACGGGCAGGCCGGCGGTCTCCAATGCGGCGCGGTAGCCGTCGACGCGGGCCCGGCTGCACATCATCCGGGAGGGGCCGCTGATCGCGCCGATCCGGGTGTGGCCGAGTTCGACCAGATGGCGGGTGGCGGCGAGGCCGCCCTGCCAGTTGGTGGCGCCGATGGAGGGCACGTCCGGGCCAGGGTCGCCGGCCGGGTCCATCACCACGAAGGGGATGGAGCGGCTGGTCAGCAGGGCCCGCTGGGACTCGTCGAGACCGGACAGCACCAGGACGACGCCGTGCGGGCGGCGCGCGGCCACCTGGTCGGCCCAGGTACGGCCCGGGGTGAGCCGGCCGGCCGACTCCGACAGCACGACGCTGAGACCGGCGTCCCTGGCCACGTTCTCCACGCCCCGGATGACCTCCAGCGCCCAGGCGCTCTCCAGCTCGTGGAAGACCAGGTCGATCAGCGGCGAGCGGGAGGTCTCGGCGCGCCGGCGCCGGTAGCCGTGGGTACGCAGCAGTTCCTCGACCCTGGTGCGGGTGGCGGGGGCGACATCGGCGCGGCCGTTGAGGACCTTCGAAACAGTCGGAGCCGACACCCCGGCCTCACGGGCGATTTCGGCGAGGGTCGCCGTCTGCGGTTCTGCGGGCTTCACGGGCTTCATGCCCACGATCGTATCCACGCGGGGTCTCTTGACGAAGCCCTTCACGGGTCGTAGGTTCCCGGAACATTCGGTGTTCGTTTCGAAACATTCGACACAGTCCTGAGATCCGTGAGCGAGAGCCAGAGTGACGGGAGTTCCATGACCACCGCTCCTTGGCGCGACCCCGCCCTGTCCGCCGACGTCCGCGTGGCCGACCTGGTCTCCCGGATGACACTTCAGGAGAAGGCGGCCCAGCTGTACGGCGTGTGGGTGGGCGCCGCCACGGACGGCGACGGAGTCGCCCCCCTGCAGCGCGAGATGACCGCCGACCACGACTGGGACGAGCTGATCACCCTCGGCCTCGGCCAGTTGACGCGCTCCTTCGGCACCGCCCCCGTGGAACCCGCGCTCGCCGCCCGGGCCCTGGCCCGCGCCCAGCGCCGGATCGCAGCGGCGGGCCGCTTCGGCATCCCGGCCGTGGCCCACGAGGAGTGCCTGGCCGGTTTCACCGCCTGGCGGGCCACGGCGTACCCGGTGCCGCTGGCCTGGGGGGCCTCCTTCGACCCCGATCTGGTGCGGGAGATGGCCCACCGGATCGGCCACGACCTGCGGGCGGCCGGCGTCCACCAGGGCCTTGCCCCCGTCCTGGACGTGGTCCGCGACCCGCGCTGGGGCCGGGTCGAGGAGACGATCGGCGAGGACCCGTACCTGGTCGGCACCATCGGCACGGCCTATGTGCGCGGCCTGGAGTCGGCCGGGGTGATCGCCACGCTCAAGCACTTCGCGGGGTACGCGTCCTCGGCCGGCGCCCGGAACCTGGCCCCCGTGCGGGCGGGTGTCAGGGAGTTCGCGGACGTTACGCTGCCGCCGTTCGAGATGGCGCTGCGCGAGGGCGGGGCCCGCTCGGTGATGGCGGCCTACACCGAGACCGACGGCGTGCCCGCCTCGGCCGACCCGCGTCTGCTGACCGAACTGCTGCGCGAGGAGTGGGGTTTCACCGGCACGGTGGTCGCCGACTACTTCGCCATCGGGTTCCTGAAGAGCCTGCACCGGGTCGCGGCGGACGAGGCGGAGGCGGCGCGGCTGGCGCTGGCCGCGGGCATCGACGTCGAGCTGCCGACCCTGAAGTGCTACGGCACACCGCTCGTCACGGCCGTGCACGAGGGCCGCATCCCGGAGTCCCTGGTGGACCGGGCGGTCCGGCGTGTCCTGCTGCAGAAGTGCGCACTGGGCCTGCTGGACGCGGACTGGCGGCCGGAGCCGGCGGGCCCGGTCGAGCTGGACTCGGCGGAGAACCGTGCCGTGGCCCGGCGCCTGGCGGAGGAGTCGGTGGTGCTGCTGGACAACCCCGACGGTGTGCTGCCCCTGGCCCCCGGCGCCCGGATCGCGGTCGTGGGCCCGCGCGCGGCGGACGAACTCGCCATGCTCGGCTGCTACTCCTTCCCCTCCCACGTCCTCACCCACCACCCCGACGTCCCGCTGGGCATCGAGATCCCCACCCTGCTGGACTCCCTGCGCGCCGAGCTCCCGGACGCCAAGGTCACGTTCGCCGAGGGCTGCGGGGTCGACGATCCGGACACGGCCGGCTTCGCGGACGCGGTGGCCCGCTCGGCGGAGGCGGACGTGTGCGTGGCGGTGCTCGGCGACCGGGCGGGCCTGTTCGGCCGGGGCACCTCCGGCGAGGGCTGCGACGTGGCCGACCTCCATCTGCCGGGCGTACAGGCCGAGTTGCTGGACGCACTGGTGGCGACGGGGGTGCCGGTGGTCCTGGTGCTGCTGACCGGCCGGCCGTACGCGCTGGGCCGCTGGCACGGCCGGCTCGGCGCGGTCGTGCAGGCCTTCTTCCCCGGCGAGGAGGGCGGCCCGGCGGTGGCCGGAGTGCTGTCCGGCCGGGTCAACCCCTCCGGCCGGCTCCCGGTGAGCGTGCCCCGGCTGCCCGGCGGCCAGCCGTGGACCTATCTCCAGCCCCCGCTGGGCCTGGCCGGGGAGGTGAGCAGCCTGGACCCCACCCCGCTGTACCCGTTCGGCCACGGCCGCTCGTACACGACGTTCGCCTGGGAGGACGTGCACGCCCCCGGGACCGAGATCCCCACGGACGGTGCGTACGACCTCTCCCTGACCGTCCGCAACACCGGCGACCGGGCCGGCGCGGAGGTCGTCCAGCTGTATCTGCACGACCCCGTGGCGTCGGTGACCCGCCCGGACGTCCGGCTCATCGGCTACCGGCGCGTGGAGCTGGCCCCGGGCGCGTCCGGCCGGCTCACCTTCCGCTTCCACGCCGACCTGTCCTCCTTCACGGACCGCACGGGGACCCGGGTGGTGGAGCCGGGCGCGCTGGAGCTGCGGCTCGGGGCGTCGAGCACGGACGTACGGCACCGGGTGCGGCTGCGGCTGACGGGGCCGGTCCGGGTGGTGGGCGCCGAGCGGCGGCTGCGGTGCGAGGTGGAGGTGTCCGGGGGAACTGATTGAACCCAAGGGGCCGTGTGGAACGTATGGGACCACGGCGGGAGCACAGCGACCTCGCTTCCGCAAGACCCCTGACACGGGCGTTCAGGAAGGCTTCAGGTTGCCCCTGGCAGGGTCGTCGATCATCTGACACCCCCTCACAGGAGCACTCTTGCCGACGCCTTCGACGACGAAATCCGTGATGAAGAAGCTGCCCGAGGTCACCCTCGCGTTCTGGGTCATGAAGATCGCTGCGACGACCCTGGGCGAGACCGCGGGCGACCTGTTCGCCCAGACCCTCAAGCTGGGCTACTTCCTCACCACCCTCGCCCTGTTCCTGGTCTTCGTGGTGACGCTGGTGGTCCAGCTGCGCTCGTCCCGCTACAACCCGTTCTTCTACTGGACCGTGATCCTTTCGACCTCCATGGCCGGCACCACCATGTCCGACTTCATGAACCGGGACGCCAGCGCGAAGTACCTCTCGAACGGCGCGACGAAACTGGGCTGGGGCCCGCAGGGCCTGGGCCTCGGCTACCCGGAGGGCGCCGCGATCCTGGTCTCGATCCTGCTGCTGATCTTCCTCGGCTGGAAGCTGAGCGGGATGACGTTCCAGATCACCGAGATCGTGACCTTCAGGGGTGAGGCCCTGTTCTGGTCGGCGATCCTGGTCTCCAACACCCTCGGCACCTCGATGGGCGACTTCCTCTCCGACAGCTCGGGCCTCGGCTATCTGGGCGGCGCGTCCCTGGTGACCGGCGTACTGCTGGTCCTGGTCGCCCTGATGAAGGTCCCGGCCGTGCCGAACGTGCTGCTCTTCTGGGTCGCGTTCGTGCTGACCCGCCCGCTGGGCGCCACGGCCGGCGACTTCCTGACCAAGCCGGTCGCCAAGGGCGGCCTCGACCTCGGTACGGCCGGTTCCTCGGCGGTCCTGCTCGCCGTGCTGTTCGGCCTGATGGGGTACGCGCTCCTCAAGGAGCGGCGGGCGGCGACGGCACCGGAGTTCACCGGTCCGGAGGGGGAGGCGGTCCGCCCGCAGGAGGAGGCCGGACGCCCGTGAGACGCGAAACCCCGCCCCGGTGAACCGGGGCGGGGTTTGTGTGGAGCGCCGGGCAGGCCTTGCACCTGCATCTCCCCGCAGGAAGCGGGACGTCTTTCCTTGGACCACCAACGCACTGCGTCCGGGACGGTTCCCCGTTTCCGGGTTCCGGCCGTTCGCTGTGTGATGATCATAGCGGATGTTCGGGCCCCTCCGTCAAATCACCTGCTCGAACCGCCAGCGGTGCACCGCCCGGGTCACCAACTCCCCGTCCGGCTCGGGCAGTTCGGGCAGCTCGGCGTCGTAGGGCGCGTCCCACCAGGTGATGACCAGCACCCGGTCCTGCGGCGCCCGGAAGGTCTCGCACCTGAGCGGCTCTTCCGTCAGGCGCTGTGCGCGCACCCAGGCGAGAAGTTCCGCTCCCCGCCCTTCGGCCGCCCGGGCCTCCCACATCAGCGCGACGGTCACGAGTACAGGTTCTCCTTGCTGACCTCGTGCACATGGTCGTGGTTGCCCGGGACGTGCGGGTCCGTGACCGGCAGGGAGGAGTCGGCCGACAGGTCCCAGCCGGAGGCGCTCCGGTTCCGGGCGACCATCTCGGCGCCGAGCGCCGCCACCATCGCGCCGTTGTCCGTGCACAGCTTGGGGCGCGGCACGCGCAGCCGGATGCCGGCCGCCTCGCAGCGCTCCTGGGCGAGGGCGCGCAGCCGGGAGTTGGCCGCGACACCGCCGCCGATCATCAGGTGGTCGACGCCCTCGTCCTTGCAGGCGCGGACGGCCTTGCGGGTCAGGACGTCGACGACGGCCTCCTGGAAGGACGCGGCCACGTCACGGACCGGGACCTCCTCGCCGGCCGCGCGCCTGGCCTCGATCCAGCGGGCCACGGCGGTCTTCAGACCGGAGAAGGAGAAGTCGTACGCCGGGTCGCGGGGGCCGGTCAGGCCGCGCGGGAAGGCGATCGCCTCCGGGTCGCCCTCGCGCGCGTACCGGTCGATGACGGGGCCGCCGGGGAAGCCCAGGTTCAGCACGCGGGCGATCTTGTCGAAGGCCTCGCCGGCCGCGTCGTCGATGGTCGAGCCCATGGGCCGTACGTCGGAGGTGATGTCCTCGGACAGCAGCAGCGAGGAGTGGCCGCCGGAGACCAGCAGGGCCATCGTCGGCTCGGGCAGCGGGCCGTGCTCCAGCTGGTCGACGCAGATGTGCGAGGCGAGGTGGTTGACGCCGTACAGGGGCTTGCCGAGGGCGTAGGCGTACGCCTTGGCCGCCGAGACGCCGACGAGCAGGGCGCCCGCGAGACCGGGACCGGCGGTCACCGCGATGCCGTCGAGGTCCCTGGCGCTGACCCCCGCCTCCTTCAGCGCGCGGTCGATGGTCGGGACCATCGCCTCCAGGTGCGCCCGGGACGCCACCTCCGGTACGACGCCGCCGAAGCGGGCGTGCTCGTCGACGCTGGAGGCGACGGCGTCCGCCAGCAGGGTGGTGCCGCGGACGATGCCGACGCCGGTCTCGTCGCAGGAGGTCTCGATGCCGAGGACGAGGGGTTCGTCAGCCATTGATCTCGGTTCCTTGTACTGAAGCGGAAGGGTCGGTCAGACGCATGACCAGGGCGTCCACGTTGCCCGGCTGGTAGTAGCCGCGCCGGAAGCCGATGGGTTCGAAGCCGAAGCGCTCGTAGAGCTTCTGGGCGCGGACGTTGTCGACCCGGCACTCCAGCAGCACCTCGTGGCACTCGAACGCGGTCGCCGCGCCGAGGAGGTCGGCCAGCAGCAGTCCGCCGAGGCCCGTGCCCTGGAAGTCGCGGGCGACGGCGATGGTCTGCACATCGGCCTGGTCGCCGGAGGCGGCGAGGCCGGCGTACCCGGCGATCCGGCCGGTCCCGTCCTCGGCCACGACGTACCGCCGGGTCGCCTCGGCGCCCCGGGAGTGGGCCAGCTCGGACCAGAACATGCCCCGGGACCAGGTGTCCTCGGGGAACAGGTCCCTCTCCAGCTCCAGGACCGGGTCGATGTCCCACCAGCGCATCTCGCGCAGTCGTACGGTCACTTCGGTGTGACCACCTTGTAGTTCTTGGGGACCTGGGCGTCCGGACGGCGCAGGTACAGCGGCCGGGGGGCCGGGAGTTCCTCGCCCGCGGCCAGCCTCTCGGCGGCGAGCCAGGCGAGGGCGGCGGCGGAGACGTGCTCGGGCTCGTGGGCGCTCGGGAACGTGCCGGGGTAGAGCAGCGCTCCCGCCCCGACCGCCGGGAGGCCCGCGACCTGCTCGGCGATGTCGGCCGGCCGGTCCACGGCCGGGTCGGTCAGCCGGGTCCGGGAGTCGGCGTACTTCGCCCAGTAGACCTCCTTGCGCCGGGCGTCGGTCGCCACGACGAAGGGGCCCTTCTCGATGTCGGCGGCGTAGGCGAGGCCGTCCAGCGTGCACACGCCGTGCACCGGGACGCCGAGCGCGAGGCCGAAGGTGTCGGCGGTCATCAGGCCGACGCGCAGACCGGTGTAGGGGCCGGGCCCGATGCCGACGACGACGCCCGTGACGGCGTCCAGCTTGAGCCCGGCCTCGGCGAGGACACGGTCGACGGCCGGCAGCAGCAGCTCACCGTGCCGGCGCGCGTCCACCTGACTTGACGAGGCGATGACGTCCGTGCCGTCGTGCAGCGCGACGGTGACGGCGGGAGTGGCGGTATCCAGAGCGAGCAAGAGCACGCAAACAGCCTACGGCGCCCACGGCTCACGCATGGCCGTCCTGGTCGGACGGTCACCGACTGCTACGGTTCGTACGAAGTACGACATATGGCGCGAGACAGAGGTGGGCGCACGTGGCAGGGACCAGCTCGGGGATCGTGGCCGGCCTCACCGCGGCGGCCCTCGCAGCCGTCGGCTTCCTCGCCTACCAGGCCCACGCGACCGCGCCGGCGCACCTGGGCGTGCGGCCCGCGGCGGGCGCGCCGCCGCTGACGGCCGCCGGCAAGTCGCCCCGCGACCGCCGCAACCCGACCGCCCTGCCGCGCGGCTCCGGCACGGGTGAACGGGTCGTGTACTCGCTGGACGACGACCGGGTCTGGCTGGTCGGCGCGACGAACAGGGTGGAGCGCAGCTTCGGGGTGAACCCGGGCAGTATCGATCCGCCGGTCGGCACGTACTGGGTCACCTCCCGCTCGAGCGCGGTCACCGGCTCCGACGGCATCCCCGTCGAGCACGTGGTGCGTTTCACCAGCGTGGACGGCCTGGCGATCGGGTTCAGCGCGGCGGTGAGCAACGCTCCGCGGACGGCGGCCGAGCCGAGTGCGCGGACGGGCGGGATCCGGGAGAGCCGGGCGGACGGCGCGGCGATGTGGGCCTTCGCCACCATTGGGGTCCGCGTCGTGGTGATCCGCTAACCGGAGCACCGGGACACGCCGTCAGGCACCCGCGCGGCCGTGAGCAGCGCTCCGCGGCCGATCCGAGTGCGGGCGGGCGGGATCCGGGAGATCCGGACGGCCTTCGCCACCATTGGGGTCCGCGTCGTGGTGATCCGCTAACCGGAGCACCGGGACACGCCGTCAGGCACCCGCGCGGCCGTGAGCAGCGCTCCGCGGCCGAGCCGAGTGCGGGCGGGCGGGATCCGGGAGATCCGGACGGCCTTCGCCACCATCGGGGTGCGCGTCGTTGATCCGCTAGGCGGACCGCCGGGACACGGCGGCGGGGGCCGTGGGTTCCGTACGGTCCCGCGACTCTTCGGGGCGGTCCTCGGGGGCCTCGGGTGGCATGGAGACCGCCCTCGCCGCGGTGCACGCCGCCAACAGGTCGCGCATGGTCACCCCTGCGACCTCGGCGGGACGGGACTCGGGCATGGGCGCCTCCTGATGTGCGGGGGCGAGGGTAGTTAGGCAGGCCTAACTACGGGCTGGACACCATGTGACCACGCCCGGGACGTCCTGCGCAACATGTTGCCGACGGCCTGTCGGAATCCTGGGTGCCGGTCAGGCGGTGAGCGCCGCCAGGCCGGCCTCGGCCCAGCGCTCCCCCAGCCCGGTGACCGTCACGTGCCGCACCTCGTCGCTGGTGTCACCCACGGCCCGGTGGATGACGACCTGCAGGCGGTCCTCGGTCAGCTCCTCGACCTTGCCCTCGCCCCACTCCACGACGATCACCGAGTCGGTCAGCGAGACGTCGAGGTCCAGGTCCTCCATCTCGTCCAGACCGCCGCCGAGCCGGTAGGCGTCGACGTGCACGAGGGGCGGGCCGTCGCCGAGGGACGGGTGCACCCGGGCGATCACGAAGGTCGGTGAGGTGACCGCGCCGCGCACGCCGAGGCCCTCTCCGAGCCCGCGGGTCAGCGTGGTCTTGCCCGCGCCCAGCTCGCCGCTGAGCATCACCAGGTCACCCGCGCGCAGCAGCTTGGCCAGTCGGCGGCCCAGCTCCCGCATCTGCTCGGGCGCGGTGATCGTCAGCCGGGTCTCAGCGGGGTTGTGCGGTGCTGCTGGTGCTTCCATAGCCAGTAACGGTAGCCCCTGCGGGCACCGCACCCGCACGGGTGAGCAGGTCGGCGAGCCGGTCGGTGACCACTTCCGGGTGCTCCAGCATCACCAGGTGCCCGGCGTCCGGGACGAGGACCAGCTCGGCTTCGGGCAGCAGGTCGGCGATGGCCTCGCTGTGCTCGCTGGGCGTGACCAGGTCCTGCACGCCGGCCAGCACGAGCACCGGCATGTCCTGGAAGCGGGCGAGTGCCTCGGTCTTGTCGTGGTCGGTGAAGGCCGGGTAGAACTCGGCGACCACGTCGATCGGCGTGGACTCGATCATCCGCTCCGCGAAGCGCTCGACGGCCGGGTCGACGTCCCGCCCGGCGAACGAGTACCGCTTGATGATCCCGGCGAACAGGTCGGCCGTGGCCCGGCGCCCCTTCTCCACCAGCTCCGCCTGCTGCCCGAGCGCCTTCAGCACGCCGGGGAGGATGCGGCGCACGGCGTTGACGCCGGCGAGGGGCAGCCCGAAGTTGACCTCGCCGAGCCGCCCGGACGAGGTGCCGACGAAGGCCGTGGCGACGACCCGGTCCTGGATCAGCTCGGGGTACTGGTCGGCGAGGGCCATCACGGTCATGCCGCCCATCGAGTGGCCGACCAGCACGATCGGCCCCTCGGGTACGGCCGCGTCGAGCACGGCCTTCAGATCGCGGCCGAGCTGGTCGATGGTGACCGGCACCCGGTCCCGGGTCTGGGCCACGCCCCGCCCGGACCGGCCGTGGCTGCGCTGGTCCCAGTGCACGGTCCGCACGACCCCGCGCAGCGCCGCCCGCTGGAAGTGCCAGGAGTCCTGGCTGAGGCAGTAGCCGTGGCAGAAGACCACGGTCACGGGCGCGGGAGCCTTGCGGCCGAAGAGACGGCGCCGGCGCGGGGAGACGTTCGGGCCCGTATCGGGCTCGGCCTCGTCGACCTCGTAGTACAGCTCGGTGCCGTCGTCGGCCTGGGCCTTGCCGGGGGTGCCGCGCAGGGTGCCGTAGGGGCCCGCGGAGTCCAGCGCCAGCCGCGCCTTCCTGCGCATGCCGCGTCCCACGGTCATCCGCTCGATGGCCACGCCGGCCGCCGCGCCCGCGGCGAGCACGCCTATCGCGGCGCCGGCGATGCCGGTCGCCCTGCGCCAGCTGCCGGCCGCCCCCGCGGCGGAGGCGGCGGCCGCCGAGGCGACGACGTCCGCCACGGCCTCCGCACTGCTCTCGCTCACGTACCGCTCCTCTTCGCCGTACTGCAGTTCGCCCGGGTGGGTGAAACGGATGAAACCTGTGGTGCTGGTGTGGTGCTGGACGCTGTTGTTGCCTAGGTGACCGTGCCGCTTCCGGACGGGTTACCCGAGTTCTTCCCCGTTCACATAGACGCGAGGAACCCGGGATCCGATGCGTGTGACGATTTCGTACGCGATCGTGCCGCAGGCCTGCGCCCAGTCCTCGGCCGTGGGCTCCCCGCGGTCGCCGGGCCCGAACAGCACCGCTTCCGCGCCCACCGGGGGCTCGTCGCCGCCGAGGTCCACCACGAACTGGTCCATGGCGACCCGCCCGGCGACCGTCCGCCACTTGCCGTCGACCAGCACCGGGCCGGTGCCGGAGGCGTGCCGCGGGACGCCGTCGCCGTAGCCGATCGGGACGAGGCCGAGGGTGGTGTCGCCGGGGGTGACGTAGTGATGGCCGTAGCTGACCCCGTGCCCGCCGGGGACGTGCTTGACCAGCGCCAGCGAGGCGCTGAGCGTCATCACCGGGCGCAGCCCGAAGTCGGCCGGGGTGCCGATCTCGGGGCTGGGCGAGATGCCGTACATGGCGATACCGGGACGGACCAGGTCGAAGTGGGTCTCGGGCAGGGTGAGCGTGGCGGGTGAGTTGGCGATGTGCCGCACCTCGGGCCGCACACCCTGCTCCTCGGCGTACGCCAGCATCTCCCGGAAGCGGTCCAGTTGGGCGGCGATGGACGGATGCCCGGGCTCGTCGGCGCAGGCGAAGTGCGACCACAGCCCGGTGACCTTCACCAGCCCCTCGGCCTCGGCGCGCAGGGCCTCGCCGACCAGCTCGGCCCAGTCCTGGCCGGGCTGGCAGCCGTTGCGGCCCAGCCCGGTGTCGGCCTTGAGCTGCACACGCGCGGTGCGCCCGGCCTCGCGGGCGGCCGCGACGACCTCCCGCAGGGCCCACATCCCGCTCAGGGACACGTCGATGCCGGCCTCGACCGCCTGCCGCCAGGGGCCGCCCGGCACCCACAGCCAGCACAGGATCCGGCCCGGCAGCCCCGCCGCGCGCAGCGCGAGGGCCTCCTCGGGCGTGGCCGTGCCGAGCCAGGTGGCGCCCGCCGCGAGGGCCGCGCGGGCACACGGCAGCGCCCCGTGGCCGTAGCCGTCGGACTTGACGACGGCCATCAGGGCCGCGCCCTTCGCCCGGGCACGCAGGGCATGCACATTGGCCCGCAGGGCGCCCAGATCGATCTCGGCGCGGGCGCGCAGGGGGGCGGTCGGCACAGTCGCAGTCTCACTCATCGCGCCCCCAGTCTCTCAGAGGGCCGCACGGGCCCCCGCGTGCAGTGTCAGGTACCCGGCCGCCGCCCCCGTACGTGGACGGGGGTGTCCTTCTTCGGCCCTGCGGCCTCAGCGAGGGCAGCACGGCGACAGCCCGGGACCGGGTGCGTCCGCTGATCACGCCGTCCGGGAGCCGCGGCGCCGCCGGCTCAGGCCCGCACGTCCCTCCACGCGTGGGGGATCCGCTCCGCCACGTCATGTGCCCCGGCCGGCGCCCCGGCCGCGGCGAACCGTCCGGCCAGCCCGTGCAGATACGCCGCCACGCTCCCCGCGTCCGGCGCCGGCAGCCCGGCCGCCAGCAACGACCCGGCGAGCCCTGACAGCACGTCACCGCTGCCCGCCGTGGCCAGCCAGGGCGTCCCCGTGGGATTCACCCGCACCGCCCCGCCCGCCGAGTCGGCCACCAGCGTCGTCGACCCCTTCAGCAGCACGGTCGCCCGGTACGCCGCAGCCAGCTCCCGTACCGCGGCCAGCCGGGCGCCCTCGACCTCCTCGCGCCGCACCCCCAGCAGCGCGGCGGCCTCTCCGGCGTGAGGGGTCATCAGGGTCGGCGCCGTACGCCCGCGCACCGCGTCCCGCTCGGCCAGCCGCAGTCCGTCCGCGTCGACCAGCACCGGCACGTCCGCGGCCAGCACCTCGGCCACGGTCGCCGCGTCGTCACCCGCGCCGGGCCCGACCACCCAGGCCTGCACCCGCCCGGCCCCGGCCGGCCCGGCGTCGGACACGAGGGTCTCCGGGAAGCGCGCGATGACCGCCCCGCCCGCGGGCCCGACGTACCGTACGGCGCCCGCGCCGCCCCGCAGCGCCCCGGACACGGCGAGTACGGCGGCCCCGGGGTACCGCGCGGACCCGGCGGCGATCCCCACCACCCCCCGCCGGTACTTGTCGCTCTCCGCCGCGGGCACCGGCAACAGCCGCGCCACGTCGGCATGCTGCAGGGCCTCCAGCTCGGCCTCGCCCGGCAGGTCCAGCCCGATGTCGACAAGCCGCACCACCCCGGCGTACTCCCGCGCCGGATCGATCAGCAGCCCGGGCTTGCAGGTGCCGAAGGTGACGGTGAGGTCGGCCCGGATCGCGGTCCCCCGCACCTCCCCGGTGTCGGCCTCGACGCCACTGGGCAGGTCCACGGCCACCACGGCTGCCCGGGACCGCTCGACCGCCCCCGCGAGCTTCTCGGCATCGGGCCGCAGCCCGCCCCTGCCGCCGATCCCCACGATCCCGTCGACGACGAGGCCGGCCCGCTCGATCAGCTCGTCGACGGCACCGGACGCGGCGACGGACCCCCCGGCCCTGCGCAGCGCGGCGAGTCCCCCGGCGTGCGTCCGCTCGGGCGCGAGCAGTACGGCCGTGACCCCGGCTCCGCGCCGGGCCAGCCGTGCCCCCGCGTACAACGCGTCCCCGCCGTTGTCCCCGCTGCCCACGAGCAGCACCACCCGGCTGCCGTACACCCGTCCGAGCAACTCGGCGCAGGCAGCGGCCAGCCCCGCGGCGGCCCGCTGCATCAGCGCGCCCTCCGGCAGCCGCGCCATCAGTGCGCGTTCGGCCGCCCTTACCGTCTCCACGCTGTACGCAGTACGCATGGCACCGAGTCTGCCCCGGAACCCCGGCCGCCCACACCCGGGGCGCTCAGCCCTCGGCGACCACCACGGCCGAGGCGACCCCCGCGTCATGACTGAGCGACACGTGCCAGGACCGCACGCCCAGCTCCGCGGCCCGCGCCGCCACGCTCCCCTTCACCCGCAGCCGGGGCTGCCCGCTGTCCTCGACGTACACCTCCGCGTCGGTCCAGTGCAGCCCGGGCGGCGCGCCGAGCGCCTTCGCCAGCGCCTCCTTGGCGGCGAACCGGACAGCGAGCGAGGCGATTCCGCGCCGCTCACCACTGGGCAGCAGCAGTTCCCGCTCCACGAACAGCCGGTCGGCCAGCCCGGGCGTCCGCTCCAAGGACGCCTGGAACCGGTCGATCTCGGCGACGTCGATGCCCACTCCGATGATGCTCATGAGCCGCAGCCTACGGTCATTCCACCCGAAAAGACCCTGCCCACCTGCTGAAATCCCCTGGCGGGCCGGGCGGGTGACGTCTACGCTCCGCCCATGACGACCCAGGCCTACCTCTCTGACCTGTTCTCGCTGGACGGCCGTGTCGCCGTGGTGACCGGGGGCAGTTCCGGTATCGGGCGGGCCATCGCCGGGGCGCTGGCGCGAGCCGGCGCGAGCGTGGTGGCCGTGGCTCGCACGAAGGAGCAACTGGACGCCGCGGTCGGCGAGTTGACGGCCGAGGGCTGCCGGGCCGCCCGGGTCGTGGCCGATCTGGGGACCCGGGACGGCGTGCGCGCGGCGGCCGAGGAGGCGGCCGGTGCCTTCGGCGAGCCCGACATCCTCGTCAACTCCGCCGGGATCAACCTGCGGCCGCCGATGAGCGAGCTGGGCGAGGACGTGTGGGACACCACCATGGCGGTGAACCTGGAGGCGCCCTTCCTGCTGGGCCGGCGGTTCGGGCCCGGCATGGCGGAGCGGGGCTTCGGCCGGATCATCCACATCACCTCCCAGCAGGCCCACCGCGCCTTCGTGCAGAGCGGGGCGTACGGCGTCTCGAAGGGCGCGCTGGAGTCGCTGGCCCGCTCGCAGGCCGAGGCCTGGTCGCCGTACGGCGTCACCGTCAACACCCTGGTGCCGGGTTTCGTGATGACGCCGCTGAACCAGCGGCTGTCGTCCGACCCGGAGAAGGTCGCCGCCCTGGCCGCCCGCACGATGACCGGCCGCAACGGGCTCGCCGAGGACTTCGAAGGCGCGGCGGTCTTCCTCGCGAGCCGCGCCTCCGCGTACGTCACCGGCCAGTCGCTGTTCGTGGACGGCGGCCTCTCGGTGCACTGAGCCGCGTCGCGGCGGCCGAACGGCCGCTACTCCACCGTCACCGACTTCGCCAGATTCCGGGGCTGGTCCACCTCGTTGCCCCTGGCGGTGGCCAGCTCGCAGGCGAAGACCTGCAGCGGCACCGTCGCCACCAGCGGCTGCAGCAGCGTCGGCGTGGCCGGGATGCGGATCAGGTGGTCGGCGTAGGGGACCACCGCCTCGTCGCCCTCCTCCGCGATCACGATCGTGCGCGCCCCGCGGGCCCTGATCTCCTGGATGTTGGAGACGATCTTGTCGTGCAGGACCGAACGGCCGCGCGGGGAGGGGACGACGACCACGACCGGCACGTCCTCCTCGATCAGCGCGATCGGGCCGTGCTTGAGCTCGCCCGCCGCGAAGCCCTCGGCGTGCATGTAGGCGAGTTCCTTGAGTTTCAGGGCGCCTTCGAGGGCCACCGGGTAGCCCACGTGCCGGCCCAGGAAGAGCACGGTGTTCTTCGACGCCAGCGTCCGGGCGAGCGCCCGTACCGGCTCCATCGTCTCCAGGACCCGCTCGACCTCCTCGGAGATCCGGGAGAGGTCCTTGATCACCGCCTGGATCTCGTCGCCCCACTTGGTGCCGCGCACCTGGCCCAGGTACAGCGCCACCAGGTAACACGCCACCAGCTGGGTCAGGAACGCCTTCGTGGAGGCGACGGCGACCTCCGGGCCCGCGTGCGTGTACAGCACCGCGTCCGACTCGCGCGGGATCGTCGAACCGTTGGTGTTGCAGATGGCCAGCACCTTGGAGCCCTGCTCACGGGCGTGGCGCAACGCCATCAGGGTGTCCATGGTCTCGCCGGACTGGGAGATGGCGATGACCAGGGAGCGGCCGTCCAGGATCGGATCCCGGTAGCGGAACTCGCTGGCCAGCTCCACCTCACAGGGGATCCGCGTCCAGTGCTCGATGGCGTACTTCGCGATCAGGCCGGCGTGGAAGGCGGTACCGCACGCGACGATGACGACCTTGTCGACCTCCCGCAGTTCGGACGGCGAGATCCGCACCTCGTCCAGCGTCAGCGAGCCGGACGGGTCGATGCGGCCGAGGAGCGTGTCGGCGACCGCCTTGGGCTGCTCGGCGATCTCCTTGAGCATGAAGTAGTCGTAGCCGCCCTTCTCGGCGGCGGAGGCGTCCCAGTCCACGTGGTAGCTGTGGACCTCGGCGGGGCTGCCGTCGAAGCCCGTCACCGTGACACCGTCCCGGCGCAGCTCCACCACCTGGTCCTGGCCCAGCTCGATCGCCGAGCGCGTGTGGGCGATGAACGCCGCGACGTCGGAGGCCAGGAACGCCTCGCCCTCGCCGACGCCCACCACCAGCGGCGAGTTGCGCCGCGCGCCGACGACCACGTCGGGAGCGTCGGCATGCACCGCGACCAGCGTGAACGCGCCCTCCAGCCGACGGCACACCAGCCGCATGGCCTCCGCGAGGTCCGCACAGGAGGAGAACTCCTCGGCCAGCAGGTGGGCGACGACCTCGGTGTCCGTCTCGGAGGTCAGCTCGTGGCCACGCTCGGCCAGTTCGGCCCGCAGCACCGCGAAGTTCTCGATGATGCCGTTGTGGACGACGGCGACGCGCCCCGCGTTGTCGAGATGCGGATGGGCGTTGGCGTCGGTCGGCCCGCCGTGCGTGGCCCAGCGGGTGTGTCCGATGCCGGTCGAGCCCGCCGGCAGCGGCCGTTCGACCAGTTCCTTCTCCAGGTTGACCAGCTTCCCGGCCTTCTTCGCCGAGGCCAGGCCGCCGTCCGCCAGCACGGCGACACCCCCCGAGTCGTACCCCCGGTACTCCAGCCGCTTCAGCCCGGCCATCACGACATCGAGCGCCGACTGTGACCCTACGTATCCCACGATTCCGCACATGAGCCGCAGCCTACGGCCCGGCGGCGACCGGAAACGGCCTCTGCCTGCCCGAATTCGGAAATTCCCACCGCCGTACGAAGGTCATTTCTGGCACTACGCCGATTTCGGGGAGGACTTCGGGGCGCGTGACGGACCCCACCCTCCGCCCCGTTCAAACTCCGTTAACAATGGAATGTGATCTCACCGGTCTCCTCGATGCCCCGGAGCGCCCACCGGCACAGGCCGGAGGCGACTCCCTACGTCGACCTCACCCGCGCCGAGTGGAGCGCGCTGCGCGACAAGACGCCGCTGCCGCTCACCGCCGAGGAGGTGGAGAAGCTGCGCGGTCTGGGCGACGTCATCGACCTGGACGAGGTGCGGGACATCTACCTCCCGCTCTCCCGGCTCCTCAATCTGTACGTGGGGGCCACCGACGGTCTCCGAGGCGCCCTGAACACCTTCCTCGGGGAGAAGGGCTCCCAGTCCGGCACCCCGTTCGTGATAGGTGTCGCCGGCTCCGTGGCCTGCGGCAAGTCCACCGTCTCCCGGCTCCTGCAGGCCCTGCTGTCCCGCTGGCCCGAGCACCCGCGGGTCGAACTGGTCACCACCGACGGCTTCCTGCTGCCCACCAAGGAGCTCCAGGCCCGCGGCCTGATGTCGCGGAAAGGATTCCCCGAGTCCTACGACCGCCGGGCCCTGACCCGTTTCGTCGCCGACATCAAAGCGGGCAAGGACGAGGTCACGGCCCCCGTCTACTCCCACCTCATCTACGACATCGTCCCCGACCAGCGGCTCACGGTCCGCCGGCCCGACATCCTGATCGTCGAGGGCCTCAACGTCCTGCAGCCCGCCCTGCCCGGCAAGGACGGCCGCACCCGGGTCGGTCTCGCCGACTACTTCGACTTCAGCGTGTACGTCGACGCGGGCACCGAGGACATCGAGCGCTGGTACCTCAACCGCTTCAGGAAGCTGCGGCAGACCGCCTTCCAGAACCCGAACTCGTACTTCCGCAAGTACACCCAGGTCTCCGAGGAGGAGGCCCTCGACTACGCCCGCACGCTGTGGCGCACGATCAACAAGCCCAACCTGGTCGAGAACATCGCCCCCACCCGCGGCCGCGCCACCCTCATCCTGCGCAAGGGCCCGGACCACAAGGTGCAGCGGCTGAGGCTGCGCAAGCTGTAGCCCCCCGCTCGCTGATGTCGTCCTGTGCGACGTGGCCCGCGAGGCCGGCGGCGAACTCATCGCCGGCCTGCGGGGGTTGGCCTCTCGCTGTCCCGGCGGCCTACGTCGCCTTCGGCTTCTAGAACCGTCTTTCGCAGTTCGTGATGGTGTCGCCGGGGTCGGCGAACACCGTGTCGGCGTCGCCGGGACCGCCGCAGTCCACCGTGTCCCCAGGGGCGTTGTCCTGGACGCTGACCGTGTCGTTGCCACCGTCGGTGTGCACCTTGTCGGTGCCCGTACCCGCGTCGACGAGAGTGTTGACATGCACAGTGGAACCGTCGAAGGTGTCGTTCCCGTCGCCCAGCTGGATGGCGAGCCGGGTCACCGTGCTGACGGGGCCGCAGTCGGCCATGGTGGGGTCGCTGTCCACGCGCGTGCAGCCCGGGCCGATCGCGATGCCCGTGCCATCGGTCAGAATCAGATGGGTGCCGGACACGGTGGCCGTGACCGTGTTGTCCACACCGGCACGTGCCTGGAGGCCGACGAGGCCGCCGAAGATGCGGAACGCCGTGGACCCCGGGGGTGTCTGAGCGGCGGCCGACGTGGCTGTCGCGGCGACGAGGAGACCTGCCACCACGGCCGGACCGGCCGCCCGCTTCAGGGTGCTGCTCACGATCTTCATGCTTGTTTCTCTTTCGTCGAGGAGGGACGCCGCGCTCAGCGGCCTCGACGTCAGCGAAACAGTCGGTGACGGATCGTGCACTTTTTGCTACGCCTTGGGGATCAACCCAGGGCGGACTTCACCGCGTCGGCCAGCCGCCCGGCCACCGACCGCGCCTGGTCGATGTCCGCCGCCTCGACCATCACGCGCACCAGCGGCTCGGTGCCGGAGGGCCGCAGCAGCACCCGCCCGGTCTCGCCGAGTTCCCGCTCGGCCTCGGCCACGGCGGCGGCGAGGTCCGCGGACGTCCGCACCCGCGACTTGTCCACGTCCGGCACGTTGATCAGCACCTGCGGCAGGCGCTCCATCACCGCGGCCAGCTCCCGCACGCTGCGCCCGGTCTCGGCGACCCGCGCCGCCAGCAGCAGCCCGGTCAGTGTGCCGTCACCGGTCGTCGCGTGATCGAGGATGATCACGTGTCCCGACTGCTCGCCGCCGAGGGCGTACCCGTGCTCCTTCATCTCCTCGAGCACGTACCGGTCACCGACGGCGGTCTGCACGAGCCGGATCCCGGCCCGCTCCATCGCCAGCTTGAAGCCCAGGTTGGACATGACGGTCGCGACGACGGTGTCGGAGCGCAGTGCGGAACGCTCCCGCATCGCCAGCGCGAGCACGGCGAGGATCTGGTCGCCGTCGATCTCCTCGCCGGTGTGGTCCACGGCCAGGCAGCGGTCGGCGTCGCCGTCGTGCGCGATGCCGAGGTCCGCGCGGTGCTCGACGACCGCGGCCTTCAGCTTGCCGAGGTGGGTCGAGCCGCAGCCGTCGTTGATGTTGAGCCCGTCGGGCTCCGCGCCGATCGTGACGACCTCGGCGCCCGCCCGGGAGAACGCCTCCGGCGAGACCCCCGAGGCCGCGCCGTGCGCTTCGTCCAGGACGATCCTCAGTCCGTCGAGCCGATTGGGAAGCACCGACAGCAGATGGCCGACGTACTGCTCGGCCCCCTCGTCGTAGGAGCGCACCCGCCCGACGCCCGCACCGGTGGGCCGCTCCCACGGCTCGCCGTGCCGGTGGGACTCGTACACGGCCTCGATCCGGTCCTCCAGCTCGTCGGCGAGTTTGTGGCCGCCGCGGGCGAAGAACTTGATGCCGTTGTCCGGCATGGCGTTGTGGCTGGCGGAGAGCATCACACCGAGGTCGGCGCCGAGCGCGCCGGTCAGGTGGGCCACCGCGGGCGTCGGCAGCACGCCGACCAGCAGGACGTCCACGCCCGCGCTCGCCAGACCGGCGACCACCGCGGCCTCCAGGAACTCCCCGGACGCGCGCGGGTCCCGTCCGACCACCGCCTTCGGCTTGTGGCCCTCAAAGGTGCCCGCCTCGGCCAGCACGTGCGCCGCCGCTACGGACAGGCCGAGCGCCATCTCGGCCGTCAGGCCCGCGTTGGCGACACCGCGCACGCCGTCCGTGCCGAAGAGTCGTCCCACTTGTCCTCCTGAGGAAGCGTCCTTGCTGCCCTGCATGGTGGCAGACGCCGGGTCATCCGATCACACCAGCCTTTGAACGTCTTGTGTCGTTATACGCCCTTGGCCGGGATAAACGACCGCCCCGACGGCACATGTGGCGTGCCGCCGGGGCGTTCGGAGTACGAGCAGGCAGCTGCTGGTTAGCGCTTGCTGTACTGCGGAGCCTTGCGGGCCTTCTTGAGACCGGCCTTCTTGCGCTCGACCGCACGGTCGTCGCGCTTGAGGAAGCCGGCCTTCTTCAGCGGGCCGCGGTTGTTGTCGACGTCGGCCTCGTTCAGCGCACGGGCGACACCGAGACGGAGCGCACCGGCCTGACCGGAGACACCGCCACCCGCGATGCGGGCGATGACGTCGTAACGGCCCTCGAGCTCGAGCACCTTGAAGGGCTCGTTGACTTCCTGCTGGTGCACCTTGTTCGGGAAGTAGTCCTCGAGGGTGCGACCGTTGATCTTCCACTTGCCGGTGCCCGGAACGATCCGGACGCGGGCGATGGCGTTCTTGCGGCGGCCCAGGCCGGCGGCCGGCTGGGGCTCGCCGAAGCGGGAGGCCAGGGACTCCGAGGTGTACTCGCCCTCGACGGGGACCTCGGACTCGGTGGTGTAGCTCTCGATGTCGATCTCTTCGATCGGCTGCTCGGCAGTGGTCTCGGCCACGATTCTCCTCAGATTCTCTTCAGTCTTAGGGGGTGGCCGGACTTACTGCGCGACCTGGGTGATCTCGAACGGCACCGGCTGCTGGGCAGCGTGCGGGTGCTGGTCACCCTTGTAGACCTTCAGCTTCGAGAGCATCTGACGGCCCAGCGTGTTCTTGGGGAGCATGCCCTTGACGGCCTTCTCGATGGCCTTCTCGGGGTTCTTGTCGAGCAGCTCGTCGTAACGGACGGAGCGCAGACCACCCGGGTAGCCGGAGTGGCGGTACGCCATCTTCTGGGTCCGCTTGTTGCCGGACAGGTGCACCTTGTCGGCGTTGATGATGATGACGAAGTCACCAGCGTCGACGTGCGGCGCGTAGATCGGCTTGTGCTTGCCCCGGAGGAGGGTCGCTGCAGTGGTGGCGAGACGGCCCAGGACAACGTCCTGAGCGTCGATGACGTGCCACTGGCGCGTCACATCGCCGGGCTTGGGGCTGTACGTACGCACGGTTCGTAGCCTTCGCTTCGAGTGAATGGTCCTGAACAGGTCACCGAAACGATCACGACAGCCTTGACCGCACCGCGGTGACGCAAACCGCGTGCTGATCGCTGGTCATCGGCCCGGTGGACCGGTGTAAGGGCCCGTCCCGTGAGAATGAGCAAGCCAATACACAACGAAGAAGCAGGTTACCGTGAGGCCCCCGGACGGGTCAAAACGACGCCCTTCCCCCTCATGTCGGCGGACAAACACGGCATGCCGCCGCAGCGGCCCCGGCACCTTGCGCACCCCGTCTAAGATGCGCCCCATGAGTTACGGGCAGGGGGGACCCCAGTCTCAGTGGGATCCCTGGAAACCGAATTCCCAGCAGCCCTGGAGCAGCGGGGGTGACGACGGGACGCCGGACTGGGCCGCGCTCGCGGAGGCCTCCGAGACCCGCAACAAGCGCCGCAAGCTGCTGTTCATCGGGGGCGGCGCGGTCGCCACGGTCGCGATAGGCACCGCCGTCGCCATGGCCGTCGTCTCCGCGAACGGCAGCGACGAGGCGGGCGGCTCCCCCACCGGCCTTCCGGCCAGCGCCTCCGTGCCCAGCGGCTCGGCCACGCCGTCCTTCGCCCCCACCAGCGCCCCGCCGCCGCTGGACCCGAAGGACTTCATAGCCAACGCCAAGAAGGACACCGCCCCGCTCAGCGCCGACACCCTCTTCCCCGGCACCCAGCTGACCATGGGGAACGCGGTGTACAAGAAGGGCGCCACGGCCGACACCACCAAGTGCGCCTCCGGCGCCGGCAGCAACCTTCCGAAGATCCTCACCGCCAACGGCTGCACCCGGCTGATCCGGGTGACCTACAGCAAGGACGGCATCGCCGGCACCGTCGGCGTCGCCGTCTTCGACGACCAGGCACAGGCCGCGAAGGTCAAGACGCAGGCCAAGAAGAACGCCATGGTGCGTTCCCTGCCCGGCAAGGGCGTCAAGGACTTCTGCAACGCCGCGGTCTGCCTGACGACCACGAACGCCGCCGGCCGCTACGTCTACTTCACGACCGTCGGCTTCCTCAGCGGCAAGAACGTCACCGACAAGGACACGAAGGTCTTCTCCGTCGGCAACGACCTGCAGCAGTTCACCTTCAACCAGATCTACCGCCGCGGCCAGGCCCAGGCCTCCGCCGCGGCCGACCGGTAGCTCAGCAGCACCCCGCCGGCGGAAGCGAGCGCTTGTTCCGCGCCTCCTTGTTGCGCGCGGCCAGCAGTTCGTCGGCGGGGTAGCCCACCTCCTCCAGGGTCAGTCCGTGCGGTCGTACGACGTGCACGGCCGAGTCCCGTACGCCCGCGGCCAGCACCTTCCCCGGCCACTGAGGCCCGCGGTGCCCGTCCCCGACGAACAGCAGCGCGCCGATCAGCGAGCGCACCATGTTGTGGCAGAACGCGTCGGCGCGCACCGTGGCCGTGATGATCCCGTCGGACCCGCGCACGAGGCTCAGCTCCTGCAGGGTGCGGATCGTGGTCGCCCCTTCGCGCTTCTTGCAGTACGCCGCGAAGTCGTGCTCACCGAGCAGCGCCGCCGCGGCCTCGTTCATGGCGTCCACGTCGAGGGGCCAGTCGTGCCAGAGGACGTGGTTGCGCAGGATGGGGTCGACACCGCCGGGGTTGTCGGTGACCCGGTAGGCGTACCGGCGCCAGACGGCGGAGAAACGGGCGTTGAAGCCGCTCGGCGCCGGCCTGAGGGCCCACACCCGCACATCCTTCGGCAGCCGCCCGGCGAGCCGCTTGAGCAGCTTCTGGTTGTGCTCCCGCCAGACACCCTCGGGCAGGTCCACGTGGGCCACCTGCCCGCGCGCGTGCACCCCGGCGTCGGTCCGCCCGGCGACGGTCAGCTCGTACGTCTCCCGCGACCGCGTCACCGTGCGCAGGGCGTCCTCGATCTCGCCCTGCACGGTCCGCTTGCCGCCGGCCTGCTTGGCCCAGCCGTGGAAGTCGGTGCCGTCGTAGGAGACGTCGAGGCGGACGCGGACGTGACCGGGCTGTACTTCATCACTCACGTGCGAATCCTCTCAGGGCGGTGCCCCTCGAAAGAACGTGTCGAAGAAACGTGAAAGCGGGCCCGCCCCGAAGGGCGGACCCGCTTCACGTCAGGCAGAGCCTCAGGCGTCCTTCGACTCCTCGGCAGCGGCCTCCTCGGCCGGAGCCTCGGTGGTCTCCGCGGCCTTGGCCTCGTCGGCCTCCTTGACCGCACGCTTGGTGGCGGCCTCGGCCTCACCCACGGCCTTCTGCTGCACCGTCAGCGCCTCGACCAGCTCGATGACGGCCATGGGCGCGTTGTCGCCACGGCGGTTACCGATCTTGGTGATGCGGGTGTAGCCACCGGGACGGTTCTCGTACCGCGGGCCGATCTCGGTGAAGAGCGTGTGGACGATGCCCTTGTCCGTGATGACCTGGAGCACCTGACGGCGGTTGTGAAGGTCGCCCTTCTTCGCCTTGGTGATCAGACGCTCGGCGTACGGGCGCAGGCGGCGGGCCTTCGCCTCGGTGGTGGTGATACGGCCGTGCTCGAAGAGGCTCTTCGCGAGGTTCGCGAGGAGCAGCTTCTCGTGCGCGGCGCTGCCGCCCAGACGGGCACCCTTGGTGGGCTTCGGCATTGTTCTTCTCCTGTGTGTCTGCCCCGGCCGTGTCAGGTACCGGGGTCAGGAACCCGATGAGCGGATGCCCACCGGCTGCGACCGATCAGTACTGCTCGGTCTCCACGAAACCCGCGTCCGCGTCGTCGTCGGCGCCGAAGGCGTCGGCAGCGGCCGTGGGGTCGAATCCGGGCGGGCTGTCCTTCAGGGCCAGGCCCATGCCGGCCAGCTTCGCCTTGACCTCGTCGATGGACTTCGCACCGAAGTTGCGGATGTCCAGGAGGTCGGCCTCGGAGCGGGCGACGAGCTCACCCACGGAGTGGATGCCCTCACGCTTGAGGCAGTTGTAGGAGCGGACCGTGAGCTCCAGCTCCTCGATCGGCAGCGCGAGGTCGGCGGCCAGGGCGGCGTCCGTCGGGGACGGGCCCATGTCGATGCCCTCGGCGTCGATGTTCAGCTCGCGGGCGAGCCCGAACAGCTCGACCAGGGTCTTGCCGGCCGACGCCATGGCGTCACGCGGACGCATGGCCTGCTTGGTCTCGACGTCGACGATCAGCTTGTCGAAGTCGGTGCGCTGCTCGACACGCGTGGCCTCGACCTTGTACGTGACCTTCAGCACGGGGCTGTAGATGGAGTCGACCGGGATACGGCCGATCTCCTGGCCCACCTGCTTGTTCTGCACGGCGGAGACGTAACCGCGGCCGCGCTCGACCGTCAGCTCCATCTCCAGCTTGCCCTTGCCGTTGAGCGTGGCGAGGACGAGGTCGGGGTTGTGCACCTCGACACCGGCCGGGGGCGCGATGTCGGCGGCGGTGACCAGACCCGGGCCCTGCTTGCGCAGGTACATCACGACCGGCTCGTCGTGCTCCGAGGAGACGACCAGCTGCTTGATGTTGAGGATCAGGTCGGTGACGTCCTCCTTGACGCCCGGCACGGTGGTGAACTCGTGCAGCACGCCGTCGATCCGGATGCTGGTGACAGCAGCGCCGGGGATCGAGGACAGGAGGGTACGACGCAGGGAGTTGCCGAGGGTGTAGCCGAAGCCCGGCTCCAGCGGCTCGATCACGAACCGGGAGCGGAACTCGTCGACGACCTCTTCGGTCAACGAGGGACGCTGAGCGATCAGCATGTGTGGATCAGATCCTTCATTCGTGGACGCCCGCTATTTGACGCCCGACGGAAACCGCGCCCATGAAAAGCGCGGGTACTGCAAGGGTACGGGCGGCACGACCCGAAAGAGCCGTACCGCCCGAAACCGCGGCCTTGTGAGGCAGCCGTGCGTCAGACGCGACGGCGCTTCGGCGGACGGCAGCCGTTGTGCGGGGTCGGGGTGACGTCCTGGATGGAGCCGACCTCGAGGCCCGTGGCCTGCAGGGAGCGGATCGCGGTCTCACGACCGGAACCCGGGCCCTTCACGAACACGTCGACCTTGCGCATGCCGTGCTCCTGGGCGCGGCGGGCAGCCGACTCGGCAGCCATCTGCGCGGCGAACGGCGTGGACTTCCGGGAGCCCTTGAAGCCGACGTGGCCGGCGGAGGCCCAGGAGATCACGTTGCCCGACGGGTCCGTGATGGAGACGATCGTGTTGTTGAACGTGCTCTTGATGTGCGCGTGGCCGTGAGCGACGTTCTTCTTTTCCTTGCGGCGCACCTTCTTGGCAGCGCCCTGACGTCCCTTGGGGGGCATCTACTAACTCCTACGGGAGGTGGTCGGTCCTACAGCGAAGACCGTGGACAGGTGTCCGCTGCGGACTACTTCTTGCCCGGCTTCTTCTTGCCGGCGATGGCGCGACGCGGGCCCTTGCGGGTACGGGCGTTGGTGCTGGTGCGCTGACCGCGGACGGGCAGACCGCGACGGTGACGGAGACCCTGGTAGCAGCCGATCTCGACCTTGCGGCGGATGTCGGCCTGGATCTCGCGACGGAGGTCACCCTCGGTCTTGATGTTGTTGTCGACGTACTCGCGGATCGCGACCAGCTGCTCTTCGGTCAGGTCACGAACACGGGTGTTGGGGTCGACGCCGGTCGCAGCCAGCGTCTCCTTCGAGAGGGTCCGGCCGATGCCGAACACGTAGGTGAGGGCGACCTCCACGCGCTTTTCGCGCGGGATGTCAACACCGGAAACGCGTGCCATTCAATGGCTCCTGGTGATCTTCGGAGGTCTTCCGCAGAACCGGCTCCCGGCCGCCGTACGAGGTACGAACCGGGTCCCCGGCCTCCGAACCGGGGGTGTCGAGCTGGGTGGCTCGGGCTCTGCGTATGAACATATTCAGCTCGCGTCGCGCG
Organism: Streptomyces sp. NPDC037290; assembly: GCF_055603245.1. NCBI lineage: Bacteria > Bacillati > Actinomycetota > Actinomycetes > Kitasatosporales > Streptomycetaceae > Streptomyces > Streptomyces sp. NPDC037290. The sequence goes on along the minus strand of NZ_JBVJVZ010000015.1, from coordinate 80,355 downwards.
AATCTCTGCGATAGGGGTGCAGAGGGTTACGGTCGTGCGTCAGCCCTGGCGCTGCTTGTGGCGCGGGTTCTCGCAGATGACCATGACCCGACCGTGACGGCGGATCACCCTGCACTTGTCGCAGATCTTCTTGACGCTCGGCTTGACCTTCATGGGATTGAGGTTCTCCGGGTCAGTGCCACCACCCCGCCGAGACGGGATGCGGGCAAGATCTACTTGTACCGGTAGACGATCCGGCCACGCGTCAGGTCGTACGGAGACAGCTCCACCACGACCCGGTCGTCAGGGAGGATGCGGATGTAGTGCATACGCATCTTGCCGCTGATGTGTGCCAGGACCTGGTGGCCGTTCTGGAGCTCGACCTTGAACATGGCGTTCGGCAGAGACTCGACGACAGTGCCCTCGATCTCGATGGCACCTTGCTTCTTGGCCACGCTTCGCCCTTCGAATCGACTACCTTGATCGACTCTCCCGCTTTCCCTTACGGGTGCATGCGGACATGCGGGTGCACGAGAGCCGACGAGTCAGTCTACGTCGCCACTCTCCGAAAGGCGAATCGAGGAAGTCTGCCCCACGGAAGCGCGTGTCATGCCAGGGGGTCGGGAGCGGCCTGGATGCCGTATTCCGCCAGCTTCGCCTTGCCGCCGTCCGGGGCCGTCAGGACCAGCGGGCCCTCTTCGGTCAGGGCGACCGAGTGCTCCCAGTGCGAGGACCAGGTGCCGTCGGTCGTGATGACCGTCCAGTCGTCCGACAGGACCTCCGTGCGCGGCGTGCCGAGGGACACCATCGGCTCGATCGCGAGGCAGAAGCCGGGCACCAGCTTGGGGCCCTTGCCGCGGCGCCGGTCGACGTAGTTCAGCAGGTGCGGGTCCATGTGCATCTCGGTGCCGATGCCGTGGCCGCCGTAGTCCTCGATGATGCCGTAGCGGCCGCCGCCGGGCTTGGGCTGGCGGCGGATGTAGGTCTCGATCGCCCGGGAGACGTCGACCAGGCGGTTGCCCTGCTTCATGGCCGCGATGCCCGCCCACATCGACTCCTCGGTCACCCGGGAGAGCTCGACCAGCTCCGGGGAGTGACCGGAGCCCACGAACGCCGTGTAGGCGGCGTCGCCGTGCCAGCCGTCGACGATCGCGCCGCAGTCGATGGAGATGACGTCGCCGTCCTTGAGGACGACGTCGTCGGAGGGGATGCCGTGGACGACCACGTCGTTCACGGAGGTGCAGATGGTGGCGGGGAAGCCGCCGTAGCCCAGGAAGTTCGACTTGGCGCCGTGCTCGGCGAGGACCTTGCGGGCGACCTCGTCCAGGTCCTTGGTGGAGGCGCCGGGCACCGCGGCCTCACGGGTCGCCGCGTGAATGGCGGCTACGACCAGGCCCGCCGCACGCATCTTGGCGATCTGCTCGGGCGTCTTGATCTGCACCATGGGGGGCCTGCGCTCTCCGTCACTCACGTCGACTGGGTTACCTGTACAACAGTACGGCCGCGGCACCCCGCCAAGGGCACCGCGACCGGAAGGACCGCGATCTACTTGTTCTCGGCCTTCTCGCGCTTGAGTGCCTCCAGCGCCCGCTGCGTGATCTCGTCCACCGGGCCCAGGGAGGAGATCGTCACGACCAGGCCCTGCGCCTTGTAGTAGTCGATGATCGGCTCGGTCTGCGTGTGGTAGACCTCGAGGCGCTTGCGCACGGTGTCCTCGGAGTCGTCGTCGCGCTGGTACAGCTCACCGCCGCAGACGTCGCACACGCCCTCCTTCTTCGGCGGGCTGTACGTCACGTGGAAGACGTGCGACGACTCGTTGCGGCAGATACGGCGCCCGGCGATCCGCTTGACGACCTCATCCTCCGGGACCTCCAGGTCCAGGACGGCGTCCAGCGTGATGCCCTCGATGCGCAGCAGCTCGTCCAGCGCCTCGGCCTGCGAGACGTTCCGCGGGAAGCCGTCCAGCAGGAAGCCGCCCTCCGCGTCCGGCTGCTCCATGCGGTCCTTGGCCATCGCGATGGTCACCTCGTCCGGGACGAGGTTGCCGGCGTCCATGTAGGACTTCGCGAGCTTGCCCAGCTCGGTCTGCCGGCTGATGTTGGCCCGGAACAGGTCGCCCGTGGAGATGTGCGGGATCGACAGCTTCTCGGCGAGGCGGACGGCTTGCGTTCCCTTACCGGCACCCGGCGGCCCGACGAGGACGATACGCATCAGCGGAGGAACCCTTCGTAATTGCGCTGCTGGAGCTGGCTCTCGATCTGCTTCACCGTCTCGAGACCGACACCCACGATGATCAGGATGCTCGTCCCTCCGAAGGGGAAGTTCTGGCTTGCCCCGAAGCCCACCAACGCCATTGTCGGTACGAGAGCGATCAGCCCCAGATACAGCGAACCCGGCCAGGTGATCCGGTTGAGCACGTAGCTGAGGTACTCAGCGGTCGGTCGGCCAGCCCGGATGCCCGGGATGAAGCCACCATACTTCTTCATGTTGTCGGCGACTTCCTCGGGGTTGAAGGAGATCGCCACGTAGAAGAACGCGAAGAAAACGATGAGCAAGAAGTACAGAGTGATGTAAATCGGGTGGTCGCCCTTGGTCAGGTTCTGCTGGATCCAGTCCTTCCAGCCCGACCTGCCCCCCGCGAACTGCGCCACGAGCGCCGGAATGTAGAGCAGCGAGGAGGCGAAGATGACGGGAATCACACCCGCCTGGTTCACCTTGAGCGGGATGTAGGTGGACGTACCACCATAGGAACGACGGCCGATCATCCGCTTCGCGTACTGCACCGGGATGCGGCGCTGGGCCTGCTCGACGAAGACGACCAGGCCGACCATGACCAGGCCGACCACGATCACGGTGCCGAACTCGATCCAGCCGCCGGCCAGGGTGCCCTGCTTCTTGATGGCCCACAGCGCGGACGGGAAGGTCGCGGCGATCGAGATGAACATCAGGATCGACATGCCGTTGCCGATGCCGCGGTCGGTGATCAGCTCACCGAGCCACATCACGACACAGGTGCCGGCGGTCATGCAGACGACCATCGTGATCGTGGTGAAGATCGCCTGGTTCGGGACGATCTGGCCGGCCACCGAGCAGCTGCCGAACAGCGCGCCGCTGCGCGCGGTGGCGACGAGGCCCGTCCCCTGCAGGATGGCCAGCGCCACCGTCAGGTAACGCGTGTACTGGGTGATCTTCGCCGTGCCGGCCTGCCCCTCCTTCTTCAGGGCTTCCAGACGCGGAATCACGACGGTGAGCAGCTGCAGAATGATGCTGGCCGTGATGTACGGCATGATCCCGAGGGCGAAGATCGTGATCTGCAGCAACGCGCCGCCGCTGAACATGTTGACCAGCCCGAAGAGGCCCTGGTTGCCCGAGGCCTCCCGGACGCACTGCTGGACGGCCTTGTAGTTGACGCCGGGGATCGGGATGTGGGTACCGACCCGGTAGACCACGATGATGGCCAGCGTGAAGAGCAGCTTCTTGCGCAGGTCGGGCGTCTTGAACGCCCGGGCGAACGCGGTGAGCACGGTGCCTCCTGCGACCCCCGCGCAACTGCGTCAAGGGTGACGGTCTTGAGGTTCGACGGATACAGACGAATAGCTAACGGTCAACTGCCGCTCAGGGTGCCCCATGGGAGCAGTCAGTGAAAGTAGGCAGTGCTGGCCACCTTACCGGCGAGAGCACCGCCCTAGGAACGACCAACCGGGGATACCCCTTTTGTGGGGTATCCCCGGTCGGGATCGTTCACGTCATCGAGTGGACCTGAGGGGCTCAGACCAGCTCGGTGACCGTACCGCCGGCGGCGGTGATCTTCTCCTTGGCGGAGCCGGAGACGGCGTCGACCGTCACCTGCAGCGCCACGGAGATCTCGCCCTGGCCGAGGACCTTGACGAGGCTGTTCTTGCGAACGGCACCCTTGGCCACCAGACCCTCGACGGTGACCTCGCCACCCTCGGGGTAGAGCGCGGCCAGCTTGTCGAGGTTCACGACCTGGAACTCGGTCTTGAACGGGTTCTTGAAGCCCTTCAGCTTCGGGAGGCGCATGTGCAGCGGCATCTGGCCGCCCTCGAAGCGCTCCGGAACCTGGTAACGGGCCTTCGTACCCTTGGTACCACGACCGGCCGTCTTACCCTTCGACGCCTCACCACGACCGACACGGGTCTTGGCGGTCTTGGCGCCCGGGGCGGGACGGAGGTTGTGGATCTTGAGCGGGTTCTGCTCCGCCATGATCAGTCGACCTCCTCGACCGTCACGAGGTGGCGGACGGTGTGCACCATGCCGCGGAACTCGGGGCGGTCCTCCTTGACGACCTGCGTGTTGATGCCCTTGAGACCAAGGGAGCGCAGGGTGTCACGGTGGTTCTGCTTGCTGCCGATGTAGGACTTGACCTGCGTAATCTTGAGCTGCGCCATGATTACGCACCCGCCCCGGCACGCGCACGGAGAAGAGCCGCGGGGGCGACGTCCTCGAGCGGCAGACCGCGGCGGGCCGCGACCTCCTCGGGACGCTGCAGGCCCTTGAGGGCCTCCACGGTCGCGTGCACGATGTTGATCGCGTTGTCGGAGCCGAGCGACTTCGACAGGATGTCGTGGATACCGGCGCACTCGAGCACGGCACGCACCGGACCACCGGCGATAACGCCGGTACCCGGGGACGCGGGCTTGAGCAGCACGACGCCGGCAGCCTTCTCACCCTGGATCGGGTGCGGGATGGTGCCCTGGATCCGGGGGACCTTGAAGAAGTGCTTCTTGGCCTCCTCAACGCCCTTGGCGATGGCGGCCGGCACCTCCTTGGCCTTGCCGTATCCGACACCCACGGTGCCGTCACCGTCGCCCACCACGACCAGCGCGGTGAAGCTGAAGCGACGACCACCCTTCACAACCTTGGCGACGCGGTTGATCGCGACGACGCGCTCAACGTACGCGGTCTTCTCGGCGGCAGCAGCGCCGCCGTCACGGCCCTTCCGGTCCCGCCGCTCGCCGCCACCGGCACCGCTGCCGCGGCGCTGGGGTCCAGCCATTGGATTACCTCTCTCTTTCCGCTAGCTACAAGCGGCTCAGAACTTGAGCCCGGCTTCGCGGGCGGCGTCCGCCAGGGCGGCGATGCGCCCGGCGTACTGGTTGCCACCACGGTCGAACACGACGGCCTCGACACCGGCGGCCTTGGCACGCTCGGCGACCAGGGCGCCGACCTGCTTGGCCTGCGCGGACTTGTCGGCCTCGCCGCCACGGATCGACGCGTCCAGGGTGGACGCCGACGCCAGGGTGTGGCCCTTCAGGTCGTCGATCACCTGCGCCACGATGTGGCGGTTGGAGCGGGTCACGACCAGACGGGGACGCTCCGCCGTACCGGAGATCCGCTTGCGGATCCGGATGTGACGGCGCTTGATCGCGGCGCGCTTGTAGGCGTCGCCCTTGAGGATCTTCTGCCCGTATGCCATGGCTTACTTACCCGCCTTTCCGACCTTGCGGCGGATGACTTCGCCCTCGTACTTGACGCCCTTGGCCTTGTACGGGTCGGGCTTGCGCAGCTTGCGGATGTTGGCCGCAACCTCGCCGACCTTCTGCTTGTCGATGCCCTCGACCGAGAAACGGGTCGGGGACTCCACCTTGAAGGTGATGCCCTCGGGGGCCTCGACGAGGATCGGGTGGCTGTAACCGAGAGCGAACTCCAGGTTCGAACCCTTGGCGGTCACTCGGTAACCGACACCGCTGATCTCGAGCTTCTTCACGTAACCCTGGGTCACGCCGGTGATCATGTTCGCCACCAGCGTGCGGGAGAGGCCGTGCAGGGCCTTGCTCTGACGCTCGTCGTTCGGGCGGGTCACCTGCAGGGTGCCGTCCTCGCCCTTAGCGATGTCGATCGGCGCGACAACGGTGTGGGTCAGCGAGCCCTTGGGGCCCTTGACCGAGACCGTACGGCCGTCGATGGTGACGTCCACGCCGGCGGGAACCGCGATGGGGAGCTTGCCGATGCGCGACATAGCTGTTTCCTCCGTTCCCTTCTGCTACCAGACGTAGGCGAGGACTTCCCCACCCACGCCCTTCTTGCCGGCCTGCTTGTCGGTGAGGAGCCCGTGCGACGTGGAGATGATCGCCACGCCGAGGCCGCCCAGCACCTTCGGCAGGTTGGTGGACTTCGCGTACACCCGGAGACCGGGCTTGGAGATCCGCTTGATGCCCGCGATGGAGCGCTCACGGTTCGGGCCGAACTTCAGCTCGAGGACGAGGTTCTTGCCGACCTCGGCGTCCTCGACGCGCCAGCCCGTGATGAAGCCCTCCTGCTGGAGGATCTCCGCGATGTGAGACTTGATCTTGGACGCCGGCATCGTCACGGAGTCGTGGTACGCCGAGTTCGCGTTCCGCAGACGCGTCAGCATGTCTGCGATCGGATCAGTCATGGTCATGAATTGGCCTTCGGCCTCTCTCGCCGGGGTTTCCTGGTGCGCCATCCCTCTCCCCGATCCGAGACGGGACGGGTGCGGCGCGGTGGACCTACGGCGTAGTAAGTCGTATGGGCGGCGACAGACGCCCAACCCCACAAGCCTAAGGCATGTGGAGTGGGCGTCTGACCGCCCTATCTGCTTACCGAGAGCCTTGGGAATCCCGAATTACCGGGATTACCAGGAGCTCTTGGTCACGCCCGGCAGCTCGCCACGGTGAGCCATCTCACGAAGGCACACGCGGCAGAGGCCGAACTTGCGGTACACGGAGTGCGGACGGCCGCAGCGCTGGCAGCGGGTGTAGCCACGCACACCGAACTTGGGCTTGCGAGCAGCCTTGGCAATCAGAGCCTTCTTCGCCATCTCGCTCACGCCTCCTTGAACGGGAAGCCGAGGTGACGAAGGAGCGCGCGGCCCTCAGCGTCGTTGGTCGCCGTGGTGACCACGGTGATGTCCATGCCCCGGGTACGGTCGATCTTGTCCTGGTCGATCTCGTGGAACATGACCTGCTCCGTGAGACCGAAGGTGTAGTTGCCACGGCCGTCGAACTGCTTGGGGGACAGGCCGCGGAAGTCGCGGATGCGCGGGAGCGCGAGCGACAGGGTGCGGTCCAGGAACTCCCACATGCGGTCGCCACGGAGCGTGACGTGGGCACCGATCGGCTGGCCCTCACGCAGCTTGAACTGCGCGATGGACTTGCGGGCCTTGGTGACGGCCGGCTTCTGACCGGTGATCGTGGTGAGGTCGCGGATGGCGCCCTCGATCAGCTTGGAGTCGCGGGCGGCGTCGCCCACACCCATGTTGACCACGATCTTGACGAGGCCGGGAACCTGCATGACGTTCTCGTACTTGAACTCGTCACGCAGCTTGCCCGCGATCTCCTCGCGGTACTTCGTCTTCAGACGCGGAGTGGTGGTGGTAGCCATCAGATGTCCTCACCCGTCCGCTTGGCAACGCGGATCTTGTTGCCCTCGTCGTCGAAGCGGTAACCGACACGCGTGACGACCTTGTTGCCGTCCTTCTCCACGACCAGCTGAACGTTGGACACGTGGATCGGGGCCTCGGTGGTCACGATGCCGCCGGCCTGGGAACCGCGAGCGGTCGGACCGGCCTTGGTGTGCTTCTTGACCCGGTTGACACCCTCGACCAGGACACGCTCCTCGCGCGGGTAAGCGGCAATGACCTTGCCCTGCTTGCCCTTGTCCTTACCGGTGATGACCTGGACCAGGTCGCCCTTCTTGATCTTCATGCTTACAGCACCTCCGGCGCGAGCGAGATGATCTTCATGAACTTCTTCTCGCGCAGCTCACGGCCGACCGGGCCGAAGATGCGGGTGCCGCGAGGGTCGCCGTCGTTCTTCAGAATGACGGCGGCGTTCTCGTCGAAGCGGATGTACGAGCCGTCCGGACGGCGGCGCTCCTTGACGGTGCGAACGATGACCGCCTTGACGACGTCACCCTTCTTCACGTTGCCACCGGGGATCGCGTCCTTGACGGTGGCGACGATGACGTCACCGATGCCCGCGTAGCGGCGACCGGAGCCACCGAGCACACGGATGCAAAGGATCTCCTTCGCACCAGTGTTGTCGGCGACACGCAGTCGCGACTCCTGCTGGATCACGTCTATCTCCTGTTTGTCTGCCGGTTCCCGGCAGGGGTTCCTCTGCGGAACCCCTGCCGAGCCTGGCGGAACTGACCTGCGAGGTTAGCCCCGCAGGAAATTACTTGGCCTTCTCGAGGATCTCGACGACGCGCCAGCGCTTCGTCGCGGACAGCGGCCGGGTCTCCATCAGGAGGACGCGGTCGCCGACACCCGCGGCGTTCTGCTCGTCGTGCGCCTTGAGCTTGTTGGTACGGCGGATGACCTTGCCGTACAGCGCGTGCTTGACGCGGTCCTCGACGGCGACGACGACGGTCTTGTCCATCTTGTCGCTGACGACGAGACCCTCACGGGTCTTGCGGAAGCCGCGGGCCTCTGCAGTCTGCTCAGTCACGTTGCTCTCACTCATCAGGCGCTCTCCACCGTCTCGATGCCCAGCTCGCGCTCACGCATCAGGGTGTAGATCCGCGCGATGTCCTTACGGACGGCCTTCAGCCGACCGTGGTTCTCGAGCTGACCGGTCGCCGCCTGGAAGCGGAGGTTGAACAGCTCTTCCTTGGCCTCGCGGAGCTTCGCCAGAAGCTCCTCGTTGCCCAGCTCGCGCAGCTCGGACGCCTTGGTACCGGCCGACATCACGCTTCACCTGCCTCGCGCTTGACGATCCGGCACTTCATCGGCAGCTTGTGGGCCGCACGGGTCAGCGCCTCACGGGCGATCTTCTCGTTGGGGTACGACAGCTCGAACATCACACGTCCGGGCTTGACGTTGGCGATCCACCACTCCGGAGAACCCTTACCGGAACCCATGCGGGTCTCGGCCGGCTTCTTGGTGAGGGGACGGTCCGGGTAGATGTTGATCCAGACCTTGCCGCCACGCTTGATGTGGCGGGTCATCGCGATACGAGCCGCCTCGATCTGGCGGTTCGTCACGTAGGCCGGGGTCAGCGCCTGGATGCCGTACTCGCCGAACGCAACCTGCGTTCCACCCTTGGACATACCGTTGCGCTTCGGGTGGTGCTGCTTGCGGTGCTTGACCCTACGGGGGATCAGCATTTCGGTCAGGCCTCCGTTCCGGTGCTCTCAGCCGGAGCGGACGCGGGAGCCTCGGCCTTGGGGGCCTCGGCGCCGGCAGCCTGCTGCGGCTTGCGACCGCGCCGCTCGCCACCACGGCCACCACGGGCCGGGCGGTCGGCACCACCACGGGCCGGGCGGTTACCCGCACGGGCCGCAGCGTTCTCGGCGCGGACCTCGGCGATGTTCTTGACGTCGCCCTTGTAGATCCAGACCTTCACACCGATGCGGCCGAAGGTCGTCTTGGCCTCGAAGAAGCCGTAGTCCACGTTCGCGCGGAGCGTGTGCAGGGGCACACGGCCCTCGCGGTAGAACTCCGAGCGGGACATCTCGGCGCCGCCGAGGCGGCCGCCGCACTGGATCTTGATGCCCTTGGCGCCGGCCTTCATCGCCGACTGCATGCTCTTACGCATGGCGCGGCGGAAGGAGACGCGGGAGGAGAGCTGCTCGGCAACGGCCTGGGCAACCAGCTGAGCGTCGGTCTCGGGGTTCTTGACCTCGAGGATGTTCAGCTGGACCTGCTTGCCCGTGAGCTTCTCGAGGTCGCCGCGGATGCGGTCGGCCTCGGCGCCACGGCGGCCGATGACGATGCCCGGACGCGCGGTGTGGATGTCCACGCGGACACGGTCACGGGTGCGCTCGATCTCCACCTTCGAGATGCCGGCGCGCTCCATGCCGGACGTCATCATCCGACGGATGGCGACGTCTTCCTTGACGTAGTCCTTGTACAGCTTGTCGGCGTACCACCGGGACTTGAAGTCCGTGGTGACACCGAGCCGGAACCCATGCGGGTTAACCTTCTGGCCCATTACCGGGTTCCTTCCTTGCTGCTGACGACCACGGTGATGTGGCTGGTCCGCTTGCGGATCCGGTAGGCACGGCCCTGGGCACGCGGCCGGAACCGCTTCAGGGTCGGGCCCTCGTCGACGTACGCCTCGGAGATGTAGAGGCTGTCGGCGTCGGTGTGGTCGTAGTTGTGCGCGGCGTTGGCAATGGCGCTGTCGAGCACCTTGCCGACCGGCACGGAGGCTGCCTGCGGAGCGAATCGCAGAACAGCCTGGGCCTCCGTGGCATCCATGCCACGGATGAGGTCCACCACGCGGCGGGCCTTCATGGGCGTGACGCGGATGTACCGCGCCTGGGCCCTGGCTTCCATGGTTGTCCCTTCAGTTACTTACGTGTCTGAGTGCGATCCGCTACTAGCGGCGCTTCGACTTCCGGTCTTCCTTGACGTGGCCCCGGAAGGTGCGCGTCGGCGAGAACTCGCCGAGCTTGTGGCCGACCATCGACTCGGTGACGAACACCGGGATGTGGGTCTTGCCGTTGTGCACCGCGATCGTGTGACCGAGCATGGCCGGGACGATCATCGAGCGACGGGACCAGGTCTTGATGACGTTCTTGGTGCCCGCTTCGTTCTGGGCGTCCACCTTCTTGATCAGGTGGTCGTCGACGAAGGGCCCCTTCTTCAAGCTACGAGGCATCTCAACCCGTCCTTAGCGCTTCTTGTTCGTCTTGCGGCGGCGGACGATGTACTTGTTCGACGCCTTCTTGGGCGAACGAGTACGGCCTTCCTTCTTGCCCCACGGGGACACAGGGTGGCGACCACCGGAGGTCCGGCCCTCACCACCACCGTGCGGGTGGTCAACCGGGTTCATCACGACACCACGGACGGTCGGGCGAACGCCCAGCCACCGCTTACGGCCGGCCTTACCCCAGTTGATGTTGCTCTGCTCGGCGTTGCCGACCTCGCCGATGGTGGCGCGGCAGCGGACGTCGACCAGGCGGACCTCGCCGGACGGCATGCGCAGGTGGGCGTAGGCGCCCTCCTTCGCGAGCAGCTGCACGGAGGCACCGGCGGAGCGGGCGAACTTGGCACCGCCACCGGGACGGAGCTCGATCGCGTGGATCGTGGTACCGACCGGGATGTTGCGGAGGGCCAGGTTGTTGCCCGGCTTGATGTCGGCCCCGGGACCGTTCTCGACGCGGTCACCCTGCTGCAGGTTGCGCGGGGCGAGGATGTAGCGCTTCTCGCCGTCGGCGTAGTGCAGCAGCGCGATGCGCGCGGTGCGGTTGGGGTCGTACTCGATGTGCGCGACCTTCGCCGGCACGCCGTCCTTGTCGTGACGACGGAAGTCGATCACTCGGTAGGCGCGCTTGTGTCCGCCACCCTGGTGGCGAACGGTCACACGACCGGCGTTGTTACGGCCGCCCTTGCTGTGCAGGGGGCGGACCAGCGACTTCTCCGGCGTGGACCGCGTGACCTCGACGAAGTCGGCGACGCTGGCGCCACGACGGCCCGGCGTAGTCGGCTTGTACTTGCGGATTCCCATTTCTCAGTCCTCGTCCGATATCGGACGATCCGGACCGCCCTTAGGCGGTCGGACCGCCGAAGATGTCGATACGGTCGCCCTCGGCGAGGGTCACGATCGCGCGCTTGGTCGCGGCACGCTGACCGAAACCGGTCTTCGTGCGCTTGCGCTTGCCCTGGCGGTTGATCGTGTTGACCCCGGTGACCTTGACGTCGAAGACCGCCTGGACGGCCTGCTTGATCTGGGTCTTGTTGGCGCCCGGGGCGACGACGAACGTGTACTTGTTCTCGTCGAGGAGCGCGTAGCTCTTCTCCGAGACAACCGGCTTGAGCAGCACGTCACGGGGGTCCGTGAAGGACTTGCTCAGCGGGGTCTCGACGGTGTTCTTGCCCTCGGCGGCGTGACGGCGCGCCTTGGCGACGCGCGCGGCCTTGGCGGCCTTGGCGGCCTTCGAGGCGATAGCGGGGTGACGGATGGCCATCAGACCTCGCTCCCTTCGGTGTCGTTGGCCTTCGGGCCGGCGACGAAGGACTCGAAAGCGGCCTGGGTGAAGACCACGTCGTCCGAGACGAGAACGTCGTACGTGTTCAGCTGGCCCGGCTCCAGGATGTGGACCTGGGGCAGGTTGCGGGCGGACAGCCACGCGGCCTCGTCGGCGCGGTCGACGACCAGGAGCAGGTTCTTGCGCTCCGAGATCTTGCCGAACAGCGACTTGGCGGCCTTGGTGCTGGGGTTCGCGCCCTCGACCACGCCGGAGACGACGTGGATGCGGTTGTGGCGGGCCCGGTCGGTGAGGGCGTGGCGCAGGGCCGCGGCCTTCATCTTCTTCGGGGTCCGCTGCGAGTAGTCACGCGGCTGCGGGCCGTGGACGACGCCACCGCCGGCGAACTGCGGCGCACGGGTCGAGCCCTGACGGGCGCGGCCGGTGCCCTTCTGGCGGTACGGCTTCTTGCCGCCACCGCGAACCTCGCCACGGGTCTTGGTCTTGTGCGTGCCCTGACGGGCCGCGGCCAGCTGCGCGACGACGACCTGGTGAAGCAGCGGAACGCTGATCTTCTCTACGTCGAAGATCTCCGCGGGGAGCTCGACGGTACCGGCCTTCTCGCCCGCCGGCGAAAGGATGTCAACAGTGCTCATCGGTTACCTCAGGCCCCCTTGGCCGCGGTGCGGACCAGGACGAGGCCGCCGTTCGGACCGGGAACCGCGCCCTTGATGAGCAGCAGACCCTTCTCCGCGTCAACGGCGTGGACGGTCAGGTTCTGGGTGGTGACCCGCTCGTTGCCCATGCGACCCGCCATACGGAGGCCCTTGAACACGCGGCCCGGGGTGGCGCAGCCACCGATGGAACCGGGCGAGCGGTGCTTGCGCTGGGTGCCGTGCCCGGCGCCGAGGCCACGGAAGTTGTGGCGCTTCATGACACCGGCGAAGCCCTTGCCCTTGCTCTTGCCGGTGACGTCGACCTTCACGCCGGCCTCGAAGACCTCGGCGGTGATCTCCTGACCGAGCGTGTACTCGGCGGCGTCAGCCGTACGGATCTCAACGAGGTGGCGACGGGGGGTGACGTCGGCCTTGGCGAAGTGGCCCTTGAGGGGCTTGTTCACCTTGCGCGGGTCGATCTCGCCGAAGGCGATCTGGACCGACTCGTAGCCGTCGACGTCGTTCGTACGAACCTGGGTGACGACGTTCGGGCCGGCCTTGACGACGGTGACCGGAACAACACGGTTGTTCTCGTCCCACACCTGCGTCATGCCGAGCTTCTCGCCCAGGATGCCCTTGATCTGCTTAGCCATTCTCAGCCCACCAGCCTCAGAGCTTGATCTCGATGTCGACACCGGCCGGGAGGTCGAGTCGCATCAGAGAGTCAACGGTCTTGGGGGTCGGGTCGAGAATGTCGATCAGGCGCTTGTGCGTGCGCATCTCGAAGTGCTCGCGCGAGTCCTTGTACTTGTGCGGCGACTTGATGACGCAGTACACGTTCTTCTCAGTGGGCAGCGGCACCGGGCCCGCGACCGACGCACCAGTGCGGGTCACCGTCTCGACGATCTTCTTCGCCGAGGAGTCGATGACCTCGTGGTCGTAGGCCTTGAGCCGGATGCGGATCTTCTGTCCCGCCATGGCTACTCAGTAGTCCTGTCTCTCTTACGCTCTGGAACCCGGCGGGTTCCTTCTTGCCCCTTGTTCCTCCGACCCACGCGGTCGGGTGTGTCGCGCTTCCACTGACACAGATGTCCCTTGTTCGAACATCCCTGCGGGGAATGCGACGGCCCTTCCGGAACCGCGGACCGGGGACCTCGGGCCCACCGGGTGCCTGGCCGGTGCCGCGCTCACACTTCCCGGAAGATTCCCGTACGTCCGCCCCAGTGCTGCCCGTGGGCAGTTAGGGCGACGAGTACTGTGGGACTCGCTTCCGGTCCTCCCGGCGGGAGGCGCGCAGCATCAACACTCGACCGAGCAACTCCGACAGTCTGCCATATGGGGCGGGGGCTGTGCCAATCGGGCCGTAGAGATTACCCCTGGAGTGACGTAAGTCAAACGCCGGTGCGGCCCGTGGCGATCCACCTTGCTCACGTCACTCCGGGAGCCGGATCTCCAGTGGGCCGCAGCCCAGCCGGCCGGCCTCCGCGGCCACGTAGGCCGGGAAGGCCTGGCGGATGAAGGTGTAGCCGTACGTACCGTCCTTCTGCTGGGCGAGGAACACCACCGAGCCCTGGCGGCACTGGGCGTACACCACGGCACGCGCCGGGGCGTAGGCGCCGACCGCGTCGCGTCGGCCCTTCGCCCGGATACCGGGGCCCGTGGACGCTTCCAGTCCGGCGAAGGCCCCGCCGAGGCCGTCCTGCCCGATCGTCTGCAGCCGGTACTGAGGGTGGGCGTTTCCGCCGGTGACCATGTCGCACGTACGGACGGGTCCGTCTGTTCCCGAGGTCATCCGCACATAAGGGCGCGACCCCACGTCCGCCGGCAGACGCACCCCGGCGACACCGCAGATCCGCCGGTCCGCAGCCACCGGCCGGGGCGCCGGCGCCGGGTGCGGCTGCTCGGGTCCGGGCAGCGCACCCGAGCAGCCGAGTTCCGCCATGCTGCCGTTCGCGACGTGGACGGCCGTGCGGGCGAGCGCCTTGCGCAGGGTGGCCTGGGTGTCCGGCGACCGGAGATCCCAGAAGCTGTCGTATCCCATGACCACGTCGACGACGGCATAGCCGGAGGATGCTCCCGGATCGGCACAGCCGGAGGGGAGGGCCACCCAGGCGCGCGTGTCCGAGGCCATGCCGAGCAGCCCGTGGCCGAGCGGCGTGAGGCTTGCCGACAGGAACGCGTCGGACCAGGGAATGTTGTCCTCTTCCACACCGCCGGTGAGCCGGTGCACATGGATGTCGAGTTCGCGTTCACCGCTGGTGACACGGCACCTGCCGTCCAGTGAGCCGCGCCCCTCCGCCCCGTTCGGGGTCCAGGCCGGCCGTACCTCGCTCGCCTCGGTGTCCCGGTCGCCGAACAGTGCGTCGAGGTCGCTGCTGCTCACGGAGTCCCAGCAGGGCGAATCGACGAACGGCAGCGTGTGGGTCCGCCAGGCGACGAGTCCGGCGCCGATGAGGGCGCTGCTGATCGCCAGAGCGAGCGTGGCCAGCCGACGGCGACGGCTGCCTTGACCGAGGCGGGGCCACCTGGCCGGTCCCCCGTGGTCCGCCGTCACCTGGCATCCACCTGCGCGCGGAACTTCTCCACTGTCGGGTACTGCAGGCGCTCGGGAGCGTCGGTGGTCGTCCTCATGGCTGCAGGGCCGGTACGAGCCGTTGATCGGCGTGTCATTTTCTCCTCATCGCGGGAAGGCCCGGCTTGGCGCCCACTGCGGCGTTTCTGATGGCCACCCCCAGGTCGGGACAGGTCATCCCGGACCGGTGGCCGCTGCCCAGCGCCGTGTGCAGCGGCTTGTCACCGAGCAGGTGGCCGCACGTCCCCGCGCCCGTCCGAGCCCAGAAGGAGTCACCGCAGCTTGTCCAGCGCGTCGCTGCGTGCTGCGATCGCATTGTCGCGGGACTCTCCGGGGAGTGAGTCCTGCGTCCCACGCTCAAGCCGAAGCGCCTGGGCCCACAACCGGGTCATGTCCTGGCTCTGCGCTTCCATTTGTGTGATTGGGTCCTGCGGGCCTGCGTCCTTCAGCTCCCGTTTCCACGAGTACAGCAGGTGGCCGGCTGGATCCTCACGATAGGCGGGCGGCGCCTCCGCGTTCGCCGCGAGGGCCGCGTCAACGTCCGCACCCCATTTCTCGCCCTCGGTTCGCCCGTTGTCCTGCGTGACCTTCTGGGCCACGCCGTCCAGGGAGCCGAGGATCCGGCCAGCCAGTTTGGCGCGCAGACCCAGCGTGTCCTGGTCGGCGGTGCGGGGGGTCGCCGCGAGGTCGGCCGCGATGTGCCGGGTGGCGGCTTCGCGGACCGTGGCGTACGCGGCGGGGCTGTCCGACAGCACCCGCAGGACGCGGATCAGGGAATCCAAGGAAACGGACATGTGCACGCCGGCCCGGTCCTGCCAGGGGGAGGTCGACCGAGTGTCCGCGCGGATGTAGTCGACGTTCACGGACGTCAGGATCTGGTCCGTGTCGTCCGCATAGTCGGCCAGCGCTTGGGCGAAGGGGACGGCAAGGGCGGGGTCCATGCGTCGTGGGCCCGGACCGAGCTTGTCGTCCATGGCCAGCAACAGATTCTGCATGGATCGCGCCTGCTGAAGGGAGTGCTTGCCCGGAGAAGCACCGGTGGTGGCACGCTTCGCGGCCGCCCCCAATCCTGAGCAGTTCAGATCACTCCGGTACTGCTCTGACAGCGCCGAGCGCACCCTCTTGTCGCCCAGTAGCTCCTGACACATCCCTGAGTCCGAGGCCTGTCCCAGCCACAGCCAGCTCGCGATGCCAGCGGCCATGGCCAGACAGACAGCGGTGACTGTGATCTTCAATCGGAGTCGGCGGGGGCTCGGCGCCGAAGGTGGCGGCATGACGGGGTGGCTGCTTTCTGTGGACACGGTCTCGGTCTGTCTCAGTTCGTGGTGTCGACCAGGTAATTCCTAGCGTTCGTGATTCCTCGGGTCTGGCCGGCCAGCGCCGCTGTGGTCAGGCCCTCGACCTTGTTCTTGTCGTCCTTGTCATTCATGTCGATGTCCGACCGCCCATCGGCCCATCCGTTGATCAGCAGCGGCAAATGCTTGTTCGCCGAAAGGAAGGTGTCGGCGACCTTGGCATTGGCCTCGGCGTCCGCACCGGCCTTCCACTCGTTGTCCATCTCCCAGGTCACCGTGTCCACGCCACGCTGCAAGGAGTCACCGTAGGCGATGGACGTTTCGCCCACTGTGAAGTACAGCGGCGTCACCGCACCGCCGATCACGTGGTAGGCGACCTTCGCCTTCCAGTCGGCGGCCGCGTACTTGTTCATGCGGTCGTCGTTGATGACGTCCTCTTGGATGACACTGTAGGTTGCGCGCACCGTTCCGATGTTCTCGAACTTCGAGTTGACGTCCTGGTGAAGGACTCCGTGCGGCAGCTTGTCCAGTTCGTAGTTGATGTGCCGGTCCTCGGCCTTCTGCAACGTCGCATAGGCATTGGGATCGTCGGAGAGACCGCGCATCACCTGCACAAGGCTCTTGGGGTCAGTCGCCAGATGGATGTGGCCCGCCTTGTCGGTGAAGTAGCCGTGTCCGTAGCTGACCGAGCCGTTGATGTCGGCGTGCTTGATGTAGTCAGTGTCCACCCCGGCCAGGATCTGATGGGTGTCCGATGCGTACTCGCCCAGCGCGTCGGCGATCGGCTGCCGGAGATTCTCGGGCACGGACGTGCTCGTGTCGGAACTGGGCTTGAGCTGGTCGATGATGCCAGCCATGACACGAGTCTGTGCCGCGTTGTGGCGCACCTCGGGCCACGGGTCCTGGCCTGCGGCGAGAGGAGGATGCCCGGTAGACGCAGCTTCGAGCGCCGCCCCCAGCCCCGTCCGGCTCAAGGGGTCGTCAACGGTCGCGAAGCCCGCGTCGTCGAGCACGTTCTTCGGCCAGTCCCGGGTGTTGAGCAGGTAGTGCAGGTGATCATTGCCGACATGGTCGGCACCGCTGCCGTTGCCGGCCGGATCGAAGAAGTGAGTCGCGGCATCGGGGTTGTTGCTCATCACGGCGAGGAGCCCGTCGAGGGCGTCGGCACGGGTGCCGTCGTGGCCCCCTCCCCATCCGGTGAACAGGCCCGCATGACTCTTCTCGGCGGCGATCATGTCGTCGCCCATCTGGTACAGGAACTGGTCGTCGTACTTGGTGTCGCTCTGCTGCATCATGCCGACGACCGACTGGTAGCCGCGCAGCGGATTCGACGTGGAGCCGTAGTTTTTTGTGCCGTACTTCTCCAGCCCCTGCATCCACTGGCGGTAGAACGAGCCATCGGCACTGTCCAGCCACGCCTTGAACTTCGGTGATCCGGGAGGCATGTCGGCGACCGAGCCCGGCACCTGCGTGGCGTTGGCGAGCGTGTCGGCCAGCCCACCCTGAAGGTCCATGTACACGTTCTGGTGGCTCTTGTCGGACGAATAGGCGAGATCGTTCAGCTCGTTGGTGAACTTGATCGTGTTGTCCGGCCCCAGACCGTGCAGGAAGGTCTGGCTGAACGCCTTGTCGCCCTTGTTGTCCCGGAAGGCGCGGCGCAGTTCGGCGAGGTCTGCGGCGGACACCTTGTCACCGTGTGCGACCCGCCGGGCGATGTCGTCCGCCTCCTGGGCCTCGTACTTCTCGATGTCGCCCTGGGCCTTGCCGTTGAAGCCGGGGACCTTGCCGTCGCCCATGTCGGGGCCTTTCACGACGGCGGCGAAGGCGACCTCGGCGCCCTTGTCGGCGTCGTCCACGTCCTTCACGCACTGGTCGATGCGGGCCTGGAAGGAGGCGACGGACTTGCGGACACTGAGCCCGTAGTCGGTGTCCGTCGCCAGCCGCTGGCGGTCCCTCGTGCTGAGCCTGTCGTCGTCGAGCGAGACCACGCCCTGGTCCGACACCTTCATACCCTTGGCTATCGCGTCGTCGCGGGCCGACTCCAGCTTCTTGCGCAGGTCCACGAACTGGGTGTGCGCGTCACGGAGGAGCGAGGCGATCGCCTTGGCCTCTGTCTGGGCGCTCTGGTACTCCGTGAGCCTGACACCGAAGCGCGCGTTGGCGGCTTGCCGGCTCTCACCGGCGAAGGTCGGGCGCAGGGTGATGCCGTGCACGTCCCGCCGGTACGCGGTTTCCTGCTTGTTGAGCTCCTTCGCCATGCCGTCCCAGCGTTCGGCGGCCTTGGTGAGCGTGGACAGGTCGGTCGTCAGGATCTCGTGGTAGGTCGGCATGGGTCCCCGTTGGTTCTGGTGGCGTGCGAAAGGGGTCGGCTGTGTCTCAGTGCTTCGGTGGCGGTGAGTACGTGTCGAACACGGACACCTTGCGCGCCGTACCAGCCACTCCAGCGTCCGTACCGGTCAACACGGTGTTGTTGTACCGGAGGGCCGATTCGTCCTGCGCCAGCCGGGTCAGAAAGTTCTGGACCTGTTCACCCCAGGTCTTGTGCACCTTGCTCACGGCAGTTGACGTGAGCCAGCCATGACCATCCTTGGCGTCGAACGCCTTCACCACGGCGCCCGTCTCGTCATCCGCCCATTTCCCTGCTGTTTTGGTGTGCGGTTCGATCTCGTTGAAGAGGGTGTCCGCCGCGGCTTTCTTCTCGTCCGGGGAGTGCGCGAGGTCCGGCCGGCCGCCCCCCGTCGATCCTCCGCCGCCCGAGTCGGCCGGGTACTGATTGAGCCGCATCCCCACGGCGTGTTCGCCGCCACTTCCTGCCACGATCCCAACCCCCGTATGCCGTTCTGGCGTGACCGCGTCACGCTAGCAAACGACTCGGCGTCATCAGGCAGTCGACCAGCCTGCTTTGGCGTTTCCTTTACGGCGGGGTGCCGCCGGCCGGCGGACGGATTGGGCCTCTGCCGACGCCCGACATTGGGTCTTGGGGTGGGTCCACAGGCGGCCTAGCGTCCCTGTCATGACCGTTCCCGCCCCGACCGAGAAGACAGACCTCGACCAGTCGTCCGAGCCGACAGCCAGGGCCGCGGCGCCGTCCCCACCACACCCCCGCCTGATCGGCCTCCTGGCGACGGCCTGTGGCCTGATCGCCGCCTGCCTCTACTACTGCCAGCCCCTGCTCCCCCGGATCGCCACCTCGTACGGCGCCTCGCCCTCCGCGGCGGGAGCACTGGTGACCACCACCCAGGCCGGCTACACCCTGGGCCTGCTGCTGATCGTGCCGCTCGGTGACATCGTGGCGCGCCGGCGCCTCGTCGGGATCCTGCTCGGCTTAGGCAGCGCCGGAATGCTCCTGTCGGGAGCGGCCCCTGCGCTGTGGGTGCTGCTGACCGGCGGCCTGGCCGTGGGCGCGGGGGCGGTCGTCGTGCAGATCCTCATCCCGTACGCCGCCTCCGTCGTGCCCGCCGACCAGCGCGGCCGGGCGATGGGCACCCTCCTCACCGGCGTCCTGCTCGGCATCCTGTGCTCCCGTACGGCGGCCGGGCTGGTCGGCGGGGCGTTCGGCTGGCGCGCGGTGTTCCTGGCCGCGGCCGGGACGCTGGCGGCGGTGGCCCTGCTCCTCACGCGGGTGCTGCCGCCGTCACCGCCGGACGTGTCGCTCGGCTACGGCGCCCAGCTCGCCGCCACGCTCCGGCTGGCCGCCGCGGAGCCGGTGCTGCGCCGACGCTCACTGGTCGGCGCGTGCTGCTTCGCGGCGTTCAGCGCATTCTGGGCGACCTCGGCGTTCCTGCTGGCCGGCCCGCACTACGGCTGGGGCGCCTCCGCGATCGGGCTGTTCGCGCTGGTGGGCGCGGCAGGCGCGCTCGCAGCCAAGGCGACGGGCCGGCTCGCCGACCGGGGCCGACAGGAGGTGGCCACCGGTGTGCTGCTGTCGCTGGGCGTGATCGCCTTCGCGGCGACGTGGCCGGGCGGCCGCAGCCTGGCCTGGCTGGTGGCCGGGGCGCTGGTCATGGACGTCGTGATCCACGGCGTCCACCTGCTCAACATGAGCGTGGTCTACGACCTCCCGGACCACCCCCGGGCCCGGATCGCGTCCGTCTACATGACGTCGTACTACCTCGGCGGCGCGGCGGGCTCCGCCCTCGGCGTCACCGCGTACCGGTTCGGCGGGTGGGGGGCCGTCCCGGCGACGGGAGCTGCGCTGCTGGGGCTGGGCCTGGTGGTGTGGGCCGTCAGCCTTCGGCGGCGTACGTGACGAAGGCGGTCCAGGTGGTGGGGGCGACGGTCAGGCGGGGGCCGTCGGTGTTCTTGGAGTCGCGGATGTGGATGGTGGTGGGGGTGGGGGCGACTTCGAGGCAGTCGTTCACATCAGGTCCGCTGCTGTAGCTGCTCTTGAACCAGTGGAGTTCAGGGGTGCTCATAGTGCTCCCAGCGCTTGCTCAATGAAGGCCAGAGACTCCCCTGGTGAGAGAGCCTGCGCCCGGATGATGCCATACCGCAGTTCGAGGATCCGGAGTTGCCGGGGGTCTTGGGTCGGGCGGCCGTTGAATGCGCCGTCGGAGCGCCCAATTGCCGTGCCGTCCGCGAACCTCAGCAACTCGATCGGACCGTTCAGCCCAGGGTGATCCCACCGCGTGGTCGGCATCACCTGGAGTTCTACGTTGGGCCTCTCCGCCACCTCCAAGAGGTGCTCGAGCTGCCGCCGCAGAACCATTGTCCCCCCGACCGGGCGTTCGAGCGTCATCTGCTCTTGGACAAAGCTCAGTTCGGGCATGGGAGTTCGCTCGAAGATGGACCGCCGAGCCATACGCGCCGCCACACCCGCCTCCAGCACGTCCGGCGAGTGTGCGGGCCGATGCACACCGAACATCGCCCGTGCGTACTCCTCGGTCTGCAAGAGCCCGTGAATGTGGAGGTTGTTGTACAGGAGCACGTCGGCGGCGCGGCTCTCCAGCTCCGCCAACTGGCGTACCTTCTTCGGATACCGAGCCTTCCGCATGTCCTCCATGAAGGCCCTCAAATGCCCCTGCGCCTTCAGGATCTGGTCCGCCCTGTCCAGCGACTCCGGCCGGGGAATCCGCGCCCCGCGTTCGATCTTGCGGATCATGTCCTCGCCGTACCCCAGGGCCTCGGCCAGCTCGGACACGCTCAGCCCGGCCGCCTCCCGGCACACCTTGAGCAGGCGCCCCACCGCCTGCACCACCGGCTCGATCTCGTCGCCGGGCTCCACGTCCCAGCCCGACTCGTCCACACCCTCACCCATGGCCCCTCCTTCGGCGCGCACTCGTACCCCGTACAACGCCCGAGACAGCCGAGACAGCCGAGACAAAGCCGGGACAGTGACCGTACGTGCAGGCGTTGTCACCCATATACGGAAGCACGCTCGGCCACGCTGAGTGACATGAATCAAGGCCCCGTCCCGAACTTCACCGTCCTCCTGTCCCCCACACGGCGCGGCGCCCGCCTGGCCCGACTGCTGGCCACTGAACAACTCCGCACCTGGGGACTTCCGTTGGACGCGGCGCAGCACATCGTGGCCGAGCTGGCGGCCAACGCCGCGACCCACGGCCGGGTGTCCGGACGGAACTTCCGGCTCACGCTCTACGTCGTCGGCGACACACTTCGCATCGAGGTGACCGACACGCGCGGTGACCGCCTGCCCAGGCTCCAATCCCCGTCCGCGCAGGGCGAGTCGGGCCGGGGACTGGTCCTCGTGGACGCGTTGGCCGACCGCTGGGGCGTGTCGTCGGGCCGGACTCCGCGCAAGACCGTCTGGGCCGAGGTCACCGTCCCCGCACCGGAACCCGGGGCCTCGCGCTCCGGTGCCACGGGCGGCCTTTCCCAAAGAAGAAAAACGAAGTGAAAAGGACCCCCGCCAAGCCCCACCCCTCCCGCCCACGGCGCAAACTCACTCGCCTGGGTGAACATCGCCAACTCAGGTGGATTTGCGCCCCGTTGCCTGCCTTACGCTCGGCGCAACACAACCCAAGACATGCGACGGCCCCCGCCGGGACGGCAATCCCAGTGCGAGGGCCTGACCACCGAGGAAGGTCACATCTTCCTGATGGATACCCAGCACCCTAGCGCGGCCTCACCCGCCCGGTCCCGCTTTGCGGGCTACAAGCACCCGAACCGGCGTCCCCCGTCCACGCCGTACGCCGGTGGGCTCATCCACGAGCACACCCGCCACACCACCCGCTTCACGGTGATCGGCAACCACCTCACCCAGCACCCGGATCTGTCCCTCCTCGCGATCGGTCTGGCCTGCCACATCCAGTCCCTGCCGAAGGGCGCCCGCGTCGACATCAAGACCCTGTCTGCTCGCTTCCCGGAGGGCGCGACCCGTATCGGCGCCGCGCTGCGCGAACTGGAGGCCCACGGCTATCTGCGCCGCGAACGCGCCCGCATCCCCGGCGGGCGCATCGTCACCCGCACGATCTCCTGCAACCAGCCACAGGCAGCCGTACGCCGGCACCCACCCGCCACCGCCCGCACCAACCACACGGCGGCCCCCGAGGAACCCCCCGCAAGGCACGACAAGCCCCACGAACCCCGCAAGAAGCGGCACCCGCTTCCCCCGGTCCCCCAGCCGGCGCACCCCTCTCCCGCCCTCCTCGAGCAGGCCACGGATCTCCTCGCCACTCTCCACCGCGAGGACCCCCGCCTCCTCCTCTCCGCCTGCGACACCGCCCACCTGGCCCCCGGCGTCGTCACCTGGCTGCTGCACGACGTGTCCCCGACCGCCGTACGCCGCGCCCTGACCGCCGACCTGCCACCCGAGGGCGTGCGCCGCCCAGCAGCTCTGCTGGCCCACCGCCTCACAGCCCGGCTCCCGCCCCCACCCCCCTTCCGAGCCCCGACCGCCCCACGCCCCGTCCGGCATCCCTTGCGGAACTGCGACGGCTGCGACCGCGCCTTCCGCGGACCCGAGCCCGAAGGTCTGTGCCGGGACTGCCGTGCCACGGCCGCGAGCCACGCAGTATCTCGGCCCGGCTCCGGCCCCAGCCACTCCCCCACCCCCTGACCAGGAAGGCGGCACAGCATGTCCGCGCTCCCGTACCACAGCCGTCCCGGACGACTACCCTGGCCAGTGCACTCCCGGGAGGACTCCATGAGCACGCAGGCCGACCACGGGCACGAGCTGGTTCCTCGTCCCGAACAGACTCCGGACGCTTTGCGGGCCGCCCTCGCCGTCGTCGATCCGGGGCGCCTGCCGGAGATGCAGCGGACGAAGGACGAGGCGTTCGCCAAGGCCGTGGAGTGGCAGTCACTCAGCCCGGTGCGGAGCTGGGTTCTGGCCTGGGCCAGGGACATCGAGATCGCCCGCCGCCCCGACCTCGCCGCCCGCCATGCCCGAGCCAAGAACGACCTGGAACATGACGACCCGGCCGTCGCCGGGGCAGCCCTGCGGGAACTGAGCGCTGTCCTGGACGAGGCGATGGAGGCAGTACGCGCTTGAGCTGGACCTGGGAGTACGCCTTCGCAGCAGAGGCAGCCGCCCGTCATCTCCCACCCGGCTTCCTCGCCGAGGTTGAACGCAAGGCAGCCGAGCTTGTCCGAGCCGCTGAGGCGCTGTACGTGCACGGCCGAGCCCACGCCGGTCATGACCCCAAGGGCGGAGACGTCATCGTTCCCGGCGGGATGTTCACGTACCAGATCGTCGTGCGCAGCGAGCGCGTCTATGTCCTGCAGATCACCTACCTGGGCCGGTGAGCCGACGGCCGGCCGCTCCCCGCGCGGCCGGGTGACGAACCGTGTCAGGACACCGGCCCGGCCGGGGGCCACGCCGTAGGTCCGGAGGGCGGTGGACCCCACTGCGGTGGCGGGGCCGACGCGGCGGCCAGTCGTCGGCGGTGGCGGCCGCGGCGGACCGCAGTGACGATGACGATGGTCGCGGTCGTGGCGAACGCGGCGAGGAAACAGACGACCCCTGCGGCGATGCTCCCGATCGTGGCGCCCACCCGGGGCTTGTCCCCCAGCGCGAACTCGGCCGACGGCAGATCCGAGGTGCAGGTCAGCGTGTAGTCGCCGCTGCTGTCGGGCTTCACCTCGAGGACGCGGTCCCAGGTGCGGGACCCGGCGGTGATGGTGAAGGTGCTGTCCGGCTGGGTCATCGACCCGGACCGCATCTCCGGGATCCGGCAGACGACATGGCCCGGTCCGGCCTGGGAGACGTAGATCGCCTTGGTCTTCCCCTGCACGAAGCCGAACGTCCGCGAGTCGCCGCTGGCGAAGCTGTGGGCGGTGTCGATCGAGTCCACGGTGTTCTTCACCGTCGTCACGATGAAGGCGACGCCGGCACCGGCCAGCACGAGTCCCAGCAGCGCCGCTACCAGGTACCAGATGCGCCGGGGCCGCACGTCCTTC
This sequence comes from Streptomyces sp. NPDC037290, assembly GCF_055603245.1. Classification (NCBI taxonomy): domain Bacteria; kingdom Bacillati; phylum Actinomycetota; class Actinomycetes; order Kitasatosporales; family Streptomycetaceae; genus Streptomyces; species Streptomyces sp. NPDC037290. The sequence goes on along the minus strand of NZ_JBVJVZ010000015.1, from coordinate 55,594 downwards.
GCCGGGACGTCGGCCGGTGAAGGCGGCGGACCGCCGTACGGAGGTCCCCACGGATACGGATTCTGTATCGCCACGATGGCGCATCGTACGGCAATCGCCGCGGCAGGCGTGCGGTGAAGGGACCACCCTGGGGCTGCGCGGTGAAGGCGGCCCCCGGAAACGACGAAGAGGCCCGTACGACCGAAGTCGTACGGGCCTCTCCTCAGGTCTGAGACCTCAGGCCAGAGACCTCAGGTCAGGTGACCCTCAAGCAAGCGGAACTTACTTGACGATCTTGGTGACCTGGCCGGCGCCCACGGTGCGGCCACCCTCGCGGATGGCGAACTTCAGGCCCTCTTCCATGGCGACGGGCTGGATGAGCGACACCGTCATCTCGGTGTTGTCACCCGGCATGACCATCTCGGTGCCCTCGGGGAGGGTCACCACGCCGGTCACGTCCGTCGTACGGAAGTAGAACTGCGGGCGGTAGTTGTTGAAGAACGGCGTGTGGCGGCCACCCTCGTCCTTGGACAGGATGTAGGCCTGGGCCTCGAACTCCGTGTGCGGGGTGACCGAGCCCGGCTTGATGATGACCTGGCCGCGCTCGACGTCCTCGCGCTTGATGCCGCGGAGCAGCAGACCGACGTTCTCACCGGCCTGGCCCTCGTCGAGCAGCTTGCGGAACATCTCGATACCGGTGACCGTGGTGGTGGTCTTCTCGGTCTTGATGCCGATGATGTCGACGGTCTCGTTGACCTTCAGGACACCACGCTCGATACGGCCGGTGACGACCGTACCGCGACCGGTGATCGTGAAGACGTCCTCGATCGGCATGAGGAACGGCTTGTCGACGTCGCGCTCCGGCTGCGGGATCGACTCGTCGACGGCGTTCATCAGGTTGAGGACGGAGTCCACCCACTCCTTCTCGCCCTCGAGGGCCTTGAGAGCGGAGACCTTGACGACCGGAACGTCGTCGCCGGGGAACTCGTACTCGGAGAGGAGCTCACGGACCTCGAGCTCGACGAGCTCCAGGATCTCCTCGTCGTCCACCATGTCGGCCTTGTTCAGGGCGACGACGATGTACGGAACGCCGACCTGGCGGGCCAGGAGCACGTGCTCCTTGGTCTGCGGCATCGGGCCGTCGGTGGCGGCGACCACCAGGATCGCGCCGTCCATCTGGGCGGCACCGGTGATCATGTTCTTGATGTAGTCCGCGTGACCCGGGCAGTCGACGTGGGCGTAGTGACGCGCCTCGGTCTGGTACTCGACGTGCGCGATGGAGATGGTGATACCGCGCTGGCGCTCCTCGGGCGCCTTGTCGATGTTGTCGAACGGGGTGGCCTCGTTCAGGTCCGGGTACGCGTCGTGCAGCACCTTGGTAATGGCGGCCGTGAGGGTCGTCTTACCGTGGTCGATGTGACCGATGGTGCCGATGTTGACGTGCGGCTTAGTCCGCTCGAACTTCGCCTTCGCCACTGGGGTCCTCCTGTGGAGTGGTTCTGTACGCCTTACTTCATCGGCGCCAGGTGATCTTTGCTGGAAAGCCCGGAACCCGGGGCATTCATCCGGGATTGCGGCTGAATGCCCCTTGAGGCTCCGGAGTCAAGCCTAAAGCGTGTGAACGCGGAGCGTTACTCGCCCTTGGCCTTCGCGATGATCTCCTCGGCGACGTTCCGCGGAACCTCGGCGTAGGAGTCGAACTGCATCGAGTAGCTTGCGCGACCCGACGTCTTGCTGCGGAGGTCGCCGACGTAGCCGAACATCTCCGACAGGGGCACGAGGCCCTTCACGACGCGGGCACCAGCCCGCTCCTCCATGGCCTGGATCTGACCACGGCGGGAGTTGATGTCGCCGATGACCTCACCCATGTAGTCCTCGGGCGTGGTGACCTCGACGGCCATCATCGGCTCGAGCAGCACGGGGCTGGCCTTGCGCGCGGCCTCCTTGAAGGCCTGCGAACCGGCGATCTTGAAGGCGAGCTCGGAGGAGTCGACCTCGTGGTAGGCACCGTCGTGCAGGATCACGCGGACACCGGTCATCTCGTAACCGGCGAGGATGCCGAACTGCATGGCCTCCTGCGCACCGGCGTCCACCGAAGGGATGTACTCCTTCGGGATACGGCCACCGGTCACCTTGTTCACGAACTCGTACGAGGTGTCGCCACCCTCGAGCGGCTCGATGCCGATCTGCACCTTCGCGAACTGACCGGTACCACCGGTCTGCTTCTTGTGGGTGTAGTCGACGCGCTCGACGGCCTTGCGGATCGTCTCGCGGTACGCCACCTGCGGCTTGCCGACGTTGGCCTCGACCTTGAACTCACGGCGCATACGGTCGACCAGCACCTCGAGGTGCAGCTCGCCCATACCACCGATGATGGTCTGGCCGGTCTCCTCGTCCGAGTGGACCTGGAAGGACGGGTCCTCCTCGGCCAGGCGCTGGATCGCGACGCCGAGCTTCTCCTGGTCGCCCTTCGACTTGGGCTCGATGGCGACCTGGATGACCGGCGCCGGGAAGTCCATGGACTCCAGGATGACCGGGTTCTTGTCGTCGGACAGCGTCTCACCGGTGGTGGTCTGCTTCAGGCCCATGACGGCGACGATGTCGCCGGCGCCCACCGACTCGATCTCCTCACGCTTGTTGGCGTGCATGCGGTAGATCTTGCCGATGCGCTCCTTCTTGCCCTTGACGGAGTTCAGCACCGAAGAGCCGGACTCCAGGCGGCCCGAGTAGACCCGGACGAAGGTGAGCTTGCCGAGGTGCGGGTCGCTCATGATCTTGAACGCCAGCGCGGACAGCGGCTCGTCGTCGGACGGCTTGCGCTTGACGACCGTCTCCGGGTCCTTGACGTCGTGGCCCTCGATGGCCTCGATGTCGACCGGGGACGGCAGGTAGCGCACGACCGCGTCGAGCAGGGGCTGGACGCCCTTGTTCTTGAACGCGGTACCGCAGAACACCGGGGTCACGGTGGTGCCGGTGCCCTTGCCGGACGCGATGGTGATGCGACGGATCGCGGCGTACAGCTGCTCCTCGGAGGGCTCCTGGCCCTCCAGGTACAGCTCCATCAGCTCTTCGTCGTTCTCGGCCACGGCCTCGAGCAGCTTGCCGCGGTACTCCTCGGCAGCCTCGGTGTGCGTGTCCGGGATGTCGACGACGTCGTACATCTCGCCCTTGGTCGCCTCGGCGGACCACACGAGCGCCTTCATGCGGACCAGGTCCACGACACCCTTGAAGTCGGCCTCGGCACCGATCGGGAGCTGCATGACGATCGGCTGCGCACCCAGGCGGTCGCTGATCATGTCGACACAGCGATGGAACTCGGCACCGGTGCGGTCGAGCTTGTTGACGAAGCAGATACGCGGAACGCCGTAACGGTCCGCCTGACGCCACACGGTCTCGGACTGGGGCTCAACGCCGGCGACGCCGTCGAACACCGTCACAGCGCCGTCGAGCACGCGCAGGGAGCGCTCCACCTCGACGGTGAAGTCGACGTGACCCGGCGTGTCGATGATGTTGATCGTGTGGTCGACGTTCTCCAGCGGCCAGTGGCAGGTGGTGGCAGCAGAGGTGATCGTGATGCCACGCTCCTGCTCCTGCTCCATCCAGTCCATGGTGGCAGCGCCGTCGTGGACCTCACCGATCTTGTACGAAACGCCGGTGTAGAACAGGATCCGCTCGGTGGTGGTCGTCTTGCCCGCGTCGATGTGGGCCATGATGCCGATGTTGCGCACCTTGGCCAGGTCAAGCGAAGTGGTAGCCATAAGGCTTCAGTCTTCTCTCGGTCTCGATGTGGACTGCGACTACCAGCGGTAGTGCGCGAAGGCCTTGTTGGACTCGGCCATCTTGTGCGTGTCCTCGCGCTTCTTGACGGCCGCACCGAGGCCGTTCGAAGCGTCGAGAAGCTCGTTGAGCAGACGCTCGGTCATGGTCTTCTCGCGACGGGCGCGGGAGTAACCGACCAGCCAGCGCAGCGCCAGGGTGTTGGCACGGCCGGGCTTGACCTCGACCGGGACCTGGTAGGTGGCGCCACCGACACGGCGGGACTTGACCTCGAGGGTCGGCTTGATGTTCTCGAGAGCGCGCTTGAGCGTGATGACCGGGTCGTTGCCGGTCTTGTCGCGCAGGCCCTCCATGGCGCCGTAGACGATGCGCTCGGCGGTGGAGCGCTTGCCGTTCAGCAGCACCTTGTTGATGAGCGACGTGACCAGAGGAGAACCGTAGACCGGGTCGATGATGACCGGGCGCTTCGGGGCGGGGCCCTTACGAGGCATTCTTACTTCTCCTTCTTGGCGCCGTAGCGGGAACGGGCCTGCTTGCGGTTCTTGACACCCTGGGTGTCGAGGGAGCCACGGATGATCTTGTAGCGAACACCCGGCAGGTCCTTCACACGGCCGCCGCGCACGAGCACGATGGAGTGCTCCTGCAGGTTGTGTCCCTCACCCGGAATGTAAGCGGTGACCTCGATGCCGCTGGTCAGACGCACACGCGCGACCTTACGCAGGGCCGAGTTCGGCTTCTTCGGGGTGGTCGTGAACACACGCGTGCAGACGCCACGACGCTGAGGGGAACCCTCGAGTGCGGGCGTCTTGTTCTTCTCGACCTTGTCCTGCCGGCCCTTGCGGACCAGCTGCTGGATCGTAGGCACTACTTCTCCGGTTTCTGTGTGCCGATAGGTACAGCTAACCTGGAACTTCGCCGACCCACGCGGTCGGGTGTGTCGAATCCCGCAGACTCCCGCCGCAAGGCGAAAAGGGCGCAGATTACGGTGGCCGGTCGCGGCTCGCGGTGCGGTGTGGAGGCACGCACGCGGGCCAGGGCACACCCCAGGCACAAGGTCTGAGCGTACCTACCTCACGGACTTCGGTCAAAACAAATGGAGCGGGCCCCGACACGCCGGACTTGTCCCTGTTCCCTGTGCCGGGTTCCCCGCCGCTTCCGCATGAACCCGGCCGTTCCGTCCACGCGCGCCTCGCGCCTTCGGTACGTTGAGCGCTCCCTGGTCGGGTGTGGGGGGACGAGGTTCGATGACGGGGGACGCACCGCACGCGTTACCGCGGCAGAATACTGCCGCGGCAGGCGACGAGACAGCCGCGGACGACGGGCTCGACGACCGGGTGCCGTTCCTGGCCCGCCTGGAGAAGGCGGACCGGGCCACCCTGCTCGCCCTCGGCCACGAGCTGGACTTCCCGCCCCGCGGGGTGCTGCTGCGCCAGCGGGAGCCGTCCTCGCACGTGCTGTTCGTCGTCCACGGCTGGACGAAGGTCACGGCGGCCGCCGCCAACGGCTACGAGGCGCTGCTGGCCCTGCGCGGGCCCGGCGACATCATCGGCGAGTCGGCCGCGCTGACCGGCCGCACCCGCTCGGCCACCGTCACCGCGCTGGAGCACGTACGGACCGTGGCCGTCCAGCGCGAACGGTTCACGGAGTTCCTGGCGGCCTCTCCGGCGGTCTCCTTCGCCCTGCTCGGCCTCACCTCGGACCGCACCCGCGCCGCCGACAGGCGCCGTCTGGAGTTCGCGTCCATGACCGTCAGGGAGCGGTTCGCGACCCTGCTGCTCGATCTCGCCCGCACCCACGGCCGCCGCACCCCAGAGGGCGTCGAGCTGTCGGTGCCGCTGAGCAAACAGGAGCTGGCGGGCTCGGTGGGCGCCTCACGCGAGGCCGTGCAGCGGCTGCTGAAGGAGCTGCGGGAGCGTGACGTGGTGCGCACCGGCCGACGCGCGCTGGTGATCGTACGGCCGGACGTGCTGCGCAGGATCGCGCGGGCGGAGGCGCCGCAGTGAGCGGCGCGCACGCCGTGCCGTGTGCGCCACCCGTGGGCCGGGGCGCCTTCTGTGCACACGGTCACAGTCCGACTGGTTCATCCGTCCTCACGCCCCTCCGTCCCCCCGCGCCACTCTGCTGACCGGCGGCGCGGCCCCACCCAGTACGGCACTCACCGAGAGGCGATCATGAACGACCCCGTGAGCCGGACGATGCTCCTGCTCGACATCGAGAGGTACAGCGACCGGGACGACGTGGAGCAGGCGTATCTGCGACGCGTTCTCTACAACATCGCCGACCGGGCCCTGGAGCACGCCGGGATCGACGAGACCCGGCGCCTGCGGGCCGACCGGGGCGACTCCGTCATGGAGCTGATCGACGCGGGCGCCTCCGTACCGGCCCTGCTGCGGGCCCTGTTCACCGAGGTGCCGGCCCAGCTGCACGGTTACAACCGGCTGGCGTCGAGTTCGGCCCAGATCCGGCTCCGGGGCGTGGTCGCCACCGGGTACGTGGCCGTCGACGAGCACGGCGGCTGGGTCGGCTCCGACCTGAACCACGCCTGCCGGCTGCTCGACGCCCCGCTGCTGCGCGACGCCCTGCGGGAGCGGGCCGACGGTTTCGCGCTGTGCGTGTCGGAGGGCGTGCACGCGGGGATCGTGCGCCACGACCACCACGGCATCCGGGCCGACGACTTCCACGCGGTGACACTGACCAGCAAGAACGGACCGCTGCGCGCCTGGCTGCACGGGCCGGCGCCGCGCGGCGGCGCGGACCACGGTGACACGGGGGCGGGGGAAACCCCGGTGCCGGGAACGTCGGGGGACGTCCCGGCACCGGGGTCGCCGACGGCACCGGCGGACCACGCGGACGCGGGTACGAACGCCGCCACAGGAGCGGGCAGGGCCGGCGCGGCTCCGCAGCAGCAGGCGCCTTCCGGCGGTGTCGTGTTCAACTTCGGCACTGGCTCGCCCCGCTTCGGCGGCAGCCTCGTCGCCGGTGACCAGCACGGCGTGTCCGGCGGCCAGGTCACCGGGGACGTGCACCTCGGGGGAACGGCGGGTGAGGGGTCGTGACGGCCGCACCCGGCGCCGCGCCCGCCTTCGACGGCGGTTCCCCGGGCGCCGCTCCTCCCCCGCAGTCCCCGCCCGGCCCGTCACCGCAGGGACAGCCGGGGCCCGCCGAGGACCCCCTGCAGGACACCGCCGGCGCGGAGCCGGAGGCGGACGGCATCCAGGAGGCCCGGGCCGCCCAGCGGGAGCTGGTCGCGCACACCCCGGGCTTCTTCCTCGGCGGCGAGGCCCGTTTCGGCGGCAGCCTGGTCGGCGGCGCCCAGCACGGCGTGTCCGGCGGCCGGGTCGACGGTGACGTCTACCTGGGCGGACGTATGGAGATCCACTACGGCAGCGCGGGCGTCACGCCCGACGCCTCCGGTGAGATACCCCGCGAGCGGATCGAGGAGCTGGCGGCCGGCTACGCCGAGGGACCCGCCTTCGCGTCCGCGCTGAAGCGGTTACGCGAGGAGAGGGTGCTGGTCCTGTCCGGCGCCCACGCCACCGGCCGCAACGCCGCCGCCCTGATGCTGGTGCACCGTCTCGGCGTCCCCGCCGTGTACGCGCTCAGCCCCGAGACCACGCCCGCCGCCCTCAGCGGCCTGCTCGGCCGGCCCGGCGGCCACGTCCTGCGCGACCTGCCGCTCAGCCGCAACCGGCCGCTGCGCGACACCCATCTGTTCGCGGCCCGCGAGCAGCTCGTCAGGTCCGACGGCTATCTCGTCGTCACCGTCGAGAACTCGCCCCATCTGCCCGGCGTCACCCCCTGCCCGTGGACCCCGCCGCCCGCCGAGGACGTCGTAAGGGCCCTGCTCGCCCGGCGCAGACCCGCTGACGCCGACGCCCTGCTCGCGCTGGAGCCGGTGGCCGGCTTCCTCGCCGGCGCCGACCGCCATCCGGCCGAGGCCGCCGCGTTCGCCGAGGCCCTGACCACGTACGACGGCAGCCCGGAGGCCCTGGCGCGGCTGGCGGACTTCGGACAGGCCGCCGTGGAGAAACAGTGCCGGGACTGGCTCGGCGACCCGGAGACCGATCTGCGCGACAAGGCCTTCCTCATCGCGCTCGCCGTCTTCGACCAGGCGCCGTACGTCCTCGCCGCCGAGCTGGCCGACAAGCTGTTCGTGCACTTCGAGCGGTTGCAGCATCCCGACAGGCCGCCGACCATCCCGGTGTTCGGGCCGGCCGCCGAGGACCGCCTCAAGCTCGCACGGGCCGAGGGGGATGTACGGCAGGAGCAGACCGACTGGGGGCCGGTGCCGCAGTTCATGGCCGCCTTCCACGACGAGCGCACCCCCCGGGTCCTGCTCACCGAGGTGTGGACCAGCCACCCCTCGGCCCGCCCGGCCGTGGTCGAATGGCTGCGGCAGCTCGCCCGCGACGGCCGTCCGCTCGTCCGCACCCGCGCCGCCGCGGCCGCCGCGCTGCTCGCCGCCGCCGACCTGCCCTCCACGATGGCGCTGCTCGTCGACGGCTGGGCGACCGCACGCGCCGTCGGACCACGCCTCACCGCCGCCAACACCCTCACGCTGGCCCAGCTGCTCGGCGCTCCGGTCGTTCTGCGGCTGCTCACCCAGTGGTGCAACGACGGCCGGTGGGAACGCCGCTGGACGGCCATCCGCGCCCTCGGGCTGCTCGCCCCGCTCCGCCCCGACCTGGCCGGGCCGGCCCTCGACGCGCTGGCCTCCCGTGCCCGCGCCGCCACCAGCAGCCAGGCCGAGCAGAACAACCTCACCGAGTCCGCCGCCCTGCTGCTGTCCGCCGGCCCGCGCCGCGGCGAGGTGCTCGCCGAGTTCGTACGGCTGCTGTACCGGGACACCCCCGCGGTCCGCGACCTCGCCCTCGCGGCCTTCGCCCGCGCCTGTGACAACGCCGAGGAGGGCGCCCTCGTCGGCTGGTACGCCGAGACCGGCATGTACCAGGCGGACGCGGCCCGCGACACGGCCACCCTGTGGCGCACGGCACTGGGCGACCGCACGCACACCCGGCCCGCGCTGAACGCCCTGCAGACGTGGGTGCACGTCGCCGCCCGCCGCGCGGACGCGGCGCGGGCCCTGGAGCTGTTGCTGCCCGCGCTGGTCGTCACCGCGGAGGACCGCAAGCGCCTCGACCACGAACTGCGCACCATGCGCGCCGAGGACGGCAGCCCCCACCCGCCGATGGCCGAGCACCTGCTCACGGTGCTGCACCCGGCATCGGCAGCGCACTGAAAGACCCAGGAACAAGAGGAGTTGAGCCATGGCGGACTTCCGCCGACCGCCGGAGTGGACGCAGAACGCCGACCGGCACACCGCGCTGATCGACCCGGTGCTGACCGTGCGTCCGATCTCACGGTTCGACTACACCGCCCGCCGGCAGGTCGGGGCGATCGACCACGCCCTGGTCTTCGTCACCGCGAGCGGCTCGTACGACGTCTACCTGCCGCCGCACCGCCCGAGCCGCACGGAGGCCGCGACCCGTCGCTACACCTCGGTGTACGAGGTGGACATGGGCAGCCACCCGGTCCAGCTGGAACTCGAACTGCCCAGTGACGACGACGCGTTCTCCTTCGGCGCGACCGCCGACCTCACCTGGCGGGTGGCCGATCCGATCGCCCTGGTGTCGAGCGGCGAACGGGACGTGCCGACCCGGCTCACCAGCGAACTGCAGCAGGTGGCCCGCCCGGTGACCCGGCGCTACCCCATCGAGGACAGCCCCGCCGCCGAGCGGGCCGTGCAACGGGCGGTCGAGGACGTCTCGTTCGCCGCGGGCACGGGTCTGAAGGTGACGTGCGTGGTGCGGCTGCGGCTGGACGACGACGCGGTCGCCCACCGCCGGCGCAGGCGCGCCCTGCGCTACGAGTCGGAGATGCTCGACCCCGAGCACGAGTACCTGATGCGCCAGGCACAGCTCGAGCACCAACGGAACGTCCTGCGCGACCAGCAGTCCCAGGAGCTGGTCGCGCAGAAGATCGCCTTCTACCAGTACTGGCTCCAGCACGGCGGTGTCGCCGCCTGGGCCCTGCACCTGGCGGCCCATCCCGGGGACACCCGGATGGTCGTCGGCACCCTGCAGAAGGACCAGCTCGGCGCCATCCGCAAGGAACTCGAGCTGATCGCCGGGGACTCCCTGGAGGACTACCAGAAGGCCGAGTCGGCCCGCGCCGTGCTGCGTTCCGTGGACGACCTCATGCGTGAGGAGGCGGCACCGCCCCAGGCCCTGCCCCCGGGCATGCCGCCGCAGCAGCCGTACGTGCCCCCGCAGCCCTACGCACCGGGCCCACCGCCCGCCCAGCCACCGGCCCCGTACGGGCAGCCGCCGCAGGCACCACCGCCGTACGGGTACGGGCAGGGGCCGCACGACCAGGTGTCCCACGACCGGGCGTCCTCCGTCTCCCCGGCCTTCCCGACGCCTCCACCGCCCTCCACACCCCCGGCGCCGCCCGCGCCGGGTATGCCTCCGCTGACGCTCGTCTCCGACGGGCCCGCGCCGGCCGTACCGCCCGTGCCCGGAACAGCCGGGGACGAGTCCTCCGAGGCGGGGTCGGCATGACCTCCTCCCACCCCGCGGCGGAACGGCTGCTGGCCGAGCTGCGCGAGGAAATCGCGCGGGCCGACACCAAGGCCTCCGTCCTGGTGGCGGCGCTGGGCATGACCGCGGGAGTGTTCACCGGGCTGGTCGCAGGCAAGAACTGGTCACCGGGCCGGCTCTCCGCCCCCGGAACCGGTCTGTGGTGGGCGGGGGCGACGGCGCTGGCCCTGTCACTGGTCGCGCTGCTGCTCGCGGTGCTGCCCCGCTTCCGCTCCGGGGCGTGGGCCGAGGGACGCCCCCTGTGCTACTTCGGCGACATCCAGCAGGCGGTACGGCAGGGCCGGCTGGCGCAGGCGCTCGCCGACACCGACCGGGATCCCACCGCCGCCGTGCTGGCCGCCCTCGCCGAGAAGAGCCGGATCGCCGCGTCCAAGCACCGGTGGATCCGTACCGGCCTGATCGCCTTCTGCGCCGGCGCCCTGCTGCTGCCCACCGCCGCGCTGATCGGCTGACGTCCCCGCACTCGCTCAAAGGAGCCCCGCCCATGTCACAGCCGCCGGATCCGTCCGTACCGCCCCAGTACCCCGAGCCGTCCTACCCCGAGGCCACGATCCCGGCGCCGCCCGCGGGTCCGCCGTCATACCCAGGTGCACTGCCATACCCGGAAACGTCAGTTCCGACCCCACCCGCCGGCCCCCCGGCCTACCCGGGCGAAGGCCCCTCCCCCCAAGCCACACTCCCGACACCGCCGCCCGGCCCGCCGTCGTATCCGGGCGAGCCTGCGTACCCGGGCGCCGCACCGCCGTACCCGCACGCTGCCCCGAGCCAGGCCTTCGCTCCCCCGGCCCCGCCCCCGGAGTACCCGGCGACCGCACCGGCGGCCCCGGGCCGGCCCCCGATGTATCCGAGCGAGGGCCCCGACCATCCCGGTCAGGTCGCCGACCAGCCCCCGCAGTACCCCGCCTCCGGGTACGTCCCGCCCGCGCCGCCCGGAACGCCGTACGTCCCGGACACGGCACCGCCCGCTCCCGCTCCCGCTCCGGAACCCGCTCCCGACGACCTCGACTACCGGCACCGCGGCGCCCGCCTGCACGTGGCCGAGCATCAGCGGGGGGCCGACGCGACGGCGATCGGGCGGCTGGCGGTGCAGCTGCCGGGGGCCCTGGTGAGCCTCGCGCTGGTCAGCTCCATAGCCCTCGGCCTGTTCGGAAGCGTCGTGGGAACGCTGGTGGTCGTGGCCTGGGTCGCCTCCGGTCTGCTCGTCTTCCACCGGCCGACCGAGCTGGCCTTCGCCCGGTACGTGCTCAAGCTCCGCCCGCCCACCCAGGAGGAGCGGGCCCGGCTGGAGCCGATCTGGAACGAGGTGACCGCCCGCGCGGGCATCGAACCGGGCACGTACGAGCTGATGGTGGAGAACAGCGACGAGCTGAACGCCGTGGCGGTGGCCGGCCATGTCGTCGGCGTCACGACGTACTCCCTCAACCGGATCCCGACCAGCAACCTGGCCGCCGTGCTCGCGCACGAGCTGGGGCACCACACCGGTGGTCATGCCTGGGCCGGTCTGCTCGGCTACTGGTACTCGCTGCCCGGCCGGATCGCCTGGGCGGTGACCCGTGGACTGGCCCGGTTCGCGATCGCGGTCGCCGGTGTCTTCTCCATGGCGGCGACCGGGTTCCTGATCCTCTTCATGGCGCTGGTCGCGGTCGCCGCGTTCTTCGCCGCCTGGTACCTCACGATCCCGCTCGTGCTCGCCCCCTATCTGCTGGCCTACGCGGGCCGGCGCGGCGAGCTGCGCGCGGACCAGCAGGCCGCCGAGCTGGGCTTCGCCCGTCAGCTGGCGGAGGTTCTCCACCACTCCCAGGCCGAGGAGGCGGCGACGAAGGCGGCCCTCGCCGCGACCGGCCAGAAGCTGAAGGAACCCGGCACCCTGGACAGGCTCCTGTCCTCCCACCCGGACCACGTCACCCGCCTGAACGCCCTGCAGCCCTACCTCGGCCTGCGTCGCTGACGCTCACCGGACACGCCGAAGGGCGGCCACCCCATGAGGGTGACCGCCCTTCGGTTCAAGCTGCTCGCTTACTGGTTGTACGGACCGTAGTCGTAGTCCTCCAGCGGAACGGCCTGGCCGGAGCCCGTGCCGAACGGCGAGTAGTCGATGTCGTCGTAGCCGACGGCCGAGTACATCGCGGCCTTGGCCTCCTCGGTCGGCTCGACCCGGATGTTGCGGTAGCGGGACAGACCCGTACCGGCCGGGATGAGCTTACCGATGATGACGTTCTCCTTGAGGCCGATGAGGCTGTCGGACTTGGCGTTGATCGCCGCGTCCGTCAGGACTCGGGTCGTCTCCTGGAAGGAGGCGGCCGACAGCCAGGATTCCGTCGCCAGCGAGGCCTTGGTGATACCCATCAGCTGCGGACGACCGGAGGCCGGGTGACCGCCCTCCTGGACCACACGACGGTTCTCCTGCTCGAAGCGGGAGCGCTCGACCAGCTCGCCGGGCAGCAGCTCGGCGTCGCCGGACTCGATGATCGTCACGCGGCGGAGCATCTGCCGGATGATGATCTCGATGTGCTTGTCGTGGATCGACACACCCTGCGAGTTGTAGACCTTCTGGACCTCGCCGACCAGGTGGACCTGGACGGCACGCTGGCCCAGGATGCGCAGCACGTCGTGCGGGTTGGTGGCACCCACGGTGAGCTGCTGGCCCACCTCGACGTGCTCGCCCTCGCTGACCAGGACCTTGGCACGCTTCGAGATCGGGAACGCCGTCTCGTCGCTGCCGTCGTCCGGGGTGACGACGAGCTTCTTGGTCTTCTCGGTCTCCTCGATGCGGACACGGCCGCTCGCCTCGGAGATCGGGGCGACACCCTTCGGGGTACGGGCCTCGAAGAGCTCGACGACACGCGGCAGACCCTGGGTGATGTCGTCACCGGCCACACCACCGGTGTGGAAGGTACGCATCGTCAGCTGGGTACCGGGCTCACCGATGGACTGGGCGGCGATGATGCCGACCGCCTCACCGATGTCGACCAGCTTGCCGGTGGCCAGCGAACGGCCGTAGCACATCGCGCAGGTACCGACGGCGGACTCACAGGTCAGGACCGAGCGGGTCTTGACCTCCGAGACGCCGTTCCTGACCAGCTCGTCGATGAGCACGTCGCCCAGGTCGGTGCCGGCCGGGGCCAGCACCCTGCCGTCGACCACGATCTCCTCGGCGAGGCAGCGCGCGTACACGGACGTCTCGACGTTGTCCGCCTTGCGCAGCACGCCGTCCGCGCCGACCTCCGCGATGTGGAGCTTGAGGCCACGCTCGGTGCCGCAGTCCTCCTCGCGGATGATGACGTCCTGGGAGACGTCGACCAGACGACGGGTGAGGTAACCCGAGTCGGCGGTACGCAGGGCGGTGTCCGCCAGACCCTTACGGGCACCGTGCGTGGAGATGAAGTACTCCAGCACGGACAGGCCCTCACGGAAGGACGCCTTGATCGGACGCGGGATGGTCTCGTTCTTCGCGTTCGACACCAGACCACGCATACCGGCGATCTGCCGCATCTGCATCATGTTTCCTCGGGCACCCGAGTCAACCATCATGAAGATGGGGTTCGTCTTGGGGAAGTTCTCGTTCATCGCCTCGGCGACCTCGTTGGTCGCCTTGGTCCAGATCGCGATGAGCTCCTGAGTGCGCTCTTCCTTGGTGATCAGACCGCGCTCGTACTGCTTCTGGACCTTCTCGTCCTGCGCCTCGTACCCGCGGACGATCTCCTTCTTCGCCTCGGGAACGACGACGTCGGAGATGGCGACGGTGACACCGGAACGGGTCGCCCAGTAGAAGCCGGCCGCCTTCAGGTTGTCGAGCGTCGCCGCCACGATGACCTTCGGGTAGCGCTCGGCGAGGTCGTTGACGATCTCGGAGAGCTGCTTCTTGCCCACCGAGTAGTCGACGAACGGGTAGTCCTCGGGCAGCAGCTCGTTGAAGAGCGCGCGGCCCAGGGTGGTGCGCAGGCGGAAGGTGTCACCCTGCTGCCACTCGGGCTCGCCCTCCTCGCGGGCCGGCGGGGTCCAGCCGCGCGGCGGGATGGTGCCCACCGGGAAGCGGATGTCGATCGCCGACTGCAGCGCCAGCTCGCCGGCGTCGAACGCCATGATCGCCTCGGCCGTGGAGCCGAAGGACCGGCCCTCGCCCTTGGTGTCACGCAGCTCGCCGTCGGTGGTGAGGAAGAACAGACCGAGGACCATGTCCTGGGTCGGCATCGTCACCGGACGGCCGTCGGCGGGCTTGAGGATGTTGTTCGAGGACAGCATCAGGATGCGGGCCTCGGCCTGCGCCTCCGCGGACAGCGGCAGGTGCACGGCCATCTGGTCACCGTCGAAGTCCGCGTTGAACGCGGTACAGACGAGCGGGTGGATCTGGATGGCCTTGCCCTCGACCAGCTGCGGCTCGAAGGCCTGGATGCCGAGGCGGTGCAGGGTGGGAGCACGGTTCAGCAGAACCGGGTGCTCGGCGATGACCTCTTCGAGGACGTCGTACACGACCGTGCGGCCGCGCTCCACCATGCGCTTGGCGCTCTTGATGTTCTGCGCGTGGTTCAGGTCGACCAGGCGCTTCATCACGAACGGCTTGAACAGCTCCAGCGCCATCGCCTTCGGCAGACCGCACTGGTGCAGCTTCAGCTGCGGGCCGACGACGATCACGGAACGCGCCGAGTAGTCGACTCGCTTACCGAGCAGGTTCTGACGGAAGCGGCCCTGCTTACCCTTCAGCATGTCGCTGAGGGACTTCAGCGGGCGGTTACCGGGACCGGTCACCGGACGGCCGCGACGACCGTTGTCGAAGAGGGCGTCAACAGCCTCCTGAAGCATGCGCTTCTCGTTGTTGACGATGATCTCGGGCGCGCCGAGGTCGAGGAGCCTCTTCAGACGGTTGTTGCGGTTGATGACACGGCGGTACAGGTCGTTCAGGTCGGAGGTCGCGAAGCGGCCACCGTCCAGCTGCACCATCGGACGCAGGTCCGGCGGGATGACCGGGACGCAGTCCAGGACCATGCCCTTGGGGCTGTTGGACGTCTGCAGGAACGCGGAGACGACCTTCAGGCGCTTGAGGGCGCGGGTCTTCTTCTGGCCCTTGCCGGTGCGGATGATCTCGCGGAGACGCTCGGCCTCCTCCTCGAGGTCGAAGGACTCCAGGCGCTTCTGCAGCGCCGCGGCACCCATCGAGCCGTCGAAGTACGTGCCGAAGCGGTCACGCAGCTCGCGGTAGAGCAGCTCGTCGCCCTCGAGGTCCTGGACCTTGAGGTTCTTGAACCGGTTCCACACCTCGTCGAGGCGGTCGATCTCGCGCTGCGCACGGTCGCGCAGCTGCTTCATCTCGCGCTCGGCACCCTCGCGCACCTTGCGGCGCACGTCGGCCTTGGCGCCCTCGGCCTCCAGCTCGGCCAGGTCGGCCTCGAGCTTCTTGGCGCGGCCTTCGAGGTCGGCGTCGCGGCGGTTCTCGATCTGCTGGCGCTCGACCGAGACGTGCGCCTCCAGGGAGGGCAGGTCGCGGGTACGGCGCTCCTCGTCGACGTACGTGATCATGTACGCGGCGAAGTAGATGACCTTCTCGAGGTCCTTGGGCGCCAGGTCCAGCAGGTAGCCGAGGCGCGACGGGACACCCTTGAAGTACCAGATGTGCGTGACGGGCGCGGCCAGCTCGATGTGGCCCATCCGCTCACGGCGCACCTTGGCGCGCGTGACCTCGACGCCGCAGCGCTCGCAGATGATGCCCTTGAAGCGGACGCGCTTGTACTTGCCGCAGTAGCACTCCCAGTCCCGGGTCGGACCGAAGATCTTCTCGCAGAAGAGTCCGTCCTTTTCGGGCTTCAGGGTGCGGTAGTTGATGGTCTCGGGCTTCTTGACCTCACCGTGGCTCCACTGACGGATGTCGTCAGCGGTGGCCAGGCCGATCCGGAGCTCGTCGAAGAAGTTGACGTCGAGCACTATGCGTCAATCCCTCTCAGGGTCGAAAGTCTTTGGTCTGAAACGGGGGCCTGGGGGTCGGCGGGGGCCTCACGGTGGTGAGGCCCCTGCCGGACTCCCGTCAGACCTCTTCGACGCTGCTCGGCTCGCGCCGGGACAGGTCGATGCCGAGCTCCTCCGCAGCGCGGAAGACGTCCTCGTCGGTGTCACGCATCTCGATGGACATACCGTCGCTGGACAGCACCTCCACGTTCAGGCAGAGCGACTGCATCTCCTTGATGAGCACCTTGAAGGACTCGGGGATGCCGGGCTCGGGGATGTTCTCGCCCTTGACGATGGCCTCGTAGACCTTCACGCGGCCGGTGACGTCGTCGGACTTGATGGTCAGCAGCTCCTGGAGGGCGTACGCGGCGCCGTAGGCCTCGAGGGCCCACACCTCCATCTCACCGAACCGCTGGCCACCGAACTGCGCCTTACCACCCAGCGGCTGCTGGGTGATCATCGAGTACGGACCGGTCGAGCGGGCGTGCAGCTTGTCGTCGACCAGGTGGTGCAGCTTCAGGATGTACATGTAGCCGACCGAGATCGGGTCCGGGAACGGCTCACCGCTGCGGCCGTCGAACAGCCGCGCCTTGCCGGACGGGAGGACCAGGCGGTCGCCGTCGCGGTTCGGGATGGTGTGCTGCAGCAGACCCGCCAGCTCGTCCTCACGGGCACCGTCGAAGACCGGGGTCGCGACGTTGGTGCGCGGGGCGACCTGGTCGGCGCCGATGGCCTGCAGGCGCTGGGCCCACTCGTCCGCGAGGCCGGAGACGTCCCAGCCGCGGCTGGCGAGCCAGCCGAGGTGGATCTCCAGGACCTGTCCCGGGTTCATTCGGGACGGCACACCCAGCGGGTTGAGGATGATGTCGACCGGGGTTCCGTCCTCGAGGAACGGCATGTCCTCGATGGGCAGGATCTTGGAGATGACACCCTTGTTGCCGTGACGGCCGGCGAGCTTGTCACCGTCGGTGATCTTGCGCTTCTGCGCGACGTAGACGCGGACCAGCTGGTTCACGCCCGGCGGCAGCTCGTCGCCCTCCTCGCGGTCGAAGACGCGCACGCCGATGACCTTGCCGGTCTCGCCGTGCGGCACCTTCAGCGAGGTGTCACGCACCTCACGGGCCTTCTCACCGAAGATCGCGCGCAGCAGGCGCTCCTCGGGGGTCAGCTCGGTCTCACCCTTCGGGGTGACCTTGCCGACGAGGATGTCACCGGCGATGACCTCGGCACCGATACGGATGATGCCGCGCTCGTCGAGGTCGGCGAGGACCTCCTCGGAGACGTTCGGGATGTCCCGGGTGATCTCCTCGGGGCCGAGCTTGGTGTCACGGGCGTCGACCTCGTGCTCCTCGATGTGGATCGAGGAGAGGACGTCGTCCTGCACGAGGCGCTGCGACAGGATGATCGCGTCCTCGTAGTTGTGACCCTCCCACGGCATGAACGCCACGAGCAGGTTCTTGCCGAGGGCCATCTCGCCGTTCTGGGTGGCCGGGCCGTCGGCCAGCACCTGGCCGGTGATGACGCGGTCGCCCTCGTTGACGATGACCTTCTGGTTGACCGAGGTGCCCTGGTTGGACCGGGAGAACTTGGCCAGGCGGTACGTGATGTACGTGCCGTCGTCGTTGGCGGTGGTGATGTAGTCCGCGGAGACCTCCTGGACCACACCGTCCTTCTCGGCCTTGACCACGTCGCCGGCGTCGACCGCGGAGCGGTACTCCATGCCGGTGCCGACGAGCGGGGCCTCGGACTTAATCAGGGGCACGGCCTGACGCATCATGTTCGCGCCCATGAGGGCACGGTTGGCGTCGTCGTGCTCGAGGAAGGGGATCATGGCGGTCGCGACCGACACCATCTGGCGCGGCGAGACGTCCATGTAGTCCACGTCCTCGGGGCCGACGTAGTCGACCTCGCCGCCACGGCGGCGGACCAGCACGCGGGCCTCGGCGAACCGCATCTCGTCGTTCAGCGGCGCGTTGGCCTGCGCGATGACGAAGCGGTCCTCCTCGTCGGCGGTCAGGTAGTCGACCTCGTCGCTGACCTGGCCGTCGACGACCTTGCGGTACGGCGTCTCGATGAAACCGAACGCGTTGACCCGGCCGTAGGAGGCCAGCGAGCCGATCAGGCCGATGTTCGGGCCTTCCGGCGTCTCGATCGGGCACATGCGGCCGTAGTGCGAGGGGTGCACGTCACGGACCTCGAAGCCGGCCCGCTCACGGGAGAGACCACCCGGGCCGAGGGCGTTCAGACGACGCTTGTGCGTCAGCCCCGACAGCGGGTTGTTCTGGTCCATGAACTGGGACAGCTGCGAGGTGCCGAAGAACTCCTTGATCGACGCCACGACCGGGCGGATGTTGATCAGGGTCTGCGGCGTGATCGCCTCGACGTCCTGGGTGGTCATGCGCTCGCGCACGACACGCTCCATACGGGCGAGACCCGTACGGACCTGGTTCTGGATCAGCTCACCGACGCTGCGGATACGGCGGTTGCCGAAGTGGTCGATGTCGTCGGTCTCGACCATGATCGAACGGCCGGACTCACCGGTCGTCTCGGTCTCACCGGCGTGCAGCTTCACCAGGTACTTGATGGTGGCGATGACGTCCTCGGTGGTGAGCACGCCGGCGTCCAGCGGCTCGTCCGCACCGAGCTTCTTGTTGACCTTGTAGCGGCCGACCTTGGCGAGGTCGTAGCGCTTCGGGTTGAAGTACAGGTTCTCCAGCAGCGTCTGCGCGGCCTCACGCGTGGGGGGCTCGCCCGGGCGCAGCTTGCGGTAGATGTCGAGCAGCGCGTCGTCCTGGCCCTGGGTGTGGTCCTTCTCCAGGGTGGCGCGCATGGACTCGTACTCGCCGAACTCCTCGAGGATCTGCTCGGTCGTCCAGCCGAGCGCCTTCAGCAGCACGGTGACCGACTGCTTGCGCTTGCGGTCGATGCGGACACCGACCATGTCGCGCTTGTCGATCTCCATCTCCAGCCAGGCACCCCGGGACGGGATGATCTTGGCGGAGAAGATGTCCTTGTCGGACGTCTTGTCGATGGTGGAGTCGAAGTAGACACCGGGGGAACGGACCAGCTGAGACACCACGACACGCTCGGTGCCGTTGATGACGAAGGTGCCCTTGTTCGTCATGAGCGGGAAGTCGCCCATGAAGACCGTCTGGGACTTGATCTCACCGGTCTCGTTGTTGGTGAACTCGGCGGTGACGAAGAGCGGGGCGGCGTACGTGAAGTCGCGCTCCTTGCACTCGTCGATGGAGTTCTTCGGCGGCTCGAAGCGGTGGTCCCGGAACGTCAGGGACATCGACCCGGAGAAGTCCTCGATCGGGGAGATCTCCTCGAAGATCTCCTCCAGACCGGACTTGGTGGGGACGTCCTGACCGTTCTCCAGAGCCTCCTCGACCCGACTCTGCCAGGCGGTGTTGCCGAGCAGCCAGTCGAAGCTCTCGGTCTGCAGCGCGAGCAGGTTCGGAACCTCGAGAGGCTCCTTGATCTTTGCAAAGGAGATGCGCAGCGGGGCGGTGCTGGCGCCGTTGTTCGTATTCGCGGTCGAGGCATTGCGCGAGGCGGCCAAGAGGGGGTCCTTCCGAGGGCTCGGACTCACTACGCGCGTGCCGGCCCCTCTCCCATACACAACGACAGAAACCCCAGGTCAAGGGAGCTCTTGTCATCGGTGCTCGAGTGAGGGCAGACCCCTGGTGACGGGCAGGGGACAGCTAACAGGCAGCGCAAAGGGTCAGTGTAGCCACTTGGCACACTGATGTCCAGTGCGGGTTTTTCGAGACCCTCGCTGTGCTCACCGCTCTTGTCAACGCCCTCGGCATGCCTGCCCTCAACGCACGTTGATACTGCCCTCTTCGTCGTCGATCCATGCCTCGGATTCGGATCCTTGTGACGACGCGTCCTGAGAATTGCGCGCTGCGTGCGGTTCGTCAAGGCCCCCCAGCCCGAAGCGGAGCGTGGCGGAGACACGACGAAGATCACCATACCCCTCGCCGTCGCGAGTGCAAGGCAACCGTGGTCGGCCCGCCGGATACGCCGAAGAGCGACCACCCGGATGGATGATCGCTCTTCGATGCGTTCGCGTTACAGCCCTACGGGGCACTTTTCAGGGCGCCACGAGACTGCGGTGAGCGCGTGTTCGAGTCCTTGGGACCCGGAAGGTCTTACTTGACCTCGACAGCCGCACCGGCGGCCTTGAGGGACTCGGCGGCCTTCTCAGCAGCCTCCTTGTTGACCTTCTCGAGGACCGGCTTCGGGGTGCCGTCGACGAGGTCCTTGGCCTCCTTCAGACCCAGCGAGGTCAGCTCACGCACGACCTTGATGACCTGGATCTTCTTGTCGCCGGCGCCGGTGAGGATGACGTCGAACTCGTCCTTCTCCTCCTCGGCCTCGGCCGGGGCGGCCGGGCCGGCCGGGCCGGCGACGGCGACCGCGGCGGCGGCGGTGACGTCGAACTTCTCCTCGAAGGCCTTCACGAACTCGGAGAGCTCGATGAGGGTCATCTCCTCGAACTGGGCAAGCAGCTCGTCCTGGGTGAGCTTCGCCATGATGGCGGTCCTTCCACTCAATCGGCAGGTGCCGGATGTACTGGGTAAGGCGGGCGTACGTCGGCCCGCTGCGACCCTCGCCGCCTCATGCGGCCAGGATCAGAAAGCGAGCCGAATTACTCGGCACCGCCCTGCTCGGCCTGCTTGGCGCGCAGCGCGTCCACGGTGCGGACGAGCTTCGACGGCAGCGCCTGGAAGAGCTGAGCAGCCTGGGACTGCTTGCCCTTGAAGGCACCGGCCAGCTTGCTGAGCAGAACCTCGCGGGACTCGAGGTCCGCAAGCTTCTTGATCTCGTCGGCGGAGAGGGCCTTGCCCTCGAGGACACCGCCCTTGATGACGAGATTGGGGTTGTCCTTGGCGAAGTCACGCAGACCCTTCGCCGACTCCACCGGGTCACCGGTGACGAAGGCGACGGCCGTCGGGCCAGCGAAGAGCTGGTCCTCCAGCGTGATCCCGGCCTCCTTGGCCGCAATCTTGGTCAGCGTGTTCTTCACCACGGCGTACTGGGCGTTCTCACCGAGCGACCGGCGCAGCGTCTTGAGCTGCGCCACGGTGAGACCGCGGTACTCGGTCAGCACGGCGGCGTTGGAGCTGCGGAACTTGTCCGTCAGCTCCGCAACCGCGGCAGCCTTGTCGGGCCTCGCCATAGAGCCTCGGCCTCCTTCCGGGTGATTCGGACCGCGCGGACCCGAAGGAGGACTGGGTAAAACGAAACGCCCCGGCGCAGGCGCACGGGGCGGACTCGACCGGCCGCACACGCGCTCGGCGCGCGCACTCCGGGAGTTCTTCCACTGTCACCTGCGCGGGTCGTCCACTTTTCAGCGGATCCTTCGGCCACCGCACCCTCGCTCGAGTGCACGGCAACGACCAGCGGTCTTTGGCTTCTGCAAGAGAGTACGGGACCGGGGCTCCGTCGAGCAAATCGGCCCCTGACCGACTCTCATCAGCCCCCTCCACGCACGCCGTCCCGGCACGCCTGCCGCCAGCGACACGCTCCGGGGCCCTTGCCCCCGAGCGAGACTCCCCCACGGCCCCCTCCGCAGGCGATTCCACCGGGGGGCGGGTTCTGCCGCACCGCCACGGTACGTCGGCACGGCCACGGCTTCTGCGGTGCCGGCTGCCACACTGCGCCGGGTCGCCGCCGCCCCGGCCCACCTGCCGTACGCGCCGCAGGTCCCGCACATGCCGCGGGCGCCACACGAGGCCCAGCCCGCAGCTCACCGGTGGGCCGGAGCCGCGTACGTGCTGCCGCCTGACCTGGTCCCGGCCGGTCGAGCCACACGTCCAGGGTCAGGCTCTGCTCGCGTACGGATGCCGGTCGGTCAGGCGCAGTTCCAGGGAGCCGGGCCGCTCGCCGTCGAGGGTGGTGATCCGCGCCCGGCCCGCCGGGGGGTCGGCGGCGGCCAGCCCTCGACCCGGATCCGGCCCCGCTCGGACGCGCGCCCGGCGATCCGGTGGGGCAGCGAGGAGAGGTCCTCGGTGGCACGCGCCGCGCGGGTCGCGGCCGTCGCTGCCGGGCCGCCTGGGGCCCTCTCGCCGGCCACGGCCGTCGTACAGCCGGCCGTGCCGGGGGAGGACGAGGAGCGCGGCCACAGGCACGCACAGGGGCATGTCCCGGTGAGGCGGGACGAAGAAAGGGCGGCCCCCGCACCTGGAAGGGTGCGGGGCCCGCCCTCTAGTCACGCGTACCTGACGCGGCTACCAGGGTGAGCGAAGGGCTCAGACGGCGGCCGGGTCCTCCTCGACGAGGAGGTTGCGGGTGCGGTTCGGGTCGACCGGAACGCCGGGGCCCATCGTGGTGGTGATGGCGGCCTTCTTGATGTAGCGGCCCTTGGCGGCGGACGGCTTCAGACGGAGGATCTCCTCCAGCGCGGCGCCGTAGTTCTCCACCAGCTTGGCGTCGTCGAAGGACGCCTTGCCGATGATGAAGTGCAGGTTCGAGTGCTTGTCGACGCGGAACTCGATCTTGCCGCCCTTGATGTCGGTGACGGCCTTGGCGGTGTCGGGGGTGACGGTGCCGGTCTTCGGGTTCGGCATCAGACCACGCGGGCCGAGGACGCGGCCGAGGCGGCCGACCTTGCCCATGAGGTCCGGGGTGGCGACGACGGCGTCGAAGTCCAGACGGCCCTTCGCCACCTCGTCGATCAGCTCGTCGGCGCCGACGATGTCGGCGCCCGCGGCACGCGCGGCCTCGGCACGGTCGCCGGTCGCGAAGACCAGGACCCGGGCGGTCTTACCGGTGCCGTGCGGAAGGTTCACGGTGCCACGGACCATCTGGTCGGCCTTGCGCGGGTCGACACCCAGACGGAAGGCGACCTCGACGGTGGCGTCGAACTTGGTCGTGGAGGTCTCCTTGGCGAGACGGACGGCCTCGAGCGGGGCGTACAGCTTCTCCCGGTCGACCTTGGCGTCCGCAGCGCGGAGAGCCTTGCTGCGCTTGCTCACAACTTGCTCCTGTGTGTTCTGAAAGGAGTCGTGGTCCCTGGGCCGAGCAGGCCCTGCCACGTGCGACCGGCTACGGCCGCATGACTGCTGGGGGTTGAGGTCAGCCCTCGACCGTGACGCCCATGGAGCGCGCGGTACCGGCGATGATCTTCGCCGCGGCGTCCAGGTCGTTCGCGTTCAGGTCGGGCATCTTGGTCTGGGCGATCTCGCGGACCTGCGCCTCGGTGATCTTGGCGACCTTGGTCTTGTGCGGCTCGCCAGAGCCCTTCTCGACACCCGCGGCCTTGAGGATCATCTTCGCGGCCGGCGGCGTCTTGGTGACGAAGGTGAAGGAACGGTCCTCGTAGACCGTGATCTCCACCGGGATGACCCAACCGCGCTGCGACTCGGTCGCGGCGTTGTAGGCCTTGCAGAACTCCATGATGTTGACGCCGTGCTGACCCAGCGCCGGGCCGACCGGCGGGGCCGGGTTGGCGGCACCGGCCTGGATCTGGAGCTTGATGAGCCCCGTGACCTTCTTCTTCTTGGGAGGCATTGCTCTCCGGGTCCTTTCATTCGGGTCCATGCCGACGCAAGGATCGCGATCCTGACGCAGGCATACCGCACAACGATAACGGGTATAGATGCGCGGCTAAAAACCGTGCAGGTCAGGCGGACCGTGACGGCCTGCCTGACCTGCGCGGAAGCACGAAGTCCAAAAAGGACTAGTTCTTCTGGATCTGGTCGAAGGACAGCTCGACCGGCGTCTCGCGGCCGAAGATCTCCACCAGGCCCTTGACCTTCTTGGAGTCGGCGTTGATCTCGTTGATGGTCGCCTGCAGCGTGGCGAACGGACCGTCCGTGACGGTGACCGAGTCGCCGACCTCGAAGTCCAGCACCTGGACCTCGACCTTGCGCTGCGGGGCGGGCTTGCCCTCGGCCTCGGCGGCCTCGCGGGCGGCCTTCTCCTCGGCCTCCGGGGCGAGCATCTTGACGATCTCGTCCAGGGTCAGCGGGTACGGGTCGTAGGCGTTGCCGACGAAGCCGGTGACACCCGGGGTGTTGCGGACGACGCCCCAGGACTCGTTGGTCAGGTCCATGCGGACCAGGACGTAACCCGGCAGCTTGTTCTGCTTGATCGTCTTGCGGTCGCCGTTCTTGATCTGGACGACCTCTTCCTGCGGCACCTCGGCCTGGAAGATGTAGTCCTCGACGTTCAGCGAGACGGCGCGCTGCTCCAGGTTGGTCTTCACGCGGTTCTCGTAACCGGCGTAGGTGTGGATGACGTACCACTCGCCGGGCAGGGTGCGCAGTTCCTCACGCAGTGCCTGGACGGGGTCGACGGGCGCGG
This sequence comes from Streptomyces sp. NPDC037290, assembly GCF_055603245.1. Lineage (NCBI taxonomy): Bacteria > Bacillati > Actinomycetota > Actinomycetes > Kitasatosporales > Streptomycetaceae > Streptomyces > Streptomyces sp. NPDC037290. The sequence continues at coordinate 30,986 of NZ_JBVJVZ010000015.1, read as the reverse complement.
CCGGCTCTTCCTCGGCCGGCTCCTCCTGGACCGCCTCGGCGACAGCCTCGTCGGCCTCTTCCTCGTCCTCGACGTTCAGGGCAGCCTCTTCGGCCGGCTCCCCCGCCTCGGCCTCGGCAGCCTCGAACTCGTCCTGCTCGTCCGCGCCCTCGACGATGTCGAGCTCGTCGTCCACCATCTCGGCAGCGTTCCCGCGAGGCTCGGTGGCGTCGTCGTTCAGGTTCGGGTCAGACACGATGGCTGCTTCTTCCTGGATACATAGGGGTGGAACATGCGAAAACGGGCGCCGGTGCCACGGCGCCCTTCGCTCTTGACTCAGCCGAAGACGTACTTGGCCGCGTGGTTGAGCCCATAGTCAATCACGGTCACCAGCGCGATCATGATGGCGACAAAGAAGATCACCACGGTGGTGTACGACGTCAGCTGGTTACGCGTCGGCCAGACGACCTTGCGGAGCTCCGCGATGATCTGGCGGTAGAAGGTGGCGAGGCGCCTCAGCGGGCCCTTCTTGGCACGCTTGCCGCCCTTGCGGGCCTTCTTCTTGGACTCCGGCAGCTCGTCCTGGGCGTCAGGCGTGTCGATGGAGCCCACGGCGTCCGTCATTCGTCCTCACCTGGTCCCGGGTCGTGGCCGTGCCGCGCCCGGTTTCTGAGCCGCACGGCGGTGCATTGCTGTACGTACATGCGCACACATCCTGGCGGTGTGTGTAGCAGGGCCGGAGGGACTTGAACCCCCAACCGCCGGTTTTGGAGACCGGTGCTCTACCAATTGAGCTACGACCCTTTGTGTGTCCCCCAACGTACCGCATTCGGCCGGGTGCGCGGTGTGCACCGGTTTCGGCGGTGGCCGCTGAAGGCCAACGAGGTGAGAGTGTACGTGGTCAACGGCCCGGCGTCGAACAGAAAGTACCCGTCCGGGGCCACGTGACCAAAGATCGTCCTGGCCGGGGACAGGATTCGGATCCTTGTTCACGCCTCGACCCGTGCCTGTTCAGTCTGTGAAACCCGTGTGCCGGGGACATTTCCGGTCTGGAACGATGGGCTCCATGAGCGCTGCAACCCCACCCACCGAGCGCCGGGTCTCCGCCCGAGTCGGCGCGATCTCCGAGTCCGCCACCCTCGCCGTGGACGCCAAGGCCAAGGCCCTGAAGGCCGCCGGGCGTCCGGTGATCGGCTTCGGCGCCGGTGAGCCCGACTTCCCGACGCCGGACTACATCGTCGAGGCGGCCGTCGAGGCCTGCAGGAACCCCAAGTACCACCGCTACACCCCGGCCGGTGGCCTGCCCGAGCTGAAGGCCGCGATCGCCGCGAAGACCCTGCGCGACTCCGGCTGGGAGCCCGACGTCTCGCAGATCCTCATCACCAACGGCGGCAAGCAGGCCATCTACGAGGCGTTCGCCGCGATCCTCGACCCGGGCGACGAGGTCATCGTCCCGGCGCCGTACTGGACGACGTACCCGGAGTCGATCCGCCTCGCGGGCGGCGTCCCGGTGGAGGTCGTGGCCGACGAGACGACCGGCTACCGCGTCTCGGTCGAGCAGCTGGAGGCGGCGCGCACCGAGAAGACGAAGGTCGTGCTCTTCGTCTCCCCGTCCAACCCGACCGGCGCGGTCTACTCCGAGGCCGAGACCGAGGCCGTCGGCCGCTGGGCCGTCGAGCACGGCCTGTGGGTGCTCACCGACGAGATCTACGAGCACCTGGTCTACGGCGACGCCGCCGCCGTGTCCCTGCCGGCGCTGCTGCCGGAGCTGCGCGACAAGTGCGTCGTGGTCAACGGTGTGGCGAAGACGTACGCCATGACCGGCTGGCGCGTGGGCTGGGTCATCGGCCCGAAGGACGTCGTCAAGGCCGCGACCAACCTGCAGTCGCACGCCACCTCGAACGTCTCCAACGTGGCCCAGGTGGCCGCCCTGGCCGCCGTCTCCGGTGACCTGGAGGCGGTGGCGAAGATGCGTGAGGCCTTCGACCGGCGCCGCAAGACCATCGTGCGGATGCTCAACGAGATCGACGGCGTGGTCTGCCCGGAGCCCGAGGGCGCCTTCTACGCCTACCCGTCGGTCAAGGCCCTGCTCGGCAGGGAGATCCGGGGCAAGCGCCCGAAGGACACCGTCGAGCTGGCCGCGCTGATCCTGGAGGAGGCCGAGGTCGCGGTCGTCCCGGGTGAGGCCTTCGGCACGCCGGGCTATCTGCGCCTTTCGTACGCGCTCGGCGACGAGGACCTCGTCGAGGGCGTGAGCCGCATCCAGAAGCTGCTGGCGGAGGCCAAGGCCTGAGGTGGTCCATTTTTGGACTGGGGCACTCCCGAATGTTCGGGAGTGCCGGCCCCCGTTCGTTTGTGCGAGCAAGACCACGTACGGGGAAACGGCTACCGGTGTGACAGGTGCGTACGGCAGGATCCTGGGATGGAGCGTGTACGTGACCTCTCTGAGCTGCCGAAAGCCCATCTGCACCTGCACTTCACCGGTTCGATGCGGCCGGGCACCGTCCTGGAACTGGCCGACAGACACGGCGTACGTCTGCCCGAGAGCCTGACGGAAGCGCTGACCAGCGGCGAACCGCCGAAGTTGCGGGCCACGGACGAGCGCGGCTGGTTCCGTTTCCAGCGGCTGTACGACGCGGCGCGCTCCTGCCTGCGCGAACCGGAGGACATCCAGCGCCTGGTCCGGGAGGCGGCCGAGGAGGATCTGAGGGACGGCTCGGGCTGGCTGGAGATCCAGGTGGACCCGACGTCGTACGCGCCCCGCCTGGGCGGTCTCATCCCGGCACTGGAGATCATCCTGGACGCGGTGGAGACGGCGTCCCGGGAGACCGGGCTCGGCATGCGGGTGCTGGTCGCCGCCAACCGCATGAAGCACCCGCTGGACGCCCGTACGCTGGCCCGTCTCGCCGTGCGGTACGCGGACCGGGGTGTCGTCGGTTTCGGGCTCTCCAACGACGAGCGGCGGGGCATGGCGCGGGACTTCGACCGTGCCTTCCACATCGCGCGCGAGGGCGGACTGCTGTCGGCCCCGCACGGCGGTGAGCTGACCGGCCCGGCCTCGGTGCGCGACTGCCTGGACGACCTGCACGCCTCGCGGATCGGGCACGGGGTGCGCGCGGCGGAGGACCCGCGGCTGCTGAAGCGGCTGGCCGACCGGCAGGTGACCTGCGAGGTGTGCCCGGCGTCGAACGTGGCGCTCGGGGTGTACGAGAAGCCCGAGGACGTGCCGCTGCGGACGTTCTTCGAAGCCGGGGTCCCGATGGCGCTCGGCGCCGACGATCCGCTCCTGTTCGGCTCCCGGCTGGCCGCCCAGTACGAGATCGCCCGCCATGCCCACGGCTTCTCGGACGCCGAACTCGCCGAACTGGCACGCCAGTCGGTGCGGGGCTCGGCCGCCCCGGAGGACGTCAGGGCGCGGCTGCTGGCCGGCATCGACGAATGGCTGACCCGCCCGGCCGCCTGAAGCGGGCACGGGCCGCCCGAAGCGGGCACAGGGCGGACAGGCACAGGCGTCACGGCCGCCGAACCCGGCGTGGAGCTCAGGCGGAGGCCGGCGCGACGGAGATTCCTCCCAGCAGCGTCTTCGCGAGCCGCGCGGCGAAGTCGTCGACCGGCGGCCGCTCCCCCGGGTCCGTGGCGTCGTAGGCGAACGCGCGCTGCGCACAGGCGCCCAGCAGCAGGGAGGCGGCCGCGAAGGTGTCGGCGTCGGCACGGACGCGGCCGGCGGCCTGTTCGGCGCGGAGGTAGGCGTCCAGGTCCTGGATGGGCTTGTGCGGGCCGGAACCGAGCGTGCGCAGTGCCTCGTAGTGGCGCTCCTTGAGCTGGGTCTCGGCGTACAGGGAGGCGGCGATCGGAAAGCTCTGCTCGTAGAAGAGGGCGGCCTGGCGGGCGATCTCCGTGAGGTTGCCCGCCAGGGTGCCGCGGCCCGGTTCGGCGGCGAGGCTGTCCAGGAGCGGGGTGAGCCGGGGAAGCCGCTCGGTGAGCACGCGCACGAACAGCTCCTCCTTGCTGTCGAAGTACTTGTAGAGGGCCGCTTCGGAGCAGCCGGCCGCGCGGGCGATCTCCTTGGTGGTGGCGCGGGCGAGTCCGACGGTGAGCATGAGCTCGTGAGCGGCGTCGAGGATGCGCACACGCGCCGGCTTCGGCTCCATGGGAGGTCCAATCGGGCTTGACGAGTGAGTGATTACTTACCCACTCTAGGGGGAAGCATGGGTGAGTGAACGCTCACCCACCCGTCCCGAGTATACGGGAGCACTCATGAACCTCACCGTTTTCGGCGCGACCGGCGGCATCGGCCGACAGATCGTGCGTCAGGCGCTCGGCGCCGGCCACCGGGTGACCGCCGTGGTCCGCGATCCGGCCCGGCTCGACGCGGCGGGGGACGCCCTGCAGGTCTTCCGCGCGGACCTGACCGACCCGGAGGACCTGCGTGCCGCCGTCAGGGGCCGGGACGCGGTCCTCTCCGGTCTGGGCCCGCGCAGCCGCAAGGACGCCGGGGTCGCCACCCGGCTGACCCGTACGGTCCTGCGCGCCCTGGAGGCGGAGGACGTACGACGGCTGCTCGTGGTCAGCGCCGGTCCCGTCGGCCCGGCACCGGCGGACGACGGCCCGCTGGACCGCGCCGCGCGCGGCCTGGTGTCCGCGATCCTCAGGGACGTCTACGCCGACCTGCACGAGATGGAGGCCGAACTGGCCCGCAGCTGCGCCGACTGGACGTCCGTACGGCCGCCGCGCCTGCAGGACAAACCGCTCACCGGCCGCTACCGCACCGTCGTCGGCGGATTCCCGCGCAAGGGCCGCTTCATCGCCCGCGCGGACGTCGCCCACGCGATGCTGGCGATGATCGACGACAAGGGGACGGTGAAGCAGGGGGTGGGGGTGGCGTACTGAGCGCCTCCTACAGGCTGACGCCGATGGTCACCGGTTCGTTGACGAGCGTGACCCCGAAGGCCTCGCGGACACCTGCGACCACCTCACGGGCCAGCGCCAGCAGGTCCTCGGTGGTGGCGTCGCCACGGTTGGTGAGGGCGAGGGTGTGCTTGGTGGAGATGCGGGCCGGGCCGGTGCCGTACCCCTTGGTGAAGCCCGCCTTGTCGATCAGCCAGGCGGCGGAGGTCTTCGTACGGCCTTCCCCCGCCGGGTAGGCGGGCGGCTCGGCGCCGTCCCCCAGCCGCTCGCGCACGCGCGCGTGGAACACGGCGAACTGCTCGTCGCTGAGGATCGGGTTGGTGAAGAAGGACCCGGCGGACCAGGTGTCGTGATCCTCGGGGTCGAGGACCATGCCCTTCCCGGCGCGCAGCCTCAGCACGCACGCGCGGGCCTCGGCCAGCGGCACCCGGTCGCCGGGCTCCACGCCGAGAGCGCGCGCCGTCTCGGCGTACCTGACCGGTGCGGACAGCCCGTCCGCGTCCTCCAGCTCGAACCGGACGCGCAGGACGACATAGCGCTCGGGGTCGGCCTTGAAGCGGCTGTGGCGGTACGAGAAGGCGCACTCCTCGTTCGTCAGCGTGACGGTCTCGCCGGCGCGCCGGTCGTAGGCGATGACCTCGGTGATCGTGGAGGAGACCTCCTGGCCGTAGGCGCCCACGTTCTGGATCGGCGTGGCGCCCGCAGATCCGGGGATGCCGGCCAGGCACTCGATACCGGCGAGCCCGGCCTCGACCGTGCGGGCGACGGCGTCCGTCCACACCTCACCGGCCGCCAGCTCCAGCGTCGTGCCGTGCAGTTCGACGCCGCGGGTGGCGATGCGCAGGGCGGTGCCGTCGAAGCCCTTGTCCCCGATGACCAGGTTCGAGCCGCCGCCGATGACCAGCAGCGGCGTCCCGGTGTCGTCGGCCTCACGGACGGCGGCGATCACCTCGGCGTCGGTCACCGCGGTCACCAGGCGCGTCGCGGGACCGCCCAGCCGGAAGGTGGTCAGCGGGGCAAGAGGAGCGTCGTGGAGTACCTGCACGGGCCCAAGACTACGAGACGGCTCCGCCAGTCCGGACGGACGGGCACGGGCCGGCCCACCGGTCGGGCCGACGGGCACGGCCCAGACATGCGTACGCGCGCGTGGCCGCCGGCACGGTCGGAGAGGATCCCGGCGACCGGCGCGAAGGGCATCGGCATGCCGGCCCGCGCCGGCTTGCCAAGCGGCCCGCTCAGAACGGACGTAAGGGGCGCCCCACCAGGGAGGACGCCCCTTACACCACTCGTCTCGGCCCCTACGCGACCGCTTCCGGAGGAGTCGTCAGGCCAGCCGTACGACGGCCCGGGACATGCCCAGCACCTTCTGCCCACCGCTGGTCGCCGTGAGGTCCACGCGCACGGTGTTGTCGTCCAGCTTGGCCGCGACCTTGCCGCTGACCTCGATCAGGGCACCCTGGTCGTCGTTGGGTACCACGACGGGCTTGGTGAAGCGGACGCCGTACTCCACGACCGCGCCCGGGTCCCCGGTCCAGTCCGTGACCACGCGGATCGCCTCGGCCATGGTGAACATGCCGTGCGCGATGACGTCCGGCAGGCCGACCTCCTTGGCGAACTTCTCGTTCCAGTGGATCGGGTTGAAGTCCCCGGAGGCGCCCGCGTAGCGCACGAGCGTGGCACGGGTCACGGGGAAGGTCTGCGCCGGCAGCTCGGTGCCGACCTCGATGTCGTCGTACGCGATCTTCGCCGTCATCAGGTCCTCACGCCCCCTCGGCCGCACGGGCCACGAGCTTGGTCCAGGCGGTCACGACGTGCTCGCCCGCCTCGTCGTGCACCTCACCGCGGATGTCCAGGATGTCGTTGCCCGCGAGGGACTTGATCCCCTCGATGGTGGAGGTGACCGTCAGCCGGTCGCCGGCGCGCACCGGGCGGCGGTAGGCGAACTTCTGGTCGCCGTGCACCACCCGGCTGTAGTCGAGGCCGAGCTGCGGGTCCTCGACGACCTGTCCGGCGGCCCGGAAGGTGATGGAGAACACGAAGGTCGGCGGGGCGATCACATCCGGATGTCCGTACGCCTTCGCGGCCTCGGGGTCCGTGTACACCGGGTTGGTCTCGCCCACCGCCTCGGCGAACTCCCGGATCTTCTCCCGGCCCACCTCGTAGGGCGCGGTGGGCGGGTAGGTCCGTCCCACGAAGGACTGGTCGAGCGCCATGGCCCGGCACCTCCTGATGTCTGCTGTGATGGCCCCAAATTAGCCGGAAACCAGCCGGGGAATGCGCACCCTGGCGGGCGCCCAGCCGTTGATCGCCGGTGAAACGACACGAGGCCGCCCCCCGGAGGGGACGGCCTCGTGTACGAGCCTGATTTATCGCGTTTCGCGGTGCGCGGTGTGCGCGTTGCAACGCGGGCAGTGCTTCTTCATCTCAAGACGGTCCGGGTTGTTACGCCGGTTCTTCTTGGTGATGTAGTTCCGCTCCTTGCACTCCACGCAGGCCAGCGTGATCTTCGGGCGGACGTCGGTGGCAGCCACGTGAGTGCTCCTAAGACGAACGGATGGACTGATTCAACGCAAAAAGAGTAGCCGATCGAAGGACCGACCCCGCAATCGGCTACCGTCAGTAGCGGTGACCGGACTTGAACCGGTGACACAGCGATTATGAGCCGCTTGCTCTACCGACTGAGCTACACCGCTGTGATGCGATCGGACCCCGCCTTTCGGCGGGTGCCTCTCACACCAGAGCCCCAAAACGGAATCGAACCGTTGACCTTCTCCTTACCATGGAGACGCTCTGCCGACTGAGCTATTGGGGCGAGCGATGAAGACATTACACGGTCCGCCGCCGTTCACCCAAATCCATATCGGGCCGCCCGCCGTGACCTCCATCCCAGGCCTCGCAGCGGCCTCGTGAGCCGCATGGGTGGGGGCATGGAGCCGGAAGCGGTGCACGCGCGCGTGGGCGACTCGGGTACCGCCAAAGGGCAGGCCACACCGGTACGACTATTGCGCTCCTGCGCGCCCGGCGCGGCTCGCCGTCCTAGGCTCGACTCACTCTGCGTGATCTTTGGGTGCCCGAACCCCGAACCCTCACGCGGGTCCGCCCGAGCCCCCGGCCCCGAACCTGGAGCGCGATGCCCGACAGCCAGCCGCAGCCCCACCCACCGTCGAACTCCTCGGGATCCTCCGGCCAGTCCGACACGGCCGCCCTGCTGCTGTGCGGGGCGCGGCTCACCGACGGCCGGACCGTGGACGTACGGCTGGGCGGCGGGCGCATCGAGGCGGTGGGCACGGCAGGCAGCCTGGCCCCGGGCACGGCCCGGACGAACGGCACGCGCGTGGACCTGAACGGATACCTGCTCCTCCCGGCTCCGGCCGAACCGCACACACACAGTGACACCGCGCTGTCCGCCGAGCACCCCGGGCCGGTGTCCTATGCCCCCGAGGCCGTCCAGCGCCGTGCGACGGAGGCGGCTCTGCTGCAGCTCGGGCACGGGGCGACGGCGGCACGCGCGCACGTACGCGTGGGGGACGTCCAGGGCCTCGGCGCGCTGGGTGCCGTCCTGCAGGCCCGGCGCTCGCTGCGCGGGCTCGCTGAGCTGACGGCGGTGGCGATGCCACGGCTGCTGACCGGGGTGGCCGGGGCCGACGGGCTGGCGATGCTGCGCGACGCGGTGAAGATGGGTGCTTCCGTGGTGGGCGGCTGTCCCGACCTGGACCCCGACCCCACGGGGTACGTGGAGACGGTCCTGGAGGTGGCCTCCGAGCACGGCTGCCCGGTGGATCTGCACACCGACGCCTCCGACTCGGCCCGCCTGTCCCGGCTCGCGGCCATGGCGGGGGGCTTGCGCCCCGGCGTGACGATCGGGCCCTGCGCCGGTCTCGCCCGCCTGCCCGCCGAGGCCGCGTCACGCGCCGCCGACCAGCTGGCGGCGGCCGGTGTGACGGTCGTGTGCCTGCCCCAGGGCGGCTGCTGCGGCGCCGACCGCCGGGGCGCCGCTCCGGTACGGCTGCTGCGCGCGGCCGGGGTGCGGGTGGCGGCCGGCAGCGGCGCCCTGCGCGACCTCTCCAACCCCGTCGGCCGCGGTGACCCCCTGGAGGCGGCCTACCTCCTCGCCTCCGCCCACGGCCTGCGCCCCCAGGACGCCTACGACGCCGTGAGTGCCTCGGCGCGCGCGGCGCTGGGCCTGCCGGAGGTGCGCGTGGAGGCCGGTTTCCCCGCCGAGCTCCTCGCCGTACGCGGCGACCGTCTGTCCGGCGCCCTGTCCCTGGCCTACAGCCGGATCGTGGTCCACCGGGGCCGGGTGGTGGCCCGCACGAGCGCGGTGCGCGAGTACTGCAACTCCGCGGCCGCGGCGGAACTCGGGCTGCCGCGGCAGGGGCGTGGGGAACTCTCGTGAGATGGCTGAGCCGGCCGACGCAGGTGTGCCTGTGCTCGCCGTGCGCGTGGGGAAGGGCGTGAGCCCGGAGCGCTCCGGCCACGCCGGTCAACTCATGCGGCGAATGCACTCCTTCCGGCGTACGGTCGGATTCATGCGCATTGTCATCGCTGGTGGTCATGGTCAGATCGCGCTGCGCCTGGAGCGCCTGCTCTCCGCGCGCGGGGACGAGGTCGCGGGGATCATTCGCAAGGCGGAGCAGGGCGACGATCTTCGGGCGGTCGGCGCCGAACCGGTTCTGCTGGACCTGGAGTCCGCCTCGGTCGAGGAGGTCGCGGCGCACCTGCAGGGCGCCGACGCGGCCGTCTTCGCTGCCGGCGCGGGCCCGGGCAGCGGCGCGGAACGCAAGCAGACGGTGGACCGGGGTGCGGCGGTGCTGTTCGCGGACGCGGCCGTCCGCGCGCGTGTACGCCGCTTCCTGGTCGTCTCCTCGATGGGCGCGGATCCCGCCCACCAGGGAGATGACGTCTTCGACGCGTACCTGCGCGCCAAGGGCGAGGCGGACGCGTACGTCACCCGCCAGGAGGCCCTGGACTGGACGATCCTGCGCCCCGGCTCGCTGACGGACGACGCGGGCACCGGGCTGGTCCGCCTGGAGGCGCACACCGGGCGTGGCGCGGTCCCAAGGGACGATGTGGCGGCCGTCCTCGCGGAGTTGGTGGACACCCCGGCGACGACCGGCCTGACGCTGGAGCTGATCGGCGGATCGACGCCGGTGTCGGTCGCGGTGAAGTCGGTGGCCGGGAACTGAGGCCGGCCACCGGCCGTTGAACGACCGGGCCCACCACCACGCCCCTCAGCACGGCCTCCTGCCGCCCCGTCAGGTTCGTACGAGCCGGCTCTCCGTCCCGCACCTCAGAACAGAGGCAGCTGCCCGGGAAACTCCGGTACGGCGTAACCGTCCAACGCCGGCTGGACGACATCCGGTTCCGCCTGCCGCCGTGAACCGGCACAGGAGACGAGTTCCCCGCTTCGCCGCGCCCCCGGCGGGTCGTGCCGCGCGAAACGGCCCGCGACGACGGCGATGTCGCGGCGGCACACGGGGCAGTTTCTGCGTGGCGAGGACATGCCGTCAGTGTGCCCGCAGCAGCGCGGAGGCGACACTGCCGTCAGGTGCGGGTCTCGGCCTCCCAGCGGTCGGGGCCCACCCCGCGCCAGTCGATCAACGGCGAGTCGGCCACCTGCTCCGGCTCGATCTCCAGCCCCGCCCGGCGCAGGAACTCCACCAGGTCCCGCACGCTGTGTGCCAGGCCGAGAATCTCGCCGTCCACCCGGACCCGGCGGCCCCCGGTCGGGGACGGCAGGTGCACGATGATGGGTCGCTTCCCGGCCATGGCTCCAGCATCGTCCGGACCGCCCGGGCCCGCACCCTGACCGGTCATTCCAGAATCCCCAGCGCGGTGTCGGGGCGGCACAACGGGCATGCGGGAACACTTCCTTCCGTGAGTGCGCGTACCGCCTCGTCCCGGCCGGCCCCCTTGGTACGGCCGCCGGCGCTCGCGCAGCCGCCGACATGGACGTACACGGCGGTTCGGCCGTTCAGACCGCGCTCGATCAGCCACTCCGGCGCGGCCTGCCGGGTCGCGAGGCGGCGGTGCCGTTCGGCCTCCCTGCGCTCTTCGTCCGCGATCCACCGGTCCATCAGGGCAAGATGCCTCGCGGCCTGATGTTCGACGACGCGGCGGGCGAAACGCAGCATGTCGAGACGCGTCAGCAGACGGTCATCGTTCACGCGTTCGATTCTAGTGAACCGGCCGGAAAGTGCGACCAGCGGATGCGGCTGTCCCGTGCCACTGGATCTTGACCGTTTGCCATCGGACCTTGCGCGCTGGGGGCGCGGTAAAACCCGGGGCGCGCTGGAGGTGCTTCAGTCTGCCCTGACGGCCATCCGCACGAGTGCAGCCTGTCGTCACCGTTCCGTCACAAATAGTCGCCGCACGGAACCCTGCCACTCTCGCGCCCTGTCTGCACTCACGTACCACGACCACGCGTACCGCGGGACAACAACCGACGACCGAAACCCGCGGACGAGACGACTCAGGGGGACGACAGCATGCGTCACAGCAACGGCATTCGCAGGGCGGCTCTGGCGACGACGGCGGTCACGGCCGTCGCGGCGGCGGTGACCGGCATCCTGCCCGGCACCGCCATGGCGGCGAGCACCACCACCTCCACTCCGCCGCCCGCCTGTCCGGCCTCGGCCCTCCAGGTCAGCGCCTGGCAGGCCGTCCACCGGCCCGTCGGGACCGGGACCGGGGCGGCGGTCGTGCAGTTCACCAACGTCTCCCGGAGGACGTGCGTCCTGAAGGGCCACCCGACGGTTGCGGGCGCCGGCAACGGCTCCCCCGCCCACAACACCCCGCTCAAGGTCACCCCCACCGGCAGGGCGGCCACCGTGACGGTCCGGCCGCACGGCAAGGCGTGGGTGAAGCTGACCTTCGTCCAGGTCCAGGGGGAGGCCGACGGCTACTGCGTGTCGGGCAAGGACCCGGTGACGTATCCGACGATGGTCATCGGGCTGCCGCACTCCGGGAAGCACCAGGTCGCCCTGAACGACGGTGTGTGGGCCGAGTGCGACAACAAGGTGACCGTCACCCCGGTCTCGGCGGTCAAGCCTTCCTGACCTGAACGTTTACGAGGAACTGCACATAAGTGCAGGTCAGCGACTCAGCGCACCTTCGGTGCGCTGAGTCGCTGCCGGCCGGGCAGGGCGGCCACACGACAACGACGAGAGCCCCGTGATCTGTTCTCACAGATCACGGGGCTCTCGTTCCCGTGTGGCGGCGCCAGGATTCGAACCTGGGAAGGCTGAGCCGGCAGATTTACAGTCTGCTCCCTTTGGCCGCTCGGGCACACCGCCGGGTCGGCCACCAGATCGAACCACTCTTCGGCGGTGCTCCCTGGCGACGACGTAAACAATACCCGATACACGGGGGTGCTTCGCCACCCGGTTGATCTCCACCCCTCGGCTCGCGGGGTGGCTAGGCTGGTGCGGATGCGGCCCGGCGCGACGCCGGGCCCGGCGGCCGCCGCCGCGCACGCCGGCACGCACCCGATACGCACCGATACGCACCCCGATACAAGGAGCCACAGGACATGGCCGACTCCAGTTTCGACATCGTCTCGAAGGTCGAGCGGCAGGAGGTCGACAACGCCCTCAACCAGGCCGCCAAGGAGATCTCGCAGCGCTACGACTTCAAGGGCGTGGGTGCCTCGATCTCGTGGTCCGGCGAGAAGATCCTCATGGAGGCGAACTCCGAGGACCGGGTGAAGGCTGTCCTCGACGTCTTCCAGTCCAAGCTGATCAAGCGCGGTATCTCGCTGAAGGCGCTGGACGCGGGCGAGCCCCAGCTGTCCGGCAAGGAGTACAAGATCTTCGCCTCGATCGAGGAGGGCATCTCCCAGGAGAACGCGAAGAAGGTGGCGAAGATCATCCGCGACGAGGGTCCGAAGGGCGTGAAGGCCCAGGTCCAGGGCGACGAACTGCGCGTCTCCTCCAAGAGCCGTGACGATCTGCAGACCGTGATCGCGCTGCTGAAGGGCAAGGACTTCGACTTCGCGCTCCAGTTCGTGAACTACCGGTAAGAGGCCGCCAAAGGTCGCAGGAGACCGGCAGCACATCGGCAGGAACACAGGAAAGGGTGGGCGCCCCCGAGCGGTGCCCACCCTTCCGTGCTGCCGGTGCCGTGCTCAGTTCCGGGGGTTTCAGTCCCGGGGGCTTCAGTCCCGGGAGTTGCCGAACAGGATGCGGTAGACGATCAGCAGCACCAGGGAACCGCCGACGGCGGCGGCCCAGGTGGCGCCGTCGTAGAAGCTCTTGGTGATCGGATGGTGCAGCCAGCGGGCGGAGATCCAGCCGCCGATGAACGCGCCCGCGATGCCGATGAGGGTCGTACCGATGAAGCCGCCGGGGTCGCGGCCCGGCAGGAGGACCTTGGCGATGGCTCCGGCCAGCAGTCCCAGGATGATCCAAGCGATGATGCCCATGCCGTGAACCTGCCCTTCCGCGCTGTGACCGCACTGTCCGGCCGCTGGGAATCAGGTGCGGACCGCTGTCCACGCGCGCGTGTTCGTGCCGTGTCGATGAAGAGGACGTCACGGGGCCACCCGGCGGTTGCCGTACTCACTAGGGTGCGGTTCATGACGTCTTCCGGTACCGAGCTGAGACGCACCCTGGGGGCGCGGGACGCCGTGGTCGTCGGCCTCGGCTCGATGGTCGGTGCCGGCGTCTTCTCGGCCCTGGGGCCGGCCGCCGACGCGGCCGGCCCGGGGCTGCTGCCCGGTCTGGCGCTCGCCGCCGTGGTGGCCTACTGCAACGCCATGTCCTCGGCCCGTCTCGCCGCCCTCTATCCGGCCTCCGGCGGGACGTACGTGTACGGGCGGGAACGGCTGGGCCCCTTCTGGGGATACCTCGCGGGCTGGGCGTTCGTGGTCGGCAAGACGGCGTCCTGCGCGGCCATGGCACTCACCGTGGGCACGTACGTGTGGCCGGGGCAGGCGCACGCGGTGGCGGTCGCGGCCGTGGTGGCCCTGACCGCCGTGAACTACGGCGGGATCCAGAAGTCGGCGTGGCTGACGCGCGTGATCGTCGCGGTGGTGCTCGCCGTGCTCACGGCAGTGGTGACCGTGTGCCTGGCCTCCGGCCGGGCCGACGCCGGGCGGCTGGACGTCGGACTGTCGTCGGGCGCCGGCGGGGTGCTCCAGGCGGCGGGACTGCTGTTCTTCGCGTTCGCCGGGTACGCGCGCATCGCGACCCTCGGGGAGGAGGTACGGGATCCGGCGCGCACGATTCCGCGCGCGGTCCCGGTCGCCCTGGGGATCGCACTCGTGGTGTACGCGTGCGTGGCCGTCGCGGTGCTGGATGTCCTCGGCGCGGACCGGCTCGGGGAGGCGGTGGCACCGCTGGCCGACGCGGTGCGCGCGGCCGGTGTACCGGGGCTGGTGCCCGTCGTGCGGGCCGGGGCGGCGGTGGCGGCACTCGGCTCGCTGCTCGCGCTGATCCTGGGCGTCTCCCGCACGACGCTCGCCCTGGCCCGGGACGGCCACCTGCCGGGAGCGCTGGCGGCCGTGCACCCGCGTTTCCAGGTGCCGCACCGGGCGGAGCTGGCCGTGGGCGCGGTGGTCGCCGTACTGGCCGCGACGGTGGACGTGCGCGGCGCGATCGGCTTCTCCTCCTTCGGGGTCCTCGCCTACTACGCCGTCGCCAACGCGTCCGCCTGGACCCTGGTCCCGGCCCCGCGGTCCCGCGTGGTGCCCGTGGTGGGCCTGCTGGGCTGCGCCACGCTGGCGTTCGCGCTGCCGGCCGGGTCGGTGGCGGCGGGTGCGGGCGTGCTCGCGGTGGGCGCGGCCGCCCACGGCGTACGGCGGTGGGCCCGGCGGCGCGGCGAGTGCGGCGGCCAGGGGCGCGGGGAGTGACGCGCGGTCAGTACGCCCGCTGCCGCACGCGGGCCCGGCGCGCGGCTCTTGCCGGCCGGCTCAGCGGGTCGCGAACGGCTGGTCCGTGGGGACGATCTCGCGGCCCAGCGGCAGCAGGGAGACCGGGATCAGCTTGAAGTTGGCGATGCCGAACGGGATGCCGATGATCGTGAGGCAGAGGGCGATACCGGTGGCGATGTGCGCGAGCGCCAGCCACCAGCCGGCCAGGATCAGCCACAGGACGTTTCCGATGCAGGAGGGGGCGCCCGCGTCGCGGCGCTCGACCGTGGTGTACCCGAAGGGCCACAGGGCGTAGACGCCGATACGGAACGCGGCTATCCCGAAGGGGATGCCGATGATCGTGATGCAGAGCAGGACACCGGCGAGGAGATAGCAGAGGAACAGCCAGAAGCCGCTCAGGATGAGCCAGATGACGTTCAGGATGATCTTCACTGGTAGCGACCTGCCATCTTTTCGAGCCGGGCGATGCGGTCCGCCATCGGCGGGTGCGTGGAGAACATCTTGGTCAGTCCCTGGCCCGCCCGGAAGGGGTTCGCGATCATCATGTGACTGGCCGTCTGGATCTGCGGCTCGGGCGGCAGCGGCAGCTGCTGGGCGCCGACCTCCAGCTTGCGCAGTGCGCCGGCGAGGGCCAGCGGGTCACCGGTGAGCTGGGCGCCGGAGGCGTCCGCCTCGTACTCGCGGGAGCGGCTGATGGCCAGCTGGATGAGGGTGGCGGCGAGCGGGCCGAGGATCATGATCAGGAGCATGCCGAGCAGGCCGGGGCCGTCGTCGTCGTCCGAGCGGCCGACCGGGATGAGCCAGGCGAAGTTCACCAGGAACATGATCACCGAAGCCAGGGCGCCGGCCACCGAGGAGATGAGGATGTCCCGGTTGTAGACGTGGCTCAGCTCGTGGCCGATGACGCCCCTCAGCTCGCGTTCGTCCAGCAGGCGCAGGATGCCCTCGGTGCAGCACACGGCGGCGTTGCGCGGATTGCGGCCAGTCGCGAAGGCGTTGGGCGCCTCCGTCGGGGAGATGTAGAGCCGGGGCATGGGCTGGCGGGCTTGCGTGGACAGCTCGCGCACCATCCGGTACAGCGCCGGGGCTTCGAACTCGCTGACCGGGCGGGCGCGCATCGCGCGAAGGGCCAGCTTGTCGCTGTTCCAGTACGCGTACGCGTTCGTACCGAGGGCGACCAGGACCGCGATGACCAGGCCGGCACGGCCGAAGAAGCTGCCGATGACGATGATGAGTGCGGACAGTCCCCCGAGGAGTACTGCGGTCCTGAGCCCATTGTGCCGGCGGTGCACCGTACGCCCTCCAAATCATGCAGCAGGGAACCCTTCGGTCCAGTGGACCCTCCCGTACTGCCCAACGCCAGGCGGACGCCACGAGTTCCCTGGTGCGGGCGGTGCCGCGCCTCGGCCGTACGGGTGAGGCGGCTTTCCGACGGCACGCGCGCGTGGAGACGTGGAGGGGACACGCGCGCGTGACGGCTTCTCAGAAGAGGCCGGTGGCGGCGAAGCGGAGGACCAGCTGGGGTGCTCCGGAGAGGGCGACGCCGAGCACGCCGGTGAGGGCGAGGGCGGCCGTGAGGGGGGCCGGGACGCGGTGCCGGGCGGGCTCGCCCTCGGGGGCGCGGAACAGCAGGGCCGTCCACTGCAGGTAGTAGAAGAGGGCGATCACGACGTTGACGGCCATGACGACGGCGAGCCAGCCGAGGCCCGCGTCGACGGCCGCTGAGAACACGGTGACCTTCGCGAACAGTCCGATGACGCCCGGGGGCAGTCCGGCCAGACACAGCAGGAAGAAGGCCAGGAGGAGCGCGGTGAGCGGGTTGGTGGCGTACAGGCCGCGGTAGTCGGAAATCCGGTTCAGCGCCCGGCTACGGCCGACCAGGGCGGCCACCGCGAACGCGCCGAGGTTCACCGCGGCGTACATCAGGGCGTACGCGACCGTCGAACCGATCGCCTTCTGGGCGTCCTTGGTGTAGCCGGCGGCGGCGATCGGCACCAGCAGGTAGCCGGCCTGGCCGACGGAGGACCAGGCAAGCAGCCGTACGGCGCTGTACGCGCGCGTGGCCTGCTGCCGCAGGGCACCGACGTTGCCGACGGTCATGGTGAGAGCGGCCAGGACGGCGAGCGCGGGGCCCCAGACGTCGGCGTACGACGGGAACGCGACGACGGTGACGAGGATCAGGCCGGAGAAGCCGACCGCCTTGCCGACGACCGACAGGTACGCGGCGACGGGCAGCGGCGCGCCGACGTAGGTGTCGGGCACCCAGAAGTGGAACGGGACGGCGGCCGTCTTGAAGGCGAAGCCGATCAGGGTGAGGACGACACCCGCCTGGACGAGTGTGTGCAGCTGCCCGTCGACGTGTGTCAGGCGCTGGGCGACCTGGGTGAGGTAGAGCGTGCCGGTGGAGGCGTAGACGAAGCTGATGCCCATCAGGCTGACCGCGGTGGCGGTCACCGAGGACAGGAAGAACTTCAGGGCGGCCTCGGAGGACCGCTTGTCGCCGTGCCGGATGCCGACGAGGGCGAAGGCGGGCAGGGAGGCGACCTCCAGGGCGACGATCAGGGTGGCCAGGTCGCGGGAGGCGGGCAGCAGGGCGGCGCCGGCGGCGGAGGACAGCAGCAGGAACCAGAACTCGCCGGGCGGGACGCGCCGCTGGTCGTCCCTGAGGTTCGTGACCGACAGCAGTGCCGCGAGGAGCGCGCCGCCGAGGACGAGGAACTGGATGACGAGCGTGAAGTGGTCGGCGGTGTAACTGCACGCGCGCGTGGCGCCGTTCACACAGAAGGTGCTGCGGTCGCCGTCCAGGAGGGGCAGCAGCATCAGCGCGGCCACGGCCAGTCCGGCGACCGAGATCCAGCCGAGCACGGCCTTGCGGGCCTCGGGCAGGAACAGGTCGGCGACCAGGACGACGAGTCCGACCGCGGCGGCGATGGTCGGCGGGGCGACGGCGAGCCAGTCGACGGACTGGACCAGCGACTCGGCGAGGGGCTGGGCGCTCATCGGGGGCCTCCTGCGAGGAGCTGGTGCACGGCCGGATCGGTCAGGCCGAGCAGCGCCCTCGGCCACAGTCCGGCGACGACGGTGAGGGCGACGAGCGGGGTCCAGGCGGCGAACTCGTAGCCGTGGACGTCGGCGAGCTTCGGCACCTCCTGCTCCACGCCGCCCATGCAGACGCGGCGGACCACGATCAGCATGTACGCGGCCGTCAGGAGGGTCCCGAACGCGCCGATCGCCATGAAGGTGAGGAACGCGGGCCGGCTGAGGCCGGCGGCGGGCTTGAACGCGCCGAACAGGGCCAGCATCTCGCCCCAGAAGCCGGCGAGCCCCGGCAGACCGAGCGAGGCGACGGCGGCGAAGGCGAGCAGTCCGCCGAGCCGCGGGGCCTTGCCGTACAGGGCGGCGCCCGTCTCCTCGGCGAGGGTGTCCAGGTCGGTGGTGCCGGTGCGGTCCTTCAGCCCGCCGACCAGGAAGAACAGCAGGCCGGTGATGAGGCCGTGGGCGATGTTGGCGAACAGGGCGCCGTTCACCCCGGTCGGGGTCATGGTGGCGATGCCGAGCAGGACGAAGCCCATGTGGCCGACGGAGGAGTAGGCGATCAGCCGCTTGAGGTCGCCCTTCGCGCCACGCTTGGCCAGGGCCAGGCAGGCGAGGGATCCGTAGATGATCCCGACGACGGCGAGCGCGGCGAGGTACGGCGCGAAGGTGTGGAAGCCGTGCGGTGCGATCGGCAGCAGAATCCGGACGACCCCGTACGTACCCATCTTCAGCAGGACACCCGCCAGCAGGACCGAGCCGACGGTCGGGGCGGCGGTGTGGGCGTCGGGCAGCCAGCTGTGCAGCGGCCACATCGGCGTCTTGACCGCGAGCCCGATCCCGATCGCCAGAACGGCGATGACCTGCACGGATGCGGTCAGCGACCGGCCGTTGTCAGTGGCGAGTGCCACCATGTCGAACGTGCCCGCCTTGATTCCGATCAGGAGCAGGCCGAGCAGCATGACCACGGAGCCGAGCAGCGTGAACAGGATGAACTTCCACGCGGCCCGGGTCCGGCCCTCGCCGCCCCAGCGGGCGATGAGGAAGTACATCGGGATGAGCACCATCTCGAACGCGAGGAAGAACAGCAGCAGGTCGAGGACGGCGAAGGTCGCGAGGGTGCCGGATTCGAGCAGGAGCAGCAGCGCGACGAAGGCCTTCGGGGACGGCCCCTTGGGCGGGTTGAAGTAGGAGTACAGCGCGCAGAGGAAGGTCAGCAGCGCGGTCAGGACGACGAGGGGGAGGGAGATGCCGTCGATGCCGAGGTGGATCCGCACGTCGAGTGCGGGGATCCAGCTGATGTCGGTCGTGGCCTGCATCCTCGACGCGTGGTCGTGGTCGAAGCCGAGCGCGAGGACGATCGCGGCGATGAGGATCGCGCCGGTCACGGTCACGCCGTGGCGCAGCACGGCCTGTCCGGGTGACTTCCCCTTCAGCCCGGGCGGTGCCGGGAGGAGAGCGGCGACGGCGCCGAGGAGCGGGCCGACGACGACGAACGCCAGAAGGAACTGCATCACGGACTCGTTGATATCGATCACGCCTGCTCACGCTCCCGTGGCGACGAGGACGACGGCGACCGCCAGGACGACGGTGCCGGCGAGCAGCGCGCTCACATAGGTCTGCACATTGCCGGTCTGCGCCCGCCGTACGGCGGCCCCGAGCAGCCGGGGCAGGGCGGCCGCGCCGCGTACGTAGGTGTCGACGACCTCGCTGTCGAGGAACCGGACAAGACTCGCCCCGGCCTGGACCGGGCGGACGAACAGCGCCGTGTACACGGCGTCCAGGTGGAACCCGGCGGCCGCGGGCCGGTGCAGCGGGCCGAGCAGCAGCCGGCCGGGGTCGGCCGGATCGGGGGCGTGGGCGATGTCGCCGTAGGCCGGTTCGTGGGTGGCGATGGCCTCGGCCTCGACCAGGCCGGCGTCGCCCTCGGGGTGGGCGGCGACCGCGCCCAGCGGGACCCGGGCGGCGAGCTGGGCGGTGCGCTGCCAGGCACCGTAGGTGAGCAGCCCGCCGACCAGGGCGAGGCCCGTGCCGAGGATGGAGGTGAGCAGCGTCGGGGTCAGATCGCGGCCGTCGAACCAGCTGGGCAGCGAACGGTAGGCGAGCCCGCCGAAGGCGAGGGAGGGCACCGCGAGCACCCACAGGACGACGGTCATGGTCAGCGGCTGACGGCCGTGGTCCGGGGCCTCGGCGCCCCGGCCGCAGAAGGCCAGCAGCCACAGCCGGGTCGCGTAGGCGGCCGTGAGCAGGGCCGTGACCAGGCCGGCGACGAGGACGATCCAGCCGGCCGCGCCGGGCACGTGCGCCGTGCGACCGTCGACGGCGTGTTCGGCGGCGCCGAGGACGGACTCCTTGGAGAAGAAGCCGCTGAAGGGCGGGACCGCGGCGAGCGCGAGGAGTGCCACGGTCATCGTCCAGTAGGCGTCCGGGACACGGTCGCGCAGGCCGTGCATGCGGGACATGGCGGCCAGGGAGTTGGTGCCGGCGGCGTGGATGATCACGCCGGCCGCGAGGAACAGCAGCGCCTTGAAGGCGCCGTGGGACAGGAGGTGGAAGACGGCGGCGCCGCGGTCGCCGACGGCGAGGGCGCCGGTCATGTAGCCGAGCTGGCCGATCGTCGAGTAGGCGAGCACGCGCTTGATGTCGTCCTGGGCGAGCGCGGCGAGTCCCGAGCCCGCCATGGTGACGGCGGCCATGACGGCGAGGACCACCATCGCGGCCGAGGAGGCCTCGAAGACGGGAAGGAGACGGGCGATGAAGTAGACACCGGCGGCGACCATCGTCGCGGCGTGGATCAGCGCCGAGACGGGCGTCGGGCCCGCCATGGCGTCCGGGAGCCAGGTGTGCAGCGGGAACTGCGCCGACTTGCCCGCGACGCCCGCGAGGAGCAGCAGGGCGATCAGCGTCGGGTGGTGCAGGTTGCCGCTCGCGACGGCGCCGAGGACGCGGGTGATGCGGAAGGAGCCGGCGTCGGTGGCGAGCGCGAACAGTCCGATGAGGAACGGCACGTCGCCGAGCTTGGTGACGAGGAAGGCCTTCAGGGAGGCGGCGCGGGCCTCGGGGGTCTCCCAGTAGTGGCCGACCAGGAAGTAGGAGCAGATGCCCATGACTTCCCAGCCGACCAGCAGCACGATCAGGTCGCCGGAGTAGACGACCAGGAGCATCGCGGAGGTGAAGAGGGAGACCAGAGCGGCGTACGAGGGGTAGCGCGGGTCGTCGCGCAGATAGCCGGTCGAGTAGATCTGCACGCAGGCGGCGACGAACGCGACCAGGATCGCGACGAGCGCGGCGAAGCCGTCGATGTGCAGTGCCAGCTCGATGGGGACCGATCCGGTGGGCGTCAGCTCGGTGTGGGCGTCGATGGCCGCCTCGCCGCCCTGGTGCACGGCGACCAGCGCGGCCATGACGAGCGAGGCCAGCGTCGGCAGTACGGCGAGCGGGCGGAGGAACCCGGGCGCGGTGCGGCCGAGCAGCAGTCCGGCCGCGGCGCCGAGGAACGGCAGGAGGGGGACGAGGACGGCGAGGGTGGTCGTGGTCACGCGGTGGCCTCAGCCTTCCCGGCCGCGGGGGTGCCGGGGCCCTCGGTGCCGGGGCCCTCGGTGCCGGGGCCCTCGGCGGTGTCGCGGAGCTTGTCGATGTCGGAGGTGCCGCGGTTGCGGTAGACGGCGAGCACGATCGCCAGGCCGATGCCGATCTCGGCGGCGGCGATAGCGATGGTGAACAGGGTCAGCGCCTGGCCGGAGTGCAGGGTGTCCTTCGCGGCCCGGCTGAGCCAGACGTCGAAGGCGACCAGGTTGAGGTTGACGGCGTTGAGCATCAGCTCGACCGACATCAGGACCAGGATCGCGTTGCGGCGGGCGAGGACGCCGTACAGGCCGGTGCAGAAGAGGAGGGCGGAGAGTACGGCCGGGTAGGCGAGGTGCATCAGCGGGCGCCTTCCTTGTCGCCGGGGACGCCGACAGCGGCGGCGGTGTCCGTGTCCGTGTCCGCCTTGGCCTTGCGGGACAGCACGATCGCTCCGACCAGGGCCGCGAGGAGCAGCACGGACAGGGCCTCGAAGGGCAGCACCCAGTTCCGGAACAGGCTCGCGCCGGTGACCCGGGTGGAGCCGGCGGCCGGGCCGCTCAGGTCGATCCAGGTGGTGCGGAAGGCGTCGACGACCACCCAGACCAGGGCGACGGCGGCGGCGACCGCGACGGTCAGGGCGGCCCACCGGTTGCCGGAGTCGGCGTCCGGGGAGCGGCCGATGGGCGCGTTGGTGAGCATCAGCCCGAAGAGGAGAAGGACGACGACGGAGCCGACGTAGATGAGGACCTGTACCCAGGCGATGAACTCGGCCGTGAGCAGCAGGTACTCCACGGCGAGACCACCGAGGGCGACCACCAGCCACAGGGCGGCGTGCACCAGCTGCCGGGTGGTGACGGTGACCAGTGCGGCGCCGAAGGTGCCCAGGCCGACGAGGAGGAAGGCGATCTCGACGCCGGCCGGGGACAGGAAGCCGGGGTGGCCCGCGGCCGGGCTCACGGCTGCGGCGCTCAGGGTCGTGGTGAGGCTCATGCGTCGCCCTCCCCCGGCTCGGCCTGCGCGGCCGCCAGTTTCTCGGCGGTCTTGCGGGCGGCGGCGATCTCCTTCGGCTCCTCGGCCGCGGGGTCGAGGGCAGGCGGGGCCGGGACGGTCCACATCCACTCGCGGAGCTTGTCCCGCTCGTGGGTGAGCTCGCGGATGTCGGTCTCGGCGTACTCGAACTCCGGGGACCAGAACAGCGCGTCGAAAGGACAGACCTCGATGCAGATACCGCAGTACATGCACAGGGAGAAGTCGATGGCGAACCGGTCGAGGACGTTGCGGCTGCGCTCGCGTCCACCGGGGGCGGCCGGCGGGACCGTCTCCTTGTGGGAGTCGATGTAGATGCACCAGTCGGGGCACTCACGGGCGCAGAGCATGCAGACCGTGCAGTTCTCCTCGAACAGGCCGATCACGCCACGGGTGCGGGGCGGCAGTTCGGGCTGGGCGTCCGGGTACTGCTCGGTGACCGTCTTGCGGGTCATCGTGCGGAGGGTGACGGCCAGGCCCTTGACGAGGCCGGAGCCGGGAACGCGGGGACGGGAGGGCTGGGACGGCGCGGCCATGGTTAGGAGATCACCACCTTGACGATGCCGGTGAGGGCGATCTGGGCGAGGGAGAGGGGCACGAGGAGGGTCCAGGAGAGCTTCTGGAGCTGGTCCTCACGCAGGCGCGGGTAGGTGACGCGGAGCCAGATGACGAGGAAGGCGAGGATCGCGGTCTTCAGCAGGGTCCACAGCCAGCCCAGGCCGTCGTGGCCCCACGGGCCGTGCCAGCCGCCCAGGAAGAGGACGGTGGTCAGACCGCACAGGACGACGATCCCGGCGTACTCGGCGAGGAGGAAGAGTGCGAACCGCAGTCCGGTGTACTCGGTGTACGCGCCGAAGATGATCTCCGAGTCGGCGACGGGCATGTCGAAGGGCGGGCGCTGCAGCTCGGCGAGTCCGGCGACGAAGAAGACGACGGCGCCGACGATCTGCCAGGGCACCCACCACCAGTGGAAGGAGTGCAGGATGCCGGGCAGGGAGACCGTGCCCGCCGCCATGGCGACCGAGGCCGCGGCGAGCAGCATGGGGAGTTCGTAGGCGAGCAGCTGGGCGGCCGTGCGCAGGCCGCCGAGCAGGGAGAACTTGTTCGCGCTGGCCCAGCCGGCCATGAGCGAGCCGAGCACGCCGACCCCCATCACCGCGAGCACGAAGAACACGCCCGCGTCGAGGACCTGGCCGACGGCGCCCTCGCCCGGGCCGATCGGGATGGCGAGCAGGACGAGGAGGTACGGCAGCAGGGCTACGGCGGGGGCGAGCTGGAAGACGCGGCGGTCGGCGCCCGCCGGGACCACGTCCTCCTTCTGTGCGAACTTCACGCCGTCGGCGATGAGCTGGGCCCAGCCGTGGAAGCCGCCGGCGTACATCGGGCCGAGGCGGCCCTGCATGTGGGCCATCACCTTGTGCTCGGTCTGGCCGATGATCAGCGGGAAGGTGAGGAAGACGACGAACACGACGAGGAGTCGCAGGGCGACGTCCAGCGCGCCGTTCACTGCGGGCCTCCTGTGGGGTGGGGGTCGTCGGGGTTGTCGCCGTCGGCGGGGGTGGCCGGGTCTTCGCGGGTGGCGGAGTCGGCCCCGGCGGAGTCGGCCCCGGCGGAGTCGGCCCCGGTGGAGTCGCCTCCGGTGGAGTCGGCCCTGGCGGCGGTCTGCTCGGGCCGTTCCTCGGCCGGCTCGGGTTCCGCGGGGGCCGGCCGAGGAACGGCAGGGGCCGGCTCGGTGTCCGCGGAGGCCGGCTCGGGCTCCGGCTCCTCAGGGGGTTGTTCCGTTCCCGCACGCTTCCGCTCGGGATCCGTCGGCTCGTCGAAGGTCGGCCGGGCGTGGTGCCAGGGGGCGTCCGAGCTGCGTGGGGCCGTACTCCGGCGGGCAGGGTCAGCCACGTCGTCCGGTGCCGTCGGCTCTCCGGAACCCGCGGCCGTCGGCTCACCGGACGGCTCCGCGGCGGCATGAGCCCTCTGTGAGGCCGAGCCCTCTGAGGCGCTGCGCGCGCGGCGGGGGTGGGCCGGGGCCGGGCCGGGCTCGTGCGCCACGGAGGCCTCGGCGGCCGGACCTTCCGCGCTCGCCGTCCGGGTCGTGTCGCCCTCAGCCGCGGCCTGCTTCTGCTCGGCCGCGTCCTGCGGGGCCCGCGTCTGGCTCACCGAGCCTTCGCTCGCGCTCCGCATCCGCCGCGGCCGAGCCCCGGCGGCACCAGGAACCCCAGTAGCTCCAGCAGCCCCAGCAGCGCCGATGGCCGCACCATCGGCACCAGTGGCCCCGACGGTTCCGGTTGCCTCGGCTGCACTCGTGGGTGCCGCTCCCGTCTGGCTCGCGGAGCCCTCCGCAGCCGTACGGGTGCGTCGTACCGGACGTTCTCCCGCCGCGCGGGCCGGACGTTCTCCCGCCGCGCGACCCGCCGCCGCACGGGCAGGGCGGGCCGGGGCAGGCGGGAGCTGGCCCTTCAGCGGGCCCCACTCGTTGGGGTCCGGCACGCCCGGGGGCAGCATCTGCCGGCGCTTCGGACCACCGTGTTCGGACTCGCCGGGCTCCTTCGCACCGGGCCAGGCCTTGGCGACGCGGGCGGCGAGGACGAAGTCCTTGCGGAGCGGGTGGCCCTCGAAGTTCTCGGGGAGGAGGAGGTGCTCCAGCGACGGGTGGCCCTCGAAACGGACCCCGAACATCTCGTGGGTCTCGCGCTCGTGCCAGGCGGCGCCCGCGTAGACGCCGACGGCGGAGGGCAGTGTCGGTGCCTCGTGCGGGACGGTCGTGCGGACGAGGAGACGCCGGACCGGGTGGAGGGCGACGACATGGGCCGAGACGCGGAAACCCGTGCCCGGTTCGTCGACGGCGCTCAGCCAGTCGAAGTAGGTGCAGCCCAGGGTCGTACGCGCCGTCTCCAGGGCGGTGAGCCAGGAGGACGGCGGGACGTCCACCGTCAGGACCTCGTACGACTCCTCGGCCACCGCCTCGGCGCCGAAGAGTTCCTCGGCGGGGGCGGGCAGCCAGCCGACCGCGCTCATCGGGCGTCCTCCTCACCGGCCGCCGCCGAAGGCCCCGCCGGGCTCCCCGTCCCACCGGCCGCCGCCGAAGGCCCCGCCGGGCTCCCGGTCCCACCGGCCGGGGCCGGAGCCGCCGGGGGCTGGGCCGGGTCGTCCGTCGCGTCCGCTCGGGCCGGGGGCTTCACCAGGTCGCTGGTCAGGGCCGCCGCGGACGGCCGGGAGGTACCGGTGCCATACCGCTCCGCGAGCGACTCGCGGGCGATCTTCTCCTGGAGCTTGAGGATGCCCTGGAGCAGCGCCTCGGGGCGCGGCGGGCAGCCGGGGACGTACACGTCGACCGGGATGATCTGGTCGACGCCCTTCGTCACCGAGTAGGAGTCCCAGTAGGGGCCGCCGCAGTTGGAGCAGGCGCCGAAGGAGATGACGTACTTCGGCTCCGGCATCTGCTCGTACAGGCGCTTGACCGCCGGGGCCATCTTGTCCGTCACCGTGCCCGACACCACCATCAGGTCGGCCTGGCGCGGCCCGGGAGCGAACGGGATCACGCCGAGGCGGATGAAGTCGTGGCGGGCCATCGACGCGGCGATGAACTCGATCGCGCAACAGGCGAGGCCGAAGTTGAAGACCCAGAGCGAGTAGCGGCGGCCCCAGTTGAGGACCACCTTCATCGGCTCGGGGGCCAGGCGGGCCAGGGCGCCGAGCCGCCTGGGCTCCGGCAGGTACACGGGATCCGGGGTCACGTCCATGCCAGGACGCCCTTCTTGTATGCGTACAGCAGGCCTACGGCGAGGAAGCCGAGGAAGACGAACATCTCCACCAGGGTCGTCGCTCCGTAGCCGGGGGCGGCGAAGACCGTCGCCCAGGGGAACAGGAAGATCGAGTCGACCGCGAAGATCACGTACAGGAAGGCGTAGACGTAGTAGCGGACCTGGGTGTGGGCCCAGCCCTCGCCGACGGGGTCGACACCGCACTCGTAGGTGAGGAGTTTCTCCGGTGTCGGTACGACCGGGCGCAGCAGGCGGCCGGCGCCGAAGGCGACCGCGACGAACAGCACGCCGATGAGCGCGAGCAGTCCCACCACCGAGTAGGACCGGAAGTAGCCGGCCGCGATGACGTGCGCCGCGGCGGCCGACGAGTCCCCCAACGTCTCCCGCACCGTCCGACCTCGCTCCCTGACCTCGTGACCTTGGTGAATTCGTGAACTCTGTGATGCGCCGTGATGTGACGCGATTCGACGATCTGTACGCACGGGAGTCTAGGCCCTGATAAAGAGCGGGTAAGCAGCCCGTCACGGGGTGAGACAGAAGAGGCGCGCGAGGGTGGGGTTTTCCCCCGGCGGCCGAGGGCGGCATACCGCATGGCGCGGAGGGTGCCGTGCACGGCAGGCTGACCGGTATGACCGCTACCAGCTCCGCCACCGGCCGGGCGGCCGACGGCACCGACCGGCTGCCGCCGATCCGGCCGGCGTACGACGCGCACACGTGGAAGGAGATCCTCTTTCTCCTGCTGAACCTGCCGGTGACGGTGTTCGGCTTCGTCTACGCGATCACCGTGCTGTCCGTCGGCGGGTCCCTGACGCTCACCGTGATCGGCCTTCCGCTGCTGGCGCTCAGCCTGCTGGGTTCCCGGCAGCTGGGGAAGCTGGAGCGGGCCCGTGCCCGGTGGCTGCTCGGGGTGCGGGTGGAGGAGCCGACGCCGCTGCCGCTCGCCAGGAGCGGCACGCTGACGCAGCGGCTGTGGATGGCGCTGAAGGACCCGGTGGGCTGGCGGACGATGCTGTACGACGCCATCCGGCTGCCCTGGGGCGTCCTCACCTTCTGCACCGTGCTGACCTCGCTGTTCGTGCTGTGGCCCGTACTGCCGTACCTGGCCCGGGGCCTCGCGAACGTGGACCGCTTCATGGTGCGCGGTCTGCTGTCGCCCTCGGACGAGCTGGAACGCCGTATCGCCGAGCTGGAGTCGGACCGCGGGGTCGTGGTCGACACCGCCGCCGCCGACCTGCGGCGCATCGAGCGCGATCTGCACGACGGCGCCCAGGCCCGGCTGGTCAACCTGGCCATGGGGCTCGGTCTGGCCAAGGAGAAGCTGCTGGAGGATCCCGACTCTGCGGCGGCGATGGTGGAGGAGGCGCACGGCGAGGTGAAGCTGGCCCTGCAGGAGCTGCGCGACCTCGCCCGTGGCATCCATCCCGCGGTGCTCACGGACCGGGGCCTGGACGCGGCCCTGTCCTCGGTCGCCACCCGCTGCACGGTGCCGGTCAAGGTGACCGTGGACCTGCCGGACCGCCCGGCGCCGGCCATCGAGGGCATCGCCTACTTCACGGTGTCCGAGCTGCTGCAGAACATCAGCAAGCACAGCGGGGCCCGGTCCGCCTCGGTCGACGTGTGGCGGGCGGCGGACCGGCTGCTCATCCAGGTCCGGGACGACGGCCGTGGTGGCGCCCGGCTGGAGGGCGGTACCGGGATGCGGGGCCTTGCGGAGCGGCTGGGCGCGGTGGACGGCCTGTTCGTGCTCGACTCCCCGGCCGGCGGCCCGACGGTGATCACGGCAGAGCTGCCGTGGCGGGACCGGACGGAGTAGCGGGGCGGCCGACGAACCAGCAGCCGGCCCACAGCAGCACCCCTACGGCGAATCCCTACGGCGAATCCCTCCGGCGAATCCCCATGGCGAACTCCTGAGCCGACCGCGGCCGACGGCAACCGGAAGCCGACGGCACCGTGCGGCCGGCCGGACCGGCGGGGGTGGGGGTGGGGAAAACCCCCCGCCCAAGACGCCGACGAACTCCATGGCCCGGCACCCTCCGGCCCACGACCCTGGAGACACGGCTGAACCGCCGCTCGAACGACGAGAACAGGACGACATCGATGGCCACGGAGTACGGACACGGGTACGGGCGGGAGGACGGACGGTCCCCCGGCCCCGGTCGTCGGCTGCCCGCCGCGCTGCGGGCGCCGTTCGAGGCACGCAGCGCGCGCGAGTTCGGCTATGTCCTGCTGAGCCTGCCGATCTCCGTCGTGCTGTTCACCTGGACGGTGACCATGGCCTCGCTCGGCGCGGGCCTGCTGGTGACCTTCCTCGGCATCCCGGTGCTCGCGGCGGCGCTCGCCGGCTGCCGGGGCTTCGGCGCGCTGGAGCGGGCGCGGGCACGCGGGCTGCTGCGGCTGGAGGTGGCCGAGCCGGAGCCGCTGCGGATGCGCAGACCTGGTGCCCTGGCCTGGATGGGCGCGGTGCTCAAGAGCGGCACCTCCTGGCGGAACCTGCTGTACGCGCTGGTGCAGTTCCCCTGGGCGGTGTTCTCGTTCTGCGTGGCGGTGACCCTGTGGACGACGAGCCTGACGATGCTGACGTACCCGCTGTGGTTCTGGGTCTTCCCGATGTACGGCGGCCAGGGCGGGCTGCAGCTGTACGGCGACGAGCACCACAGCGTCTACCTCGACAACCCGTTCGAGATCACCGTGACCGCGCTGGTCGGCCTGCTGTTCACGCTGGTCACGCCGTGGATCGTGAGGGCCCTGACGACGGTGGACGGGCTGCTGGTGCGGGGGCTGCTGGGGCCGTCGCCGCTGTCGGCGCGGGTGGTGGAGCTGGAGTCGGACCGCGGGGTCGTGGTCGACACGGCCGCCGCCGACCTGCGGCGCATCGAGCGCGACCTGCACGACGGGGCCCAGGCCCGGCTGGTCAACCTGGCCATGGATCTGGGGCTGGCCAAGGAGAAGCTCCGGGAGGATCCGCGGGCGGCGGCGCGGATGGTGGACGAGGCGCACGGCGAGGTGAAGACGGCGCTGCAGGAGCTGCGCGACCTCGCCCGTGGCATTCATCCGGCGGTGCTGACCGACCGTGGTCTGGACGCGGCCCTGTCCTCGGTCGCCTCCCGCTGCACGGTGCCGGTACGGGTCGAGGTCGAGCTGCCGGCCCGCCCGGCGCCGGCCATCGAGGGCATCGCCTACTTCACGGTGTCCGAGCTGCTGCAGAACATCAGCAAGCACAGCGGGGCCCGGTCCGCCTCGGTCGACGTGTGGTGCACGGAGGACCAGCTGATGCTGCAGGTGACCGACGACGGTGTGGGCGGCGCGGACGTCTCCCGCGGTTCGGGCCTGGCCGGCCTCGCCGGCCGCCTGGACGCGGTGGACGGCATCCTCGTGGTGGACTCCCCGCCGGGCGGCCCCACCCGGGTGATCGCCGAACTCCCCTGGCGGGCCTGACAGCCGGTACGAAACACCCGGCAGCCCCGCCCAGGGCACGCCCCGCCCCCGCGCCCCGCACGGCAAACCGGCGGGACCGCAGGCCCCAGCCCCCAGCCCCCAGCCCCCAGCCCCCAACAGCCGTCTCCCGTCGGCCGGATCGTGCCGTGCAGCGGCGGTGCTGATCGGATACTGAGATGCTTGACCTTCGTACGGACGAACGTCCGCACGGGCGAGCGTCGCGGGTCGAACGGACGGGCGCCGGGGCGGACGGCATGGGCTTGGGGGGGCCGGCAGATCGTGGAGGACAGGGTGCGGGTGGTCATCGCCGAGGATTCAGTGCTGCTCAGGGAGGGCCTGACCCGGCTGCTGACCGACCGCGGGCACGACGTCGTGGCCGGCGTCGGGGACGCGGAGGCGCTGGTGAAGACCATCGCCGACCTGGAGGCACAGGGCACGCTGCCCGACGTGGTGGTGGCGGACGTACGGATGCCGCCGACGCACACCGACGAGGGCGTACGGGCCGCCGTACGGCTGCGGAAGGCGCATCCCGGGCTCGGCGTGCTGGTGCTGTCGCAGTACGTGGAGGAGCGTTACGCCACCGAGCTGCTGGCCGGTTCCAGCCGGGGCGTGGGCTATCTGCTCAAGGACCGGGTCGCCGAGGTGCGCGAGTTCGTGGACGCGGTGGTGCGGGTGGCCGAGGGCGGTACGGCGCTGGACCCGGAGGTGGTGGCGCAGCTGCTCGGCCGCAGCCGCAAGCAGGACGTGCTGACGGGGCTGACCCCGCGCGAGCGCGAGGTGCTCGGGCTGATGGCGGAGGGGCGCACGAACTCGGCGATCGCCAAGCAGCTGGTGGTCAGCGACGGTGCCGTGGAGAAGCACGTCAGCAACATCTTCCTGAAGCTCGGGCTGGCCCCGAGCGACGGGGACCACCGGCGCGTTCTGGCCGTTCTGACGTACCTGAACTCCTGAGCCGGCTCCCGGCGGAGCACCACCCGGTCGCCGCGGCGGCCGGGCACCCGGCTGGGGAGGACTCAGGAGACAACCGAGGGACGCTCGGGAACTTCTTGATCGGAGTTCCGGCGTCCCGGGTCATCATGCGGGAGAGTGAGTAGCAGCGCGACAGGCCGTCTCGAAACACCGTCCAATCTTTGGATGGCCTCGGGAAGGCGACCCTAACCGACGTAGGGTTGATCCTGGGATGGTCCGTGGGACGACCACCCGACGGACAGCCGCCTCGAAGGAGGTCCAGTTCAGTGACCAGCCAGGTCAGCAGCCCAGCGGAGCAGGCCGACGGTACCGTCGTTGGAGAGCAGCGCAAACCGGGCGGCGCGAAGGACGTGCGGCGCCTGGACCGGGTGATCATCCGGTTCGCGGGGGACTCGGGTGACGGCATGCAGCTCACCGGTGACCGGTTCACCTCGGAGACCGCC
>NZ_JBVJVZ010000014.1:148242-163022 GCF_055603245.1 Streptomyces sp. NPDC037290 | reverse complement strand
GACACCTACCTCGCCGGCCTCCACCTGCGCGCCTCGATGATCTGGATCAAAGACCTCACCAGCACCACTCACTGATCACGACTCGATACGCGCCCTAGCGCCATGTCGTGTCGAACGAGCTCGCACTCGGTTGTCAGCCTCGAAGCGAGGCCGGTGACGTTGTCCGGTCCAACCTCAGCCATTTCGTGGCCGGTGTCATGGACTCCGTAATACGCCTCGCTCAGCCGCACCATGTCGACCTCATCGGACATGATGGTCCGCCGAAACTCAGCCAGTGAGTGCTGGAACAGCCGATAGGAAGCTCGACGCGCTTCGGTCAACCAACGGTGGCGCTCGCCTTCAGACTGAGCGCGTACCGCCTCCAACGCGCCTTGCTGCGTGAGTTGAGCTGCCTCTAAGGCCGCGCGATGACTGCTCTCGGCCTGGGCCAACATGGCTCGCATCTGCCACCTGGCTATGAGCACGCTCACCGGAATACCAGCGAGAGCAAGGATGGCCGCGACTCCGGAGAGATCCATAGCAGACCATCATGCGGTCTCATGGTGATGATCGTGAATGCCTCGCGTTCTGACCTCATGCCGCCGGCCAACCCTCTCCAGGGCGCGCGTCGGCGCAGCCCGCGCCGACCGGAGCGCAGCCGGGTCTCGATGAAGTTGGGAAAGTCTTGTCCCGCTGGGATGAGGTGCTTGCCGTCATGGCTCCGTACGTGGGGACCGTTGCCGACCAAGTGAAAGGCCGGCCGGACCTCGATCCGCCGAGCCCCCGCACATCGCCGTCCGGAGTCCCGGGCTCGTCTTCTCCTCGGCCGTGGGCAAGTCCCTCGATGCGGCCAACGTCCGCCGCGCCTTCCGCCAGCGCTCAAGGGCATCGACGGGATCAACGCCGACGAGTGGACTCCGAGGGACAGCAGATGTTCGGGACGATGGGAGGCGCCGCCGTCTGGCACTGTTCGATTGCAGCAGCAGTAATTCCGCTTCAACCCTCCGCGACCGCCACGCGGGCCGTTGCCGCCTTCCGCGGTCCCGAACACGATTGCGGGAGCTGGGTGCGATCATGCACGCATGAACCATCTCGGCGACGCGAACCTGCGCACCTGGACGCTGCGCATTACGGCCCTCCTGGCGGCCGACACCCAAGATCAACTTGCCTGGCTGGGCGAGCGTGAGCTGGAGACGAAGGACGTCGTTGAAGAGGTGGAGCTCATGTGCCGCGTGTCCGAAGGGCTCACGGAGCGCGGAGCCCTCGAGCCTGAGGATCAGCGTCGTCTTCGGGCCATCGGCCGTCGCATCGGCGAGATCGACGCCACCCACCGCGTTGGCCCCTGGGACAACGCTCTGGCCACAGATTCGGCGTGGGACGACATTCGTTCTCTCGCTCGCCAGTTTCTCCTCACGAAGCTGGGAGACTGGCATCAGCCACTGCCACGCCTCGTGCCCCCACCCATGGGCGACCACTGAGCCGGCCGTGAATATCTGCTGTCCGTTCTCATGGACAAAGCCACTGTCGGGTGGCGGGATTTGAACCGTTAAACACTCACGCCGCGCCTCTGCCCGGACGAGGTGGTTCCAGCCCGTGCAGGGGGAAGGATGCTCGCATGGGCGGACCCACTCGGAGAGACCGACGAACGCCGGGCCGCAGAAAACCGTCTCTGGCAGCATTCGGGATCGCGTTCACGATGATCTGGCTGCAAGTGGGCCACCGTCACTTCACATACTGCCGAGCGATCAGCCGCCGCACGGCTGCGCAGCTCCCGGACTACGCCGAGACGGTGGCCACGTGCCGACCACGCGGCCGCTCCACGCCACTGCTTGTCTACGTGCTGCCCGCCCTGGCTTCCGTGATGTGGCTGGTACCTGCTGCTAATCAGCTGATGCCGACATCCATCACGGCCCCCAAGGGCACTGCCCTCCCTCTCTCCGGGCTGAGAGGGTGAGCCGGTGACTGATGACGAGGTCGTGGAGATGGTGCGTGCTGTAACCCGGACACGAACCCTGCCCCCGCCCGCAGGGTCGGATGCTATCGCCGAGGCGGAACAGGTCATCGGG
Source organism: Streptomyces sp. NPDC037290 (assembly GCF_055603245.1). NCBI lineage: Bacteria > Bacillati > Actinomycetota > Actinomycetes > Kitasatosporales > Streptomycetaceae > Streptomyces > Streptomyces sp. NPDC037290. The sequence goes on along the minus strand of NZ_JBVJVZ010000014.1, from coordinate 160,977 downwards.
TTTCGGACGCCTCCGCTCCTGCGGCGTCTGTACAGCGAAGTGGCCAACGGAGGATTCGGGCCGGACGACGGCATCCTGGGCGTGAGCGGGGGCCACGCCCAAGGCGACTTCTACGACATCGCCGAGTTGTACCGGGACGGACCAGATCCGTCCGGCCGCATCCCCGCCGGCCTGGTGCTGGTCTACGACTGGGGGTGCACCATCTGGTCTCTGATCGACTTCCGCGACCCCGCGGGCCGCATGTGGTGCAACCACCAGGGAGAGCTTTGGGCCCAAGGGATCACTCTCGCGGAGTGGCTGATCGGCACGTCGGCAGGAACGCTGACGGTGGACACGCTGCTCGACAGCCGGCCCGCCGTCGAGGGCGTTCCTTCGACGACCCGGAGACGGCCCCCGTTTGGGCCGGGGCACGTGGTGACCATGGGGGTGGAGTGAGACTGTCGCAGGGTGAGTGTGTGGATCGATTGGTCGCTCAAAGGTGTCGGCAGCGCTGGCGAGGAAGCGGAAGACGTGATGGCAGCTGTCCGCGCCGTTGACATCTCCGTTGAGCGCGCACGACGGGTCTTCGGGTCTGACTCTCAGTGGAAGGCACTGAGGGGCGCCGCGGACCGCATGAAGGTGCGCATGCTCGATGAAGGGCGAAAGGCGCTGTCACGGGGTGAGGAGTGGGGGGCAATGATCGAGGGGGTGCAAGTCCGCCTCAAGCCACGTGAGTGAATGCGGCTTGCCCACGCGGTCGGCGCCGCTCGCGAGGGCGTTGCGGCCCTACAGGACCTTTGGCTCTTCAGTTGCTGCGGCGGCGATCAGCGCTACAAGGTTGTCGGTCCAGCAGTCAGACTCTTTCGTCGCGACTTCGGCGCCGCAGCCTATACAGACGAGGTTGGGGCCGTCCTGGCCAGCGGGACCGCAGCAACCACCGAGGCGCCGAGGATCGGGATGAAACGCTGTCCCAGGAACGTCGTCCGGGTGCAAGATCAGAAGGCTGGCATCAAAATTGATCTTGAAGGTTCCTGGGGCCATCCGTGGCGGAGCGACCTCATTGCCAGGCGGTCGCTCGGGACCTCGCAGAGGTTCCCCCGGCATCACCTCGCTGGTTAGAGGCTGCTGGCAGTTCACGCAGCGAAAAATGGTCATACGGCTATCCTCCTCGCCAGGGTGCCGTCGACCCACATCACGGCCCGCGGATCTTCCGGGATCGCAGCCGGATGCGTGGTATCCGGCACCTGGTGTGGGCGAAGCACGGCTCCGAATCTGCCCACCCTGAAGCGGGACTGGCGCGAGAAGGCTGTGAACGTCGCACTCGCGACCTCTGCCGCGCCGACCTACCTGCCTGCGATGCCGTTGGACGGAGCGCGCCTCATCGACGGCGGCGTGTGGTCATCGACCCGCCCCTGGCCCTGCACCCGCGTGCACCGCCTTGCCGCCTGTCTGTGCCGACGGCGACCTGTACCTGCATCCGCCTGTGGAGTGGAAGGAGGACATGCTCCTTCCACACACGATCCTGCCGTGGGTCTCGGAGTGGCTCCTGCACTACGAGGTGTGGCGGGTCGTGGGGCGCTGGACTGGCAGCGGCCACGACTATGCGGTGCCGCCGCCCGCTGAGCCCGACGATGGGGAGTAGCCGACCGTCGGGCGACGTGAGCCGACCAGCTCCTGACCTCGGAGAGTGGCTGCCAGGAGAGCCGCATTCCGAAGAGGGCTCCCGAATGGCTCCCACAATGGCCCCCAGAACGACTCAGGGACCCGACCCACTAAGCGGATCAGGCCCCTGACCTGGTACTTCACTGTCGGGGTGGCGGGATTTGAACCCACGACCTCTTCGTCCCGAAGCAACTTTCCCAGGCCTTCGATCTTGGGCTGGTGTGTCTCTCACCTGCTGTGATGGTCCGCAGGTGTGCGCGGTTGTCCGTCGCTGTCCGCCGGCGTTGTCACGCAGTTAGACACTCACCATTCCCTACGCCGGTTCGAAGGATTTGAGTAGTGGCACCGGCCGGCCCAGAGAGGGCCCAGGGTCTGCTGGCCCAACGCCGGTCGCACCAGGCCTTCCCGTGCTACTCGTCGGTCGGGCGCACGAATTCCAGGGACCATGTCTGCTGGAACTCGGGCTTGGGTGGGGTGAGTTCGATCTGTGCGCCGCGGTGACTAGCGGACCAGGCGAGGCCCTTCTCCGAGAGGATCTTGACGCCGCCGAGAACCGGCTCGAAGGTGAACCTCGCCCACTCGCTGCTGGGGACGCTGTTGACCCAGAGTTTGTCCTCGGCGATCACCAGCCCCGCGATCTCGTGGGCGGCGAGGCGAATCATGTAGGGCGCTCCCGGCTCCGGCTCGACGGGCTCGATGACCCACTCCTGTTCGATCGGGAGGGGATTGAGGCGGTCGGTGATGACGGGGGCGCCGTACTTCACGGCGTACTCGGTGGCAGTCACCAAGGAGCTTGGGCCAACGATGTGGGCGTGAAGCTTGTAGACGCCAGGTTTCAGTGGGATCGGAGGCATGGGCAGGGTTCCCTCTCTCACGCTGGGCTGTGAATCAGTGACTTACTGCCACCAATGCAGTCCCAACGTCACCATGCATGCAGCACCGATGCACGAGGGGTTACGCCATGCTGGGTACGGGCTGCTCAGGAAGAGGCGCCCGATCGCGGGTGATCGCCCCCGTAGATGTCAAAGGCTCCGGACCATGATCGGTCCGGGGCCTTTTGGCTGGTGCCTCCGGCAGGATTCGAACCTGCGACACCCGCTTTACCCAGCGCCAGAAGATCACGCAAGGTGCAAGGTGGTGCAGTTGAAGTGATGGCACTTACTTCAACGGTCCTCACGACGGCGGGCTAGATGATTCGTGGAACCTCGGCCGCGCGGAGCCGGATGAACCTCGAAAGACACCTGTCGCGGCCGACCTGTTCGGTCTGACGCCTGAGTCCCTGCAACGTTGGGGGCATCGCACTAGCGGCATGCGGCGTCCCGAGGGCCAGATTGTCTGCGATGGCTTGCGTGTGCGGAACGTATCGGAGCGCATAGTCACGCAGTTAGTCACTCAAACCAACAGGGGCCTGATCCGCTCTCACGGATCAGGCCCCTGACCTGGTACTTCACTGTCGGGGTGGCGGGATTTGAACCCACGACCTCTTCGTCCCGAATTAGGCCCTGGAAGATCACCGACCTGGGACGCATGGCAAAGATGGAGGTCAGAGTGTCGGGGTGTGTCGGTCTCCGATGGTGTTCCGAAGCCGCCATCTCAAGATCGTCTCCAGGATTTCTCCATGGCAGCATGGCAAGGCTGCGCACCGGGTTCACCGCGTATGCCCCCCGCCAAGCTGCGTCACGGACCGCGGGCGGGCAAGGGCAAGAGCCACGCATTACGAGTTGTCCGATCTTGGTCCGGGGGCGTCCGCGGGTGTCAGCGGCGAGATCTGAGCACCTGGTCAGCCAACATCCGGGACGGCCGTGGACGAGAGCGAACCGTCTCGCATCCAGCACCAACTGAGACTGCAACTGAGACCAGGGGCCCTTGCGGACCATTCACCATCCTTCTTAGTAGACGTTCCGCCGGTCGGTACGGTCCGGAGGCCTGCCCTCTTTGACGGCCTGTGGATGGGTGTGGGCGAACGTGGGCGGTCAGAGGGCGGGGAGTTCTAGGCTCGGGGCTTCAGCTGTGTGACTGGACGCGGGGGACGGGATGAACGGCGTTGAGACTCCTGGCGGCGCGTGGTTCGTCAGCCATGCGGGGGCGGATCGGGCCTGGGCGGAGTGGGTGGCGTGGCAGTTGCTCGATGCCGGGCACGAAGTGGAGTTGGACTACTGGGACTGGGGTGCGGGTGACAACTTCGTCCTGAAGATGAACGCCGCTCTGGAGCGCGGGCGGTTTCTGGCGTTGTTCTCCCCGGCCTACTTCGAGCCGGAGCGGTTCACCACGCCCGAGTGGACTGCCATCGTGGCGATGAAGGAGAAGGTCACCCCGGTGTGTGTGGCCGAGGTCGTCTCGCCACCGATCCTGCGCCCCCTCATTGCCCCGAATCTGTTCGAGTTGGGCGAGGAGGCCGCCCGCCGGGTGCTGTTGGAGGCGGTCAACGGCCCCCGTCGGCCGACCGCTCGACCGGCATTTCCCGGCGCATTGCGGCAGCTGGGTGGCAGCGGGCCCCGCCTGCCCGGGTCGCTGCCAAGGGTGTGGAACCTGCCCGCCCGCAACGCCTCCTTCACCGGCCGCGACACCCTCCTCGTCCGGCTCCGTCAGACCTTGGCGGCCAGCAGTCGCGTGGCCGTCCAGGCCCTGCACGGACGGGGCGGAGTCGGGAAGACCCAGCTCGCCATCGAATACGCACACCGCTTCGCCGGCGAGTACGAACTGGCCTGGTGGATCGCCGCCGAAAAACCCGCCCTGATCCCCGATCAACTCGCCCAGTTCGCCACCCGCATCGGCGCCGCACCTGCCGACGTCCCCTCCGCCGACGCCGTGGACGCGCTCTTGGGTGAGCTGCGCACCCGCTCTCGCTGGCTGCTGGCTTTCGACAACATCGAAGACCCTGCGGTCCTGGCCCCCTATCTGCCGGGTGGGGGTGGCCACGTCCTGATCACCTCTCGCAGCCCGCACTGGCAGGCGCACGCCAGCCCGCTGAACGTCGACGTCTTCACCCGCGCCGAATCCCTCGCCCTGCTGCACGCCCACGGCGCCGTGCTGAGCGACACCGACGCCGACCATCTTGCCCGGGCCCTCGATGACCTTCCTCTCGCTCTCGCCCAGGCCGCCGCCCTTCTCACCGACGGTCTGTCCGGCGCCGACCTGAGCGCCGAACTGGCCCGCAGCACGGCCGAAGTTCTGGCCGAGGGCCGCCCCGCCGGCTACCCGGTCTCCCTGGCCGCACAGGTCCGTCTGACCACGACCCGCCTGGAGTCCGACCACCCCGGCGCAGCCGCCCTCATGTCCGCGCTCAGCCTGCTGGCCCCGGAACCCTTCCCGGTCACCACCTGCGCCGGCCACCTCCCCGACACCGCCTCCGCGCCCCTGGCCGACGCCCTGGCTACCCGTCTGGCCGGCAGTGCAGCGCTGCGTGCCATCACTCGGCACAGCCTGGCCCGGGCCCAGGACGGCACCATTGAGCTGCACCGCCTCACCCAGACGGTGCTGCGCGACCAGCTCACGCCCGACCAACGCCGGCAGGCGAGCCGGGACGCCGAAGCCCTCCTGACCGCGGCCGACCCCGGGTCTGTCGGGCGTCCCTCGACCTGGCCCGCTTGGCGAACGCTGCTGCCCCACCTCCTCGCTGTGGACCCGGCCCTCATCACCACCGAGGCGGGACGGGATATCGTCCGCGATGCCTGCTGGTACCTGCTGGACCGCGGCCAGGCCCGCACCGCCCGAGACCGCCTCCAGCAACTGCACCACACCTGGTTACGGCAACTCGGCCCGGACCACGAAGGCACCTTGTGGACCGCCCACAGCCTCGCCCGCGCCTACGACGACACCCAGGACCACGAGCGAGCCCGCGCCCTGGACGAGGACACCCTCCAGCGCCGGCGCCGCCTTTTGGGTGAGGACCACCCCGACACCCTGCGCACTGCCTCCAACCTGGCCATCCGGCTGGCGGCGCTGGGGCGAACGGAGGAGGCCCGCGTCCTGGGGGAGGACACCCTGACCGGGAAGCGGCGGGTGCTGGGTGAAGACCACCCCGACACCCTGCGCACCGCCTCCAACCTGGCCATCGACCTGGCAGATCTGGGGCAGACCGAGGAGGCCTACGCCGTGGGCGAAGACACCCTGACCCGGCAACGGCAGGCGCTGGGTGAAGACCACCCCGACACCCTGCTCACCGCCGCCAGCCTGGCCATCTGGCTGGCGTCGCTGGGGCGAACGGAGGAGGCCCGTGCCCTGGGGGAGGACACCCTGACTCGACAGCGGCGAGTGCTCGGTGAAGACCACCCCAACACCCTGCTCACCGCCTCCAACCTGGCCATCCGGCTGACGGATCTGGGGCGAACGGAGGAGGCCCGCGTCCTGGGGGAGGACACCCTGACCCGACAGCGGCGGGTGCTGGGTGAAGACCACCCCGACACCCTGCTCACCGCCTCCAACCTGGCCATCTGGCTGGCGTCGCTGGGGCGAACGGAGGAGGCCCGTGCCCTGGGGGAGGACACCCTGACCCGACAGCGGCGGGTGCTGGGTGAAGACCACCCCGACACCCTGCTCACCGCCTCCAACCTGGCCATCTGGCTGGCGTCGCTGGGGCGAACGGAGGAGGCCCGTGCCCTGAGGGAGGACACCCTGACCCGACAGCGGCGGGTGCTGGGCGAAGACCACCCCGACACCCTGCACAGCGCCTCCAACCTGGCCATCGACCTGGCGGATCTGGGGCAGACTGAGGAGGCCCGCGCCCTGGGGAAGGACACCCTGACCCGACGGCGGTGGGTACTGGGCGAAGACCACCCCGACACCCTGCGCACCGCCAGGTTCTTGGAGGAGTTGGACAAGGCACGACAGGATCCGGGCAGCGGGGAGTGATCAGTCAGGACATCGACGATCTCCGAATTACGAGTTGTCTGATCTTGGTCCAGAGGTGTCCGCCGCCGTCCGCCATGCTGCTTACGCCCCTGGTCAGACGGCGTGCCGGACGTTAACGGATGCGGCCGGATCACCTCGGAGTCAACGGCAAACGAGACCACGACTGAGACCGCCGGGCCGACTACCCGGCATCGGCTGGAAATCGAGTGCGGGCTCCCCCAAGCGTGGGCACGTACTGTCGCATGGCCAAGAGACGAAGCAAGTCAAAGCGGGTTCAAAGCTCTGGTGGGTGGCGGGGAACGTCGCACCGGCTGACGCAAGGGTGGGGAGGCCCCCAGGGGACAACCATCCGTCTCGCGCGCCCTGAAGAGGGGCCGGCCGCAGTAGAGCTACTGCGACTCTCAGGCGAGGAACCGGAGCCCGCAGTGCTACAGGGGCTGGAGATGGGTCTGATAGGCGCAACCCTGGCGCGGGCACTTGACCACGGTCACGACGCGATCCTCCGGGATCTTGCAGTTGTGCTCCAGTCGCCCGAGCCATCGTGGGGCAGTCTTTCCGCCAGCTTGGGGCTCCTCTTGGTCGCTGTCGACTCGACAGGGCAGGTTGTGGGGGCACTGCTGGCTCATCCGCCGACGTCATTTCTCCTCAATCTCGCTGGCGAGGGGTTGGAGCAGAAAGACGTGTTCCTGGGACACATGGCCATTGCCAAGATCAAGGGGTTGGCGGTCGCCGACAACAGCCGTCACTCAGGCATTGGCTCAGCTCTGCTTCGGCGGTGCCGTGAGGTCTATTGGCAGTGCGGATACGAACTGTTGTACGGGCAGTTCCACTCCGATCGCGAGCTGCTGCCAGCTTTCTACAGCGCCTCTAACTTCGAGGTGCTCGCAGAGAACGACGGTGTTGACCTCTGGGTGGTGTTTGGACAGCGCGTTGTTCTGACCAACGAGCCCGGCGAACGACTCTTCTACCGATGGCGTAGGCACGGCGGCTAACGCAACACCGAGGGCCGGTCGCGACTAGAAGTGCCGAACCCGCGGCGCCTGCGGCACCTCCACCTCGTACGGGACCATCCACGGCTCGAAGCCGTCCCTGCGGCAGGTGAGGACCAGGCGCATGGGCATGTTGAGCCACTGGACCCGCCACCGCGCCTCCCGGTCGTTGCCCTCCTGCCAAAACGGTGGCCGCGTGCGCTCCAGCGCGAGAGGCCGGCCAGCACCCACCCGCAGCGAGAGCCCCGAGATCACCTGCCCGTTTTCCGTCGGCGTCGTCCACGTGGGGCACGAACCGCAGAGGGCCCCACACCTGCGCGTCCACCTGCTCCTGGGTGGGTCCCCCAGCGAGCCGGGGCGTGCGGTCCATGTCGTCGCTCGCGATCACCTCAAGGCGGATCGTGTCCAGGTAGCCCAAGGGCAGCGGCCCGGCCAGGTGCACGCTGAGCGTGGCGCGGTCACCCTCGGTCCGCTCGATCGTCACGCGGAATTGGGGCGTCAGGTCAGCGTGCCAGCGATCCCGCTCGATGCGGGCGACCGCCTCAGCCGTGGAGTTCGCGCGACGCGCCGCCATCCAGGCGCCACCCGTGGCAACGGCGCTGAAGACGGCCGTCGTCCCGGCAATGACGGAGGACCAGGGGGTTCCCATGAGGCGGGAGCCTAGCGGCAGTTGCGCCTGATACCCCACGGGCTCCGCCACACTCACAAGACCCTCATGAGAGAAGCGGGGACCCCGCCGAAGCTCATGGACGAACGCATGGGCCATGAGGACGGCTCCGTGCAGTCCCGCTATGACCACATCACGGCCGGAATGCGGAAGGCGCTGATGACCGCGCTCACCGAGATGTGGGAGGAGGCGTTGGAAGCACGTCGGGTGATGAGCCCCGACTCGCCCGTGGCAGCTCTGGACGCGTTGCTGAAGGCCCGCAAGTAGGGCGATGTCTGGAGACGAAGTGGTCGGTGGAGCCTTCGTGGGCTCAAGCGGAAACGAAGGGTGCCGGCCCCCCGGGAACGGGGGCCGGCACAGGTTGCGCACGTTCTTCAGAAGGGGTGGGGAACGCGCGGTTGAGGTCAGGCCTCGTCGCGCCGGTTGCGGAGGAACACGAAGACGATCGGGACGATCGCCAGGACCAGCGCCAGGGCGAGCTTCGCCGCCCACGGCATGTTCAGGTCCGTAGTGGACGCAAGAAGGGTGATCGGCCCGGCAGCGGAGAAGACCATGCCCAGCAGCAACGGGGAGATGCTAATGAGTTCGTCGGCGTTCGCCGCCGGAACCTCCATCCCGACGTCGGCACCGAGCTTCTCCACCTTGATGTTCAACCGGGCGCCCTGGCTGGGCTCCGGTCCATTCTCCGGGAGGCACAAAGCGGACCTGTCCGGCTGGCCTACCTTCGTGGTCCAGATCTGGACCAGGGCCCTTTCCGTGGGCTGTTCGCCCTCGTCCTCCGGCAACTCTGCCGGGTTAAGGACATCCGACACGTTCCGTGGATCCTTTCGTCCCGTCGGCCGAATTGAGCACCTCTTGTGCTCTGGGGATCCGGCCAATGCGCTGGGCTGCAAGGAGCTGGATGCTCCGAGCCGCCGTCGCTTCAGGACTCACCACGCGATCGAGGGGTGTGCCCCTGGCTAGGGCACACCCCTCTGACGATCAGCGGCGAGTTGAAGTAGCAAGCGCATCTGTGCACCCCTTCCTGGAACGTGGCTGAGTTGCCTGAGCCCGGATGGAGCCGGGTCTCACGGGGGAGCATACTCCGGAAGTGACCCATCACGCACCCATCGAAGTAAATTTTGGTGTTCTCGACACACCAGATTGGTGCACGGATGGTTCATCCATGCGATGATGGTGATCGTCAGGTAGTGCTGGGGAGCCGCTCGGGCGTGGGTCAGGCGCGCCCGGCCTGACATCAAGGAACGAGACTGGGGGACGATAGAGAGAGGATGATCGGGTGGCTCGTCAGACCGGCCTGCAGGCCGTACGTGAGAACGAGCGCTTCACCGTGACCTTGATTGCGACCGCCGTCCAAGCCGTCGCTGTGCTGATGAGGATCACGGGCCTGTCCAAGACGGACGTCATCAACCGTGCCGTACAGGTCTATGCGTTTCTTGCCCAACAGATGGACGACGGCAAGGAAGTGCTCCTACGAGACGAGGACGGCACCTTGGAGCGCGTTCACATCGTGTGATCCAACCGAGTGGGTCCGGGCAATAGCTAGTCGCTCGGGCCCACTCGTGCGCTCAGGGGTCCTCAGTCGATCAGTTCACCAGTCGGCGGCTCATCTTGCTGAGCGCTCGCCAGTAGCGGGCTAGGTGGAGACGATTTCAAGATCTTCTCCAGGATTTCTCCAGAGGGGCCCGTTAGAGACACGTCAGGCCGGGTACTGATCTCTCAGTACCCGGCCTGACCTGGTGTTTCTCTGTCGGGGTGGCGGGATTTGAACCCACGACCTCTTCGTCCCGAACGAAGCGCGCTGCCAAGCTGCGCTACACCCCGATGTCGCTGCTCTCGCGGCGACGTCGTTTACTTTAGCCCACTGGTGGCCGTAGACGAAATCCGGTTTAGACCCGGCGTCGGACGGGGGTCGGGCGGGTGTGGTCCAGGGCCACGAGGAGGACGGCCAGGGCGTAGATCCCGAGGCCCAGGAGGAGGGCGTTGGCCAGGGTGCTGCGGTAGCCGTGGGCGGCCACGTCCAGGAAGGGATAGAGGTAGCGGGAGGGGTTCGAGGGGGCGAGGAGCGCCGCTCGGGTGAGGGAGAAGGCCAGGTAGGCCAGGGGGTAGAGGAGCCAGGAGGCCGTCTGGCGGAGGCGCAGGCGGGCCGATGGCGTGAGCACCAGCCAGTCCAGCAGGGCCGCCGCCGGTGTCAGCGTGTGCAGGATCTGCAAGGTCGCCCACTGGGCGTGCCAGCGCTGGGGGGCCGCCGTCGCGCCGGTCATGGAGAACGGGGGCGTCGTGTGGGCCAGGAGCAGGTGGTAGACGAGGGCCGTGACCAGGGCGTAGAGGAGCGTGGCGCCTGTCACGGAGGAGGGGAGGGGGCGCCGGGCCCGCTCGGCTCTCGACGCCGAAAGGAGCATGACGACGGCCAGCATGATGTTGGCCTGGACGCTGAAGTAGCCGAGGGTGCGGGCCGGCGGGCCCAGCAGGAGCTCCAGTGTTACGCCGCCGGCCGCCGCCAGAGCGGTAAGGAGGCGGAAGAGCGCGACCATGGGGCGGCGGACCGGCGCCACCACCGCCGTCGCCGGGACCGGGGAGGGCAGCAGCAGGGGCGGGGCCGGGACCGCGGGCAGGTCTGGGATGTCCCTGGGTATCGGGGCGGTCATGCCCTCACGCTAGGAGCGGGGGAGGGGCGGGGCGATTTGTTGTACTCCGGATGGGGTACGCCGCCCACGGTGCGGAGGCCTGGCACGGGGCCCGGTGCTGAGACCCGGCACGGAGGCCCGGTGCTGAGGTCCGGCACGGAGACCATGCACGGAGACCCGGCAGGCACTGAGGCCCCGACGCCTCCCCTACACCCCTTAGTTCCCCTGCGTCCCTACTCCCCCTGCGCCCCTTGCCCCTACTTGCGCCCCACCAAGGTCAACAACGTCGCCTCCGGTGGGCACGCGAACCGGACCGGGGTGTAGCGGTTGGTGCCGCAGCCTGCTGAGACGTGGAGGTAGGAGGTGTGGCCGTCCGCCTTGTGGGTGGAGAGACCCTTCACGCGGTCCGTGTCCAGGTCGCAGTTGGTGACCAGCGCGCCGTAGAAGGGGATGCACAGCTGGCCGCCGTGGGTGTGGCCGGCCAGGATCAGGGGATAGCCGTCCGCCGTGAACGCGTCCAGTGTGCGCAGGTACGGGGCGTGGACCACGCCGAGCGAGAAGTCGTACGTCCCGGAGGGGCCGCCCGCCACCTGGGCGTAGCGGTCCCGCTTGATGTGCGGGTCGTCGAGGCCCGTCAGCTCGATCGAGACGCCCTCGACCTTCAGGACCCCGCGCGTGTTGGTCAGGTTCAGCCAGCCCGCCTCGTCGAAGCCGTCGCGCAGGTCCTCCCACGGGTTGTGGATCACGCCGACCGCCGGCGGGTTGCCGTTCAGCCCGTGGCGGCCGCTCGTCTTCTCCAGCAAGTAGCGGGCGGGGTTGCGGAGTCTGGGGCCGTAGTAGTCGTTGGAGCCGAAGACGTACGCGCCCGGGAACTCCATCAGGGGGCCGAGCGCGTCCAGGACCTCCGGGACGCCCTCGGGGTCGGAGAGGTTGTCGCCCGTGTTGATCACGAAGTCCGGGCGCAGGCCCGCCAGCGACCGCAGCCACCGCTGCTTCTTGCGCTGACCGCTCACCATGTGGATGTCGGAGACCTGGAGCACGCGCAGCGGCCGTATGCCCGGCGGGAGGACCGGGACCGTCACTCGTCGGAGGCGGAAGGAGCGGGCCTCGAAGCCCGCCGCGTACGCCAGCCCGGCGGCTCCTGCCGCCATGATCCCCAGGGGTACTCCGTATCGCGCGCGCATACGACCATCGTGTCAGACCCCGGCGGTGCCAAGAGACCGGCCGGCCCCCGTCGCGCGGCCGGCGTCCCTGAAATCAGCGGGCGTTCGGACCGGCACACCTGCGACAATCGACCGCATGACCACCACGCTCAAGTCGAAGCTGCAGGACGACCTCAACGCCGCGATCAAGGAGCGCGACGAGCTCCGCTCCTCGACGCTCCGGCTGACGCTCGCCGCGATCACCAAGGAGGAGGTCGCGGGCAAGGAGAAGCGGGAGCTCTCCGACGACGAGATCCTCAAGGTGATCACCCGTGAGGCGAAGAAGCGCCGGGAGGCCGCTGAGGCCTTCGCGCAGGGTGGTCGGCCCGAGTCGGCGGAGCGCGAGAAGGCGGAGGGCGAGGTGCTCGCCGACTACCTGCCCAAGCAGATGTCCGACGAGGAGCTGAACGCGATCGTCGCCCAGGCCGTGGAAGAGGCGAAGGCGGCCGGTGCCGAGGGGCCGCGAGCCATGGGTGCCGTCATGAAGATCGTGAACCCGAAGGTGGCCGGCCAGGCCGAGGGCGGCCGGGTCGCCGCCGCGGTGAAGAAGCTGCTTCAGGGCTGAACCACCCGGCCCACCCGGCCCACCTAAGCCAGCTGGGCCACGTAGGTCAGCTGGGCCACCTAGGTCAGCTGGGCCGGTCATGAGGCGGAGGAAGTACGGCGGTGGGGGGGGGGGGGGGGGGGGGGGGGGGGGGGGGGGGGGGGGGGGGGGGGGGGTGGGGGCGGTGGAGGCGGAGGGGGGGGCGGGGCGAGGG